>CAJUBZ010000075.1 GCA_910584795.1 uncultured Eubacterium sp. | reverse complement strand
TCTCGCCGCTCTGGTAGGCGGCGGCAGAAACAGCGGATTCATTGTTGCTCCGCTTAATGATTGTGATTTTACAGTGCGGGCATGGCAAGTGTGCGCCCTCCTTTCTCCCGGATTCCGGGCAGAAAAAAAGCAGGAGACCTTTTTTCAGATTTCCTGCTTATTGCTTAATATTCCTTGTTTTTTAGTCTATCAATACAGCTAATATAATACAACAAATATTCTGTATTATTTTCATAATCATATTGACCAATACCTTGCTGAATCACTATTTCTAATTGAAGTTTAGCACTATTGCTTATAACATACCTTGTTCTTAGCTCAAATAAAATATAAACAAATTTTTCATCTTCTAATTTTTCATTATAAGCCTCATTTTTTGATGTAGATAGTAATTTGTATGCTATAAACTCAAAATCTTCTGAAGATAAATGCAAATTGTTATTAGTAATTGCATTTATAGCATTAAATTTTTGGCTTTCTAAAAAGAAATTTGTAAAACTACTTAATGGTATTTCTATAATATCAACTTTTTCAGACAACCATTTCAATGTTTCCTCAAAAGATTTAAAACCCGGAATAATTTGAGATTTATAATTTCTTATAAATTCATATCTTTGCTTCATAATATATATTTTTCCTGCTTAATTAATGGTAACAGTTCCCGAAAATTCTACTCCTGATAACCATGATAGAGATTTCATATTATACCCCTGTAAGCCTTTTGAAGTTACTTTAACTTTTTCAATATCACTATCTAATTTGAAATCACCTATTTTTACAGACCCAACAGACGCAGCGGTTGTATTTTTGGTAGTGTAATTGGTGCCGTCTCCAAATGTTTTATAAACTTTACTTGATAATAGGTTAGCACTTTTAACCTGTATTTTTTTATATCTAAAAGCATTGTACATTTCGTCACCTTCCCACAATAGGTATAACTCACAATCCTCACTTGTGCCATCTCTAATCACGGAAGCATAAATAACGGTTGCCCCTCTGGTTGATTTCTCTTTTGAAAGAGTATAACAATATTGTTCAAAATCTTCCTTACTGTCAAACTGTAAAACTGGAATTTCAACTTGCGTTTCTGTAGAAACTTTATCATTTGTCAT
Source organism: uncultured Eubacterium sp. (assembly GCA_910584795.1). Lineage (GTDB taxonomy): Bacteria > Bacillota > Clostridia > Lachnospirales > Lachnospiraceae > Eubacterium_G. The sequence goes on along the minus strand of CAJUBZ010000075.1, from coordinate 414 downwards.
TGCAAAAACTGGCATTGAAGATGTAATAAAAAGAACACAAGTTAATAAAAATGTTAAAAACTTCTTCATGGGTATCCTCCTTAATCATTATTACACATAGATTACAATTACGGCTTATTTTATAAAATCATCAGTATCCCTCCCTTTTCCTCTTTTTGTGCATATTCTACTATATTTTTTTATTTATGTCAATATCATTATAGAATAAGCACAACAAAAAACTAATAAATTTATTCGATTATTCAAAGGCAAAAGGGTAGCTGGCGGCAGCCAGTGCAGGGGAAGCGTAGCGTCCCCTGTTTGATTTGGAGCAGACCATGACTGCGGAAAATCACAGCCCTCCGGCAAGGAGCCTTCGGAGAACGCAATTCACCAACCTCTGGGTGGTGTATAATTGCGCCCTATCCAAGAACT
>CAJUBZ010000074.1 GCA_910584795.1 uncultured Eubacterium sp. | reverse complement strand
ATGTACGGGGTACTTTTGCCTGTACCGTCATATATCCGGCAGCCGCCAATTCTTCGTTAAGCTGACGGATAATGCGATACCCCTTCTGTTTTGACACGCCCAACTCCTGAGCGACATCATCAACAGTCATCATATAGTTTGTCTTTTCCATGTCAGTTCTCCTTTCGCATTATATTTTCTCTAATTACGCATTTCGTATTTAGATTAATCTTATATTATTACTCATTGCGTATTTTGTCAATACTATTTTAAAATTATTTTTTGATATTTACGAATTGCATAATACGTTGTGCAATGTTATAATATATAAAATAACTTTCTTATTTATGTTACATGCGAGACAATTGAGATTTGCTGAGGTGTACTATATGAGGAAAATAGCCAGAGGGAATGATTGTATGGATAGAAATCGGTTTAAGCTTATACACAGCGAATTAATTCAACAAGTTCAATGTGTAGAAAATAATTTGAAGATAATATATGCAGCAATGCGCAAAGGAAATTTTAACAACAATTTAAGATCCGTTGAGAAGATGAACTTGGGTAAGATAGCAAGAGAACTTGAAGAACTTGACTATAGTGATGATATGCCCGAATTTTCTGAAGAAGAATACAACACAATAGATGAAATTAGGGAAATAAGAAATTATTGGTGTCATCAATGTTACTTAGATTTTATCTATATTGAAAATGATTATGAGCGAGAGAAAACATTTCAAACAATTGCCCAAAAATTACATTATGACGAATATAGGACATATGACTTATTTAAGAAAACGGAAGAAATGCGTTTGATTATTATGAGAAAATACAGATAAGCACGAAATGTTTATGTTTGAAATAAAAAATATTGAGTAGAAAGGAACATAAATTCATGGGTTATGGTCAAAACCTAAAAGATATTTTAGACAACAAGGGAATGACAGTAAAAGAACTTGCCCTAAAAGCAAAAATAGCACCGACAACGCTTTATTCGATTATCCAGCGGGACACTGCCATCCGCTTTGACACTGCACTTAGAATTTCTAATATATTGGATATCCCCATCAGTTCTATCTGCAAAGATAACCCTTATGACGATATCGAAACCTTACCATCACTTCCATCTGATAATGAAAAGTGGAATATTAACAGCCATAAGAACGCCTATATATCAGATCGCACCGCCTGTATATTGAAAAAATTTGATTACACAGAGCTGCCTATGGTGGATGAATTGATTGCTGATTTATATGTATTAGATGATACAACCAGACGAGACCTCTTTGAATATACTAAAATGCTGAAGAAAAATCATACTTCTCCTGAAAGAGCTGCTGATCTGAAAGACATAAAATAGAAAAATAGTGCAAGAATAAAATATCGTAGCCATTTTGTAGCCACTTTAGTTCTCTAACGTGGCTTTTCACGTAAAAAGGCTTTCGGAGAAATCTCCGAAAGCCTTGATTTTGCTGAATAAATTGTAATTACTCGATGATTGGTAAACGGTAGATAGCATGTACCTCGACTGATTTGGTCAAAAGTAGGATAATAGA
>CAJUBZ010000073.1 GCA_910584795.1 uncultured Eubacterium sp. | reverse complement strand
GTGTAGGCTCCGAAAAGCCTTGATATTACAGTGTTCCTAATAGGAGTCATTCATATGTTTGGGGAAAGCACAGACGGACACAAGTACGGTACGCCTTATCAGGTTGTAAAAATGATAAACCCCAATTCAAAAGAAGATATGGAACTGTTACGGGAAGTATTAAGGAATAATCATTTTGATAATGAGGACGAGTAGCCTTTTTTCTTTTCTGTGTTGGGTAATCAAGAGGAAGAAAGAAGTGTGCATTTTCAAGGCAGAAAAATATCAAAGGGTATGCTGATTTTTGTTGTGGCGGATATATGGAACTGTTATAATATGGATATGAAGAAAGCGAATTGGAATTTGTGGAGGAAAGATAAAATGGATAGACCTATTACAACATTGTTTATGCTAATGTCTGTTGATGGGAAAATAAGTACTGGTGCAACAGATGATTTGGATGTAGATAAGGATTTTCCTAAAATTAAAGGCGTTAATGAGGGATTACACCAATATTACGAAATAGAGCAGACAACAGATTTGTGGTCTTTCAACTCGGGTAGAGTGCAAGAAAAAATGGGAGTAAATAAAAAGAAAATACCAAGGAAAACACCGGTTTCCTTTGTTGTAATTGATAATAAACATTTGAATGAAAATGGTATTCGCTATTTTTGTGCTTTATCAAAAGAGTTTGTGCTGATTACGACGAATACAAGACATCCTGCCTTTAACGTAGAGGATGAAAATCTTCATATCATATACCAAAATGAATTATCCTTAAAAGATGCACTTATAAAACTTAAATCGGAATATGGTTGTGAGAGAATAACAATCCAGACTGGAGGAACATTGAATAACTTATTTCTTCGTGAAAAGCTGTTTGATTATGTAGATATTATTATTGCACCTGTTTTGATTGGCGGCAAGGATACTTCTACTCTAATTGATGGAAAGTCTTTGACAGAAGAATGCGAATTATCAAAATTGGGTGTTGTGAAGTTGCAAGAATGTGTAGTTTTGGAGAACTCGTATCTTAGATTACGCTATGAGGTGATTCATTGACAAATCCCAGTTTATATAACTGGGATAGATTTGCAGTTGTGGAGGTGGTTGATTATGGAATATACTAAAAAGAAAAATTGGATAATAGCAATCGCTGTTGCTATCGTTTATTTAACAATAAGTATTCTCTTTGATTTGTGGTTTTTTTCTTGGATTATATGGGTTGCCTATGCAATTTATAGATTTATCGTGAAATAGATAAATCCAAGCTGTTCAGAAGTACAAATCTCAGTTTGACAATTTCATATCCGTACATAAAAAGACACCGCTTAAGTTAAGGGTGTCTTTTTAGCGCTATTTTATTGTCATATCAAGGCTCAATCAATCGTGGTAAATTCGTGGTAAAATGAATGATTTTCTATACTTCAAAATACTTGAAAACATAGTATTTATGTGGATAATCTAAAAATAGATATAAAATTTATACAAATTATCTATGGATAACGATAAAAGAAAATTAACAGAACTGATAAGCAAGAAAGTGTGTATTGCGCC
>CAJUBZ010000072.1 GCA_910584795.1 uncultured Eubacterium sp. | reverse complement strand
CGTGGCTGTGGCGGGTATCGCCGGGGCAGGACGCTTCCGCAAAGATGATGGCGGTTATGGCGGGGATGGAGGACTTATTTTCTAACCCGTTACCAAGTTTTTACCCAAAAGTATAAAGTTATACTTAAATATGTACAATAAATATTAAATAAGAATGTACAAATGTTATGATGTATGAGTTACAAGGAGGAACTCATAATGATACTAAAGAATCAAATCATAACAAACATAAAAATAGAAAGTGTCAATGACCTGTATAAATTAAAACCATTTTTGGAGGATGGAATATTGAAGATTAACAAAAGCCAAATAGCAAGAGAATTGGAAGTTGACAGACGTACAGTTGATAAATATATAACCGGATATTCGAAACCAGAAACAAGGAATTGTAATGACTGCATTACACCGTATTATAATATAATCGCGGAATTGTTATCAGACAGAAATCAACAGGTGTTTTACTACAGAAAAGTTTTATGGCAGTATCTTGTAGATAACTATGGTTTCACAGGTGTTTATTGCAACTTTTGTCATTACCTCAGAAAATATCCTGAATTCGATTCCTATTTCAAAAAAAGCAGGCCTTTCAACAATGATAAGGTCACCATTCGATATGAAACACCTATGGGTAAACAGGCCCAGTTAGATTGGAAAGAATCCATTCCATTTATTCTTTCTTCGGGAGAAACTATAGATGTAAATGTTTTCGTTCTATTGCTTTCATATTCAAGATTCAGGGTATACAGAGTCTCTCTTTCCAAAACGCAGGATATACTCTTCTCATTTCTTGATGATGCATTTGAAACATTTGGTGGCGTTCCGAAGGAAATAGTTACCGATAACATGAAAACTGTTATGGATGAAGCAAGAACAGAATACTCTACCGGTAAAGTAAATAATAAGTTTCAGCAATTCGCTGACGATTATGGTTTTAAAGTTCAGCCTTGTATTGTGGGGCGTCCTCAGACAAAGGCAAAAGTTGAGGCTCCTATGAAGATACTCGATGAAATAAGAGCTTATAATGGGAAATTAAATTACCGCGAACTGGTTGAATTGGTAACAAGAATTAATAATCGTGTTAATGCACAGGTAAACCAGGGAACCGGAAGAATTCCGCTGATGTATTTTAACAGAGAAAAGGCTTTCTTAAACAGCCTGCCCGCTGATCCCATAAGAAAGCCTTATCAAATCACCACAAATACTGTAAAAGTCAATCATTCAAGCATGTTTTTTCACAAAGGATGCCAGTACTCTGTCCCACCAGAGTATGTAGGAAAGATTGTTTCCTTACAAGTATATGATGGTTATATACATGTGTATTGTAACACAGAATTTATAACCATTCATCAATTAAGTTCAAAAAAATTGAATTATATTTCTGAACATTATGCTGCAATCGCCAGGAAATCCCATATTTTCAAAGAAGAACACATAATGGACAGAGCAAAAGAAAATCTTGAGATTATAGGAAAGGTTTATGATTATGAGTAACAGTACATACAATCAGTTAACAGCAAATCTGGAGTTGTTGAAATTAACCCAGATGAAACTTCATCTTGATGAGATAAGAGATTTTGTAACAACAAATGGATTATCTTTTACAGAAGGTCTATTAAAGCTTAG
>CAJUBZ010000071.1 GCA_910584795.1 uncultured Eubacterium sp. | reverse complement strand
TAGAGCAGGCAGAAAGGGCAAAGAAACGCCCGAAACGTGCCTTTGAAATGAGCCGCTAGGAAAGGGGATTGATAGAATATGACGGATATGGAGAAGAAAGTTATGATACGGTTATGTGCTAAAATCGTGGCAGAAACAGACCTTTACGAAACGGACAAGGAAGTGCAAAATCTGATAGACTGGGTATGTTTGTCGGAGCAGATAAAAGAAAACAACAATACAATCCGCAATCTGACCGGGGAATATAAGAAGATAGAGCCGGATTGCCGGGAGGGAGTACGGGCGCAGTTGGAACGTATGAAAGAACTTTGCAAGGAGCGGAACAATCTTTATGAAAAGCAGAACGATTTGAAAGGGCAGAAACAGAAGATAGAGAAATCATTGGAACGATAAATAATATATGGTGTGGCGGTTGTTTTGCTTCGGTGTTTTATGGTTGCAAGGGCGTGAGAAAAGTGGTAAGATTAAAATGAAATAAAATTTGTGGAGGTTAATTGTGAGCAAGATAAATGATATGTCAGTTGTATTAGAACAATATGCTACTGCAAATAACTTAGATACAAGAATATCATTTCATGATAAATATTCAACGAATAAACTGGGTTTTGGGAATTGGATATTTTCAAATTACAGAATTGATAAAGGGGCGAAAGTATTAGAGTTAGGCTGTGGAACAGGAGATATGTGGAAAAATAGAGAGTCATTAATTTGTACTTGTTCCAAGATAATACTTTCTGATTTTTCAGAAGGAATGGTTGCAATGACAAAAAATAATATAGGAGGCTATGATAATATTGAATATAAGGTTTTAGATATTCAAGAGATACCTTATGAAAATGCGACTTTTGATGTTGTCATTGCAAATATGATGTTGTATCATGTGCCTGATATAAATAAAGGTCTGGCGGAGGTGCGACGAGTATTAAAGCGAGAAGGTCGTTTTTATTGTGCGACATATGGAGAACATGGAATTATTGAATATCTTTCCAAAATTTTATCGGCATATGGTGTTGAAGATAACATAAATAAGAATTTTACGCTTCAAAATGGATATGAGATTTTAAGTAAAACTTTTTCAAAAGTAGAAAAAAGAGAATATATAGATTCATTGGCAGTTACTAATATAGATGATATGATGGATTATATTTATTCGCTTTCTAGTATGACATCTTTGAGAGATAGTGTGCCTGAACAAGTAATAAAAGATATTCTGATGAAAAATACAATAGATGGAGTTTTAAACGCACCAAAAGAATATGGAATGTTCATATCATTATAAAAATATTAAATTTCCATTTGTCGTAAGCAGAGACTTTCGGTTTTCCTTATTCACATTTACTACATGGTGCTAGCACCATGTAATAAGGGCGGATAAGGAGAAAATCTGTATTTTACCACTGGCTCTATTTTGGCTCTAAAATTTTTCAGAACAGTAAAAATGTAGGGATAAACTGGATAATATAAAGAAAAACAAGCAGGAAAACGTAGTAAAAACATTCAGATTTCATTTCCAAAAGCTCGTGAGGGTGGTAGAACTGTTGGATCTGGTAGGGGTGCCACTATCATCGAGTAATTATAATTTATTCAGTAAAATCAAGGCTTTCGGGGATTTCTCCGAAAGCCTTTTTACGTG
>CAJUBZ010000070.1 GCA_910584795.1 uncultured Eubacterium sp. | reverse complement strand
GCAAAGTGTAAAAAGAGCTAGGAGTTTTACCTCAGCACTGACGAGTAAAAATTTATCGAGCTAAATAGAGATAATAAAGTTATAATTAAAGTAGGTAATACATATAATTATAACTTTTTCTTCGTGGTGATTAATGAAAGTGAGCTGAAAGAAGATGAAAACCTCCAGAAAAGAAAAACGCGACAGAGAACAGAATTTAAATATGTTTTCTGATGTTCTTAAAATTATTCAACATCGTTTTAGCGGGTTTAGCAAATGGATCAACAGTATATCCGATCCCCGTCATCAAAGCTATATCAAATATGATCAGGAGCTCATAATGATGGTTAGAATATTGGCTTCGTGCTGTCACATTGAAAGCATGAGAAATATGAACTGCAGGTTTAACAGCAGCAATGTGATTGATAATTTTTCCATTTTATTTAATAAGCAGTTTGATGAACTGCCTCATGGTGATACAATAAATAATTATTTTAAGGAAGTCAGTGTAGAACAGGTGAAAAATGTCCTTACAAATATGGTAAAACAGTTAATAAAAGACAGGGTGTGTGAAGAATACAGGATAAACGGGAAGTATTATCAAATAGTACTTGATGCAACACAGTTAAACAGTTATAAAGTTGAACATACACCAGGTTCATTAGTTACTCATCATGCCAACGGTAATGTATCTTATCATAATAATGTGCTTATGGCACAGCTGATTTGTGGCAATATGGCAGTTCCTGTAGATTTTGAGTGGCTGGAAAACTCAGAAACAGGATATGACAAGCAGGACTGTGAATTAAAAGCAGCAAAAAGACTATTAAAACGGCTAAAGAAGACATATAAAAGACTGAATATATGTATAAGTGCAGATGCCCTGTATCTGGGAGAGCCGATTATTGAAATATGCAGAGAAAACAACTGGAAATATATGATCACATATAAAGAAGGAGTAATCAAAACAGCAGATGAGTACTATCAAACAGCTAAGGAGCATAATGATACTCATAGATATAATGAAAGTGATAAAGAGGGTAAAAAGAATTATGAATACTATAATGAAATAGAATACCGGGATTATAAAATAAATATAGTGGAGATGAGATTAACAGATGAAGAAGGGAAAGTAACAAAGTTTGCATATGCAACCAATTTAAATATAACAGAAAACAACTATAAGAAAAGGATTGGAGAGGGCAGAAGAAGATGGAAAGGAGAAAATAAGGGATTTAATGATCTAAAGAATCATGGATATAATATAAAACATGCATACAGCTATAATGAAAATGCAATGAAAGTGCATACAGTCCTGCAGCTGATATCGCATTTAATAATGCAGCTGGTAGAGCACTATGAACGAACAAAAGGAAGGTTTGAGACAATAAAAGAATTAGGATATAAAATAAAAGAGGCACTTAGAAATAAAGTTCTGAGTGCCAAAGACATAAGGGATATCAATCGCCCCTTCCAAATAAGAAGGGAAATATCCTACTAATATAATAACGCCAGAGGTCATTGAAATCAACGTCAACAATAATTTTTTTAAAGATAATAAAATAAAAGGGGTATTATACACTAAAAATAGAGTTGATTTTATCAAATAATAATTACATATTAATAAATCATGAAAAATGCTTAAAATAAGAAATTTACTCGTCAATGCTGACACAAAAAAGTACAGTCTTGAAACTGCTTTTCCAAAGGTATATAATAGTCGTG
>CAJUBZ010000069.1 GCA_910584795.1 uncultured Eubacterium sp. | reverse complement strand
TTGTCAAGGCGGCGTATTCCGTCCCCAGACGGTAAGCACAAGCGAACACAAAAACCGTTATTTATTGCAAATAAATATTCTTTACAGTTGTTATAACTACTTCAAACATTACGTCAAAATCAGTTTGATAGTACTTTTCAAGCATAACATCGTGGCAATATTCTTCAATGATATGATAGGCTATTTGTGTTTTTTCCATTAAGTGAGGCAAGTTTATGCCGTTTGATAGAAGATATTCACAAATCGCTTGTATTGCTTGGTTTTCCATTTGTTGCAATAATAAACCTGCATCATTGTCTAATACACATATACCCAAAAGTTCTTGGTGTGCCATTTTATTGTCATTGTGTGCTTCTAGACATAAAGGAATAAACTCACGCAAGATACTATCAAAATTAAACGGGGGCTTAAATTGTTTAAGCGTATTAAGCATAGGGGTAAAAGCGGTTTCAAAACATAGTTTTAACGAATGCAAAAAAATGTCTTTTTTATCTTTGAAATAATTATATATAATTCCCGTTGACACGCCAGCTATTTTGGCTATTTCAACGGTTGTAGTGTTGTAATAGCCTTTTTCGCTAAATACTTTTAAGCCCGCTTTAATAATCTTTTGCTTTTTATCAATAGAAGTTCTTTTTATAGGTTGTCTAATCTCTGCCATAATAAGTGCATTATATCACAAAATTTTTGATTTGTACACTAATCTGAAATATATTTCAGAATGCGTTGACTTTATAATCAAAATAATATATAATTTAACTTGAAATATATTTCAGGTTGGGAATATTTATGAACTTAAACAAAAAATTATTTATGGTGGGCATTATAGGCTCGGTTTTATGTTTTGCAGGTGATATGCTTTTAGGCTGTTTCGCACCATCAGAAGAATTTGGAAACTCAATTATATTTCCGCCATTTTCAGAAGATTGGGCAAATTCAAGTCAAAATAGATTTATCATTGGCGGATTATTCGGAGTAATAGCCTTACTACTAATGTTTTGTGGCTTTTATGCTATATATCGAGAAATGATTGTAAAAAAATGTAAATACTCAAAATTGTTTATTATATGTGCTTTTGTTTTCATTTCAGTCGGCACTTTATATCATTGCGTTTTTGCTATGACCGCTTACATTTATAATAAACTTTATAATTTACAAGTGTTGGAGGCAAAGATAATTGCGGAACAACTATTTTTTGTTTTTATCGCTGTCGCATCATTGGCTGCTGTTGCCTTTGCTTTTTTATCTATCTATTTGTTCGTAGTAAGCATTCGCGGAAAATTTAACAATAAAAAGTGGTTATCGATTTTCAATCCGTTATTGATAATGCTTGTGTTAATAGGCTTATCAAAAATTTTACCTTCAAATAAAGTTGTAAACGGTATTTTCGCTTGGGGGCAACAAAGTATAGCATTATTTATTACATTTATAATGTTTCTAATTTATTCTATTCGATATAGTAATTATCAACCGCTTATCGAAAAAAAAGAAAAGGAACAATATCTATGACAAACTACGTTGTATGTCCCGAATGCGGGTATAAATTATTCAAGTTGGGCGACGGCTCTAACGCGGAAATCTATTGCCCGAAATGCAAGGCAAAACTACAAATAGAAATCAAGGACGGCAAAATTACTATTCAAAAGATACTATCAGATAAAGCATAACAACCGAATAAAATTTTATAGCAAATAAAGAATTGAGTGTACGAAAGTAAAACGACAAAAAACTTTCGGGAGCAGTA
>CAJUBZ010000068.1:1676-1915 GCA_910584795.1 uncultured Eubacterium sp. | reverse complement strand
TGCATAATGAGTTGAAAAAAATTATTAATAACAAATTGGTCATGGTAGAGATGTATTATGAATTTTAACTAAGGTTCTAAAACATGAGATGCTTCAGGATTTGCATGAAGATAGGGAATACGAAATTTCGGAGAGGCGGAGAGGGTAAAAATGTTAATTGCAGATAAGCGGGATTACAGAAAGGGATATACCAAGCATTATGGATTATACAAAAAGCTTAACGATGGGTAAGCTTCCAT
>CAJUBZ010000068.1:0-1666 GCA_910584795.1 uncultured Eubacterium sp. | reverse complement strand
AAATCTCCGCTAACCCTTGAAAACACTAAGTTTATCGCAGGTGAACTTTCCCTTATCGTTTCCCTTGTGTTATATCTTCCCACAGGGCATTACGAACCCTGATAAGGGAAAAAATGAGGGAAACAAAATCACATAAAACATTATAACACAAAATATATGGGAATGGGTAAGCTTCCATAAGGAAGTTAAAACTAAAACACTTTGTAATCAGCCAAAATGATTGGATTGTAGGCAAATTTAATTCATATGGAGGAATTACAAAATGAACGAATCATTATTTAAACAGTTAGGTGGCGCATATCACGAAGAAAATGGGTATCTGATTCCAGATTTATTATTGCCCGCCGAAGAAGAACAGCCAATAGGCATATGGGGACAGCGGCATCTAGATTATTTGAAGCAATATTGCAAAGTTACATACACCAATCTTCTTACAAGTGGCAAGCTGAATGCTTATCTTATCAGCATTGACAGACAGGCGCAGGAACGCTTTGAAAGGCTCATAGAGGGCATGAAACAAGCACAGGGCATAACGGAACAGCTAAAATCTGAAAATGCCTTAGAATGGGTAGGACAGTTAGGCAACATAAGAGCTTGTGCAAGGGAGATTGTAAATAAGGAAATCATTTTTGCATAAGTGGACAAAAGCGGCAGGGAGAAATCTCTGTCGCTTTTGTAATGTCAAGAATTTTATGGATTTTGCAAATAAGTGATTTCTGCGCTATGTCAAATTATGACTATTGCATAAATTAAAGAATAGTGCTAAAATGGTTATTGACTTCAAGTCAATAACTAAATACAAAGGAGGTGCAATCACATTTGGCTAGACCTGTAAAAAAGACACCAGAGGAATGGAGAAAAGCAATCCTAAATGCTGCCCAAAACTTATTTATTTCTAAAGGATATGAGGAAACTTCAATTTCCGAAATTATGGATATGGTGGGCGGGGCAAAAGGAATGTTTTACCGTTGTTTTCAAAGCAAAGAGGAAGTAATGTACGCATTAGGCAATCAAATGTTTTTCGAGGACAACCCATTTGAAGCAGTCAAGGGGAGGGATGACTTGAACGGTCTGCAAAAAATTAGGTTGTTGCTTACACTGAATCAGTCGGACGCTGAACGAAACCAGATAAATATGCAGGCAGTCCCGATTTTGAAAGACCCGCACATTTTAGCGGCGGCAGTTGCAGAAAACAGGCGTGTATTAACTCCCTTGTGGCTGGAATTGCTGGAGGAGGGAAAAAAGGACGGTTCTATCAAGACGGAATACATAAAGGAGCTTTCCGAGCTTTTGCCGCTTATCAACTTCTGGCTCATGCCCTCGGTATTCCCTGCAACAGAGGAAGAACTGTATCATAAATATCATTTTGTGAAAGAAATGTTAGCCCATATGGGACTGCCACTTTATGATGACGATGCGACATCCTTTACAGAAAAATTTATTACTGATATTACGGAAACACCCTGCGGGCATACCTCTATGCCAGAGAATGCAGGCAAAATCAAGGAAAAAGGAGGGAATCAGCCATGACGGAAAAATTATTTTCGAAAAATTTTGCGCTCCTTATTTTGGGGCAGCTAACCTCATTATTTGGAAATTTTATATTGAAACTGGCATTGTCCATGTATGTATTGGAAGCGACTGGTTCGGCAGCCATATTTGCAGG
>CAJUBZ010000067.1 GCA_910584795.1 uncultured Eubacterium sp. | reverse complement strand
ATGCTCCTTGTATGCTTCTGTGCAATTCACGGAAATTCCCCCTTTCTCCCACATAATACATTTAGTTAGTATTCTTTTTTGTGATAAATACCCACGGTCAACGGATAGGATAAAGCGAACATTAACAAAGAACTTAAAAGCAAAATAGCCGCACTTAATAGAATTGTAGTTACGCCAGGGGCTAAATAAAGATTAAGCACACTAATAATTCCTAACACAACGCCAATTCCACAAAGCAAGCTGATTACTAAAAATACATCACTTCTTTCTTCGCCGCCCAGATAAAGCAATGGAAAGAAAAATGCACCTGTAAAAATACTTACACTGATTCCCAATGCAAATATTGAAACTACGTCAATGCTATTATCATAAGGGCAACCATGCAATGCCCATGATAAACTTATAACGATTCCTGCATATAGTATTCCAACAAGCAGCCATATTAGTTGACTGATAAAATAGCTTTTAACAATAGCAGCTCTCTTTACAGGCAAAGTTAATTTGTATTTTCCCCATTTTGAAATAAACTCTTTTTTTATGCTTGTAATTGCATTTACGGAAAAGCCAACCATGCTTAACAGAACGTAACCAATAAGAAGCGGCTGGCTGATAACTGCAACAACAAAAAGCCCCAATATAAGCATAAAAATCGAAAAAACTTTCGCATTAGAATAAACGGTTAAAAAATTATTTTTAAGCAATCCTTTCATACTCGTTCCCCCTTTACCAATAACAACATGATTTCATCAACTGAAACATGGTCTACAACAGAACCTTTATATTTTCGTTGTGCTTCTTTTCCGTTATTAACTAATACATCAATCTGAAAATCCCGTTTTCGGTAAGCGATAATATCACCAGGGTCTAATGCAAGGAACTGACTTTCCTTGCAACGCATAACGGCGTAATTATATACCAAATCATTTTTTGATGCGGTCATAATCAATTTCCCATTATGAATAAATGTAATATAATCTGCAACTTTTTCTAAATCGCTTGTAATATGAGAAGATAAAAGGATAGAATGGCTTTCCTCCTGCACAAATTCAAGAAAAACGTCCAGCATTTCATCACGCATAATGGGGTCTAAACCACTGGTTGCTTCGTCCAAAATCAATAATTGCGGGTGGTGCGACAAGGCAACTGCAATAGCCAGCTTCATTGTCATTCCTCTGGAATAATTTTTGATTTTCTGTTTAACAGGTAAATGAAAATCCTCTAAATATTTTTGAAATAAGGCATTATCCCATTGTGTATAAATTCCCTCCATGACTTGAGATAATTGTTTCGCCGTCCAAAAACCCGGAAAATTATCTCCGTCATAAACCACACCAATTTTTTCTCGAATGTCTGTGTCAATATCCCGCATTTCTTTTCCAAATAGTTTTACCATACCGCTGTCTTTTCTGACAGTGTTTAAAATACAGCCAATCGTGGTAGTTTTACCTGCGCCGTTTTCACCAACAAAGCCCAGAATAGCCCCATACGGTAATGAAAAAGAGAGTTTATCCAATATAAAGTTTGACTTTGGAAAAGACTTACATATTTGTTGCAATTCTAAAATGTTTTCCATGTTATTCGTCCTCCTGATAAAATAAAGTTAATAATTCCGTCAATTTTTCAAGAGAAATATTACTCATTCTCCCTATTTCGGCGGCTGCTTGTAAATGTTCTTCGGCTATACGCTGTTGTTCCTCTTGATAAAATTCTTTGTTCTGCGCCGACACAAAACTTCCTCTGCCAACTGTAGTTTCGATAAATCCGTCCCTTTGTAAATCCTCATAGGCTTTTTGGACTGTAATAACGCTTACATGGATTGATTTTGCCAAAGCCCGCATAGAAGGGATTGCGTCACCTGCCTGTAATTCTCCGCTCATTATCATTGCCTTGATTTGTGATGTGATTTGTTCATAAATCGGTTTATTGGCATTGTT
>CAJUBZ010000066.1 GCA_910584795.1 uncultured Eubacterium sp. | reverse complement strand
GTGCAATCCATAGAAATTTCCCCCTTTCTCCCACATGGGGGTGTTGCTTGGTTTATAGTTGCATTTATAGTTTAGAAGGGCGGCAGTATTTTAACTATCGCCCTTTGACTATCCGTACATGATATAACTGCAAAACTTATTCGTTATATATCCAAATCATTCAATCCATTCAGTAATCACTATAAACTTTATATTTTTTTCATCATTACTCCAAATTCTCACATTATTATTTCTATCAAATTTGTACTTTGTTTGTGAAATAAAATCATTATAATCAATCTTTTCATATTTTTGATATTCACCTATAATTGCACTGAAAAAATATTCCATTCTATCGTAGCAAATAAATATTTCGCAATCTTCTGTAATCTTGAACGCCTCTATTTCCCTTATATCATTTGCGCTTTTAACACTTTTTTCCACTTCTAATATGCAATTATCTAACTCGACATATCTACCTGTGGTGGTAGCTGGCGTGTCAATAAATATTTCTACAAGTTCTGAGTTCTCAATATTGATATCATATTTGTAAAGTATAAATAAATCTGTTTGGTAAACAAGCAAATATCCAAATACACTTGCTCCTAAAATAGCCGTTATAAGCGTCATAGCAATAAGAAAATGCGTATATGACTTGAATAGTTTTCTTATTTTATCTGATACAAAATATCCAATATATGCACCTAATACATTAAATATCAAGTCATCAACATCTGTACTCCCAAGCGCAAAAAGGAGTTGCGTAATTTCAATTAACAGGCTGAATATAATAGCGGCACATAAAACCCCTTTACGTTTTTTGTTAGAGATAATTGGAAAAAGTATTCCAAATGGAATAAATAAAACGATATTTCCTACTACATTTTCAATGATTCGTCCTATAGAGGTGTTTGAAACAGCCATATCATAAATTGATTTAAAGGGAATGATACTGATTGTCCTTTCACTTGCACCTATAGCAGAAAATAAGTTGTTTAATGTTACCTGTTTGAAAAAGGTTATGCGAAGCAGAAAGATAACATATATAATAAAAAATACCCACTGACAGCCACGCAAAATTTTTTCATGGTTCTTATTTTGATTGTCCATAGCAATTCCTCCAAAAATAAAACTCACTCTACTGGGGGATTATTATACCCTGTTGAAGTGAGTTTTTGATTCTTTATTTCTTTTTGATTTCTTATTTTTTTCTTATCGCTGCTTTTCCGCAACAGGCAGCTTGACTTCAAACACTGTTATTTCATCATCACTCATAGCATATATGCTTCCATTGTGTATTCTTACAATTTCCTTTGCGATTGCCAAGCCAAGCCCTGTTCCGCTTTCTTCTGATTCCCCATATTCTTTGGAACGGTAAAATTTATCAAAAATATGCCCCAATTCATCAGCAGGTATTGTTTTGCCGTAATTCTTAATGGAAACCGTTATATAAGATAAAGTTTGGCTGGCATAAATCTCAATCGAACTTTTCGGATAACTGTAATTTATAGCATTTTTCAGAAGATTATTGAATACTCTTGCAATCTTTTCTGAATCCCCTGTTATAAACAGTCCTTCCCCTAACTTTAAATCAATATGCAGCTCTTTGGGTTTAAGCAACGGGTAAAATTCATCTGCTAACTGTTCTATTAAAAAACATATGTCTATTTCCCGTTTCACCAAAGTTTTGTCTGATAAACTATATCTTGTTATATCAAAAAAATCATCTATCAGTTTTTCAAACTGTATAGCCTTGCGGAAAGCAACTTTTGTATATTTTTCCCGTTGTATGGCTGGCATATCCGGCGCTTCACACAATAGGCTCAAATAGCCTACCACGGAAGCAAGCGGGGTTCTAATGTCATGCGCAAGGTAAGTAAGCGTATCTGATTTTTTCTGCGCTTCAATTTCCAGTAAATGCTGTTGCTCACGGTTCTGCATTTTTATAAGATTAAGCCAATTTTGCAAATC
>CAJUBZ010000065.1 GCA_910584795.1 uncultured Eubacterium sp. | reverse complement strand
TCTTCACCAGCTGGTTCAGGCTGTTGTATGTGCTCTCTGTTGTAACTCCGTCCTCCACAGTCTTGGTACAGTTGCCTGCCTTATCATATGTATACGAAGCATTACTTACCGTCTCACTTATGATATTGCTGTTCTTGTCAGAATTGAGCTTAAGTTACTGATGTCAGCATAAGACATTTTCGTTACCCGAGCAAATGCATCACATTCGTCAAAATATTACATTTTTACGCACTGGCACTATTGGCTTTATTCAATTCTAAAAGTTTTTGTTCGCACCAATTTTATTTTATATTTGCCTTTCGTCAAATTATTATCAAAAAATCTTTTCCATCTCAATTTCAGTGTGGTTTTAGTTTTTTATACGCAATAACACGAATGTGGAATCCTACAACTTCCTTAAATTTTACTTTTTCCCATTTGTTTTTTCGTTATTTTTCATCCCTCCTTCTTTTATTGCTTAAAATTTCTTAAAACACTTTTATATACAAAAAACCTTGACCACAAGAATCCATATATGTACCATTTTTTGATACATATAACTTACTCTTTCCGTCAAGGTTTTTGATTTCTTATAATAATTGTGATTTACATTCGACACATAATCCCCCCTTTTGTATATTTTACCAGTTAATCTCTATAAATACAACTGATTTTGCAAAAGGGAGGATTATATTATTTTGCAAAGCCAATATCTTCATTAATCAAATTAAAACTTATATTTATTAAGATTTTTAATTAATGATTTTTCCTTATTGCCTTCAAATGATTATACATCATTCCCCAGTATATTATTTTTTCTGAAACAAAAGATAATATTTGTATTTAATTCCTCCTCGTATTTTATAATTATATTAACTATTGTATAAATATGTGATAATTATAATATAATTCTAACATAGAATTTTTTATTCTCTAAAATATATTATCAATCTTCTAACTCCATAAAATTCTTGATTTTTTCAATGTCCTCGTCATTAAATAATATATCTTTTATAATTTTACTTCTAGGTAAAAAGATTCTTACTCCTTCAGATATTAATATGAAATTATTATGACTTTTGTCCAATGATACTTTTTCCTTAAATCTATATGTTTTTAGAATTGAATAACAATACAGGCAATTTGATTGATATTCTATTTTATAAATATTCTTAATGCCATACCTATACATAAAAAACAACATAAAAATAATCACCATTACTTGAATTACAAATAATTCCACTTTATTTTCATTTGTAGCTATAATCACAATAGGTATCATACACATAGAAAATATAGCCCCTATTGAACCTATACACAATGCAAAAATTTCAAAATTCCTAATTGTCCTTTTTAGTATCATCATTTAACCACCTTTACTTTTTTCTTTCCATAGTAATATCTAATAGCCTCTTTAGCTCTTGATAATTTTATATTTAAGTAGTTCTTTTTCTTAGTATATTTTATTGTAATAAACTTTTTCTCTACTTTTTTAGATGAATTATTAGGCATTTTTTTTGCTTTAGATAAACTAATCTTAGTAATCTTTGAAGACCACTCTGCATCTAGTCTAACTGTAACTGGCAGTGCCGCCACCGAAACTCCCACTTCTCCATTAATTTTTATTTTTGATTTATCTTTCCAGTTTTCCCAATCCAGACTTGCACCAATTGACACCTTTGCACACCACGCCCAAGATACAGATGCTGATGCAGAAAATCCCAATACATTATCAACATTTGATAAATAAGGTAAAACCATTAATCCCACAGACGCGCTAGCAGATGCATTAAATTGAAAATGACAAGAGTATGAACCAAAAAATAAAATATTTTTTCCATCACATATAAATCCTGCTTTAAAAGCCATTCCAAAACCACAACCTGCTTGCCCTTCGAAATATGCACCAACTGCCAAATGCCCACTCGGGTCCACATAATTAACCGGATTCCCTCCACAATACGCATACAGGTTCCATGTACCATAATCACCCTGCTCT
>CAJUBZ010000064.1 GCA_910584795.1 uncultured Eubacterium sp. | reverse complement strand
AAGTGGAAGATTGAGAAGTCGTTGGAACGATAAGAAATGTAGGGCGTGGCGGTTGTCATGCCCTATGTTTTTATGGTAAATGGAGCGTGAAAGTGATATAATCAAATTCGTAAATCATAAAGTTGCAAAGGTGGGGTATAGGTGAACTTGAATAAAATCAAATCTATTTTACCGGATTTTCAAATGAGCCACTTCAATATGTTTGATACGATTATATTTTTGAAATGGGAAACAACATTAGATAATAATTCTTGGGAAGAACATACAAATTTAATATTAGGTATGACCAGTCCAGATAATTATAAGATTTTCATAGAATTTGTAGATGTAAATTCTTGGCGCTTTCATGGAAGTGGTAAAATTTCTGGATTTTATATTAAAGATATGACCGTGAGAGGATATGAAAATAATTCAAAGTATGAGGTCGGTGATTATGAAGAAAATGAAATAGGATTTTATTGTTCAGATGTTATAATAAAGAGTTTTGAAAGACGATGATTTTATAAATGAAATTATGGATTGAAAGCGAGAATAGAGTATGAACAGGTCTGCAAGTGATATATTTAGATTAGAACACGAAATAATAACAAAGTGTGGCATATCGCAAGAACGTTTTCGTAAAGTGAGTGAAAACCAGTGGGAAAATATATATCAAAAGATTGCAGAAAAATATGCGGATAAAACAAAAACGTGGAAAAACGGTCTGCATTGGGCTAATACGAATGGTTATAGTCCTAAAAGCATGAAAGAACTTCTTGGGTGCTATGCGGTTGATTATTCAACATGGTTTCATTTTTTGCCTCAAATTATAAAAGAAGAAAATAAAATGGTTTATTTTCTAATCGACAAGAGCAGCGATTGGTATTGTGGAGAAGAATTTTGGATATTTGAAAGTTATGTATCTGAATTAGTGAAAGCCCTTGATTTACTAAATCATACAGCTTTTTTAGATAATGGCTGGTTAGATTATTATGTTGTTTCAAAAAAATATCAATGGATTATCGGCTTCAATCACCACGATATTGTTTCGTGTATTGGAGAGGGATTAAACCTTGACTGTTTCAAAAATCAATAGTTTTATTTTCAAAGAAGCGGAAAGATGAGATATTATTATATTTAAGGAGCGTCAATATGAATAGTCTACAAAAAGGTTCTATTTTAACGTTGCTGAAAACGGATGAAATGAGCAGCAACTATACAAATAATTATTGGTTCTCATATAAAGACTATCTGGACCCGGCAGATGATTTTACGGATTTTTGCTGTGAATGTCTTGAGGGAAAGCATGAATATATTGCCTTGATTGAAAATTTAATCAATAAAGATAAAACGGCAAAAATCTTTGTGCAGGTTTATGGGCTGGACAATAAAGACAAGGTTATAACCGCAGATACTTTGATTATTTTCAGTAAACTATCGCTTGTGGAAATAAAGCAGATTTTTAATGAACCAAAAGATATATTTCCGAGTGATATTGGAGAAGAAACAGATTTTTCACAACCAACTTTTATGATTGGGGATAATGGGGAATTGATTTCAATTACAGAACTATCCCATGAGGGGCAGCGCGTTTACTATTGCTGGTGGGACTAACGTTCTTGTTATTGAATCAATGTTTTTCCTTGTTGATGGTACAAACATGGTGCTAGCACCATGTTATGAAGGCGTTTAAGGAGAAAATGTGTGTTGGCGTTGTTACGCTTTAGGCTTTGGGAATACCTTATTTTACAAGGCATTTGGAATATGAACAGGGCGGGGAGGATATTTTATACCTCTATCCTCAAAAATAGCTTTTATTGCGTAACATTTCAAAAATCGACTACCTTGTCGGGATTGTGTTTCTGTTGAAAATCTTATATAGTTGAGGAAAGTATGGTATCCAAGAAAAACAAACGAAAAATAGTATATGAAGGAACAAATTATTATTGGTATGTGAGAATTAATGAGCATGGTCATAGAGTACATATTATATCAGATGATAAAAAAGTGCATTTGGAGTATCCTTTTTTGGATACGGAAATTCCTGTTACACCACAGGATATTAGAAACTATTTGAAACAATATTATGCCAATATCTTATAGGGAACACTTT
>CAJUBZ010000063.1 GCA_910584795.1 uncultured Eubacterium sp. | reverse complement strand
AGAGCAGGGTGATTATGGTACATGGAACCTGTATGCGTATTGTGGAGGGAATCCGATTGCTTATGTGGATCCGAGTGGGCATATTTTTGAGACGGTAATTGATTTTGGAAGTATTATACATTCTGGATATGAATTAGTAACAAAACCTTCATGGGCAAATTTAGGATATTTAGCATGGGATGTCGGTGCAGCGATTGTTCCATTTGTACCAGGGTCATATACAGCAAAGGGAGTTAAGGCTGCCACAAAAATAAATAAAGCAAGTAAAGCAGCTAAGGCGGCAAAGGTTACTATACAAGTTGCAGATAAAGTAGCAGATTTGAAAAAAACCAAAAAAGCAATAACTATTGGTAAATATAGCGTCTTAAAAAAAGCACTAAAAGGAAAAAAAGGAATAGAGGTTCACCATATTGTTGAAAAACGTTTTCTTCCAGCATTTAAATCAGGTATTAAAGCTGGGGATATGTTATCAATACCATTGGGGAAAAAGTTGCACAGGGAAATAACTAATCGTTGGAGAAAGGCAATAAAATATGGGACGGCCTATAAAAACTTAACGAAGAAAGAATTAATTAAGGCATCAAATAAAGTGTATAAAGATATGCCTAAAATAAAGAGAATTTCAAAAAAATGGATAAAAAAGAATATTAGAAAGTAATAAGGAGTAATTTTATAATGAAGAAATATGTTAAAGTATCGTTGACTTTTTACAAAGAATATGCAACACAAAAAAAAATATTGGAAGAGAAAAAATTACGGGAAAAATTGAAGCCATATGTGGTTGGGAATGGAGGCTGGGTACTAGGTGATTATTACAAATTTGAAATTCCTAGTGAATTATATTCTGAAGTTTTAAGATTTGGAAAGAGCAAAAGAAGTGTAGACCTACATATAGATTATATTGACGAGTATAATTCAGAAGAACTGAAAAATGCTAAACTTTTTTTGTTAACACCTAAAAAGACTTATATGCAGAACAAAGAAATATATGAATACACATGTGAAAAGTGTACATGCAGAGATTTGATTAGTAGGATGAAAATAGTAATTAATAAGGATATAAAATGTGGTCAAGTGAAAAAAGTGTTTAAGATAGGTGAAGGAATAGAAGAATTGTATTGTGTTTCGGAGCCTCTATACAACTTTTTGATTGAGAATGGAGTGAATGCTGTAGATTTTAGTCCAGTATTTAAAGGCAATCAGGTAAAAGCATATGCATTTACACCTAAAAAAGTTTGCAATATTATATCAAATTTATACACCTATAAAAAGTGTAAAAAGTGTGGGAAAATTTATGCGGAATTTAACAAGAAAAAAAGAAATCAGCCTGAACAATTGGCTTTATGTGAGCAGATAAATTTTTCACAGCATGATTTGTTTAGAACTCTATGTTACTATGATGGAGAGCAAAAAGTCTTGGTGAGTCCTAAATTATATTATTTAATAAAGGAATATATAAAAAGTGATGAAGCAATACCAATATTCGAAGAAAAACTTATATAGGGGAAATGGTGGAATAGAATGTATTTGACCGAGTAACGAAAATGTTATATGTTGACAGTAGTAACCTTAATTCGGTTTTGGAAGAGTACACTTATGGTTATGACAAGAACAGTAATATCATAAGCAAAACGATTATCAATAACTATCGGCGAAGCAGGAAGAAAGGGTAAACGAAACAAGAACGTATATTTATGACAGCCTGAACCGTATGGTAACATCGAAGAAAACGGATAACATCAGCCAGACGGTAAGTAATGCTTCGTATACATATGATAAGGTGGGGAATTGTACTAAGAGTGTAGAAGATGAGTTACAACATGTAGTACGTATAATAGTTTAAATCAGTTAGTACAGAGGGAAGTTTCAAAGAATGGAACACGTGTTGGTCTTACATGCTAAACAATACAGAAAGAGTATGATGCGAATAACCAGCTGACAAAGGTTACATGCAGAGAGGGTAATGCCAGTGGAACGATTAAATACACGCAGGTAAATACATACAATTATGACGGTCAGAGAATCTCAAAGACGGATAATGGTGTAACAACGAATTACTATTATCAGGGAGGCGTACTGTTATATACGACGGACGG
>CAJUBZ010000062.1 GCA_910584795.1 uncultured Eubacterium sp. | reverse complement strand
TCATGGAAAAGTCCGTTCACAGAACATGGAAAAGCTAAAGTGCAGCTTTCCCACAACTCCATAAGACAGCAAGTTATGCACATTACGCACAGTGCCGACTACTACGGAATCCCTCTCATCCCCTATAACTTATTTATAAAACTATTGTTGATGTTCATTTGACCGTATATAATATAGCGTACAAAGGAGCAAGAAAATCCAGTAATATTTGTATCTTGGTAGGACGAAAATGTATCTTGGTTATGGAGAGATTTCTTTTAGCGAAAGATTATGCTATAACTTGTTAAGGGGTGAGAAAATGAAAATAAAGACAGAACAGGATTCATCTTGTAACGAAATAGAAGTAATAATTAAATATCCCCAGAAGGACAAGCAAGTTAATCGTATTATAGATTTTTTGCAGTCATTTGATATGCAGATAAAATGTGCTGGCGATAATACCGAGCAAATGATAAATATTTTAGATATTTACTACATAGAGAGCGTTGACAAAAAGACTTTTGTATATCTTGAAAATGCAGTGTACCGTACAGATTTTCGGTTATATCAGCTAAAAGATAAATTAAGAGCATACGGTTTTGTGCAAATCAGTAAATCATGTATCTTAAACATCAACACATTAGAAAGTATTAGACCTCTTTTCAATAGCAGAATGGAAGCAACTTTGAAAAATGGTGAGAAAGTTAATATCAATCGTAATTATTTGAATGGAGTAAAAAATGCATTGGGAGGAGATAAAGAAGTATGAAAAAGAATATTGTAAATATTTTGGCTACAACAGGAATTTCCTTGCTGCTACTTTCGGTCGTTGCTCTGTTTTTTCATGCGAGTTGTATTTATTTGGAAACAGTGTTTCAGGCTTTTTGTATAAACATTATTACTCATATAGGAATAATGTTTATTCAAAAAATCGAATTAAGAAATATTTTTACTGAAATGGTGCTGGAAATCCTATTTATAGTGGGTGAACTTCTTGTGTTTGGGCGATTGTTTCATTGGTTTACAAGTTTATCATTTTTACTACTTGTTTTTATGGGAGTTGTAATATATATCATTTCATATTTTTTGAATTTGCTACAAATGAAACAAGAAGCAATAGAAATCAATTTGTTAATTAAAAACCGAAATAAAAATCAAGACTAAGAAAGACAACCACCAAAACTATTCAGAGGAAAAGGAAAAGAAAAATGGAAAAAAGAAGAACAGTACGTGTTATCAGTTTGATATTTATTATGTTAATGATTATTAGAGCAATAGAAATTGTTTTTATAAAAACCGACCAAACATGGATTGGTGAAAATATATTGCATAAAATCTGTTGTATTTTGCTGATATGGATTGCGTTGGATATGCTTAGACTTCATTGGAGTGATTTGGGATTTTCAAAAAAAGGGTTATTTGCTGGTTTGAAATATGGTCTTGCTCTTGGCATAAGCACTTTTTTTCTTTCTTATGTTGCCGAGTTTATTGTTTTGTTTGTAATGGGGAAACACGCATCTTTACGATTTTACATTACGAATTTTTCACTTACGCAGTCACATACAAATGGCAGTTCTTTGTTAGCAGTGGTAGTGTGCGTTATTGGCAATATTATAAATGTCTATGCAGAAGAGGGGCTGTTTAGAGGACTGTTTTGTAAAATCGGCATACAATACTATTCTCAAAAGACAGCTAATATAATACAAGCTCTGCTTTTTGGAATATGGCATATTACCAATGTAATAAATCCTCTCCTTGACGGTTCTATGAATATCGCTATGGCGGCTTTTATGGGGATAGGATATATACTATTGTCGGGAATTTTAGCCTATGAATGGGGTATGTGTGCAGCATTGTCAGGAACGCTTTGGATAGGTGCATCAGAACATTTATTTAACAATTTTATAAGCAACTCTTTGCATACGGTGACAGAAACAGGGGCAGATGAATTGATGATAATAAGAATAACTCTATCAAATATTTTATCTTTGATATTTGTTTTGATTATCTCTCAAAAAAATATACATAGCAAATGATGTATACAAACGTAAAAAAATAAAAGTAACCATAAACCATGCACCGCCCTACTGGGAGAAAGGGGGGAACTTCCATGACTTGCACAGAAGCATACAAGGAGCATATCGAATACACATTTAACGCCTTTTGCAGAGTTGTCAT
>CAJUBZ010000061.1 GCA_910584795.1 uncultured Eubacterium sp. | reverse complement strand
AATTTTTGCCCGGGGAACACAACATCTTGTGGTTTAGATCCCCCCTAATTCTTCTCTTTTCCACAATACTGCATCATTATTATTACCTCAACGTGCGGCGAGTGGGCAATAAAGATGCACATACACCTTGATGCACCCGCCATAAAAAGATAAGAATCGTGTTGATAAACGAGCCTTTGATCGGTTTCGGCTTGATTTGTGATCTGCTCTTTTCTATGGTATTTGCTGCTAACTGCAATTTTACCATAGTTTATTGTTTTCGGGTAGGATTTCCGAAAATGAAATGGGCAGAAGAAAACCCCCAAATCATGTTTGACTTGGAGGCTTGATTTTGTCCATTATATTTTCTTAGAATTTAAATATATTTATATTTCTTTCCGCACCCTTTATTATACTGTTTGCATATTCTTTTCTATTTAATGTAATTAATGGCAAGCATCCATTATTACCCAAATCTGCAATCGTTAACTGCATTCTTTTAATTGGTATTGCAACTACCGCATATTCTTCCTGAAAGCAATAAATATATTGTGAATCGTTTATTATAAGATTTAATAAATTTGACAACGTATGAGTATCCAACGCTTCTTTAAATTTATTCCAAACCTCTAAACATTCTGGTTCTTCAAAACCCACTTCTCTATAATTCACTATATCTCTAACATCTTCCATCCATTGATATACATCCACATCATCAATTAAGTTAGTTAATAAAATGTCTGATCCTGAAAATATATCTTTATAGTGACTGATTGTGCCTCCATGTGTGGAATTATATTTCTTATTATTTGTTCCATACGGGCTCTCTCCAGACGCAATCTTTAGCCTATACATACTACAATTCCGTAACAAAGCATATCCGTTACATGCCATAGATGTTCGTAGCAAATAAAAAATTGAATAATAAAGTTTCACTGTGGCCCATGAAAATCTCTTGGCAAAAATTGCGTCAATTCCTTCAGAGAAACTTACTGTTGCACTATGGAAAAAATCCATTGCGTCCTGCTTAAGCAATATACTTAATTGATTAGCCTCTTCTCTAGATAATACATGCGTTTTGAAAATTGACTTTTTTTGTGCTAATTCCTCCACCGAAGATATCCCAATAAAAGACTCATACTTTTGTTGCGTTCTATTTCTCTTAAAATTTATACTCATCTTGCTCTGGCACTTCCCTTAACAGAGAATTTTTTAGATACTTATAAATTTCATTTCTCTGTTCTTTTCCTTGCATGTTTTTAATATCATCCCTATATAATAATCCTATATCATCCAGATTAAGTAAATTAGATATTGTTGCTTGTTCAAAAGACTTCTTTTCAACACATCTATCAATTAAATCTTCACACAAAAATTTTATACCTGCATAAAATCCGGCATTCGACATAAATGGATTCGTATTTTTTAACCAACACCCTTCCTTTGCATAATATTTCTTTATAACTAAAAAGAAATTAATTACAATCTTATACTGCACTTCGTAATCATCAAAATGATACTGCTGAAAAACGCCTTCATCACCCGTGTACTCTTTCAAAGCGTTTACTACTGTTGACAAATCAACTTTTCCTACTCCTTGAGACGAGCCCGGTTTTTTAATACATTGATAATATGGTGAATCTGGATTATCATTTAGTTCATTTGCAATGTCTGTTGCCCTAACTATGTAAGAATTCTTATCCTTGACTTCGCCAAATAAATCATATACCAAACTCTTTGGTACAGGTTTCTGCTCTGTATTAATATTTAAAAATATTCTGGCAGCAGCTTGTGTCGACATCTTTTCTGTCATAATAATTATTATTGATTCTTCTCCCACCTCATCTCTTTCATCTACTGCTCTTTTCAATCCTTCTAATCTATGCTGACCATCTATAACTTGTGCACCGCCATTGACTATTGGTATTTTTATGAAGCTGTCATCTACTATTAATGAATAATTTGTATCTGTCCAGTTTAATATAAAAGTATTAAAAAACATATTACCATCAAGAATAAAATCTTTTATCGAATTAATCCTTCGTCTATTTAACACTCTCTGCACGGCACCTTCGACGTCATCTCGCCCACGCACGGCAACATAATAAATTGGCAATATATCTTTTACCTTTGCAGTAAAAATATATGCCTGTACATCTCCCAATTTTGTTTTCATATATTTATCTATTACTATATATTCCATTTTTACATCCTTTCTAGGGAACCGCTGATTAATTAGTTTTATTTTCAGCATTATCCCATTTTGTCAGG
>CAJUBZ010000060.1 GCA_910584795.1 uncultured Eubacterium sp. | reverse complement strand
GTATGCGTATTGTGGAGGGAATCCGATTGCTTATGTGGATCCGAGTGGGCATATTGCTAGTCCGATAGTGAGAGGTAGGTATTATTCTGCTGATGCATGGGATTCGTTAAGGAAATTCGAAAAGAAAAAAATAACAAAGAAACGAAAAATAATAAAGTCTCCATATTATAAGAGACATAAAAAAACTTTAAAAAATATTAAAATAAATAAAAAAGAGTTTAAAACTGATTTGAAACAATTTAAAAAAATATACAAAAAGAACAAAAGAATATATGAAAAAATAGGTAAAAAGACTAAACTGCCACCACAGTTAGTGGCTGCAATACATTATAGAGAATCGGGGTGTGATTTTGATGCGTATTATCATAATGGAGATCCTTTAGGAGAACCTACAACACATGTGCCAATTGGTAAGTTTTTTACAAATTTTTATGATTCAGCAGTAGATGCGTTAAGTGCAAAGGAAAAATATAGAAAAGAATTTCGCTTATCTTATAATTCAAAAAATATTGCGGCAATGTTGTCGTTTGCTGAAATATATAATGGGGTAGGATATTTAAGAATAATCATGTTAATCCATATATTTATAGTGGGACGAATGTTTATAAGTCTGGGAAATATCCAATTGACGGAGTTTATGATTCTTCGTTAAAAGATAAACAACCGGGAATTTATAGGCTAATAAAGTCAGTGTTATAATAATCATTGTCATTAATTAAACAAATTTTGAACATTTTTGTAAGTGGATGAATTGCAATTATAATCTTTTAAAAATTTAAAAGATTATAATGGATTTGTTTGTTAGGTGTAATTTGAAATGAATATAATATGGGAATGAAAAAGAGAAACATATATTATATTTTTGATTCCTTAAGTAGAAATTGAAAAGTTAGAGAGAATTTTGATGTTTTTATTTGGTTAAAAATATAAATAATAAAAATGTAGAATTATGAAAAAGCAGAATGTTGTTGATAAGGAGGAAAAATGAAAAAAGTTATTAAATTGTTATGGATATTTATATTAATTGGTATTTTTGCAACAAGTGGACTTGGTTGCACTGATTCGAAAAAGGAAAAAGAGACTATTAATAAATATTGGAGTATGAATACAAAAGAATATCGAGGGAAATTTTCAGATGAGGAAGAATACATAGAACAAAGAGTCAAATCAAATATTAATGTATTAAAAACAAAAGATAATGAAACTTTGTATGAGATTAAGTTATCGTCTGTAGATGGAGTAAATGAAAATCAATGGATTGTTGGCTACTTTTTTCTTGATATGAATAAAATATATAAGTTGAAAGATGTAGAAATTTATAATGAAAACATGAGCATAAGTGATTTTAAAAGAAATAGTAGTGTGGTATGTTCTGATAATGGTACTCAGAAAGAGACAGAAAGTGGAATTGAAGAGAAAATTAGAATTAAGGATGATACTGTAACTTATTTTTTTAGTAACAATAGAGTTGAGACAGGCTTTTTTGAAAAAATAGTATGGAAAAAAGGGGAGGGGATTATTAGTTACAGAAGAGGATTTGGTGCAGAAAGAGATTTAGTTGAAATAGAGTAGTGCCATAGAGAATTTTACCAGTTAGACTATATAGGTACGTATTTAAAAGAAAAGATGAAACAAAGTAAATGGTATCAAGAATTATCAAAAGCAAGTGGAAGGGTAATGGCACATCAACTTCAAATAAGTTAAAAACAAAGATTTTCAGCGAACGAAAAGTTGATAAAAGCAAAACTGGAAAAATAAGCGCACTGAAATAAATCTTACAAAGTTTTTCAGTTGGTAAGGTCTATGCGATGAGAGGTTTCAGACTTCTAATATATTCATGATGATGGATTTTATCAGCAAGAAGTACAGAAATCAGCTGTGTAATTCCGGCAAGAAGTAGATCGGCATCAAGGGTTTCTCTTACATTGTATTCCTATGATTCAAACGGAAACCAGGTATTGGAGCAGACAATGGTATCGCCACCGACGATAACTGAGACAATACAGAAAGAGTATGATGCGAATAACCAGCTGACAAAGGTTACATGCAGGGATGGCAATACGGAAGGTCCGGTAAAGTATACGCAGTTGAATTCATACAATTATGACGGTTAGAGAATCTCAAAGACTGATAATGGTGTGACAACGAATTACTATTATCAGGGAGGTGTGCTGTTATATACGACGGACGGGGAAGGAAATAAGACAAGCCAGAATGTTGTAGGACCGCAGGAGAATGTGATTGCGACGATCCGCTATGAGG
>CAJUBZ010000059.1 GCA_910584795.1 uncultured Eubacterium sp. | reverse complement strand
TTACGGGTTTTGTTTCCGCATATAGGACAATATACCCATTCTATTTTATGTAACACGACATATATCCTCCTCAAAGATTTATCAAATATACATATGCTTCCTCGTTATCAAAAGTAAAACTCCTACAATAATTTCCACCATTTTTCTCGATTGTTTTTATTGAAGCAGCATTATCCTTTTCAACTGATAACTGCAACTGTTTCAGACCGTATTTTCTTGCAACCAAACATATTTGTCTTAATATTTCAGTAGCATACCCTTTTCTTCTTTCTGACGGTCTTACGCTATATCCACAATTACCAAAATCTTTTAGGAAATCATTTAATTGATACCTCAAATCAACAATGCCAACAATTTTATTATCTGACACCCTAACTGCAAAAAATGTATCTGTTAAAACCCAATTAGGGTCAACAGTCTCCGTACTTGCATTGGCAATGACTTTCTTAAACCATTCCTCATAAGAAGCAATCTTATCAAATAATTCACTCCCATTGATTATCTGTTCTCCAAAATCAAAATGCTCCTGCCGATATTCAAGCGCTTTATCTTTCAATCCTAAACTTGGCTTTACAAGCCGTATTTCTTCATATGCCATCATTCATTCCTCCACTTTATAAATTTTAATTTTTCAAACCATGATTTCCATACCATCATAAGCGAATAAAATATTATCAAGTTCTTTTTCAAGTTCCTTGTAATAACCATATGATTTTCCCCATATTTCATCAATATGTGTAACTATAATCTTCTTGATTCTATAATAGTTTTTCAGTTCTATAACCTCATCCAAAGTGAATATTTCATCTTTCAAAGGCGTATCCATAAGCTTCGTTCCATCATTTAATATTCCATCATCAGAAACCATGCTTATAATCAAAATATCTGCATCAAAATATAAGTCATTATGAGCAAAAGGTTTCGGATTGCAACAGGCATAGATAACCTTTTTTTCATGCTCTTTCAGAACATAAAAAGTGATGTTTCGGCTTGGGTTATTGTTGATTAAGTCTATATCAATATTATCTATTTTTATATGCGGTGTTTCATTAACAGAAATACAATGAAGAACGTCACCATAATATTTAAAGCAGTCACGGTTCATTTGGTTTATATCTCTA
Source organism: uncultured Eubacterium sp. (assembly GCA_910584795.1). Lineage (GTDB taxonomy): Bacteria > Bacillota > Clostridia > Lachnospirales > Lachnospiraceae > Eubacterium_G. The sequence goes on along the minus strand of CAJUBZ010000059.1, from coordinate 1,184 downwards.
ATGACCTCTGGAAGAGCATAAAAGCCAATAGGCATACTCGTTCCTTTAATAAAGTCGCAACCTATCTTTTCAACAATCCGAATACCCCTGACATGGTCTGGGTCACTATGGGAAATGGAAAGGTGCTTCACTTCCGATATTCTTTGTCTGTTGCAGGCTACCGCAATATCTTCGGGTGTGTCTATCAACATTTTTATATCGTCAATATACAGGCTTGGTCCTAACCGTTCATACCTGCCGCCTTTTCGTCTGGCTTCTTCACAAATTTTACATTTACAAAATGAACTCGGAATAATTGACATGCCGCCGCTGCCAATAATTTTCAATTTCAAATCTTTCACACCGCCTTTCGCATGAATCGCAAGTAATCATAATGCGTTTTTATTCATTAAATATTTAAGCAATATCGCTATTACTGCCGCTTTTCACTAATATTTTTCTTATTTCTTTTATTATTCTGGAAGGTGTTTCTTTATCCATAGGCATAAGTTTACTGTACATCCTTACCCCTTGATACGAGAACACAATTAAATCAAATACCGCAGAAATATCCACTTCATTAAATTCATGCCTGTCCATCCCGTATTGTATTAACTTCTTCCATGTATTTGCTGAAATTAAATATTGTTCATATAGCGTATTGCTCTGATTTGCAATATCACGAATGCTAAAATACTCATATATTGCTATGCTTAATGAAGCTTGGCTGTCAAGCATTTCATTCTCATACTTGTTTAAAATTTCATCCAAAATAGTCACTGCCGAACAATTTTGTTCAATCCTTAAATCAATCTCATTATCCTGCTCACTTGTCATATCATCAATAATCTCTTGAAAGATTTGACGTGTGCTTTCGTAATGGCAATATAGCCCGCCTCTGCTTAATTTCGCCGCATCGCAGATATCCTTCATTGTAACTTGCTTAAAGCCTTTTTCTGCAAATAAAGAACATGCACATTTCTTTATATGTTTCCTTGTTTCCTTTCCTCTTTTATTCATAAGCAACCCTACTTTCCGACATATGTGTCTGAAATTATTATACGACACATGTGTCTGGAAGTCAATAAAAAGCGGCAAAGATTTCTCTCTACCGCCATCAACGTCTAAATATAAATAAATTCCTCGTTCACAATCTCCCTCGCACAAGCCCTTATGTTACCTAGCCGTCCTGTCCATTCTAAGGC
>CAJUBZ010000058.1 GCA_910584795.1 uncultured Eubacterium sp. | reverse complement strand
TTTTCTTTTTGCCCGTACACGAAAAAGAAGCCGGGTTCCCTATTCTCCGGCTTCCAGAAAAAACTGGGATTTATTTGATAGGTGTCCCAATGCGTTTATCCAATCTCCATTGTGGTGCCATTCCATCATCGGCATAATATTCGTCCATTGCTGTAATTTTATCGTTTTTTGTTTGAATAAACGAAGTCACATGAAAAGAAATACTTCTATCTTTGGGATAGATACGAACAACTGTAATAATTAAATCATTCACAATTTCTACTCTTTCAACGAGTCCGTCCCATTCTCCGGGGTACTCACAATTCGCAACAATATATTCATCCACCGTAAAATGCTCGTTGGTGCAATGCCAATTTACATAGGCTTCTGCATGAAAGTATTTTCTAATTTCTCTTTCATCTTGGGCAAGAACGGCTTTCCAAAATTGTTCTATATTCATAATTTTCTCCTTTAAATTGCGATTTCCCAGTATGTCAAACTGGAAATGGTTGAGAAAGACACTATATTGAAATCCAAAATCTTTGAATAATGCCACTTTTACTTAATCCCACTGTATCAACAATTTCATTTTCCATCACTCCACCGTTTTTAATAATCGTCCTTTGCGAAGCTACATTTCGCTTATCGCAGGTTACTAAAACCTTGCTTTCTCCAAACGCACGGCAAAAAGGTAAAACTAATCCCAGCATTTCAGACGCATAACCTTTTCGTCTTTCTGACGGACGAACACTATATCCAATATTACCCCCAAAATTTTTGAGAAAATCCGATAATGGGTGTCGAAAATCAATCATACCAACAACAAAATCGTCTTTTCGCCTTACCGCTAAAAACACTTCTGATGGAACATATCCGCTTTTATATTTTTCTCTTAATCTTCTCTCAAAGTCAATCCACTCATCAAATGATTGGACATCTTCAAGACCTGCACAACCATCAAAACTATCTCCACATTGTAACATTTCTTCTTTATATGACATGACTTGTTTTGCATATAGTTTAGATGGCCTAACCAACATCAATTCACGCATCACATTCATCCTCACAAATTTGAATTTATCTATACAAGGAAATACAATACCTCTCTTATATCTTTCCCACTGATATTATCATCCCGAAATACTTCTGAATAAATAAATCCGTTTTTTTCATAAAATTTTCTTGCTCTATGATTATCCTCCAAAACCCATAAAAGCACTTTACTAAATCCGCATTGTTTTAATTCTTTAATACACTTGTTAAGCAATAACCTACCGTATCCTTTTCCAATGTAATCAGGCAAAAAATATATGGAAACGATTTCTCCATATTCGCTGTATTTTTCCCATCTTGATTTACAGAAACTTGCAGTACCTATAAGACGCCCATGTTCTATCAGAACAAGGTTATTCATACCAATTTTATTGATACTATTAGCCCATTGCCCCGTTGGAATACTATTAAGATAGTTTTGAGGAATAATGTTTTTATATGCGTATTTCCAACTACTTTCATATATTTTGCTTATTTCAAGAGGATTATCATCTTTGGTGATGTATCTAATCTCCATTTCAACAACTCCTTAAATACCGATTTGTTCAAATCTATAAACTGGAATCTATCTATTTTCCATAATCAATTCTTTGCACTTCCATTCCTCACCCAGAATACAATATCTTTCTGTTGTATCAAGAACTACGTCGCTAAAACCGACTGCCTTATAACAGTAATAAGCTGGAAGATTATTCTCAAAAACACCCAATGATACTTTTTTTGCTCCATATATTTCAAATGCAAATTTTAGACCTAACTGGAGCATAGCTTTTCCATAGCCTTTTCCTCTCTTGTGAGGATTTATAATAACAAATCCAAAGCGTAATTCATCCAAAGATTCATCAGGATTCCTTAGTGTAAAAAAACCAACAATTCCAGTTTCATCAAATGCAGTAAACGGCATTAGAGATTCAACAAAGCAAAATTCATTTTGTGTTATTGGGTAATTACCAAGTACACCTGCTGTCCATTGATAAAATGCTTTTCCATCTTGACACCACGATAATATCGTATCTACATCCGAAGCTTTATATGGTCTTATTCTAATCATATATTTTCCCTCGCAAATTTGAATTATAGCAATCGGCTAACCAAATTAAATGCTGTGACTGCATAAACAAAAATTGCTACTCCGCCAAAAATAGCAGCATCTGTTTTCGATTTTTTATCATAGCATTCTTTCGCATTTAATGACATAACTAATCCCATAAACACAAACATAATAGGTAACGTTATATCATAAGGCAGTAATTTCATCAATCCAATAGAACCAAAAACAACTGTCAGAACCGAAAATACTATTTTCCAAATACGCATATATATTTCTCCTTATATTCTGATTTG
>CAJUBZ010000057.1 GCA_910584795.1 uncultured Eubacterium sp. | reverse complement strand
ATATGATATTGCCAGATAAAGTGAGAGCAGAAGCCAAGAAAAAGGAGAACGAAAATTTTAAGTTTCGTACTTTCTTGAAATGTCATGCAGATGAGGATGAGCTAGACAGACAATTTCTACGCCTACATAAAGAATTATTTGCAGACTATGATTGTTGCAAATGCAGAAACTGTTGCAAAATGTATAAAGGAAGCATTCCAGTGGAAGATATTGATAGGGATGCAAAATATTTAGGAATCGCACCCAAACAATTTATTGATACTTACTTGGAAAAAGAAGAGTATGACATGAACTATCAGACCAAGCATAAACCATGCGATTTTTTACAGGAAAATGGTAACTGTAAATTGGGCGATTGTAAACCTGATAGCTGCAAAAAATATCCATATACTGACCAGCCGGAGAGATTGTCAAGTTTGCTTAGTGTATTAGACGTGATAGAGATTTGTCCGGTAGCTTTTGAGATTTTTGAGAGATTAAAGGAAGAATATAGATTTAAATTGCGTAGATGAGATTGTAATGGCAGATTGGAGGCAATGTGAAAGAAACAAATTTCCTACAAGAAGGATTTCGTAAACCTGAACTTGAGAAACCGGATCCATATTATTATGTATGCGGAGGAAGATATACATATGAAGAACTGGATAAGATGACATGGGAGGAGTTTGGGCTTAGAAGGCATGGAAGTATGCCGTCAAAGCTGTACAAGTACTATTCAAATAAAGTGATTGGCGGAAGAAATTATTCTAAGGAATCATTGGAGAATAATACGGTATATTTGCAAGAGATTAAGAAATTTGATGATAATTATGATTGCACATTGTCAATTAATATAGAGGAATTTGCAAGACTGCGTATCATGCATTATGCAAAGATATGTGGAATGGAGATAAATGAAAAATGGGACTATAACAGATATGTAGCAGAGTTTTCGAGCTTTTTATACAATAAGATGCGTGGCGGAACAGATTTAGAACGAATATTTGGAATCAAACAACTGTCAACGCAGGAAGACTATCGGCGGAATATTTTTTGCTTGACTTTAAAAACAGTCTTTTTGAGTTGTAAGGAACAGGATAATATCTGGCAGACTGCTTTTTATAAAGCGATATCAGATGAGTATGCGGATATAACAAATATGATGAATCGCTTTAGGGTAGCATGCTTTACTACATCTCCTTATATGATTAATATGTGGTCAAATCAGTATGCTGACAATAATCAGGGATTTTGCATTGAGTATGAAATACCAGATTTGTCTCGAAGAACAGACGAGCTGTGTAATAATTTATTTCCAGTCATTTATAGTGATGCAAGAACGGATGTATTAGATAAATGCTTGGAATATAATGAAAGAAAACCGGATGCAGAGTATTTATCAGTAATTTATAAATATGGGGCTTTAGCAAAGAGCAAGTCTATGTGGAAATCACAGGATGAGTGGCGGTTAATATCATATGATAAAATGCTGGCGGATAATTATAACTGCAAATTTTACCCGATTACCAGAGTATATTTAGGTGTGAACATGAATAATGCTCAACGGCGAGAAATCATTGATATATGTAAAAGAAGGGGAATACCATGTGTTGGGGTTGTTAGGAATAACGAGAGATATCAGATGATGGATTGTGAAAAAATGTGCGAAGAGTGTATAAAATGATATGGAAGACATGACAAATTATAGGTGAATTTAAATTGGGTAAATGCCGTTTCCCCAATTTAATTGTGTCAATTATGGAGATGATCATATGATTCCAATAAAAATAGAAACCCTGCTGGAAGGGCGCAAAGTAGAACAAAACCGAATAGAATACAAGGAAGGCTTTAATCCGTCAGAAATTGTGCATACCATATGTGGTTATGCAAACGATATTGCAGGGGTAGACGGCGGATATCTTGTGATTGGTGTCAAAACAGAAAATGGACTTCCCATTCTGCCGCCAGTAGGGGTACCGGACGAATTGCTTGATGACATTCAACTGAAAATATTTCAATACTGTAATAAAATTGAGCCACGTTATATTCCAAAGATTGAGATTGTGGAATATCAAGGGGTAAATTTGGTGTATTTGAAATGTGCAGCAGGGGATGCAGGACCATATCAGGCACCCGTTGATGTTTATTCTAAAAAGGAAGCGGGAAAAGAGCAGGATCGCACAATGAAATATTGGATTCGCCCGGCATCACTTACGGTAGAAGCCAAACAGAGCGAGATAGCGGAACTCTTTGAAAAATTTGCTGCCATACCATTTGTTGACCGTATCAATAATCGAGCATCTATGGAGTACATACGCAGGGGATATCTTGAGGATTTTATCAGAGAAAGTAATAGTTCACTGATAGAGGAACTTAATGTACGTTCTTTGGAGGACTTATTGGTATCCGAGGAGGTGGCGGAGGAAAAAGACGAGGGAATAGCAATCAAAAATATCGGACTGCTTATGTTTGGGGAAAGACCGGATAAGTTGATTGCAGGAAGCAAGATTGAGTTGGTGCGTTTTCATGATAAGGAAGCGG
>CAJUBZ010000056.1 GCA_910584795.1 uncultured Eubacterium sp. | reverse complement strand
TTAAAGCGGTTGGTTAGGCGGCAGGGAATTCACTTGTAAAGTTGTAAAGTGGTGGGGTCATAATCAAATACCCAATAATTTACCTCATTCGCTTTTCCCTTTGTCTGCCGGAATGATGGTTTTCTGATGGATGCCTCCATCTGGTCTAATCTCTCTGCTGTATTTGCCATCATCTTACCCCCGAAAGTGCTTTTACAATCTGCTTCATGTCATTATCAATAAGCCAACGCTCCATATCCGGCTCCAAGATAGGCTTATAGATTTTTCTGACATCCTTACCCTTATCTGTGACACCTGCCTCATAAAGATAAGTCTTATAGTTTCTTGATAATTTACCAAGAGTCGTTTCCGACCATCCAGCCATTTTTTCACACTGTAACTGCTTGTCCTTAAAGAAAATATTCAAGTCGCTTTGCGTATATTCATTGCTACCGATTATCATTTTTTCTCTTATGACTTCATACACAAAATCAAAAAACAAAGTGTCATTAACCATCATTGCAGCCAGTGCAAACAGCTTTTGTGTAGCCACATCCCCATTCATAAAAATTGGGTAAAAACTATCGCCTAATGCCTTAATTCTTGCCGTAACAGCATTGTATGTTAGTAATGCTCTTTCCGGTGTAACTGATGCAAATATGTTTTCGGTTTTGCATAACTCTCTGATTTCTTCAAAGGTCTTTCCTTCAGAACGTAACTTAACCTCATTCCGAAATTCCATAAACCAAAAAGAATGCTTTGTAGCTCCAGCGCTATACTCTTTTCTTTCCATTGTGCATATACACCTTTCCATTATGATCCTATACCTTTATCTGTCCCATTAACCGGACTCGGTAATACATCCAGTATTTCATCAACAGTACAATTCAATTTTCTGCAAATTTTCACTATGACATCCATTGATACATTTTCATTATGTGACAGCTTTGCAAGAGTTCCTTCACTGATACCAACCAACTTACGAAACTCTGTTTTTTTCATTCCTTTATCAATCAGCAATTTAAATAATTTGTTATAACAAACGTCCACTTTTCTTCTCCTCTATTATCTATGTGAATCTGTAAATGTTCATTGTTCTTTTAATATGAATGGACTTCATAATTCATTATTCCATCAATCCATCCGGCATCCAATTCCGTTACCCTGCCTGATGCCCAATTATTTGTACTTCGTTTATCCAACCAGTGTAGCCAACAGCACTCCACTTCATAAATCATTGCAAAATACAAAGGACACTGAAACTTACTTTTCTGTACATAATCCTTTAGCTTTTTCAAATCATCTTTCACCCAATCCGCTGTACTCTGTGCCGTTTCACTTGTAAACTTCAATTCAAATAATGCAACAACATCTTCTTCCCGGATGGAAGCGTACAGACTATTTTCCTCATACTCATCTCTTAGCTGCGCAATGATTATGTCTGGTTTCTTTTTTATACCGGGAAAGTATTTCTCTGTATATATTCTTAAATCATTTTCCTTTAGAATTGCTGACAGCTTTCTCCGCAAGTGATAACAGAGTGCCATTTTCAAACAGTCTTCATTGATAATATACCCTTCACTAAAATCTCTTGGTATGTTCTTCATCCATATTTCTTTTATTGCTTTGCCGATTTTTATGCTGATTTCTTTACTTATCATTGGAATTTCCTTCAATTTATATTTTGCAACTGGATACAATTCAGCATTCAGTTCAGCGTCCAATAGTTCACTATGCTAAATTATACCATAAATCCTCCAACAACAAAACAAAAATCTGCAACTTCTTGAAGATTTCTTCAATTTTTTATGAAATCCATATTTATCTAGCTCTATGCCGGTTTTTCATATAGTAAAAATATTGCTATATCAAACAACCCCAAAAGCAACATTTTTCTTATAGCAAAAGAGCATGACCTCCGCCACGCTCTTTCAAAATTATAGTCAATATATAATCTCTTCCCTCACAATCTCCTCCGCCCTCGCCCGAATATTATTCATTTTCTGCACCCAAAGCATCTGATCCTGTGCCTTTAACTGCTCTGTCACTCTCTCCTGTTTTGCCATTTGCTCCACAAGCAAATCAAATCTTTCCTCTGCCTGTTCCTGTATCATAAGCAGATGTTTCTTCAATTCACCAGATAACAATAGCCCCGAATAAATACCTCTCCTATGATTCTCTAAATAGGATTTCCTCATCAATCCAAATTTCCTCAACTCTCCCTTTGGTTCCGGAGCAGGAATTAAGTTCGGTATCAGATAATCCCCACATTTTTCATACGTTAAATTCATAGTATTGCTCTCTCTTTCTTATAAGCTAATATCATGCTTTTTATTAGTTTTTTCTTTTTTCTGCGTATCTCTTTCAATCCCTAAATACTGCCTTATATTCTTCAACTGCTTATCCGCTTCCATCGCCTCCTTTTCTGCTGTCTGATATGTTTTTTTCAGCTTTGCTTTCTGCACTGTCATTGCATCACATTCCGCCTGCATCTTTTCCACATCTAAAGATACCGTCTTTACTCCGTACCTCTTCAGCATATTTTCAGCGCCACCAAACAGAATAATCTGTGTTTCATGGCTTCGGAAATAATCATCCTGATCCTTCGTTTTCTCATATCCTCTCTGATATTTCCTGTTTGCCATATA
>CAJUBZ010000055.1 GCA_910584795.1 uncultured Eubacterium sp. | reverse complement strand
TCAAACGTTTTCAGTCTCAATTCGATCAGCTTTTGATTATAACCAAGCATTCTTGACATATATTCCAGTGTACAGTTCTGATTATCAATAATTTCTATGATAGTTTCATCTGATATTAGTAAATTTACTGCAAATGTATTTGCTTCTATTTCTATTTTAGAATCAAGTAAAAGTGTTTTATTACGAATAAAATAACAATTAAGTTTCCTATGCATGATAGCATGTCCGAGTTCATGAGACATAACCAACTTCATATCACTTTCGGATAAATTTTCATTTAGGAATATACACCTATGGTTTTTAAGAAACATATAACATCCGCAAGGTGTACCGAGTTGTCCTATTTGAATCTGTATTTTCAAATAATCGGCAATGTCAAAAGGATTTCGGCTACCGCACTTTTTTACATAATAATCAACGATATGTTTTATGTTTTTATTCAAATGTATCCACCTGCTTTTTATTTTTATTTGGATTATATTTTTCCTTATTGATTGGTTTTAAACGTCTGAGCATGATTTCAACCTGTCCAAGAAACAGATCAAGATCATCGTCTGGTATATTATTCCCATCAAAATTTACTGGGCCATCATCACGATTGGTTAATTTTCTTTTGAGACTGTTTAAATCTTTTGCAATATCACGGTTATCCTTTTCAGAAAGACCATTCTGATCAATACCGTTTAATAAGTAATCCATGCTTACACCAAAATACTGGGCTACTTTATTTAATTTATCTGCGTTTGGCGTAGTTTTGTCCCATTTTGTAATAGTGCCATTTCCAAAACCAAGTTTTGCTTCGAGTGCTGTTAAACCTATTCCCTGCTCATTTGCAAGATTTTTTATGCGTGTTTTTAATGACATAATGTTTACCTCCATAATTTTATAGAAAAAAATCTAAAAATAGTATTGACAAATAGAATATTATCTACTATACTGCATCTTAGATAGAAAAATATCTATCAGTTATGAACATTGTCTACATATAATATAGAATATTTTCTTGGGAAAGTCAATAAAAATTAGAACAAATTCGTGAAATGACTATCGGAAAATAATTACTATTTGAAAGAATGGATTAACAAAAGGAAGGTGATATAACACTTGAAGAAAAAGAAATGGATAAAAAGAGAATGTCGTGGATGCAAGTCATACAATCCAGAGTGTGAAAGAGGGGCATGTAACCTGAATCCGCACAGATGGAAGGATGTTGAAAGGAAAAAAGAAGAAAATGATACATCGTGAAATGAAAAGGCTGAAAAGCTGATTATTTTTTAGGTTTTAATGAACAGCTATCTATGAATATCAATACATACAGGTAACATTATCAGTTCATTGAAAATACATATAACTCACAGAAATATTATTGGAAAGGAGTAAACAGTGGAATTAACAAGGGTAGATTATGTAGTTTTGAAATTTTTGAAAAAGAAAAACTGTATAAGCCATTTTGAAAGTGCGACACTGCAGGAAATAATGAGCATTACATCTAATTCAAGACCAACGGCATATCGTAGAATGATGAATTTGCGAAAGCATGGTTATGTTCAAAAAGGATGCAAGGCTATCAATGCAGATACTTTTTATCTGCTTGAAAAAGGAATTAAAATTGTAGAAAGCGGAGGAAATGAGAATGATTAAGGATGAAGTATTTGTAAACGGCATTGGATTAGGCGGCGAAAGAGTAGGATATGAGTTTCAGAAGAAGAATTATCCAACATATCTTATCAATGGTTCAGGGCAGGATAACAAAACAATTTCAGAAGCAAAAGATGTACTGGTTTTAGAAGGATACGATGGATTAGCCGGTGACAGGGGGCTTGCGGTTGAAGCACTCAAAAAGAATAAGGCCATTTTGCAAAAAATAATTTCTATTGACAAGAAAATTATTCTGCTTGTTGCAACTGGCGGGGGAACAACAGGAAGCGGATGTATTACACATCTGGCAAATATACTCTGCACAAAATGCCCGGATAAGATCATATGCGCATGTCTCATGATGCCGAGAAAGGATGAGCCGATACAAAAAAGAATCAATGCCTATAATACCGCAAAAGAACTGATGGAAATACCGGAAATGGGGGCTTTGATATTAGTTAATAACGAAGCGTGTGATTCTAATCTGGATAAAATCAATTTCAACCTTGTAAATATGCTGGATGCATTCTTTACAGATAATTCATCATCAAATGTATCGAATTTTGATGATTCAGAGAAGATGAAAATGTTATCGGATAACGGTTCTTTTGTGATTGCAATGCGTTCAAGCAATAAAGCAGATTCCCAGGATGAGAGTGAAAAAGGCAATACACAGGATCTGATCAATTCCCTGACAGCAAACAATATCTTTCTTCCTATCGGGAATGAGCAGATTGTCTCACATATTGGCATTATCAATCAAAAGGACAATCATATTGATGAAAATGAAATTGTAAAAGCGGTTGGAACGCCGGAAAATATTTTTATCGGCAATAACGGGACTGTAAATATTGTCTGTGCATCGGGTCTTGGATTCCCTACAGAATATATTGCTGATATGGGCAAGAAAGCTATGGAAGAACAGAAGCAGCGTATTGAAAAGAAAAAATCATCTAATCTGCTTGATGATTTGGAAGAATTGGAAACAGAAAATGACATTACTATGAAAAAGTCAAAAAATAAGCGTAAGCAGGTGAGTTTGGATTTATTACGTGAATTGGATTAAAACGGTTATGCTACAGATAGCATACATTTAACCTACTGTATGATTTCACGTAAAATACTAATTTTTGACAATTATCACACACATACAATTGTTAAATCGTTTAATCGTAAATGATCAGAGCAGACATGGAATTAGTAAATATTAATCACAGATAATC
>CAJUBZ010000054.1 GCA_910584795.1 uncultured Eubacterium sp. | reverse complement strand
CAAGCGGCACTTTGCCCTCACCCTCGCCAAACTCCACTTTTACGTTGATTACGCTGTCAGGTTTTTTGTGGGAAAGCATTACAACCGTCTCCACATGCGTACCAAATCAAAACATATCCCTACAAAATCACGAAAATATGGGCTATATTTATACAATACTAATACTGCTTGTGCATCTCTTTTCCCACAAAATATAAGTTCCATCAATTTTGCACCGTCCTGATGCAAAATTCTTACAATTAACCTAATTATGCTCTTAAATTTCATATTATTCTATTTTTGTTCCACCATCTATATCACGTGGACGTCTACTTTTAAGCAAATAGCAAAATGAATTATCATCTGGGATGGCAATATATTTTGAAGTTCCACTTAATAAAGTCTCTTCCTTAATTAATCGCCTTTTCCAATTAGGCATATCCTTTGGGAAAATAAATTCCCTTAAAATTTCATCATATGTTTTTTCAGTAAGCAATAATACCAATTTCTTAAAATACTCTTTATAATCACTCCCGATGAAATACTCTATTTCTCTAAATTGAACAAACAATTTACGTTTAACAGCTTGTCCAACATTCCAATAAGACCACCAGTAATGATAAAATTCATATTTCCCTTCTACTTCAATTGTAAGCATGGTTCTTCTTAATTCATCAGTAAGTTTATCTTCACTATTAAAATAGTCACTAAATACATTACAAACTTTCTGCAAAATATTCCAATCTATACTATTGATATCTCCATTATATCCTGCACATTGTAATGCAAATGTGATGTGACCTCTTAATAATTCATTATCTTCAATTTTGAAGAGCAATTCTTTATATTGTGGATATTCTTGAATTATATTCGCTTTCACAATTTCTTCCCTGATTTGTTCTTTTGCAAATGTAGATTTAACAGGAATAGTTGATAAATACTCATATATATTAGAACATCCCGAAGACAATTCATGCACTAAATTAATTGCACCTACAAATGTATCTGGGCTTCTGACAATATCGGGTCTTTTTCCATCAGAATCAATATCACCACGGGAAACAATATTACGCACTACCCTAATCCAATCCTCAAAACTAGTTTGGTCAAACAAACTCCCACAATGTATTAAGTATTCAGTTTGTGCAAAGAAAATAACTTTATGAGTATAAGACGATGTTGCAGTTCTAGGATTACTTCCCTCAATTAATACCTCATGGGTAATACTATTTTTAGGTGCATGCCTCCATAAACAAAATGGTATGTTCAATATTTGCAAATCTATTGTGCTATACAATTCATAACAAGTACATATATAATTGAAAGCATCCTCATTAATATAGTGTACTAAATTCCTTGCAAAAGAATCTTCTTGTGTTCTTTGAATAATTTCATTTCTCTGCTCTGGTTTTACTGCAAGCTTTCCTAATGCCACATTTGTCATCACAAGTGTTGAAATCAATCTCATGTGTGATATATCCACGCTATGTTCATATTGGAAATTATTCCATATAAAGTCGGTCCAATATGTATCTATTTTTAAAGAAAAACAATCGGCAACCTTTTTTCCTTCTTCCCATTTCTGTCGAAGAATTTTTGACTGTAATTCCGCTTTTAAATTTTCAAACGGAGTCAATAATCGTCCACGAGCATTCATTTTTATATACAAATCATCTGATAATCCGAAGTCTTCCAATATCAAATAGTAAAAAGTAATTATATTCTTTTCAGTTAATAACTCCCATAAATTAGGTACATCCTTGAATTCATGATGGATATCATCAATTGTTTTTAGCATAGCTCGAATGGTGCTATCCTGTTTCCATGACAAAAAGAACCAGTTAGAGTCTTCAATAATTTCTCTTATAGATTCATTTCCATTGCCAAAATTTATAGGTTGCACAACTAATTCTCGGCAAAATTCTCTTGAAGAAATTCTTGTTTCATATGTAAAATGCGACAGTATTTCACTTATCTTTTTATTCTCGTCAAGTTCCTTCTTGTATGCATACCAATGTAACAAATACAAGGTCGTCAATCGTTGTTGTCCATCTAGCGGTTGAAAAATAGATAACTTTTCATTTACTACATTTCCGTATATAAAATCCAAGTTTAATTCCTGAGAATTTGAAATAGCATTTTTTATTGCCAAAAGGAAATTAACTCGTACAGTTTTATGTTCTTCTCGCCCTTGAGCATAGTCTCTTTGTATGATAGGTATTTCAATCCGAAACTTATTTATCAATTTCCAAAAAGAAAGATTTGATGCATTTTTTAATTCCTTTTTCATATTATTCAACCTCCATGTATTGGTTTAATACCATTGCTAAATCATCCTCATATTTTTGTCGATCATCCTCTGTCCAAAACGATATTTTCGGAGGATAATCGCTAAAATATTTTAGAAAAGTGTTTTTCGTACATAAAGGTACAAATCCTCCACTTTTGTCTCTTTCAATTATTGTTCTTCTTTTAATTGGAAATACGGCATTTTTGTAACTTCTATTTGTAAACGAATCCAATAATGTAAGATTTGAAATACTATTAATATCTTCAATCACCCCTGTTTCCTGGTTGATTATCTTATAATTAAAATGATCATTTACCTGTTCAAACAACCGTTCAAATTCAGTATCATCATAAATATCACATGAATCTATATTTTTTAAAATATTCTTCCCGCCCGGAACATTTTTATCAACATATGGTTTTACATCATTAAGCCATTGTTTTCTCTCTGTTTTATCAGGAATAGCATCTTTAAGCGAAGCAATATGCTCAATGTCCCATCTCTCTACTTTAAATGCATCAAAAGGAAAATACGATCTATCTTTATCATTTTTAAGCATGGTTATAATATTGTAAAGTAGTAAAACAGATTTTGTTTTACTATCACCATATTGCAATTCAGTGAGGCATGTTTTTTTATAATATGTTTTTATAGCGTTATCCAGATAATCAGAAAAAGCATTTTTACTCAT
>CAJUBZ010000053.1 GCA_910584795.1 uncultured Eubacterium sp. | reverse complement strand
GAATATAGTCATCTACAAAAAGGTATCTGACCACATTTATATTATATCTTAGCTTTTTCCTTAAGACAACTAAATTCTACCCAATCCAATAATTGCAAAATAAATTCGAATAAGAATCTTTTATTCCATACTTTTCAATTAATGTTCCCACGCACAGTCTATACAAAAACCGTTACCACCATCATTTTGATGTGAAATTGGTTTCCCGCAGGCAGGGCAAGTCGTATAAGGCTTTTCGCCTTCCCATTCTTCCTCTTCCCAATTATCATCTATGGTTTGACTAACTATTTCTCTTTCTGACAACGACCATTCATCCATAACAATAATGGTTCCCTTCGGAATAGAAATTGTCTCTGGCTCACATGTTATCGTCAACAGCTCGTCATCATATTCCTGTATCAGCTGTCTGGCATCATTTAGCTTTTGTTTAATGGCCTCCTCATCCAAATTATCTATATACAGATCCAAGTTTGCCTCAAAGGATACCTCATGCGTTTCCTGAACCTTTATAAATTCCTCAAATAAATATCTGCCATCCTCTTTGTCGTAATAGGAATTCTCTTCATCACGCTCCGTATATTCTACACATATCTCAGCTGTGATTTCTAAAGTAACTTCTGCCAGACTGTCTTCAACAATATTAATATACCCTACTTTATGGCTTCTGTACTCAACACTGATAATGTCAAAATCATCATAACAGCCATCTACATCGCAGTTTGCAGTATATACTTCGTCTACAATATTATCTTTGATAAACCTATTAATTACATCATTTCCCATTTGCCTGTCAACTGCTTCTGCCAAATATTTAGTATGTATAATGACATAATTCAAGAATTTATTTAAACTATCAAAAGTAACAATTTCTTTATCATCCCGAAACGACTTGCGGAACCCTTTATCTGCGGCGACAACATATATAGACTCCGCAAATTCATTATCACTGATTATTTCATAATATTTGCGGATTGACTCTATTGTTATGGCATCTTTAAATTCATTCTGCTTTTTATCTTCAAAAGGCAGCTGTCTCTTAAAATATTTATCAAGTATTATATCAACATCTACGTTATTCGTCGGAATCTTTATGGCATGACAGTCTTTCAAGTAATCATCCCACGCCTGCCACTGTTCATTGGTCAGTTCTTTTTCATCCAATAATGCCAGCTGCTTTTCCCAATTCTCAGTATTCCTAAATGGTGCAAATCCTCTGTTCTTTATAGCGGCATTATATTCCCCGACAGCTGCTTTCACATAATCTTCAATATGCTGTCTCACCTCTCTGTATACCACTTCATTATACAGCAGTATTACACTTTCTGATTCTATTAACTCTTTTAGCTTTGTAAATTTCCCATTCTGAAAAGAAAAATTGCTTTCTTCATAAATGTTGGTATCAAGGAATACATAATATGCCATTTTTCCACCTGCTTATTCTATAATATAAACTTTATCATACGTCTTATATTGGCTGTTCCTGCAGCTTCATATACTCACTAAGTATTTTCTTCAAAGCATCTGTCAGCCAATCCAACTGCATGCATTTGATTCTATCATAATCATCCCGGTTACTATCCACGATCCCCTGTAACAATTTTTCCACTTCTCCTCTTTCCTCATCTAATACACCATGCATAAACTGGTTATCATAAACTCGAAAAAGACATGAACGGAAATCATATATATCCTTAGCTGTGGACTCCTGCACTTTAACAGTCAGACCGTTAATATCTAACTGGACTAAAAAACCGCTGCTCCTGTGAATGTCCTGTTTGTTTTTCTCCACATAATCAAGAAGCCTGTTTGCCCATCCGTTACTGCTGGCTATAATTTCTCCAATTGTGTCTTTTGCATTTTCTTTACATGATTCCTGTATAAACTGATTTAATTCATTTAATAGTTCCTTTGTTCGCTGGTTTATACTTCTATCTTCTCCCGGATGATATAAATCGTCAATTGCCACGCATCTTTCAAGTAATTTTAAATTTGTTTTCATATAGTTAACAGCCCGTTCCAAATAGGCAGTTGAAAAACCCACTTTTTCTAACCGTAGCATTAGTGGAATTATCCGCGCATATTCACCTATTTTATACTCATTCTTTGAAAGACCATCCAGCGTTTCTTCCAGATATTTTTCAACCTCTCCATCCTCCAGAATATGCCACGAATATTCCAGTTTGCGAAAAGGCATATCATATTCACTTTTGGACAGGAAAAACTCTTCTTCATATATCTCCATCATTCTTTCTACGCGTTTGCTGTCAAGAATGCTGTCCACAACAAAATCATCAACAAACCGAAATGCCAGCGATGATCCAAAAATATCCAGCTCACTGAATTTTACATTGCCATACTCCTGTTTACTTTCCCATAAATACAGCAAATTACCTGATTTGTAATTCACACATATTTTAAAGCAATACTCAAGTATATAATTGAAAAAAGCAGTCTGTGCCTGATTCTTAATTCCGCTTATAATAGCATATAAATTTTCTATCTTGGAAAGAAAAAACTGAAAAGTCCTCAAATTCGGATGATTCAGTTCATTCATATACTTTACAAAGAAATCAACATTGTTTTTTAAAAGAGTTTTTAAATCTAAATTCATAGAGGAATCATGAATCAGCGCCTGCATAATTTCACTCAAATCCGGATAATAATACAGCGTGATTCCTATCAGTTTTTCTCTTATTTTTTCATACGCCAGATTTTTACCAAACAGCTTGTCCACACGCTCTGTCAACTGTTCGACATGAATCGGCTCTTTCTGTTTCTCCTCATTAGAGCTTTCGTATTTTGACCTATAAAATTGTAGAATTACATCTTCTTCTTTTTTAGGCTCAAATTCAATATCCCTGCCGCCTGCCGCAACAAGATATTGCAATTCCCTGCCTTTTTCAGTAACACTCTTACCTATTTCCTCTTGGTTTGCTACTATAATCACTTTCATTTTTTCGTGTTCTACAAAAGAATTGATATATCCTAAAATTTCATTAATCGAACA
>CAJUBZ010000052.1 GCA_910584795.1 uncultured Eubacterium sp. | reverse complement strand
GCAAAGCCGGAAATGCCCATTTTATCAGCATTCCCAGCATCTTGTCCGTTATTCGAACTCGCAAAGTTCTGTTTGACAATGCATGTCATTTAGTATTTTACCATACATTTTAGTATTAAATATCTCTATATTTTTTCTATTCCATCTCGTTTCAAGAACTTTTAGTACCAAATCAGTACCGGTGGCTATTTTCTTTACTCATGATGGTTCAAGTGGTTTGCAGGTAGCCCTGACCGGATAAAATAATTTAATGAAACCTTGCAATACCCTAAGAAAAATATAACTCTGATTTCGAGATTCTGCAAGATATTCTGCTCACATTTCCACATCTTTCATGACAATTACTGTTTGAACTTGTAAGAATTCCTTACAAGTTCAGCTTTTATCATTCTTCGAAGTGTTAGTCATCTTGCTCCTCGTCATTAAACATATCCCTATATACACATACCTTAAAAGTAATCATCTCCAGATACAAATAATAGTGTCTTCTGCAAACCTTCTTAAACAGCCTCAGCATCCGTTCCATTCCACAATTTCTTTTTCAAAGACAAACCGGGGTTGCTTCCCATTCAAATTGTCACATTGTTATCTTCCACTCTTACCTCGGCTTTTCCAATAAGCAGCATTATTGGGATTCATTTGATTTGACCTATTATTTGCCATAGCTTTTGAAGATGAATTATTTGGATTCTTCTGATTTGCGTGTGCATCCATCTGATTTTTGGTGTGCGTGTCTCCAGATACTTTACTCATTTTTTGTCCTCCTGTTTCATTGAATACAGTATTTACCACCTCTAAATACAAATGAAATGAATCTGTTTCCGGGTGTTTATTCTTATGCATTAAATACAACTCCGAAACCCTCTTCATTGCAGAATGCTGCCGAATATACCTTTCTTGCATTTCAGTATTATATAGAAGTGCAACCTCTCGTAATTGGTAATTATTCCTATTTCTTACTAATCGACAATACTCTCCATTCTTATTCTTTACTAAGATGCCAAGATCCAGACTAAATGAACCATCTGCTCTTTCAAGTGTAATTACTGATGTTGAGTTCCGTGCATAATAATAATCTTCATCAGTAATTTCATCTAAATTTGATCTTACACGATCCTTCAGCCCCTGAAGATTATCCCGTACTTCCTGCGGCACCTTAATAAAACAGAGATTGTAATCCAAATCAAAATGACCGTTTTCGTCAACCGTCACAAGATTTCTCTTTACACTGCCGACAACCATAATTAAAGATTTCAAGCCATACTTTTCCTCAAGGCGTTCCTTAAGTTCTTCAAGAATATCCTCTATTTCAGCCTTAGGAACGGAAAGCTTGTCTGATGCAATATACCTACACATACTTTCTCCTTTCCTGCCCAAGCCTCCATTTAGCTGTGTACCGCTAAATTATTACAGTTTACTCCAACTACAGATATTTGTCAAGCTATTTTTGCTAATCTTTACACATAATCTTTATACACATATTTTTTTATTGGCACACCTTTTTATTTTTAAGCACTTCCCACTCAGTTTCCTTAAAACTTACAAGCACTTCATCCTCGCATATCACCATCGGGCGCTTTATGAGCATCCCATTCACAGCAAGCAGCTTTAGCTGTTCCTCTTCGCTCATTGACGGCAGCTTATCCTTTAACTGCATTTCTTTATAAATCAATCCACTGGTATTAAAGAACTTCTTGAGCGGCAAACCGCTTTGCTTATACCATGCCTTTAATTCGTCATAGGTCGGATTATCCTCCACAATATGACGTTCTGTATATTCTAGATTGTATTCATCCAACCATTTCTTGGCTTTCTGACAAGTTGAACATTTTGGATAACATAAAAATAACATTTTCTACCTCCTGTTTTAACTTATATTTTTTCTCCAAAGGTTATCTCCATCAATTCTGCAGCAATTTCCTTACTTTCCAAACGCATCATGCTGTCCTCTAACTTTGCATTACCTAATATGTTAATATTGCCATACCAAACAATATTCTGGTCTATAATAGAAAAATGCTCACATAAATCTTCAACAGTTTCTATATAAAATCCAGCTTGTCTTATTTCTTCGTGCAGCTGCATCCAAAAGCCTGCATCGCCAAAGCCATAAGAATCCGGTTCCCATGTCACTATCGTAACGTCAACTCCATTTACCTGTTTATCTTTAAGCAAACGAATCAATTCATATACTTTTGAGCCACTAATTACCGGACTTGAAATGATAATGTTATTATCTGCTTCAAGCAAGTCTCTTTGAAATACTTCTACATAATTATCTCCGCCAAAGATAGCATTTGCAGTTTGTTTTTCACCTTTTATTCCCGTACAAACCTCATAACCAATCTGTTTATATGCTTTAAGCCTTTTCGCATACATGTTGTCAAACATAGGGATATGACTATCGACATAATCATATACAATTACTTCTTTCTTGCCTTCATAATCACGATTCAATCTTCCTGCATATTGCTCCACTATATTTCGAGCCGATACCGGCATCGCCATAAATAATGTATCTAACCGGGGATAATCAAATCCTTCTCCAATAAGTGAACCTGTCGCCACTAAAATCAGTGTTTCCTCTTTACTTACCTCATGAAGCTGCTCCAGAATTTTCTTATGTTCTTTCTTGGAATTATTACCGGTCATAAGAAATACATGATCCGCATACTCCTTTAAACGACTATACAATTTTTCCGAATGGTCTTTATATTTTGATAATACAACTGGTGTCCTGCCCTGCAGCACACAAGTCTTTACATCACTGATAATCTGCTCATCCCGAATGCTGTTACCATGAATAATATCATATGCCGCATTGGGATGCATTTTATCCGTAATAACACCTCTTGGTGCAACTGTACGGGTAAATCTTGGATATACATAGTGTTCCACTCCCTGTGCAGCAGCCATTTCCTTTGCCGTGTAACTATATCGTATCGGTCCAATCAACATATAGTTTATTTTCTCCAAACCGTCTGCTCTTTTCGGAGTTGCCGTTACTC
>CAJUBZ010000051.1 GCA_910584795.1 uncultured Eubacterium sp. | reverse complement strand
TCCGCAATCTGACCGGGGAATATAAAAAGATAGAGCCGGATTGCCGGGAGGGAGTGCGGGCGCAGTTGGAGCGCATGAAAGAACTTTGCAAAGAACGCAATAATCTGTATGAGAAGCAGAATGACTTGAAAGGGCGAAAATGGAAGATAGAGAAATCGTTAGAATGATAATAAATGTGTGGTTTGGTGTTTGCTATGCTCTTCATTTTATGGTGGAAAGTGAGGGGTGAAAGTGGTATAATTAGAAAAAGAAACTGAAATTTATCGAACTAACGCAGGAACTTAATTATGAAAAACTATACACAGGTTTATGTAAAAAATAGTATCGAAGCAGCAGAATTGTATTGTAAAGCTTTCGGGGCTGAAATAACGAGAGAGTTTAAGAATGAGACTAATACGGCTTATGAACACTGCGAATTGTCTGTGAATGGAGAGGGATTTTTGGCGTTAGCAGAAGCTTCAAATCCTTGTGATATTGATGTAGTCCACAAGAACAAATGGGAAACTATGACATTTAATGTATTTGAAATGGGTAGCGAAGAAGTAGTTTACAATGCATTTCGTATTTTAAGCGATGGTGGAGTAATCATTGAACCAATCCATGAACTCCCATGGAGTAAATGTTGTGCGACCATTATTGATAAATATGGTGTTTGCTGGTGGATTTCAGTCTGACAACTTCCCGTTTAAATGTGAATAGAGTGTTTATCTGATTTTCCCTTAGCTGTATATAGGACATGGTGCTAGCACCATGTAAATAAAATCGTTAAGAAGTAAGTGGATGCTGGCTAATAGCGTATTACGTGTTGACCTTTTTGGTAGATTTATTTTATAAGAATTATTAAATAAATGCTGTATTAGACTAGATGTATGTGAAGATGTTTGATGTTAGATAATGGAGAAAAAAATATGGAAAAGCAAAAGTTAGATTATAGTATTGCAGATACTTATAGTTTTGAATTAGAAGAAATAAGAAATAAACTTGCACAGATGGAAAGTGGAAGAATTTACGAACTAAGTGGTGCACAGATGGATGGATATTTAGCTACTAATATAAGACAATTGAGGAAAATGATAGCTGTATTGCTTTCTAAGATACAAAATGGGTCAGAAGGAACAGACGAAGAATTGGCTACAATAATGAAATCCGTAAAAATAGAACAGGAGTGATAATATGTTACAACCAGAACCGGGGCATTTTACTTTTGAACAACTAAAGAGCAAGATAGAGGATGGTAATATTAAAATACCTCAATTTCAACGCCAATTTGTTTGGAATAAGGAAAAAGCCACAAAATTATTAGATAGTATTGTAAAAGGTTATCCTATCGGATCATTTATTTTGTGGGAAACAAAGTCGCGACTAAGGACAATAAGAAATATTGGAGATATTTCATTACCAGATACTCGTATGGGTGAATTTGTTTATTATGTTTTAGATGGGCAACAGCGTATTACAAGTATCTATGCGAGTATGCTTGGCGTAATGATAGAAAAAGACGATTATTCTCAAATATTTGTAGATTTGCAGGCTGATGAGAGTCAAGAAATTGTAATATTGGATATTACAGATAAAAATTCGGAGAATATTATCTCTATTAACGATTTACTAAAAGGAAAAATGTCTGAAATATTTGCAAAATATGGTAAAAATCAAAATTCACTAGATAAAATAGAGTTATACAAACAACGTTTTACAACATATCAATTTCCAACTATAAAAATATCTAATGTGGAGTTGGATGTGGCTACAGATATATTTACTAGAATTAATGTGGGAGGGAAACCATTAGATACCTTTGAAATAATGTGTGCAAAAACATATGATGAAAATCAATCATTTGATTTATATGAAAAGAGGGAAAAACAATTACAGGAATGGAATGACATTGGTTACGAGACAGTGTCGCATTCAACAGTTCTTCAGGCTGTTTCGGTATGTGTTAATGGTGCATGTAGCCGTAAAGATATTTTAAATAAAATAGATAAGCAGGAGTTTATTAATATATGGGAAGAAATAGATGATGATTTTGGAAAAGCAATAGACTATTTAAAAAAGGCGTTAGGAGTGGCTGTTTCAAAGCTTTTACCATATGATGGATTACTGGTGCCTTTTGTTTATTTTTTTCATAAACATCCTCAAACACCGAGCGCAATTCAAAGTAAATATTTAAAGGATTATTTTTGGCGTTGTGTTTTAACTAATAGATTTTCAAATGCTTTAGAAAGTAAACTTGCACAGGATGTAACACATGTAATGGATGAGATTATCCAAGGAAATCAACCTCAATATGAACAAGGTATTGATGTTACATATGAATTCCTTAAACGTAATGGCACATTTTCTACGGGTAATGCATTGATTAAGGGATTATTATGTCTTTTGGCAGGGCGGTCGCCAAGATCTTTTAAAAATGATATTCCGGTTGTTATTGATAATGCTTGGTTAAGCCAGGGTAATAGTAAGAATTATCATCATTTTTTTCCAAAGAATTATATGCGGAAATGTCAACCTTTAATAAAGGAGGATTTGGTTAATCATATTGCAAATATAACAATAGTAGATAGTTACTTAAATAAAAATGAAATACGTGATAGAGCACCTTCGGACTATATGAGCCAATACTGTGAAGAAAATGATAATATTGATGAAACTATGAGAACACATCTTATTGGTGATTTAAAGGAATTTGGTATTTTAGATGATAATTATTCAGTCTTTTTTGAAAAGCGTTTAAAAGAAATAGTTAGTCTGTTGAAGAGAGAAATAGTTTTGTCTGATACGGATATATTTGATGAGTAAGCCTTATAATTAAGATGTTGCTCCAAACGGTGCCAAAACGGTGCCAAGAAATCATGCAAATAAAAATACGCCACACAAAAACAACGATTTTACGCCGTTTTTCACAATAAAAAGCATAGAAAATACCACAAAAAACGCTATTCAAATACCGTGAGGGTGGACGTACAGTAGGTTCTGGTCGTGTGGCTACAATCATCGTAAACGGTAGATAGTGCGTACCTATACAAAACCGGAGCAAACCTGTATGAT
>CAJUBZ010000050.1 GCA_910584795.1 uncultured Eubacterium sp. | reverse complement strand
AAAAATACCGCCTACCTCATACAAGATAAGCGGTACACAAATCCA
Source organism: uncultured Eubacterium sp. (assembly GCA_910584795.1). GTDB lineage: Bacteria > Bacillota > Clostridia > Lachnospirales > Lachnospiraceae > Eubacterium_G. The sequence goes on along the minus strand of CAJUBZ010000050.1, from coordinate 3,112 downwards.
TGTCTTGCTTCCGGCAGGCTTTTTATAGTCCTACCCGGATATCACACAGTTTTTCGCCGTTTTCTTACCTTACATGAGCGCATTTTAACCAGACTCTGTTCTTTTTCTTTGCTGAACAGTGCCTCATAATGTTCGCTATGCAGATAATATGCGAAAGCATTCGCTGCGAAATTAACTGTTGCCATGATTCTTTCCTTTCTGGACTCATCCGGTCCGCTTTGTTCTAACTGTAATCACTATAACACTAATTCTCGAAATTGTCATTATACCAGTAATATAATTTGTGGGTAAATCACTATCCAACAAAACCTATCACATGATAAGACAAAAATATATAATCATATTCCGCCGGCCGTTTTAGATTATATAATTGTATAGTACAATGTCATTAAGCTCTGACAAGTCCAAGCCACTGCTCCACTTCTTTTACAGAGGAATCAAGAATATCTGCAATATCTCCTACAGAATTTCCTTTCTTATACAGTTTTTGAGCTAATCCTATTTTTGTTTTCTCCGAGGCTTCTTTCTCTTTACTTTCCACATAAGTTTTTAAAATATATTCTTCATTAAACAATGTCATCATAATATCCACAACCTCCTTTTCACGCCCTGACAGATGCTCGCCCAGTACATTCTGAGCCTTGCAGATACGGATTGTCGCCAGAACTGCTTTCCTGGTACTTCCATGCAGTTTCACCTGTTCATTATATATCTTTGTAAAGGCCAAATATTGATTTATGACATCTCTTTCTTTGCACAAATTAGGTCCAGCATCTTCCTAATGTATTCTTCACCTTGCCATAACGTAATCCATGATATATTTAACAGAATTACAAGTATCTTCAAAAGTAATATCTTTTGCATAATCAAAATTTTTCTGATACTTTTTCCAAAGGTTCTGCATCTGTGGATTATCCCTGATCTCCTTAATGATTTCCACATAAGTTTGCATCACCTGGCTACTGCCCCTCTTTGCACTTGTCTGCTCCAATGCTCGTTTCAAAATATTTTTATCGCATTCATTTCCACGCAAAGCAAAGATGATATGTATATCATAAAAATCTCTTGGGCGGGTATTGGCAATGCTGCGTGATAATACAGTTTCTATTTTTTCTGCCAGGACTGTTTCCAGGTTATAAGCCAATATACTTAATGTCCTGTCATCAAAGAGAAGTTTAAATGTATATTCTGTTTCTTTCGGTGTGATTATATCCCCAGTCGTAACATCTACCGTCAGAGGTACACTGATGGGAGGATAGTTCGCCTTTAAAGAGACACGTATACCGGGATAATCATCTGTTTCACGAATATCATAAATATCTTCTAAAGTAAAGCTCACATCATCCTCTATTTCAACAGCACATATTTCCTTAAAAATCCTTCGGATTGATTCATGGGTTAATGTAAAACCTTTTATTGTTGTATCCAGATCCATCGTTGTCCTGGTATCCAGCCCAACAATTACCGATATTAAGAATCCGCCTTTTAATATAAAATTGTTTTTATATGTAGATAGCGAAATTCTTTCCAACAACCGTTCCAACATGTAGTTCTGCATGACAAGCTGGGCAGAAATATTTTTCTCTGCTGCCTTTTTCTTAATGAATGCTTTCAGCTGCATTGGATTTCTGGTTATCATAACAGCACCTCCATGTAATGTAATATCTTTGGTTTTACTCTTAGCTGCTCCGCATATTTCATCAACTTGTATATATCTTTTTCTTTAGAAGCCGCATACCGTTTCATTGCTCCATTTACAATCTGAATATCACTGCCGCTGCCACGCACAATGTCACATAATGTTCTTTCAAGATTGTATATTTTGATGGGATTCCCGCAGGGCGACTTTATCTCGATGATTCCAAGTGTATAATTATCTGGCACAACTCGTTTCACAATAATATTTTCCTGTTTAAGAGAAGGCGCATTATACCCTTTTGGAAAAGTCATTGTATATTTTGCCGGTGTCCTGTCGGAATATCCTAAAAGGTACAACGCTGTATCATGAGAATAGATACCTCGTCCATACCTGCACTGCAACAGATGGATGTCATCCTCCCATATATCACTCCGTATATAAAGCCCTCGTCCATAACGATATAATTCTCCATCCTTTACAAGCTTCTGCAATATGCTTCGGTGCATTCCGGATTCTGTTATCTGTCTGGCCGTAATAGTACCATCCGGCGAATTTTCCAAAAGAGTTTTTATTGTATTCTCAGTTTTCATGACAGTCACTCCTTTTCATACACATTATATTGTATATAAATAATGTGTCATTGTCAAGTTTTATGATACATAAGCACATTAAATTTGGCACAAATAATGTGTCATTGTCAAATCAATCTACTTTATAGTTGTTTTAATTATGCTATGACAAATCTAACCCATTTGGATAAATATAACGAAAAGAACAAATTGACACACCAACGGCCGGGCTTTGGCACGGTTCTGTTCTTTCCCCATATAGGAAAGCGGCCATGCTGCAAAGCGTGACCGCTGGAATGAAAATATTATATAGAGAGATTTTTTTCAAAATCTATTTGTACCAGTTTTTTGCCATTAGGCAGCATACGTTCTAAAGTTTTGATTGTATGATAATCAATTTTGAACATTGCTTTCTGCAATGACTGTTCTTCCATTTGATGATGCACCTGTTCCAGTCCGTCAAATACATGAAGATAGGGGGAATCTGATACCCAGCTATCTTCCATATTGATTTGAATAATACATGAAACATACTTTGGGCTTGTCTGTACGATAGCTTTCTGAAAACAATCATATCCGATATACTCAATCAACAGATTTGCAATGACCATATCAACTTTTGGTAATTTATCCGTTTCATTTAGCAAATCAATACACAGACATTCCAAAAGACTGTTCAATTCAGAATACCTTTGAACGACTGTTTGCAGATAAAACGAGTTGATGTCAATGCCATATATTTTATCAAACCTGTCTTTTTGGATATGTTCAAGACCGTTACCACCCGCAATGCCAAGTATCATTATACTTGATACGGGATATGTATAAAATTGACCTTTCATCATTTCATTCATAACCTGCAACTGCATAACCGAATCAAGTTTCATATGATTTTCATAATCAG
>CAJUBZ010000049.1 GCA_910584795.1 uncultured Eubacterium sp. | reverse complement strand
AAATCTGGACGGCTTTCTTTTTATGGCTTACCTGCTATCGCGGACGGTTGTACATGACGAGGGCGCAGACCTCTACGACCTGCGTTTCTACCGTCAGAGTATGAACCACAAGACCTTTGAGGTCAAGACAAAGGACATCAAAACATACGAAGGCGTCTATTGCGATATGCTGGAGGACATCTTCACCGATGTGACGGGATTATACACCCGATTTTAACCGAACATTTGCCAAGTCGTAATATAGAGAAGGTGGGCGACCTCGTGATGAAGTTACCCACCTTGATTTTTCAAAAATTTCGGCCGCCAAAGGCGGCGTTTGGCACTATCGCATCTGACAGAATGTCAGATTGATATCAAATTGAATATTGGCATGCTATTTGCTTGATAAATAAATGACAATAGTGTCACAAAACTAAAAAAGGTTGTTTTTATTATGGGAATAAAACCGGGCCCAAAAAGAATTGCCAAGTCCACAGGCAAGCCAGATCGTCGTCAGAGGGATAATAAATCCACACCGGGAAACACACCCTCTCTCAAACCTCATATCCATAAGAAGGGAGATTAACGATATTTTCCTTCTGTGGATTTTGTAAACCAGCCCTATGAGCACTATGTTTATAGGGCTAATTTTGTGAGCGACCTTTATTTTTCTTCTAAAAAAGTTGGCAAGATTACCAAAAAGGCTTAACTTTGTATTGATAATTAGTGTCACAAATGACACTCGATGTCAATATATGATTATTCAACGACCTCTCTATTTACAAAAACTAATAGACTGCCGCCATAACGGAATGATTAAGATCATAACCGGCATACGGCGATGCGGCAAATCGTATCTACTTTTTCAGTTGTTTTCCTCATGGCTGAGAGAACAGGGTGTTTCTGACAACCATATAATTAAAATCGATTTGGAAAATCGACGAAATAAGGCACTGAGAGACCCCGACGCCCTTTTGGCTCATATAGACTCGCTTGTTAAAGATGATGCAATGCACTATGTGATGATAGACGAAATTCAACTTGTGAATGAGTTTGAGGACGTTCTGAACAGTTATCTTAAAGTGCCTAATGTAGATGTTTATGCGACAGGAAGCAACGCCAAGTTTCTATCCAAAGATGTTATCACCACATTCAGAGGACGTAGTTTTGAAATAAAGGTACATCCGCTAAGTTTTAAGGAATATTTTTCGGTCTATAAAGGTTCTCAAGAAAATGCTCTTGACGCATACATGATCTATGGCGGAATGCCTCAGATAATGGAATTCAATAATGATGAACTGAAAAGCGATTATCTGAAGAACCTATATACTGAAACGTATCTGCGAGATATTAAAGAAAGGTATCAGATTAAAAATGATGAGGAGTTGGAGAACCTTTTGGATTTCATATCTTCGTCAATAGGTGGCCTTACAAATCCGACAAAACTCGCAAACACGTTTACAACGGTGAAGAAGGAGAAGATAAGCCGTAACACGGTTTGCAGTTATCTTGATTATATTTGCGAGGCTTTTCTCGCAGAAAAAGCCTCTCGTTTTGATGTCAAGGGCAAGAAATATCTTGAAACACCATATAAGTATTATTTCACGGATCTTGGACTGAGAAACGCTCGGTTGAATTTCCGACAACTGGAGCCCTCGCACATGATGGAGAATATAATCTACAATGAATTGCGGATAAGAGGATTTAATGTAGATGTCGGTGTCGTGCCGATTGTAAGGCGCAATGCAGAAGGCAAACAGGAACGTGTACGGCTTGAAATAGACTTCGTATGTAACAAAGGCAGTCGAAAATATTATATTCAATCGGCATATCAAATGCTTGATGAAGATAAAATAAGACAGGAGGAAGCCTCGTTACGAAATGTCGATGACTCGTTTAAGAAAATAATAGTTGTAGGTAGCAACATTATAATCCGCCGTAATGAAGCCGGTATTACCACTATGGGTATCTACGATTTTTTGTTAAAGGAAAACTCATTAGAACTATAAAACGCATATAATACCATAACTCCATGATGGATAAGTATGAATACCAATATATGTATCTTCAGGGATTAAAGAAGAATTTGCAAGCAAGGGGTTATATTGCTTCAAAATACTTCAGAAAAGACGAAATAGACAATATAATAGTTGATAGCCTTAAATACTTTTGTAAAGAATTTGAGAAATGGGTAATAAACAACATAAAAAATTTTAATGATATTTTGAATGTAATCGGTTGTTATTCTGGTTTGAAATCTGATGTCGATTCAAAACGTATGATACTTGAGGAAGAATTGACAGATTTTTTACACACCTGTCGATATATTCTTGCTATTTCTCCATTTCTGAAACTTGACTATACAGCAGCACGATATACATCGGCTACAAATATGTTTTTCCCTGAATTGTTAACGTTGACTTATTTAATTCAACTATATAATCAATATCGCTGTATAAATAGCCTATGCCCTCAAGATATTATTGTTGCAGACTTCACGTCAAGTTATTTGTCTTTGGATTATTCCGATTCTTCATATATGGATTTGTTAAGCCAGTCAAAACTCAAGGGACAAGAATTGCTTGCTACAAATCTTGTTGATTATGATTTAGGATTGAGATTTGGCGAAACTCTTAAAGCTACCTTTGGGAAGGCGGCAGAATCGCTTTTGGCTTTTATGCAAGGACCTGACCCTATATATGATTTGAATCAAATGTCTTTTTCTGATTTTATTGCAATAACAAATGGAACTCATCCCAATCCAACAAAATTTATTCAAGATGATGAAACGCAATATATTCCATTTGATATGTCCAAAGGAGTTTTGAGATATTTGAATGATCCGTTTATAACTCAGTTGATATTATTTGAAAAAGATACGGATTTATTGAGCGTTATTATTAATCCAATGAAGCAAGAACATCGTACTCGCTTCAAACCGATAATAGAGCTAAATTGTAATGGCAAAAAAGTATATTACACAACTCGTTATCTTATCTTTGAAACTTTTTCGGAATTAGCGTCTAATCAGCTCCCATTTCATGGGTTACCAGAACCGTGGAAAAAACATAAAGCAATTAAAAAATTAGCTGATGAAGCTCATAAAAAAGTATCTGACGAATTTGAAGATTTAATAGCGTCTAATCTTGAAGGACATTATACGTTCTTTAGGAATATCACATTTATTGATAATGTTGATTTATGCAAAACAGAAGTTTGCGACAATGGAATTAAA
>CAJUBZ010000048.1 GCA_910584795.1 uncultured Eubacterium sp. | reverse complement strand
GTTTTTTCTATAATTTTACTTCCGGAAATATCTGTGCCTATCTGTTCGCTTATATAAGTAACATCATCCACGGTAATGTCAGCACACCCCGATAATATTGTAATAATTATAAGTGCTAAATATATTATTTTTTCTTCATTTGTCCTCCTCCCTGAAATAATAAAAGTTAATAACATCCTCCTTCTATACAAAAATCCCTGAGCAGCAACCATGCCGGTAAGTCAGATTCTATCTGATACATCAATCTGGTTCTGCTCAGGGATTATGTTTTTTATTAATGTTTTTCATAATACAATCGTTCTATATTCTCTTTTATTGAAAGTTGGTCAGGCTCATTTAGAAATTGGTCAAATTTTAAAATTCACTTGGAGTATATCTAACTGTAACAACAATAACCCACTTTCTAACTTCATCAATTCGATAAACAATTGTATAATTCTTAACAAAAATATGCCTGTATCCCTTTTCCGCATATCTTCCAATTTTTCTTAATGCTCCTCTTTGTGGAAACATTTCAAGACTCAGAATAGCATTTTCTATTTCTTCTACTAAATTTAATGCAGTTGTAGGTTCTTCTAATTCGTTGGCAATATACCATTCTATATCATCCAAATCACGATACGCCTTTGGCATTAATTTAACCATATATTTATCCAAAATGTTTCCTCCTAAGAGATGCCAATGCTTCTCTCGCATCCAAAAGTTCTGCTCCTGCTGCATACTCTGCTTCTGCTTCCGCTATGGCATTATCCATCTCAATACCATTTATTAAATGTTCATAAGTTTCCATGCTCATAAGAACCATGTCTCCATATCCATTTTTCGTTATAAACACTGGTTCCTTCTTGCTATGGCAAATCTCTGACATTTCATTTGTATTTCTCAAATCTGTAATAGGTCTAATCTGTGGCATAATAACACCTCCTTTATTTGTACATAATTATAGCATTATTTTGTACAAATCACAATGTATTATTCTTACAGTTTTGAGCATGTATCTCATACGCTAACATCTTTATATCTATATCATATACACATTATTAGGAGACATTCAGCATAATTATTTTCGTCGTACAACTTATAAATTATTATACTCATAATCTAATATAGCTATTTTGTTTGTCAATGTAAGGGGGCTTCCATTCTTGATCATTCGCCCTTGCTCAGAAAAAAGATATAAATTTTTCATTGCTCTAGAACATACGACATATAATAGTTTTTTTGTCTCTGCTTCTCTATATTGTTGAGTTGTATTTTTTATAGTATTCCAATGTGGAATATAACCATTTAATATTCCAAATGCAATAACAGTATTATATTCTTCACCTTTGACTCCGTAAAATGTATTGATAACTACTCCTTCTTTTTCTACATTGAGGAAACTCCATCATCTTTCTCAACGTGATCTGGCTCGCAAGCTCCAACTAGAAGGTTATGATATAGACAAAAATATTATCACTAGAATTGAAACAAATAAAAGATATGTGAAAGATTATGAAATAAGAGCATTTGCACAGCTCTTTCATATTAGTTATGATTACCTTATTGATGAAACGGATTAAGAAAAAAGGATTGAAACCTATAAGAATTATGGGATTCAATCCTTTTTAGTTCATTGCTATCCTTTTTTAATAATTGCTTAATACATTACAGCAATGGTTCTTTTATGTATCATTTTTAAGAATATATATCCTACACTTCTAACCAATCTTTTAACAGTTTCTTTGACAAGCCTTTTGTGTCCCCCATTACAATTAAAGAAATATTTTTATTTTTGAATATAACGTTTGACACTTCTCGCAAGCGATAATATTCTATTTTTTCGTTTTCCTTAATTCTTTCTTCAATCGTCAGTATTTCTTTTCCTTTTACAAAGTCACATCCCAACTGATAATTTAGTTCATAAGAATCTTCTAACCAAAACCATAGGTTTTCTGTAAAAAAAGTCATATTCATATCAATATCTCTTTGAAATATATCTACTCTTAGATTATTAAGAATATCCACAATCTTTTGCAGACCTATTTGTAAGTTCTTCTTTTCAATAGAAAAAAATATTGATAAAACTGCTACATCATCATAAATTTCAACATAAGAGTATATGTCATATACAAGTCCCATCTTCTCACGCATCTCTTTTTGTAGCCGAGAACCATCTCCACCACCGATAATACTATTCAAAAACAGAATTTCATTTTCTTTAACTAATTTCAAATTCACATCAAAAGATAACTGAACATCTAAAAGGCTCCATGAAGAATATTTTTTCATAACTATATTAGGTGTTCTTTGAAATTGTTTCTCTACAACATTTTTATCTATAAACGTTCTTTTATTATCAGCAATCGGAATCCTTCCAAACTGCTTAGTAATTGATTTAATATCATCATCTTTAATAGCTCCAGTGATAACGAAAACCATATTTTCCTTGCAAAATATCTCTTTTTTGTAATTTACTAATTCCTCTAGACTGATTCTTTTTATAGTCTGTTCATCTCCTAATATTGGTTGTGATAGTGAATGCTCCTGCCAAATTGTTTCGTCTGAAATCAGTTGTAACTCCTGCTCATCCTCTTTTTCATATATTTCATTAAAAACAATCTTTTTTTCACTTTCCAATTGCTCATTTGTCCAATTAAATGTTGTTAGAATTTTCTCGAAAAACAATAAACTCTTTTCCAAATATTTCGGTCTGACTTTCATGTGAAAATTCACCATATCTTTATATGTAGTACCACGCAAAGAACTTCCCATACATTCTGTCTCTTGATATATCACTTCCTGAGACATATCACCAAGTTGTCTAAAATGTATATGTTCAAGTAAATGCGTAATTCCATTATTGCTTTTAGTCTCATATCTCGAACCTGCTTTTATATATAATCCCATTTCAACAGATTTTGCATGTTGTATTGGATAAGATATAAATGTTAATCCATTTGATAGTTTGGTTACTCGCATATATCTTTTCTCCCTTACTAAACTTATTTATACTATGGAATTGCGACATTTCCAGGAATAGTCCACCAAAATGGCGGTAATAGTGAAGGTAACATCCTTATGCCTCTATAAATCACATAACCTGCTCCAATGACTGCCCCCGCTTTAGCAACATTTTTAACAGTTCTTTTTGCTCTTCCATTGCTACCTTTAGGAACTCTTGAATGTTCTTCTCCGTTTACATGACCGACATTCCGTTCCCTTGATCCACTAGGTTTCCTTTTATCTGCTCCATGTCTTTTATTTTTTCTTGGACCTGTCACCTTTTTTAAGCTTTTCTTAGCTTTATGCCCACTCGGATCCACATAATTAACCGGATTCCCTCCACAATACGCATAC
>CAJUBZ010000047.1 GCA_910584795.1 uncultured Eubacterium sp. | reverse complement strand
GGAATAGACTTTTACGTTAGTATTAACTTAATGACATTGGGCGGTTGCTGTGCCCCGTATTTTATGGTGGAAAACAGAGGATATGAGTGGCATAATCAAAACGTGAAAGATATAGACAAATCAGAGTTTGGGAGGTATATATGCCGGAGTTAGGAAAAATTGAACGGGTAGAAGACTTGAGAAAGATATGGTCAAATGAGGCGAGGGATTTTACGGTGTGGCTTGCAAGGGATGAGAACCTCACTATGCTGGGAGAGGCGGTTGGAATTGATATTAATCTTGAGGAAAGAGAGTCTCCTGTGGGGAGTTTCTCTGTTGATCTTTTTGCTACAGAGGAGGGAACAGGTAGGAAGATTATCATTGAAAATCAACTAGAGGATACAAACCATGACCACCTTGGTAAGATAATAACATATGCGGCGGGGAAGGAGGCATCTGTTATTATCTGGATCGTTAAACGCGCTCGGGATGAACATCGGCAAGCAGTGGAATGGCTCAATCAACATACAGATGAGAACATCGGGTTCTTTCTGCTTGAGATCGAATTATGGAAAATCAATGGTTCTGTCCCCGCCCCTCGATTTAATGTCGTGGAACGCCCTAATGATTGGGCAAAAGCAATGAAAGCATCTGAGGGATTGTCAGATACAAAGAAAACTAATCTCGAATATTGGGAAGCATTCAAGAAGTATGCTTTTAATAAGACCGAATTTAAAAAAATTTTTAGTGAAAGAAAGGCATATCCACAAGGTTGGTATGATCTCTCGGTAGGAAACAGACACTGTCACATTACATTGACTGCCACTATGACAAAAAACCGTCTTGCTGCTCAGATATATATTAGTAAAAACAAGGATTTGTATAACCATTTTTTAGCGCAAAAAATAGCTATTGAGGAGTTTTTGGGTGAAGAAATCTCATGGCATGAGGCATCTATAGATGCGGTGTTTGGATATGACACGTATAATGCTGATTTTAATACTGAAAATTGGGATAAATATTTTGAATGGTATTGTGAAAAGGCTATAAAGCTACGAGAGGTAGTCAAGAGATTTGCGGAGTGAGATAATGATTAAAGCAACAGAGAAATCCCAATGAAAAAGGTGGGAAATATCAGCAGACTATTGATGTATTCCAGTTTGTTTATTAGAGTGGTAGCAAGTGTGATATATTCCTTGTTAATGTTCTTTATACATGGTGCTAGCACCATGTATAAAGGGTAGTTAAGGAGAAAATTAGTGTTTGGTTTATGGCTCGTGTTTGTTGCGTTTAGAATGCTTTTACTGCATAACATACTGCATAACATTTCAAAAAACAGGTTGCCAATTTATGAGGATTTGCTATAATAAATGCGTGGCAACATTTTGGCAACAGAAAATCAGCAAGCCATAATAAATGATGTAATTGAAGTAAAAACAGGCGTGTATTTGCACCAAACTTAAACAAATATAGTTAAGAATTACAAAGGACACGCTGAGTTCGAATAGTACAAGAGAGCATAATTTATTTTATATGGCAGGTAGTCTATTGGATTACCTGCTGTATTTACACTATTTTAACGTGTGTAGATTTTGTTGCCATGAATTTACTTTTGAGGAGATAGGATGAATAATCAATTTAGCACCCAAGAATATATAAGGATGTTAGGCAAAGAGTTAGTATTTGAGTTTGATAAGGCTGGAATAACTACCCATCCGCATGCAGTCGGCAGTGGACGGGAAAATAGTGCAAGAATGAAACTTAAAAATATACTACCTGCGGGAGTTGGAATTGGAAGCGGATTTGTAATAGACAGTTATGGTAATACATCTCAACAGTGCGATATCATACTTTATGAAGAAAATTTTGCAATGAAGTTTACTGTTAATGAGGATCAGGCAAATACATATTACAATTGTGAAAGTGTTATTGCTGTTGGTGAGGTTAAATCTGTAGCAAGTATGACAGAAATTAAAGATGCAGTTAAAAAACTAAGTAAGGTTAATCAACTGAAGAGGTATAATGATGATGGGTATAATTATAGAAAATATTTGTCAGCAACAGCAATTCGAAGCAGTCTTGGTGATGAAAAAATAGTGTATAATAGTGATAGTGATACTTTGAAGCAAATTTTTACATTCTTATTATGTCAAGAACTCAATACAAAAACTGCCAGTATAATAAAATACATGAAAGAAAAGTGTAATAAGGAATGTGAATATATAAATAAAATTTTATCTATTAGTGGAGCATATATATCTTTTTTAGATACGCGACAAGATATAGCAAGAGTGTTACCCGGAAGAATTGGTGCAGATTCTGCTTTTAACATGGTGGATAATCAATATGCTTTTAATCATTTTGTCCATAATTTAGTGGATTTTATAGCGCATGCAACGACAGTTCCATTGGATTATGGACGTTATCTTTCATTGCCAATGCAGATAGAAGATTTGAAAGAGGTTTTAACATTATAGCAACGCAACATTTTGACATGAATAAATACAGTTAATGACACCAAAGAACATACCGTGTTTAAATAAATGTATGTATAGCAAAATGCTTTACAAATGCTGCGTTATAGGGTATACTAGACATATCATAAAGAGAGAGGTGATATAATGGCTCAAATCAGTTTGCGTATAGAGGATGATGTAAAGAAAATGGCAGAACAGGCTTGCGCTGATATTGGAATGTCTTTATCTACGGCTATAAATATTTATCTCAAAAAACTGGGACGAGAGAAAAGAATACCGTTTGAAGTATCTGTTGATCCTTTTTATTCGCAGGAAAATATGGCTAGGCTTAAAGAGTCTGTAGCGCAAATGGAAGCCACAGGTGGTACGGTGCATGAGGTGGACTTTGATGATTAAGGCATGGTCAGATGCGGCGTGGGAAGATTTTGAATATTGGACAAAACAAGATAAAAAGATATTGAAACGTATTCTCCAGCTATTGAGGGATATTGACCGGAATGGATACGAAGGAATTGGAAAGCCGGAAAGATTAAGTGGTGATTTGGCATCCTATTGGAGCCGGCGAATCGATGATGCAAATCGTATTGTTTATCGTATAGAAGATAATATGATAAAGATTGTTCAGTGCGGTTCTCATTATAGAGATAAATGAAGGCGGCAACATTTTGGCAACAAAAAATCAGCAAGTCATAATAAATGATGTAATTGATGTAAAAATGGGCGTGAATTTGTATAAAAATTAAACAAATACAGTTAAACACAACAAAGAACACGCCGAGTTCGAGTAGACAACGAAACGCCGGGAGACCGCATAAACAGCGGGTTTTCCGGGAGTGTAATATAAAGTGTGTAAGTTACCGGTAACAAAAACTTACGCACTTTAT
>CAJUBZ010000046.1 GCA_910584795.1 uncultured Eubacterium sp. | reverse complement strand
AGTTGCAGTATCTGCACCGATAATTTTCCATCGGCTTGATATAATCTACTTTTTTATTACTCACAACGAATAAATCCATGTGACTGTCAGGCTATCTATTATACCTGCTGCCACTGTCAAAACGAAAGGAGCACCACTATGAGCAATAAACATAAAAATCCAACCATTAGTTTCAGAATCACCGATGCCGAACGCAAACAAATTGAGGCACACATTCTTGCCAGTGGAATGATGAAAAAAGATTACTTTGTCCGTTCCTGCATTTACAACCGCATCTGCGTTGTTGGCAAGAAAGAAACCATATATCCATTGCTACAAACTGTCAACGCACTGTACCTACAATTACTTAAAATGCAAAAAGAATTTACCGCAAACGATGTTACTCTTGATACGCTTCCTTCTTTGGAATCCATTAAGGAATTACAGACTGAATACACCAATATGCTGACAGCTATTATTGACCTGCTGGATGGTGCAAAGTATCTGTGGGAAGGAGACCAGCATGAATAACAATCTTACTTTTCAGTTTGGTATGTACGAACCTGCAACCGATTCCATCATTGTCAACAATGGCGAAAATTACATTCTTGTTATCCGTTGTAAAGAATGTAATTCCTCTGTTATCTTCGATAATCCCAGTGATGTAGTCTATCTGTACCATTTAGCAGAAGAAACACCGCTTTTATACGCGAAGCTTGCATTGAAAGCAAATGGCTTACAAGATTATGTGAATGCCATGAATGAATTTAATTAACAGCCTGTTTCCTATCTCCATCATTTTTCTTATGATGGAGATAGGTCTCTTAATTCATTCTTATGACATTCATTTGCACTATTCCCTAAAATAAACCTTATTTTTTGTTTTTCCTGCGCCTTTAAGAATATTCAGCTTTTCAGCTTTCAACAACAAACGACTTGCCGTCTTTATTTCAACTTCCAGCAATTTTGCCGCAGCAGCGCTATTTATTTCTTTATTTGTTTCCAGATAAATCAAAATAATCTGCATTCTTGCTCTTTCCAATTCGGACATTGATTCGGACATTGATTCGGACATTGATTCGGACATTTTCTCTTTTCTTTCAAAACCGTCTCTTATGCGAATAATCGCATTTAAATAAGTTCTTTCCTCATCCATATCAAACTCAGGCTCCGGTGAACCATTTTGTTTCAGTTCTCTTAATATTTTAGGAATACCTGTTCCCTTTTTTTCAGATAAATCAATCTCCTTAAATAATTCCCCAATTCTTCTGTTACGATATTTCCTTCCTTTCACTTTTCCTGATACAAAACGTTCAAGATTAATCCATTTCGCAAGTCCGGGATAATTGAGTATCTGAATGCTATCCACATATATACGGATTTCCACTGGCTCCGGCTCGCGATACGACTTGTGAAATACTGCATTTACCAATGTTTCTTCCAATGCATTATATGGATAATTAAAATATCGTTCTGCTTCCGCCTGACCCTGAACCTTTACAACTTTTTGCTCAATCACAGTTGTCTTTATATAATTCAAAGCATCCTGAACCTGTCTCCATATTGGTCCTGTAAATATTTTTTCCGTAAAATCATCCGATGCCTCGGCTTCTTCTGAATGAAATCGAATCAGCTCAATATATGCCCCCGGAATCAGCTTCTCCGGATGTTCCGCAAACATCAATACACCGATATTTCTGATATCTAATTCCGTATCTGTCTCATTTGCAACTTCCTGTGCAAGCAGCAGTTCCTCTAATGAACTGCTATTCAATTCCATCACCAGACTACTGTTGCTCTTCCTGATAAAATCTTCAAGATAGCCTCTCATGATATCATCAATTTTTGCCTTTCTATTGACACGGTCATCAAATGGCACAGAATTAAATTTATCAAACAATTCAGATATTTCATCCTGTTTCGCATCTGTAGTAAGCGATGCCGGTCTAATCCAATATTTCAAACTTTTGTCAGCTTTTTCGCCATTTTCAACATACACTGATTTCGGCGCCTGATAAGGACCGCTATCACCTGCTGAACACCATAGATATATCAAATAAATTCCTTCATTCTTATAATCAACCACTTCCATTCTTGGAATGTACCTTGGAATAATCTGATTACAGTACTGAAATATTTCCTGCTGTATGGAATCTAACTTTTCCTTCGGAACACCTTCTAACGGAAATACAGGCATACCATTGCTCTCTTTTACCCCTATGACGATATATCCGCCATTCGTGTTATCATAGTCATTTGCAAACGCACAAATAGAATGAATAATATCATTAGGATTCCAGCCTGTTTTATACTCTACACGGTCATGTTCAACAACACGTCCTTCTAACAAAGTTTCTATCTTTAATGGTATCATTCAAACGCCTCTCTTTCTGGTATGAATATTTCTTACTGCTTTAAATAAAATCATATCTTTTTAAAACATATATTCAACCATTCATTTTAGAAAAATTCCTCTTGGAACAAATCATTATCATCCAGCTCCAAATCCGTATTAACTACAAGATTATCAATATATTCTTCAAATGAATCTGTTACAAATGTCTCCCATAAACCATATGCTTTCATTTTTTCCGCAATCTTGCTTACAAGAACTCTTGTTGAAAAAGTATCATTAAAAAGCAAAGTTAAATTTTGTATTGTCATTCTTCCATTTTTCTCTACCAGCCACTTGCATATTAATCCAAAATTAAGTTCGCTATATTCTCTACACAAAATAATTCCGCCAGCTACCTGCAAAGATGCTATCGCTTCCTGTTGTCTAAATATACATGTACACATCCATTCATTATTTTGCAGCTTTTCTGAAAGACCTGATTCTGACAGCCTATTCCACAAACTATGTGCATTAAAATATTTATCTTCACATTTTAGCACCCACTCTTGTAATTTTTTTACATCACTTATAGTAATCCCATATACATATTCCACCTGAGAAATAGACATCAAAATTTTGGGTGCCACTTCGATATATTCTAAGTCCATTTTCTTTTTATATAGTGCTGAATTAAAAATAGATAAATTCACAAGCCGCCGATCTAACTCATTTAAATCCACAATATCTGACGAAAATAATTCTGCATCAAAATAATTAACAACAGAACTATATATGTCATTATATGCATAGCCCATATTTAATGTATACCCTAATCTCTTGAAAGCAGCACTATTAAACGCGTCATCCGACGAATGAATACATACTTTTTCAAACTCTCTTTCAAGTTCATCTGTAAACCAAAAGTTTTTTATTTCCAATACCTCTTTGAATGCAGCAACATCTCTTTCATCAATTGACGGAACATCAATGGCATATATACCTTCTGTATAATAATTCGCCAAGATGCCTGAAATTGTCGGATTGCCTTGCGCACTTTCTTTTCTTACCCCAAATCTTTCTTCATATGCTTCATAATAAGATTGAAAATCAATTGGTGAAAGTTCTTTTAATAATTGAACAGCCTGATGTTCCTCACTGCCATCCCCCATCACAATAACCGGAACTCTGCGGCAATTTATCTCAAATAAAGAAGTATTCCAGTTCTCGATAGAGGATTTAATCACATAAAAAAGTTCATATCCATCCCTAATATCTAATTCTTCCATCAATTCGGCATAATCCCTGTATATCAACTCAGTTGATATAACAAGATTCCTATACTGTGTAAAATCAATCTTTTCCCATATTACTTTTGGATTTGCCTCACAATACCTGACATAATTTTTTCTATCGAATACAATATACTTAGCATTTCGCAAGTGATTTACCACAGTTCGTTGATTAATAGTAAGTCTTTCACGTGGATAGTTTCTCCGTTCAATATAATTATAATATTCTTTTTCAAATTCTTCCATAGACATTGACTCACTGCCATTACTCCTAAATTGCAAAAGTAAATTCTACCCTTTGTTTCTTCAATAGAAGTTACCT
>CAJUBZ010000045.1 GCA_910584795.1 uncultured Eubacterium sp. | reverse complement strand
TACGATATATGGTAATGCAACACTCAAGGTTATGAAATTTTCAGATACAGAGGACATAACCGTTGGAAAGGGAGTTTATTTTGATAATGCTTCTTTGATATCAAGTGGAAAACTGCCACTAAATTTCAGCGTTGCAAATAATGGAACAAAAGAAGTATCCGAACTCCATGTTGATATTTTGGACAGCAATGATAACGTCTTGCAGAGCGGAACTGTCTCCTGTGCAATTGGTGTTGGAAAAACAGAGGATGTAAGCTATATATATACACTTCCTGCAGTAATTACCAATCAAGTATTGACGATTAAGGCTTATACAGAAAATGAAACAAAACTTACTGACAATACGGTATCTGTGGAAATCGGAATGCCAGATGTAGCAATTGGAAATATGTATCTTAGCGGGAACAGCAGTGTGGCTGTATTAAAAGGCGAGATTGAAAATTTAGGCTATAAAAATGCATCAGATGTGACCGTAACGGTATACGATACTAATGAAGAAGGAAATGTCATAGGCACGGTGTCATTGGGTACAATTGAAAAATCCGGCACAAAAACTTTTGAGGTTTCCATTCCGGCAGCATATCTGGAAGTGAATCCTCTGGTGGGCGGCAATTCTCTATATGTGGTTGCTTCATCATCTTCTGATGAAATGGATTATGCCAACAATATAGATACCTATTTGATTAAGTCCCCTTCCGATGAACCGCTTGTTATGAATAATAAGGAAATGGTATTGAAAAGTGATGGTTCTGGCACATTAGAGGTAACTTATAGTGCGGTAGTGGATGTAGCGAACGAAACGGTTGAATGGACGTCAAGTGACGAATCCGTTGTAACAGTGGTAAATGGAAAACTGACAGCAGTTGGTACAGGGAAGGCTACGGTTATCGCAAGAATTGGCGATTACACCGCTGCCTGCGTAGTTAAGGTAGATGATGGTATTGCAGTTGCCGGGATTTATCTGGAGGAAACCAGTGTCAGCATATTGACAGGGCAGACGAAACAGCTTACCGCAAATATCTTGCCAACAAATGCGACCAATCAGAAAATCACATGGGAATCTTCAGACAAAACAGTTGCTACAGTAAGTGCTGATGGCATTGTTAAAGCAGTAGCAGTAGGCAATGCTGAAATTACGGCATATACCGAAGATGGATATAAGATGGCGATATGTAGCGTGACAGTGTTCCATGATCCTGATACCATATATAAAGTAACCTTTTCTGGTGGGACAAATACAACGGGAAGAAAACCGGCTGCACTTTCTGGAACAGCAGGAACGATAGTGACTTTGCCGGAAAATTCTTATACGAAACAGGGGTATCATTTTATCGGCTGGACGGATGGGGAAAATACATATGAACCAAATACATCTTACCGTATTCCATATCGTGACATTGTTTTGACGGCATCATGGGAAGAAGATGAAAAGAAAGAATATATAATTTCTGCATCCAGCCAGACAGGGGGCAGTATCACACCGAATGGAGATGTAACGGTAATAGAGGGAGAAACACAGAAATTTACCATTACTGCTGATGAAGGATATAATATCGGTGATGTAAAGGTAGATGGAGAAAGCGTAGGTGCAGTTTCGGAGTATTCTTTTGAGAATATTTCCAGTAACCATACGATTGAAGCATTATTTAACAAAGCAACATCCGTTAAGGTCGAAAAGATTCAATTGAGTCAGACAAAAGCTACATTAGAGAAAGGAAAGACACTTCTTTTGGATGCAACAATTACTCCAAAGGAAGCAGAGGACAAACAGCTCAAATGGAGTTCCAGCAACATAGATGTGGCTTCTGTGCAAAATGGTCTGGTTACTGCAATCGGGACAGGCACTGCAACGATTACAGCAGAAAGTCAGGATGGAAGCAATATCAAGGCAAGCTGTATAATTACAGTAACTAAGCGTTCACAGCAATTTACAGGAACACAAAACTACAGCAAAAAATATGGAGATGCAGATTTTAATCTGGATGCAAAACTTACGGATGGAGATGGAGAATTAGGTTATATATCTTCCAATGATGCTGTGGCTACAGTTTCTAATGCTGGCAAAGTGACATTAAAGGGCATCGGGGAAGCGACAATTACCATAACTGCTGCTGAAACAGATGATTACGAGTCAGCACAATTTAAGGTAAGAATTAAAGTGTCTAGAGATAACGCATCTGCACCAACGGATAAACCAAATGACACAGAAAATCCAAAGCCAACAGATAAGCCAAATGACACAGAAAATCCAAAACCAACAGATGGAACAAATACAACAAAGAGTCCATCAAAAGGGACAGTATTAAAAGATAGCAAAAATAAGGTGTCATATAAAGTAGTTACGCAAAGCAAGACAGTGACCTTTTACAAAGTTAGTAATAAAAAAGCTACAAAAATTGTTATTCCAGCTACAGTTTCACTTAATGGAATAAAGTATAAGGTAACTGCTATATCCGATAATGCCTTTAACGGATGTAAAAAATTAAAATCTGTCACTATAGGTAAATTTGTCACTACAATCGGAAATAATGTATTTTTTAAGTGCACAGCATTAAAGAAGATTACTATTCCATCCAGTGTGACAAAGATTGGAAAGAAGGCATTTTATGGATGCAAGAAATTAAAATCCATAACAATAAAAACCAAAAAGCTGAAAAGCAAATCCGTTGGAACACAGGCATTTAAGGGGATTTACAAGAAAGCAGTGATTAAAGTTCCGAAAAAGCAAAAGAAGGCATATACAAAATGGTTGAGGAAGAAGGGGATAACTAAAAAGATGAAAATCAAATAATAACCATAGTAGATATGGGAATTTTAAAAGAGCAACCTAAACGAATAGTGGTTGCTCTTTTGAATGTGTGAGAGTTTGAAAAATTATTTATCCAAGTTCCCAAATCTGCATAAAGTATCTATACCCTCTTGCGTTAAAGAAATATTTTCTTCTCCATCATTATCATTCTGAAGTGTAATTAGTCCTATAGAATAAATCTGTAGTTTTATATTTTGAAACTGGTTTTCTTCTATTGCGAGGCTGTAAAAGTCACTGGCATGTTTCTCATGTAGAATTTTTTCAAAATTATTCTTTAATTGTTGAAGTTTAATAGGCACCATTATTAATGGGGCTAAATCCATAAAAATATCATGCATAGTAATGGATAACTGTGAATCATATGGTGATTCCATAAATTCTCTCAATCCATGTGTGTTTAAAACATATGATTTATTCCAAAATTCATTATTATCCTCTATTATTCTTTGTGCAATTGGAGATTGTTTTAATTGCTCTTTTAATTCAGTATTTTCTTTTATTAAAGAAGCATTTTGTTCAGTAAGATTTGTATAGGTTGAATTGCTAATGCCACGAGTCCATCCTTCAAAATCATTTTCCTCTTTAAGTTCTGATATGGATTCAAAAATTGCTAATTTGATGTCCTTACAGTCATCAACAGACTTTATCATTTTTTTCATGACAAGGTCTTTAAATTCATTATATAAAAATTTATTTTCGTGTTCAATTACAGTGTCATCTGCTTTTGCTTTTTTATTAAGAAAATCTTCTGATAAAATTACTGCAAAAACAGGTATATTTGTTGACAGTGCATATTCATATTCTAATTGGGTATAGCTCTTTTTACTGTTTGGTTCTATGCTTCCATATCTTCCGCCTAATATCAGCATATAGATATCAGAATCATTAATCCACTTTTTAATCGTTTCCCATTGTGAATTATTTCCTGCCTTAAACAATTCCATTCCTGCGGGAATATTATTGCTGGCTAATATTGCTTCAACGGCAGCTTGCCGTTCTTCTTGTAAATCTACATATGTAGATGAAATAAATATCTGCAATTTCTTTCTCATATATGTTTCTCCTGTAACTTTATTTTCTGTACAACAAGTAATGGTGCTTGTTATTATCACTTCAATAATAAATTTTAACGTAGAACAGAAAAATATGCAATATAAAACATAAATGCAATTTATAGATGTGCCGATTTTACAATATTTTAATGGTGTGTCCTATAAATATCTTTTAGAGAGCGAACCACATGTAGCGTATCTTATCAATCAAGGCGTACAACCTTTGATTATAAAAGAACGGTTAGGGCATAGGGATATTAAAATCACGCTGAATACTTACGGGCATTTAT
>CAJUBZ010000044.1 GCA_910584795.1 uncultured Eubacterium sp. | reverse complement strand
GGGATTCTTCTTTACTTTTATACTGGCAAAGCACCCAGTAGGTTATTTGTTGCTCTTGTCATCACCATCTAACCATTTAATGATGTAGTGGCAAGCTACACCAGCCGCAACGGTGATTATAAAAGATACGATAAACTCCATGTTAACACCTCCTCCCGTTGCCGGGTATCGGTTGAGCAACATAGATATTATAACGTATTTAATCAGTATCAGCAATAATGATATTGTTTATGGATAAAACTCAAAAATTTTCTATGGGTAAAAAAATGTGTATTGCTATGTTAGCTGTCCCTAACAGGGGTCAAACACTATCCTCTCACGATATCACACCCCGCTATCACCATATGCCCTAGAACTCTCTAAAACCGATTTTAAGCCATTTTATTACTTAGGCGAACTATTCTAGCCTAATATCAAAATACCCTTAAATCGGCTTATATCGCGTTACAGAGCCATACATCATATCATCAAAAACACCATGCTATAAGCACCACACATATTCTGAATGCAATTTCACTCACTATAAACACACCCTATAGCACTTTCATAACGTCCTATAATGCTCATACAGGCAAATACAGACACAACAAAAAACCCTGCAAGGATTTATTACCTACAAGGTTCTTTATTCTATCCGTATTCATGTTATATCTGGCTCATACTGATATCATATTACACCGTATTCAGTACAATATCACGTCTTTATGAATGATATACCAGATATATACCAGCACAAAGCTATTCATGATATATTTTTACACAAGGCTCCATTCGATAATATCATAAATCTTTTTCATGAATCCCAAAGCAACCGGATACGATCTTTCTACTTCTGTCAAATGGTCCTGTTTAAATTCCTGATACTGCTCCGGTGTCATCTTCTTAATTTCCAGTGCCATTTCTGTTATCTGTGGAATACACTCAATCATTAATTCACGTTCTGTCATTGCTTCTTATCCTCCATATTAATTTTTTATACCAGTCCGAACATACATGCAGCTTTATAAAATGGGTTGCGTTCAAGTTTCCGTTTGCGGTCTGTTTCTCTTTGGGCTTCTCTTTTCAAACGCTCCATAAATGCAATCTGGGTATCAATTTCAATATACTCTTGCATTTGGTTTGGAGTTAATGCATTGTATGGGGTTTTCAAAGAGGAATCAATAATCTGTGTCCCATCTGGACACGTAATAATTCTGAAATTAAACATATTTTCCACCTTTCTTTTTTGGGCGGTCTGTGATATAATTTAGATAGTAACCGCCGTATTTGGTTTTGGGTTATGAATAGGTTTTATTACGGGGGCTTACAAGCCGTCTGGCTATGCCCCGTGTGGCTTAATTATCTGGATTAGCTTCTATGGCTTCTTCAACAGTCGCGTATTCGATGCCATCTGCTTTCCCGATATAGCCGTATTCGGTGTACATGATAACCACCTCCCTATTCAATTATTTAAGATAGGCAAGGTTTTCAAGTTGGTGGCTTGTGCCTTGCTTTATCTTATGTACTTATTATACACAAAATATCTGTGTATGTATATTGACATTATGAACAAATATTTTGTGTATATTTTGTCAGTTTTGTACACTGTACATCTGTGTATATCCCATGATATAATAAGCTATAAAAAGGAGGCTTAATATAATGGCTATAAAATACAAAACAAACGTCCTTGCTTTACTAAAGAATAACGGATATACAACATATAAACTACGTAAAGAAAAAATCCTTGGAGAGTCAACCTTGCAGAAAATGAGAACTAATATATTGCTTTCGTGGGCTGAATTAAATACTGTATGCACTTTATTAAATTGCCAACCTGGCGATATTGTAGAATTTATACCAGATGAACCAATCGAATCACAAGCTGAATAGAATCACACAACCATTAGAACATAACCACACCACCACAAACAAGCCTAAGTCAGTTCAAACGACTTTAGGCTTTTATTTTGTCCTGAATATTCTGCACATCAATACAAAACCATCTGTAATTTTAAAATTTCAAATATCCAAAATATAAATATGTATCCAGTTTTTTATGAGATAATCAGCCATATATACGCCAAAACAGACCGATATTCTATTAAACTAGAAACATATTTATTCATTTGTATCTTGTTTTCTGTTTTAAAATATGTTATACTTTCATTATCAGATAAGCAGAACACCCATAGAAAGGCGGTATCCATTATGTACAAATCATTAGAATTATTTCAGGAATCACTTGCACAGGAAGGCAAAAGCCAGAATACCATCAATACATATACCAGAAATATTACCCTGTTCTTAAACTGGCTTGAATCCGTTACCAAAGAGCCGTTCAATAATAAGATTACGCAAATGGATACGCAAGCCTACTGCAAATATCTTTCAGATGAAAAGAAAATGTCACTGAATACCATCAACAGCAAATTAACTTCTATTAAAAAGTTCTCCGACTTCTTATCTGATAATGGATATATGCCATATATAAAGGTTGTACAGAAAAAAGGCAAAACTGATCCACAAGTTGAAGTATTGGAAAAAAACGAATTATATAAATATCTGCGTGATACTATATCATCAGAAAACAAACTTCACATTGCAATAGTACAACTTATTTTGAATACTGGCATCCGCGAATCTGAATTATGCAGTCTGGAAATGGATGATATAACTATTTCAGACCGTAAAGGAAGTATTATCATTCGTTCTGGTAAAGGAAACAAATATAGAGAACTTCCATTGAATAAAGACGCTCGAAATGCGCTTGCTGATTATATCCAGAATGGCAGACCGGAAACAGACACAAATAAGGTATTCATAGGCCAGCGCGGGGCATTTAACAGAAACGCTATATATAAAATCATTAATAAAATCGGTCAAAAATCACTTGGGAAGAATGTGTACCCTCACATGCTCCGGCATCAGTGCTTTACTGCAATGGCTAAGAATCCAGACGTTGATCTGAAAACCATCTCTGAACTTGCCGGACACAGCAGCGTGGAACTTACTGCAAAATACTATATCCATTCTTCTAAAGAAGAAAAAATAAATGCAGTTGAAAGTCTTTCATTCTTTTAGAACTGATCTGATTTTGGATGCAAATAATTAAGACACTCACTTGATTGTGGGTGTCTTTTTTTCGTGTGTATATGTATTTGTGTGGTGGTGTTTCTCTACTGGTATCATGATCATGTGCTATGTAGTGTACGTTTCATAAGATAGTTCTAATTTTTTGGATGCAGTTTTAAAATGTCTTGACAAGAAATTATCTGAATTATTTTGTTTATTTATTGTATTAACTGTAAATTTGTTATGTCATTGTTATAAGATTATTATGTTAAAACATATAAATTTTATAATTATTTAATTAACTACATTAATATCAACTACACGAAAGTATATTAATATTTAACGCTTTCTATTCTAACTTTAACATTTAGAGGACAACCATATAAATAAATCTTTTTACATTTTTACCCATAAAGAGATTTTAATTTAGTTTTTTCGTCAAATCAAACAAAAAACCCATTAAATTAAAGAATATTTTTTACATTTATATATTACATATTTTTTAAATTACAACCATATTATAATATATACATTTATTCTTGAAAAATATTTATTATACAGCTATATATAATAAATATATTACCTTATCAAGAATTTATGTATAAGATTATCAAATATAGCAGATGAATTTATCTTCCTTCAGATAGTATAAGTTCTATTTAAGCAAAAACCTTTTGAGAAGTCTGTGTAAAAATGACATTCTTTTAAGGAATATACAAAAAGGAGGTATAGATAATGAATAATGTTAATTTACAAGAAATGTATTATATTATTTGTGTGTCTAATATATTATGCAATGCTACGCAAGAATTATTTTACGTTATTTGTATAATCAGTATTCTATATATTACATATAGAATTGGTTATGAAAATGGTAAGAATGCAGAAGAGTAACTATTTCACCGCCTGAGAAACGGAACAGTTACTCCTTTGCAATATAACTATCAAATTTTAGGATAATCGTCTGCTATATGATAATCCTTTCCTTATATACTTTCTTAACTATTGATATCTTATATGACTTTGTTTTGGATGTCAATTATATGTTGTATGTAAGTGAACTACGCACAAGATAAAGATGATATAACTTATAATTAAGTGATTAAATTTGAATAATATTTTTATATATTCTTATTCAATTCCCCACCAAAATATGCTATACTCTTTTTAATCAGTGTAGACAGTATGGGGATAGTTCCTCGGTTGCCCTTTTTGGAGACGGAAAGGGGGATTCTATGAACACGTTAGAAGTTTTAACATTGCTGTTAGTAGTATTCGCAGCATT
>CAJUBZ010000043.1 GCA_910584795.1 uncultured Eubacterium sp. | reverse complement strand
TTGATTGCATGAAAAGGAGAATTTATGGGAAGCGAGAAAATCAAAGAGGACACTATCACCACAGCACCGGTTAAGGACGCCCCCGCACTGGTGAAGAAGATTGGCCGGACTACCTACATTGTGAGGATTCATTTCAGCAAGACCAGCAAGGAAACCATGAGCGACAAAATCAAGCGTATGCTGAAAAATGAGATACGACAGATGTAACAAAATTTAACTATTAAAAGTTCTCCCCGCTATGCGGGGAGAAGAAAGAAGTTCTTATAAAGCAACATCATCTCTATGAGGTCCAACACCTACATATTTTATCTCTACATTAATAGAATTTTCAATAATTTCTATAAATTTTCGTGCATTATAAGGTAAATCAATTTTTTTTCTTATATTTCTTGTTGAAGATTGCCAACCATCAAGAATAATGTATTGAGGTGTAACTTTCCACATTTCAGCAGTTGATGGATAGTAATCTAATATGTTCCCGCTCAAAGAATAGGATGTACAAACTTGAATTTTATCAAATTGGTCGAATTTATCTAATTTGCATAAAGCTAATTCTGTATATCCATTTATTTGATTGGTATATTTTAACAACGGAATATCTGGCCAACCAATACGGCGAGGTCTTCTGGTATTAATGCCATATTCGTCATCTATGTTTTGGCCAGTTCCTCTCAAGATTTGAGCTTTTTCTTCATCCATTTCAGTTGGAAACGGACCATGTCCTGCTAATATAGGATATGCGCGTGCTATACCTAACACATTTGTAACACTAAAAACAGGAATACCAGCACTTACACAAGCATATGCAGCAGCAGGATAAGATGATGTTACATATGGGTATTGTCCTAAATCCAAATCTCTCTGTAATCCCAATTGACCTTCAAATAAAACAGATTTTCCTTTAGATATATAGTTGTGTACATAGCTAACTGGTTCTACCAATCGTTCTTTGAAGAAATATTTCCATTTTTCGATTTTTTTATGAAATTCTTGAACATCAATTTGTGGAATGTTATAAAAATCCAAAATAGAATTTATTCTGGGGATTGAATTTAGAACATACCTTTCAATAGCCTCGCTTTCATATAAATTTTCAAAGCGTAAATTTTCACGTAAAGCACGATCTGCATATGCCGGACCAATTCCACGTTTTGTGGTATCTATAACACCTTGTTTCTTTTCATTTTCGACATCAATTTGTATGTGATGTGGAAACAAAATATGTGCTTTTGAAGATACAAATATATTATTTGTATTTACACCTCGTTCATTAAGATAATTTATTTCAGCAATCAATGTTTCCGGATTCACGACTGTCCCAGTTCCTATTAAACAAGTGGCATTACTATTAAAAACACCACTAGGAATTAACCGCATATGAAAAACACCTTTATCATTTACCACTGTATGTCCAGCATTATCGCCACCTTGGAATCTAACTATCAAATCATAAGAGTTACTAATATAATCAATAATCTTTCCTTTGCCTTCATCGCCACCTTGTGCACCAACCGCAACCGTTACTTTACTCAAGCATATCACCCTTCCATATAGGATTTAATAATTTTTTTTGCCTCATCAAAGTTATTCATATCATAATTAACATATTCAATTCCTTTCAAATCTACAGGAGCGTCACCATCATCATGTTTTATAAGTAAAACATTTTTGCCTAAACCATATAACAAACCTAATTCAAATAAAACATTAGCGTTCCAATTAGTAATATCAATAATTGCTCTTGCAGAACTTTGGATTCCTCCGCATACCTTGCACATTATATCTATATTCTTAAATTGTTCATTTGCTATCCATGTAGAGTATCCTAATTCATTACATACTGGTTTAATAACATATTTTACCATGTTAAAATATTCTTGCTTAAAGGGACATCCAATAAATACTTGATTTGGATTAAATTGTAACTCCTTTTCATTGACTCTAGTGCAAGCGCCACCTGTTTTAAAGCATCTCACCATTTTTCCCTCCAATATATGTTCATATAAGTTTGAATACAAAAAATAATTTTCCTCTGAATTTAAATATATCTTTTGCGGATAGAAGTTCACACTTACCGGATCAAAAACTCTCCCATTTTCATACTCTAGGTTTTCTAAAGTATTTGAAAGTGATAATTCAGTTATATCAGATATTTTAAACCAAAAAGGTATTGGATACTTTTGTTTTAAATCCCGATAATAAGAAGGAGTATGAATGTCAAATGATTTATCTTCTATAGACACCTCCTCTAATTTCCCAACATGCATTGTAGGAAAAGATTTATCAGGACAATATAAAAATATATAAGTTGGTATTTTATCTTTTATCTGTGAGTTTATTGATTTGAGATCATCTTTTTTTAGCCCTAAATAACCTGATACCGATACCTTTCCCCACCACACATACTTGTCAGTTTTAGAGAATATTTTTAATATTTGACAATGTGCTAAAATAGTATCAGGAGCTTCACTATGAAATATCGCCGCCTCGTTCCATTTCAAAATAATATGAATAGTTTTTTTCTTCATAATCACACGATTTCCCAAATATAATCACCCGTTTCTTTGCGTCTACAATCAACTCTTAAATAGTTCATATCTTTCAAAAAATAAAAATGTTTTAAAAATTCCAAATCACTTCCAACTATATCGCTACGTGTATTCAATTCTTCTAGGTCAAACCATTTTAATTCTAACTTCTCATTTTTTGAAAACCAACTTTCATTTGAAGAATAATTGATTACACTTGAATTATTCTCTAAATCAACAAGACAACAATATAAAACGGTAGATGAAGTAATATTATTATCAGTTACCATTTCTGTTGATACTCCAAGTAGTTTGTTAAAGTTAACGCTTATTTCTGTTTCCTCTTTTAATTCTCTGATAATAGCTTCATTAATATGTTCACCATCTTCAACTTTACCACCTATCAAACCCCATAAATTAGGGAAATTGCCCTTTTTCCGTTTAACTAACAAAAATCTGTTTTCATGAACAAGGATACCAATTGCAACATTTATAATCATAATTTGCCCCCTTTTATAAGTAATTTACTAATTATTTCCTATTTAAATTATCGGCATAATTTATAAATATTTAATAGTCATTGGAGAATTTTGTTAAATTTTGCATATTGTAGGTATGATTTTTAGAAAATGGGAATATAATAAATTGATTCTTGCAAACAACGAGCCAAGTGTTTGCGAAACAGATATTTGGATAATGTTACAAGGGACACATATCCCATAGTTCGGCAACATTACAAAGCTATTGCTCCGTTGTTTGTAGTAGGGCTATTGGCTTTAGTGGTCAAATCTATATCTCTCATAAAATCATTGCTTTTATAATTTTGATTCTCCTTGTAAAGTTAAAAGGCTTATGGTAATATGGAAACACAAAAAAGAAAGGGAAAGCAGGTGGGAAGATTGACGGTGACGGAACAGATAGAGCAGAAACATCAGGAAGATTTACAAAGGCTAAGAGGTTTTCGCCTGCTTGATGATGATTTCCTCACCAAGTGTTTTGAGGGGGATACGGCAAGCATAGAACTGGTATTGCAGATTGTGCTGGAAAAGCCTGATTTAAAGGTGCTGGACGTTCGTACGCAGGTATTTGTAGAAAATTTGTTGAATCGTTCAGTAAGGCTTGATATTCTTGCTACTGACAATACCAGTGCTAAAATAAATGTTGAAATCCAACGAGCTGATAAAGGAGCTGGGAGAAAAAGAGCAAGGTATAATTCCAGCATGATGGATGCAATTCTTTTGAAGAAAGGTGATGATTTTGACAATCTTCCAGAAACATGGGTAGTGTTTATCACGGAAAATGATGTGATAGGAAAAGGACTGCCACTTTATCCAGTTGAGCGCTGCTTTTTAGGAACCGGAGAAAGATTTGAGGACGGTTCACATATACTGTATGTAAACGGCGCTTATCGTGGAGATACACCAATCGGAAAACTCATGCATGATTTTTCATGTACTAATGCGGCAGATATGTATTATACGACACTGGCAGACAGAGTTCGTTTTTTCAAGGAAAGTAAGGAGGGCATTTTAATCATGTGCAAAGTCATGGAGGATATGAGAAAAGAATCTTTACAAGAGGGTGTAAAAGAGGGCATAAAAGAAGGGGCAATAAATACTGCTAAAAGAATGTTGGCAGATGGAATGTTGACACTTGAAAAAATTGCGGAATATGCAGGACTTCCTCTTGACGAAGTAAAAAAATTGAAAGCAGAGCGGACAGCATAAAACAAAGCCGTAGGCTGGGAATCTAAAAACAGGTTCCCGGCCTTATTTTTTTGCTCTGAAATGTAAATTTTCTGTGAACTTGATTAAAAAGTCCTTTACAAAACGTTTCTGGCAAGACCGCAAAAAGCATACTTATCTCATGCGGCGCGAGGTTAGCCCCATTCGACATTAAGGAGCTGCGGGAGCTTATGGAAACCGACGAAATGGAGCTGTGTCAACGCCGATATGAAATTGTAAGAAAACGCCGAAGAAATTTTGTAGTTTTT
>CAJUBZ010000042.1 GCA_910584795.1 uncultured Eubacterium sp. | reverse complement strand
CTTAAATACAAGATTTGTGTGTTATGAGGTTTAAAAGGAAGTGTCAAACTCCCGGTAACTTCTATTGAAGAAACAAAGGGTAGAATTTACTTTTGCAATTTAGGGACGAATTTTGGTGAAAATAAAATGTTTGTTTTTTAAGGATATGTATATTATAATGATAGCAAATCATTTTGAAAGCAGAAGACTTTATAGGATGATTGAGAAAGGTGAGGTCTAGTATGTCAACATTACAGAATCAAATTACACAGTCTTTGGAAGGACTTTCCGATGATAGCCTGAGTTTTATTCTGGAAATGATACAGCGATTCGTGATGCCGGCAGAATCAAAAAGCATGGCTATAAATCATGACATTGCTATAAAAAAGAAAAAACGTAGGATTGGAAGCATGAAGGGACAAAAATTTATTGCAGACGGTCATGATATAGACGAGTGCAATGATGAAATTGCCGGATTATTTGGGGTGGATGACTGATGAAGATTTTGCTGGATACGCATATTGCAATATGGGCAGTAGTGGATTCGGAGGAATTGCCGGACGAAGCAAGGGCAATGATACTTGACGAGGACAATGAAATTTACTATAGCGCTGCTTCTGTATGGGAGATTACGATTAAGCATATGGCTCATCCGGAAACTTTTTTATATAGTGGGAAATACCTTGCGGAAGGGTGCGAAGCGAACGGGTTTATGTCATTGCCAATATTCGATAAACATTCGGCTGAGTTAGAGACTTTGGTACGTCCGAAGGATGCTCCGCCACATAAAGATCCCTTTGATAGAATTTTACTTGCACAGGCAAAGTCGGAGGGGATGAAATTTATGACACATGATGGATTGATTCCATATTATAACGAGTCTTTTATTGTCAGTGTTTAGGAGAAATTAGAGAGTGATTCCATGGCACATTATTCCATCATGGAACCACTCTTTTTTATCCGTGCCTGATGACAGGGACAGTACATCTCAGACGTATAATTTGTATTGCGATTTTGATGGGAATTGCAATATAATAAAAGCAAATAGAGCGATATTTATATTTGTTGAGATTTTGATGTCGAAAGAAGACTATAAGACATTTTTTATTTTGGATAGTTATAATTTTTCCAGAATATAATAACGGAGGCATCGGTTATATTGGGAGATACAATACAGTTACAAGGTACAGCGGAAATACCAGTTAAACTAAAATGGAGTAATAGTGTAAATATCCTATGCAATTATATGAGAGAGTTGGAATATTTGGAGATAGTATTGAAGAATAAAGCTATTATTCCTCGATATGTGATTGGACCTTTAGGATATCTAAAAATCGAAGGATTACACAAAATTGCATTTCCGATGACCTGCTTTTGTGATCTCACATGAGCAAAGGTTGGAGGTCACATGTCTCGATATGGAAGATATGGATTGGCGTTGGATAAACAGGCTATATTAGTAAGTTCAAAGTATAACCAATCCATTATATAAATCATGAATATCCATTGGCTTGCGATTTCAAAAATGCCTTTTCAGATTATTATAATGCGGGGAAAAAAGTGCATAAGGAAGATAAGATATTATTGAATTATCTTATGAGTGCTATGATGTATATGAAACCAATCTCTGGATTAGAAAAGATTGAAGGGGAAGAAAAACCATATATTTTTCAAGATGAGTGTGAATGGCGTTATATTCCAACGGAGCATTTTCCAAACAATCTAAAGTTAATGCTATCTGAGAATATGGCAACTGAAAATGCTAGAGACTACTATTCTAGAGTACTACAATCGCATGAAGAAACGTGGATCAAATTTGATTGGGGAGATATTCGTTATATTATCGTACCTGATGAAATAGCATTAAAACGCATTATTGACTCAATTAAGAAATTGCCATTAGAGGATGCTCAAAAATATTTTTTGATATCAAGAATTGAAGTTAGTATGAGGTTTGCGGAGGATTTAATATGATTGTAGATTTTGATGATGTATTTAACGATGATCAAGTTGGAATGCAAGTCCCAGAGGAGATATTATCACTTATAAATCAGGATTTGCCAAGTAATTTTTGCTGTTATAAAGACCCGGAGAAAGGAATCTTAGTTGGACCTAGCTTAGAGCAGTTAAAACAAAAAATAATTATGAATTTTGAAATCGACCAATCAGATGAGCGGCTAAGAAATATTTTAAACAATATACCCAGAGAACGTTGGCTTGAATATTTTTATCGAACCCAAAACCCCTTTCCTGTAAAAATGTTAGGGTGGGTAATGAAGAAAAACAGATACCGATTGAACAATCAATGCATAACCCATTAGGTGATCCGGTAGAAATAAGTGGAAGCTATATGTATCCGGAACCATTTCCAGCTCCCGTTCCTATTACGATTAAAACGATTGAGGGGGATGAAGTTACACTAAATATGAAACGTCAACCATATGAAAGTATGGATGAGATTATGTTTTCTAATATAGATTTTCCGGCGTTAAAAATGACTGTGATTATAAATGAAAAAGAAGTTAAAAAATCAAAAATAGTATATTCTGTAACGCCAACAAAAGCAAAAAGTGTTTCAGAAGCAGTAGCTTCGCTTAATGCTTTAAAGGGAGTTTCTAACAGAACCGTAATTATAGGTGGATTACAGCAAATACCAACGCCGATTCCAGATAAAGGCTTCGATGAAGAACAGCTCGAGGCGGCACTGGACTTATGGACTACGCTAAAAAAGCTAGAGGAGATTTTAGAAATAGCATTTAATCCAGAAGCGGAATTGCCGTACGAAGATGTGGTATTTCTGTCAGAGTTAAAAATTTGCCTTTTAGATAATAAGAGAATAAAAAGGGATCATCCGTTTGAACATTTTCATGTTGGGGAATTGAATACAAAAAATTACTCCATAGAGGAAATAGTTGGGAAAGAAAAAGTATCAATGAATTTTTTGGAGGGGCCAATCAGCGCCACGTTATTGGGAACAGAATTTGATTTGTATAGCGAAACAGAAATGCGTGATTTTATCATCACTAATATAGAATGGGATGATGAATCGAAAACTTCTGGTGAAGTATATATTGCTGATGAAGCAATGGGGGATAGTTGGGTTCTTGTACGAAAATATTTGACAGTGAAGGAAGCGCAGGAGAAAATTTTAGTAGGTATGCCTTAGGGTACTGTAGAGCATAATAGTATATTAAGCGAAAGCATCGGCCTGAAATAGCCGATGCTTTTGCGTTTAAATTTACTTAAATTAGTACGGTTTGTTTATTAAAAAATATTGGATCAATTCATACAACAAAAATACCTTGTGGTAGATTT
This sequence comes from uncultured Eubacterium sp., assembly GCA_910584795.1. GTDB lineage: Bacteria > Bacillota > Clostridia > Lachnospirales > Lachnospiraceae > Eubacterium_G. Next base: position 1,241 of record CAJUBZ010000042.1, on the reverse strand, counting down.
TAGAATTAAACATGAAAATGATTGTAAAATAAGGTTTTTTTAAGATTTATTGCAGTCAAATCCCGGGTTGAATGCGTAGAAGTTCTTGGAATCAAGGTGATCCTGAACGATTCTCAGGGCTTCACCGAACCTCTGGAAGTGCACGATTTCCCTTGCACGCAGAAACTTAATCGGTTCATACACATCGGGTTCATCTTTCACAAGACGAAGGATATTGTCGTAAGTGGAGCGGGCTTTCTGCTCTGCGGCCATATCCTCCATCAGATCCGTAATGATATCACCTTTGGACTGGAATTCACAGGCATTGAAGGGAACACCGCCTGCCGCCTGAGGCCAGATGCCGACAGTGTGATCTACATAATAATTTCTGAAGCCGCTTGCCTCGATCTGTTCCATAGAAAGGTTTTTGGTGAGCTGATGCACGATAACGGCTACCATTTCCAGGTGGGCTAATTCCTCGGTGCCCAGAGAAGCACCGGTAATGTTCCACTTACTGCATTTTGGGACGGGCATGATACGGTGGGATTCCCGATACATAGCTTTTCAATGTTTAAACGGATAAAGAAGTATGATGAAAATGAGGATGCGGGGAATGTCGGGAAACCTTGTTCTATCGAAGTTTGCGACACTCCGAGATGGATAAATCTCTATGCGGCAGCTAATGATGATGTTTATTTATGATACGGAATGTAATAAACTCAGTTTGTCTATATATACTTGGACAAGCTGAGTTTTTTATATCAAACCACACCGTTGAATGATTCATTTATGGTGTTTTACTATCATTGACTATTCATACAAAAGAGGATATGCTATAACAAATCACATAATTGTTGAGATATTTTTGTGTGGATTAATAGAGGTGTAATCAATGTTTGATGAAAAAGTGATAGATATTGTCAGAAGAATTTTTTTTGACCATGATTGTATCATGACGACCGCTGAACTTAATTCTTATAAACTATATTATGCTGATATTCAGAAATTATTAGATGAAGGATTGATTGAAAAGGTAAAATGGGGATATTACCATTGGGTGGATTCTTTTGATGGACAGGAGGTTAAGATAATCAATCGGCTTTTTCCAGATGCAGTCCTTTGTATGGAAACAGCTTTCTTTTATTATCATTATAGCGACCGTAATCCTGCCGAATGGAATATTATGGTTGATAAAAATGTTTCAAGGAATCGTACAAAGATAGATTATCCGTTTGTAAAGGCTTATAGAGTTGAGCCTTATT
>CAJUBZ010000041.1 GCA_910584795.1 uncultured Eubacterium sp. | reverse complement strand
AAAAAACATCCCCATTTCCTAAATTAACGCTTGCAAATGAGCAAGGTATCATTTATAATCAGTTTAGAGACAGTTATAGGATTTGTGCATGTCCGATGATTGTCACCGGAAACTTATAGTATTGATTTAAGTTGTTACAGGCTATCCCCTATTGGCGTAGGAGATAGCCGTTTTACTTTTTATGATGGTTGTCGAGATATGATAAAGCCGCGAATATAACTAACAGCAACGTCAAAACTTCTAACGTATCCATATGTACCTCCTTTCCGTTCCCGGAAAGTACAACCACCAGACTATCCCTACGCTGTCCTAATCTGACTATGGAATATTATAGCATATTTTGCGAGAATTTGTATAATATTTTAAATAATTATTTCCTTAAAACATACCCCTAAACCTCTAAATTCATTTAAGGGTATTTTCATTATCTATAATTCACCTCTTACCAGTATTTCCATTTCTTCCATAACACTGCTATCTACAATAACCTGTAATACAAATGTATTCCCGTCCATTTTTTCATCATCAACACACAATGTTATCTGACTTCCATTTATAATCTGTTCTACCTCAAAATCAGCAAGAACATTCCATGTAAAAGCCACGTTATCAGCTTCATTTCCAGCATTATCTGTAATTTTAAGTGTATATTTCCTTCGCATACCACATATCAGTTCTGGTTTTCCAATGATTTTATATGTATAGGATACATCTGGATTACCAGCTATAACAATAGTACTTGTTTCAGAAATATCTTTTTCTACCCAGTATGCCTTGAATGACACTGATCCATCTGAAAGAAATATAGCTTTCCCTGTTCCATCAATAACAGCAACACTTGTATCCGTGCTTTCCCATGTTATGGTTCCGTTTGTAATTACATTGTTAATATATAGTGTCGCGGATAACTGTACCGTATCACCAGTCATATAGAATTTTTCTGTCAATCCATCAATTATGACTGCCAAATGCTCCACTGGCATCTGATTTGTTGTAACTTCTGTTATAACATGTAGAATTCCATCCTTATAATAGATATTATTCACCTTGTATGTCCGCCCAAATTCATTGAAAGTATCATCTATCTTTATCTGTCTGCTAAGTGAATTGGATTCTGTGATAAACTCCATTGTACCGCTAATGAGTGACAACACATTATTACTTTCCGCTAATTCATTTTTCATTGCAGAAGCATAACACGGTATCCCTATAACTTCTCTATTGTTCAAAGTAATCTTTCCATTACAAGCTAATGCACTTGACTTATAGTAACAATGGTTTTCTTCTGTCTCACGATTAACCAGAATATATATTTTATTACCATACGAGATTAAACTTCCCTGAACAACTGGCGCATTCGTATAGTAATAAAGCGTAATTCTGTCTTCGTAATTATTTCCATCGTCATTACGCCGCATAAACGCCTGAAATTCATTTCCAGACGTATAAGCCGTTATATTTCTGCCTTCACGCTCCATAGTGGCATCAAATATCGTTTCAAGCGGTGTATACATCAGATTAAAGCCCATGATATCCCCTCCTAACGTGTGTAATACATAAATGTAAAGTCAGAGTCAGCATAATGCATTTCTGCTTTGATTCGATTGATTTCTGATCTTAAATCTTTTAATCTGTTCCTTAATGATGTGGCAGCTTCACCCGATGTAACAAATTCAGTTTCTATACGCCTATACATGTCAATATTAGATAACAGCGTTTGCAGAATACTATATACCGTTTCTAATAATTTTGCATGGTCTGTATTCTTGTCGAATGTGTCATATGCATCCAGACCGTTTTCATTTAAGAAATTTTCATATACTTCTTTTGGATAATACTGTCTGTTGTTCAGTTCAACCATTAATCTTTCGTAGTTTGAAAATCCTGATCCCAATTCATGATCGGGTGTTCTGTTATATTGATCGTCTGAATATTGTTTGATTTTAGCTGTTGTACTTTTCATAAAAATTATTCCTCACTTTCTTTTTTACAATTCTATTTTTTTTGATAAAATTTTAGATAAGATTTTAGTTTCCTATCTTCTTATCATAAAGGCAAGAAGATAAGATATATACAGTTCAGTTTCGCATCATTAAGATAAGAGATATGATATTATTTCAATTTTTTCTTATCTTAAATTTTAAACTTTATTCATGATAATTTAGTAATCAGTAGTAATGATAAGTAGTAGTAGTAAAATAGATTAATGATTATTTGAAATGTAATAAACAAAGAATTTTAAGCATATATTAAAAAAACTTGACTTTATCACGCCGTAGGCGAAATAATCTGGTAGAAACAGGAAACGGCTTCTGTATCAGAGGACAGAGTTTCCCTAGTGAAATGAAAAAGAAACTCTGCCACTCTAAATTTGAATAATCTGTATATCACAGGTATCCGTATTCTTGTAGAGCAGTTGCAATCTATGAGTGCGGTCTAATTACCTCCGCATGGACTTTGATAGTGGTCGATCCACGCCCTCACTACGCACTGTTTCCCGTGCTTGTCCATTTCCGCATCCTATATCAAAATAATATATAGGTGCCGTGTTCAAGTATTCCCTATGTACATCTAGGCTTACTTTTCGCCCCCGTGTGCTATTCTTAACCAATGTGCAGAAATCCGTACCAATAGGAATCCTGGTTAGGCATATGAGGCCCCGCACACGCTTCAGCCCCTTAGGTATTGCAAAACTGATAGATGCAGCTTTGCCACCCTGACAATTCTCTGAATGAGCTTGCCAATACTAACTCTTTTATTTATACAGGAGTAAGTCAAACCCTGTCCAACTCTGCGATTAGTATTACTTATTATATAAATATTATTACTTTTCTATGGAAAATAAGTAAATTTAATACACCCGTACATATATTTATTCTTGACAAAATAGTGTCTGTGTCTTAGAATATACCTTATAAAAGGCAAAACTTAATACAGCTCACCACATTGTTTTTTAAAAATGTACTGAATTGTTTTTTGCTATTTAGTTTTTTTCATCCAAGTTGTTAAGAAAATGAATTATATACAACTTTCTACATTGGCTTTTAAATGTATCGAGTTGTTTTTTATTATTCAGTTTCTATTTTGCTTGGCAAAACTAAACACAGCTCACTACTTTTCATTTTTTTGAAATATTGTACTGAGAGTTGAATATTTATTATTAAATTTTTTGTTTTAGTAACCTGATTGGTAATCAAGTTACAATACGAAAGTATATTCTCCTTTCTTTAAAGTTTTTTGCAGCTTGATTGGTAGTCAAGTCACAATTTATGCAAATTCGATTGGTAGTCGATTTTGCAGTTTTTGTGCAAGCATCGTCTGGTAAACGATCTGGCACTCAACGGAGGCATCTGGTAAATGTTCCGTTTCGAAATTTTAAAACAAAAAAACAAGCGATATGAGGTTGAATCTTCATATCGCTTTTCTCATTCTTGATTTCTGAACATTAAAAATCTAAAAATAATATTGCAATATTCTGATTTACCTTTTATTTCCAAGTTACTCTCTATTGTACAAGTAAATCAGAAAAATTGCAATACCCTTTTTTAATTTTAACAGAATAATAAGTATTACTTTTAATATAAAAAATAATACTTATTATATAATACCAAACTATACTAATAAATTGTACCGTCTTCTTCTAATAGTGATCTATTTTCTCTAACATATTTTGCCATAAGCATATTTAAGGCTGAGTTATTAGATATACCCTGCATTTTATTTATTGTTGTAAATGCGTTATACATCTTCACATTAACTTTTGCCGATATTTGTTTATCTTTCATCCCATCTTTTGAAATAATTTTTTCAATAGGTTTTTTAACCTCTATTTTTTCTTTTGCTTTTTTAATTTCTTCTTCCTTCGCCTCTTGCTCATGTACAGAATCTAGTAATTTTCTTGGCATAAACGACACTCCCTTTCCTTATAGGTAATACTTTATATATAATAAATATTATTTTTAATATAATAAGTATTACTATATTTTGTATGAAATATCCATATATTCTTTTGCTGCTCTTGTTTTTTTATTGGCTAAAACAACCGGTTTACCATCTACAATAGTCCTGTTTACGTCTGCTGAATCTCTTATTACACCTAATACTGTAGATTTACTTTCTAGCAAAGTAAGTACATCCTGATTATCATTTGTTTTTGCTTTAAACATTGTAGCAATAATTCCAGTCAGCACAAGATCAGGATTCAATGATCTGTCTCCATCACCACTTTGCACATCTGCTATTGTATTCATTAATGCTTTTAGTCCTCTATAAGCAAGATATTCTGTCTTAACTGGTATAATAACTTCATCAGCAGCAACAAGAGCATTAATAAGTAATGTTCCAAGCTGAGGTGGGCAATCAATAAAAATATAATCAAAGTATGGTTTTAATTTTAATACAGCTTTTCTTAATTGCACATCACTATTTCTCCCAACAACAAGTTTTGATTCTGTAACTGCAAGATCAATATTTGATGGTATAATAAAAAGATTGTCTAGCCCTGTACTTTCCACATTAAAAGCACATTCAGCAGGATTTGTTTTTCCGTCAAATAATTTGCAAACATTAAAGTATTCAAATTCATCTGCATCTGGATTCATAGCACAACTAATTGTCAAACTGGCTTGTGGATCTAGGTCAATCATTAATACTTTTTCACCAATCATAGCTTTTGCAACTGCCAAATTATATGTTGTTGTTGTTTTTGCTACTCCTCCTTTTTGATTAGCCATAGCAATTACTTTCATAGTTAAATCTTCTTTCTATTATATTCTAAGTATTACTATTTATATAATAAATAACTCTTAGTAATATTTAGCATATAACAAGTATTACTATTTGTCAATTTATTTTCATTATAAAATGATAAAAATTACATATTGAAAACCAATTTTACATATGCTATAATTGCAACAGGCAAAAAAGATACGATAGTTCCATGTGAACGAAGAAACGAATCCCCCAACCGTGGTGCAACACAGTTGAGGGATTCTTCTTTACTTTTATACTGGCAAAGCACCCAGTAGGTTATTTGTTGCTC
>CAJUBZ010000040.1 GCA_910584795.1 uncultured Eubacterium sp. | reverse complement strand
AATATGGTATATCAATAAGTAAGATAGACAAGAGGGTAGTGGATACGTGTTTCGAGTTTGAGGCACGTATCTTTTTTTGATCAGTTATGCTACGATTAATTATAGAAATATAATAGTAAAAGTTTGGAATTAACGATTATTTCTTGATATAATACAGGGATAAGAGTGTGCAAGTAAATACCAAAGCAGAACCAGATGAATATATCAGATAGTATCGGATAAAAAGGTTGTGCTTAGGGATTTTATAAAAGAGATATATTAGTAAAGATTTGACATTATAAAAGAATAATATATAATTATTGAGAGTATTACTAAAAAAGACGGAGGTAATATGAAGAAATATATTGAAGGATTTATGAGATATAGATACCTTTTAAATGAGTTGGTTGTAAAAGGTATTAAATTAAAATACAGACGTTCATATTTAGGATTAGTGTGGACATTGTTAGAACCGCTGCTTACCACAATGGTTTTAGCTTTTGTTTTTGGAACGTTATTAGGAAAGAACATACCGTATTTTCCTGTTTATATTTTGTGTGGACGATTAATGTATAGTTGTTTCTCCAGCACGAGCAAGGTGGCAATGCGCTCTATCCGGGCGAATCAGGCTATGATTAAAAAGGTTTATGTACCGAAATATCTGTATCCGTTGTCAACCATTATATATAATTATATATTATTTTTGATTTCATTAATTATCTTAGTTGCTTTAGCAATCGTGTATCAGGTTCCTTTTACATGGCATATTATAGAGATGGTAATCCCATTGATAATATTAGCAATATTATGTGTGGCAGTAGGACTAATATTATCAACGGTATGTGTATTCTTTAGGGATTTGGAATATTTATGGGAAGTTATAACAATGCTGATTATGTATTGCTCCGGTATTTTTTATTCTGTAGAGAGAATGGACGATACGGTTAAAACTGTGCTTAGTCTGAATCCGGTATATTGTATTATCAGTAATGTACGTTGCGTGATTATGGAAGGCGGTTCTATCTTTACAAGTACCAGCTATGGATTGTCAAACCTTCAGATGATGTTGTATTCACTGGGATTTAGTGTAACAGCATTAGTTATTGGAGTTGTGATGTTCAAGAAAAATCAGGATAAGTTTATCTTACACATATAGGAGGCAATATGGGAAAAATTGCACTAAAGGTGAATGATGTCAGTATTCGCTTTAATCTCAGTAAAGAGAAAGTAGATAATTTTAAAGAATTATTAATAAAGAAGATCAAAGGTGAAAAGATTCGTTTTAACGAGTTCTGGGCTTTAAAAAATGTAAGTTTTGAATTAAAGAAGGGTGACAGATTAGGAATTCTTGGATTAAATGGTGCAGGAAAAAGTACATTGCTGAAGGTTATTGCAGGGGTGTATAAACCTACATCGGGAAAGGTTACCAGATATGGTCATATTGCACCAATGATAGAACTTGGGGCGGGGTTTGATCCGAATTATACCGGAAGGGAAAATATTTTTCTATATGGTTCTGTATTAGGGTTTTCAAGAAGTTTTTTAGAGGAAAAATATGAAGAAATACTGGAGTTTTCTGAACTTGGTGAATTTATTGATGTTCCTATTAAAAACTATTCATCAGGTATGAAAGCAAGACTTGGGTTTTCTATTGCAACAGTGGTAGAGCCTGAGATTTTGATTTTAGATGAAGTTTTATCTGTAGGTGATGCGAAGTTCCGTAAGAAATGTGAGAAGAAGATGCAGGGAATGTTTGACCATGGGGTGACTGTATTGTTTGTTTCACATAGTCTGGCACAGGTAAAACGTTTATGTAATAAAGCGATATTGTTAGAGCATGGTCAGTTGATTGCTCAGGGAGAAATTGATGATGTGGCAGCAATTTATGAGAAGAAGCTTGAGGAGTAGAATAAGGAGGAGAGAGTTTTGGAATATAATACAAAAGGAACTTGTTCCAGACAGATTAAATTTGATGTTGTTGATAATAAAGTAACAGGCGTTCAGTTTGTTATGGGATGCCATGGAAATACACAGGGTGTTGCAGCTTTAGTGGAAGGAATGGATATCCATGATGTGATTGAAAAGTTAAAAGGGATAAACTGTAATGGCAGAGGAACATCCTGCCCGGACCAGCTGGCAAAAGCTTTAGAACTTTACTTACGCGAGCAATGAGCCAAGTGGATATGCTGGCATATACATTTGGCGAATGCCGCGATAATCAAATTTCCCACTGCTTGCAGCGGGAAATTTGATTTAGAACAGAATTAGTTTAGAGGATAGATACAATGTTAGGAATTATTGGTGCAATGGAAGTGGAAGTGGCAGCGCTGAAGCAGAACATGCAGAATACGAAAGTGATTGAGAAAGCGGGAATGAAATTCTATCAGGGGAAGATTTCTGATAAGGATGTAGTAGTTGTAAAAAGCGGAATTGGAAAAGTAAATGCAGGTATCTGCACACAGATTCTTGCAGATATATTTCAAGTGGATGCTGTTATAAATACCGGTGTGGCTGGTTCATTAAATAACCATATTAATATTTGTGATATTGTGATTTCAAGAGAGGCGCAGCAGCATGATATGGATGTTACCGCACTTGGTTACGATAAAGGCGTTATTCCTGACATGGAGACATCTGTATTTCTAGCAGATAAGAAATTGATGGAATTGGCAAAAGAGAGCGCAGAAGAAATAAATCTGAATGTAAATATCTTTGAAGGGAAGGTAGTATCAGGCGACCAGTTTATCGGGACTTCTGATGCAAAAGAACACCTTAGAGAAAAATTTTATGGTGACTGCGCAGAGATGGAAGGTGCAGCGATAGCACATACTGCAAGTCTTAACAATATACCATTTTTAATTATACGTGCTATTTCAGATAAAGCTGATGGTGGAGCAGAAATGGATTATCCTACTTTTGAAAAAAAGGCAGCGGAAAATTCAATTAAATTAATGGATAAAATTATAGAGAATTATTAAAATGTAAAAATTTGACGAACGATTTTTGATGAATCCCTCTTGAAAATATGTTACTATTTGGATAATGAGACAAGATGTGCTTATTTTGTCATCATAAAAGAACATATTTCCGATAAACAGAACGGAAAAGAAAGTGGGGGAATGAAAATGTTAAATTATTACATAAGTGAATTAAAGAATTGGTGGAATATTACGATACCGGCGATTATTAATGAAGAGAACTTCCTGCTTATTGTGGGAGGTCTTTTTTTGTTAGGTGTTGTCACAAAATGGGCGGTTGTGAAAAACTATGGAAGATTAATACGAAAAGCAGAAAATATAAATAATACTAAAAATTATACAATTAGACAAATAAAGACGAAATATGAGAGTATAAAACAAGTAAACGGACAGGTTGAAAACCCAATGTTATTTGTAAAACGAAGTTTAAACAAGTGTAAGATTATGCATATTTCAGCAAATAAAATTAATAATATTATCAATTGGTGTTCAATATTGATTATGGGAGTGGCCGCAATATTGTCCTTCCAGTTGTATAAGATTTCACCGGTAAAAATGGATTGGGTAAGTTATCTTGTTCTTGGATGCTTTTTGGGCGTTGCGTTAGAGATGATAGGACGTATGATGCAGACAGATGAAAAGAAAACAGAGTTATCTTATGTGTTGGTAGATGTGTTAGTCAACGGAGTGCACAAAAGACATGTTAGAGAAAGAGAAAGTTTTATAGAATTAGTTCCGGAATCGGAAAAAAGAGAACAGGTTATGTATCATGAAAATGTAAATGGGCAGGCAGAAGCTATTGTACAGAACCAAAGAACGGAAGAGGAACAGGAAGAAGAGGTATTAAATCAGGTTATCGGAGAATTTTTACAATAATTTGCAACAGTTTAGCCATATGATACAGAGCCTATATAACAACTGACTGCTTGCAGACAAGTTGTTATATAGGCTTTGTATCATATGGTAAACCAAATCAGCGAATTCGAGCTGATGGCTGAACTGCTATAATAATTTCAATTCCCTGCGATAAGGGCTTGATAAAAATGTTGCAAAAGCCTATAATAAAAGATAGCTTTGTAAAAACGGAGGGAAAAAATATGTCAAAAGTAACATTTGATTACTCAAAAGTTTCTTCATTTATTTCTGATGAAGAAGTGGTAAATATGAAAAAAATTGCAGAAGATGCAAAGAAAGTTTTATTAGAAAAAACAGGGGCAGGTAATGATTTCCTTGGATGGATTGATTTACCGGTTGATTATGATAAAGATGAATTTGAAAGAATTAAAAAAGCAGCAAAGAAGATTCAGGGAGATTCAGAAGTACTGGTTGTTATTGGTATCGGTGGTTCTTACCTTGGAGCAAGAGCTGCTATCGAGTTTTTAAGACATGGATTTTATAATAATGTTTCTAAAGAAGTAAGAAAAACTCCTGAAATCTATTATGCAGGAAACAGCATTAGTCCGGCATATTTAAAAGGATTAGTAGATGTAATTGGAGACAGAGATTTTTCAGTAAATATTATTTCAAAATCAGGAACAACGACAGAGCCGGCGATTGCGTTTAGAGTATTTAAAGAAATGCTTGAAAAGAAATATGGAAAAGAAGAGGCGGCAAAGAGAATTTATGCTACAACAGATAAAGAAAAGGGAGCTTTAAAAGGGCTTGCAACAGCAGAAGGATATGAAAGTTTTGTAGTTCCTGATGATGTTGGTGGACGTTTCTCCGTGCTGACAGCAGTTGGACTTCTTCCTATCGCTGTAAGTGGTGCTGATATTGATAAACTTATGGATGGTGCAGCAAGTGGTAGAGATAAAGCTTTAAATAATGTTTTTGAAGAAAATGATGCCATGTTGTATGCATCTATTAGAAATATTCTTCATAGAAAAGGAAAGTTAGTAGAAATCACAGCAAACTATGAGCCAAGCCTTCATTACTTTGGAGAGTGGTGGAAACAGCTTTATGGAGAAAGTGAAGGAAAAGACCAGAGAGGAATTTTCCCGGCAGCAGTAGATTTGACAACAGATCTCCATTCTATGGGACAGTTCATTCAGGACGGCTCAAGAATTATGTTTGAGACAGTTGTTAATATTGAGAATACAGATGCTAAAATTTATATTGAGGAAGATCCGGATGATTTAGACGGATTAAATTACTTAGCAGGTAAAGATATGGATTTTGTAAACAAGAGTGCTATGAATGGTACTGTTTTAGCACATACAGATGGTAATGTTCCAAACCTTATGGTGAATGTTCCGGAACAAAATGAGTTTTATCTCGGAGAATTATTCTATATGTATGAGTTTGCTTGTGGAATCAGCGGATACATTCTTGGAGTAAATCCATTTAATCAGCCGGGTGTTGAAAGTTATAAGAGAAATATGTTTGCACTTCTTGGAAAACCAGGATATGAAGAGTTGACAGAGGAATTAAAGAAGAGATTATAAATTCCGGTTTGTAGGGAGGAGACTTTCCTGCTGAAGAAATACAGACAGAGAATATCTTCATCTCGATTCTTGAACATTTATAGAAAATAAAAATAATATTGAATATTTTAAGCACCGACTTCATCTTCGAAAAAATCCTGATGATTTTTTCGAAGGTAAGTCTGGACATTTGATTTTGTGAATCAAATGTCCGCTTAATATTCAGTAT
>CAJUBZ010000039.1 GCA_910584795.1 uncultured Eubacterium sp. | reverse complement strand
ATGTGTCCTTTTACAAAGTCCAGCGGTTCGGTGAACTGATGCGCCGCCTTGACGGTATCACGCAGTCCACGCTGACAAAGCAGCTCCGGGAACTGGAAAGTGACGGGTTCCTCCACCGGGAGATTTACAAGGAAATACCGCCGAAGGTAGAATACTCACTTACCGAGTTTGGGAAGAGCTTCATCCCCGTCCTGCAGACCATGATGGCATGGAGCGAAACATACCTCTGCCCGGATTACCAGAATCCCTATGAAAAATAGCATAGAGGCAGGCTTGCCTGCAAAAACGGCAGACCGCCGCATTTCCCGTACTTTATTGGATTGCACGAAACGACTATTTTCCGGGAATGAAAAGCAAAAAAAGAGCCTTTACAGCTCCTTATCATTTTCCCATTATCTTTTTATCAATTCTCCCATACACTATTTGGCGAAACCCCCTATACTTTTCGGCAAATTGTATCCGACTTTCGCCAAATCGTTTATACTTTTTGGCAAAAGAACCCCAGAACAAAAGTTCGTACTCTCCCGAATGTAAAATTACCCCTAAAAACACAAAGAAATAATGTAAATTTCAGACCTATATACTGCCAAGAATGCCGTATTTACGGGCTTTGTGAGGTTTCCGCAACTTTATCCACCGAGAACTAAGACACCTATGGGGGCTAAATATATCTACACCTTTTTCATTAAGAAAATACTATTTCTTAACTTTATCCCTAACGCAATTACCATATTATGGTATATTATTTTATAACATTCATTGTATATCGCTATTATATTAATTTCACATCTTTCTATATTCAACTATCTCATACGCAATATGTTAATAGACGATAACTTTTCTCAGAAAGTTGCATTTGAAATAGTTTAATCTCCCTTTCACTACATATTTTCATCAATTGATTCCTAATCGCCTTATCAATATTTACCCCCATATAAATACAGAACGGTTTTACCATATCAACAACTTGCCCCTTTTCATAAGGTTCGTTTTTCCGATAATCACCCACTAATCTCCATTCCTTTTCATAGGACCATTCTATTGATTTACTTCTCCACTCGTCTAAAAAAAATTCATCATAGTCCTCAAACATTTCATATGAACGAATAACTGAATATTCCTTTGAATATATAACAGGTAATATATTAATTCCAAATTTATTAATTATATCTTCAAATTTATATCCTATACAAAAGCCCTTATGTGAATTCGCATAATGCGCCCACATTAATAGAGAAGATTTTTCCTCGCAAAAACAAGCTGTAAAAACTCTAAGTTTTTTCATTGATAATGATTCCTGGAGCTTTTCTCCAAGAGTTTTTATATTATCTATACCGGCTTTATACAATGGGTGATTTTTGTCAATATGTTTTTGGTGCATTAGCGCTACCGTTTTGGGATCCATTTTTAAGTAACTATCAGCTACACCTTCAAAATCAATACATACTCTATTTTCAAAAGGGTCATTGTATTCCTTTAGTGTAGATAAGCATATAGTATCATTTTTAAGATTATCAATGTCCCAACTATTTCCTGTTCGATATCTATAAAGCATTTGCGGACCATTTTGCAAAAGATAATCTTTTATTTGGTTATGTAAATCTTTATCCACTGTTATGGAACACGGTACTCCATTTTTATCATACTTCACATCATTAATATTTATTTTTTTTCGAGCCTTAAGTAGCAAATCATTCAAAGTATCCATCTGTTCTTTTTTCATTACACTATCCTAAATCTTTAAAATATTGCGTATATGTACACAATTTACTTTAGCTTATTAACACCTCTAATTACAACATGTACTCATTTTATCCTCGATAAGATATTCTGCTATATCTAAAATCGATATCATTTAATTTATTACTTGCTACATACAAAGAAAAATCCTTTTCCATTATTTTATTTTGAGGGCCTACAATTACTTGCTTTATTGGATTAGGTGATATTTCCGTAAAATTTATTGGATAAAACGGAATCAAATCATCACTTGTTACATTAAACTCAATCTTATTTTTTATTACTTTCAGCATATCATCATAAACTATTGTTTCAATTTCTTCATCGCCATATATCCATTTTGCATACTTATATATCTGTTGAGAGAAAAAGAGCCTCCACTCTTGTTCTTCTTTAAAAGTCTCATTCTTATATTTCAATGAACTCATGAGAACATTACTTATCATTTGATGGAAATAATACTGACACATTTTATCAATTTTTTCCCCATTAAGAGAAGGTAATTTTTCAACAATCCAATTCCTCAATCCTCTCAATTCATTTAATACTTGCAAAGCTTCTTCAACAATGGCCTCATTAATTTCTTTTACAGTTTTATAGTCAACCCGCTCAAATCTCAAAATTCCCTTATATGTATTGCAATATTCTTCCAATTCTTTTACCGAAAATCCAAGTGAACACCCTTTTCCATTGTCTGCATATCCACGCCATTGACTCAGCACATCCCCATCTTCACAAAAACAAACAACGAAATTTGTTACACCTCCTCTATCAAATTCATACCTGAGAATATCATATTCCCAGTCTAAAAGTTTTCCTAATGCATCACGGTTGGTTATACCCATATATTGCAATGGAAATTCATCTTTCCTATATTCATCCTCTATTGCATCCAATATACCTGGAAAAACATTTTTACTTCTTCGTAGTCATTACTTTTTGTAATATCACTCATTCGCAAAGTTTTACCTGATAATATATTAGCCATCTTACAATTATCGCAATAATGATATACTAATTTATCCATAAACATTATCTCCTCTAAATTTTACACTGCCATAAATTTAGAAAACTTTCAAACACTTCGATACCATTTCATTACTTGTGCCTAACATTATAGTACCACTGTACTGTAGATTGAACAATATGCTTTTCGACAAATTTCATACTATCAGGCGAAACTCCATACTTTCACGCAAAACTCATACTATCACGCAAAAGTCGGTAGTTTTGCGTGATAGTATAATTTCTCCCCAATCGCCCCTTTATAAGCGGCATCCAAAAACCAAAAAATTGGAGTTCACCCACCACTGTGATGAACCCCACCAAACCTCAAAATCCCTTAGTTTTACGTTGATAAGGAAGTATTCACAACAACTTATCATCAACGCTGACAAACAGGGTGCAAACAAGAGCAGAGAACATATCACTTCCATTAGTGGTCGGCTCTCTGCTTTTCTGTTACGCAATAGAACGCCGTTTTTGAGGGTAGACATATAAAACCCTCGCCTCATCATTTTATCGCCCGCAAAGCTGCATAAATCAAGGGATAAATAATCTCTACCGCGTAACAATCCCACAATAAATCCAACAAAATAAAAGAAGATTTTTCATTAACTTCAAAATGGCTCGATGTGGAATCGAACCACATCTTTCCCCTTCATAAATACATTTTAACAAATATACTTATGAAGGGGGACGTCCTACCAATGGACTACCGAGCCATAACATAATCAACTAAATATGATATTTGAGATTCTAAATCTTTATCAATTCTAAATGAAGTATTAATATAAGCGAATATAGCTTTTTCACATCGTTCCGGTTTATATTTTTTCCAACTCGCAATTTGAGATTGTGGAATTTCATTTATGATTTTTATATAATCATACGAAACTAAATTATACAAATATGTTGCAAGTTCCACACATGAACGCGAAAACATCACAAAATCATCAAAGGAGATTTTTTCATACTCATTCGGGGCAATCAATCTTGCAAATTTTGTATCTTTTTTAAAATTATAATTTTGTAATTTTCTAAACTCTTTCTCGTGTGATTTAACGTCGCACAAATCATGTACAGCTGTATTTCTAACTAACCTATAATACTCACACAAATCAAAAAGTGCTTGATTATCTTGTGATAATTTTTTATTAACAATATTTTTGACTGCACATTTTAACCAAGAATCCTCCTGTAATTTCTCTTGATAGACATTGTTGCCAAAATTTTTTATCTCATTACAGATTTCTTTCAAAAATGTTTCAAAGCAAAGATGCACATTAACAATATAACTTCTTGAAATGGCATTAATCATATATTCAGAATCATAGCTTGTTAAAGTGATTTCTTTTTGTGTTGCCAATTCGATAAAACTATTCCTTGTATGTATTTCTGAATCATAATCTGCGATAAAGCACCTTTTAGATAACTCAACAAATTGATTAATTGCACAATACTGACCTAACACATCCTTAAAACGATTTAGTATATTCTTTTTCTGCATGTTTATTTCAATTCCATTCTTAACTATGTAGGGGATTCCTCATTATCTTCTTCATCATTTTCATCATTCAATTCATCTTCTTCGATTGTTGCAAGTCTACTAAAATCTATATTTGAAAGCATTTTACCTATATTTACATCAAATGACTTTCTTACTTCATTCATTACTAACGAAAATGATTGCAATGAACTACTGATACTATCTTTTATATATTTTTGGAATTGAGCCAATGTATCAGCTATCCCTGCTAAAGCAATCCGAAAGGATTCAGCTTGTTTGTGTACAAAATCCTTTTCTTCTGTAAGCTGAATTGCTTTTAGAATTAAATGATTAAGATCTGTTACTGCTTTATTGAAAGTGTCATATTGCTCCTTGTAAAAAAATTTACAATGCGCAATGTCATTTCGAGTTGAACGGACTGTTTCAATCATCTTTTCTATTTCACTATTATCTACTTTATCAGCAAATAGTCTTTCCCAATCGCTTTTAGGTGAAAATGTATCAAAAGCGGTTCTTATATCTTCTTCTGATAATTCCGTAAGTTTCTCATGCTTAGAAAGAAATTCAGCTTTGCTTTCTTCTTCTACCGTTGTCCACTTCTTTGTAAAAAGAAGTGCTTGTATATCTGAAAATTCCATAGAATAGAAAAATTTTTTCAATCTTTCTATTTGCTTTTTCTCTTCATTTCCTTTGGCTTGTATTACGCCTTTAATTTTCTTTTGCAAGTCTGGAGAAACCGTTTTTTGATAGTAGTCTACTCCGAAATTAACCGTATACGTATTAAATAGTAATTTACGCAAATTTCTTTCTAATTTATTAAGTTTAGGATATGCTTTATTACAATAATATTCAGAAACAGAATCATATGAAACAATCATAATGTAATCCCGCTCTATATCAGAACCAATTATCTTGTCATGTATGTATTCTAAAGCGCTTACAACTTGATAAGTTGTTTTTCCCCTTACACATATATCAAGGTAAGAATAGCGGGTAATATTATATATTGTAAAAACAACTTCATACATTGTATTTTTAATTTCCATTTCATACGTATAAATAATTTTGAACACAATATTTTCTTTATCTTTACAAATAGGTTCACCGAAAATATTTCTTATATAAAGAAGAACATTTTTTCTCGCTTGTATACGTATTGTATCATCAGTGTCTTTAGATGATATACGAGAATCATCTTTCTTAGTCTTTGGAAGAAAAATATAATCATTGTTCAATACTACCATATGAATCACCTTATCAATATTTCATAAATATATTTTGAATACTATGTATGCTTCATTTTATCATAGACACACGAAAATTTCTATCCATTACCTTCTGACTTTTCAGAAATAATTCTTATTCCTGTTACGCAATAGAACGCCATTTTTGACGGCAGACATATAAAAACCCTTACCCCGTCATTTCAGTGCCAGCGAAGTCGCATAAATCAAGAGAAAAATAACCTCTACTGCGTAACAAATCCCATAATAAGTTGAGGGCGAAAGCAGTTTACTGATTTCGCCCTCTTGACTACCCACAAGCAAAGGCGGGAAAAGCTGTCAAGGGCGCGAAGCGCGAAGTTTACCCTTGACAGCTTTTCATGTCTTTGCTACTTCCTATCGGTCG
>CAJUBZ010000038.1 GCA_910584795.1 uncultured Eubacterium sp. | reverse complement strand
GCGGAAATTTCAGTTTCAACAATCATACAATTGTGTTCTACATTGCATATTACATTACTAGGAACAAGACTATATATTAAAAATGCCTATTTTATAGGCTTTTTTAATGTTCCACGTGAAACATTTATACTAATTTATACGAATATTTCCGTAGAATGAGTTTTATTTTGCCCCGAAGGGCAGACACAAGCCGAGCCAATTTAAAAATGATTGTGCCGAAATCAAGCCCATTTATACATATCCTATATGTATTAGATACGGGATAATTGAGTATGCTATATGTATAAAAAAATAAGCACTCCGAAAAGTGCTTATTGTTCTTCTTCTCTTTCTCTTATCTCAAACAAGTCCCCGACAGAGCAGTTAAAGTATTCACACAACTTGATAATGAGATTAGCGTCTACTCTCTGGAAGTCATCACGGCAATATCTGTTGAAGTTGCCCCGTTGCTGTTCCAAGTCTTTACATATGCGGTTCTTGCTTATACCGTTTTCTTCAAGTAGTTCATTAAGTCTTATGTGTAAATACTTCATAACCTTACACCCCTTTGCATTTATAGATATTATAGCCAAAAACTTTATAAGAAATAACTTTATATTTATAAGGGTTTATGATAATATAGGCTATATAAGTATAAAGGGGGTATAAATCTATGAGGAAAAAGAAAAAATGGATTCTAGGGGGCTTGTGCGCCCTTCTAGGGGCTTTTATTGTGACAAGGGTATATATTTATCATAGTGAGCCAGAAAAGCCCGAATTTGAGATTGTAAACAGTTTTTCACAGTCTTACACAATGGTAGGCGGTCAACGGTGTAGAGATACCGACTTAAATGTTATTGTGTATAAGAATTTTAATGACCCCGATTTATACAAGCGTGTAAAGGAAGAACATAACCGAATAAATGGAGAACCCACAGAGTTAAAAATTGACTTATACAAATATGAGATAGAAAACAATGAACCATATAAAACTATAACTATTGATTACATAAACGACACTGTAAAGATTGAATAAAAAAGATTACACCCAAGGCGGAATAACAAAAGACTGTTATTCCACCTTTTTTCAATTATATTTTATTGCTAAAAAAGTAAAGACACAAAAGAGTATTTTTTGATTAAAACGCAATCAAAAAATCTTCCTTTTGTATCTTGACTTTTGCCTACTTTATCTATCTCTATCATATGTGCGTGTATGAGTATGAGTTAATTCTTTTTCGTGTTCTTTTTCTTGTCTTTCATATTCTTTTTTTATTTCTTTAACATTATAATTCTTATCTAACCAAATACAAAAATTGTGGTCTTTTTCAAAGGTTTTTAAGCGTTCATTTTCTTCTCTTAATCTGTCTATTGTTTTATCCTTTACATTTTCATTTGCTCTTTTTGAAGCCTGTTCTAATCTTTCATCAAAGCTTTTTACTTCTCTACCTTGTTCCATACTTCTTGTTTGTTCTCTTGCTTTATTTATTTCTTTTGTTAATTCTTCTACTTGTTCTCTTGTATAAAAGCCCTTGTGAAATCCTTTTTCAATAGGTGCAGGCATTTCAAAATAAACAATTCTTATATCTTTAATGCGTTCGGCGGTTTCTCTTATTTGGTCTATAACTTCTCTATTTTTATTTAATATTTCAATATTTTTATTAACTTTTATTTGCTTCTCTTCAATACTTTTTTCTTTTTTATCTAATGCTCTTTCATTGCGTCTTTGTTCTCTTTCTAATTCTTGTTTTAATTGTTCTTTTTCTTCTAAATTCTTTTCGTGATTTAATTGAGCTTGTCTTGCAAGGTCTTTGCTTTTATCTTTTGTTGCCCCATTTAAAAAGTTTAATTCGTGTGCGTGTTGTGGGAACTTTTCTCTTAAATGTTGTTGCATTTCTCTTTGAAAATCTCTCAATTCTTTTCTTGGTGTAACTTCTTTTGTTGAAATTCTTCCGTCACTTGTGCGTGGCACATATCTTATATGTATATGGTCTTGACAGTGTTCTCTTTCTTTCAGAGGTATTAAACTTTTTCCGTTTTCTTTTTCAATTCCTTCCCTGTTTCTTACTTCATCAAAATGCGTCCAAGCACTTACAATATTATCTCTACCATATCTATCAGCCGTAAAGTTTACCATCTCTTTAAATATCTCATTTTTTTCTTCATATGAGCCACTAAATTCTTTTGGTATTTGAATACACCAAGTGCTTAATGCGTTATAATTACTTTTCCAGTGGGCAAATGTTGGGCTTTCTTTAACAGCCTTTTCTACAAATTCTTTATCAGTCAAACCGTCATTTCTTTCAAATAAGTTTTGATTTAATTTTGTCATTTCTCTATCAATAACGCTTTCTTTTTCAGGGTCAACATTTGGGTTTGTATGTTTATCGTGTGCCAACATATGCCCTATTTCATTCAATTTATTATTTTGTAAATTCATATGTATTCAGTCCTTTCTTTGTAAAATTATCACTTCCTTTCCTTTTCTCTCTTATCAAAATTATATCATTATCACCTTTTCATTATCAAGGCTTCAAAGTTGAAGGTTAGCTTGTTAGCCTTCACGAAGGCAACAAGCAAGGGGCTGTGCCCCTTAACCCCCTTTTTAGGCTTTACAGCCCACAAAAAAACAGGAGCATTAAGCCCCTGTCTTTATGTTATATATTATAACTTTTTATAAGTTTTGTTTTCTTTTTTATCTTTTATTTTTTCCATATATTTTTGATTGTTTTCATCAAAATAATTATACTCATCATTCTCATCTTTACCTTGTTTATACTCAACTATTCCGCTATTTGTGTATTCTCTTATGTCGTGTATTCTTCTTAAAAATGCTTGATAAGTTTCTAAATGATTTTCTTGAACGCTTGCAAATTGTTCTTCAATACCGACATTTGTTATGATATAAACTATTACAAAACACGCTTGTCTATTGCTATATCTACTTGGTAATGAGAGAGGATAACCGTCTAAATAATTAAGCATATCTTGTATTTTTAAACTACTTCTAAATTCTTCAAAAATAACTACTTTTTCATTTTTGTAATTATCCCAAGGGTGATCATAGTCAGTGATTCTATATACATTTTCATATCCGTACTTTTCCATTACGTAACGCGTCTTTCCTTGTCCAGTCTTACCAAAGATATAATGAACTTCTAAATTACGCCACGTCTTTTTATATTTATCAGATAACAAGTCATTTCTTACTCTATCTATTGAGCCACAGTATTTCATATAATCAGAATTTATATTATATATTTCAGCATTTGATTTTCCGTCAAGAATAAGGTTTTTTAATTTCTCTAAATCTGTCCTTTTGCCTTGTCTTTTTACAGGAATTTCACCCCACTCAAATTGATAACCGTCAACCCTTGTTTCTTCCTTTTCAGTGCCTTCTTGCTTGCCAGTCTTTTTTATATAATCATCAATAACTTTTGGTTCTTGATTACAAAATCTTATATCAGCGTGAGGGAATAATTTTTGTAGGCTTGTGCGCCATAGGGCTTGATATGCTAATATGAATAAGTGAAAATGTACAGTTCCTTCTTTTCCGATTTCTTTTGTGCAAGACATATATAATATACTTGAAAATCTTCCAGTTACAGGCACAAATAAAACCTTTTTCATATCATCAGGTTCATTAACTATATAGCCCCAATTTTGAGGATTATTAAAAGTTATTAAAATCTTTTTACCCCTTAATTCTTCTTTTTCTTCTTTTAAATTATTATCATTGATTAGTCATTACTCCTTTCATTGTCAAAATTATTTATTAAGCATAAAAGGAGCATTTTTAAAGTATATATAAAATCAGCAGAATACATCTGTTGACAATTATTTATTTTTATAATAATATATATATAAAGATATTGAGCGTTTTAAAAGCACCAATAACTTTATTACTTATAAAAAATTTCTACCTTTTAAAAAATGCTTACAGCCGTTGACCAGACGGCTTTTTTTTATGCTTAAAATAATTTTATAATGGAATTTAAAAAAAATCAATAGCAGATAAAATGAACATTTTAGAATTGATATGTTAATTGTTCTAATTCTACGAATTAGAACCTTTTTTATATTTTTTATACGCTACAACGGCTCACGCCGTTTCCGACTTCGCTTGCCGCAACTCTTGCAAGGCTTACGCCATTGCTTCGAGATTGCTAACGCTCACAAGTGAATGGAATTTTTACAAACTCACCTATTTTTTTATTGCCGTTTTTGCACTTAAAATTGAGTTTTGCACAGAAGTTGCACATTTTGCACATTTTGCACAGATTAACTTTTGTGCAAAAACTAGTGCTTTTTTGACCAAAAATTACAGATAATTATCTGAAAAACGAGGGTGAGTTTATAAAAATTTAATAATTGCACAGAAGTTGCCAAAGGGTAATAATAGGGAACCCCCCACCCCGCCGAAAACGGCGGAGCGGTGCCCCCCTTGTAGGCGCAAGCGCCACCCTTTGGCAACTTATCAACGCTTATTGTTATAAATCTTGTAAAGCTGTTAATATCATAACTTCATCAGACTCAAACATGTGTGAATAACGCTTTAAAATAGTATTTTGATTATCACCCGATACTTTTTCAATTACCGTTAGCGGTATATTTTTCTTAATTAAGTTTGATATAAAAGTATGTCTGAATGAATGACAAGAACAAGGTTCAAGTTCTAATTTTTCACAAGCCTTTTTTATAGTGCTATTATATGTTGAATAATCATATGAAAATATTTTATCTTCTAATGAACCGCCATTGTTTTTGTGTTCTTCCTTTAAACGCATATATAACCGTTCTGTTGAAGGGCTTAATGGTATAGTTCTTTTTTTATAGTTTTTTGTATCTTTTAATAACTTTTCACGGCTTACATATGCTTTATCTATTACAACACGCATACCTTGTAAATGTGTCTGTTCTGTTGCTGTTGAACTTGGTGCTATTCTTAAAGGTTCAGCCCCTTTTTTATAATAACTAAATTCTTCAAAATCATTGTAAGTTAATGCTAATGCTTCACCTATACGAATACCTGTATAAAACAACAAATTAAACATAAATCTATACTTTTTATTGCTGTCTTTCCCCTTACGAATACACTTATTATTTTTCAAATAATTGTCTATTAAATCAAATTCTTCCTTTGTTATTATTCTATAATCTTCTTTTCTTTTTGTTTTCATATTGTCTGTATACAATAAAAAATTCTCTGTAATAAGTTTCTTTTTAAAGGCGTGATTGATAATCTTTCTAAATGTTGTATTAAGACTGAAAAGAGTTTCTTCTGAAAAACCATTAGCACGAATATCAGCGCAAAATTTGAAATAAACATCTTCATCAATGTCTTTTAATTTTGTATTGCTAGGAATGAATTTATATATCATTTCCATAAAATTATTTGTATTCTTGATAGTGACTGGACTGAAATTTTGACCTAGGGCTTTTATATTCCACAATTCAAGCGCACCCGATAAAGTTATGTCTTTATCATCAACTTTAACGCCTGCAGTTTGAAGCCGTGCTAATTCCGACTTTGCTTCACTGATTGTATTGAGATTATACGCCCACTTTGCTTTATATACGTTTTTGCCGTCTTTTACAGAATACTCTTTATAGTTATACTTTACATCATACTTCTTTGTATTCTCATTGTAGTATATGCTTTTGTATTTTGTCTTTGTCCGTTTTACCTTATCAGCCATTTTGTCAGCCCCCTTGTATTTGATAGGGCTATTATAGCACATATGCGCCGTTATTTCTATACGAATTTTATACGAATATAAGTGATTTTATACGAAAAATAGACCTTTTAAGAAGCGAAAACCCTTGAAAATACGGGCTTTTTTAAAACTTTGCTTACATAGGCTGAAAAACCGTCCTTTCTTGATTTTGGGCATAAAAAAATCCCCCTGTC
>CAJUBZ010000037.1 GCA_910584795.1 uncultured Eubacterium sp. | reverse complement strand
ATACAGGTTTGCTCCGGTTTTGTATAGGTACGCACTATCTACCGTTTACGGATATGCGGCAAGTGACGGACTTTGTTTCGAATGATGAAGGCTTGCAACTGTATCTTTCGGATGGTAATGGTTACTATTGGGAACGGTAAAATCTACATTTTATAAGAGTCTGAATGTCAGGGTTGAAATGATCCTGACATTTTTCTTTTCGGTTGATTTCGTGATGATTGTTTGATATTTTGGTGCGTTTTACGGCTCATATTTGACTTTTGTTGGTGTTGGTGGTAAGTGTATAGGGTTGTGGCGGAAAGTGGCTAGAATCGAGAATAAACGGCTTGTATGTGTGGATATGAGGACTGGTGATGTAAGGGTGTATGCGGGTAGGTTTACATTAGTAAAATCTGATCTGTTCCTGAAAACGCCCCCATCTATTGCCTCCACATGTCAACTTGATTTTTAGACTTCGAACGAACAGGATACAGGGGGAGGGGGGTATGTTTCCATTTGGCATTTTGAGCACCTAACCTTATAGGTATATACCTATATTTTTTAAACAAAATGTTCCAAAGTGTCAGTGCTTATAAGAGAATCATAATCCAAATATCCCCTGAAAAATGACAATTTGAGCCTTTCTGACATGTGTTCTCCCGGAAATGACTATCCTCCTTACTTTACTGGCTTTCTCATGACCCTTTTCATTTATATATGATATTTTTTCACTACTTTTTTATAGAGTTTCCAAAAGTACTTTTTAAATAAAATACTAAATAGTTATTTCATCAAATCATAATATTTAAATACAAATTCTACTTTTCCTATGTTTATTATACTATTATCTTCTAATTTAATATACGAATCTCCATCTATACGTTTCCCATTTATTTTGATTCCATTTGAAGTATTGTGATCTTTAATAAAATATTTTCCATCTATAAATCTAATTTCACCATGAAGCCTTGATACTGAAGGATTATTAATAATTAAGTCTGCGTTTTTACCTCTACCAATAATAAAACATTCTGATAATTTAAATTTTTTATCATCATGAATAAGAAAACCTTTACAATCTAAATCATTAACATCTACTGAAGAATTATTGAAAATATCATCTTTACCAACACTATCTTTTTCAATTGCTAACTTTTCAATTAAAGTTTCTACTGGCTTTAACTCGCTTTCAACTGATGGATTCTTCTCAATAACATTAGTAACATTTATACTCGCTGCATTAATTAATTCCATGAAATTTTTTTCATCAGTAAAATCACTAGGTGCATATAAAACTTTTGGATTTTTATTTAATGTAATGAAAAATAATACAACTAATAAAATTGGAAACCCCATAACATACCAAATAAAAAACTTTTGCAATTCTAATGATACAAATGGAAGCACAACCGTTCCTGCCACTTCTGCAATACCAGCAAAAAGTCCAATTATAGTTAGTGGATTACTAATTTTTTTCATTGTATATCATCCTTCACTTTCCATAAAAATTTCACTTTTATTGTCTATATGCTAGTTAATACCTTTTGGAGAATGCTATTGCTCCAAACCACTTAGTTGTGTCAAACTCAAATTGTTTTGCAAATTCTTCCCAAGGTTTTTTAATATTCTTTTCTATATTCAACATTGATACAAGTTTATCATAATCTATCAAATTAAAATATTCTAATTTTCTATTATTAACCAATTCATTTGCAACTTCTATAGAACCTTTTGAAAATTTTTTAGCAGTAGAAACGTAAATCCCTTTTTTTGAACCTTCTATAAATAAGGTGCCAACAAATTCTCTAATTCCCTTAATAAGTTCAACATGATTCGGATTTTCTCTTCTTTTAACTTGTACTAAAATTGGATGTTCTGATTGGACAACTATTAAATCTTTCCCTCCATCACCAGTTTGTCCAACATGTTTCACTTCACAATCAAAAAAATCAGATAACACGGATTGTACAAGTTCTTCTAATTTATATGGATTAATATCATATAAAATTTGTTTGTTTTTATTTAACTCATTATACAATACTTCTAATGGCAGTTCTTTACTACTCAAGTCAAAAAAATTTACTATACCATAATAATATTTGTTTTCATGATATGATTGAATATTCTCAAAAGGATTGTCTGGCATATCTGTATATTTTGAAATACCTTCCCACCATCCACATTGAGGACATTCAAATATATCCCCTAATAAATACGAATCCCTATCATCAGGAACTTCTAAATACCCTTCAAATACCTTTTTTAATTCTGAATTACAAAATCGACACCTTCCATTTTGCTTAAAAAATTTATTTATGTCATTTGGTTGCCTATAATTATGTACTAATTCATCATATTTTCCTTGATGATAAAAATTTTGAACATCAGTATAATGCTCATTATATGTAGCAATCTTTTTCATATCTTACCTCACCTTGTTTCCTCTACTAGCATTAAAACTGAACGTTCATCTGCTAATAACCATATTCTGCATCTGATCCACATCAAACTTCCAAAATGTCACAACAGAATTTCCATATCGCTCTATTGCAGCCTGTCTCAATCCTTCGCTTCTAAATATCACGTCACATTTCTTCATATCATTAAATAATTTCTTACTTACTGTCGGAGAACAACTTGAATAATTTTTTGTAATCTTTTTGGTAACTAATATATAGCAAGCACCATTATCCAAAATCAAATCGTTATCATCTATATCAAATATGTTTCTTCCAACTTTCAATTTTACCATTTCATCATCTCCAATCTATAAGTTGAAACTAGAATTCCAAAGTTTATACTTTTCAAGTTAATCTCAAATTGCAAAACAATCGTCAATGATTTCTTAGTCACAACACTTGAAAAGTCAAATATATCATTCAAATATAAATCCATTATACCAAACCTTCCCCAACCCCTGCAATACCGCAGAAGTGCCACTTTCCATCCTTCTAATAGAACTTTAATCCCTAACCACAATTCAGCAATCAATACTACTGTTATAGACAAACCAAAATCATTATCCTCACTCTATTCAAAAGCCGAAAAAATAAGGCATACCAGACCTTTACATCCGATATGCCTTATAATCACACCCTATCACCTAATCATCAATTTCAATCTTCCAGTTCATCATTGCTTCATATACTCGATCCGGCATCTTCCCCTTGTATCTGTCAGCAACGACAATAATTAGAGCTTCTTTGTGCCTTTTATACTCCATAAACGCTTCTTTCGGTGTATTATAGACACCTAATTTCACAGCTTTACCATCAACATTCAATGATGCACGGTATTTACCTTTTGCCTTATCATAGCTTACCCCAAGCGGATATTTGCCACGCTTTCTTCTACAGTTTAGCAAAAGAGTATTAATCGTGTGCGGAACAAATACACATGTTTCAGGACTGTATACCTTATTACCCTTACACAGAATATCTTTATCTAAATCCATCTGCTCATTGCCGATCATATAATAATTCTCTTCTACCCATATATAAAATCGTTCTTTATCCTCTAACCAATAATCACATATGGTACAGCCTATGTACTCTGGAAATCTATTATGTAATTTCTCGTTATAACAGCGCGAATACATATCATTCCATAATCTTCTTGCTTTCATGCGGCTACTATTCAGAAATGGTATATATTTCTGTTCTCTGCCTAAATCTTCAACACCGATCTTCCCATTCCTAAGATTATAAAATTCCCTGTCAGATACATAAATCAGATTATTGTATTTGCTATTGGAACTGTCACCATCAATATGATATACCTTGTTTTTGCCTTTTACTGGCTCTAAAAATGTCTGCGCCACTAAATTATCTGCATATACATCTCTTTTATATTCCACTCCGCTTTCATCTTCATAGAATACTTTCCAGTGTACCCTATTTGTTGATTTTGCTAATGTTTCATTATGTACATAGAATTTACCCTTTATATCATTGGTTAATCTTCCTTCTGAAGAAATATAATAATGCTTTGTGCCTTCTACTAATATGAATGTTTCAAGTTTATTTATTGGCACTATGCCTGTACGTTTTAAATCTAATGTTTGTATTCCTTGCATTGCTCAGTTAGATACTTCCTTTCGATAAAAGATAATAATAGACAGTGTTCGTTTACAAGCGAACGATAAAAAGAGAGTCAAGAACAGACTCCCGATGTAATTTATAGATTTAGTTTTGGATTTTCGCTATTATGGCGATTTTTAATAGATTTTTAGATATGCAGATTATGCACTTCTAAATTAGACCATCACGGGCTAATTCAAATATTCATATAAATTTACCGTTGTCCCACCGTGGGGCAACACTTTCCACTTTTACGGAATCTGTTTGAACCGAAATCGTTCTTTTGGCTGTCAAATTAAATGACATCTAACTTGCTTCTTCCAATCAGAGTAATCGGCAAACAACCGTATATTTCAAGGGATACGCTTATAATGCGTACCCTCTAAATGGCGGATACCTATGCCCTAAAACAGGGTAGTCCCAATCAGGATACCTATAATATAGCTTCCCTTCAAAGGGTATCACGAAACGCTATAGCCCTATATCAATACAATTCTTCTATATTAATATAATCTGAATCTTTTCCAATAACGCATAATAACTCACGGTCAAATTTTCGGCCATGAGGCAGCAGTCCCCTAATAACAATCTTCTGCCACCAAACAATCAACCGCTTTCTTTATCCTCAACATCTCATTTGAATATATCCTATATGCAGCATTCTTCGCTGATTCTAAAGAATCATACTTTTCAGGTTTTAATCTCCTAACACTACCCTTGCCAAAACAATATAGATAATATTTATCTTCTCTGGGTTCACGGTTTATTTTGAATTCGATCTTGATCCATCCGCATAAATTAACCATACAATGACTGCATACTGTCATATTCTCTGAAATAACATCCTTCCATTCCAAATCTTTAAACTGCATATGATACCCCCATTAAATCAATCAACCTGTTCCTTTGTAACATTGTGTGGATTATTCTTTCTTAAATCATCTTCAATCTCACCAATCGCAACCTTCAAATGGTTATTTACAATTCTGGATAAATTGTCAATATCTATTTCTCCATACAAACGTAATAGTCCATTCATATTTTCTTCTGTAATAATCGCAACTCGTTCATTTAATCCCACTATGTATTTTTCCTCCAATACCCATTAGTTACACACTGAAAATCCTTTGCTCTTCAGATAATCAACCGCCATATTTAACAAAGTACCATTGTTTACGGTCATATCCATCGTATCATCCCATACATGAGGTTTATGGCTTACAGATATTCCACCATGCAATCCCTTGTTCGCCCACTCTGCCACCTGATACCCGGTAGCGTTTACATACCCGTTCATGGAATCATAATCTATGTATACATATGCTACACAGTTATTCCCTTCCATTTTCGCTTTCGTTTTTACTGCCGAATACAGGAAATCTTTTGTCCTTTGGTAACTTTCCGGTGTCCATCCGGTATAATAATCATTCAGATAATAATTCAATGTCTTGTATACCTGATCCGCCAACTCGTTTACTAAGCCTGTCATAACAGGCTGTAATGCTTTTGCTAATTCATTCAGATTATTTATCTGTACTGCCATTTTATTTTTACTCCTCCTCTGGTAATTCTGCATCTTCCGGAATATACCCGGTCTCTTTTAGAAATTCAAAATCAGGCTTTGTAAATAGAAGATTCTTTAATCCATATATCCCGTTTTTGATATTCTGTTTAATTTTTCTGTTCATTGCTTCCCTCATTGACCAGTTGTCAGAAATTTTAATTCTTCCATATGGCGGAGGATTTCCCTCTGTCTTGTTACAAACCGGCATATTGTAACTGCCTTTGTGGACTTTTACTTCCGGGATGATCGTCCCTACTCCGGTAATCTGCACACGTTCCCCGTTTAACACCGCCTTACGGATCTCATCCGAATACATGTGAAGGATCTCTTTTATCATCTTGTGCCTGTAGATTGGATTATCCTCACGTTCACGGATTCTCGCTGCCATTTTGTTTTCGTTTAATGTAGATTTTTTAACCATAATTCTTCTCCTTTTTGATTTTTATTTGCCGATGAAACATTACTTTCATCAATATTTATATATCCATCCCCCATCTTTATCCTGCCCCATCACATGTTCATCATACCAACGGTTACAAAACCGTGCAAATACCTGATATTGCTTTTGCATCTTTAGAATATCATTATCTGCTTTTCTCAAATAATTTACCGCTTTTCCTTTTGAACGTCTTCTTTCTTTTGCCTCTTCGAAATTGATAATCTCCATTTCGCTACCTCCGATTATTTTTGTTCTGCACATTTTTTACAATGCTTTTGGCGCACTAAAATAAGTCCACATACTTATACTCTGACAAGCATATGGACTTATTTAGATGTCCAATATTTGATTATGGGTATTCCTTCTACGTATCAAACTCTTTTATTGCTAGCACTACACCATTTCTACACCATTTCTACACCAATTTGCCATTGAGATACATAGACTTATATGGATTTATATAAGACTTTTCCCGTTGCCGAAATTATCCCAAATCACAAAAAGTCCCGAAAACAACCAGTTTGCGAGGCTTTAAGCATTACCATATTTAACTCCCCGAGTAGGGCTCGAACCTACGACAACACGGTTAACAGCCGTGCGCTCTACCAACTGAGCTATCGAGGATCATTCTCTCCCCTGCACCTTCAAAACTACACATCAACACAAACCATTCCATGAACTCAAGGTCAAG
>CAJUBZ010000036.1 GCA_910584795.1 uncultured Eubacterium sp. | reverse complement strand
TATTCAAAAAACTGTCGTCCTCGACAATTAAAATCTGCTTCATATCCTCACTTCCCTTTCTTTTTTAGTTTTTTATAAATAATTCCTGGAAAAATAATGCTGAACAATAATAAAAGTACCATCAACGCAATCATTTCTTTTACCGGATAGCGGAAAGCGAAATAGGAAATCTGCATTTTCATATACCACTGCATGATACCAATCCCTAAATTTCCAAAACTCATAAGCAATCCACATAACAGTAACCAATAGAAAAGACCCTCTGTTACAAACATTCGATATTCTTGTTTTTTTGTCATCCCTACACGTTCCAGGATTTTACACTCCCATTGCCGAAGCATAATATCCGATATTCTTGTATTTGCGAAATTCATAATTCCTATAAATATTAAAATTCCACTAATACTCATAAGCAGCCATCTACTTGTCTGAATATAGTTCTGCTCCTTTAGCAGACGTTCTGATTTAGAATCTAAATAAAACAAGTTCAATTTATCAGCGTGTCCATATTTTGATTGAAATTCCATATTATAATTGCGAATCATCTGATTCAGTCTTTCTCGGATAACTGACTCCTGATTTTTGTCAACATTAAATTGTATTTCAAAAATTTGTGGTGTTAATTTTTCTACCAGCCAATCATATGTAGTCTCTGTTACCAATAGGATATTTATATTTTTACCATCCCAGCACAATTTCATCTCTGGGAAATCATCCTCTGTTATATCCAGATAACCACAATTTACTAATTTCTCAGGAACTAAACTGCTCATTTCCGTACCAACCGGAACCAGATCATAAAATTCCATCTCTGTTCCTATATAATCCTGCACTTCTCCTGCTATATAATCTGACATCCTATGATCATGTAGCACGATTGTTCCATGATTATTTTGAAACTGCTCCCAATTTACTAGCTTATCATTTTTCTGAATAAAGTCTTTTAGTTCTTCCTGCTCCCCGATACTGACTGTCTGAATTACCGTGGATATTTTATCTCCATTGATTAGAATCTTTATATTCTCCTTGCCATTTTTTCCGACAATCGGATAAAATCCTTTAATATTTTCTACTGAATGAAGTTCGTTTCCTATGGTCGTTTCAATATCATTCATAAGGGACTTCGGAAAAAACTTCATATTCTTTGTGTCCGGTGATGATTCAATTAAATAATTGCAAGCTTCCTCTGTAATTCCTATTTGGAAGTCCGGCTCTTTACTATAATAATTCTGTAAATCCATTCCATTCACAATTACCGCAGAACATAATGCCAATTCGCACCCAAGCCATAATGACAAACTTGTTATCCCAAATGTTTTTTTATTCCGAAATAAATATTTCTTTGCAAGATAAATTTCAGGATGTTTTCCCCAATAGCGGAATTTCTTTATCTTCGGTTTCTTCCTGCTTTTATGATAAGTGACCGCCTCCGTATATTTCATACACTCCAACGGACTTAATTTCCTCATTTTTCTTTTCAGACATTCCACTGCCACTCCCAACGTGAAAATCACAAGAACAATCGCTAGGATAAGAAGTTTGGGTTGAAAGAAAACCATTCTTTCTAATTTCCATGTATTCTCTGCATACATTTTTTCTAATAACAATGGCATAATACCCCATATAAACATTCCTCCTAAAACTGCTCCAGCGATACTTCCCGTAAGTCCTATTTTTAGCATCTCACGATTCATGACTTTAATATTCTGCTTTTGTTCCACACCAATTACTTGTAAAAGACCATAACGTTGTAAATCTTTTTCCAGCGAAATATTTAGGATATTGTAAATAAACAAAAACATAGAAAGTAAAACCATAACCGAAAAAAAGACTGCAAATCCATAACTTCCCATCATTTCACTTATTGCCCGATATTCTGCTGGGTTCATACTTACAATTCTCTGTCCCTCATTCAACTTTATGTTATTTGTCAGCATATGTTCTATTTGCGAACCACTGGAATATTTCTTTGTATGATCTATTAAAATCCTACATGGCTCCCATTGAAGTCCGTTCTTCTCCATTGATTTCTCTGATAAAAAAGCCACAGAAGCACCGGAGGTTTGATTTTGATACTCTGTAAAATACCCAGAAAGTAAAAAGTTCTGCATACCGGTTCCACTGGTATTGAAAATGTCATTCCAATAAAAATCCAGTTCAATTTCCATGCCCACTTCGGGATTCTTGATTCCAAGATATTGCAGAGTTTTCGTAGAAAGCATAATTTCATTTTCTTTTTCTGGATAAGTCCCTACCACATTTGTAAATGCAGGACGTATCATTTTTTCAAATCCGGTCACATCTGTAATGACGCAATCACAATATTTTATGGAATCATCTAATAATTTTCCTGCAAACTTTTCTTTCCCAATGCTTTCTATGCATGGTAGCTGTGTAAGCTGTTGTGTCATATCCGCTGTACCATTTTCAATATAGGTCGATACAGCCATACCATCGGCTTTCATATTTTTCTGAATATCAATCTCCATCTTCCCATAGATTAAAGAGAACACACTAAAAATCACGCCTACAGTAATTGTAATTACGATAAACAGTAGACGATTTCTGTTTTGATTCTTTTTCCTGGAAGCATCCATAAGCACTCTTTCAGCCGACTGATTACAATCGTAATTCTCCATCCTATACAACCCTCCCATCTTTCATCTGAATAATCCGATCTGCCATAGCTGCTATTCTTTCATCATGTGTAACGATAATCATTGTCTGGCTATATTTTTTACACATCTTTTTCAAAAATTTCATAACGGATATACTGGTTGTAGAATCTAAATTTCCTGTCAACTCGTCTCCCAAAAGTATGGTAGGATGTGTATAAATAGCTCTGGCGATTGCGACCCGCTGCTGTTGTCCACCAGATAAAGTCATAGGATTTTGTAATAGTTTTTCCTCAATTTCCAGTTCTTCAGCTATCCGCATTACTTCTTTTTTACTGATATTTCTTTCCATAAGTTTGGCAGGTAAAACTATATTTTCAAATACATTCATCTCTGGGATTAAATTAAAATTTTGAAAAATAAACCCAATATGCCATCTTCTGAAGGAACTCCTTTCCTCCATAGATAACTGTGTAATATCTACATCATTGATATAGACACATCCGTGTGTGGGATTTTCCAAACCACCTAGTAAATTGAGCAACGTGGTCTTTCCGCAACCTGAACTTCCCATAATAGCTACAAATTCATTTTCTTCAACTGTGAAAGATATATCATCAACTGCTCTTAAATAGTGTTCTCCATTAGAATATTCTTTTGTTAAAGATACTGTCTTTACTGCTGCCATATCAATCCCCCTTATCTTTTTCAGATAGTATAACATGCAAATGTCCGCGAAATGTTACAACGAGCAAAAAAATTTATTTTTTTCATTCATTTCTCTGTTATAGTAGCTCAAAATAATGATTTTATTATAGGCAGTTATCAAAGGTTTCTCAATGCGGCAACTGTAAACAGATTCTCTGCCAAAGACTCTTAAAACTACTGGCAAGCAATGCATCTTTACGTAAAAGATGCCTACCAGGCAGAAATTTCGTTCACGTAATTCCTGCCTGTTGCTTGTTGGTGATATGTCCCCAAACCCCTAAGATCATTGCCGCTGGCAATGGCTGCGCGTTCCGTTGGAACGCTGAAAAATCGAAAGTTAATATCTTACCAAAATAAAAAATGCTATGCAATCAGTGAACCTTTTGCATAGCATTTTCTATTTTTCCGTTTACCTGGCGTAAGTCATAAGTTTTGTAATGTTTCCTTATGGGCTACTGCCATTATGAGAAGTCCTTTTTGTCTTTACTGCATATCTTATACTATCCGCTCTAAACATACTGGCATGTGGAAATACTTTTAATCTCTTCCGATAACATTATTTTTGTCTTTCTTATGTCTATATCATTCTGTATATCCAGGAAATACCTATCAGATACACCAAAGAATTTTGCAAGCCTGATTGACGTATCTGCCGTTATTTTCCTTCTGTCATGTAAAATATCCTGAATTCTTGATACAGGCACATGAATCTCCTTCGCCAAATGATAGGCAGACAGCCCAAGTGGTATCATGAATTCTTCTAATAATATTTCGCTCATTTGGGGAACTTCAATAAACATGCTTCTTCTATCTGACCTTCCAGCCTGAACCGCCTTTATTATATCTGGCAGTATTCTTATTTGCTTTACAGGCCACCCTCCCTGCTTTATTCTGGTTTCTCAACGATGTCCCTGCCTTACATGCCGCTACTTTAATGTTTGTCTTCGCTGGCTTCCTTCTGTGTACACTGCCCGCCAAAAGATTTTTAGATGAAATCCTCTCCCGATCAGATATCTTCTCATATGGTATAACAGCTACTATGGCTTGTCTGGCATTCGTAGCTTCCTTAAGTTGCTTGGCACTCTTTATCCCTTCATTCAGCATCCTCTTATTCAAATTTGTCACTGCTTCTTCTGTAATAGCCTTAACCAAATCACAATGATTACTTTCCTGCAGTTCTTCTACAACATCTTCCAAATTTGCAGAATAACTTTCATATAAGGTACACTCTTCCCCATCAATTATATTCTGATATGTTATTGTCGATTTCAATAATTCAGATGCTTGTTCCTCAGAAATATCTGCTATTGTCATTATCATAGCAATAATCATATTGATTCTTTCTTCTCTGTATTTATTCATACCGTTCACCTCCTTAATGCCTTCCAATTATTTTGGGGCTTTTGTCTAACTTGTATAATTCTATGTAGCACAATCTTTTTAAACAATTCAATGCTTTCAGTGTTTTAAAACAATACTGGTCAAATTCTCCATTTCTGAACTTAATCGCTTTCAAAACTTCTTCCGCCGACTTCTCTTTATGCCAATAAGATTCTATATTTGCTACCAGTTCATCCCCTGTGCTGTCAGCCATTCTATCATAAATTAAGTCATATACTATTTCCTTTTCACCTTCATGTCTGTTTGGAGTTATGAAATCCAGCCATTCTTTATTATACTCAAGCAATTCCAGTACATGCAATTCTTTGGCATTGTCTGTATCAAATTCGTATTCATACACATACGCAGTGCAGTTCTTATCATTGTTAGGCAGTTTTTTTATTGCCCACCTCATTGCCTGATCATAGTTTGAAGTCAAATAGAAACCTTTTCCAAAGTCCTTACGGTTTTTAGCTTTTTTTAGATCAGGCTCGTCAAAATATATTTTTGTACCATGATACAATTTCTTTATCATTTGCATTCCCCTGCTATATTCATATATCCGTTTTTAATAATTATAACAAATCATTGACAATCTGTATACACACCATTTCAAAGTTGTTTCCATAAAATTATAGCATCTTAAGAATACCTACATAAAATTTTCAATCCTCCCAGCTTTACACTCTCCCTACTTTACCTAACCATCTCACAAAACTCACAGTATTTCTTTGCTACTTCCAATTTCTTTTCTATCTGTTCTCTAATATAACTTATGTTTGCATAGGGAATTTTCTGAGTATAAAATATATTGGCAAAATACCAGAACACTCTCCCATATATATTACTATTTGCAATTTCTATTATATTCTCATGAGCATAACCTGCTCTAACCTTGCTATAGGCTTTCTCTCCAAAAGCCTTCAATATATCTATCTTAAATTTCCCAATTTGTTGCTCAAGATTAATATAATGTGAATCATTTATTGTTGCAATATATTGTAAATCCCCAAATTTCCATAATTTTAATATCTCATACATAACTTCAAAAACCAAAACAGAAACATCCATCTTTTCATTACACACAAGAGAATGTACCATATTTGTCTTTTCCATTAGTTTTTCTTGTTCCCTTATACCAATAGTAGGAAACAGTTTCGACAAAATATTTGTTATCTCCTCTATATCACTTTCTTGTTCAACCATAAATTTATCAAAATATACCTTATATTTTTCTCGATAAGATTCGTTAAGTACTCCATTATCCAAAACCATTGAAAAATCTATAAATTTCTTTAAATACTTTTCTATATCTATTGAGGATTCATCTTTTCTTACTCCAAACATTTCCTCCACGGAATGTTCTAACTGCTTTCTATCTATTGCCATGACCACTACCACATTATCTAATCCGTAAAAGATATGATGCAGCCTTTCAAGCACCTTAATCGCATACTGCGGAATACATCTATCCAATTCATCCACAAATAATACGATTGTTCTTTCTTCTGCTATTTCCTGCAGTTTTTTCCTGACTTTTTCAATCGTCTGGCTAAAATTGAACATTTCATCAAACTCATTCTCTGCTTTTTGATTTATCTCCTTATTATTTTTTATGTCTTCTGCCCAACTGATTAAATTGATCCCTATCTTATTTTCTATATATAAGCCTGCTATCTTTTTAAGTTCTTCTCCAACGAACTCATATCCTGCCTTTATGATTCTCTCCGCTTCCCCATTGACCAAAACCTCGTCTTCCCTAATCGAAGCCAGCATTGCAGATATAATTGCAACAGCAGGCTCGTCGTAATAATCATGCTGCCAGCAATTATAGTGAAATACAAAATATTTGTCACCATTCGTTTCCTCAAATTGAGGTACTTTTAATTGCTTTTCAATTTCCTCTATCACGAAAGTCTTGCCAACTCCCCACCCTCCTTCGATAGCGAAGCAGCATCCTCTTTTGTGATAACTGATTTACTATTTTAATAACATTTTCTACGAATTCCTCACGATTTAATAAATCTAATCTTTTGTCCATATGATTCCCCTTATCCAGTAATATATTAAACCAAACATTCATACCTCAGTGATCTTGCCTACATTATATCTTCGTTCTGTAGTTTATTCAATTCCCAAATGTGCAAAAAAAGAACCCCTTCCACATGGAAAAAGTTCCTTTTGTCTATTACTGCACGATATGTACGATTGCATCATCAACCGCTGACTTGAAATTTTAAATTCCAGTGCAGAAGTAAATTCCACTGCAGTTTAAA
>CAJUBZ010000035.1 GCA_910584795.1 uncultured Eubacterium sp. | reverse complement strand
GTAGAGCACTTGACTTTTAATCAAGTTGTCTGGGGTTCGAATCCCCAGTGGCTCACTCAGAAAAGATGTTTATTACAATAAGTAATGAACATCTTTTTTTTATCAAAAATTTTTATCTTTGCAGGAGTTATTTATGTACAGACCAAACTGCATTATAGTTCCTTTTATATTTAAGAATACTCATTTAAAATAAAAAATATTTTTAAATTAGAGTGACTTGAAAGGAGTATTATATGACGGTTAAAGAACGTATGCAACAGATAAATATTGCAAATAGAATGATAGAAAATAAGCAGGAAGAAATTCAACATTTACATGATTTAGCAACACGAGTCACAATATCTGTTGAAAGTGAAAGAGTACAAGCTTCAGGAAGTAATGATAAGATGGCTGATATTATATGTTCGGCAACAGATTTGGAGACTGAACTGAAAAAAGATATAAGCGATTTGATAAAGCTAAGAAGACAAATTATGGACGAAATAGATGCTTTAGAAAATATCGACATGATTGATTTGATGTATAAAAGATATTTTCAATGCAAAAAGTGGGAACAGATTGCAGAGGAGCTGCATATGTCCTACAGAAATGTAATACGCTTGCATGCAAAGGCATTAAAAAGATTAGAAGAAATGTAAAGATTGGCACAAAATGTCCTTGTATGTCGTGTTAATCTTATGTTATTAATATAATAGATTCATTTGCAGAATTAAACAGAAGTGGCATCATTTATATAAAGTGCAGTTGGGAGGTGAGAGTGAAGTTGGCACGAAATGTCCTTGTATGTCGTACAAAACATATGATATAAGTATAATAGATTCAACTAAAAACATTATATTTTTAATACAGCATCCCCACTTTGGATTTGTATAGTCAAAAAACAGTTTTTCACTGTTTTTTTTTTGTTTCTGCGAAGGTATCTAAAATTAACGAGATACAACTTGTAAATATCATAATTAAAAAAATTTACAAAAACACCATTTGAATAAAAACAAAAAAATTAAGAAAGGTAAAGGTAGAATATGAAGTATACAAAAAAATGTAATTTACGAAAACCAGATAAAACTGATTTGTACAATATTGAAAATGAAAATGAAAATATGGATATTTTAGATTCATTATTTACAGAACAGGAAAATGAAATAATTTCAAAAGGAGCATTGATTGGCAGCAATCATGATGTTGATTCTGAACAAGATGGAATTTCGTTTAGTGAAACAG
Organism: uncultured Eubacterium sp.; assembly: GCA_910584795.1. Taxonomy (GTDB): domain Bacteria; phylum Bacillota; class Clostridia; order Lachnospirales; family Lachnospiraceae; genus Eubacterium_G. The sequence continues at coordinate 7,093 of CAJUBZ010000035.1, read as the reverse complement.
GTACAAAACCAGCTGATTATTTTGTCACTGGAAATACAAACAGTTTAAAACGTTCATCAAGTAATGTAAGGTCAGTTGATAGAAGTGCTATTTTAGGTGGCAAAAACAATACAATCTATCAAAATACTGACAGTGCAATAATTGGTGGGCAGTATAATGAGATAAATAATAAATGGGAAACTAACAACAATAACAATAAAAATAACGTTATACTTGGCGGATATCATAATAAATTAGGGGACAGTAGTGGGGCAACATATGGGTATCCACAAAACTGCACAATTATAGGTGGTAAAAATAATATAATTAAAAATACTTCTGGTATAGCGAATTTATCAGGGGTTGGCAATAACATGTCATCTTCAGGAGATGGTTTTGTTATGATGAGTGGTATTAATAATAATGTTTATAGTGGAAATAACCAGTCTTCTGTTAGTATATTTGGAAAAAATTGTTATGCAGGAAACTTTGGCAGTGGGACATTGTCTATATTAGGTGATGGTATAGGGACATCAAATCCGACGGTACCCGGGCTGATGATTACCGGTAAGTATAATAAGGAACCGACATCTTCAGATATACTTATTGTAGGAAATGGTGCTTTAGGGAGTCGGTCAAATGGAATGAGACTGACTACAAGTGGATATCTTTATTACGGAACCGGCTGTGGAGCAGGTTCGGATTATGCAGAATTTTTTGAATGGAGTGACGGAAATCCAAATGATGAAGATCGTTGTGGTATATTTGTCACTTTTGACTTTGATAAGGATTATCAATATGATACAGCTCAGGAACTCCCACGTATCCGTGTAGCAAATCCGGGAGATTATATCTTAGGGGTTATATCAGGAAATCCAAGTTTTGTTGGAAATTCAGATGAAGAATGGAAAAAAAGATGGCTTTATGACGAGTTTGACCGACCGGTTTTTGAAATTGTTCAGGTGCCTGATACAGAATTACAGGAAGTAGAAACAGGAGAATATTATACTGATATACAGTATGATGAAAATGATAATGAGATAGAAGTACAATTACAGGTTACTGAATTAAAAGAAGTAGAAACAGGTACGTTCCATACAGAATATCAGCAGGTTTTAAACCCTGAATATGATGAGGATATGGTATATAAAAGCAGATTTGACAGAAAAGAATGGGAAGCTACTGGAATGTTAGGAGTACTTTCGGTTAAAGATGATGGTTCCTGTGAAGTTGGAAGATTTTGCAAGTGTGGAAAAGACGGAGTGGCAACATTGGCAGAAAAGAGAGGCATGGATACATTTTTGGTATTGAGAAGAGTGACAGACAATATTGTCAAGATAGTTTTTAAGTAAGAGGATATGATATGAAGAAATATTATTCTGCAATATGTTTAATTATCAGAGATGAAAATGAGTATCTTCAGGAATGGATCAGACATCACTTAAAGCTTGGATTTGATTGTATCTATATATATGACCACAATTGTAAAATACCTATTGAACATACAATAAGAACGAAACTTAAAAGTTATGAAAGAGAAAAAATAAGAATAATAAATTGGAATGGCGGTCATATACACGCTCAAGATGAGGCTTATCAGGATTGCCTTAACAATTATAGAGGTGAAGCAGAGTGGATAGCATTTATTGATACAGATGAGTTTATAGTATTACACAAGGATGATTCAATCAATGATTTTTTAAAAAGATATGAAGATGTCGGTGGTATATATATGAATTGGATTATGTATAACGCAAATAATCAGGTTAAAAAGAAAAATGAGCCTGTTATGAAAAGGTTTACGCAGACCTGTGCTGATTTTCAACAGTATGGAAAGTTAATTATAAAACCGGACAGAGTAACTAAGATGTATATTCATGAAGCAGCTTATATACCAGGATTTCACACTGTTGACGAAGATAAAAATCCAGTGATTGGGCGAAGACATCCGTATCATATAAATTACATACAATGTAGTCATTATTATACGAAAAGCTGGGAAGAGTGGAAAAACAAAATAAGCAGAGGTGTGGCAGATCCGTATTTCGGAAGGAATTTAAGAGAGTTTTTCTTATATAATCCCGAGATGAAGTATCTGGATGATGGTACAGAATATTATCAGGTTTATGAGAGAAACGTAAAAAGGGAGGTGCTATAATGACACTGTATCAGATTTTATCATTGTGTGGTATTCCCTCGCTTATAGTTTCAGTGTTGTTGTTTGTTTTTAACTATTTAAAGTACAAAACAAAACAATTTGATTTAATAAAAAATGGAATGGTGGCTATTTTACATAACTTAGTATATACCCGGGGAATGGTCTACATAGAAAATGGAAAAATTACAATGTCTGATATGAAGGATTACGAGTATCTTTATGATGCATATAATGCCTTGGGAGGAAATGGGACTGGAACTGAAATATATAACAGAGTGAAGAACTTGCCAATAAGGTAGGTTTTTTTGTTAAATGGGATTTTTTAATCGTATGGTGTCGCAAACGACATTATTTTAGTGAATGGAGGATTTATGAAAGAAAAAACAAAGGACATTATTGTCAGGGCGATGAAAACATTTATTCAGGCTTTTGCAGCCAGTATAAGTGTAGACAGCCTAATTAGTGCAACGGACAAAGATGCAATTGTTAGAGTAGGGACATCAATGTTAATTGCAGGAGTTTCAGCAGGGGTTTCTGCGGTATGGAACTTTATTCAGAAAACGGTAAATACAATTTGCAAAGAGGAAGTTTGAGGATAAAAAATGAAGGTTACAAAAATTACAAATATTCATAATACTACAAAATGTGTTTCGAGAAGACCCCAATACATCGTATGGCATTATACTGCAGGTACTTCGTCAAATCAAGGTAAAGCTAAGGCAATCGCAGAAATGTTTGCGAAAACAAATAATGCAGCATCTGCGGATTATATTGTAGATGATGGGAGTGTAGTTCAGTATAATCCAGATGTAAAAAAACGATACTGCTGGAGTGTTGGAGGTACCAAATATATAAGTATGACAACTTCTGCAGGTGGAAAGTATTATGGTAAATGCACAAATGCCAATTCTATCAGTGTGGAATTATGTTCGAGCAAGAAGAATACGAAAACATTGAATGCATCAGACACAGATTGGTATTTTACTAATGAGACGATACAAAATGCTTTGTGGTTAGCAAAGAAATTGTCAAAGAAATATCCGGATGCTATACATATTATGCACCATCATGTTACGGGAAAAGTATGTCCGAATCCTTGGACTGTAAATGAAAAAGCGTTGAATGGATGGGAAGAATTTAAATTGAATATGACAACTCCATTTAAGGTAAAAACAACGAAAGAGGGTGTAAAAGAACGAAGCAGGGCAGGTAAAAAATATTTTGTTATCAGTAAACTTAAGAAGGGTAAAAAATGCATTATTGATGAGGTAAGAATTGTCGATAACATAAAATATGGAAGACGTAAGAAGTATAAAACCTGGATTAAACTAAAAAATACAAAACAAATTAAATAAAAAAGTAAGAAAAGGAGAGTTATAAATGAATTATACTGAAAAATTTAATTTAAAAAAACCGGAAGAAAGTGAAGCTTTCGATATCGAAAATTTTAACTATAATATGGATGTGATTGATCCTTTGTTGGTAGAGGATACTGGATGGATTGAGTTTTATCATGGCGATAACGTTGAATTAGAATGTAGAAAAATTGGTGCAAGGGTAACAATAAAGGGAAATATTTTAATACCAGGTTCATCACATGATACTACGGATCATGAAGTTGCAATACAAAGTGCACGATTAACTGAACTAAATTTATTGCCTCAATATGAATTTACAGTTGATCATTCAAGTGCTGATTTTAAATCGGAAATAGTAATTAATGATAATGGAGTATATTTAACAGGACATACAGGAATGCATTATCTCGATAATATTTCATGGATTGTAGATTAGTAAATAAGAGTTAGAATTTAACACGCCTTTGGGCGTGTTTTTTTGTACAAGCGACGAGGAAAAAGCAATCAGCTTGCTGAATTGCTTTTGACGACCGCATACAATCCCAGAATGCAGTTGATGCTGCTTCTGGTGATTACCCAAAACATGCTGAAGGTGTAAAAAGCTGCATAGGGGTATCGTCACACAGACGTAAAATGGAAATTCTATTTGGATTAGTACATCTATGATGCATAATACGATGTTGAAATGAAAGCATATTGGAAACCGAAGCATAAATCTGTTGGATTAGGCATTAACGCCCAAAAGCGGTCAACTCCAAAATGCTGTATGAGAAATCCAAAAAATAAATAAAAGGAGGAAATTCAATGATACTTAATCTGATTGAAGGGATTAGACAGATTCTTGATAAAGAATGGAATATTCCAATATATACAGATAATTCGGAGACAAGTAAGCCTAATTTTTCAATCTCTGTTCCGTATTCAGAGGAAAAATCATTAATGGGTCAACGCTGTGTCAGGCAGATTCAGTTAGATATTCATTATCATCCAGATGAAACAGGAAATCTTAGTGAGTGTTATGGAATAGCAGAACGTCTTTTTGAAGTCACAGACATTGTTACATTACCTGATGGGGGCAATGCGAGAGGACAGAATAAGAAATTTGAATTTACCGATGGAGTGATTATTTTTCACGCCAGCTTCGACTTTATTCTTACAGTAGAAAAAGAAAAAGACGAAGAGAATCTAATGGGAACTATCGACAGCCAAACTAGATTAGGGGTCGATATAAATTAAAACTAAAAAGTAAAAGGAGTGTAATATTATGGCATTAGGAGGAGGAAAATTTATTGCGCAGAACAAAATTTTACCGGGAAGCTATATTAATTTTGTAGCAGCATCCAGAGCGTCAGCAATTATTTCTGACAGAGGAATCGTTGCTATGCCGCTTACAATGTCCTGGGGACCGCAAGGGGAAGTATTTGAAGTAACAAAGGATGACTTTGTGAAAAACAGTAGAAAAATCTTTGGTTATGATTATACAGCGGATGAAATGTTGGGAATGCGTGAATTATTTAAAAATGCCCAGAAAGGATTATTTTTCCGTCTTGGCAGTGATGCAGTATGTGCAAGTAACGAGTATGCAGATGCAGTTTATCCTGGAACAAGAGGTAACGATATAAGTTTTGTTATAAGTAAGAACAAAGATAATGAAGAAACCTTTGATATTAAAACTTTACTTGCTGATGTTGTGGTAGATATACAGAAAGCAGTTACTACTACAGCGGATTTAAAATCAAATGATTTTGTAAAATGGAAGGTAGATGTAGCGCTAACTGAGACAGCAAAGATTTCGCTGGCAAATGGAACAAATGCTACAACATGTGAAAATTATGATGATTTCTTAGAAAAAATCGAAAGCCGTTCGTTTAATACATTAACTGTTGCAGATCAGAATGCAAACTCTGTATTTGAGGATTTTACAATATCTATGCGTGAAGATAAAGGTGTGAAAATCCAAACGGTATTGTACAAATCGACAGCGAATCATGAAGGTATCATATCCATTGATAATGAACTTTTAGAGAAAGAAGGAGTCGAAGTTGACAACGAGATGCTCGTATATTGGGTAGCTGGAGCGGAAGCCGGATGCAGCGTGAATAAAACTTTAACTAATAGAACTTATGACGGCGAACTGAATATCTATGTTGATTATACGCAGAAACAGCTTGAAGATGCTCTTTCAGGTGGAAAATTTTTATTCCACCGTGTGGGAGACAGTGTTCGTGTTTTAGAAGATATCAATACCCTTACAAAATATGATGATGAAAAAAATCCAGATTTTTCAGACAATCAGGTTATCCGCGTATTGGATCAGGTTGGTAATGACATCGCGGTGTTATTTAATGAACATTATCTTGGCAAAATGCCTAATGATGAGTCGAGCCGTATTGGTTTATGGAGTGATATTGTAACCCACCATAAGCAGCTTGAATCATTAAGAGCAATTGAAAACTTTGAGTCTGAGCATGTAACTGTAGAAAAGGGTGAAGGCAAAAAATCGGTCATTGTCACCGACATTGTAACACCTGTTTGTGCGATGACAAAACTTTATATGACCGTTGTAGTAGAGTAAGAAAGGAGAAATAAATATGTCACTTAACAATGCAAAAATGAATGCGTGGGATGCTGTATCGGGTAGTTTGGCCGAGTGTATTATGACGATTGAAGGTAAGAAGTATAATTTTATGCAGCTTATTGATTTTGAGGCAACCATCGAAAAAACAAAAAAGGAAATTCCGATTCTTGGCAGGACAGGAAAAGGTCACAAAACAACAGCCTGGGAAGGCAAGTTTAAAGGCAAAGCTCATTATAACCAGTCTGTACTTAGCAAACTTTTGGCTAAGTACAATGTGAATGCTTTAGACACTTATTTTGAAATCATGGTAAGAAATGAAGATGACAATGGTAAGGGCCATGTACATAAACAGACGGTTATTCTCAAGGATTGTAATATGAATGGCGGAGTATTAACAAAATTTGATGTTAATGCGGACTTCCTGGAAGAAGAAATCGAGGGAACTTTTGATAGTTTTGAAATTAATCCTGGATTTGCTGAACTGAGTGGAATGGTAATTAAAGAATAATATAGTCTTGCGGAGAGTTGGGGAAGAATATCTCAACTCTCCATTGACTTTTTAGTAGTTAGAAAATAGGAGAGTAAAGTGCAATGTCAAATTTTCAACCTAATAATTATATCGGTGTTACACCATTATCACCCAATACACCACAAACTCAGGGGACTGTACCAACTGAGACGTTATCTGTTGCGGGAGCTAATGCTGCAGTGGCTGTACCGGTCATATCTTACAATATTATTTGTGAGAATGAGCCTAAGGAAAGTCCATTGGCTAAAACTACTGAACAGCCTTTGCAGACAAAACAACTGGTTTTATCGCAGCTCCCATTTCAGGTGAATACCGAAATAGTACATAATGAGGATGAACTATTTCAAATAATATACAATAAAATTGTGGCGAAATTAGAAGCAGATAAAGATGCGAGTTCGTCAGGCAAATATGATTAAAGAAAGCATTTCATTAAAAATCTACTAAACAATAAGGAAATCATGTATAATAGGATTTATGAAGGGCACAGT
>CAJUBZ010000034.1 GCA_910584795.1 uncultured Eubacterium sp. | reverse complement strand
ATCATACAGGTTTGCTCCGGTTTTGTATAGGTACGCACTATCTACCGTTTACGATTATTCACTATACAAAAACATAAAGGAGTGAATTTTTAATATGGGAAATACATCTGAACTGAATCGATTGGAATTTAGTATTTTAAAATGTTTATATGATAGCGGTTGTATGGATCCTTATCATTCAATGACTATTACGGAGTTGTTGGAGAAATATGAGGAATTAGAAAAGCGAATGACGATATACAAAAAATTAAGAAAACTTACAGAAGAAAAATATGTAAAAAAAGGAATTACTGACAACCATGCAGATACATTTTATCTTTTGGAAAAAGCACTCAAAATAATTGAAGGAAAAGAACCAGACAATGTAAGGAAACAATTAATGGACAATGATAAAGTATCCTATAACAATGATGCAGTAAGAAACAAGCTCACAGAGATCATAGATAGAGGATTGATGTTAAAATCAATCGCTGTCAATGCTGGAATTAGTGAAAGTGAACTGTCACGATTTAAAAGTGGTGTGGATGCGTTAAAAGAATCAGATATGAAACTTTTAGCTGATTATTTGAATGTGGTTAATATTCCACGTTGGAATAGAGGAGAAAAGGAACATAAGCAAATGTCAATGAGAGAACGGCTGTTAGAAAGAAAAAATAAAAGTATTGAAAAGAACAAAACTACAAGAGACTTGCTATTTATATAATAACAGATTCTTAAATGTAGAAGTAAATCAGGTAGATAACATTTCGTTACCTACCAACAAAATAAAAATTTAAAGGAGATTAGAATTATGACAAACAAAACAGAGACAAAAACAGTATCTATGAAGGAATTAGCAGAGGCGTTTGAGGGAAAGTATGTCAGAGCAGCATCTTCAGACCATTATGGCATTGCCATTGAGATGAGAAGAGGCACAATCGAGTATGAAAACGATTTAAAACCTGAATTGTGGCTTGTATCAAGGGATAACGAAAACAATGTTATGGGATCAGTTACACTTGATGAAGATGTCGTTGAAGCCATCGAAGAATCCAGCGGTACATACACCATCATTTTTACGGTTGCTATGGCAGATGTTGACATTTCGGAGTATAAGTCGTTGGAACAGTTGCAAAAAGAACGTGACGAAAAGCAGAAAGTGTAATTTTGAAATAAGGGCAGATGAAAAGTAGAAACAAATATTGGGTGGGATTTTCCGTCTCACCCAACAAATCAAAGAAAGAAGGCTTGTATGTTAGCAGTTATATTTAAAAATACATTAAAATTCATTCTTAGTTTGAGCGTGATATTGGGACTTGCCCTTATGGTGGCATGTACAGCATTTGTGGTTATTTGTCTGGTTCATGGTGATATAAAGATAAGCATAACTAGAAGCAAAGCAGAAAATGGGAAAAGTGATTGTGAAATGTAGAAATAATAAATGTAGGCGGTATCTATTGCTGGATACTGCCTGGTAAATAAAATATAAGTAAGCAAAAAGGAGATTCTTAACATGAGAGGTACAGTGAAATGGTTTAACGCTCAGAAAGGTTACGGATTCATTACAGATTCAGAAAGAAAAGATGTATTTGTCCATCATAGCAACATCATCATGGATAAATTTCGGTATTTGAATGAAGACGATATTGTAAATTATGAACTTGGAGCCAGTAAGGACGGTAGAGAACAGGCGGTAAATGTTAAACCTATTCTTACAATGAAAATGGTCAAGGATTCTTTAAAAGAAGAAAATCTGTATGTCAAAGAGATTAAAAGAAATAAAAACACCATGGTTATGAATGCTTTAAATATGAATAAAGGCTATATGGTAGTAAATGAAAATGACGTAATTCAGTCTGGTGAGAACGGCATGACATTTCTTGATTTAGCTGCCTTTGCTGGATTTGATACCGAAGGATTATCAGCGTAATAGGTGTAGAAGTAAATATTGCAACAATCATAAGGTGGTGTATTTTGGTATGCCGCCTGTAAAAAACAAATAATTCAACAATTATTAGGACAGAAAGGATCAGCGAATGACAAAGAAAGAGGCAGAAAACATTGCGATAGGTGATGTTTACTATAAACAATCAAGATATGATAGTAAATCATGTTACAAGGTAATGGTTACAGAAATCCTAAATGACAATGAAGTTATGGTAAAAGGACTGTGTGAGAAAAAGAAAGGAAAGAAAAAGGAAAAACCCTTCAAGACTTACATATCGTCATTACATACGTCACCTGGTAAAGCGGTGGGAAAGTATAAGAAACGACATTAGAATAAATGTAGAAGATATATGAAAAAGCATTAAAAATTAAGGAGGAATAGAAGTATGGAATTATCAAGAGAACTAATCGAACAAACAGTAGAAGGATTTTTGGCAGAACATGATGAAAAAGAATTGAATGTTGCGATTTATCTTGATTCCAGTGGTAGAAAACCTGTTTGCAATTTCCATATTGATACACTAGAACTTGAAACAATAGAAAATTCCACAAAAAAACAGCTTGTAATAAGTGATTTCACAACGCCAAAATCATTAATACCTGATGATGTAACAATTCGCTATGAGGAAGTTACAAGATGTGAAGCTACTGTTAGAACAGGCGAAACAAAAGATGATATTTTAGCGGATGTTTTGGAGATTGCATTTAAGAATGGTACAGTCGTAGAACTTGGATTTTTGAAGATTTAATATCAATGTTGGCAGATCATGATTGATTTCATGATTTGCCAATTACATAGCGGTTGCAAGAGATTTACACGAACATAACAGTATGTTGACAGTGTTTTTCAGATTAAGTGCAACGAAGGAGAAAAGATTATGACAGATTTTAGCAATTACAGTATACCTGAACTTCTGGAAGTGCCAACAGACGAATTACAGGAACTATCATTTGAAGAATTTAGTAATGAAGTAAGCGGAAAGAGAATTAATATACATCCATTCTCAGAAAATGGAGATTTTGTCATTGGTGCCATGAATGCAAACATATTAATCGAAAATAGTCAAAGGACAATAACAATATTTGAGTATGATCCACATATAAATATTGGTTTGTCAGAGAATATTATATTTGCTTTATATTCCTATGAGAATGACAAAAATTACAGGATTGCTTTTGATGGGAATAGTTCTGATTTATTGATTACGGTTGTTGGTGGTAGATTAAATTCAATGAAAAAGGAGAAGTAATTACATGAGCAGACGAATAACAGATGTATCTAATTTAGTTGAAGTTGTTGAAAATAAGATGATTTCTGTAGATAGCGTGGAGTGTAAGACTAAATTCAGTGCCGATATGACAGAAACAAATCAGATCACACCAAATAAATTCATAAAGTCTATTCAATTCATGAATGAAACCATATTTAAAGATGCGATTGATTTCTATTATGAAGTTACAGGCATAAATAGCCTTCTCATTGAATGCGGGATGAGGAATCAGTTTATGGAAGAATATTATCGTGTTGAATGCGCTGTTTGTGATGGTGTATCTGCAAAAGATATTGATAAAAAGCTGAGAGAAACGATTTTTGAGGAATAGAAAATCAAGTGATGGAATTTGTTGTTTGAAACATCTACTCAAACAGATTGGAGGAATAAATCAATGACAATGAAAGAAAAAATAGAAAGTATTTTAGGTGGATTTTTAGAGAGAAACAAGAATTATGCAGTTGAATTGTACATAAATAATGCAATTACCAACAGAAAAATAGGAAAAATTTTTATTACATCAGATCGGATATACAAAGCAAATGATGAAAAAATCACAATAAAATGGGATAAAGATGAAAATTATGACGTAAGATACAATGACTTTTCAATTCCATATAATGAAGTTATGTCTTGTTATGAAGAAGCTGATAAGAATGATAATCTCAAAATATCAGAAAGAGTAGTGGTTATATTAAAAAATGGAATGAAATTTCAATTTGAATGTGTTGGGATGAGGATATAGTTACAGTCATTATAAATAAATATTGTAATAAAAAAGGTATATAGAAAATTTATTTTTAGATATTGGTATGGAAGAAATAATTAAATACATCAACCATAAACAATAAAAAAGTTATTTATGGAGTGACATATGTAGCGTAGCGGAATATGGCACGGAATATGTCTGTCTTTATAAATAGGTTATATCTTTATTCAGTTCAGCAAACAAGGTTCTATCCTTGTCAAATTTTAGATAAATGAAAAACAGACTATACTTTTTCCTTGTTTACTGAACGCTCGTGATTGGAAAGGTAGGTATTGATGGAGCATAAAAAAGAATATTTTACAAGATTCCCAAACAAATATATACAATGCAATATTAGGAAAGATTTTGGAATTAGCCGAAAATTCTATATTATCTATATCCTTATTGACAAATATAGGTCATATGAAGATTACAGTTGGATAACGCTTCGTAAGGTTCTGAATTTTTATGGGTATAAAACAAACAAGAATAAGCCTAAAGCCGTATATGAAATATTAGATATCTTGGAATATATGATTAACAATAAAATGATTGAAATTGATCAGGATTTAGACGCAGCATCTTATGATACAGCTATTGAGATAAAAATTATCCCTGAAAATTTCGATTATCCTGATAAATTTGGAAAGATAACATCTTCACAGTATGAAGTTATCATGATGGCAGATGCTTCACTAAACAGAGAAAATATACTTATGGCATTTTTATATATTAACTCATACATAGGATGTCGTAAAAGGAATGATGACGGATCTAATATGCCAAATGCAAAAAATTATCCAGAAGCATTCTTCAGAAGCATAGAGAATATGTCTAAGGAACTTTCAATGTCAAAAGATACAATTAATAAATGTATGGATTATTTGACTACGCCTACTGGTGATATACCAGCTTTACTTGTAAAAAGAGAAGTAGGTAGTGTACAAAAGGATGTAAATAAACCTCCGCAGAATGTACCTAATATATATGTGCTGAATAAAGAAGGTTATCAACAGGAGATTGAATGGGCAATGAACAAGATGCTTGAGGTATATGGGGTTAAAGAGTTTTGTCCTATGAAAAGTGGGAATTATAGGTTTGCGAGTTGAGAAAGGGAAATAAGATATGGAACAAAGATTTATTCAACATGGAGATGACATTGTTACTATAACTGGAAATACCCGTTGTACAAATGGTGATTGTCCATATGGCAAATATGTAGGAGATTGCCCAGGGGATATTGAAAATTGCGAATATCGTCAACAAAGGAATGATGCGTTTCTTAACTATACGTTTGATGGTCTAAGATAATCTGGCAATCGCTGCGTTGCAGCTCATGCCATTGTTCGCAATCAGAGATTGCTCACAAGTGTAGAATTTTTGGATAAGGAGAAATGAATATATATGGCAAATAAAAAACAAGAATTTTGTTTTATATGTGGTAAGACAAAATTAGAAGTAAATAGACTATTAAAAGGTAAATTTGGAGGATGTATTTGTAACGAATGTGTGAAAGAAGCCTATAAAGTATTGGATGAAGATGAAGAGGACGAAATCTCTGAAAATATGCAATTGGCAACTCCATCACAGATTAAAGCGCATTTAGATTTGTATGTTGTTGGTCAGGATGAAGCAAAGAAAACACTATCAGTTGCAGTTTATAATCACTATAAAAGACTAAGACAGAATAAAAAGTCAGATGTAGAGATTCAGAAATCAAATATATTAATGATTGGTTCTACTGGAAGTGGTAAGACATATTTAGCACAAAGTTTGGCAAAGTTTTTGGGAGTTCCTTTTTCTATCGCTGATGCCACTTCACTGACGGAGGCGGGTTATGTGGGCGAAGACGTGGAAAATATTCTTCTGACATTATTACAGAATGCGAACTATGACAATAAATTAGCTGAAAAGGGGATTGTCTATATTGATGAGATTGATAAGATTGCAAGGAAAGGCGAGAATATGTCCATCACTCGTGATGTTTCAGGCGAAGGCGTACAACAGGCATTACTAAAGATAATTGAAGGTAGTGTTGTAAGAGTTCCTTTATCTGGTGGCAGAAAACATCCACAAGGGGAATGTGTAGATATTGATACAAGCAATATTTTGTTTATTTGCGGAGGGGCATTTGATGGATTGGAGAAGATTATAAATAGAAGGAATGACAGTAAACCAATTGGATTTGGTGCTGACATTAAAGGTATCGGTGATAACGATAACATGGATATATCAGATGTGCAACAGAAGGATTTAGTCAAATACGGTCTTATGCCTGAATTGATCGGTAGATTACCAGTTGTAACAACATTAAATCCGCTATCTGAAGCAGATCTTGTCAGGATACTTACAGAGCCGAAAAATGCGCTAACAAAACAGTATCAGGAATTACTTGCTATGGATAGTGTAAAGCTGGAATTTGATGAAGATGCACTGAAAAGAATTGCTGAATTAGCAATTAAGAAGGAAATAGGCGCAAGGGGATTGAGAAGCATCATTGAAAAAGCAATGCAAAATGTGATGTTTTCTGTGCCTGATATGGCAGATGTGAAAAAGGTTGTTGTAACTGTTGGTGTTATTGATGGTACAGAAGAAGCAGTTGTTTATGGAAGTAGGAATAAAAAGATTGCGTAGAATCCGAATTATTCGGACTCTGCAAAAAGAAAGTTGGAGAATATTATATGAACAGTAAATTTACAGTGATTGAATCAACAGATGAAGATAAACTTCAAGATATGGATCGTATCAGTAAAATTGCCAAATTAAATGAAATATGGGAAAGATATTTCTTTGATATGGTTATGAGATATACAAAAGAGTATGGAACTTTATATAAGCTGCCACAAGACAAATTAGCGAAGGTTGGATTCGCTGGTATCAAATATATTTGTTCGTGTCGTGATGTTTCAAGAGAGAATACAAGGTTGGGAATAGATGATGAACCTAAGACATTAAAACAGAATCAATACCGTTTTCAAATGATAGATAGTATATTTGGCGTTTTAGGCTGTCTGACATTGAAAAATTTTGTAACCACATTTCCCATAGAAAAGTATTATAAAGGTGCAAAGTGGGAAGAAAAGGATTATTTCTACACAATGGAAGTTCTAAAGGATATGGATTGGGATAAACCAATAGGCAGAGATGAACTATCAGAATTATTGTGGGATTATATGAATGAAGAATTGAGACATGCTTATATTGAATTTACTACAGCTATGAGCGCTATATACAGGGCGCAGACTGGAAAAGGTATTGCAGAGAAATTTTTTGAAGAACGTGGAGTTCCTACATATTCAGTTGACAGGGAAAGCGGGATTATGAGGAATAATCAGACTGGTGATATTATGAAACCGAAAAAGGTGAGCCATATTCAGGTGGTGGAATGATTAAGAAGTAGTGGTCTGTCAGTTAGACAGGTAAAGAGAATTATGAGGATGTTCCTTATCTCTGCCATTGATTTTTGAGAAGGAGAGAGGCGATGTTAAAGAATTGTATGATCATGTAATGAAGATATTGAATATGATATGCGAAGAAGATTTAGTAGAAATTAAGGAGGACACAAAGAATTAACGATACAAAAATAAAGTATATATATGTAGTAGGAAAAGTTTATAAAGCAACAAGTATCGACTGGCAGCACTTTGTTTTAGAAGCCAAAGAAACGGATCTGTCTGCTGATGATGTGGAAGAGAGTGAATTGTGGGACATTTCATATTTAGGGGAGTTTTGTATTAGGCTGGTTAATGGTGGTGGGGAATAGAGATAAAAATAGTGCCTTTGTGAGCGAGGGCAAAGGCACAAAATTTTTTGTGGAATGATGGTAGATCGGGAATTTAATCAAGAATAGAAGTATAACTAATAAAAAAATTACCATTATGTTCAATAGTGATTTTAAAAACAGTTTCGTTATTAAATAAATCCCAACAATGCAATTTTATTTCTAGTTTATTATATTGTAACATGTTTTCTGTCATGTGGGTTTTAAGTAAATTAATATCATTTGGAATATTTACATAATCCTCTTGTTTTATTTTACACAAAGAATTATTTAAATCGGTTGTTACTTCATCAAAATGTAAAACAAAATTTTCATTTTCCTCTGGTGTTAAGGTTATTTTATTGTTGATGTTTCCTTGAAAAGTAATTGGTTCAATATTACTTTCGGGTTTATAATACGCAGTAAAAGATTCAATACTCAATGCACTTATTGTTGATCCATAATTATGAAGTTTTATTACCACATTTGAGTGGTCTACAATAAAATTTTCTTTACTTGAAGCATGTGTAATCATTAAATATGGGTTGTTGCCAAAGTAAGTGAAATATGTTTCACTATTACCTATATGCGATTCTATTTCATTGATGAAACCACGTTCAATTTGCTCATTATTGAAATCAAATTCAGGTATAATTTCTTTTGAAATAGTGCTTCCTTTGACTATCCGACAATATGAACCATCATACAACGAAGGAGATTTACTAGTATCGCTTTTTATAGAGTTAATGGACAATATTTTTAAATTGGGCAGTTCTTGGTTTTTAATTTGTTTAAATTGAGCGTCATATGTTCTATATGTAACAAACAATGTAATTAAAGAGATGATAATTGATATTACAGAAAAAACTAAGCTCAACCTATCATTTTCCTCATTTTTCATAATAATCCTCCTGTTGGTTTGATATATTGTGTATCGTCATATTTTAATACACCACTTTACAACTTTTTCAAAAAAAATAACGTACAGGATAATTTTCGTGTT
>CAJUBZ010000033.1 GCA_910584795.1 uncultured Eubacterium sp. | reverse complement strand
TCCAACTCTTGACCTCGAATTTGATTAACACTTTTTAAGAGACACTAGTGAAAACTTATCTACTTTTGCATCTCCAGCATTCCAGGTTGCCATAACCGTCATAGTTGTAGGATATTTATTTGACTCGGAAATATTTATATAAATTGACTCTGTCTTTAGCGATATAGAATTTCCATTTAAGACATATCCGTTTACCTTCATATAAGGAATAACTTTATAGGAGGTATTTACTTTAAGTTTATCAAGTTTTATTCCATCACCGCTATATTTATATTTTTTATCTCCATAAATAAACCCATATTCCTGAACTTTATAAGATCCATCATTATCAGAGGACACTCCTATAGTAAGTGTCGTTTGTGTACTTGACAATAAATTTGCAACAATCTTAGCATCAAGAGTCTTAAATGGGATAATATATTCATAATGGTGTGCACCATAATCAAAAAATATTTTAAGATCGTATGTCGTCGAAGGGGTCAGTCCCATGAATTCCGTCACCCCTGCCGAGCATCCGATAGTACTTCCATCCAATTTATTTCCAATTAAATAATTTACCTGAGTAAGATCAACACCTGTCATTGGAGAAACATTAAAACTATACGATCCCATTTTGACTATTTCATCACTGATAATTCCATAGCCATACATACCGACCTTAACCAACGCAGAATATGAATCCCTTAGATTGATATAATTAGTTGGTACACCCCATAATATGACACTCTTTCCACAATTATCAAATGATGTTGAAGTGAAAGCTTGCCCTCCGCAAAACGCATAAATATTCGTAAGTTTGGCAGCATAACGCACAAAACCCATATCTACTCTTGATACTGATTCTGGAATTGTCAACTCCTTTATTCCCGTTTGCCCGAAACAATATCTTCCAATGGAGACAAGAGTTGATGGCAAAGATATCGATTCCAAAGCCGAACATCCGCTAAAACAAGACTCACCTAATTGTGTAACACCTTCCGACAGGACAACAGTCGTTAATGATTTTTGGGAACCCCATGGAGAACAACCATCATAATATTGTATATCCCTACCAATCTTAACAGTTTCAAGTACTGAAGAACCAAATAGATGTGTATTACTATTCGGATTATTTGTTTCAATTGTTACGACATCTGAGCCAGGTAAGAATTCCACTGTTTTTATTGTCTTGACCATTTTAAAAGCATCATCACCTATCTCTTTAATTGTAGATGGGAATACAAGGTCTGAGGAAAGATTCTGACAGTTATAAAACGCCTGACCGCCAATGGTCTCTATGCCGGTATCACCAAGATTAACACTTAACTTTCCGCAATTGTAAAACGCCCGACTCCCTATCTTCATTACACATTTTGCAATAGATACATCAGCGAGATTTATACATCCCTCAAAGCATGATTCCGGAATCTCAATTGCACCATTCCCAATAGTCACGGTTTCCAATGTCTCGCAATTTTTAAAACTGGCTCCTTCTATCGTTCTGTTCAATCCAATATTCACAATCCCGCTTCCTCCAAATGCTGTATCGTCTATTTGCAAGGTAGAAGATGCGGAGATTCCCTCAAATATCACAGACTTCAATGCCTTGCAATCCTTAAACGCCTCCTCCTTAATGCTCGTTACATTCTGGGGTACGTTTAATGATTCGAGTGAAGTGCAATATGCGAAAGACTGATTCCCTATCTCACTTAGGTTATTGGGCAAGACCACATCTTTTAATGACTTACAATTATAGAACGCACTTTTATCTATATAAAATTTATCTACTGAGGGGTGTGGTTTGATTATTACTTTCTCAAGACCATCGCACTCCCTAAAGCAGTCACTGTTTATACCGATAATACCACAATCCAGTACGAGCGTCTTCAGTGAATCATAATACCTGAATGCAGCATTCCCTATATATGTTACATTAGGACCAATCTCAAGTTCTGTGACCAGAGGCATTCCTTGCATGGAATAATCACCTATCTTTGTGAGTGAAGACGGTAACTTTATAGATTTGATAGATGCAAAACTTGCAAATCTCCACGCAGGAATTTCTTTTGTTCCATCCGGTATGACAAGTTCTGTTGTCTCCTTTCCCCCGACCATCAGTTTTGTCATTTTATATGTAAACGGTCTTGCATCAATTCCTGAAACCTCCATGTTCAGCCACCATTCAATATCCGGAATACCTACAGTTGGGACATAAGTGCTCTTAAAACAATTTGAATTAAATTTTCTTATTGTTGACGGGAATGAAATACTTGTCAAATTTGGCGCATTTCGGAAAGCATCAGCGCCAATCTCTGTAACCTTATAGGTTTTCCCCGAATATGTAACATTTGCAGGTATGGATATATCTCCACTGTATAATGACCTTACAACCATTGCAGAACTACTTCGATTCTCTATTACAGAAACTGAAGTTCCATCAGCATTCGTCTCATACTTGATATTTCCTGAGGTAAATGATAAGGCGTATCCTTCTTGTTGAAAGATACAGATGACAAAAAACAATCCAACTACAATCTTCAAAAAATAAGTAGCAATATGTTTCATACAATTTAATCTTTGCTTCCAATCCTCCTTCAAAGCAGTTATGTTTAAACACGAAAAAAGGTGTGAGGAATGTATCTCCGTCTTATCCCACATTCAGGTCTTGGCGTACCTACATCCAAGGATAAGACTGACAGCCCCACACCAGAAGCATATACATCAACCCTCTCGGGTACGGGTATAGCAACCGATGCAGGTGCTATTGTCTCATATCTTCATGGATGTTACAAACCGCCAAGTTTGAATGTTGAAGATAAAAAATCAATAACACCTTTTCGGTGGAATCTCCACCTTTCTAATAAATAAAGAACGCTATGAGGCTGTCTTCTACAGCGACCATCCGCATTTGTATGCAAATTTAGAAACAAATTTATTATTATACAATTAATCTTACTGTTTTCTTCAAAATCTTCCCCATCACAGGCACTGCCAGTTGTATGAACGCCAACTAAGTCTCTAAAAAATACTAAAAACTGTGTATAACAGAAATAAATAACAAAACATTTTGTTTAAGCTACAAAAATAAGTACTTTTGTAAAGTCATTCTCATATATAAAAAATGGCAAAAGATTTTCAAACAATAATAAACGACATAAACAACCATCTCTCCAAAAGTGGCAGGAGATTTTATTCTGATTTTTATATTGGAATAACTAACAATGTCGAACATCGCATGTTTATATTACACATTCAGCCCCTCTCTCCGGTAGTTTTCTAAAAAGTGTCTATCTTTACTTATCTATAGCCGAAGATGTGCGCGAGGAGGGATTCTCCTTCCGAATAAGGATAAGGGATGAGACAGAGGGCAAGAATGAGGGCGATAAAGAAAAATGCGGTCAATGCCACGCCCCAGTTTATCAAAGATTTGGGGATATCACCCAAAAGCTTACGCGTCTTCTCCGAACGCAAACTCACTCCGGGAACATCTTGCTCCCCATTGCCGGATTTCACACTCTTTATCTTCATTACTTAGGATCCTAACTCAAGCTGATTTTTAATAAGATTGAAATAAACTCCTTTTCTCTCTATTAGCTCGGAATGCGTGCCGCTTTCGGCAATCACTCCTTTATCAAGAACAATAATGTTGTCCGCATTCTTTACTGTTGACAGACGATGCGCTACTACCACCACTGTCCTTCCCCTATAAAAATCCGATAAATTCTCCACGATCATCCTCTCGTTTTTAGCATCCAGTGAATTTGTTGCCTCGTCAAGAAAAATAAAACGGGGATTCTTATATACCGCCCGGGCAATCAATATCCTCTGTTTCTGCCCTTGGCTCAACCCGGTTCCGTCCCTCCCTATTTTTGTGTCATATTTCAGAGGAAGACCCATCACGTAATCATGAATCTCCGCGATCTCCGCGGCATGAACAAGGCGATCTTTATCGATTTCGCCGTCATCGACAGCAATATTCCTTGCAATCGATTCGGAAAATATCACCCCGTCCTGCATCACTACTCCGCAGTTGCGTCTCCAACTTTTTAAATCATATGCATTGATATTTTCTCCCGAAATCTTGATTTCTCCACCGTTAACATTATAATATCCCAACATCAGCTTGATCAGCGTGGTCTTTCCGCTTCCTGAAGACCCGACAATCGCAGTCACCTTGTTTGCAGGTATCTTGAAAGAAACGGAATCGATCGTGTTCTCAAGCGCATGGACGTTATATTTGAAAGTCACGTCATTAAATTCGATATCCATATTCCCTGTCAACGACTTTATACGTGCCCTGTCCGTCTCCTCGTTTTCGCCACGATGTATCTCGTTGATTCTTTCAAGCGAAAGCCTGACATCCTGCAAGGAATAGATGAAGGTCATCAATTGATCAACAGGTAAATTTAACTGCCCAATTATATACTGCACGGCAAGCATCGAACCCAATGTCATGTTTCCGCTGATAACAGCCGACGCCGCCAACACCGTGATTATTATATTTTTAACTTCATTTATAAAAACCGATCCAACCTCCTGCGTCTGTTTTAGTTTCAAGGATTTAAGTTGAATCCCGAACAATTCTGTCTGCGCGTCTTCCCATTCCCATCGGCGACGCTGTTCACAATCCTGCAACTTGATCTCCTGCATTGCCGTAATAAATTGATAGGTCTTGTTGTTGGAATCCGCCTGCTTTTCGAACATCGCATAATCAAGCACCTTGCGTTTGCCAAGAAACAGGCTCATCCATAATCCATAGACCATGCTTCCTCCTAAGAAGACACAGAAAATCAATTTGTCATATAGAAAAAGGACAATTCCGAAAATAAAGAAACTGAGAAAAGAAAAAACGATCCCGAGCAACTGACCTGTAAGGAAAGACTGCACACGCTCGTGATCTCCCATGCGCTGCAGCAAGTCTCCCATCAGTTTTGTGTCGAAAAAAGACATCGGGAGTTTCAGAAGCTTGATAAAGAAATCGCTCACAAGAGAGAGGTTTATCCTTATCGAGATATGCAGAAGCAGCCACCTGCGGATAAAATCGGTAGACACGCGCCCTGTCACTATAAACAGTTCCCCCAAGAGCACAAGCCATATAAACCCTATGTCCTCATGCTTTATGCCGACATCCACAATCGCCTGTGTAAGAAACGGAAGAATAAGCTGCAGCACGCTTCCCAGAAGCAATCCGGCTACAATCTGAAGAAAATATTTCTTGTAATGAAGCACGTATCCCCATAGAAACCGGAAAGAATGCCTGTCTTTCTCTTCATATTCTTTCTGACAGCCGAACCGGTCAGTTTTAGTCAGGAACATTGCCACGCCCTTGTCTTCCCCCTGACTATGAGTCGACAGCCACATATCGGAAAACTCCTCTCTGTTCAGACATATTTTCCCCTTTCCCGGATCCGCGATATAAAATTTCTTGCCGTGCCTCACCTTGTAAAGCACCACATAATGATTCTGCCTCCAATGCAGAATACACGGAAACGGAGCATTTTCTATCTCAGACAACGATGCGCGGCAACACACCGGGTCGAAACCCATTTGTGTTGCCGCATCGTTTATCCCTTTCAGCGATACGCCGGCATTTGACGCCTGGCAAAATTCAGAAA
Source organism: uncultured Eubacterium sp. (assembly GCA_910584795.1). Classification (GTDB taxonomy): domain Bacteria; phylum Bacillota; class Clostridia; order Lachnospirales; family Lachnospiraceae; genus Eubacterium_G. Next base: position 3,346 of record CAJUBZ010000033.1, on the reverse strand, counting down.
TGAATGCAAGCGAATAATCAATGCCGTAATAACTGCAGATCATGCGCAGACACGTCGCGCCACACTGCATTGCATCGCTTTGTATGTATATGGGAAATGCCTTGCCCATTAAGAAACTGTCTAAAATTGCGAACCGACATTGGCATTCTCGGTCTGCAACGTTACCTTACGCACCTGCTTGCCGGTGCTGAAGCGGAAGATGGCTGTAAATTCCAGCATATTGTTCTTGCGGAATTGCTCGTTGCCCCAGCCGGTCTGGATCATGTTGGGAGAATGCATACGATACTTCCAGTCTCCTTTGGTTATATGCACAGGCAGGAAATAGCTCAAAGCAAGTGTCAGTTTTTTATTAAGTAAATTTTTCTGCACGCCAAGCATGATGTCATCGGTAACTACCCGTTGATAAGTCTGCGGAGTGACGTAACCGCTTCCATCCACACTATATGATAATGCAACATTCACATCCTGTTTCTCCAGATTATATGATAAAAATAATGAAGCGGAAGGTGTCCAGACCTTATTGCTGTAATTTTCATAAGAGGCATAATTGTGCGTAATCTTTCCGTCAAGATATAATGAGAAATATCTCGACAAATCTTGCTGGAAATTTAAGCTGATTGAAAGAGCATTCGATTTCCCGTTCTGATATTTTCCTGCTGCATAATAAAACATCTTGCCGGAATCCTCTGTCGTCATGGAGGCAGCCGAATAAATATTGAATACACCCGTATTCGTAAACTGATAATCGGCATACAACATCAGTTTCCGCCAGAATGTAAGCCTCAAAGATGCCCATTGCGTGGTGATGGGCTTTAGATCCGGATTACCCTCCTGATATTTATACATGTTAACGAACTGACCATAATCCATCAGCTGGGAGAGCGACGGTGTGCCTGTCTGCATAAGATATGACGCGCGGAGAGCAAATTTTTGAGTGGGAACCCAATTGATTATACCCTGTAAACGGGGCATCACCTTGGTTACATGAATATCTCCGGTCTTATTGGAATATGCCGAAATACCTCCGTTAAATGTAAAAAACAATTGGCGTGATGGCACATACTGGACACTCGCATACAGATTATCATTGACAATAGTATTCTCGGATACCGGATCGCCGGTGTAATAATCCTTCTCATTAAAATCCGTAACATAAACATAATTGGAGAATCCCAAATACCATTTATATTCACCAAACCATCTGTTAACATCTACGCCTCCCTAGAAATAGCCGGTTTTATCTTTTCTGTCATAAAGCAAATGATAATCGTCCGTACGATCCAGGTCATAATAAGACCTCCATCCGTTGAATGCATAATTCGCCGACAAGTCAAGATTCCATTGTCCGAATCTTCCCAGATAATTAAGACCGAACGTGTTCGACAGATTATTCCTGCTTTCGGATTGAGCATGTAATCCCACGTGCTCCTCGTTGCCGTGGTCGAGCACTCTCATCAGGTAATCGTAAGTATTTTTTTCGCGTCCAAGGATTTATCTGCCATTGAAAGGAAAGTTTATGATTGGGATTGAACTTATAATCTGCAGCTAAATTCACTTTCATATTGTTCAACCTATTGAGATTCTGAGGATCTTTCCTATCCCTCTCCAATTGAATCTCCGAGTAATCACTCATCGGATAGTCTGTACTCCTATATTCATTAGAGCCACTCTTCGACCATTCCCAATTCGCCAATGCCGTCACTGTCAATTTATTGAACATATAAGTTCCGTCAAGATACGTAAAGTTCTTTGCAAAATCATTACCTTTACCATTGTTTCCGTCAGGCATTATGTCAATACTCTCCCGCACATTCGTCTCGAAACCGGTATAATTAGGTTTTGAATGAAAATTGATCAGCACATCAAAACCGGTATACTTACCTCCCGGTTGAGGAACCACATCAATACGGTCAAACCTGTCGGGCGATTGTCTCTTAATATAAGATGCATCTTTCTGTAGACTGTCAACAAGAAGCACCACATTACTTGAGCCTAAATATGTAAGAGCCTCCGTAAAAGGAAGATAATGCATACCATTGATTTTACGTAGCAATTCACCGGCAGTACGCGAACCTCTTCGCATATCTTTCGTAATGACATATGACTCTGCATTTCCGCGCCTTGTGACATTGCTTGCCTCCACAACAAGCTCTTTAAGATCCCTTGTTTTAGATATTGAATCGGAAGCTACTGAATCTGCCGACAATACATTTGACTCCATTGAATTTACACTCAATGGTGACGCCTGCTTAGCCATGCAGACAATCGGCATAATAGACAAAAATAAAACTACTGAGAAAATCTGATGATATTGATTTACGTGTGTTTTACTAATCATATCTTACATTTTTTATAAGCAAGTGTCCGAATATAGTATAAAAGACAATCCTGCACTTACTTTCGTTTAAATACTAACACTTGCTTGATAATATTTTAATAATACTATGCAAATATACTGTCTTTTTATATATTTCCAACACAACAAATAAATATTTTACTCTTTGGATACCTACACTCCTGACATTTGGTTGCCTTTGCCTCTGTATCAAAAATATCCTGCACTACCCCCAGCTGACGTAACTTTTCAATTCTCTCTTTTGTAAGAAGGGTGCCATTGGTTGTGATGTTTGCATAAAACTTCTTTTTCAATTTGTCGCACAAGTCAATAGCCCATTCCGATATTTCAACAATACGTTCATATATTTCCAGAGATTCCTCCGTCCAGCAAGCCTCCGACAATTTCTACCGATTCCATCTCCGACAACAAGTCGGCAGTTGGAATTACCTTTTGTTTCGATAATTCTTTCATAAATCGTATTTTTAAGTTTATATAAACAACTCTACCTTATCGGCAGAATATTAATCTACTAAGATTTCTCCTATATACGTATGACCCAACGCTGTGGTAATGGTAATATCTGCATGTTCCAAATTGCCAACATACACCTCGGCATGTTCAGAAGAATCGAATACATAATTATATACAAAACCCGATTTTCCATCAGTCACGTTCAGATTACACATTCCCTCTGGAATGGTAAAGTCAAAACTTAACTCACCATCCCCATACCAGCATTCTATGAACTGCTTAGACGGCGCCTTGGGACGATTTTGCTGACTCATATCATCTATTTTAATAGGAATAACCTCTTTACCAAAAGAAGAAGCTGTATTATCCCCACTAACTTCAAAAGAACATAATAACGTTAATCCGATAAAGGCATTTTTCAAATTAAGTAGTTTCATTTCTATATAAATTTTATGTCCCAAATTTACTGATATTAAGAAATGCAAAGATACTGTTTCTTTGAGTGTGTCTGACGCCGGCCACTAAAAAAGGACCAGC
>CAJUBZ010000032.1 GCA_910584795.1 uncultured Eubacterium sp. | reverse complement strand
AGGAAGTTTAAAGAACTTTCCTATAGAATAAAAAAGACTTTCCAAAAAATTATGGAAAGTCCATAAGTCTAAGATATTACTTAAACTGATTTGTTTCTTTATCATATTCATAACCAATCGACGATAACTTACAAACCAATTCATCTTTTTTAACATCTTTTACCCTGCAAAATTCATCTATGTCAGAATAAAAATCCCTTAGATTTGTATTCACAACGCTCAACAACATTACCGGGTCATTTGGTAAATCACTCATAACAATCTCCTGTTCTTTACAATATAATCACACCAAATCCTGTAACAACTTAATCACTAGTTCAACCAACAGTCTGATAATCCTATCTGTACTTTGCTCCCCAAATCAAATATCCGATAATCACGCCTACGCCTATACCTATCAGCATATGTACAATACGCATGATATCCATTTCTTTTGGTTCATTAGTGATTCCTGCTGCCTTCTTCTGCTTACGGTTAAATCGCACAATATCAACCGCAATCACAATAGCTCCAATGAACGATATTATAAAAGTAAAGAATGTCACTATCAATGCCTGTATCATGCCAAACACTGCTACCATAACAGAAATAAATGAAATAATAGCTGAAGGCGCTGTAATTGCCATCGCAATTTTTCCTACTGTTCCAGGTGTATATTTTTCATATCCGCTATTCGCCTGATAATTCTTCTGTCCTTTATACATATAATTATAATTCATTTGTTTCTTGCTCATAACCAACTCCTCATTAGAAAGCCGCATTAAACGCTGATACTCCTAACGCACTTAACACTCCCATAATAACTCCTGCGAGAAGTACTCCTCCCATACAGGCAAGGACACTTTTCTTAAAATCCATATCTAAAAAACTAGCTGCCAAAGTACCAGTCCATGCTCCGGTACCAGGAAGTGGTATGCCTACAAACAATAGTAATGCAACATAAAGACCACGTCCTGCCTTTGCCTTTAGTTTCTCTCCACCACGCTCACCTTTATCAAGACACCATGAAAAAAATGGTCCGATAAACTTTTTATCTGCTCCCCAAATTAATACTTTTCTTGCAAAGAAAAATATAAATGGAACCGGCAGCATATTTCCAATTACACAAATGATATATGATGGTGTCATAGGCAGACCAAAAACCGCCGCATAAGGCAGTGCTCCTCTCAATTCTACGATTGGCACCATTGAAATTAAAAACACAATTATATATTTTCCTAACATAACTTCCCCTTTTCTTGTTGTATACTCTCAACAGTATAACATTGGCACTATTTTTTCACAACATATTTTGCTGATTTTTCATATTTACTTCTACATTCGTATTCTTACTGATTTTTGCTAATAACTTTTGCACTGTCAATCTTATCAATGGTAACAAATTCATAACCTTTCTTTTGTAATTCATCAATTATAATAAATGCTGCATTCACAGATGTTTTAAAAATATCATGCAAAAGGATTATATCCCCGGGTTTTGTGTTTTTTATGACACGTCTTGCCACAATCCCTGCATTTTGGTCTTTCCAGTCTTCCGGGTCGACACTCCACAATACAATGGACATGTCTGTTTCTTTCAACAGCCTGTCATCCCAATCTCCATATGGCGGACGAATATATTTCGGTGTTTTTCCTGTGACTCTTTTAATACACTCATTTGTCTTTTCAATTTCCTCTTTGGAAGTTTCATAATTGCTTCTTTTCAAATCAATATGCGAATATGTATGATTTCCTACAATATGTCCCTCTTTACTCATTCTTCGGACAACATCTTCGCTGTACTGAATCTCCCTTCCCGTCAAAAAGAACGTAGCCTTAACACCACGTTCTTTTAATCCATCTAAAAGTATTTCTGTGTATACCGTACTTGGTCCATCATCAAAAGTAATTGCAACTCTCGGTTTGTCACCCATCTGGTCACTCGCCACCCCTGCCTGAACAGCATCTCTACTTTCTACTTTTTCAAGTTTCTCAGGTTCTTTTACTTCACTTCTACTGATATACCATACAGTAATATTTAAAACAACTAATAATAATAAAATTAAATTCTTTTTCACAACAAATCCATAAACATTTATTAGTTATTCTATGCATAATACTTTTCTTTCATTCTCTCAATCAGTCTTATTTCGCTGCTCTCATAGCATTCAAAATCGCTATCACACAGACGCCGACATCTGCAAACACTGCTGCCCACATTGATACAATACCTGTCGCAGCCAATAACAATACAGCTACTTTTACAGCCAACGCAAAAACAATATTTTCTTTTGCAATGGCAAGGGTCTTTCTTGCAATTTTAATTGCTTTTGTGATGCTTAAAGGATTATCATCCATCAACACAATATCTGCTGCCTCAATTGCCGCATCGCTTCCCATAGCTCCCATTGCAATTCCAACATCTGCTCTGGCGAGAACCGGAGCATCATTGACTCCATCTCCTACGAAAACCAGTCCATCACTTGTTTCGAGCAGTTTTTCTACATGTTCAACCTTATCTGCCGGAAGAAGTTGTGAATATACCATATCTAGATGCAGGCTCTCAGAAATCTTTTCTGCAATTTCCTCTCTGTCTCCTGTCAGCATGACAATATTATGAACCCCAAGTTCTTTCAGTTTCTTTACTGATTCTCTGGAAGTAGTCTTAATACTGTCCTCAATGACTGCATATCCCAGATATTGATTATCCACTGCTACATGAACAATTGTACCAATCACTTCTGTCTTTTCGCAATTTATCTGAAAAGCTTCCATCAGCTTTTCATTTCCTGCCAAAATCACACTTTCATCCAGGACAGCCTTCACGCCTTTTCCGTGAATCTCTTCCACATTGATATCTCTTTGTCTGTTTTCAATTTCATAATAAGTTTTGGCATCTCTTACTTTTAATTCATCTTTGATAGATTTCGCAATCGGATGATTCGAATACATTTCTGCAATCGCTGCCATTTGTAAAAATTCATTGTCCTCCGTCTTTGCCTGAATCTTTGTAACCTTAAATTTTCCCTCTGTCAAAGTTCCTGTTTTATCAAAAACCACTGTACTGCATCTGGCAATCTGATCTAAATAATCACTTCCCTTTATCAACACTCCCTTGGTAGATGCTGCACCAATTCCTGCAAAAAAGCTAAGTGGTACAGAAACCACCAATGCACATGGACAGGATATTACCAGAAATGTTAATGCTCTATAAATCCAGTCATTCCACACACCATAAAAATCCGCAATATCTGCTCCCATAGCCACATTTATAAGTGGTGGAATCACTGCCAATGCTAATGCCAATCCCACAACAATCGGTGTATAAACCTTTGCAAATCGGGTAATAAATTTCTCCGTTTTTGCCTTTTTGCTGCTGGAATTCTCTACCAATTTCAAAATTTTAGAAACTGTAGATTCACCAAAGACCTTTGTAACCTTTATCGTCAACGCACCACTGATACTAATAGAACCGCTTATCACAGATTGCCCTGACATTACTTCTCTCGGCAGGCTCTCTCCTGTAAGACTGGATGTATCCAGACTGCCCTGCCCTTCAATGATTGTTCCGTCTAACGGGATTTTTTCTCCCGGCTTTACGACAATCACATCTCCTACTTTCACCTTATCAGGATTTACCTTTTCCATGCTTCCATCTTTTCTTAAAAGATTCGCATAATCCGGTCTGATATCCATTAACTCTGTAATAGACTTTCTAGACTTATCCACTGCATAATCCTGAAACAGTTCGCCTACCATGTAAAACAACATCACTGCACATCCTTCCGGATATTCGCCTACAAAGAAAGCTCCAAGGCTTGCAATAGACATCAAAAACTGTTCATCTAATGCTTTTCCCTTAAACAGATTCTTAATGGCATTTACCACAATATCTCTGGCAGTTACCAGATAAATCAACAGAAAAACAATTAACTCTATCGTATCTCTTGTCTGCTCACCAAAAGATTCAAACAATCCCGGAATATGGAATATAACAAAAGCTGCAATAAATACTGCAACACCGGCAATTGTTTTTCTTCTGTCAATCTCTATACCATCTTCACAACAATCGCATCCATGTCCATGATGATGCCTATGCTCTTTATGATGATTTTCACATGAACATTGTTTATCATGACAATGTTCATGCTGATGCCCGCCAACATCTGTATGATGTTCATTCTTTTTATTATTAATTCTCTCAAATAACTGCATTTTATCTCCTCCCTGTGTTACTCCAAAACATGTTCCAATCCACCATTTAATATGGACTGAATATGATTATCATCCAGTGAATAATATATTGTTTTTCCCTCTTTTCTATACTTAACCAGCCGCATCTGTTTTAATATTCTCAGCTGATGTGATACTGCCGACTGAGTTAGTCCAAGACTCTGCCAGATATCACATACACATAACTCTCCGCTAGATAATGCATATAATATTTTTATTCTGGTAGAATCAGCAAACACCTTAAAGAACTCTGCCAAATCACAAAGCGTTCCTTCATCCGGCATGTTAACTGATATCTTTTCTACTACCTCATTATGATGATGCTCCCCACCACAATTTTGTATTTTTTCTTCCATACATTATTCTCCTTTTCAACATATGAACAACTATTCATATGTTTATTATATTCTAATAATTCAATTTGTCAACAATATTTTTTATTATATAGAAAAGTTCTTTGAACTTCCTATATAGTAATAATACTCCGCGAAATCACAGAGGCGTGGAAAGGTAGTTATTCTCTCAAATCCTCCTCTCGCAAAAGAATTCTCAGGCGAACTCTTTGTTCTATATTTTAAAAGCCATGGTACATAAGATTATTATTATAATCCCACATATCATGGCTTTAATATCAATATTATTCTTTCCACAGTTGTTTTCCTGCCTGAATTTGTTTTTCTAACTCTTTCGAATTATCCATATATTTTTTATATCCTTCAAAATCATATCCCAGCTTTTCTTCTTCCTTTTCTCCCCGGTGATCTTTTAATTCGTAATTAGCTGTTAAATATTCTCCCAGATATTTTGTAAATTTACTCGCTCCATGATAATTCAAATGTTGTGAATCATTTCCATCTACTTTCCAGTCAATTCCTATTTTCTCAAAAATGTTTTTCTCATTGCAGTCTAAAAAAGTAACATTATATTTTTCCGCACACTGCTCAATGACATTATGTTTTTCAACTGTCCAGGTCGGGTCCGGTGTCCTTAAAAGCAGCACTTCTATCTTCTGTTCCTGACAAAATTGAATTGTTTTTTCTAAATATTCATAATCTATCTCACTGTACTGGTCCGGCATATCTTCACTTGACATATCCGTTCCATCAAAACCTTTTTTATAAGTTCTCACCAATGCGTTAAATCCTCTGGTAGATGACTTATTTTCTATATAATTTAACTCTGTAAACTCTTTCCATCTGTCATGGAACATTGTCATCGGGAAAAGATACTCTGCGATATTCGCCTCATCATCATATTCACAATACTTCTGTGCCATTTCAATTTTGTTTTTTCCAAAACGCATATAATCATAACATAATCTGAAACGCTCTTCCTTTTTGGGATTTTTACGTGCTCCTATTTGTATCTCCACCACTACTAATTTAGGATTCTGTGTTTCACATGCTTCTTTTAACCAATAATATGTACCCATCATAGGCTCATGAATAATAGACAGATTATAAGAACAAATTCCCTCATTTTTATATAATTCCATAGGGTTAATCGCTGCTGCACTGACACTCGGTCCTACTACCAACACATCCACCGTATCTTTCTCTAATTCATAAAATGAGTTCGTGGTACTGTCACTGTCCCATCTCCATTGTACATAAGTCGGCACAAAAATATTTGTTACAATAATTATCATCATCATTAAAACAATTAAAAATGTAAACACTCTTAGTATTTTAAACAACTTCTTTATCATGTTATGTATTTCCTCACTTTATTATTGAACTTTTTAATTTTATACAATTCAATTTTCATATAACCAAAATAGCATAGCTTTTTATTATTTTATAATAAAAAACTATGCTATGATTTTGATTTCAAAAATGTATCACATTTTAAAATCTTATTTTACAACAAACCGGTTGTTCTCCACATCAAAAGTTATCGTGTCCCCCATATTCACTTTACCCTCTAAAATAACCTTTGCTGCCAATGTTTCCACATTTTTTTGCAAATATCTCTTTAAAGGTCTCGCACCATACACTGGATCATAACCATTGTCTGCAACATACTTTTTGGCTGCATCTGTCAGAGAAATTTTCAAGTCCTTATCTGCAAGTCGTTGATTCAGATTTGCAACAATCAAATCAACAATGCCGCCGATATTACTTCTTGTCAATGGTTTAAACATCACGATTTCATCCAGACGGTTTAAAAACTCCGGTCTGAAATGTCCACGCAAATCATTCATTACCAGCTCCTGATTTTCATCTTTAATATTGCCTTCGTCATCAATCCCCTCTAACAGGAAGGATGAACCAATATTAGAAGTCATAATCAGTATTGTGTTTTTAAAATCTACAGTTCTTCCCTGAGAATCTGTAATCCTTCCATCATCCAACACTTGAAGCAATACATTAAACACATCCGGATGTGCCTTTTCCACCTCATCAAACAATACAACAGAATATGGTTTCCTGCGTACTGCCTCTGTCAGCTGTCCTCCCTCATCATATCCTACATATCCCGGAGGCGCTCCGATTAAACGGGACACACTGTATTTCTCCATGTACTCACTCATATCGATTCTTACAATATTGCTCTCATCATCAAACAGACTTTCTGCCAATGCCTTTGCCAGTTCTGTTTTACCGACACCGGTAGGACCAAGAAATAAGAAGGATCCAATTGGTTTACTTGGGTCTTTGATTCCTGCCTTCGAACGGATAATTGACTCTGTAATCTTTGTCACTGCCTCATCCTGTCCGATGACCCTCTTATGAAGTTCTTTATCCAGGTGCAATGTTTTATTTCTTTCTGTTTCAGTCAGTTTCGCAACAGGAATCCCTGTCCAGCGTGAAATAATTCTTGCGATTTCTTCATCTGTTACACTTTCTCTTACGAGAGATAAAGCTTTCGCTCCTACCTTCTCTTCTTCTGCCTGTAACTGCTTTTGTAAATCAGGTAATGTACCATACTGAAGCTGTGCAGCCTTATCTAAGTCATAGTCGTTCTGTGCTTTTTCAATATCTTTCTTCACCTGCTCTACCTGCTCACGAAATTCCTGTAATTTATTAACAGAATTCTTTTCATTTTCCCACGTTACTTTCTTATTCTGGTACTCATCGCGAAGTTCTGCCAACTCTTTTTGAAGTTCCTGTAATCTGTCTTTACTTAAATTATCGTTTTCCTTCTTTAATGCAGCCTCTTCTATTTCCAACTGCATTACTTTTCTCCTCAGTTCGTCAACCTCTGTCGGCATGGAATCCATCTCTGTTTTAATCAATGCACAAGCTTCATCGACTAAATCAATCGCCTTATCCGGTAAAAATCTGTCTGTAATATATCTGTCAGACAATGTTGCCGCACTGACTAAAGCACCATCCTGAATTTTTACACCATGAAATACTTCATACCGTTCTTTGAGTCCACGCAAAATAGAAATCGTGTCCTCCACGGTAGGTTCGCTGACCATAACCGGCTGGAAACGTCTCTCCAATGCCTTGTCTTTTTCAATATACTGACGATATTCATCCAATGTCGTCGCACCAATGCAATGTAACTCTCCACGGGCAAGCATCGGCTTTAACATATTGCCCGCATCCATGGCACCATCCGTCTTTCCTGCTCCAACGATTGTATGAAGTTCATCAATGAATAAAATAATCTCTCCATCGCTATTTTTTACATCTTCTAAAACTGCTTTTAATCGTTCCTCAAACTCTCCACGGTATTTTGCTCCAGCCACCAATGCTCCTAAATCTAAAGAGAATATCTTTTTATCTTTTAATCCATCAGGAACGTCTCCTTTTACAATACGCTGTGCAAGTCCTTCTACTGCCGCTGTTTTACCAACTCCCGGCTCGCCAATCAGCACCGGATTATTTTTCGTTTTTCTGGAAAGTATACGGATGACATTTCTTATCTCTGAATCTCTGCCAATAACCGGGTCCAGTTTCTGGTTTCTTGCTCTCTCTACTAAATCCTGTCCATATTTTCCTAATGCATCATATGTCCCTTCGGGATTGTCAGATGTAACACGGACATTCCCCCTTACTTCCTCTAACACACCGAGAAATCTTTCTCTTGTAATTCCATACTCTTTAAAAATTTCTTTAACTTCTTTATTGGGTTTTGCAATCAGCATCAAAAATAAATGTTCCACGGAAACATATTCGTCTCCCATTCTCTTTGCTTCATCTTCTGCATGTATCAGAACATCATTGAGTGCCTGACTCATAAACATATTACCGCCCTGTACTTTGGTGCGTCTGGCGATAGCCTGCTCCACTCTGTTTTTAAAATGTTCCGACTGTATTTCCATTTTTTCAATCAGTTTCATAATCAGGCTGTCATCCAGATTTATTAACGCATACAGTAAATGCTCCTGATCAATTTCCTGATTTCCATATTCACTGGCGATTTTCTCTGTATTCTGTATCGCCTCAATGGACTTTTGTGTAAACTTACTGATATTCATACAATCACCTCCATTATTACTTTGTGTTTTTTTATAAGAAATAATAGTCTTTATTATGTTAACTATTAACTGTCTATGAATATACTACTTAATTATTATATTTTAACCATTATTTATTGAATAATTTGTTACTTTTCTGTTAATATCTGTATTATATATAAGTTATATAATACGAACAGGCCGACTCCTTCCCAATTACGCAAATGAAGAGCCGAAAGAAAATAGTTTCCGACTCTTTTACATACAAATAGTTTTAATTAATATTTTTTGCTTCCTATCTGGAATATTTCTTATACATCTCTTCTGCGTCTGTCTCTGTCAAAGAAAAATACTCCATCAGTTTCTCTATTACTTGCTTCTCTTCTTTTTTCTCTTTTACGCTGTCTCTAACAATTGCCTTAACACTCTGTTTTATAACTTGTTGTCTTCCCTGCTCCAAACCGGCAGACAATCCCTTCTCATAAGCCTCTTCCTCATGGACCTGCAAACCCATCTCATAATCATATTCCGCACATAAAAAGTTCACGACCTCACTTCCCTTCCT
>CAJUBZ010000031.1 GCA_910584795.1 uncultured Eubacterium sp. | reverse complement strand
CTCTTACAAACTTAAATGTGTATGCCATTGCTGCACCTCTTTCTTTTTATATATTTTTGTTTATTAAACAAAGTAAAACAGACACCATATGGTGTCTGTTTTACTAATGTGACTATTTTAAGTAATATTTTTATTTTTTATCTATTGTTGAGATTTACAATAAATAGAAAATGCTTTAAATTTTTATTTATCTTGTCTATTTATTTCTTTGGACCTACTTTTATTATATTTAGAATTCGCACAATCATTTCTTTTCCTCAATTTTATTATTTCTTTGCCAATATCTCTTTCCAGATTTATTCTCATCATTAAAAGGTGCTATTTTCAAAATTTCTTCTATTTCTGCTTGGCATCTTTTCTTAAAAGATTTGTCAATCCTTTCTAATAATTCTAATTGTTTCGTCCATATCAATCTCCCTAATCAGACTGAGTAGTTTTAATAGTTTTAACTCCACTGTATTGCCCCATACTCTTACGAGAAGAATATTCACCCCTGTAACATTTACTCCAAATATTGTATTGGTATATTAAGTCATATATAATTACATTATATATTCAGATTTTTTGTACATTTATAGAAATATTATTATCTAACACAATTGTTCATAAATAAATTGGCATGCTTCCTCCTCGGATGAAAATTTCTCATAGGTTGTTTTTACTCCTCTCTCAGAGAAGTAAACTATCCATTCATTATTTGCAAATTCTAAACAAAAACGCTCATCCGTTCTTCCATTACCATCTAAATTATATAATATATCTGGTATTTCCATTTCTATTAGTACATCTCGCAACTCATTTTTTTTCATCATTTTATCTCCTTCAAAAACTTATTATCAATCAACTTATTGACTGTTGACGGTAATTCATATTGCATACCACCACCAGGTTGCTCAAATGCTTATGCAATTTGAGATATAGTAACATTATCAATTGGCTTTAGAACTTCGTACCTATGATAAGCATAAGAATTTTCAACATAAGGCAAAGCTCTTTGCTCATACGGAGTCCCTATGGGTGATTTATATTTTCCATATGGATTGCCATATCTATCAGTAATAGTCCCAACTTCTAAAATTTGTCCCTTTTGAATAGTACCTGATACTCTTCCTCCATTAGGTGCCCATGTATTCCAATCGACATTTCCATCAGAATCTAAAAATTTATTATCTCTGACCATTAATTGATCAGTTTCCCTAAATAATATAATTTTTCAAAAAAATGTTGTTTTGATTTTTTTATAAATCTTCCGCAAATTCAAAAAAGTATTTTAAAGAATATTTGATTCTTTAAGTACTTCAAATTCTGTTGATAGAATTTGCTTCATAAGTACTCCTACTATATCATTATTTTGATTACATAAAATATAATTATTTTCATCTAATTGATAAGCAAGAATTTTTCCTTGAGTATTTTTAGAAAGTAAGATAATATCATTATTTACTTTTACAATATTAAATTCTTTTTGAATAGATTTCTCGTACTTTCTTTCAGAAAAATCGAAATCATTAATTTTTATAGTATTATCAAATAAAATAATCTCATTTCTAATTTTCTCTTCAACAATTTTTTCATCTTGAGCAAAAAAACTAATATATTCTATTTGGGAAGAATCCATGTTTATGGCTATATCAACTGGTGGTTTCCAACCATTCTCATAAATTAGGTGATATTTTGCACATAAAGATTCGTCATTTGCACATATTTTGAAAAGTACCAAACCAATACCCATTCCTTCAATCTTTCTATCGTATTCAATCTTATTGTTAGATTTTAATATTTCCAATTAAATAAACCTCCTATCATTTTATCATCCTTGCGTGATAAACAACTCCTGTTTCTGTGTTTATTCCCAATTCCCAATTTCCAAATGTTCCAAAATATCTACCCGGAGCCTTACTAGAAATCTCTAACATGGCTTTGTTCATTTGCATTTGTCCACACTAAATTAGAGCCATTTTCAGGATTCGTATAATTGATACTACTATTTAATTTTATTTCAAAATAAGTTAAATTAACTAATAGAATCTATCCCATTCTATGTTTTAGTTTAAGTATGAAGGAAGTTTTATTCCTACATAATTACCATATTATCATAGGCTTTTAAGAATTTGGGGTTAGGTACCAGAAAATATTTATACACAAAGAATGTTCTATTGATAATCTAATTCATTCTTTAAATGATTTATTTCATTTGATGTCAATTGACATAGACATATTTCTACAATACTCCCCAAATATGATAAACCAATATATAACCTATCCATTTAGACCTATAAATCTCCCATCCCATGAACATCAATAATTAATTTACTACCACTTACATCATATTCTTTACTCCGTGATTTTCCTTATGAATCCACTTGCTATTCCTACAGCAATTTCAAAAAGCAAGGTTTGATCTTTAGAATATGACTCATTTTTAATAGATTCGTTCTTTCAATTAATCTTTATTACTGGTAATCCCCCTTCTTGTCTTGGCTCAACAAAGATAATATCTCTTTCTCTACGTTATATCCAGATTATCCGTTCGTTACTTGTTAATCATTTTTTCAAATTTTGATATTGCAATATTACACTATAAGCCTCTTCCTCTCCTATTTGTGCTTTCTCTGCATTTTCTTTGCTTACTTCTATTATATCTATTTTGTCCACAAGTTCTCCTGCATCATATTGAATATAGTACTTATTATCACCTTGCATAATAATAATTCCGTAATCTTCATATATTTTCTTCATATATTCCTCCACTTTATTTAATAGGCTTTACAATATATTCTCCCTTTTGGGGTGATGTAATGGTCGCTTCCGGTGTTCCTCCTCCTGTATTTCCCCCAGGTAACCACTGTGAATTAGCTCCTAATTCATTTCCTGATGGAATTCGTATATTACTTGGATTTTTCACATCAACTCTTACTGGTAATGTACCTAATGTTCCTTGCTCTAAGCTCAGCATTTTTTCTAATTTTGAAATATCTCCTCCTGCTCGGGTAATAAGGTCATCTGCAACAGATGACGGCATAACAAAAGTTTCCCCCGGAGGTCCTGCTGTTCCACTTGGAGCTTGTGTTATTATTTTTGTAACTCCTCCGTCAAATTATTTAAGATGATTATTTATATATGTCTCACTTAAATATGTATTTGGATTTGGTCTCATACCCTTATTAGTTAATAATAATATCATTTATTTTTGCTTGATCTAATCCATCCTCTCTAAGTTTCATCCATTGATTATACCTTACACCATCCCCCTCTGACATTTCTCCAAACGCAGAATATTTACCTTCAGCTCCACTATCTCCCACACTCTTCTGAGAAGAATATCCTACCACCATAGCATCTGTTCCAAATTCTGCATAACCATATGCTCCCATATACAGCAGGTCTTTTCCTTCCCAATACAGATTTAAAAAGTCTTTTTCTGTCCAGTTTTCATTGACAGTTATAAATTTTCTATATCACAATTATACTATAATGGATAAAAAGATTACTCTTTTCTCATGTTGGACTAACACAATGATACTTTGCTCCCTTCTTGATCTGTAATTAAATCTTTCAGTGCAATCCCTAACTTTTCTATTAGACCCAATTCACTTTTTATATAAAAACAACATCTATGAGAACGTGTATCATTATCTGCTATTTCAATATCCACTTCAATTTTAACATGTCCTGACATATTCGCTGGTAATAAATACATTGAAAAAGCAGGTGTATAACTTCCTTCTTTTTTGCCAAATTCCAAATAGCAATCTACAGTATAATTTTCCACAAAATAACATAATTTTTCTGCTATTTCCTCTAAATTTTTATCCTGAATATAGCAACTTTGATAAGCTGAAACATATTCCGAATTGGCAGATATTTTTAATTCGATAAGATTTTGATCTTGCCAAATTTTCTCAAAAATAATATTATCCATATTTTTAATCCTTTCTACTACTTAAATTTAAAATCATCAGCAGCGCCCGTCATTTCATTGTACACATAAAGAATTGTATGTTTTGTTCCATCTGCATTCTGTACCACTGATTGCATCTTAACCTATCCTTCTATCGCTAGCTATCTAGGATTTGACATTGTTATTTGTATTTCTGTTACTCCTTAAAGTAAAAATCTTTTACCACCGACTACACTCCTGTTTTATAATCAAATATATATATCATTCCAAAAAAAGTATTTGCAATGAAAACTCCTTCTGCACTCATATTCATGTGAACATATATACTTAAAGCCATATAATCATACCCTTGCTCATTTTTGTTTAATTTAAATGCTTTTGTAGGATTTTCTATTTTCCATATTACTTTTCCACTTGAATTAACACCATAAATATTATCTACTTCATTAACTTCATTCGGTATAGAAAGTAAAACTATATAAATCCCATCCCAAAATATAACCTCTTGAATATTATGCTCAAAATGAACTGTAAAATCATCTGCTTTAAGTGTTTTATTTATCAGCTCATAATTTGGACTCATCATAACCTCCATAATTAATGCAACAATCTACCATTACTAAATTCGCCTACTCTTTGCCCCATCATATCAAATTGTATACCTCCACCTTCATATCCAAACAATCCATTAGCCACACCTGTTCGCAATTGTGTACCTGCTTTTAATGTAACATCTTGTACTAAGAATCAGTAAAATAATCATTAATTATAATCATTAATAATTTTATTTATGCCTTCAACAATGACATCCCTTAGAACCTCATTATATTCATCATATCCTTTTAACTCTTTAAATCTGTCAAAAACCTGTTTGATGACTCCATCAACTATTATAGTAAGTCCATCCACTTCTTGTTCCGAATTTTCTTTTTTGATTTTTTCATTCATTATTACCAAATTGCTATTCATTAACCGTCTCTCCTTTAAACTTTTTCATTTCAATTTCAAACAAGTTATCAATCATATTAACACCTTTAATACACCAATACCTATCTTTTTGTGGAATATATTGGGTGAAATCTTCCTTCCTTCCCAGCCATCCTTCGGGAACATATTTCTCAAACGGTATATTCTCAGGATACATTGAAAGCAATATCTTCTTTGTAAAATCAATGTAAAGAGAAGGTTTTAATTCTAGTATTGTATCTTGAAAATTTTTATCCATTATTTGCTCTTTTAGCTGTTTCGAGTCAACAACATCTTCTTGATAAATTTTCAAGTATTCCTTATAACTATTTTCATTAATAACTGCAATATTATTTCTCAATGATAGAATAAAATCAAGATTCACTTCATGCCCTATTTTTTTGTATGCATCACAATATTTTTCAATGTCTAATATCCATGAATCTCTATCTGTAATATACCATCTAAAGCCAATATCATCATTAACTCCTACTATAATATCTTCCGCATATTTAATTCCCATTATCTCACCTTCTCTTACTAAATTATTTCATGATTCTTGCTGAGTGTCCATATTCCTCCAACCATTCAAGCCACGGGCTTGCAGGTAATTCATAACTCATTCCTGGTGTTGTAGGGTCAACAATTTTGGGGCTGTACCACCTTGATTAAGCGGATGGCTCTTATATCCATATTGTTCAATAGCTGTTTCTTTTATTAGACTATCTATCTCTTTCGGCATTTTTATTTGGTATGGAAATTGTTCCGTCTGTATTCACTTTAATTCTATATTGACTAGTCTTATCACCTTCGCCACCACCTTGTACCCTATAGTATGAAACATCTTCAGCAGCTTCACCCATCTCCACACTCTTCTGAGAAGAATATCCACTCGCCATGGCATTTGCTCTAATGATGTATTCACTGCATCTACTGCAAGAGCTCCTGCAATCACATATCCTCCAACTGTCGTCGCAGTCGTTGCGGCTCTCGCCAATAGAAAATTGGAAACATTCCTAGCCAATAGCCTATGAAACATTTCCAATTCTAAATTTTTATTCAAAACATTACTAAAACAAGTACTAGCTATTATATAAAACAACCAATTCAAAAAAGCCTTTGCCCTTATTTTCGAATCGCCCTTTATCACCTAAAAGTATCTGTTTTTAAGCTAACTCCTTTGCCTTAGATAGGAGATTTAAATCAATATAAGATAATTCCAATCAAGATGATCAGCTATTAATAATCGTATACCTCTTCCATCTTTATCCAATGCCATGCCATCTACAGTCTCTCTATCTAAAACAGACATACTTCCTCCTTACAATTATTGTGGTCTAATTATCTTTATTTGTGTTCCTCTGTCTCAAGTGACACATATTTTACATTTACAACTCCCTGCTTAAGAGGAATTTTCAACAATGACTGCTGTAATAGTTCGAATGACTGTTTCCCATCCATCCAGTCTTGCCATGGATTACCATACTGATCTATCTTTTGGATGATTCCATAGGAAACGACAGTAACTTTAGAAACATTTTCAAGGTGCTTTTTCATGTTACTTTCAAATGCTTCCTGGGTATATGTTTTACTCCGCTGGCAGTCCCATATTGCTTCTCTTACAGCCTCTGCCAGTTTGGTCGCTACCTGTGACATGCAATACTAGAACATTATTCATTTTTTTTTAATAATTTTTTCCAAAACATTTTCCATTAACATTTTAATAAATTTGTCTTCCCTAGAATCTTCTAACTCTTTAAAATATATTCCTTTTTTTGTTTTAAGATAAACTCTGACTTTATCACTATCATAAAAATCTGTATTGTTTGTTATTTTCATATATGGTAAAACTTGAGAAATACTTATCAACAGCGATTGCATAGCTTTTTTTATTTGTGGCTCCTCTTCCAAACCAGTTATTGCACTTCCACTTCCATGATATATATGCGTATTCAACCCAAATATCAATGCCAATGTCTGTGTCTGAAACCCAATTATGTTACTTTGAATTGGAATATCAAACACAGCTATATATACTTGCATTTCATTTTCTAAAAAAAGATTCATCTCTTCATTTGTATATTCCAAAACATGTTGTCAGTATTTCAAATATAAATCACTGACCTTTTTCTCTTCATTCATTTATACATTTCCTTCCAATCTTTAACTCTTTTATAAATCCCATTATTCTTCTTATACACTTTACCATTCTGAATTTTATAAAAATCTATAGATTTTTTCAGTATTTCCTTCAATATTATAATAGCGCTTACAATATTTTGTTTTGTTAGTCCACTTTCATAATCATTTAATTGTTTCAATGAAATAAACTCCTCATCCTCAGTTGTAATTCGAATATTAAAACTATTAAATTCTCCCTCAAAAGAAATGACATACTTTTTTTCTATATATTTATATTTGAGTATAAACCAACCATGATGATTTTCCTCATCCCTCTCATCAATGAGAACCATGCCCTTAGGGAAATATTCCTTCATTACATTTTGAATAAAAGACTTCCCTTTTAGTCCTGTTAAAAATAAATTATCTAATTGCATGCCATATATCTCCTTCCTGAATAAATCTATATCCGTTATCTATAAGATACTGAATTTCTTGAGAGTAGTATGAACCATCTCCAATATATTTTACAGGATTATGTGATAAATATATTTCTCTTCCTGAACTCGTTTGTATATCCAAAAATCTTTCATTAACTTTCCATATTTCATTTCTAGAATAGTTTGCATTTAATTCATCCCAATTGTCAAGATTGAAGTACTGTGCGTTCATGTCTTTTGCCACAACATTATAGCTTGTTGCACTCCCTTCTTCATATTTCCCAAGAACTACTGAATCTGATTTATTAGAACCTTTAATTGCATTAAAAGCATTATTTTCCACCTCTGCTGAACTTAACGTTTTGGGTTCACCTGCTCCCTCACTCTTCTGAGAAGAATATCCAGCCGCCATTGCATTTGCTCCAAATGTCGAATAGCCATGTGCTCCCGTATACAGCAGCTCTTTTCCTTCTCCATACAGGTTTAAAAAGTCTCTTTCTGTCCAGTTTTCATTACCATGCTAATACAAATTCAAAGATTTTAATTTAATAAATTTAGTTAAAAATGTCCTAGAAGAAATTAATTGCTGTGTGTAATCTATTCTAAAAATTTAACTAATTCCCCCGTAGCTGTATAAATAAAAAATTTCTTTCCATCTTCATTTATTAAAGTTATATCTGTCCCAATAGGCATATTAAATATTGGTGCAATTGCTGGTTCAATTTCGAAAATTGTTCCCCAATCACATACAACCATGTTTGAAACATCTTGTAGATAAACATCTGTATCCACTTCAGATAAAAATCTCCATCCGTTATCAATTGAATTAACACTTTCTTCTCTAAAGCACCATTTAATTCTACCATTCTTTTCTAAAATATTTTTTGAGACAACTGATCCACCCATATTCATACTTTGCTTCATATTCTACTCTCCATCATCTGTTTTAGCCTATCTGTTCCTCTTTCGTTTATAAGCATTCTAATACTATATCCCATCTTGTTACATGAATCATATTCTTGTATATTCTCAAAACAAGTTTCTATGAAATTTAACCCTTCAACAGAACGTATTTTGAATATTTCCTGACATAAAGTAAAAAATGCAGAATTGCCATATTTCTTTTCTTTTACCAACAAAGACGTCCCCCTATCTAACAATATCTTTGCAATATCCAAAGCTCCATCATAATTGATATTACTAGCAATGTAATGAAGTTCGTTACATCCTTCATCTGAAATATTATTTACTTCTGCATTATTGGCTAACAGTTCTTTTGCTATATCAAATTTTCGTGCAATTAGACTTCTTTCAAGAAGGCTTATTCCATCTTTATCTGTAATATTAATCACTTCATCCAACATTTTGCCTTCCATCTGCAATTTCATATTAAAATCATGCATAGTTCCAAACTTAATAATAGTTCCATAATCAGCTTTTTCTACATTCATTTTTTATACCTCATTCATATTTGTGACTTCTGTTAGTACTAGGTAATTCTGGTCGATAATTATTTGGATTTCTATACCATTCCAAAAACTCTTCTTTACTAATTACATCATTTATATACAATTGATGCATCTCTGAATATTTTTCCCCTGGTATATGTCCCATATCCCATTGCCCATTTCTCGGTTTCGTAGTATCCCATGTAATCTCTACACCAGTAGGATCGTACACCTTGCCAGTTATAGGATCTTTTGCATTTCTCCAAACCTGATTTACTTGACCTTTTCCATAACTTGGTCTACTAGTAGTATAAGGTTTCTTTACTTCTGAGCCCTCCACACTCTTCTGAGAAGAATATCCAGCCGCCATGGCATTTGCTCCAAATGTCGAATA
>CAJUBZ010000030.1 GCA_910584795.1 uncultured Eubacterium sp. | reverse complement strand
CAAAGGCTAACTGCCAAACCCCGCTATTGAATTAGTGCGTTTTGCTCATCTCTATTCTAAAAATAATATACACTAAGAAAGCATAGCAAATACTCATGATAATTTGCAAAAACATATAAATAACATTTGTTGCATTTATTTGTCTGTGAAAACATATCTAACACATTTTTGTTTAATTTTGCTTATATGTAGATATTCCTCTTACTTTCTGAATAAATCGTATAATAGAGTTATCAGAATCAGAATAAAAAGCATCGCCACCAACATTAACTCTTGAATATCCAACAATTTCCATATTAATCCATGTCGCACAACAACAATTCAAATATTCAGAAACTTTCCCTGAAATAAAATTTGCTCTTTTATCTCTAGAAAATAATCTCCTTAAATATAATTGTGAAAATATATCAATTTCAATATCAGCTAACATACAATCACGACTACTATATTGCTCACGTATTGTAATATGTGTTCTATCAAGCTTACGTGAATTCGAATCTAAACCCTTAGCGATAATTTCCCTTAAATCCTGCATTTGTTTTTTTGTTAACTGTTGCTTATTTTCAGATAATGTAATATAACAAACAGGCATATTAACCCTCCCTTCTAAGCTTGATTTCATACAAAACTCCAGTTTGATGATAATGAGCCATCGTTTTTATCATTTTTCCACCAAATTTATCCACAATATGTTTTGATATGACATTATCACTACGTATCACGCCATATATTGTTTCTATCCCTTCATCTTTACATCTATCAAACAAGTATTTTAAAAGTTTTGTCCCTATTCCTTTTTTAGCATAATTCTTTCCAAGAAAAATCACATACTCTATCTGATATTTCTGTTCGTTAAGTACTTGTAATCCCATTTGTCCAATAAGATGACCATCCATAAAAATGGCATGAACCCCAAAACCATACTTTTTATAATGATTAATGCGAAATTGAAGTAATGTTTTATAATAATCATCAGACATTTCTTGTCTTTCCCAAGAGAAATTCTCATCACCATGCCCTAATTCAATAAATTCATTTAAATCATAAATATTGAACTCTCTTCCAAAAATATTATCAACATTCCATCCATCAGCTTTAAGAACATTTTTTGCATAATCTAATTCTTGATTATATTGCTCTTTAGTAAAAAAACACGGATAATGATTACTCTGAAATTTTACTATTTTTACTTTATGTTCCTTCAAAGTATAAAAAGGTACCGTAGAAATATCTTTTAAACTTTTCGGCCACTTTTCGGACCAAGCTACACCATTCCAAGCATAATTCATTGCTAATGCAAACTGGTTTTTCTTAGGATGTACTGTACATCTGATAGATTCAGGAAAAAATTTGCTTAATAAATCTGTCCATCTTAACATAAGATTAGTAGCAGCATACTTAATAGCTGCTGACTCTGCAATTTCATGATACCAATCCCAAATCCCTAATAATTCCTTTTTTATATCATTGCGATTACCTTTAATGATATCCCAAGTATCAAAATCATTAAGTTTTCCCAATAATTTTCGAGAATTCATATTCCATTTCATGCCTTGAACTAACCCTTGAAAAAATTCTTCCTTTTTAAAATCACTAAGAATTATAGTTTCTATATGCTCAATAATTTTGCTGATTTCTCCGTTTTCATCTGCTCGTTCAATCAGCTCCTTTAAATCAATAATTGACACATCACCCTGAATGTTTAGTTTATTCCTAAAATCATGTAACCTCCATTGATACATTGCAACTTCTTTAGAATCTACACCGAAAATATCCTGGTATAATCGTCCATCAGAAAGCACAAGAGCATCAGCTCCAAAAGGATGAACTTGATATAATGCTTGAATTAATGAATGCAAACGCAATAAAAATGATATTTCACTAAAATCAACACAAGATGCATCATAAGGAACCCTAAACTTATTTTGATCTTTAAATGGAAATCCCGGCAGGATAAACAAAAGGCGTTTCTTCTTCTCAAGCAACGGTAATATATGATTCACAAATGATGATTTTTCATTGTTAATAGCATTTTTTGAAGAACCAATTTGTGGATTACATAATAAGTTATAGATACAATTTGCCATTTCTACGTAAGTATCATCCTTTGGTAATTCGACTTTCAAAAAGTTTTCCCACTCACTGTTATTTAAAAAATTATCTAGATATTCATCTGACAAAAAAATTTCCTCATCGATTACGGGCGAAAAAACCTTTGGCTTATCAGTAGCTGCTGCCATACCTTCTTCTCTAATAAAAAGTTTCAAATTGTCTTCAATCCAATCTTTACTGGGAATAGAACCATTTAACTCAAACTTTTCTAATATATACTTCACTGGACATCTTGACATTGAAGCATATGGATCAAATTGTATTATGCGAGATGTTCTAAGTCCATATTTTCCCTCAAAGCTCTCCCAATACCGCTCAAGTTTTGAACTACTGTATCTATTTCCTAATGGTTCAACGATACTATAATTATCAGCCATACATACTTCCTCCATCATATACCTTCCATAAATTTAACAATTGGCGCTTTGGTGCCTTTGATATCCAGTTTAAGTACTGCGATGGATAGAATGTAAAAGTACTTATATTTGTAGATTCATTTATCAATTCCGTAGAACTCTCTACCAATAAATTACCCTTATCATCTTCAAATCTACTGATAGTATAAACCATTGAATTCCATTTGCGACCGATAGCCGGAATGTTTGTAGAATATGTGCTAAATCTAAATGCTCCATTTTCATAAGCTCTTTGTAGTGGCAATTCGTCATTCCACTCACTCTGTGAAGTAATTAAACGAAATGTCTTGTCAGACAAGGAATCAACAATACTTTTTGAAATTCGTAAAATGATATTTTTTCCCTCATCTTTAGGTAAATTAATTGCTTTTGCCATAATAATAGGTGTTTCAGTAGAGCCATTTGGAAAACGATAACTTGTAGTAAACGAAATTGTCTCAGTAAAAACTTTTGGCAATAATGTAACAGCTAGAAACTCCGATAATTGCGATGAAGGCGACGGAGCCAAATACGCTGAAGTCCCAAATCCAGGATACTCCGCTAAAAGTGGTTCCAATATTTCATCACCCAAATATCTTGATATGACACGAGTATTTACCTCAATAAAATCTAACTTTCCTAAATGCATTCTAATCTTATTACATATTTTGCTCAACATTACAAGCGATTCTTGTTCTAATATATCTAATTCCTTATTAAGCTGACTAATTTCTTCAAGAAATTCTACGTTATTAACATTACCAAGGCATTTGTTTCCTTCACGGTCCAATACTACAGTTGCGTATATTCTTGCTCTTTTCCCCTTTACAAACATTCCTTTAGTATAACATCTGACATTATTATTCCAAAAACTTACATTAATTATTCCTGTTAAATCCTTTAAAGAAATCCCAAATCGATCTTTTTTACCCCATTTATCAGAAATAATACCAGTAACACATACTGTATCATTTTCTAAACATTGTAATAAATCTCTACTTAATATTATCTGATAGTCATTCATCTTTATTCCTCTAAAAATAATTTACAACTTCTTTATCAAATTGCATATTGCTTCAATATCTTCATTGCCAGTATAATAATGTGGCGAAATACGAAAAACATACTGAACTCCACATTTAGGAAAGAAAATAGGACAATCCCAGTCACATACATAAGACACAATAAAGTTTTCTTTCTCAATTGTTTCTTTAACCAAGTTCTCTTGTGTTGTATTTTTCATATAAAACCCCGCTACGCCGGTGGTAGAAGTCTCACTTCCAACCAAGATAAGATTGGGATTTTCCGCAATGCAACTTCTAATATAATTTGCTTTCGCACATATTTCCCCTGCTGCAACTTCAACACCATAATCTAAATATTCTTGAATAGCATTTGCCAAACCTAATAGTGAAGCAGTATTTTTTTCCCATAATTCAAATTGTTTAGCATCCTCCCTAACTTTAACATCTATAACTTTACCTGACTCATCAAAAACTAAATCAGCAGATGCTAAATCTATCTGTGGCGTATGAATCGGAGCGTTCTTTCGTATATACAATAGTCCTGTGCCGCGAGGTCCTCTCAACCATTTACGCCCTGCTGTAACATATGCACAACAGTTAATCTCCTGAACATCGACTTTCATTTGCCCTACCGCTTGACATCCATCTACTACATATATAGCATTATACCGTTGAGCAAGCGTACCAAGTTCTACAACCGGATTAACAATAGAACCTTGAGCTACTACATGGCTAACTGCTAAAATAGTTCCACCAGATTTCAATGCTTGTTCAACATCATCTAAACTAAATTTCCCTTCACTATTACACTCAACTACTTTTATGCCACAATGAGTTTTTTTAACAATATCATAAATAGTAAGAAGATTTGTTCCATATTCACTTGATAAAGTGACAATTACATCAGAAGTTTTAATATCAAGACCATACATAATTAAATTCCAGCCACGACTTGCACTATCAATAAAAGCAATTTCATCTTTTGATTTTGCATTTATGAGATTTGCTGCAAGTGAGTAAAATCTATTTACCTCATCAATCCTTGTACTAGCTGCCTTATAAGCGCCTACACTCATTTCAAGATTCATATGATCCACTATCGTTCTTAACGTTCCTTTACTCATTAACCCCGCACCAGCGTTATTAAAATACATACTTTCCATCACTACACCTCCAATACATTAATAGCCTTAGCCACCGCCAGTCCTAACTCTCGTAATTTCCAAACTGTAGGTTCTTCTCCATTATCAATAATCATTCCTCTAAGTTCCAAATCTCTAACAGCATTTCTTAATTCCAATTCTGGCACATTTACCATTTTTGAAATATTCACTGCAGATAATTTACCGCCATTATCATATATATACCTAATAATCAGAACTTGAACCTTATTCAATCCTTTAATAGAACTATTTAAAACTATCAATCGATTTCTTTCATGCTCATCTCCTGTTCTTATAGCTGATGCCATAATTCCAGCAAATAATCCATCTAACTCTGGATCAGTAAAAACTAACTGCTGAATCATAGAAATAATAGAATCTGTCCATTCTGAATTTTCTAATAATTCATGAAAAATATCTTCATCGCTTCTTCCCGAATTAACAAATGCCTGTTCAACAATATTTGTAATTCTTGCTTTACGTCTGTCATTCCATGAACAAATCAACTGATAAGCTAGTTTTGTTGTTGGCGTTGTAGCACTACCAACAACAGCTCCAATTGGACCCCCAATTACAAAACCTACAAGGGAACCTGCAGCAGATAACGTAACATCTGTCACTTGTGAAGATATTTTATTTTTATCTTCCATATAAAAATCCCCCCACTTCATCTCTTTGCATATCCCAACTTTTTCACCTTCCGACAATATAAATACTTGCTCATATCCGACATCCAATACCTCTGCGATTAACATCATTTCTTCCAGAGAAACTGTATTGCGCTTCAATTTTTTATTAAAATTCTGTGGTGTTTGCCCGATACGTCTACATAGCTCGGCCAAACTAATATTCTTCTTCTCACATAATTGCCTTATCATATCTGATGTTGTCATATCTTACTCCTATCAGTATAACTAAATTATAAACCTTAAGGTTTATAATACAATATGGCTGTATCATACTTTATCTAACTACAAAGCGACCTGTCGTTTCCTAATTTTATCCCTTCACATACATTTCTAATCCCAAATCAAAATTATACCGTCAACCTATCTGATGCATCATAAATTTATCCATTGGTCTCCGAATTAACTGAAATACTCGTCACTCTTCTGTCCCTATGTATCATGTATCAGTATATTTTACAGCTATTCTCACAATTTATGAAACTCGTCTGCAACATTCCCATATTCTTTTTTATCATTTGCCAAACACAAAAGTTCTTTCAATCTCTACAATCCGTTCCCTACTCTATTCTCCAGCACCTTCCTCCAAAAGTATGTTAACACCGCTCCAATAAAGTATTGCCCCACCATTTTTACATTCTAAACATATGGTAGTAACATACTTTTATAGGAAGTTGTGCCATGACTTATGAACCAAAACAGTTCGGCATCGTATTAAAAAATGCACGAATGAACAAAAAACTTACCCAGGCAGAATTAGCAGAAATACTGGATATTTCTTTATCATACTTAAAAGACCTTGAACGGTTTCGAAATAATCCCAGTTATGAAATTTTTGAGAGAGTGATACATTATTTTAATCTGTCAGCAGATACGGTCATCTATCCAAACCAAAACATAACGGATAATACATACCAGCAAATCGAACGTCTGCTTACACGCTGCAATCAGAAGCAGCTTAAAGTAATTCTCGCTACTACGGAAGCACTGCTATCCGATGACGAAACCAATTCATAAACCAAACAAAAGGTAAGGGAACACTTTTACAAAAGATCAGCTTGCCCTTACCTTTTATTCATATATCTTCACATATCAGCATCTCCCAACGATGCAAGACTATAATTATTGCAACTTCTCCATAAGCTCTTCTGGCGAGATGTCCTGCCGAAGCAAACCGAACCCGCTCAGAAGAAGAATACAGTCCACATATCCCTGGCAGTACGCTTTCTGCCCTTCCAGCGAGAGCATATCTTCCGCTTTTGCCATCCACTCCAAAAATATCTGCTGCTCCTTACTGGAAAGTTTCTGTATCATCTCTTCACATTTTTCACGCAGCGCCTCCGATTCCCTCTGCACATCCTCATACTCTGGAATTTTAACTGCCGTATTCCGTGATACATTTTCACAACGAAGTCTGTTAAGAAATTCTATAACCTGTTCCCATACTTGATTCTGCATAGCTAATTCCTCCATTCTTTCTTTATATTATAAACACATCCGCAAAGATTACACCACATAAAATCATACTAACATATGAGGGACTCCAGCTCATCAAGAACCAGAATCCCTCATACTCACTTTGAAATCCGCAAGGCAAAATATTTTCCTGCCTTCATCCAAACTCTATCCTACCCAACATTCCGCTGATACTGACTGCCCTGCTGTTGTTTCTGCTCTGCCTGCTGTACCATCATATCCTTCAGGTACTTTGCCGACAGCCATGCCTGATAATTCTCCTTCGTCAGCAAAAACAGCTCACTCAAAGAATCCCATGTCATACTGACCGACACATGATTCTCCGGTCTGCCGCTGAACCGCGGGACAATCAGCCCCTGGGCATTCTGCTCCCCCGGTCCACTATCTGCGATAAAAAGAAAATCTGATTTTTTGCCTGCAAGGAGCTTTGCCGTTCTGGACAAACTCTTCCCATCTGTCCGGCTCCGCCCCCTCTGTGCCAGTTTCTCTGCCGACGTGCCGCCAAGCCATTCTAACAGCGGCTTATTGTAATCTCCTGACTGCCTCTGCTGCTTTAACATATACTGCAGTTCCCCACAGCCAAGTTTCCGGCAGATTTCCTGCAGCTCATCCACCCCGATAAAGATATGGATGTTATTGGTCTGACGCTGCCCGGATGGGAGGTTCACATCATAGGAAGCAAATACCAGATGCATCTTCCCCACTTCAAAGAAGTCATTCAGGCTCTCCACAAAACATCCTTTGGCGTCTTTTCGGATAATCTGGTTGTTATTATATTCTTCTGCCATAAGCCTGCACCCCCAATCTTTCTATGTCTGCAATATGTTCTTTTAACTGTTTCACATTCTGCTCAAACTGGGGCTGGAACTCTTTTCCGGTATCATACCTGGCATATAGAATCCCGAAGACCATGTTCCACACCATCATCATGATATCCTTGTTTGTAACCACTTTTTCCAGCCGCTGTAAAAACTGGCTTGTTTCCATAATCACATAGCTCCACTGAAGAAAAAAGGACTCACTTTCCAGCAAATGAAATTCCTCCAGCCATTCCCGCACAGTCTGGTGTCCGTTCCGGCTGCCGCAGAAACATCCGCCATGAAAATAAATCACTTCTGATTTTTCCAAATCCGGTTTTCCCTGTTTGTCCATTGCATAGCGGACGGACCTGCCCAGCGGGTATAAGCCGCAGACAGAAGGTTTCACCTTATGAACGCTGCACTTATTATTTTTTAGCAAAGGACACCGCCTTGTTTCCCCCTGGGGGCGAATCCGCAGAATCGGCATCCGGCTGTCCTCTCCGATATAGCATTCCCCGTACCGGTCCAGCCATTGTTCTACCGTGATTCCCAGATATACTGCCATCCGAAATAAATCCAGTGGATTTAACAAAAGCTCCTCCTGATGCACGCAGCAGCCGCCACAGTGGGTACAGGAAAAGGGCAGCGTATCATCCAGCTCCATCCGCTGGTTCTCCATACACTCCATTACATTTTTTATTCTCTCATTCATCCTGTTTTCCTCCAATCGTTTCATTTTGAACCATTAGTTCCTCGTATTTACAGTTGCTGTCTTTCAGCCATTTGCACACAATGTCTAGATTCCTGCCATCATCCAGCGGGTAACACAGTAAACCGTTCTCCGTATTTTCCGGTTCATACAGACGTTTTTCTGGAAAAACGGTTATACTCTCTGTCACTATCACCCGTGGGTATTCCGAAAACACAAAAATCTGCGGTTCCGTACTGCCATAAGACTGGCATTCCAGCCTGTAACCAAGCTGTGACCGGCTGTACCGGCAACGGCTGAAGAGAAGGCTCTCACAGAACCGGTCCTGCAGTCCGTCTGCGGTCATGAAATATACCCTGACCATCCTGCGGTATTCCTGCACATACTGATAGTCATGATTGCTAATCTGCAGCATGGTTTTATTGGCATCAAACGCAACCTCCGGGAATCCCCATGAATCACAGAAAAAAGTTTTCTTTTCTCCTGTTTCATACTGAAATTCCACCACATCCGATACGGACAGCGAATGTCCTTTATACCCTTCCGGATGCTTACCGTTGCATATCACAAAGACCTGCTCCGGATCTGTCACCGGAAGCTCCCCACTGTAGATGCACTCATAAATTTCTGACGGAACCCTGCCGTCCCCTGCTTTTACTGCACAGGCTAAATCCCGGAACAAAATCCCTTTCTCATCCAGTTCCGGCACCACCTGATAAATGGATACCTTCATTGTCTCATTCCTCCATTCCATGAAAACGGAGCAGTATCAAACCACTGCCCCGCTGTTGTTTTGCATTTGCTGATCCATATGTATAGGCAGCATTTGCTGTTACAGAACTTTATAATCATAATTCTGTCATGTCTTATAAAATTCTCTGTCCATCAGGATGCCAGCATCTCCTCAAATTCCTGTTCAGTAAGGATTGTCACACCAAGCTGTTGCGCTTTCGCCAGCTTGCTGCCTGCCTTTTCCCCGACGATCAGGTAATCCGTCTTCCTGCTGACGGAGGATGCCGCCTTTGCTCCCAGTGACATGATTTTCATCTGAATCTCATCACGGGTGTAATTCTGAAGTTTTCCGGTTGCCACGATTGTTTTTCCTGCAAAAATAGTATTATTTGTACTCATAGTCTCAGTCTCCTCCTAATATATAAGTGTAGGGTTTCAGTACCCAACAGCCAGTTGGGACTT
>CAJUBZ010000029.1:9081-9637 GCA_910584795.1 uncultured Eubacterium sp. | reverse complement strand
GAATTCGATTTCAATGCCGTTTTCATCTGCGATGCGCTGGGCGTTTGCGCGGATGTGTTTACTACAAAATATATGAACTTTTTAAGGTGCTATTGGAGGCTTTTAACTCCAATAGCCTTTATATTTTATTATATATTTTATCTGTTATATTATATTTGTATTTTTATTTGTAGTATATAGTATATTATAACTTATATTCTATCATATTTTATCTATACTATATATATTTATTTTATTGCATATTAGTTTTATATATAATGTATAATACACTCTATACATTATTTTATTAATATATTATCATCATTATTTGTATTACATTATATAATATAATATAAAATTTACTTTTAAATACATTTTATATTGTTCTATGGAATGTATTAATATTATTATTTTAAATATGTTTTTTAATATATTATACAATTAATATATTACTTTATATTTTTAATACATTATACATTATAATGTATAATGTATTAAACACTCTAATTTATTATTGTTTTTAAAATATAGTATAAATTATATATATAAATTCATTATATCAGATCGGAAGAGCGTC
>CAJUBZ010000029.1:8728-9071 GCA_910584795.1 uncultured Eubacterium sp. | reverse complement strand
TATCATGTAATTTATACTACGCTTATACATATATATATAATAATCAATTTATGTTACATTACGTTTTAAAATATAAGTATATTATGTAATAAAAAATAAAATATATTAATAATACAATTATAAATATATTTTAAAGTGTATGAAAAATTATATTTAAAAATATTAATATAATTTACAATATAAAATATCTTAATATTTTTAAATAAATTATATAATATAAAACTATATATTTTATAAAGTATAATATAAAATAAGATTATAATATACAATATATAACTAATATATTGTATATTATTAAATATACTATACAAATATAATTCTATTAATATTGTATTTTATGCTA
>CAJUBZ010000029.1:0-8718 GCA_910584795.1 uncultured Eubacterium sp. | reverse complement strand
TAAATTATAAATATTATTATTACTACTATATGAATTGTAAAATACTATATAAAATATAGTTTATAATTATATATACATTATATTTTATATAATAATTTACAATTGAAATATAATTTACTATATAAAATATACATTAAAATAACATTAATTATATAATTATATAATAAAATGCGATATAAAGTATAAAATAACATATATATACAAATAATATTATCACTAACAATAACAAGTATCATTTAATAAATAAATCTTGATATCTTATAAATTATATGGTAAATTATTTATATAGAGGTAAATCTACAATACATTATATAAAACATGATAAATTATATTAAGAAAGGTAATACATATGAAATCAATAGCTTTTGGAACCCTAAAAGGCGGAACTGGAAAAACTACGAGCTGTTTCAATTTGGCAGGAGCATTAGCATTAAATCCTAAAAATAAAATTTTACTCGTAGACGGAGATCCCCAGTGTAACCTCACGAACGATATTGGAATTGATTGTTCAGATATGGAACGGAATAATATTAGAACTATTTTTGAAAATAAGAAAATTGATCCTTCTGAATTAATTATACATAATATGTTAGAACAGCTTCCTAATATAGATATCATTCCATCCAACATTTTACTAATCAAAACAGAAATGCAGCTTATCAGCACTGCTGGTCGTGAAAAACTTCTTGCTAATTATTTTGACCGAAATAAAGATTTTTTTTCACAGTATACTCATATTATTTTTGATACAAATCCCAACTTGGGTGTAATCAACCAAAACATTTTCTATTTTGTTGATTCCATTATTCTTGTGTCTGATGTATCATTAAACGCAATACAAGGAGCCGAACTTTTTACATTTTTATGGGAAGAAAACATTGAGGATATGGGAATTGCGAATAACATCAAGGCTCTAATTATTAATAATTTTGATAAACGTATTAATCTAGCAAAAGATTTACAGGATTATTATCTTTCTGAGGCAGAGTTCAAAGACATCCTTATAGAAGTTCCAATTCCCGGATCTGTCGCAATGAAAGATACTTCCATCAATCATTTACCACTTGTAGTCCTGCAACCCAATCACCAGGTTGCTACCGCAATCAAGAAAGTTGTGAAAGATTTAATTGTACGGGAGGTTTTTTAAATGAATCAATTTAAAAAAGCAAAACAACTTAGAAATGAAACTGGCCAGCCAACAGAAAGCATTACAGATTTGAAAACGGCTGGAGTGACACAAAAAGAAGAAAGTACAAAACCTTCCATAACAGAACAAAAAGAAATTCAACAAAATAGTAACGACAAAGATAACTCATCAGAAAACAAGGACAATACACTACCAGAAAATATAGAATTAACATCAAATGCCAAAGAACCAAATATAGATATGGGAGTAAAAACTATTTCGCAAACAGCTAATGAAACAAACATGATTGAACCGATATCTTCCATAATCTCTCCAGTTAATACAGTAACTCCCTCACCAGTAGTAATAGAACAAACAGTGACGGAACCCGAAACAATCGTTTACGAGCAGCCAAACTCTCATACTGAAGCAGTAGCCCCTGAACATCCTACATCTTCTTATGAAAATATGAGAGACAGTGTCACTCCTGTAGCCCCTCCCCAAAACCCAAATATATATTATACACAAAATGCTATTCCACAAACAGGTAGTACGCCAATTCCAATAGTCAACCAGCCAATAATGCAATCCTATACAGTTCAGACAGAATATAACAATATTTCTCAAACTGTGGCTACACAACCTTATATTGAGCCTCAATCCTCTCAAGAAGTGGTGGCAATAAAGCACGATAAAAGCACTAAAAAATCAGTCCCCAATATTTTTACTCCTAAAGGTGAAGCAAAATCAATGAGAAAATCTCTTGTTCTTAAACCTACTTCTGTAAAAATAGCTGAAAACTACTGCGAAAAGAATGGAGGTTCTTTTAATGAATTAATTCAAACGCTGCTAGATAATTTTATAAATGAATATGGATTATAAAAAAGGGCATGAATGTCCTTTTTTATTGTTCAATATTCTACTTAATAGTAGACATATATTTTATTTCTCAATATTCAATCATATGTTCTATTTGTAAAGCATTTAGGTCAATAAGCTATGAAAATATCACGGTTAATTATGATTCTAATGAATTTTGTCTTATATTTAGTATCTAAAACATTATTTCTAACTAAGCTATGAAAGTATCACGGTTAAATCTCAGCTCAAAAATTTGACTATATAAGTCATTGTTTAGGAGTAGTAAAAAAATATGATTGCTAAAAAACTTGATTATTTCGACATTATTTTATAAGATATAAAAAAATCACGGTTATTTAGACAAGCTATGAATTTTTCACGGTTATTTTTCAATAAATTACACTAGATTATAGACTCTTAAAAAAGAAATGAAAAAATAACGGTTATTTTATTTAGCTGTCAAACTTAAATTATCATAAATTAACATAAATGAAAAAAGAAATGAAAAAATAACGGTTAATAAATTTAAAATGAAACACCTAAAAGAACTTATTTTTGTATACGAACAACGTATAAGTATGATATTGTATAAAATAAGTATGATATTGTATAAAATGTATGATATGTATAAGAGAAGGTTCAAAACCTTGTATTTATGCGGTATATAGAAGAGTTGCTATAAAAAAATCACGGTTAAGATATGAAAGGATTACGGTTATTATATGATAGAATCACGGTTAAGATATGAAAGGATTACGGAATTGAGATAAAAGGATAACCGTGCAGTGATATAAAAATGACGGTTATGCAATGAAAGAATGACGGTTTTATGGAATAAAGCAGTCATTCTTTCATTGCATAGCAGGAAAAAGTATGAAATATAGGTAATCTAATGGCAATATTCATCGAAGGGATGAAAAAATCACGGTTAAATTGTATCTAATTCGCTGAGGAAAGTGGAGACTTTTTCAATTGCAGTTCGTGAAGCCTTGATTGGAGACATCTGAAATACATGCCACAACCCCGGAAAGATATCCAATCGTGCATATACATTGTATTTTAATAAACGGTTATATAACATTTGTGAATCATCTAACAATATCTCGTTATCACCCACTTGTATGTAGACAGGAGGAAAACCTGCAAAGTCTGCAAAGATGGGCGAGACAAAAGGTGAAGTCGAAGGTGTATCCTGCAAATAGCATTTAAGGGCTTTTTGTATATAGTTATTGTCAAGAACTGGATCCAATAATTCTTTGGAATGATAACTTTTTCCGGAAGCAGTCATATCTGTCCATGGAGAAAATAAAATTAGGCATTTTGGCATTTTCATATCAAGTTGTTTTAATAAGAGTGTGAATGCCAAACATAAGTTTCCACCAGCGGAATCACCAGCAAATATCACATTTTCAGGTAAGTATCCATCGGAAAGTATGTATTTCCATGCAGATAAAGCATCTTCTAAGGCAGCGGGATATGGATGCTCTGGCGCAAGACGATAATCAAAGCTAAAAATTTTGCAGGAGTTTATTTTTGCGAGTTTTGTGGTAAGCTCACGGGCATACATGCAGCTTCCAGTCATATATCCACCACCATGACAATAAAAGAAGATGTTGGAATTATGTTCAACTGGTTTGGAATATACATATTCTGTCCATTCACAATGCATTGTATCCACAATTACAGAGGTAAAATGAAATCTTTTATCATTTTCGAAAACGGACCCTAGTTGATTTTGTGAAATACGCTGTTTCTGTAAATCATCATTTTCAATCAATCCGTGAATCCGCTTTACAAGGTGCATCAAACGTTTGTTTCTCTTTTCGTTCATAAAATATATAACCTTTCTAAATATTTTGCTACAAATTTGGTCGTTTTTAGTTTATAATAAAAAAATAATATAATCATTATCTTAAAAATATATAGTTTGGTCAATATATAAATTTAAAATATATTGTAATAAAGAAAAAGTGGAGAGGATGGCACCATGAGATCAAATAGGGATTTAAAAAATATTTTAGAACGGATAGACCATAAAGGCTATCCAGCATACAAGGATACAAAGGGAGAATACCAGTTTAGTAATTATGTCTTAGACATAGAACATGTGCAGGGAGATCCTTTTGCATCACCTTCACAGCTTCGCATTACCGTGAATGGAAAGAACGCAGGACTTCCATCAAACTATTATGATAAGAAACATAAAAGAATAGCAGCACAGGATTATTTGTTGAGGAAAATCGGTTACGAAATTTCAAAAAATTCAAAACAGCGAGGTTCTGGTAAAAGTGGCATAATACATATAAGCAGATGTGGACAGCAGATATTGGAACGGACGGCATGTCAGATTAATGATAGAAATGGTGAGGTGACAATTAGGCTGGAGGTCGGTTTTCCTGCAAATGGAAGGACAATCAATGCAGGTGAGCTGGAGAGGATATTATTTCATGTATTGCCTGATATAGTCAACAAAACAGTATTGTTTCAAAATATGAATATTATGGAATTAGATGGTGTAATGCGTCTGGCAGAGAATCAGTATTTTATTAGAAATGAGATGAAAATTATGGAATTAACGGCATTTATTGCAGATAATTCTGTTTTGCCGCGAAAGTCTGGAATCTCTCAGCAGCCGTTGGAAAATGCAGTACGATTTAGATCACCAGAGTCAATGAAAATAAAAATGAATTTGCCAGATGGAACAATTATTTATGGTATGGGGATTCCTAAAGGGGTTACGTTAATCGTAGGTGGAGGATATCATGGGAAGTCTACTTTGCTTGAAGCACTCCAGATGGGCGTGTATGATCATATTGCAGGAGATGGAAGGGAGTACGTGTTTTCAGACAGTTCTTCAATGAAAATTAGAGCAGAGGATGGCAGAAGCATATCACAGACAGATATATCTATGTTCATAAATAATCTTCCCAATAAAATGAACACAAAATGTTTCAGCACGCAGAATGCCAGTGGGAGTACATCACAGGCGGCAAATGTTGTTGAAGCGGTTGAGACAGGATGTCGGGTGCTTCTGATTGACGAAGATACAAGTGCTACAAATTTTATGATTCGGGATGAACTGATGCAGCTAGTAGTGACGAAGGATAAGGAACCGATAACTCCCTATATTGACAGAGTAAGAGAGCTATATGAAGCCTACGGAGTGTCAACCATTCTTGTCGCAGGAAGCTCAGGAGAATATTTTCATAAGGCGGATATGGTTATACAGATGGATGAATATCATACATATGATATTACAGAATATGTTAAGGAGGTTGCGCAGAGACATGCTTATTGTGCAAAGGCAGATTGTGAAAGGATTGTAGTGATGCCGGATTTTAACAGAAAGGCCCATGTGAATAAGGATTGGATAGGGGATCGTATAAAAATTAAGGTATATGGGAAAGACATGTTAAGCATCAATCGGGATGAAATTGATACAAGATATCTGGAGCAGCTTGTAGACGAGGAACAGTTGCGAATGATTGGATATTTATTTGTATATATGAATCATTCTGTATTTGGAGGAAATATGACCATACAAAGTTCTGTTGAAAAATTAATCAAGTTGTTGGAGAAGAATGGAATAAAAGAGATTTTTCAAAATCAGAAGATACCATGTAATTTAGCAATGCCAAGACCACAAGAATTGTATATGAGTATAAATCGTTTTCGAAAAATAATGAATAATATATAAGACTTTATAAGTCAATAACTATGTAGAAAATAAAGAAAAATTAGCAGCGACTGAATTGTTTGTAATATTTTGGAGATAAAATTTCGACTTAAAAAGTCAAAAAAGGGGACGATATCAATTATGAAAACAAATAGGTATGTACTTGGGATTCTGGCACATGTGGACTCTGGTAAAACAACATTGGCGGAAAGTATTTTATATAAAAGCGGGAGTATTAGGAAATTTGGAAGAGTAGATCACAAAGATACTTTTTTTGATCATTATGATGTGGAACGGACACGTGGAATTACTGTATTTTCCAAACAGGCACAGTTTTGTCTGGAAGAAAAAGAAATTTGTATTCTTGATACACCGGGACATGTTGATTTTTCAACGGAGATGGAGAGAACATTACAAGTGCTTGACTATGCTATTTTAGTCATTAGCAGCTCGGATGGTGTACAAGGGCATACCATGACACTATGGCATTTGTTAAAGCGTCACCATATTCCTGTTTTTTTGTTTATTAATAAAATGGATCAGGCAGGGGCAGATCAGGTTGGTATTCTTGATAATATACAAAAACAGTTAGATACTTCTTGTATTGACTTTGGCAAATGCATGAAGCCAGATTTAGAATTTTATGATAATGTGGCAATGTGTGACGAAGAACTCATGGAAGAATTTCTGATCTCTGATCAAATAGAAGTATGTCATATTCGGGATGCAATTATGCAGCGAAAAATTTTTCCGTGTCTTTTTGGTTCTGCATTGAAACAAGAAGGGGTGGACGAGCTTCTGGAAGTTTTAGATTGTTTTATGAAGGAAAAAGATTATCCGAAAGAATTTGGCGCTAGGATTTTTAAAATAGCACATGATGATCAGAATAATCGTTTGACATATATGAAGATTACTGGAGGTGTTTTGAGAGTAAAATCTGTTTTGTCAAATGGAGAGTGGAGTGAGAAGGCTGATCAGCTAAGAATTTATTCTGGGAATCAATACAAAGCTGTCAATGAGGTGTGCTCTGGAACAATATGTGCTGTTACAGGGTTAAAAAGTACTTTTTCTGGAGAAGGGCTTGGGATTGAGAATAAAGTTGAAATACCTGTTTTGGAGCCAGTATTGAACTATAAACTAATATTACCTTCTGAGTGTAATGTGCATGAATTTTACAAAAAGTTTTGTATACTGGATGAGGAGGATCCCCAACTGCATGTTGTATGGAATGAATATTTGAATGAAATCCATATACAACTTATGGGAGAAGTTCAGATCGAAGTACTAAAGAAGCTCATTAAAGACAGGTTTCATGTTACAGTTGATTTTGGCGCTGGAAATATTATATATAAGGA
The DNA here is from genome assembly GCA_910584795.1 of uncultured Eubacterium sp. GTDB lineage: Bacteria > Bacillota > Clostridia > Lachnospirales > Lachnospiraceae > Eubacterium_G. The sequence goes on along the minus strand of CAJUBZ010000029.1, from coordinate 1,700 downwards.
GACAATTGAGGAAGCAGTTGTTGGGATTGGTCATTTTGAACCGCTTCGGCATTATGCTGAGGTGCATCTTCTCATGGAACCATTGGAACGGGGAAGTGGACTAGAGTTTGCATCCAAGTGCAGTGATGATGTATTAGATAAAAACTGGCAAAGGCTTATCTTGACTCATTTAGAAGAAAAGAAACATATCGGGGTTTTGATTGGAGCTGAAATCACAGATATGAGAATATCTGTGATTTCAGGAAGAGCACATCAGAAGCATACTGAAGGAGGAGATTTTAGACAGGCAACTTATAGGGCTGTAAGAAATGGGATGAAAAAATCTCAAAATATATTGTTAGAGCCAGTCTATGCATTTCGGATTGAAGTGCCACAGGAGTTGGTTGGGCGTGTTATGTCTGATATTCAACAGAGAAACGGAAAGTTTGAAGCTCCATTTATCGAAAAAGGAGCAGCGGTAATTCGGGGGACTGCACCTGTGATATGTATGAGGGATTACCAACTGGAAATTAACTCATTTAGTCATGGAAAAGGGAAAATTTTTTACACCTTAAATGGTTATGATTTGTGTCATAATGCAAAAACTATTATATCTCAGAGCTGCTATGATTCGGAAAAGGACACAGTAAATCCTACAGGATCGGTCTTTTGTGCTCATGGAGCAGGATATTATGTAGAATGGAACAGAGTGTCAGATTTTGCACATATAAAAAGTGAGTTGACTAACCTAGATAATGCAGTAAAAGATGTAAACCATAAAAGTCAAAGAAAATATAAAGAAAAATCAGATTCTGGGGATATGTTTATTGCACAGGAAGAAATTGATGAAATATTTGAAAGGACATTTGGGTGTACAAAGCAGAAGCGGAGGCAGTGGAGTAAGACAATTGTATCACCAACAGACAAAATAAGCTGTTCTAAGGGAAATGAATATCAGAATAAAAATGAAAGAAAAGATTCATTTTTACTTGTAGATGGTTACAATATTATTTTTGCATGGAAAGAATTAAATGAGTTGGCTAAGATAAATATTGACAGTGCTAGGGATTTATTAATAGATATTATGTGTAATTATCAAGGATATAAAAAGGTGAATCTAATTCTCGTTTTTGATGCATATAAAGTTCATGGCGGGCAGGGGAAAGTCCTACAATATCACAATATTCATGTGGTGTATACAAAAGAGGCAGAGACGGCTGATCAATATATCGAAAAAGTGACTCATCAGTTGGGAAAACAATATTATGTGACAGTTGCCACATCTGATCGGCTAGAACAGATGATTACATGGGGACAGGGCGCGAAACGGCTTTCGGCAAATGGGCTCAAGGAGGAAATTGAGCATATTAATAAGGAAATAAGAGATAAGAGTGAAGGAATGGAAAAACATGCAAAGGGTAGCTTTTTATTGGAAAATCTTTCCGAGGAGACTTTGAGAGCAATTAAGAATATGGTATGATTGTTTTATGATTATAGTTCCAAATTATGTAATGTTTTTGTATTTACATTGTGCAAAGAAATATTGGAACTTTTTATAATACTTGAGAGTTAAAAGTTTGTACCACTAAGAAGCCAGTGAATCCCAGTAAATTCCTGACTCGTTTTGTTGCTTCTGAATTATTTGCGTTATACGTAATTCTGGACTTTAACCTAACCCGGATAAACCGGAAAAGATTTTGCAATTCCTCCACATTTCAAGT
>CAJUBZ010000028.1 GCA_910584795.1 uncultured Eubacterium sp. | reverse complement strand
AAAGGTTGGAAAAATAATTTGCCGTTTATGTCTCCCTCAATTCGCCGTCCAACAGTGTATGTTGTACGACATACATGGAAATATTGATATAAATTTATAGTGAGTTAATTTACTAACTATACTCTTTTCTATACGGATTAACGTATAAAAATTTTATTAAATGTCATTATAAATGTTTCTTGTTTTAAATCCCAGTATTTAAAATCTTGAAATTAAAATAATGCCAAAATAGTCTTTTTTCGGTTTTCCTATAACCTCCTTTCAAAAATTGAAAGAAAACCGACATTTTGAGTGCTTTATGACATATAGCAGCAGTTTATATATAAAAAGAAATAATTATTTAATGAGGAAAGGAACAATAAAATATGGAAGATAATAAAAATAATGAAGATCTGAATGCAGGCAAAGACAGTAAGCCAGAGGATAAAAAGAAAACTGATTCTAAGGCAGACAAGCCAGAGGATAAGGAAACACCTGTAACATATACAGAGGATGAACTTGCAAAGAAAATTAAGAGCGCAGAGGATGAACTGCATAAAAAGTATGCCAAACAGATTGAAGATTTGGAAGCTCAGATTAAAAAGTTATCACCTGTTGAAAAAAGTGAAGCTGAGATTGCGCTGGAAAAACGTATTGCAGCACTGGAAAAATCTGAAAAGGATATTGCAGACAGGGAAAGAAAGATTGCGGTTCAGGAGAAATTATCAGCAAACGGGCTTGATAAGGGGCTGGCTGATTATTTAAAGGATGATGCGGATATAGATGCGCTATCTTCTCTTGTGGATGGAATTATAAAAGGAAGAATGAAGGAAAACGGGTATAAACCTGTAGATCATAGTTCTGATGATGCTGTCACACCAGAAGAGTTTGCAAAGTGGCCTTATTCAAAGAAGGCAGCGTTCGCAGAACGGCATCCAGAATCTTTCAAGAGATTAAGAGGTAAAAAGTAAATATAGTTTATAAGACAGTCTGATTCTGAACATGGATCAGGCTTTTATATTGAAAATTTTAAGAAAGAAGGTAAAAATTTATGGCAAATACATTAGTTATAGCGGAGCTTTTCTCAGAAGCCGTTAATGCGAAAATGGACATTGCATTGCGTGTTGGAAAGCTGGCCGTAGATATGACAGATTTAGCAGAAGATATTCGTACCTGTGGTGATACAATTCATTTTCCGACATTTGATAGGATTTCAGATGCAGCGGATGTTGTAAAAGGAACACCGCTTGTACCGGAAGAAGTTAACATGAGTGATTCTACCGCTAAGATTAAGCAGGTAGGAAAATCTGTCAGAATTTATGATAAGGATTCTATTCAGGTGAAAGGAGCAATGAAAGACCGTATGGCTGAACAAATGGGCGAAGTCATGGCTAAAAATGTTGATAAGTCTCTTATTGATGAGCTTGACAATAATGCTGTGTACAAAGTTGCGTCTCCGTCACTGGATATTACAGCTATTGAATCCGCCTTCGACTGTTTTGGAGATGACGTAGATTCTGCAAGTTTCGCGGGCATACTGATTAACCACAGGATGAGAAAAGTATTCACTGCAATGGATGAATTTATTTCCATTTCCAAAACATATGCCAAAGACGGAAACGGTGTTGTTGAAAATGGAGTTATCGGACACTGGCTTGGCGTGATTCCTGTTATTATATGTGACAATAATACATATGATACAGATCTGCTAGAATGTAAAACATACATAGTCAAAAAGAATGCGTTAGGCGTAATCTGGCAGAAAGAAGTCACGATTGAAGAGGAACGCGAGGGCAAGCTGTTAGCAACTGACCTTATTGCTAGTGATCTTTATGCCGTTAAATTAATGGATACAAAAGGATGTGCTGTCATCCGTAAAACGATTGCTTAGTCATTTCTCACTGGTTTTCAAGACCAGTATTTTTCTAATATGGGATGCAATTATGCAGTTACAAGTTGCATCCCGTTCTTTTAAGGCAATTATTTTTAAGAAAGGATAAAAATAGATGTTATCAAGGTTTGATTTAAAGGATTACAGGCTGCAAAAAGAATTGTCATTGCGTGATGTTGCAAGGTACTGCAATGTCTGTCATGAACTGATCGGACAGGTTGAGCGCGGGGTAGTAAAGGTTACGGAACATAACCATAATGAAATTATAAAGGGAATCAATGCTGCATCTCAGGCTAAAGTATACGGTACATTTGAAGCTGATAAGGAAAAAGAGAAGATGGAAGAGAAGGCACGGCTGGAACAGATGAATGAAATGAAAGAAGAAAAGCAGACAACCAAAAAGCCCGGAAGACCGTCAAAGAATGGTGCTGGAAAGAAGTCATAGGGATAGAACAGCATACATTGAAACTTGAATTTTATTGATAAATCAATTTTGGAAGGAAGAATATTTATTATGGATGAACATGGAAAGAAAAAGACATGGAAGCCAAGACCGCGCTATATGGGAAAGATTACAAAATTTTACCGTGATAAAGGGTATGGTTTTATAGTGAGTGATTATGATGGTGAAAGTTATTTCTTTCATATCTCGCAGTTTGTGGACGATCTGCCGGAGCGTGGTATGATTGTGAACTTTATGATAAATACAAATAAGGAAACGGGAAAACAGTACTGCAGCAACTGTCTGGTTGTGGAATATCCGCCAGAGCGAAGGGGACGAAGATAAGAGGATATGGTTGTAGTATGATGGAGGAACTTAATTGAAGAATGAATTAAACTGGGCAAAGGTTGGCATAAGTCTGCCATATTATAACCTTATGCTGGAAGTAACGAGAAAATGTAACCTTACATGCAGTCATTGTATGCGTGGAAATCCACAAAACCTTGATATGTCAGATGAAATATTGAATAAAATCTTTAGTCAGGTTGAACAGATATATCATTTGTCACTGACAGGAGGTGAGCCGTTTCTGGCTCCTCATGTGGTTGAAAAAATGGTTGATATTATCATAGAAAAGAAAATCCGTCTTGGGCGGTGTACAACGGTAGATAACGGTACAATCTTGAATGATCTTGGTATCAGATGCATAAAGGCACTGAACCGCCTTGCAGATTATATTTATAATTATGTCTGGAATGATGAAACAAGGAACGATCCAAAAGAATCACCTCCAGTTTCAATATCCATATCAAACTCAATATTTCATAAAAATGATATCCAGAAAGCGATTGGCTTTTACGAGTCATATGCAAACCAGCATGTGAAAGTGGACGATCAGGGAGAGTGGGAAACAGGTTTTAAGGATAAACAGGGAAACGTATTAAAAAATAAAGATATTAAGTCTTCAGGATGGATAAAAAAGGAAGGCAGGGCAAAAGAGAATAATATTAAAAATTCAAAATATATGGCTGGAACATATCTTGTAGAACTGGTAATGGATGAAGATGGAAATACAATTTGTGTGGATACGGGGATACAGGTATGTGCAAATGGCAATGTTGTTGTAGAGGAGCCGTTATCTTTTGAAACAATGGATAAAATTAACATGGGAAATGTTTTAAAGGAGCCAATATCATGCATGATATATAAATGGAACTGGATGGAGCCGTTACAATATAATGAGGTGGCTGTGTACTGCAATAATATGACAATACTCGAAAATCCTAATATTTCTGACGAAAAACGTATAGATATTGAATTAGGAAATACATATTTTGACCTGAAAAAATATCTGTATGTGAAAGGGCATAAGGATTATCCATATCTGACCCATGAAGAACTTGCTGCATGTGTAGCGGCTGAACTGGCCCTTGTGGTATGCAGGGAATTTGAAAATGTGGAAACTGGAATGTCAGAAACGGAGATGATAGAAAAGATTTTGAGGAAAGAACTCATTGGCGAATATACAACTAAGTTTACGAAAGCAGATTTAAAAAGATCTATTGATAATATTACTGCGAGAAATTTTGAAAGAGCGTGGGAGAAAATGAATATTATTGATTACATAAAGTATGTTTCAAAACTGAGAGCTAACGCTAAAAATCAGATAGATACATTGTCTGGTGATAAACTTAAAGGATATGTGTATGAAAAATAAAAACAGAATTATTATAGGGGCCATTCTTGGAATGCCTTTAGGATTAACAGGCATAACAGGAGGCTTTTTGTTAACATCAATTTATAATAAAATTTTAGGAAGTGGTACATTTGGGAAGAAAACCAAAAGATTCAAGTGAAAAATCAAGCAGTAATGGCGTATGGGGAAAATCTGTTTCTAAAGAGAAGTCTATATATGCGACACTCAAGGAGATAACAGGCACAGACATGAAAGCGTATTATATCATGTTCCTTTACTGCCCTGAATATCTGAAAGAAGCTGACAGAAAACCAGTAAAAGATTTTGAAGATCTGAAAAGCCGTTATAAGTGTTTTTCAGAAACAATTACAGAAGATATATGTAAAAGATATATTATGGAACAGGGGTGCCAGACTGCCGTTAAGTGGCTGCTGAAGCGTCTGCATCAGAAGAAAATGATAGAATTATATGATACATACTATAAAAAGGCTCTGGATGGTGATGTACAGGCATTTAAAGCATGGCAGGACTTTTCAGACAAATTTTTTACAGAAGACAAAGAAAATGAACTGACTAAACTATTGAACAGGATTCCAGATGATGATCTGGTTAAAGATGAGGAAGACTACAGCTATTCCTATGAAGAATAAATTACTATATGAAAGTTTTTATATACCAAAACAGTACCAGAATGGATTTGAATTTGCATGACAGGGATGATACTGCTATGCAGCTTTTGATTAAGAAAGGAAATTAGAAAATGACTAGAGAAGATAAATTGAAGCGTATTGTAGCTGATCCTATTTTATGGATCAAACACTTTTGTGTGATTGTTGACAAAGAGGGGCGTAAAGTACCATTTGAGCCAACATATCATCAAAAAGTACTGTCAAAGAATTTTACTAAATATAATCTGGTGAGCAAATCAAGACAGCTCGGAGTCACAAGTTTTGCTTTGGCATATAGTTTGTATTTAACACACACAGAGCCTGATACAGTATGTATGATCATGAGTTATTCACTTGATACAGTAGATATTGTATTTAAGAAGCTGAAAGCCATGTATGATGATTTAAGTGCAGTAGTAAAAATAAGGGATGTTGCGAATAACAGAAAAGAACTTTTGCTTGAAAACAGAAGCAGGATCATATGCTGTGTATGCGGTTCCAAGGATGCTGCAAGGGGAAGCACATTAAGATACGTCCACCTGACAGAAGTAGCGTTCATGGATGATGATAAATTAAAGAATCAATTAGTTGCTATTGAAGCTGCACTGCGTCCAGACGGACAGATGGTATTAGAGTCTACAAGCAATGGAATGAATATGTGGTTTGAATTATGGATGAAAGCTGTAAACAAAGAATCACAATATAAGCCGTTTTTCTTTTCGTGGCTGGATGATAAATATTTATTCTTAAAAGCATATAAAGAAAATTCAGAAATTTATAAAAATCGGAATGGACGCTATCTTGTAGTGGATGATCTGGATGAGGAGGAACTGGCATTGTACCATAAAATGAATGGTGAAAAGAATCCGCTTGCATTAATGAAGCTGATGTGGAGGAGGATGAAAATAGCAAATATCGGATTGGAGAAATTCAGACAGGAATATCCGTCTAACGCAATGGAAAGTTTCATTGTATCTGGAAATAATATCTTTGACTTACAGTCTGTACAGTCACGTCTAAATTATGTCGATGATACTCCAAAACTTGAACTGCCTGATAAATTATCCCCTGTTTTTAGAAAGTGGAAGAACAGCATTACTATCTGGAAATATCCGAAGGCTGGTAAAAAGTATTATGGAGGCGTTGACACTGGCGAGGGGATTGGATCAGATAACAGTGTGATTACTATTGTGGATGAAGACGGGTTCCAATGCTTAGAGTTTGCAAACAATAAAATCAAGCCGTATGCTTTTGCTGAACTGGTTAGGGAAATTGGAAAATATTACAATACATGTCTGCTTGTAGTAGAAAAATTGTCTGCTGGACATACAGTTGTAGACAAGCTGTATGACTCAAATAACAGATATATTAACCTTTATAAGTATCGTTCATATGATGCAAAAGGAAAAATGAGAAAGAAGCCTGGATTTGAGACAAGTGCCAAAAGCAGACCAATCATTATAAACCGATTTGTTGAAATGTTTGAAAAGGGAGAAGTGTGTGTAAACTCAAAAGCACTATTGAACGAAATGAAATCATTTCAGGTAGATAATAATGGAAAAGTTCAGGCTGTAGCGGGTGCAAAAGATGACAGGGTATTAGCGTTCTGTATGGCGTTGGAAGGAATTGCAAGCGGTATATATTACATTTAATGTACTGAAAAACGCATACAGAGGCATTTTTGAAAGGAAATTATAGAAATAAATATGGAATATACAGAATATAAAAGCATTCTGGATGCAGCTTTAACGGATTATATTAACAATGGCGGGAGCGTGTTCTATATGGCAGATGCAGTAAAGGAATATATTTTCGATTATGATAATGGAACTATGCCATTTGACACAAAGAACCGTCTGGAAGACAAGGCGGTTAAAGCCATTACAGAGAAAAAGAAGCTGCCTGATGGAGTGCGTCTGATTAAGTGCATCTGGCATGGAAAGGACAGACAGTGAAAAATGAAAAACGTAACCCCATATTGAAATTAGGGGATCATATAAAAGGTTTGTTTAAAAATCCAGACAGAAGGAAGGTGAAGGACAGAATAATGGGAGATAACGGATACTGGTTTGAATCAGAAATTAAGAAGAATAAGCATGTAGACAGGATTTCCAGAATCAGCAGCATTGATGAATATTTGCGGAGGGAACATGCGATACTTGCACGTCCTAATTTTGAATTTAAGGGCAAGACATTTGAAACAGCTAAGATCATATTGCAGACTTTGAAGAGTATTATAAGGTTCCATACGGGTTATATCTGTTCTAATCCGGTATCGCTGACAGGTGACAAAGAGCTTGTGTCATTTCTGAATAAAGTTTACAAAAAGGGCAGCTATAATAAAACAGATATGGAAGTTGCAAAGGAACTTGTGAGCTATGGAGACGCATTCGAGTACGTCTATCTGGATGATAACGATATTATACGTTCAAAAATCATAAGAAATAAAGACTCCTATCCGGTTTATGACGGGCATGGTACATATATAAGTTTTATTGAATACTGGAAGGATGAAGAAACAAGAGAAGATAATTATGTTATATATTATCCAGATCGGGTAGAAGTATATGAGAATCAAAAACTGGTTGATACAAAAGTTAATTTAACGGGGCTTCCTATCTGGTATTCGGCTATGGATAAGTCAAGGTATGATAAATTCGGTGATCCGTTTATTCTGGACTTAATTCCGTTGATGGATACGATTGAGAATCTTTTATCAAAACTGGATGATGCAGTAACTACACTGTCACTGAATCCGCTTGGAGTCGTTAGCGGGCAAAGGATAGATTCATCTATACCAAATAACATTGTTGGTACTGTGCTGAATCTTGAGGATGGATCAGATTTCAAATATGCATCGGCGGATATGGACAGGGATTCTATCAAGCTGGAACTGGATTATATCATTCAGCAATTCTTTAGTGTTGCGTGTGTGCCAAGTTCGATACTCGGACAATCGAATGTTTCAAACGTTTCGGAGACAAGTATCACTATGCTTTACCAGCAGACAGACAATTTCTGCAAACAGTATATTGCAAGTATGCAGGAGGGATTTGCTAAACGATTGGAATATATGCGGAAATTGCTTGAAATTAAAGGCATTACCATTACAGATGAAGTATTTGACAGCATATCCGTTTCATTTAATGTGAATCGTCCGGTGGATAACAAGTCTGACATGGAAAACATGAAGATGCAGCATGAGTGTGGTGCAATGTCGAAACAGACGATTATAGATCGTAGCCCATATACTGAAAATACGGCGTTGGAATTAGAACGTATCGAAGCGGAGAGGATTAAGGACGAACAGAATGCATCTGGGAATGCTTCGGAGACAGATAGAGCAGATGCAGATACAGGAAAAAATGATAAATTGGAAAATAATATTGACGATAAGGTGGATTGAACTGCCTTATCGTTTTATGATTAATAGAAAGTGAGGATTTTAATAATTGTACCCAGAATATAAATTAATTCAGATCATTGAAGTACCGCGAAATGGAAAGTCATCCCCATATGCTGTAAGGTTTTATGGACGGATGGAGTATTTTGAGTTTGACTTTATGTGCAAGAATACGCTGAAAAAGTTCTTTACAGAACATGAGATGCAGGATGGTGATTATCTGGTTATCCATAATAATGAGCATTCCGGGGATGTTTTTGTCATAGATGCAGTATGTATTTATCGAGCGAGGGAAAACGGGAACTTCTTAGATTTCAAACTGCCTGGAAAGGAATGGACTGATCTTGTTAATAATGTGATGGAAAAGACGGAGGTTGTAGACATTGGATTGAAGATTAAGACCAGTAACAGGGTTAATATTCCAAAGATGATGTATGCATCTGAGGATAAAGTGGAAGATGCGGGAAATAAGAAAGATTTAACGGAACATTTTAGAAATAAATTGCCGATGGTGTAAGGGTTATAGGATTATAGTAGATGTAAGAGTTATGGGGGTTGTATTTTGTAATATGACCCCTGTTTGTATATTTGTATTTAGATATAGGTGTATTGGTTTGTGTGTGTGATGGGAGGGTGTATCTGTATGTGAGTATAAATATTTTGGTGAAAATCTGTCATGTATGGTTGCAAATTGGTTCTGGGTGTAGTATTATTTAAAAATACTCTAAAAAGGAGGATAACGAAATGCTGCTTTATTTGTCGGAAAACAAAATGCATAATTTATTATTAGAGACGGAAATTAATATGAATTTTACTGATCTTGTTAGAACATTTAGCTTAAATAATATTAACATTAATGCGGAAAAAGATTCATTATCTGCAGATATAAAAATTTCTCCTTTTCGAAAAGTAAACAAGGAATCGAAGGATATGTCATATGTTTTGAAAACGTTAAAACGTAAAGGAAAATTACAAGATTTATCTCCTGATTTGACAATTGTACCTTTATCATACATAATTTCAAGAGGGACACTTGAATATGTTAGATTTGAAGATGGGCATACAGCGTGTAGCTTAACTCAAGATGATTTAGAAAAAGTTAGATGGGATGAGGATAGTTTTTTTGATGATGATAAATTGATTTTTGAGATAAAAATAGGACATAATAATTACGATAGGATAACTATTAAGTGCACGGCATCTAATATAAAGGTTTTTGGCGGCAAAAATTTAAGTTGCCATTACGAAGATTTATTTAAGGATAATTCAATTTGGTTAAGATATCCTCATTCTGGTGATCCTGGTATCTTGTATAGAAAAATATCTGTGGAATTTATTATTTGGATACTTGATACTGATTCCAATAATAGAAATATTACTGGGAGTCCAGTTATTATATATTGTTAATTATATAAGTGTTTTTCAATTTATGATTTTTTATTTAATAAAAATCTTCTGTATGAAGTTTTCAGACGTTCAAAGTGGATAATTGCACATTGAGGACATGAAAAACGCATAGAGAGGTGATTAGAATTGAAAAATTTTTGACTTGAATTATTCTGTCATATAGCTTATAATCAGTATAGAGGTAACGGAGATATTGCAACGTCCCCATTACCCTAGACGGAAACTTGATGAAATAACTAAAAGTTATAACAGAGCAAGCTATCCCCTATTTGCGGTAGAGGATAGCTTTTTTCCTGTCTAGTTACGGTTGTTATGATTATCTATGTATGTTAATGCTGCGAATACTACTAACAGCAATGTTAAAACTTCTAACGTGTTCATAGAAT
>CAJUBZ010000027.1 GCA_910584795.1 uncultured Eubacterium sp. | reverse complement strand
GGCGACTTCGCAATGAATCATATGGATTTACTAACCGGATGGGTGGATGTTTCTAAATATGAAGGGGTAACAAGTCCTGATTATAGAGTGTTTGGATTAATTGATAAGGATAAGTATTGCAGTCAATACTATTTATATTTGATGCAGATGTGTTATACGAACCGTATCTTTTATGGATTGGGGCAAGGTGTAAGTGGATTAGGGAGATGGAGATTGCAGGCAGATAAGTTCCTGAATTTTTCTATTACCGTGCCAAGTTATGAAGAACAGCAAGAGATAGCAAATTATCTCGACAAAAAATGTTTAGCAATAGATGAACTTATTGCAAAGAAAGAGCAATATCTCTCCGAGATAGAGAATTATAAAAAATCTTTAATTTACGAATATGTGACAGGGAAAAAGGAAGTGCCACAGGAATAGCAAGCATAAGGTGCAGTATTTACCCGTAGCATGAAATAGATTGGAAGGAGAATGGATGGACAACAAAAATGAAATGATAGAAGCAAATCAGTCGATGGATACATTGATTGCTAATTCGATTGATTTAATACAATATGCGAGACAACTTGTTGCAAAACAGGTAAACTTGGTGCAGCTTATGACATATTATTCTCTTGGCAAATGGATTGTAGAGGTACAGCAGGAAGGGCAGGAGCGTGCTCAATATGGGAAAAAGGTTATAAAAGCTTTGTCTGATCACTTGACAGAAAAGTTTGGCAGAGGTTTTTCAAAGGCAAATTTAGAATTTTTTAGACGTTTTTATTTGAATTATGAAGATCGAATTGCCGAAACAGTGTTTAGGCAATTTGCAATCGAAAAAACTGAAACAGTGTTTAGGCAATTGGAAGAAAATCCGCCATTTATTGTGTCTTGGTCGCATTATTTACAGCTTATGCGAATTGAAAATAAAGAGGAACGAAGTTTTTATGAGATAGAATCTGCTAAATCTGGATGGGGAATCAGAACATTGCAAAGGCAATATAATTCCAGCTTGTATGAAAGACTGGCACTTAGCAGAGATAAGGATGCCGTAATGCGATTGGCAAGAGAGGGAAATGTAATTGCTAATCCAAAGGATATTGTGAAACAACCTACTGTATTAGAGTTTCTTGGCTTGGAGGAAAAAGCAGAATATTCTGAAAGTGATTTGGAAACCGCTATCATCGATAAGCTTCAAAAGTTTTTGCTTGAGTTGGGTAAGGGTTATCTCTTTGAGGCAAGACAAAAACGATTTACTTTTAATGAAGACAATTATTATGTAGATTTGGTCTTTTATAATCGACTTTTACGTTGTTATGTTTTGATTGATTTAAAAGTAGACAAGCTGACGCATCAGGATATCGGACAGATGCAGATGTATGTGAATTACTATGACCGATATGAAAAACTTGATGAAGAAAATCCGACAATTGGCATTCTGATGTGTAGGGAAGCGAATGATGCACTGGTAGAGATTACTCTGCCCAAAGATGCGAATATTTATGCTTCTCAATATAAACTTTATTTACCGGATAAAAAGTTATTACAGGATAAGCTCAGACAATGGATTGCGGAGGAAGAATCATGAGCATAACAGTTACTACAGAAAAACAATTTGAATCAGATATTGAAACTTTTCTTATATCAACTGAAGGTGGATATACACAGGGAAATGGAACATACAATCCCAAGTTGGGTTTATATCCGAATAAACTGATTGCTTTTATTCAACGTACTCAACCGAGGGAGTGGGCGGCATTTGAACGGCAGAATGATATAGATCCTGTGCGCAAATTCTGTGTTGTTTTTAATAATGCCTGTGATATGGATGGAGTGCTGCATGTCTTGCGAAACGGATTCAAGCACAGGGGCACTACCTTTAAAGTCTGCTATTTTAAGCCGGAGTCTGCGTTGAATGATACAGCAGGGATTCAATATGCGGAAAATGAAGTAGAGTGCTATCGGCAATGGTATTATTCCGCAGACACGAAAAAGTCGGTGGATATGGTTCTTGTGGTAAATGGGATTCCGGTGTTTGCTTTTGAACTGAAAAACCAGTACACAGGGCAGAATGTGGATAATGCCAAGAGCCAATGGATGTATGACAGAGACCCGCGAGATATATGTTTTCAGTTTAATAAGAGAATTTTAGCATATTTTTGCGTAGACCATACGGAAGTTTGGATGACAACAAAGTTGGCAGGGAAATACACCTGCTTCTTACCTTTTAATCAAGGCTCTAATGGAGCAGGGGCTGATGGCGGGGCAGGAAATCCGCCCAATCCGGACGGATATCCTACAGCTTACCTTTGGGAAAATGTATTTCAGAAAGATAGTATGTTGGATATTATCCAGAAATTTATCAATTTACAGAGAAAGAAGACATTGATATTTCCACGTTACCATCAGTTAGATGTAGTTCGGAAACTTATTGCAGATGTACGGACAAATGGCGCTGGTAAGAATTATCTTATTCAACATAGTGCCGGTTCCGGTAAATCCAATTCTATCGCGTGGACAGCATACCGCCTTGCAGCGCTTTTTGATGGAAATAACAAGCCGATATTTTCCAGTGTGATTGTTGTGACAGACCGAACTGTATTAGATACGCAGCTTCAGGAGACAATTTCGGGATTTGACCATAAGTTAGGTGCAATAGAAACCATAGGAGAAGATAAAAATTCTCAGGATTTGAAAAATGCAATTAATGACGGTGTGCGCATTATTGTTACGACTTTGCAAAAATTTCCTGTGATTTATACGGAAGTTGATAAGGCAAATGGAAGATGCTTTGCCGTGATAGTAGATGAAGCACATTCTTCTCAGACGGGCAGTTCGGCGCTTAAATTAAAGACTGCGCTGGCAGATACGGAAGAAGCCTTGCGGGAGTATGCGGAGCGTGAAGGTTTAGCGGAGGAAGAAGTTGATCCGGAGGACAGGCTTGTAAAAGAAATGATTGCCCAAGGCAAGCATAAGAATTTGTCCTTTTTTGCGTTTACTGCTACACCAAAGGCGACCACGCTGGAAATGTTTGGGCAGGAACAGGAGGACGGATCGTTTCATCCGTTCCATGTATATAGCATGAGACAGGCGATTGAGGAGAAATTTATTCTCGATGTCCTTCAGAATTACATGACCTATAATACTTGTTTTAGAATTGCAAAGACTATGGTAGATAATCCCGATGTTCCGTCCAGTAGGGCGGCAAAGGTCATCCGTAAATATCAAGAGTTGCATCCTTATAATATCAGTCAGAAATCACAGATTATTGTGGAAACATTCAGAGATACCACAAGGCATAAGATTGATGGAAAAGGAAAGATGATGGTAATCACATCGTCAAGACTGGCTGCTGTCCGCTATTACCACGAAATCAAACGATACATTGAGGAAAAGAAATATGATGATGTGGATATTTTGGTGGCTTTTTCCGGTGCGATTGACGATAAGGGAGAGGAATATACGGAATCAAAGCTGAATGTACGCAAAGATGGTTCTCATGTTTCGGAGAATCAGACTAAGGCAGAGTTCCATGACAATTTTAATGTGCTGATTGTAGCGGAAAAGTATCAGACAGGGTTTGATGAGCCGCTTTTACATACGATGATTGTGGACAAGAAGTTAAAGAATGTGAAAGCAGTACAGACTTTATCCCGTCTAAATCGCACTTGCGAGGGTAAGACAGATACTTTTGTATTAGATTTTGTAAATAAGGCGGAGGATATCAAGGATGCATTTCAGCCATTCTATCAGGAAACATTTTTACAGGAAGAAGTAAATGCAGATTTGCTGTATCAGACACAGAGAGAATTGCGGGCGTATGGTATTTACTCGAATGAGGATATTAAAGCTTTTACAGACGAGTATTACAAAAAAGGCAGGCAGGACGATAGGGCAATGGGGCGGATGAGCAGCATTTTACTTCCTGTTTCTAACCGTTATAATAGAAAGACTCAAAATGAGAGATACCAATTCCGCAGACAGGTACGCAACTTGACAAAATGGTATAGTTACATATCACAGATATTGAGAATGTTTGATAAAGAGTTGCAGAAGGAATATATATTTTGTTCATACTTAATTGGTTTATTGCCGAAAGACCCTGTAGAGTTGATTGACTTGGAGGGTAAGCTGAAACTGGAATATTATAAGTTGCAAAAGACGTTTCAGGGTGAAATTGCTTTGGATGAAGCAAAGACTGTATATGTTCCGGCAAAGCATAAAGGTGTCAAGGGAATGGATGAAAAAACACCTTTGGATGAGGTGATTGCAAAAATCAATGAAAAGTTCAAGGGCAATTTCACAGAAGGAGATAAAGTTATTCTGTCAGCGTTGAGAGATAAGCTACTTTCTGATAAGAAGTTGAAAAAGATGGCGCAGTCCTCTGATCCGCAGATTTTTGTTGAAAGTATTTTTCCTAAAGCGTTTGGTACAGCAGCGCAGGATGGATATATGGAGCGCAGGAGTCATATCAGAGTTTGTTTGAAGATACGGCTAAATATAATGCGATTATGAGTGCGTTGGCGGAGGTGGTGTATCGGGAGATGAGGAAGAAAGGAATTAAGATTTCAGAGGAAACAGTAACATATTTGTATGATGAGCCGCAAAATTTATCTATAGTGGCGGAGAATCCGACACCGTATGGAACTGGAGATAAAACGTGATTAATTGTAATTTCAAACTTGCACTGAAGCGGAGAGGAGAAATTTTAACAAATAGTTTGTTAAGAGAAATAAAGAGATGTTATTAATTGAACCAATAAGCGCAATTACATCATGGGAAGATTACGAATATCAAGGGCATATAGCGTTGTATATGACACTGAAAAAAATCTTTGATTTGTTGCAAAGTGGAAAAAGTATTTCTGGATATAATTTACAAATTGAAGGTGAAGAAGATTTTTCTATAAGGGAAGATGATAAGTATATTACGTTGCATCAAGTTAAGGCTGGGGCAATAAAGCTAGAGCCAAATGATAAATTTTCTTTTATAATAGGAATCCTTCAAAATAAGGCAGAATATGGTTGGTTTCACATATCAAATGGTAAAAAGATTCCAATAGATTTTGTGTCAACAACTTTAGATTATATAAATATGTTGAAAAAACAATTAAATAAAAAAGTAATAGAAAGAAAGGAGATTCCAGCTACAGATAAAGAGGATAATTATATCGTTTTGGATAAGGTGGCAGGAAATCATAAAAAGGCAGATGTATATAGTATCATAAAGTATGCCTCGAAAAATTCCAAAGATATAGATAAAATAAAATCGACGATTAGCGATATTAATAACGCATTAGATACATACAAGTCTATCATGGAGAAAAGGATACAAATTTTTAAGAAAGACAATCCATCGCTGAATGACGATGAAGCATTTGTGTGTGCGCATAAGGAAAAATATGATAATGCGAAAGAGATTCGACGCAAAGCATATGGGGTCATTGTAGAAATATTGAGAATGGAACGACCTAATTATATCTTTGTTGATGTTGATTATGCAGCGTTAGTATATGATCAGTTAATGCTTTATATGAAAAAAAGAATTACAGATTTTTATATAGAAAAAAATAAGAATGGAAAATGCATATTAACATTCGATGAGATAGTAGAACAAATAGTAGTAGACTATCACGAAAAAATAGATACTGTA
Source organism: uncultured Eubacterium sp. (assembly GCA_910584795.1). GTDB lineage: Bacteria > Bacillota > Clostridia > Lachnospirales > Lachnospiraceae > Eubacterium_G. The sequence continues at coordinate 4,306 of CAJUBZ010000027.1, read as the reverse complement.
GCTTATCAATATTTTCAGGTGTTGAGAAGTATTTATGATGCTTATGCAGAGTATCCAAGTGAGACATGGAATAATTGCACTGTAAGTAATTGTATAGATTGTCAAGATTCAAGTGTTTGCAATTTATATAAACAGATTAGCATTTTGCATAATAAATCAGAAGATGATATAAATCAGATAATACATAATTTAATATTAAAAACGCCGCAGGTGGGAAAAAGTAATAATCTACCACAAGACAGTTTGGTTTCACATTTATTTCTTAACTTACTAGACGAAATAAAAACTTTGGGGCTGGAAAAAAGCAATGTGTATGAGGCAATAAAGGATGGAATTAAAAAATATAGATTGACATTGGATAGTAGTTATAGCACAAATGAGTTTCAGCAAAATTTACAAACGGCGTTAAAGAAAGAAGCCGATAGATCAGTACTTTATGAATGTGATGTTTTGATTACAGATAGATTACGTGAGGAAGCTTTATTTTATAATGGATCAGATGTACATGTGTTAACGGAAAAAGAATTAAACGAAATAAATGGTATTACGTCTTCAACAGTTGAAAAAATAAAAAAAGATTGTATTAGACCAAAGATAATAAGGCTCATAGACAAAAATATCGCATTAGGAGAATTGAAGTAATGAATGAAATTATGATTAATCTTTTTAAAGAATATAACTTTATAAAACTTTGGGAAGATAATAACAGAATATTTTTTACAAACACTAACAAAAATGTTGTGAGTTATTTTATCCTAAATTTTATTGATTGCTCAGATATATCTGACGATGATAATTATTTAAGAGAAGAACTGAGCAAATTAGAGGAAGAATATATTGATAGTTCCAATGAAAAAAGTGGGATAAAATATTCAATAATAGATTCATTTGAAGATAAGCAAGAAGTGGCACAGATTGATAAAAATACATCAGCTATATATCTTGTTAAATTTTCAGAAATAAATATGTTGGCAAAATATAGGAATTTAATTTATTCAATTGAAGAGTCACCGAATTATTTCAAAAGGTATATTTTACCATATACAGAAAAGCAAGTAGTGGGATTAAATAAAGTGTTATCCGATTATAAGGATAGAAATATTGTTGAAATACTTACGGATTTAGCTGATGATGAAGAAAATTATTATTCTCTTATGAATGCTAAAAATAGCAATAGTATTTATGAACTTGTGATTAGACTTTTTTCAAAGGTACCATTCCTGCAATATAAATTTAGGGCGAAGTCAGATGAAATTTCTTTGGAAAAGATGGTTAATGATGCATTGGACGATAATTTAAAAATATATGACCAAGCAATTATCAAAAATAAAATTGATATAGAGGAATTAATTTCCCAAGAGGAAGATGATATTTCTGAAAAAGAGGTTGATAAAATCTTAAGTAAATTATTGGAGGAGTCGGAGTAATGCAGTATAGAATTGTTAATTTGCGTTTAAAAAATTTTAAATGTTTTGATAATGCAAAATATTATGAATTTTGCATCGATTACGAAAAGAATCCTATTATTTTATCTGGCCCCAATGGATTTGGAAAAACTACTTTTTTTGATGCAGTGGAACTAATATTTTCTAAAAATATTACACGACTTGATAAGGGAATAGAGAAGAAAAATACAAATTTAGGCAAAAATATATTACTCAATAGAGCAAATGAGGACGGTTATGTTGTGTTGACTTTAAGAAATGAACATGATGAATTCCTTACCTTGTTTGCAAAAATACTAAATAGTAATCATAAACTTGAAGTCGAAAATGCAATTAACTATGGTGAGGTTAGAGAGTTTATATCAACAGATAAATTGGATGAATTTCTTTATGGCTATAGGGAATGGAAAAATGAAATAGATAATGAAAAGTTAATAAAATATAGATCCAATAATTTCAATGTTTATTACTACGTTTCACAAGCTGAATCTGTACATTTTTTGAAAAGAACCATTTCTGATAGAAAAAATGCGATGAATGTTTTGCTAAATACAGGTTTCATAGATGAAAGAAGAAAAGTTGTAGTCGATCTTATTGGTAGTAGAAATGGAATAAGTGGACATCCGTTTAATGACGAGATTTTGTCTTTGGAAAATAAGCTAAGTGAAAAAATTAGAGAGCTAAAAGAGTTGACTAAGAACAATGTGCATGCTGGAAATAAAAATGCTAAGTTTGTAGATTTTGGATTATATCAAAAAGATACAGAGGTATTCTTTTGGGATAATCCCAACCTCTCGAAATTAAATGTTTCTGAAATCAAAAAGGCGAAAAAATCTTTAAATAGCTTAATATCATTTATTGAAAACGAAAGTGATTACAGAAATTACTGCTGGAATACAGATATTTCCAAAATACTTCAAAGCAAGTCAGTAGAAGATTATGTGAATCAAAAGAAATACATATTTAATAATTTGGTATCCGTTGAAAATGTGCAAAAAGAACTGGATAAATGGGATTTACAGATACAAATATATAATTATTCGTTGCTGTTTCGACAAGATGTGCCAGATGCAACAAAATATAAGGATGAATATATTGTTAAGTTAAAAGAATTAATTCCTGAATTGGGGCAATTTGATTTTTCACTGATAAAGAATATATCAAGTGAAATTATTAGTTTAAAAAATACTCTTTCCAGTAATCAAAAAATAATAGAGAGATTAGCAAGTGCGCGTATAGAGTTAAAGAATGCTAAGGAAGAATATGATAAACAAGGGGCTATATGTCCATTTTGCAATACCAAATTTAAAAGTGTTGATATATTAAATGATGGTTTTAAGGATGTAGATAGATTATTAAAAGATGAAAGCGGAAGTATTGGGGAACGAATAGAGTTGAAGAATGCAGAACTTATGAGTGCTATTGCAATAGTGAAAGAGATAATTTATCCGTATGTGAATGGCTTAGATGAGACTTCTGTGAAATTGTTAATTCAGCAAAAAACATCACTAGAAGAGTTTATTAATGATTCTGGAAGGGTAACCAATGTCGAAAAGTTGGAGAAATACCTTGCAAATACAGATTTTAACTCTAAATTAGAAGATGATAATATGATAATAGAGATACAAAGGGTATTATCTGAACTTGTTAGAAAAATAAAGAACGAGGATTTCAATGATTTGTATATTGAGCACGGATACAAAAATATTGAGAAAGCTTATGGAGATACGATTAGTTATATAAAGGAACAAATATCGGAAGAAGCATTAAAGCAGAAACGCGATTGCCTTGAAACGATAATTTGGGAAAAAGAAAATACTAAGATACATTCATTAAAAGATGACGTTAGAAAAATAATTATTAGAAAAGAAAAGGTAACAAATGTTCGTAAACGGTTGAATGAATTAAATAAAGTATATGATAAAGAAGTAGAAGAATATAAAAATATGACTTTGAAAAAGTTGAGAGTTCCCTTATTGATTTATACGGGGAAAATATTGCAAGATTATCAAAATGGATTGGGAGTATTTGTAAGTAAGGATGAGATGAGATTTGTGTCAAACGGTGATGCTAAACATGATATATTAAATACATTTAGTTCCGGCCAACTTTCAGGGTTTGTCTTGGCGTTTCTTTTTGCAATGAACAAACAATATATTAAGGAATCTGCTGATGATATTGGTTTCATTCTTATAGATGATCCAGTGCAAACGATGGATGATATTAATATTTCTTCTTTGATTGAAGTTTTACGAAATGATTTTTTGAATAAACAAATTATTTTGTCAACACACGAAATGGATAAAGAAAACTATATTTTGTATAAATTTTTCAAGTATAGTCAGGTGGGTCAGTCATTTAATGTTAAAGAAGAAATATATGAAGTTTGAGTAGAATTCACTGAAGAGGAGTTGGATTATGGTTATAGAGTATTATTTGATGATGGGGAAAACCATTAGGTAGGGTATTAATAAGAAATATAGAGTGGTGTTTATATAGTTAATAGCAATGATAGCTGACTATATTAATCAAATGGCTTGGGTTAACTGGCACAAATGATATTTATTGGATTGGCAATTGAATCAAATAGATAAATATTTATGAGAATAGAGGTTGGCTACAAATTGGCTACAAAAATTCTGAAAACACAGAGAAAATCAATATTTTCAGCAAATGTGACGATACAAAACCTCGAAAACACGCCATCTGTCACACAAGGTTCTCCAAACCTAATCCGTGAGGGTGGTAGAACTGTTGGTTCTGGCCGTGTGGCTACAATTATTGAGTAATCGAAAATTCATTGAATTTATGTAAACGGTAGATAGTGCGTACCTATACAAAACCGGAGCAAACCTGTATGA
>CAJUBZ010000026.1 GCA_910584795.1 uncultured Eubacterium sp. | reverse complement strand
TTTTAATTCGATGTTTTTGTGCGGGAGATAGGAACTTTAGTTTGCTGGGCGACACATACACTTCCATATAGATACCTAAATTTTAATAACCTTTTGACAGCAAATAACTGTTTAAGGCTTTTTCACTTAGGGAACCTAATTCACCCTTGTTGTTTTTAAATTTGGATAAATCACACTCTCTGATTTTCGTCTGCTTTGAGATGTGCTTTTGAGTGGTTCCGTTGCATCTGATATAATTTAGCAGTCTATTTCTTAATATTTCCTGTGATAACATATATATTTCCTCACTTTCTTGTAGAAACTTTACAAATAGACCAATGAATTTTAGTAAATATTACTATATGAATTATTATTTATTTGTGTTATAATAAAATATTATTTATTATTTCTATATACCATATGGTTCATTAACTATAAAAACTACATCTGCAAAAAGCATTGTATTTCTTATACTTTTTGCAGATTTTTAGGATTACTAGATGGGGAATTTCTGTATAGAAGATTTAGTCTGCCTTACGTGTCGCTATTTCATATTGTATCCCATCCCATGTAACAATTTCATTTTTGAACTTGACCAGCTTCCCTATATCTTTGAGACTAGAAACTTTGTATATTTTGTTACTTGTATAATTCTTCTCAGGTTCATATTTTCTGACATAAGATACTTCCCCTTTATTTTGCTTTACTGCTTTTAAAAATTCATCCCTGTGTGCTGCATACAGCCATTGCAGCATCCATCCCCCTGCTTCATGTTTCACAAGGTTCTGATCCCTTGCATCTGTCATTTTAGGCTTTCCATTATTTAATTTAATCACACGTCCGTGTCTATTCTGCTCTGGATGCTCGTCATACACATCTCTGATCAGTTTATTGATTTCTAATACAGTAACTTTTCTGTCTTTCAGATTATTGATAACATCATTCTGAATAGATTTCTTTTCATCCGTCATTTCATCAAATGATATTCTGCCCATATCATACTCACTCTGTTTGCAGTCCATTTTCTTTTTGGCTTCAATACAGACTTCTTTAATTTTCTCAATACGGTTGTAATCAGCTTTTGCCCCTTTGGGTATTGGAGCTAATATATCCGTAAATCTGTCAATATACTTTGTCTTTGGGCTTCTTTCAAGATGTTCATATACGACTTCTTTTAATAGATCCATTGGAGACTGCAGTTTTCTATAAACTTTCTCTTTTAGTGCCTTTTGTTCCAAAGCATACGCTTTCTGCTTTTGACGATGTAACTCCCTCTGTTCTTCATTCTCGTACTTTTTACGCTTTTTCTTCTTAGGCTGCGATTTTAAATCTTTTGTAAAATCTGGACGTATCATGTATACATCTTCTGTCTTTAATATTTTATCAATCTTTTTATTAATTACGTCAAGTGCTTCCTGAGTCGTGGCTTTTTCTCTATCTTTTAGACAATCTTCATAATCCGCAATCTGACTTTCTGATAAATTCTTTTTATACCGTGTTTCCTTGAATACAATCTTATCATTCTGAATGATTGCTCCTTGTGAAGTCATATATGGTCTTGATTTAATCTTTTTTATTTCAGCTTCAATATTGCAATCATACTGTCTTTTAGCTGAATCAATAGCTATATTTGATAAAACTTCCAAAAGACATATATCATCATATATCATAGGCAGATATTTTTGCTTATTTTCTTCTGCTTCGCTATTATATAAGTGCCAGTAGAACGATGATAAATCTCTAGACAGATTGCAGATTTTTCCGATCATATCATTGCATAACTGCCCATCCACTTTAGCCAAATTTTCATTAGTATATTCATAAAGTTTTGACTTTTGTGGCACACAGTTTATTGGTATCAGATAATCCTGCACTTCCTTTACCTTTTCCAAAATGATAGGATTATTGCCAATAAAAGCGGTATCTGAATCTTGATCGCTCCCATTCCATTTACAAGATAAAAAAGCACCTTTTCCCCACAAATTGATAACCAATATGTTATGTGTAAGATTAAACCATTTCCACCCATTCCTATATGTATTTTTTAGTAATGCATTATTTGCAGTACAGATATGAGGCGATCTCATACCATATAATTCTTCTCCATCCCCATATCTGCTACAATAGCACTCAAATCCATTTATAATACTTGTTTCTATTTCGTCACCACAAGACGCTCTAAGCATCTCAAACGGATTACCAAAGAGGACACAAAAATCTGAATTTTTAATCTGTATCTTTCCAGCAAGAAGCTTTTTAATCATTCTTTGAATCTTTGAATGTCTGTAATTTGTATACCACTTTGTTCTACTCACATCCTCATTGCATTTCAAGAGTTCAAGCATCATTGAATCACCAGCTTTATCTGTTGCCCCCATATCAAGATGCCGTTTAAAAAATGCCGGATATTTCTTCATTAAATTTATTTCTTCAACTTGAAGCTTTGCCAATTCCCACAGATCATCCCTATCAAAATTAAGGCTCAAAAGAATCTGATACCATAATTGTTGCTTATCACCTAATTTTGATTTATGCTCAGTCTTGCATACACCAAACTTTTCATCCTTAATCTTTTTCCTAAACCAGTCCCATGTCAAACGCTGCTGCTCAAATTTAATATCTTTCAAAATCTGTTTCGTTTCATCATCATAAGACATACAGATTGCATCATACTTCTTTTCAGCTTCGCTTATACTGTACTGTGACGTTTCTATATCATCTTCTGTCGGTGGCTCTTTCCCTTTTTCTGGATCATAATTTAACAGCATTGTAAGTTTACGCTTTGCAGCAATTACCGCATGTTTTACTTTCCTTAATTCCTCATGCTTTTCAATCAATGGTGTTTCCAGTTCTTTGAGATGTTTCTTTCTATCTTCTGAAATCATGTATTCACAAACAATATCAGAAAATTTAAAAATCTTTACAGAATTAGGAGTGGTCACCATTTTAATACTTTTTGTTTGAAACTCATTTCCAAACATATCCGTTAATATTGGATTCTCTATATCCTTAAAACGCTCCTTATAGTATTCCTGTAAATTCGTGTTAAAAGCTGCCGTTTTAAAGAAATGATTTCTCAAAAGCATAAATCCATATGGTTCATAACTATGCTCAACAATATTTCCGTCCTTATCTTTAACAGCATACTTACCATTCTTAAATACACTAAAATCAAGTAATGACTGTCCATCCCACAAATCTGTCTTTTGTGTATAAGGCTCTTTTAAAACTTTCAGTTCTGTACTCTTGCCATTTTCCGAAGGAAATGGTTTAATCACGTTACAGTCCATTGTAGCTTGTCCTGCCACATCATTAATCAATAATATGGAATAAGGATCAATCTCAAGTTCTCCTATAATAGAAGATGCTATCAGACTCTGGTAGCTTCGGATTGATACAATATCAGTTTCTTTTAATTCACTGAATGGTATGCCTAAATTCTGCCATTCATCCATTACAGCAAAATAATCTTCCCTGATAAACAGACAGTTCCCCATTCTTGCCTTTGAACTGGTTCGCTGGTAATTCACATAATGCACACCATTAATCGTAACGCCGTCCTTATACGCCATCCTCCGTAATTTTTTCTTTGAGATCAGACGCTTCATTTTCTTTCTGTCAGTTTCCACAATGGATTTTGTTTCAGGATCATACACCTTTACTGGAGCGTCATCTGGTATCATAATATCTGACTTGAATTTTAGATTGATAATCAAATCTGTATAATCACTGTCACCAACAGTTCTAATCACTTTATCATATTCTTCTCTATCTTTTGCGGCTTGTCTTAATTTTCTCCCCATTAGAGAATCCGCGATTGTTCCAGAATAGTAAAATCTGTTGTTCTTTTTTGAAAATTTAACAGGCTTTTTCATGGAGAAGATACCCTTTGACAATTCCTCAATCCGTTTCTGTACTTCCACAAGTCTTTTATCATCTGAACTATCACTATTTTCTATTGCATTTTTCTCTTTCTTTAAATCTTCATACTCCTTAATTGCTTCATCATCTTTTATCTGAAAATACAAAACTCCGCAATCAACATTCCTGATCAGCATCTCATTATAAATTTCTGCCATTCGTTAATTCCTTTCTTTATTCAAAATATTGTTCCTATGGGATGGCATATCACCCCCATTATGTACTTCTACAAATACAGGGATTACACACCCCATAATTCCTTTAATTCATTCACGTATTTCATGGATTCAGCGTCACCATTTGTGCTGTCTGGATGAAATACTGTTGCCAGTACACGGTAAAATTTTTTATAATAAATTTTTCTTTCATCATCCACTTTATTTATAGATGATTCATCGAAAATCTTTTTAAAAGCATCATGATATTTTTTTCGCTTTTCTTCATCAATCTTTTTCCTATACAATACGTCTTCCTGATGTGCCTTTTTCCAGAGCATGATAAAATCATTTTTATATTTTTTAGGAATCATATTCATCCACATATCATTTGGCGTCTCATCAAATAGAATACAGCAAGTAATATAGACATTTTTATGACCATTACTTTCTATATAAAATTGACAATCCCTAAAGCCATCTTTGTCGATTACAAATTCATATTTCAGTTCACATTCAATATCCAGCGATTCAAATATCATACTGCGCTTACGCATTAAATTTTCTCTTTCATTTTTTAGATCAATTATCTTTCTGTCGATCTCATTCATACGGTTATCTGCTTCAATAATCCTTTGTTCTGGTGCATTATTTTCTTCTTTATTTAGTACAAGATTTTCATTTTCACTTTTCCTGAGTTCCCTGTAACCAGAACTAATAGACATTTTTCCTGACAAAACACGCTGTTTCAAATCTTCGTTATCAGATTTAAGGACTTTTGCACCCATTTTATAAGTGGTCTTTTTTACTCCTGATATTTTAGAAAGTTTTTCGTCTGTTGTTAAATTTCTTTTTTTATCAACCGCTTGAGCCAGATTTGGCACAACCGATTTCTGATAATTTTCTGATCTTTTGTCACCGCCTCCAAGAGACTGGTTTGCTTTTGCCTGTTTTTCAAAAATTGGTCTGTATTTTTCTGCAATGGCAATTCTCTGGATCGTTTGCAGATTTCGCCTTGCAAGCTGGTTTTCAAGCATCCATTTAATAACATCTTCCTTTGAATCAAAAAATACAGGCTCAAAACAGTAATCTGATAATTCAATGCCGTTTTTGCTGCACATTTTATAGCGGTTATGTCCGTCAACTATGTATCCAGTACCATCATTATCTTCTGGAAACCACACTTTAATCCTTCCAAATTTCTGATCAAATCCATTGTCTAACAATGATTGTGTTAATGAACTAGAATCATCTTCTGATAATTTGGGCAGCAAATCCGCTAACTCTTCATCAATCTGTATCTTTTTAAAGTCTATTGTCATATAATTTCAAATTCTCCTTATATTTTCTCAGCATTTTTATATTTTCTGTTTCTCCAAAAAAATAATTCATCATAATCATATACACGATATAATTTCTTCTTTTTAATCATTCTTCTTTTATCTCCTTTAACTTTTCAATTTATCTGTAACATTAACTGAATATCCGAAAAAAATTCTTGCATTTGCAATCCATGTATGTTATCCTGTTGATAAAACTTAAGAGCAGTTTCTAACATACATGGAACTGCATTTTTTAGTTTGCACGCAAAAAACGCCGGAAACCGTTGATTTTACTGGCTTTTCTGAAAAAATGACATGGAATTTTGACAACCCTGTTTTGCACGATAGGAATTACTCTTTACCCTTATTTTTCAATGGTTTTGGGATTTTGTACATGGAATTTTGACAGCTATGTATAGAATGTATTATATCCTACGAAGTAGATACATCTGTGGAACACACTCTTTTAATAGGATTATTTTTATGCAATCAATGTTATGCTTAATCCTGATACCATATCATTCAATTCAATATCCGTAGCCTCATCCCATCTATCTGTATCAACAGGATAGTACATATTATATTTCTTGCCTTTATCATTAGGAGGTAAACGGTCTACTCTCAGCAATGATGCTTTTTCTAAACTTTGTATCGCCCTTAATACATTTCTTTCTTCCATATTAAGAGTTATGCTCATTTTCTCTAAGGTACTGCTTTTACCATTTTTATAATTATTCAAAATACACAAATAAACTTTATACTCATTCTGTGTAATTTGATGACATATTAATGCTCTTGCAACTGAATAATAGAATACAATATATTTATCCATATCCAGTTCTTTTAATCCTCTGGTTAGTTTAATTACTTTATCATCAAAAGCCGGATTTTTCTTTTTACATTGTGCTGGTGTAGGATCAGTTACTTTTATACACTTATGATTTTCCAAATCTTCCATTGTCTTTTTCAAAGTTGATATATCCATGCAAAGCTGCCATTTCCCATGCTTTTTATATTGCATCCGGTATTTCAAATCTTTCACTGTAAATGGTTTTCTTCCTGTCTTTGGTATATATTTGTCTAAAACTGTCAATATTAAATATTCATATCCTGACATTGAATGTTTTCCTTTGACGCTCAATTTTCCATCTGTCAAAACTTTTTCATTCATTTTCACACCTACATCTGTTGAAATGCTCATGCTTTCATAAGGATTCACAGCTTGTTTGCAATGATACTTGTCACATTGTTTACAGACTATCTCTCTTTTTCGTTCATCTTCAATATTCCACCAGCATCCGCCAATTTTTTCCACGCCATGCTCTTCAAACCATTTATACCACCCGTTTATTTCATCTCTTGTCTCAGCTATGCTTTTTGGAGGTCTGCATCTTGTATTCCATTCTTGACACATTTGTTCAATTTTATAATCTGGACATTTTTGTCTTGTAAGCCATACGATGATCCTTCCTAACCATGTATTTCTCTCATGTATATCTGCTCCCTCATGGAATACTTTTTCAGTACAAAGGCAGTTGTATTGTTTTATGTCAAATCCGCCTGTATCATATTTCCACTCTGTAAACGGAATTTCTGGAATATTTTCTGTTGTGAATAGTTTCTTTGCATTATTTACGGTTCTTTTTAAATTATCTATGTTAAGCGGATGAAATCTTGCTATCTGTTGTGGATGCTTACGGTAATGGTCTATTTCCTTTACCATAGGAAACTTCCCATTTTCATCTGGATTCTTCCGATTGAAAGTACAAGGTATTCTTGCTACTTGTGTCACTTTACAAGCGTTGGTATCTGCTCCAACTAATGCACATATTTCTTTATTAAACTCACTAATCTCTCTAATTTTACAAGTCGGTGGAATAATTATGTAATAATGATATCCATGTCCAGAATCATAATAAGCATGGAGAAACACATTAGGTAATTTCTTTCTTATCATCTTGGTAAAATCATAGACATCTTTTAAATTGGGATAGTCCTTCTTATCAAAATCAATGAATAACACCCTTTGTTGTCTCATACTGCCTTTTCGCCTGTGAGGTTCACCATCTGATCCAGCTTTTACAGTTGCAAGAGCATTATAAGCATGAAAATTATATCTGAACCTATCTATATAATCTTGATATTCTTCAAAATTCTTTGCATACTTATGAAACTTCACTATCTCTCCATCCCTGCCAACTACTTCATTCCCGTTTTTATCAGTTTTGATAAAGAATAAAGCAACATACTCATTATCCTTTAATTTTTCAGGATAAAGCATATCATAGTATCTTTTTAATACATCTGTTTGTGTGTTGTTACTAATACTACATCACTCCTTCGTTTTTTTATTAAAATGGGAATAAACGCTGAAGATCAGCGTTACACTACTTCCTTATTACCTATTCTCTTTTTATCAATCAACTTGTACAAAATTTACACGCCTTTGACATTGACAGCTTGTACACCCTTTTCAGTGTCAATAACGTCATACTCTACTGGCTCTGCTTCTGCTAATTCCTTGAATCCTTCGCCTACAATACCAGAATAATGTACGAATACTTCTTTGCCATCATCACCTGAAATAAACCCAAAACCACGCTGATTGTTGAACCATTTAACTTTTCCTGTCATTATTGATTTTCTCCTTGTCTCTTGAATACATATCCTTCGGTTGCTTTATAAAATGATATTCTCCATTTGAAGTATATCTTTTACACTTTTTCTGCAAAATCTTCTGCTTCTTCCAATGTAAGTTTATAATCTGTAATTTGCGTTCTATCTGTCACATCCAAATGAAAGATTGCGTATTTACTTCCATTAAACTTAAACATCAGATTTTTACTTGTTAATTTCTCTTGTAATCGTCTGAAACGCTCAATCGCATCATTTTCACAATACATATGGAATGTGTTAAAATAAGTATTCATAGCTTGCTTTTCTTCTATGGTAAGATTCTGGTGTCTATTCGCCATCATTCTTGCATTTTGCTTACCTATATCATTAGCATAATCAAATTTTGTTTCCATGCCTTTATTCCTCCTCAATTTTTAATGCTCTTTCTATATCTTCTATTTTTACACCTTCATTCACGCGCATATGTATAGTAATAATATTCTCTGAATATGCATCTGAACGTCCAGCTTCAATTATGTACTGCCCAGTTTTAAAATCTTTTTCATAATGCCAACCAACGCAATCCATAAATACATTTGCTTCACAAAGAAATTGCAGATCCTCTATAAAAGATTCTGGATTTATGTTATCTGTTTGGCGTAAAGTCTTATGATAGCATTCTGTTCTTGTGACCGTTAACAGGTTGGTTGTGAGTGCTTCGCTGATCTGTGCTGTTGTTGTCTTCCGTTTCATCTGAATTTATATTCCCCCTATTCGTTTCATCTTTTAATCAGACATTAGTTTCTCATGAAGCATATAATTCGCCATACCAGCTAATAAAAATCTAAATACAGAGAAATACTCTATGCTATTCATGAGATCGCTGTATGGCTCTGTATTTGCGTTCTGTGGTTGATTGTTATGTGCGTTGCTTTTGATTGTGTTTACTATATTTGTATTATTTGTTGAATCTGTATGTTTCATATTCGAATATTCTCCTTTTGTATTTGAATCTTCATAAATGCTTTATTTGTTGAAAGTTTTCCTTCATCCCAGTTTGAGAAATCTCCTGGTGTAAGTGAGGATTGGTTTTCTACAATATATTTTTCTTTTTCATACTGTTTACCAGAACCAATGCCAAGTTTAGATGCAACTGTATCTCTGGTTTGTCCTTTAAGGTCAGGAAAATTTTCCTTACCTTTACCACCATCAGACATTCTTCCTTTGGCTTTCAAACTTTCAATTCTTTCCAAGCGTCTTGCATAATCAATTCATAAGCGGCTTATCATGGGACATACTGCCTGTTTACTGCACTCGATTTAGCAATGTATTGCTTAAAACATATTACATAGCATATTTCATACTTGTTGGTATATATTATTTCTACAAACTGACAACAAATTTCTGTGAATTTACCTGTACTTCCGGCAAAAGCTCGTCCGTCTTTTTCAGGATCATGTCTAATACCTCAAATACATACTCTTCATCACTTTTAATATCAGATTTTCGCGTTTGCAGCAAAAATGATGATAATTCCTGCGCATGTTTTGCCAAAAACTCTGCATATAAATTATCTATGATATTTTTATTCGGCAGACTGCATTGTGGATACAGTTCATGAACCAGTACTGCATTCATTTGTGTTTGTCCGTTCTTTTGACATTCCTCACTGCGTTCAGCTAATGATAAATCTCTGCTTTTGCTATCAATCATCAGACCGAAAAACATATTTGTAAGATTTCCAACATAATACATGGTATCCCTGATGGATGCTTTATCATCCAGCATTGTAATATCAAACCGGAATGAACACAGAGAATCTAAATAATCGCACCCTTTCATGATAATGCATTTGGACAGATCATTTTTAACCAGTCCCTGCTCTGCCCAGTCATAACGCTTTGAAATCAAATCTACAATTTCCTGATCACATTCTTTCAGATTAGGATCATGCTGCAGTTTATCTATAGGAATCTCTTTCATGCCTGCATATACGAAGTTCTTCTTGCTGTTAACTCTTCTTTGTTCTTTTGCCTGTTTCCTTCTCTGTTCCCTGTTCATACTTAAATTCCTCCACAATTTTTGTTTTATTATTGTTTATATTTTCATAATCGTAAGATGGCTGTATTTTGTTTCCCGCTGCACATCTCCATTTTTGATTAGGAATTAGTAAATTCTGACCATGATAAAATATGTACGGATTATCTGTGATTAATATTTACTAATTCCATGTCTGCTCTGATCATTTACGATT
>CAJUBZ010000025.1 GCA_910584795.1 uncultured Eubacterium sp. | reverse complement strand
AGCCACTGGGGATTCGAACCCCAGACAACTTGATTAAAAGTCAAGTGCTCTACCATCTGAGCTAGTGGCCCTTATTATTTATTCTATTATGAGTATCTAACCCATGAAACTGGGCTAGCTGGATTCGAACCAGCGAATGCAGGAGTCAAAGTCCTGTGCCTTACCGCTTGGCGATAGCCCATTGTGTAAGGTGGCTAGAGGGATTCGAACCCTCGGCCTCCAGAGCCACAATCTGGCGCGCTAACCAACTGCGCTATAGCCACCATGCCTCTGGTTTAATCCAGAAAGTGTGCCCGAAGGGATTCGAACCCCCGACCCACGGCTTAGAAGGCCGTTGCTCTATCCAGCTGAGCTACGGACACAAGCTATATATTTCATATAGAAGCGGGTGATGGGAATCGAACCCACATATCCAGCTTGGAAGGCTGGTGTTCTACCACTGAACTACACCCGCATATATCGGGGTGACAGGATTCGAACCTGCGGCCTCCTGATCCCAAATCAGGCGCTCTAGCCAAGCTGAGCCACACCCCGGATTGCTATGTTTATTTTTCACAGCGCAAGAGTTATTATAAGTGAAGGTTACAATAAAGTCAAGCAAAATTTGTAAATTTTTTTATTTTTTTTTCATGCCATTTTTCCTGTAAATCTTTTCGCCTTTAAAAGCACTGGATTTACAGGAAAAAGGCATCATTTTATCACAATAGTTTATTAAAAAATACTATTTGACTCTATATTTTTTTACAGCTGAATACTTGCCATATATTTTTTTCTTTCCAACCACTTTATAAGCTCTAACTTTGATGTAATACACTTTTCTCTTCTTCAGTCTGGCTTTAATATAGCGGTTCTTATTTCTTCTGATTGTCTTTCTAATCTTAAACTTTCCTTTTTTACCAATACGGATTGCTACCTGATAACCACGTACTCCTTTAATCTTTTTCCACTTAATATTAATTTTTCTACGTGTTTTCTTCTTAATCTTAAGTTTTTTAACTTTTTTCGGTGGTTTCACTTTCTTCGTAGTACTGCTTACTTTTGTAGTAGTTGTTGGATTTTTAATATCTCCACCACTAGTTTCTACCGGAGTAGTAGTTTGTACTGTACCATCACCTGTTACATCAGGTGCTGTTGTCTGGTCTGTGCCATCGCCTGTTACATCAGGCACAGTTGTCGTATCTGTACCTCCTGTTACATCAGGTGTTGTCGTCTGCGGTGTGTCACCACCATTTTCTGTAGTTGTTTCAAAAGGTGCCGGTGTGGTAACAGGTGGAGCTGTGGTCTCTGGTTCTTTATCATAGTAAACTTCCAATTCCAAAGAATTATCTTCCTTAACTACACCCGTCAGCTTACTTTTCGCTGTATTGATACTGTACCCATTAAAGGCTTTTACTTTAGCTACAACAGCTTCGCCAACAATGCCTGTAAATCTCTCTGATGCATCACTCTTTTCTTCATATCCGCTAGAATCTGCCTTCTGAAGATAATAACGTACACGGTAATCTGCTTTTTTCTTCTGTGCGCTCTGATCTTTCAGCTCTGCAACAGAAACCATAACCCAGTCCGTAAATTCCTGATCCTGAATATTAAAGCGATATACCACATACTGGCTATCCTGAACTGTTCCTATATTCTTTTTAAAGGCTGTTCCTTCTTTATCCATATAGTATCCCGGCATTCCTGCACCATTACTTGATACTGCACTGTCAAATACACTCTGTGCCTCTGTCTTATTATCACATAATTTATAATATACCAATGCCATAGATTTATCCTGTGCATCATTAATTACAAATGTAAGACTATTATCCGCTCCAATAAATGCTCCTCTGCCTTCTGTTAACTCGCCGCCATTTCCTTTTTCTAAATCATAATATAAACGTAGTACCAGTTTATTATCTGCTAAAACAGTACCTTCTGTTACGGAATTAGAATTTAATACATATCCATCATAATTCTTTGCCTCAGCTGAAACTTTAGTTCCAATAATACTGCTGATTGTCTTCGTATCTTCCGAAACAATCTCATATCCGCTCTTATCTTCTTTCTGCTTATAATACTCAACCGTATAACTAGATATCGTTGATTCATCTAAAAACTTAGCATAAAGCACCAGATTCCCTGCTGTAGACTCAGTAATTCCCGTAATCTGGTTTGTATACTGTGCATCTGTATACCAGCCTTCAAAACGGAAACCTTCTTTTACAGCCGGATTTAACGCAATCGTACTTCCATATCTGTAAGAAGCAGGATTATTTCCACTAATTGTACCACCAGCTAACGAATACTGAACAGTATAACTATTACGTTTATAATAAACTTTTATTGTTCCTGAATTATCTTCTTTCACTGGAGCTGTTAAAACATTATTTGCATTAGCTGCATCAAATGTAAATCCACTGATATTCTGTGGCTGGTATGTGTAAGTTTCTGTGTCTGCCTTTACATTAATCTGTCTGTTGCTCTTGTCATAACCTGTTCCTGCATAGTTTTCCAGATAAACTTCTAAATTCACTTTCTGTGTATTTCCTAGAAGTTCACTTGCATCTGTTTCCGGATTTTCACCATTTCCTGTTTTCGGACCTTCATAAGAAGAATTAGCCGGAACATCTACATATGTTTTATCTGAGAAATAGATTCTCTGGTCTTCATTTGTATGGTTTTCTGCCACATAAGTTTTTACACCATTCTTATTCAATACAACTGCAAACGGTGAACTTGCAGTAATTGAAAAGTCCTGTGTTCCATATTTCTTCAAGCTGGTAATATAACCCAATGTATGGGCTCTGGACTCACCATTTTCTATTCTTCCTTCATCACTGACATCATACATTTTTAATGCTGCATCTGCATCGTAAAATGCATAATACTCTGCCACAATATCCTGATTAACATCATGATTTGTCAGCATATCCATACCACCGGCAAATCTATCTACAATCGCATCTTTATTATTTACGAAATTGGTCCACTGCATACTGTTTTCACCAATGCTGTCCACAACTGCTTTTACTTTCTCCGGATATTTTCCTAAATAAAGAGAGGCACCTGTAATTGGCAGCATAGAAATTGTTGATGCTTCTATAGGATTTTCCGTCCACCACGCTGTATGGTCATAACGGCCTCCGAATAATCTTGAAACAATCTGTAAATTAAAATTGTCTTCATCTTCATACCCATCTGTGAAAATTTCATCATGAACATCATAGAAATAATCTTCGATTGCCGCAATTTCCGTTGTATACATATAAATACCAAGGTCACGTATCTGTTCATCTCCTACGGCTTCACCCCACATAATAAGAGATGCCCATGCATTCACTGCCTCTGAAGATGATTCCTGATTATTTCCTCCACTAAGACCACCTTTTTCTGTTAATAATTTTCCATTCTCGTCATACTCGTAATTTGCTACACCTGATGCCCAGGAATGGCCTTCATAAATATCAAAATTTCTAAGGAATGGATATTTTGCAGGACTATTTTTATTAAAACTGCTTCCATCCCGGTTGGTATTGGCAAAATCACTAATCATCTCATAAACCATACCACCCCACTCTTTTGCCCATTCCGGATCTTTCATTGCAACAGCTGCTGCTGCCTTAATCCAATATCCATAGTGGAAATGGTGGTCATTTAACTGCTGATCTGTAGCATAAGATGCAGGATATCCAATCAGTGTTCCATAGTCTTCATTGTAATAGAAATAATCATCTACAAAATCACCACTGATATATCCTGAATACGGATCAAACCAGAACTGAAGATAATTTTCAACACCTGCAACCATTTCATCTGTAATTACCTTCATATCTTTATCATCGTCAAACTGACCTGAAAGCCATATTGCATCTGCCAAAGTATTTAAATTCTTTCCTATCCAGTATGTATCATATCCACCATATTGACCTTCCAAAAAACAAATCCATTGTGGATCATCTTTGTTCTTTCTATAATCATATAAATATCCTAACTGGTCTTTTATTTGTCCTACGGTAGTTTCATCGTCTGTTACCGGAAGTCCTGTCAATATTCCATTATATGACATTTGTGTAACATATTCTGTTCCAACAACAGTTTTCATTGTTCCACGTACTGTCTCGTAAGTATAATTGGTATACGTTTCTTCTGAATAACGCCACTGATGTGGATACAGTGCAATAATTGTATCTCCACCAACTGCTCCTGTTTCCATATTTTTTGTTGTAACGCTATACTTTGTAACTAATTTCGAAGAATTTTTAAGGTATTCCCACTGTACTTTCGTGTCTGTAATAAAATTGAAAGCATACTTACCATATAATTGAAATGCCTCGTCACTGCCATCTGGTAGTATTGCAACGGACAGGTATTTAGCATTTGCCGGCATATTAGCTGTCAATTTTCCACCTGCATTCGTCCATGTTGTTCCTTTTGGTGCATTTACACTATAATAATGTGTTTTGCCATCTTTTTTATTTTTTAAACTTACACCGATGCAATTAGAAGATGTGGAATTCTTATATATTACCAAATCTGTTGCACCTGCCCCTAACGAAATTGTTGCTTTTAAATTTTCAAAAGTATAATAAGCATAAGGCGTTCCCTTTGCCAGGGTGGCACGCATAGAAGATGTTCCTGCATTATTTTCCATCAGGATATCATAAGTCCAGTCTGTCGTCTTATCCACTCTGGCATCTTTTGCAGAAAATCCTTCTCCGCCCACTACCAATTCTACTGTATCATCATTTAGATAACTTTCTACCATTGGCTCATTATCAACACTGTTTTTCAAAGTAGTTACAGCCGGTGCTGCCATCTGCATTCCATTGCTTGCTGCTCTGTATGCCAACGGATGGGCATATAAAGACTCGGAATACTTATCAAAAACAACAGAACTTGCCCAGTCATTGGTTGGCACTGTTCCAACTGTCTCCCGATAGTTATCTGTCAAGTATGTCACTGCTGGCGGAAGCGTGTCCTTTCTGTCTTTCCACGTCTGTCCCCAGTCATCGGTACCGACGCCGTAAACTTCCGTTTTGAATCCGCCTTTATCCAGCATAACGGAACTTTCTTCTGAGTAAAAGTCCACTGTTGCTGCTTCTGTTACATTTCCAGTAACCGGTATTCCTGTCACAACCATTGCAGTTGCACAGAATAACACCATTGCTTTTTTCAGCATTTTCTGCTTTCTCATAGTTTCTCTCCTATCTTTTTTTATTTTTCGTTCCTTTTTGAAACGTTTCATCGCCTGAAAAAAATAGGCAGCTATACATAGCTGCCTACATTTGTTCACACTTAAAGTTTATTATATTAAGAATATTACCACTTTACAAGTATTCATATTTTATTATAGTTCATTTTTTATACATATTTTATTCTTATATCTGTTTTATCCTCATCGTCAATTTTCATCACTGCATAAGTCGCCTTATGGTTTAGCTGCCTTGGCTGACTGACACTTCCTGGATTTACTACAATCATTCCACCATAAACAGAATTTTCCGGCACATGAGTGTGTCCATACATTACAATATTACAATGATTCTCCTTTGCCGCATAACATAATCTGTCTATTCCAAAATTCACACCATAATGATGCCCATGGGTAATAAAAATACGATTTTTACCAAATACAAGAACATCTGATATGGGATTATCAGCGTAATAATCACAATTTCCTTTAACAAAACTAATATCACAGCCACAGATTTCTTTTAGTTGCATCTCCTGGCCAATTAAATCTCCCAAGTGAATTACCTGATACACATTATGCTCTTTTTCCATAATCTTACGGACATTGTTTAAACTCCCATGAGAATCACTGATTATAACCACTTTTATCATTGATTCTAAAGTCTTCCTTTCAAGATTTCTTTCATCTGCTCCAAAGCCTTTCCTCTATGACTGATACTATTTTTTAATTCCGGTGCCATTTCTCCTGTTGTCATTTCATACTCTGGTACATAGACAATAGGATCATAACCAAAACCATTTCTTCCTTTTTGCTCATAAGCAATCAACCCTTCAATCGTTCCTTTACATGTAATAACTTCTCCATCTGGAAACGCTACTGCAATCGCACAAACAAATCTGGCACTTCGTTCATTTCCTTTTGCATCTTTTAATTTATTGATAATATAGTTATTCTTTATATCATAACTGGTATCTTCCCCTAAAAACCTAGCAGAATAAATTCCAGGAGCACCATCCAAATAATCAACTTCTAATCCCGAGTCATCAGCAATCGCAATTTCACCTGTGATTTCCATAACAGTCTTTGCCTTAATAACCGCATTTTCTTCAAAGGTGGTACCATCTTCCACAATCTCTACATCTACTCCTGCAGTTTTCATAGTACAGAGTTCTACATCAAAATCTTCCATCATCATATTAACTTCTCTAACTTTATTTTCATTTGTTGTCGCAAAAATAATCTTCTTCATAATAACCTTCCTTCGTATTTTCTGTTTTTTACTGTTCGTTTGATGTATATGCTTTTAAACATATGTTACATCCTTGCTTTTCGGCTGACTGCCAATTTAACCCACCAGCACTAAAATATCCTTCTCCGTCATCCAGTTCAACAGTTCCTTCCATTGACTCTGTTTCCATTTCTACGGGAATCATTTTAAAAACATTATTATTTCTATTTGTCACTTTAACAATAACACTAAATTTCTGTTCTTCTTCTACTGCATATTTTTTATCCAGCTTAATTGTATAGAACCCTTTATTTTTTATTACTCCGGAAGCAGCAATATGATTTCTATTATTTAATGAATTGACATCTTTATATTTCGGACAAATAAATACCTCATATTCTAAATCTGTGGTTGTTGCATAAAAACCGACAGCCTCCACCTGTTCATTGTGCTCAGCAGTATATACATTAGAAAAATAAACCGTTTGTTCATTTTCAAACCCCATAGAACCGGTCCAGCCACATAAATCACTTTGATAGATGTTTTTATAATTATCTGTATTCTCTACCTTTGTGTAACAGACATTATTCGTTCCTATCAGGTCGTCATAATATGATACATAAAATACACCATGATATCCAAAATCATCTCCCCAGCTGTTCATACAGATAAATGCCCCGTCTCCTTCAATCGTCTGGTCATTAAACAATTCCTTAGAATAATTATCATCCCATCCGATAATAACAACATCATGATTCGGCTTATTTTTGCCTTTATAGCAATAAGCATATTCCGTTTCATTATAATAAACTGATGACATATTCCTGCTGTTCATTGACATATACATGGAACTTTCTACACCACCATATTTATATACCATATTTTTTATCTGTTCATAATCCTTTTCCGGAATAATCTGCGCCTCCTGAACATGTTTTACACTTTTCCATTTTTTAATACTATTTTTAGACCCATATGGGTCATCTTTTTCTAAAACCGGACCTTTCCAGGACATCAGATAAGACATGGACATCATATAATCTCCACCATCCTGTATATCATCAGATAATTCGTTATTATATATTAAATTGTTTTCAGAAAAATCATAAGTCTCTTCCGGCGTCAACGATGTCTCCAATGCAGTGAGTGTGGCAAAAGCCCAACAGGTCCCATAGTTTCCCTGATCTTTTACCGGCACAGCCCGCTTCTTATCAATATAACTATATCGTTCCGGCAAATAAGAATCTGACAATGCATTATCTTTTATGCTTGCCTGATTTTTTTTGCTGTCCCACTCATATGTGTAATTAAAATAGTCACTAAAAACTGTAACCGGTATATACACTATACCATTTTTTCTTGCAATTTTATCCTCCAGACGATATTCATTATCATTAAATGTTATGCGTTTTTCACCAATATACATAATCGCAATATTGCTTCCTTTTTCGATAACAACCCTCTTGTTATGATAAATATTTTCTGCACAATTCAATGTATCTTTAACTATATTTACCGGAATCATCAAATTCATATTCTCACTCATATAAATCGGGTTCTCATCCAATAAAATCTGCTTGTTATTCACTTTCAGATATATTTGGTTCTGATTTGCACTTTTTGCCATAATCCGGTTCCAATTTTCTCTAGAATCCATCTTCTCTCCTGCCAGACTTTTCTGCACTGTCTGTCTGGAGAATAGAAAAAACACAACCGCCAAAATAACGAATAAGATTAATATTGGTAAATATAAAATAAGTAGTTTCTTTCTATTCATTTAATCTTCCTTAAATCTCCTTTTAGGTGGCTTTGCCCCCATAAACTGATAAAAATATGTTTTCAGCATTCCATTATATATCTTACGGTTTTTTGTAGCTTTTATGCCCATATCCTTCTCAGCATTTTCATATGAAGTTATAATAAAAGCAGACCAGTCATCTAAAGACCTATATCTTTCACCAATTTTTGTATATAATGGCTCTAAGGCGGCTTTTTCCTCCAACCTTTCGCCATATGGTGGATTTGTAATAATAAATCCATATTTTTTGCTATGACTTAATTTTTCTAATGGCCGTGTCTGAAAATGTATCAAATGCTCTACACCTGCATTTTCTGCATTTCTTCTTGAATACTCAACCATTTCAGAATCAATATCATATCCCTGAATGTCGACATCAACATCTTCATTTATTAAATCTCCCGCCTCATTAACAGCCTCATACCAGTTTTTCTTTGAAATAATATTTGTCCAACTTTCAGCTGTAAATTCCCGATTCATTCCCGGAGCAATATTGGCTGCAATCATTGCAGCTTCTATAGGAAATGTTCCACATCCACAAAACGGATCTACCAGTATTCTATCCTTTTTCCAAGGTGTAAGCATAATAAGGGCAGCGGCTAAAGTCTCTGAAATTGGTGCCTTTGCCGTATATTTCCGATATCCTCTTTTATGAAGAGAATCTCCTGTAGTATCCAAAGCAATAACAGCTTCGTCTTTAAAGAAAAATACTCGGATTGGATATTCCGCTCCATCTTCGTCAAACCAATTCACATGATACTCTTCTTTTAATTTTTCTACGATTGCCTTTTTAACAATTCTCTGTATATCAGATGGGCTGAACAATTTACTTTTGATAGAACTTGCCTTTTTTACCCAGAATTTACCATTCTTCGGAATAAATTTCTCCCATTCCAAAGCTTTAACAGCCTCAAATAACTGATCATAAGTCGTTGCCCGGATTCTTCCAACCTGTACCAGAACTCTTTCGGCTGTACGCAGAAAAACATTTGCTCTGCAGACAGCCAGACTATCTCCCTCAAAAGTTACTCTTCCATCCTCTACTTTTGTAATTTCATATCCTAAATTTAGGATTTCTCTTTTTAATACCGATTCTACGCCAAAATGACAAGGCGCTACTAATGTTATTTTTTTCATTTATCTTCCATTCTTAAATACTATATTTCATCATTACCCATTCAATAATACTGGTATTAATATACATTGTCAATGAAGTTATTTCCATACCCTAAATGGCATACGACGATATCACTCTCTATATCCACCCACCACTGCCAACGCCTTGTAACCATAATCTGATAATTCACTGGCTAATTTAAAACTAAAACTGCCTCTTCTGCAATATAAAATCCATGTATATTCCTTCTTTCCAAATTCTAAAATCTGTGATACATCCGCAGAAGGAATATTTATAGCATTATCTATATGAGATTTATAATAATCCTGAGTCCCCCTTAAATCAACAACAATATATCCTTCTTCTAATGCAAGTTTTCTAGCCTCTTCCATTGATATAAAATTAAATTTTCCCACAATACACTCCAAAAATTTTATTATATAATAATTTATTAATTCCATACTATTAAAGTGCATGTACTTGAACTAAAAATAGAATTTTGAAAATAGCAAAACTTAATTTAATATGTAGAAAGCCTACAGTGTTCACTGAACACCATAGGCTCACACTTCAATAACTATCTACAATTTGTACTATCACTAGTGCTGTTCTTAGATGTGCTGTTTTTAGATGTACTATTTTTTGAAGTACTATTTTTTGAAGTGCTGTTTTTAGATGTGCTGTTCTGTGCATCTGTTGCATCACTATAATTAGATGCGTTCTGTGAATTTGAATAATTCTTTGACATAACTACCTCCTAAACATAAACAATTGTTTTGTTACATCACTAGTATGTCATAAATACTTTTTTTTATTCATTTTCATTTTTTTATAAAAACAGGTTGTTTTCGAACTCTCTCGCCAGACGTGGGTTCGAAAAGACAACAAACTTTCCGTACCTCTGCAATTCCTATATAATAAAAAAGACTTCTGTTTTTTCAGAAGTCTTCAACGTGCGTGAAAGGATTCGAACCCTCGACCTTCTGGTCCGTAGCCAGACGCTCTATCCAGCTGAGCTACACGCACTTAACCATCGCATAAATTAGCGACATTGCATATTTTACACCAATAAAATTTATATGTCAATGATTTTTCATAAGAAAAACACGTTCCTTATGAATATTTTCTCCTAATGAGCAACATTCAAATTCAAATCCACTGCTGTCTTAATACCATTTACCTTCCCCTTAGCAGAATACTGCCACATCTGTACATTTGGAATTCCTCCGTCATAAAAATTCTTTGTACTGTTGGTCCATCTCGCAAGCCATATACCATATTTGGAAACTTTCTTATAATCTACCGCTTTATGAAAAAAATCCATATACGAATAAACGCTGGTATCGAATCCCTTCTTTTCCAAATAATCACAATAGGTGGTAATAATTTTTGTATTTAATTTTTTATATTTTTTCTTATTTCTATATGTATTTTCAAAATCAAAGGCCATAGGAAAATCTAACTTATTATATTTCTTAAGCATTTTGTAAGTAAATTTTGCTTCATTTCGTGCCTCTCTTACATTATCTGCATAACTATACAAATATAATCCTACCTTTATTCCATTTTTTCTTGCATTTTTATAATTATAATCTAAACAACTATCTATAATACCGCCTTTTGAAGTACCATACCCCATACGAATCATTGCAAAAGAAATACCGGCTTTCCTGACCTTTTTCCAATCTATCTTCCCATTATGATAAGATACATCTATTCCCTTTAAATCACCTACGTTTACGGATGTAGAATAAACACTAATATAATCCTGCCCATCCACATTTTCTATTGCAGCAACTTTGTATTGATATTTTTCATTTGAAACAATATCATAATCCTCGTACATATCAATATTCTTAGTTAGTGTTACTATTTCCTTCCAGCCTTCATTGCCTTTCTTCCGCAAAATTTTATATCCTGATGCTAATTCATTTAAATCCCATGATATATACTTGTAATCTTTAAAAGAAACTACACAAACATTATCTGCACCATAAGGTTTTGCTACGTATGGATCGCTCATACTACTCTTTTTATCAAATACTTTTTTATTCTTTTTATAATAAAACGGTTTAATCTGGTAACGATATGATTCTCCCGTTTCAATATTCTCATCTAAATATTGTTTTTTGATCACTGTATCAACCTTTTGTAATTTACTATTATTCTTGCTTCTATATATAACATACCCCTGGTATTTTTTTGATGTATTCCATTTTATCTTTGTCCCTTTTTTTGTACTTGAAACTTTTGCAAAAGAAACACTCTCTATCACTTGTTTATTTACTATTTCAGTTTTGGGAACCCCCATATTAGTATTTGCCCCTGCTGTCACACATCCCATATAACAAATTCCAGACACTAAAACGGCAGCTCCAAATACTTTTCTAACTGTCTTAATAAGATTTATATTTATAATACAGTTGTTTTTTTGTTGTTTTCTATCCTGAATCTTCATATTCTCACTCTTTCCTATTCTTATGTTTTCAATTTAACATACATTATTTATTCTTAAAAGTAGTTTCAGTCTCTATTATAACGAAAAAGAGTATCACAAATGTGATACTCTTTTATGCCGGTGACCGGAATCGAACCGGTACTGTGTTGCCACAACAGGATTTTAAGTCCTGCGCGTCTGCCAGTTCCGCCACACCGGCGCATTGTACATAATCTGTACAAGTGGGACCTACAGGGCTCGAACCTGTGACCCCCTGCTTGTAAGGCAGATGCTCTCCCAGCTGAGCTAAGATCCCATATTTTAGATATAAAAATATCTGCTGGTAATTTATAAATATTAATTAGTAAAACTTTACTAATCCTAATGGACCTGCGGGGACTCGAACCCAGGACCGACCGGTTATGAGCCGGTTGCTCTAACCAACTGAGCTACAGGTCCAAATAAAAAGCCGATGAACGGACTCGAACCGTTAACCTGCTGATTACAAATCAGCTGCTCTGCCAATTGAGCCACATCGGCATATTTCTAAATGACTCCTACGGGAATCGAACCCGTGTTACCGCCGTGAAAGGGCGATGTCTT
>CAJUBZ010000024.1 GCA_910584795.1 uncultured Eubacterium sp. | reverse complement strand
TATCCTTGATAGTTTTACGGGTGAATCAGCTAACGAAGAGCAGGGCTGGACAGGGTTATTTTAAAAAATAAGATGTAGAAAAAAAGGGGCTGTAAAAAAGTCCCTTTTCTTGTTAGAGGATTTTTACAATGCCTTGACTCTTATGTAAGTGCTTATTTTTAAAGGCGTAGACAACAGCATTTGTTTATATATCAGGAGGTCAGAATGAAGTATATAACAAAAATATTAACAGTTTTATTATCGATAATTATAAGTGTTGTGATGATTCCTCAGAATCAATTAAAAGATGTTGTACAGGCTGATTCTGTGGAACCATATGTAATATCAGAAGGAAGAATGGTTTATGCCAGTTCTTATAAAGATAATAATATTCCTGAGAATGCAGTGGACGGTTCTGATACATCCAGATGGGAAAGCCAATGGGGTATTGATACACAATGGTTTTATGTTGATTTGGGAAAAGTAACACAGGTTACAGGAATATTGATAAATTGGAAAGGGGCTTATGCAAAAGAATATAAAATCCAGTTCTCTGATGATGAAGAGAACTGGACAAATATTTATACAACCAGTACCTGTAAAGGGGGCATAGAAAATTTGGATATCAGTGGTAATGCCAGATATGTAAAAATATATATGACAAAAAGAGCATTAACCGCGTATGGATATTCCTTTAATGAATTTAAAATATATGGTTTGGATGGTATTACAAAAAGACCGATAAATTATGGAGAGAATCTGGCTTTAGATAAGCCTGCAACTTCATCCGGTGTACGTTTGTCGGATGGAAGCACAGATGATATAAAAGTAAAAGCGGAAAATGCAGTGGATGGTAATATGTCAAGCAAGTGGTTATCTACATACAGTGATAATCAATGGCTCTGTGTTGATTTGGAACAGGTATATGAGATTGGACGAATTTTCATTCACTGGGCGAGTGACTCAGGAAAAATATATGATGTTCAATTATCAAAAGATGGACAAGAGTGGAAAACTGCTTACAGACAGTTAAAAGGTTATTCCGGTGAACAGGCGAATATCCCATTGTATGGTAAAGCGCGGTATATCCGTATATATGGTTATACAAGGGTGAATACCGGAAATGGTTTTGCTATCAATGAACTTGAAGTTTACCCTTATAAAACAGGCGACGAAAAAATAATTTATGAACTTGAAGCAATCCCTCAGTTAGAAGTAAAACAGTCTCCAGAGGGAAAGGGAAGTTATGTGACGTCAGCAATTTATCTGGAAAAGGCAAAACTTCCGGTTTACAAATCAGATAGAGTGTCTGTTCCTATTGCTACGAATGACTGGTGGCAGTCAAGCATAATGCAGAAGTTCGGTAATTTAATGTGCATCATGCCATTAAAAGCAAAATATTCTGCGAAAGGACTGGAAGTTTTGACAGGTACTTCCGGCTGGCTTCCGACACCCGGGGAAACGGCTGTGAATTTTTCTGTAAAATCTGAGACACTTACAGATTTATCATTTTTGCCTGAAAATATAAATACAAAAGAAGCATATGACAGAGTGAGTGGGAATGGAGACTATTCTGCAACAATAGATTTATGTGATGACAGTGGTGTATTAATGTCTACGACATATGTAAAGGGATGCCCATATCTTTTCAGCGAATTGGGAGAAACGAAGAGAATATATCTGTCAGTACAGAATCTTGTAAAATTTTTTGATGATAGTGGAAAAGAGATATTGAAAGCGGGGGAAAGTATTGAGACAGACCACATTGGTGTTATGGTGACAGATAACGATAACAAAGATAAAACATATACATCTACAAGTTATTATTGTATTAATTTTCCGGAAGGGACAAAACTTAGAAATACCGGAGGAAAAGTAGTTATCACTTTTTCGAAAAATTATAGTTATATGTCTGTGGGAACAATGACATCTGTCAGTGATTTAAATACATTTTATCGGCATGGTTATGCTTTTGTTACGGATACGAAAGTCAGTTATCAGTACGATGAACAGTCAGCAGAAATGACATCATATTATGAGGTGAAAACTTCTAATAAAAGAAGTGGATACAGTGCTGTTACGATGCAGTGTATGCTTCCTCATCAGTGGAAAAAGTCAATCGATGATGACAAGGCAGTGCATACATATTCTTCTGTCCGCGGAGATATGAAATGTATTGTGTCAAATAAGTTTTCTACAACTGATAAATTTGCAGGTATTATTCCGACCTTTGCAATGCCGGCAAATGAGGAGTTTGATGGAGCAAAAATAGAAGAGTATCTGAATACATTAGAGGGTGCAACATCAAAACTGACACCGTCTTCTGATGCATATTGGGAGGGGAAGAATGTACATCCTCTGGCAATGGGAGCTTTAATGGCAGACCAGACGGGAAATACAAGGTTAAGGGATACTTTCCTTAACAGATTAAAAATGATTTTGGTAAATTGGTTTCATTATGATGGAGAAAATGATAAAAGTTTCTTTATTTATGATGAACATTGGGGCACCCTTTATTATAAGCAAAGCGAATTTGGGGCAAATACATCGATTGCGGACCATCATTTTACTTATGGATATTTTATGTTCGGAGCCAGTGTATTGTCGAATTATGATAAAAGTTTTTATCATGAGTACAAAGGAATGATAGAACTATTGGCAAGAGACTATGCGAATTATTCTGCCGATGATGAAATGTTTTGCAGGTTTAGAAATTATGATATGTATGAGGGACATTCGTGGGCAGGGGGATATGCCAACAATGATTCCGGTAATAATCAGGAGTCGGCCAGCGAGGCATTATTCAGCTGGGCAGGAATGTATCTTTGGGGAATTGTTTCTGGAAATAACCAATACAGAGATGCAGGAATATTTGGATTTACCAATGAAATACAGGCAGTAAAACAATACTGGTTTGATTATGATAAAGATAATTGGATTAATGAATGGCCATATCAGGTAGTATCTCAGGTTTATGGAGGAACAAACTTTTTTGGCACATTTTTTGGCGGACAGCCATTATACTGCTATGGAATACAGTGGCTTCCGGTAGGAGAATATCTAACGTCTTATGGTATGGAGCAGGACAGATGTGCTGAAATTTATCAGGGACTGTTAAATGATACAGAAACTGCGATACAGAAGTCGCAATTATCTGCAGCAAACAGTGGAAAAAGTGAAGAAGAAATAGAGGCAATTCGTAGGAATTATAAGACACCGGACAATGGCTGGCAGCACATTACATGGAGTTACCTGTCTATGACCAATCCACAGCTGGCTTTAGACAAATTTATCACAGGTGATAAATCGGTTCAAAAGACGGATCAGGCAAATACATATTGGTATATTAACAGCATGAAAGAATCCGGTCATAAAGTATCAGATATATATGCAACGGGAGCAGTTGCGGCCACAGTATACTATAATGAAGTCACAAAGAAATACACTTCCATGGTATGGAATCCGACAGATAGAGTACAAGTTGTTACATATAAAGATAATAGTGGAAAAATTGGAGAAATCAGTGTATCTTCCCATAGTCTGTTAAAGTTCGAAATTCCCAAAATAAAGAATTTTAAATTAAGCCAGGTGGCTGCACCTGTGTTCATAACAAGAGGATGCAATGATGGAAATGTGAATAACAATGTATCAGGTCAGATAACGTATGAAGATAATCAGTATGTAGAAATCACTTGTGAGGACAGTGAAGCAGTGATTCATTATACAACGGATGGAACGGTTCCAACTAAGTCAGCGCCGATATACATTGAGCCGATATTGGTTTCCACAGATACAGTGATTAAAACGTATTCAGAAAAGAATGGAAGTATTGATTCTCCATACCGTTCTCTTGATATTCAGATTGAAGGAACGAAGATATCACAGGATGTGAATCTGGCAAAAGGTAAAAAAGCAGTTAGCTCTTCTGATGAAAACAGCAAAACTCTTGTGGCAGCAAATATTACAGATGGAGATGCGGCTACCAGATGGTCCTCAAAATTTACAGATGACCAGTGGTGTTATATTGATTTAGAGGAAGTTTATCCGATTAATACGGTAGTGATTAATTGGCAGAATTCTTATGGAAAGCAATACGAAATTCAGGTTTCACAGGATGGAAAAAACTGGACCACTGTGGCAAAGGTGGATAATAATAATTCTGGAGTAAAAGTTACTTCATTTGAAGCTGCACAGGCAAGGTATGTAAAAATGCAGGGAATTCAGCGGTCGAATGTATATGGATATTCCATTTGGGAAATGGAAGTATATGAGGCAAATGTGGCAGAGCCTCCAATCATCAGTATGGCGGATGTCTATCCAAAAACAAAAAGAGTAGTCTTAACTACACCGGTAAAAGGTGCAGTAGTAAAATATACGTTAGATGGCACAGAGCCTACAGTTGAGTCTGCGACTTATGTGAAACCTTTGGAGATTACAGAACCTTGCGAGATTAGGGCAATTACATACCGAAGAGGTATGGTAGTGTCAGAAGTAACAAAAGAATGGATAGAACCTGTGGAAATACCGTCACCAAGTAGCGTGCAACCGGGCACTACGTGCTGTGTTACGGAAACTGTTAAAACAGTTGAAAGCACGAGGGTAACAGAATCTGTTGAAGAAACGAAAAAGACTAGTGTGGTTTTAAAACATAGAAAAGTACCAAAGGTTCAGATAAAAAAAACAGAGCGATATCGAAATGGTAAAAAGGTAAAAATACATTTAAAAAAAGTGTCTCAAGCTTCAGGCTATCAGATAAAAATTTCTGATACGAAAAAATTTAAACGAAAAAAGACAAGAACGATAAATTTTAGAAAAATAAAATTTTCTATTAATAAATTAAAGAAAAATAACATTTATTTTGTGAAAGTGAGAGCATATGCAATTGTTAACAAAAAGAAAGTTTTTGGAAAATGGTCAAAGATTAAAAAAATAAGAAAATAGCACTTGAATGTAAAAAGACTGTTGTACGAGAATTCGTATAACAGTCTTTTTCTTGTAGAGAAACACTATTGGTAAAAATTAAAATAGGACTTTGCATTAAAATAACAAATGTCTTTGACAATTTGTCCCAATGTTTCATAGTCCTTTGGATATTCTCCTTTTTCTACGAGAGAACCAAAGTAATCACATAAGATCCGCCTAAAATAGTCGTGTCTGGTGTATGAAAGAAAACTTCTAGAATCGGTGAGCATGCCAATAAAGTTTCCAATCGTACCGATATTGGATAAAGAAGTAAGATGGTTTATCATTCCTTCTTTACTGTCATTGAACCACCATGCAGCACCATGCTGAAGTTTTCCGGTGCAGGTTTCATCCTGAAAACAACCGATAACAGTATCTATACTTGTATTATCATTTGGATTTAGTGAATAAATAATTGTTTTTGGCAGTGTATCGTTTGATGCTAATGCATTTAGAAACTGACTTAACTGAGAAATCGGCACAGTATCTCCAATACAGTCAAATCCAGTGTCTGCACCAATCAAATCAAACATTTTTGTATTGGTATTTCGCATCACACCATAGTGAAGCTGCATTGCCCATCCAAGAGTATGATATTCTTCTGCCATAAAAAGAAGACACATTGTCTTATATTTTAAAATTTGTTCAGAAGTAAGAGATGCTCCACAGAATGCTGACAATAAGATTTCATTTATTTCTTCTTCTGAGGCAGGATTGTACATTACATAAGGCAGACTGTGGTCTGAAAGAACACAGCCAAGATTTTTAAAATACTGCAGCCTGCTCCTAATAGCAGTTTTAAGAGAATTCCAGCCGGAAATGCCTATACCACTGACTTTAGATAACTGAATAATATATTCATTAAAAGAAGCTGAACTGATATCAAGTATTTTATCCGGTCTCCATGCAGGAAGTACCTTTACAGGAAAGCCGCTGTCTGCAATCTGCTTGTGCCATTGTAAAGAATCAATGGGGTCATCCGTAGTACAGATGATTTTTACGTTAGAAGATAAAATAATATCTCTTGCAGACATTGTTTTTAATTGAGTATTACATAATTCCCAGACTTCCGGAGCAGTTTTAGGCGTTAAAACACCATCATACCCAAAATATTTTTTTAATTCCAAATGAGACCAATGATAAAGAGGATTGCCAATCAGGCGTGGCAGAACTTCTGCCCATTTTAAAAATTTATCATAGTCTGATGCATCTCCTGTAATATATTTTTCTTCAATGCCACACGCACGCATCTGTCTCCATTTATAATGGTCGCCGCCAAGCCATAAAGAGGTCATCGTATCAAACTTCTTATCTTCAGCAATATCTTTTGCATCAATATGACAGTGATAGTCTATGATAGGCATATCTTTCGCATATTCAAAATAAAGTTTTTTTGCACAGTCCGAATGTAGCAGAAAATTGTCTTTTAAAAATTCCATAAAAACTCCAATCTGTTGTATGTAACTTATAGATTTGATGTTCCGCGTTCGATATACTCCGCAGAGACAATTGTTTTGCGGGGAACACGCTGACCGCTCAAAATACTCATGACAGAGTTTACGGTATTGGAGCAGACAAATTCTAATTTGTTATCCAATGTGGACAATTCCGGTTCACAACAGATGCCTACCTTAGAATTGTTATATCCTATAATGGAAAACTGCTCAGGGACAGATAGACCAAGTGTTCCGGCAAATTTATGGGCTGAAACAGCCAGTTCGTCATCTCCTGCAATGATACAGTCAAACTGATAGGTGTTTTCGTAATAGGATAATAACATTTCTTTTGTATCCGAAATGTCGCCGTGGTAATAAACCATCTGCTCCTTTATTAAAGGTATGCTTTTATCGGAAAGAGCTTTTTTAAAACCTTCAGATTTTTGTCTTCCGCTATATGATAAAGAGCGGCATAAGAACAGAGGCTTTTCAAACCCTTTATTCAGCAAATTTGTCGTAACATTTAAAATAGCCTCAAAGTCATTGCATAAAGTACAGTAAATATTCGGTGAGTCAATATATCCGTTTACAGATACAATCGGTACTTCATGAGAGGCATCAATTAAGTACTGGTTGTCTTTTTCATCCGGTTCTATGAATGTAGAACCTACTAAAACTACTACATCTACTTTTTTAGAAAGAAGCAATTTCAGATAGTTTTGCCGGTTAGACAACTCATATCCGGTACAGCAAAGAAGACAGTCATATCCGTTCTCTCTAAAACCATGTTCTAAGTAAGAGATGGCATTTGCCAGAAAGTGGTCGGAACAGTCAGCACACAATAAACCGATCGTATGCATCGTGTTGTTGGTAAGACCTCTTGCAAAAGCATTTGGCATATAACCCGTTTCTTTCATGATTGCTTCTACTTTTTTTCTTGTCTTTTCACTTACATTATCAGAGCCGTTTAAAACTCTGGAAACAGTGGCAATAGAAACCCCTGCTTTTTCAGAAATGTCATATATATTCATTGTAATCTCCATTCTGTGTCTTGTGTGACACGATAATGTATAAATTAGTTTTATTCACTTATGTAACTGCTTACATTATGGAATTATACTATAATACAAAAGATATTACAATGAAAAAATGTAAGAGCGATGTAAGTAAAAAGTAAAAAGATAATTGACATTACAGTAGAATTGATGTAAATTTACTGTAAGCGCTTACAGCGAGCCGAGATGAAAGGATGTGATTGGTATGGATATGACATTCCGTTGGTATGGAGAGGAAGATTCTATTACTTTGGAACAGATTCGACAGATACCGGGTGTATCAGGGGTGGTTACAGCAGTTTATGAGGTAGAGCCTGGGAA
Organism: uncultured Eubacterium sp.; assembly: GCA_910584795.1. Taxonomy (GTDB): domain Bacteria; phylum Bacillota; class Clostridia; order Lachnospirales; family Lachnospiraceae; genus Eubacterium_G. Next base: position 6,632 of record CAJUBZ010000024.1, on the reverse strand, counting down.
GGTCTGGCCAAGAGAGGCAATACATAATTTAAAACAACAGATAGAAAGTAATGGACTCAAAATGGAAGTGATTGAGAGTGTTCCAGTCCATGAAGACATCAAATTATGCAGGGGAAGATATAAGGAATATATAGAAAATTATAAGGAGAATATTAGAAGGCTGGCAGAGGCAGGAGTGAAGTGTATCTGTTACAATTTTATGCCGGTTTTTGATTGGACGAGATCCGGATTGGACCAGCCTTTAGAGGATGGTTCGAATGCATTGGTATATTACAAAAAAGATGTGGACAAAATGGATCCTACGAAGATGACGCTGCCCGGATGGGATGCTTCTTATAGTCCAAAAGAAATGGAAGAATTAATAGACGCATATAAGTCTTTAGGAGAAGAAGGGTTGTGGAAGAATTTAGAGTATTTTATAAAAGAGATTATTCCGGTAGCAGTAGAGTGCGATGTGAATATGGGAATACATCCGGATGATCCGCCTTGGCCTATTTTTGGTATTCCACGAATTATAACGAATGAAAAAAATATCGATCGGTTTTTGGATTTATATAACGACAGCCACCATGGACTGACATTATGCACAGGCAGTTTAGGATGTTTGTCTGACAATGATATACCAAAGATGATGAAGAAGTATGGAGAACAAAACAGAATATGTTTTGCCCATATCAGAAATATAAAGATATTGGAAGATGGCTCTTTTGAGGAAAGTGGTCACTTGTCCGAAAATGGAAGTCTTGATATGGCAGAGGTGTTGAAAGCTTTACACAGCACAGGGTTTGACGGATATATCAGACCTGACCATGGCAGAATGATTTGGGGGGAACAGGGTAAGCCCGGATATGGTCTGTATGACAGGGCATTGGGTGCTGCCTATATTAATGGTATCTGGGAGACATTAGAGAAAAACAAATAATAATCAGATAAATAAAGGAAATTGCAGAGCAGGATAGAAAGGAAGAAGTTATATGAAGTTATCATTAACATCAGGAATAAAAGGAAAAGTTATAGTGATTACCGGTGCAGGTGGTGTTTTATGTTCCATGTTTGCAGAAGCATTGGCAAAAGCAGGTGCAAAGGTTGCCATGCTGGATATTAATGAGAATGCAGTACGAATGAATGCAGAACAGATTGTAAACAACGGAGGATGTGCTAAGGGATATCAATGTAATGTATTAGAGAAAAAGAGTATACAGAAGGTGCATAATAAAATATTAGAAGAACTTGGAAAGTGCGATATTTTAATCAATGGAGCAGGAGGCAATAATCCGCAGGCTACGACTGATATGGAATATTTTCAGGTGGAAACGATGGAAGGTTCAAAAACTTTTTTCGATTTAGAAGTAGAGGGAATTGAAAAAGTATTTAATTTAAATTATTTGGGAAGTGTTATTCCAACACAGGTGTTTGCAAAGGATATGATTGACCGAAAAGGCTGCAGCATTATTAATATCTCCAGTATGAATGCCTACACACCATTGACAAAGATTGTGGCTTATAGTGGTGCAAAAGCAGCAATATCTAATTATACTCAGTGGCTGGCTGTTCATTTTTCAAAAGTGGGAATCAGATGTAATGCCATTGCACCGGGATTTTTTGTAACGAAACAGAATGAGAAACTGCTGTTTCATGATGATGGCACACCGACAGATAGAACCGGAAAAATTTTAAATAGTACCCCGATGGGACGTTTTGGTGAACCGGAAGAGTTGATTGGAACACTGATGTTTTTATGCAACGACAATTTATCAGGATTTATTAATGGAGTTGTAGTTCCTGTAGATGGTGGATTTTCAGCATATTCAGGTGTATAAGACAGGGCCTTTAGTATTAGTAAAAGATGGAGAGCATAGATGAATATTTACACAAAAATAAGAGAGGCTGGCATTATACCAGTAATAACGATAGATGATGAAGTGCAGGCAGTTCCGTTAGCACAGGCATTAAGAAAAGGAAATATGAAGTGTATTGAAATCACCCTTCGTACAGAAAAGGCGTTGAATGCCATTGCAATTATCAAAGAGAAATTTCCAGACTGTATCATTGGAGCAGGAACAGTGCTTACGATAGAACAGGTAAAGGAAGCAATTACTATGGGAGCAGATTTTATTGTAAGTCCCGGTTCTAATCCGAGGGTAATCGATTATTGCAAAAAACAAGATATAATTATCATTCCTGGTGTGGCAACGCCGAGTGAAATTGAAATGAATTTGGAAATGGGAATCAAGGTGATGAAGTTCTTTCCGGCAGAGGCGTGTGGTGGTTTAAACATGATAAAAGCGATGTCAGCACCTTACGGTAATGTAATGTTTATGCCGACTGGAGGAATCAATGAAGCAAATGTAAAATTTTATTTAGAAAACAATAAGGTTATTGCCTGCGGTGGCAGCTGGATGGTTCAAAAACAGTTGATTGAACAGGGAAGATTTAGTGAGATAACGAGGCTGGCTGCAAGGGCCATGAATATTGTAAGCGAGGTGAGATAATATGTCAAAAGTAGTGACGATGGGAGAAATTCTTTTACGATTATCCACGAAGGATTATCGGAAGTTTATACAGGCAGATGAATATGAGGCATGTTTTGGAGGGAGTGAAGCTAATGTTGCAGTTTCTTTGGCAATGCTTGGAATGGAGTCAGTGTATGTAACGAAAGTTCCGGATAATCCTATAGGGAGATGTGCTATCAGTTTCTTAAAAAAACTGAATGTAGATACTTCTAATGTATCATATGGTGGTAATAGATTGGGAATTTATTACATGGAAAAAGGTTCGGCAGTCCGTCCTTCCAATGTCGTATATGATAGAGCAGGCTCATCAATCAGCACAGCCCAACCTGCTGATTTTGACTTTGACAGGATTTTTGAAGGAGCAGACTGGTTTCATTTTTCGGGAATTACGCCAGCACTTAGTGAACAGGCAGGAGATGTTACATTGGAAGCTGTGAAAGCAGCCAAGAGGAATGGATTAACCGTCAGTTGTGATTTGAATTATAGAAACAAGTTGTGGACGGCAAATGAAGCAAGGCAGGTAATGCCACAATATATGGAATATGTTGATGTTTTGATGGGTGGCAGAGAAGATGCAAGAAAGATGTTAGGATTTACATTGTCAAAAGAAAATGAAGATGATACGCCGAACTTGGAAGCATATGAAAAGATGTTTCAGGAGATGGTAGAACAATATCATTTTAAATATGTTATTAGCAGTTTACGCCAAAGTCATACATCATCTTATCATGATTTTAGTGGCTGCATTTATGATGGAAAGAATTTTTATGCTGCAAAGAAGTATGAAATTTCACCAATGGTAGACAGAGTCGGTGGTGGTGATGCTTTTGCAGCAGGAATTATTTTTGCAATATTATCTGGAAAAGAAACCAAAGATGTTATAGAATTTTCAGTAGCAGCATCAGCACTGAAACATACCATACCGGGAGATGCGAATCTGTCGACAGTAGAAGAAATAGAACATCTGATGAAAGGTAATGGTATGGGAAGGGTGCAGAGATAGTTATTGAATAGAAGGAGACAAAAATGAAAATCAATACAATCTTTGAGGAGTTTCTTAACAAAGTAAAAGAGCAGGATATTGTGTTAAATTATGTACAGGTAAGACAACATGGAGATATTATTTTAGACTGGGGGAGAATGGCGCAGAAAACAAGACTGAATACATGGTCTGTCAGTAAAAGTTTTATATCCGTTGCAGTGGGAATAGCGATAGATGAGGGCATTATTTCTTTAGATGAAAAGATTTGTGATAGTTTTCCGGAATATCTACCGGATAAACCCAGTGATAATCTGTTAGGAATTACTGTGAGACATATGCTTACTATGACAACAGGATTTGATTATCCAATGTTTTTTGGGGACGACCCGGAGAGATATATTACAGAAGACTGGATACAGTATTTCTTTAACCATGATTTTACATATAAGCCGGGAGAGAGGTTTCTGTATTGCAATTTTAATACATATATGCTGGCATGTCTTATTGAGCGAAAGTCGGGCAGGGAGATTATGGATTATCTGAAGGAGAGGTTATTTACACCTCTGGATATTTTAAGTCCGGACTGGACCAGATGTCCAAAGGGACATATTCATGCAGCGAATGGACTTTACCTGACAATTGATGAGTTTGGAAATTTTGGACAGATGATATTAGAGGGTGGAGTATATAAGGGTAAAAGGATTGTTTCGAAAGAATATTTGGATATGGCTACAATGAAACAGGTGCCGGAAGATTGGGAGACAAATTATGGCTTTCAGTTCTGGATAAACCCTGACAGGAAAACAGCCAGAGCCGATGGGAAATACGGACAATATATTATTATGCTGCCAGAGCAGGATATGGTTGTTGCAGTGCAGTCCTTAAGTGATGGGGAAGTATTCAGAAACGTGTGGTATGGATTTATTGAAAAGATTTGTCAGGAGGCGAAAGAGAGCTGACAGAAAATATATTTTGATTAAAAGGAAAGTTTTCCGAACTTCCCTTTTAATCAAAAAACGCTCTGCGAGGATGCGCACGCTTTTGCAGATGAAATTTGTCTCTAAAGAGACGCAAAAGCGGCGCTATAATGTCGCGAGCGACATTATTTGTTATGAAAAGGAGAGAGTAAATGTTATATCCGGTAGAAAACAAAGTAAGAGAGGTTAAGAATCTTAGTGGCATCTGGAATTTTAAAATGGATTATGATAATGTAGGAATTCAGGAAGAATGGCAGAAGGTGGCACTGACAGATACGATTTCTATGGCAGTTCCTGCCAGCTACAATGATTTATTTACAGAGGAACGTGAAAAAGAACACGTAGGATATGTCTGGTATGAGAAGAGTTTTGTAATACCTGACAGCTGGAAGGGACAGAGAATTGTTCTGCGTTTTGGCAGTGCTACCCATCATGCAACAGTATGGGTAGATGGAACTGAAGTTGTAAAACATAAAGGCGGGTTTCTCCCATTTGAGGCAGATATTACAGAAATGATTGAGAGGTCTTCTTTAGAGGAGCATCGTGTGACAGTTGCACTCAGCAATATCCTTGACTGGACATGCATTCCTTGTGGAGAGATTATCCATAAAGAAGGACCGGGGTATCCGGAAGGTTTTCATTATCAGGAAACTTACTTTGATTTCTATAATTACTCAGGGTTACACAGACCGGTAAAACTGTACACAACACCGAAGAAATACATTGAAGATATTGTTATTAAAACAGAGATAAAAGAAAATGAGGCGGTTGTTAAAGCACTTATTACATCCACAGATGAAATTCGTGTGGTAAAAGTTGTTGATGAGGCAGGAAATATTGTATCAGAGAAAACAGTGGAAAAATGTCTGAAGAATGAGAATAAGTGGTATGTAGAAACAGAAATTGTAAATCCGCATCTTTGGAATCCGGGAGCTGCTTATCTTTATCAACTAAAAGTAGAAGGTGAACATGATACATATGCAGAGCAGTTTGGACTCAGAACAATAGAAGTGACGGACAAAGCTTTCCTGATTAATGGGAAAGAGTTTTATTTCCAAGGATTTGGTAAGCATGAAGATAGTGATGTACATGGAAAAGGAATGGATGAGGCGCTCAACATCCGTGATTTTAATTTGCTAAAATGGATGGGAGCAAATTCGTTCAGGACTTCCCATTATCCATATTCTGAAGAGTTGATGATGTTGGCAGACAGAGAAGGGTTTGTAGTCATTGATGAAGTGCCGGCTGTAGGAATGTGTTTTTGGGATGGAAACAGTGTTTTTGCAGGGAACAGAGTCAATGATGATACATTGGCGCATCATAAAGATATGCTGGCAGATATGTATAATCGTGATAAAAATCATCCATGTGTTATGATGTGGAGTGTGGCAAATGAGGCTGCAACCCATGAAGAAGGGGCTGTGCCGTATTTTAAAGAGATTATAGAAACGATGAGAAGTCTGGATGATACCAGACCGGTTACTATGGTGCATACGACAGGACCTGATGGAGATAAAGTCAGTCAGTGGCTCGATGTTATCTGCGTAAACAGATATTATGCATGGTATACAGATCACAGTCATCTGGAAGTTATCGGACTTCAATTAGAGAATGAGATGAACAAATGGTATAACAAGTATCATAAGCCAATCATTATGAGTGAGTATGGTGCAGATACAATTGCAGGATACCATAAGACACCGGCAGTAGCATTCACAGAAGAATTTCAATGTATGTATATGAATGAATTTCATAAGATATTTGATAAACTGGAATTTATGATAGGAGAGCATCCATGGGCTTTTGCTGATTTCCAGACAAAGCAGGGATTGAACCGTGTGGATGGAAACAAAAAAGGAATCTTTACCAGAAACAGACAACCAAAGATGTCAGCATATATGTTGAAGGAGAGATGGAGTAAAAGGTAAAGAACAGTTGTTACGTGTTAAATAAATAAGATAAAGGAAAGTCAGACATGAGAACGTACGAAGAATATCATGTCTGACTTTTTTATAATATTCTAAAGTAAAAATAAAATCGATTTAATATAGATAAGATCAAAAAATCTATACCATTAGTTATTTCCACCCGACAAATGTCGAAAATATAATGAAAGAAAACGGAGAAATCAAAAGGAGGAAATAACAATGAAAAAACAGA
>CAJUBZ010000023.1 GCA_910584795.1 uncultured Eubacterium sp. | reverse complement strand
GAATATTCCGGTTTTGTAGTGGCAGAGACATTCCATTGATTTCAGCAGGAAAGTCTCCTCCCTACAAACCGGAATTTATTCCTCAATTACATAAAAATCTAAATAGTCAAAATCAATAGATTCAACAAAGCTGTCCGCATAAAATCTTGTGCGGGCGATTTTTTTAAACTCATTAATATTCGTGTCAAGCCATATTGGATTGCTGAGATCAAATTCTTCACAAATCATTTCAAGAGCCTGAAATATTTTATGAGTGCGTGTATCATTTACATCTAATTCTATTGTGGTGCTTTGTAACATCTTATTGCTTTTAAAGGTTCGGCCCCAAACTCGAAACATATTATAATCTCCTAACATATAAACTGTATAAATTTTAAAATAAAAACTTGAAACTGTAAAGAAAAAATTACTGACTTTGTTTCGTTACAAAAATGTGGTATACTAAACAATACTAGGCGTATTGTGCCTGTTGGAGAGGTAAAAGAAATGGGGAATAATAAAGTAAAAGTGCGGGGCAATTTATTACATTATATTAGATGGCCTTTGTATTTAAACGTTATTTGGATTGTGTTTGTGGGGCTTGGATTTTTAATCAATATTAAAGCTGGTGCAATCATGACTTTTGCAGAGATAGTTTATTTTTTAATTACTATTTCCGTTTATTTTGCATTTAAACAGAATGTTATGAAAAACTTAGTTGATTTTGGTGCAGAGTATAGCCATATTCAACATCAGATGCTGCATGATATGGAGATACCATATAGTTTACTGGATGAACATGGAAGAATTTTATGGACAAACACACAGATGGATTTGATTTGTGGAGAAAAGACTATAAAAAATAAACTTTTAACAGCTATATTTACGGATGTGAAAAAGGATGTTCTGAGTTTTGATGATAAAGGTAGAAATGAAGTCGAAGTTAAATATGAAGAACATGTATATAAGATGGTTCTAAAGCGATTCTCAATGAACGATTTAAAAGATAACGATACCGCTACAGCATTAACAAACACTGAAAATAGTTTAATATCTATGTATATGTTTGATGAGACTTTAGTTCACCAATTAACAAAGGAGAACAAAGGAGAGAAATCTGTTACAGGGCATATTTATATTGATAACTACGATGAGGTTCTTCAAAGTGTAGAGGCAACAAGACGAACGCTGCTTGTTGCATTGATAGATAGAAAGATAAATAAATATTTTGCGCAATATGATGGAATTGTAAGAAAGCTGGAAAACGATAAATATTTCGTAGTTTTTAAAACCAAGTATATTAACAAAATGCAGACGAATAAATTTTCTATATTGGATGAAGTAAAGACAGTAAATATCGGAAATGGACTGCCGGTTACGCTCAGCATTGGAATAGGTATGGGTGGAAATGGACTGGTAGATAATTATGATCTGGCAACAGCCGCTATTGATATGGCATTAGGACGTGGTGGAGATCAGGCAGTTTTGAAAGATGGGAATAAGTTGTATTTTTATGGTGGAAAATCAAAGTCTGTAGAAAAGAATACGAAAGTTAAGTCCAGGGTAATGGCAACAGCTTTTAGAGATTTGATTGAGACAAAAGAGACCATCTATATTATGGGACATCATATAGGAGACAATGATTCATTTGGTGCTTCGGTCGGTTTTTACAGAATAGCAAAAACCATTGGAAAGGAAGTACATATTGTATTGGGAGAAGTTAGCAGCAGCGTAGTTCCTCTGGTTGATACTTTTAGAGAGTCAGAATTCTATGAAGAAGATATGTTTATATCAGGGAGTGATGCGGCAGCAAATATTGGGAAAAACGATGCGTTAATTATTGTTGATTGCAGCAGGGCCGGTTATACAGAATATCCGGAACTGGTTCGTAGGACGCAATGTCTGCTGGTATTTGATCATCACAGACAGGCAGAGGATGTAATAGACAACGCACAGTTATCTTATATTGAATTAGCATCGTCTTCTACTTGTGAAATGGTGGTGGAAATTATGCAGTATATTCCTGAGACCGTCAAGATTAATAAGTTAGAGGCAGAGGCGGTATATGGTGGAATTATGATTGATACGAATAATTTCACGAATAGAACAGGTGTCAGAACTTTTGAAGCAGCGGCATTTTTAAAAAGAAATGGTGCAGATATTACAAAGGTTCGAAGGATGTTCCGGGATGATATTGGAGAGTATAAAGCGAAAGCTACAGCTATTCAAAATACAGAAATATATAAAGATGAGTATGCAATCTCAGTATGTACATCAAAAGAAGTTTCATCTCCAACAGTAATTGGGGCACAGGCGGCAAATGAACTTCTTAATGTAAAGGGAGTGAAGGCATCTTTTGTATGTACGGCATATAATGATCAGATATATATTAGTGCAAGATCGCTTGACAAAATAAATGTACAGTTAATTATGGAAGAGTTTGGCGGTGGTGGTCATATGAATCTGGCGGGTGCACAGGTGAAGGATCAGTCATTAGGTGAAGTTATACAGTCGTTAAAAAATATTATTAGTAAAAGAATTGAGGAAGGTGATTTTTAATGAAGGTTATATTATTGGAAGATGTTAAAACATTAGGGAAAAAAGGACAAATCGTAGAAGTTAATGATGGATATGCCAGAAATTTTATTTTGAAGAAGAACCTAGGACTTGAGGCAACAGGAAAGAATCTAAATGACTTAAAATTACAGCAGAAAAATGCTGAGAAGGTTGCCAAGGAAAAACTTGAAGCAGCTCAGGCTGTAGCAAAAGATCTAGAAGACAAATCTATAACTGTAAAGATTCAGGCAGGTGTAGAAGGTAAGGTATTCGGTTCGATTTCCAGTAAGGAAATTGCATTAGAGGCAAAGAAGCAGTTAAATATGGAAATTGATAAAAAGAAGATTGTAATTCCAGATGCAATTAAATCACTTGGAACGTATAATGTAAACATCAAGTTACATAAAGATGTAGTAGGTACACTGGCAGTGAAAGTTGTTGCAAAATAATGTACTGATGAAACGGAGAAAGGTTTATGGATGAGGCAGTTGTAAAAAGAATTATGCCCCATAGTAATGAGGCAGAGCAGGCAGTAATCGGTTCTATGATTATGGACGCTGAAGCTATTACGGTTGCGATGGAAAAATTATCAGATGGTGATTTCTATAATAAGCAATATGGTTCTTTATATAAGGCGATGGTGGAATTGTATAATGAGGGACGTGAGTGTGATCTCGTTACAATTAAGACGAAGTTAGAGGAGATGGAAGTACCATCGGAAGTGATTAGTATTGACTTTATTCGAAATATTTTAGATATAGTACCAACATCAGCTAACATTAAACAGTATGCTGAGATTGTATATCAAAAGTCGGTCATGCGTAATTTAATACGGGCAAATGAGAATATCGCAAATACATGCTATGCGGGAAATAAGCCGTTAGAGGCTATTTTGGAAGAAACGGAAAAGAACATTTTTGACCTGATTCAAACTGGAAATACTGGAGATTATGTACCAGTAAGACAGATTGTATTGAATGTTTTCGATAAAATTGAACAGGCGGCACAGACAAAAGGAACAATTACAGGGCTTGAAACAGGATTTAGAAAGTTAGATACGCAGTTATCCGGACTTCAGCCGTCAGACCTTATTCTGCTTGCAGCAAGACCATCGGTTGGTAAAACAGCATTTGTATTAAATATTACAGAGACAATTGCGGTAAGACATAACATTCCGGTAGCGATATTTAGTTTGGAGATGTCGAGTGAACAGTTGATAAACCGTATTCTCTCACAGCATTCCATGGTCAGTTCCCAGAAAATCCGTATTGGCGATTTAAGTGACAGTGAATGGGAGAATATTGTAGAGTCAGCAAATATTATTGGAAATTCAAACATAATCATAGACGATACTCCGGGTATCAGTATTGGAGAAATGCGTTCAAAGTGTAGAAAATTTAAACTGGAGAAAGATATACAGTTAGTTATTGTGGATTATCTTCAGTTAATGACTACGAATACTCCGCATGGAAGCCGTGAGCAGGAAATTTCTGAAATCTCCAGAACATTAAAAGGTATTGCCAGAGAGTTAAATGTACCGGTAATCGCATTGTCGCAGTTGAACAGAGCATCCGAAACAAGAGAAGATAGAAAGCCGATTATGGCCGATCTTCGAGAGTCCGGTTCTATTGAGCAGGATGCCGACGTAGTTATGCTGTTATCCAGATATTACGATAGGGAAAAGAAAGAAGAAGACAGAAATCGAATTATTTTGAATGTGGCAAAACAGAGAAATGGTCCGGTAGGTGAAGTGGAACTGGTATGGCTGCCACAGTATACAAAATTCAAGGATGCCGAATTACCGGGAGATCAGATTTAGTGTATGGCAGGAATTTTATTTGTTCGACATATGCGCAAAAGGTTACAAAATTTGCAGTGATATAAGTGTTGAATGGCACATATAATTAGATTTATAATAGAGTTGTTCTTAGGGGGACAACTCTTTTTTCGTAGGATAGGAGCATAATAGGATGTTTGAAAAGAGAGAGTTTCACGGTAAAGTAAGGAGGTCAAAATGGGGGAAAAACGATATATTATATCAGATGCTTCGAAAATGTTAGGAGTGGAGTCACATGTTTTAAGATATTGGGAAGAAGAGCTAAATGTTGTGATTCCGAGAAATGAGATGGGACATCGATATTACACAGACAATCATATTAATCTGTTAAAAAATGTAAGGGATTTAAAAAATCAGGGGTATAGTCTTAGGACAATTAAAATGATGTTGACAGATCCGGATGTTAGAGATGGTGAAGGTCAAAATGCAAGAGCAGGTATGTCTATGCCGCTTACCGCCAGAGAGGTCAGTGCTCCAGTGATGCAGCAGTCTGTGAGAGTTGAAAACGCAAGTATGGTAAGTGGATATAATGATATGGCGGGAAAAGGCGTAGCAGAGCAGGGAACATCAGGAAGTAAGATGGAGCAGTTTCAGGCTATTATGAATAAAGTGGTGTGTAAAGCATTAAAAGAAAGTGCCTCGGAATTAGGAAAAGAGGTTAGTGGTAATGTAAGTGAAACAGTTTTAAAAGAAATGAATTATCTGATTCGAACTCAGGATGAGCGTGAAGAAGAGCGGTTTAAAAAGTTGGACGAAGCAATGCGTTCTAAACAGAAAATGAGCAGAAAAGATAAAAAGAAACAGGTGAAAGCAGAAAAGTTATTGTTAAAGAAAACAAAGAAACAGGAACAGAAAGAAAAACAGGAAAAACAAAAAAAGGCAGCAGCCGAAAAGAAAAAACAGGAATTACATATTGGCAAGAAAGTAGTAACAGAATAAATAAGAAAAGAGACCACCAATTTGGCAGGTCTCTTTTAATTTAATTAAGCATCTAATTCGATAGAACCTGTAGGGCAAGCACCTGTACAAGCTCCACATTCGATACATGCAGCTTCATCGATAACGAAAACTCCGTCACCTTCTGAAATAGCACCAACTGGGCAGGCACCTGCGCATGCACCACAACCGATGCATCCATCGTTAATTTTGTAAGCCATTGTATAAGCCTCCTTTAAGTTTTATAGAAATATAATAATACAATTGCCGACATAATGCAACAATATAATATTTTACATTAATAGAAATATGTACTATGAGTTTAATCTATCTCAGCTGTTTCGTGTGTTTGTTTGTCCACACATAATTATATTATAGTAAATAACCATATATGCAGACATACCATCTCAATAACGAAAGTTTGCTTAATAATATGTAAATTAATTTCTAATTATACATTTTCATGTCGAAATATTAAGAAAAATAATGCAATTTATGGAAGAACAGTGTCATAATAAGTCAGATATATTCATATTATCACGAAAAATAAAACCAATGGTAATATTTTTTCATGGGAAACATAAATTATAGTTACTTTTTTTTAAAAACATATATATTTATAATGAATTAATAGAAATATAAATAAGTGTTTATAAATAAAGATAAAAATGCATTTATATGGTAAAAGCAGCTTTATAAACACTTGTGAAATTTTAATAAAATTAAGGAGTAGAAAGTATGAAAAAACTAAAAGTATTAGTTGCAGATAATCAGGTGGTCGTTAGGCAGCAATTATTACAGGAGTTAAGAAAAGATGATTACATTGAGATTGTGGGGGCAGTCGACAATGGAAAAGAAGCTTATGAAATATTTGAAAAAGAAGAGCCTAATATTATAATATTTGATTTATTGTTACCAATTTATGATGGATATGTGTTGTTGAATAAAATGAATGAATATGGTGTTAACAGTAACCAAAAGCTGGTTATGACGACTCCTCTCACAAATAATATGTTGGTAAGTGAAGCTTTTAACCAAGGAGTCGATTATGTATTGACAAAACCATATGATGCAAGGGCAATATCGGTTCAGCTTCGAATGATATATGAAAAGATGAGTCAGGTTTCTGTTAATGGAGAAATGATGATAGGCAGCGGTGCCAAAAAATTTAGAAATACAAATACAGAAAATATATTTAGCAATAGAGAACATGATAGAATTTATCAAAAATTAGATGAAATCATCTCTATACGATTAAATGAAATAGGAATTCCTGTACGTCTAAAAGGGTATAATTATATGATTACAGCAGTAAAAGAGGTATTAGGAAATGATGGAAAATTAGAAGCGGTGACGAAGGTACTTTACCCTGATGTGGCGAGAAAACACGGGTCTACGCCACAAAGAGTAGAGAAAGCCATACGTCATGCGATAGAAGTAGCATGGATGATTGATGAAAATAATCCGATACATAAAGAGTTTAAGTATATTATGGGGGTGGGAAAAGAGAGACCGACAAATTCGGAGTTTATAGCAAAGCTCACTCAGGATGTAAGACTTAAATACTATAAGCATACAGCGGCATGCTAGTAGTATTTAAGCCAAAGGAGCTATTTTTTTACCCGTTTGATTGAAAAAACAAATTCCGTGCCAACGCCCTCTGTACTAATCACATCGATGTGTTCATTGTGGGCCATAATAATTTCTTTAACAATGGCAAGACCGATGCCGGAACCGGTCTTGTCACGGCCACGGGATAGGTCGGTCTTATAAAAGCGCTGCCAGATTTTGTCAAGGCTGCTAGCAGGAATACCCATGCCGAAGTCTTTGACGGAGCAGTAAATCTTATCTCCTCTATTATAAATTTTAATAATTATTTTAGAGCCTATATTGCTGAATTTAATAGCATTATCCAATAAATTATATAAAACTTGTTCAAATTTTCCCTTATCAGCATATACATTATAATGCTTTGGAGGGAATTGTATAATAAGTTCAATATGTTTCTTTTCGCAACTTCCTTGAAAAGTCTCTACAGTAGAAGCAACAACATTTTCCAGATTAAATTCTTCAAAAATAAGTTCCGGTCCTGTGCTGTTCCAACTGTTTAAATCTCTAAGACCGGTAGTTAATTTTTCTAACCGGTTTGCTTCTGATAAAACAATTGATAGATATTTATTATGTTCCTCAGGTGGAATTGTACCATCCATCATTGCCTCAATATAACCTTTGATAGATGTTAGAGGAGAACGAAAATCGTGAGAAATATTGGAAATAAAGTTTTTCTGATATTCTCTGGAGTTATTTAGTTGTTTTGACATATATTTCAATGAACTGGCAACATCGCCAATCTCATCATCATTATTTACCTTAAGACCTTCATATTTAAAATTTCCCTTTGCATATTCCATAGCTGCCAGTCTAATCTGTTTTAAAGGCAGATAAATAAACCACATAAAGTTAAAAAAGATAATTAAGGATAATATTAAAATAATTACGTAAGTTACAAAGAAAATAAAAGTAACATCATAACTGCTCTTCTTTATAAAGGAAGTTGGCATATGAGCTACGACATATCCGTAACTTTTATTATTTTTCTCAATATTATGAACAACACTTAATGTATTTGTTTTGTAAATATTATATAGTTTATTTATTCTGTATTTTCCCTTAGGATAGTCTTCCGGGTTAAAATCTTCTATTACAATATTATTTGCATTTGTACTTAGTGACTGAGTTCTATCTGTAGTAAAAATTAACTTTTTGTTATTATCTAAAATAAGAATATTACAGTCAAGCACTTCATTAAAATCACTAAAAAATTCATCAGGATTTTCAATATCATCTAAGGAAGATTCTGTTACATGTGCAATATTTTCTGCAACAATGGAGGAATAGTTATTTAATTCTTTGGCATCTTCCTGTAATAAATGATTATATATCAGGTTGGTAGACCAATAAGTAATTAATAAAAATCCTAAGACTGCAAAAGAAAAATACCCAATAAAAAACTTTGTTAAAATTGAATTTTTCATTATTTACTATGTACCTCGAATCTATATCCTACACTCCATACTGTTCCGATAGACCATTCATCTGTATCGGAAATTTTTTCACGAATTCTTTTAATATGAACATCTACGGTTCTGGTATCGCCGGCATATTCATATCCCCAGATATGATCCAGTAATTGTTCACGGGTAAATACCTGGTTTGGAGATGAGGCAAGGAAAAATAGTAATTCAATTTCTCTTGGAGTCATCTCTACCGGAACTCCTTTGTATAGAACTTCATAATTGGATAAGTTAATAATCAAGTCCTTATATTCAACACATTTGTCTGATACAGGCTTTGAAGTTTCATTTACAGGTGTGGTGTATCGTCTCAGAACTGCTTTGACTCTGGCAACTAATTCTTTGGAGTCAAAAGGTTTTATCATATAATCGTCTGCGCCCAGTTCTAACCCCAATACTTTGTCGAAAACTTCTGTTTTGGCAGAGAGCATAATAATAGGAACTTTGGAATCTTTTCGTATCTCACGGCATACTTCGTATCCGTCAATGCCGGGAAGCATGATATCAAGAAGAACAAGGTCTGGTTTATAATCTTTAAATGTATTAAGTGCAGACTGTCCGTCATGTTCTGTTTTGGTTTCAAAACATTCTTTTGTTAAATAAAGTGAGATAAGGTTTGCAATATTTTCGTCATCGTCTACGATTAATATTTTTTGTTTTATAGCCATATGATTTTCCTCCATTTTTATATAATTTTATCATAATTCTTTAATGTTAAAAAAGTTAAAAGAAATTGTAAAAACTTCCATTTGTTTGAACTGTGTTGTTTATATTCAGTTTATTGAAAGGTGACAACTGTTGCACCGGCACCGCCTTCTCCGTGCTCACCGTTTCTAAAAGATTTTACATATTTACATTTCTTTAAATGATTTTGGACTGCATTGCGAAGAATTCCGGTTCCTTTACCATGGATAATATAGACTTGCGGCAGATGGGCAAGGTAGGCATCATCTAAATACTTATCTAGTTCACTTAAGGCCTCATCTACATTTTTTCCAATTAAATTTAATTCCATTTTTATATTCATGGATTTGTTCATTTTAATTTTGCCGCTGCTGTTTCGTGTAAGTCCGGGTGCCTTAATATCAGGTTCATCAATAATTTCTAAGTCTTTAATATTAACTTTAGAATTCAGAATGCCCATCTTTACTGTAAGGTTTCCATCAGCATTTGGAAGAGATGCGACAGTTCCATTTAGATTCATGCTTAAAACTTTTACTCCGGTACCTAATTTAAAATCAGAAGGTTTGTAAACTTTACTTGGAGAAGCAGCTTTCATAGATGACTGACTCTGATTCTTCTTTATCTTGGAGCCTACGGCACTTCGAGATTTTTCTAATTCTCTGGTATTACCCGATTTTCCATATTTATTAATGTTTTTAATGGCAGCATCTGCTGTTTCTTTTGCTTCTTTTAGGATGTCCAGAGCCTCTTCTCTTGCTTTTCCTAAAATTTTATCTTTCTTTTCATTAAGCTCTTTGGTTTTATGTTCATAATCTCTTTTTAACGATGCAATCTGTGATTTGTAAACGGAAATAGTTTCCTTGTCTTTTTCGATCTGCTTCTTTTGACGTTCCAGTTCGGCTAGAACATCTTCAAATTGTTCATCTTCTGCATCAATGTGGGATTTGGCATCGTCTATAATATATTTTGGAAGCCCGAGTTTCTCGGATATTGCAAAAGCATTACTTTTACCGGGAATACCGAGCAGGAGTCGGTAAGTCGGTCTGAGGGTTTCCACGTCAAATTCACAGCTGGCATTTTGAACATCATCTGTTGATAGTGCAAATAATTTTAGTTCGCTGTAATGGGTAGTTGCCATAGTGCGTGTTCCCATATTCTTTAAGAATGTCAAAATAGCGATACCGAGTGCAGCTCCTTCTACAGGGTCTGTACCGGCACCCAGCTCATCAAACAGCACAAGAGAATCCTGGTCTGCGTTTTCTAAGATATTCACAGTGTTTACCATGTGGGCAGAAAAAGTACTTAAACTTTGTTCAATACTTTGTTCATCACCTATATCGGCAAAAATTTCTTGAAATACAGCGAGTTTACTGCCATCAAGAGCAGGAATATGAAGTCCGGCCTGCCCCATAAGGGATAAAAGACCGACTGTTTTTAAAGAAACGGTTTTACCGCCGGTGTTTGGTCCTGTAACAATCAGCAGGGTAAAGTCGGAACCTAAATGAACATCTATAGGAACTACTTTCTTCTGGTCTAATAATGGGTGACGTCCTTTCTTAATGTGAATATATCTCTGGTCGTTAAAATCCGGCATGGTTGCTTTCATTTTTTTTGCAAGACTTGCTTTGGCAAAAATAAAGTCAAGTTCTGGTAAAAGTTCTAAGTCGAGTTTTAACTGTTCCATGTATTCGCCGCATAAGACACTTAAGTTTGCTAAGATAATCTGAATTTCATCCGCTTCTTTGGCAGAGAGTTCACGAAGTTTGTTATTCTGCTCTACAACGGCAGCAGGTTCAATAAAAAGGGTAGAACCACTGGAAGACTGGTCATGGATGATACCGGATACGTTTCCGCGGTGTTCCTGTTTGACCGGTACACAATATCTGCCATCTCTCATCGTAATTAATGAATCCTGAAGATAGGTTTTTCCGCTCTGTGAGTTTACAAGATTGTTTAACTGACTGTGGATGCGGTCGTTTGTAATCTTCATCTGTCGTCTAATGTTTTTAAGATTATATGAAGCATCGTCAGCCATCTCTTCCTCGGAGATAATACATTTTTCAATCTCTTTATTTAAATTGGTAAGAGGTTCGATTGCTTCAAATAATTCATCAAGGCTGTCTTTATTGTCACTATCCTCTCGTCTGGAAAAAGTTTTGATTCTGTTAGCAACTTTTAGTAAGGAACTGATTCGAAGCAGTTCGCCCATACCAAGAGTGCTTCCGATTTCTAAACGTTTCAAAGATTCTCCGATATCATGTAATCCGGAGAATGATACGCTGCCCTTCTGCCAGATACGTGTAAGGGCATCACTGGTCTGTCGCTGTATATGTTTTATTTCATGTAAATCTGTGGAAGGAGTAAGCTTTGCACACAAATTTTTTCCAAGGTCTGATGCGGCTTCCTCTTTTAATTGTTCAATTATTTTGTGAAATTCTAAGGTCTTTAGAACTTTTGTATTCATAATGCCTCCTAGTGCTCTAATTCTTGTATTTAATATCATTATCAATTATAATAAAGTTTAGCTGAAATATCCCTAAAAGTAAACTGTATTAATTAGTAAAAGAGCATGAAATTAAGACAGATTATCAGTAGAGGGCGCTTATAAAACATTTAGCAATGGAATAAAAAAGAAATTAAGAAATAGAAATATTGTATTGTGAATGATTCAGAATGAGGAGGAATAGATGAAATATATCGAAACACTGCGTGAGGGAGAGAGAATACAGGAAATATATTTGTGCAAGCAGAAAACCAGTGCAATGACAAAGACAGGTAAGGAATATGAGAATGTTATTTTGCAGGATAAAACAGGACAGTTAGATGCAAAAATCTGGGATCCGGGTTCGATGGGCATAGAAGACTTTGAGGCTCTGGATTATGTAGAAGTTCATGGTGACGTAACAGTATTTAATGGGCAGACACAGTTAAGTATCAAGAGAGCAAGAAAGATTAGTGAGGACAGTGTGGACCCATCGAATTATTTACCTTGTACTGATAAAAACATGGATGAAATGATGACAGAACTGTTAAAATTCATTGCCAGTGTTAATAACCCGTTTTACAAGCAGGTTTTAACTGTTTTATTTATTGATGACTCAAAGTTTGCAGAAGCATTTAAAAAACATTCTGCAGCAAAGAGCGTTCATCATGGATTTATTGGCGGATTGCTGGAACATACACTGGCAGTAACGAAGCTGTGTGATTTTTATACAAAACAATATCCGATTTTAAATAGAGATTTATTGCTGACGGCGGCGATCTGTCACGATATTGGAAAGGTGTATGAGTTGTCAGATTTTCCGGCGAATGATTATACAGATGCAGGTCAGTTGTTAGGACATATTGTTATGGGTTCAGAAATGGTGTCAAAGATTATTGCAACAATTCCTGATTTTCCGAAAAAGCAGGCGAATGAACTGAAGCATTGTATTCTCGCACATCATGGCGAACTGGAATATGGTTCTCCAAAGAAACCGGCATTAATTGAGGCGTTGGCACTTAATTTTGCTGATAATACGGATGCGAAGATGGAGACGATGAAAGAGATCTTTGATAGCAACAGTATGGCAGGCGCGGGCGAGTGGCTTGGATATAACCGACTGTTGGAGAGCAATATAAGAAGGACAACGGAGTAAAATCAGAAAATTGTGAAGATGTAGTAGATGTGTTTGGAACAGAAGAAATAGTAATATTGTGGTTCTGATAAGAGCATGGGAAAGAGAATACAAGGTGGTTTACATAAAGTGTTTAATAAGAATGATGTTTTAGAAGTTGAAATTATAGATCAGGGAACGACTGGAGAGGGTATAGGTAAGATAGAGGGCTATGCCCTCTTTGTGAAAGATACGGTTATTGGCGATATTGTGCGTGCGAAGATTATGAAAGCAAAGAAGAATTATGCTTTTGCTAAGTTAATTGAGATTGTGAAACCATCACCTTATCGTGTTGAGCCGTTATGTCCGAAAGCCAGCAGTTGTGGAGGATGTCAGTTACAGGCGATGAGCTATCAACAGCAGTTGAAGTTTAAAGAGGACAAGGTTTATAACAATTTGAAACGGATCGGTGGAATTACAGAGTTTGAGATGAAGCCGATTATGGGTATGGAAGAACTATGCCTGAAGGGAAAAGAAGAGAATGGTCCGTTTCATTACAGAAATAAAGCACAGTTTCCGGTAGGGATGAATCGTGATGGGCAGATAGTCAGTGGTTTTTATGCAGGCAGAACGCATTCTATTGTGGAGGTAGATTCCTGTGCGTTGGGAATGCAGAGGAGTGAGAATGTGATGCCTGATTGTTTGACGGATGAGGTTATTGGGGTGAACGAAGATATTGTGTCAGATGAAGAAGAACAGAAAAATGTGATGTCGGATGTGAATGCATGTGTAATGAAATTGGTAAAAACATTTATGGAAGAGAAAGGGATTCAGCCCTATGATGAGAAGAGCCATAAGGGCTTGGTTAGGCATGGGTTAATCCGCATAGGTGCAAAGACCGGGCAGGTAATGGTGTGTGTGGTTATTAATGGAGAGGAACTGCCATATGCTAAAGAATTGGTGGAGCGTTTATTAACAATTTCGGGAATGAGCGATATTTCTATTAATATTAATAAGGAAAAGAATAATGTGATTCTGGGAAAGAAGATTATAAGTTTATATGGTCCGGGATATATTGAGGATTATATTGGTGATGTGAAGTTTCGAATTTCGCCATTGTCATTCTTTCAGGTAAATCCGACACAGACGGAGAAGTTGTATGGAAAGGCTTTGGAGTATGCAGGGTTGACAGGCAATGAGACTGTATGGGATTTGTACTGTGGA
Organism: uncultured Eubacterium sp.; assembly: GCA_910584795.1. Classification (GTDB taxonomy): domain Bacteria; phylum Bacillota; class Clostridia; order Lachnospirales; family Lachnospiraceae; genus Eubacterium_G. The sequence continues at coordinate 605 of CAJUBZ010000023.1, read as the reverse complement.
ATCGGAAGTATTTCTTTATTTCTTGCAAGGTCGGCGAAGAAGGTAATTGGTGTTGAGATTGTGCCGGAGGCAATACAGGATGCGAGAATCAATGCGGAAATTAATGGCATAGAGAATGCGGAGTTTCTGGTGGGGGCAGCAGAAGAGGTCGTACCGAAGTATTTTGAAGAACATCAGGGAGAGGCAGAGTGCAGACCGGACGTGATTGTTGTTGATCCACCGCGAAAAGGATGTGATGAAACACTGCTGAAAACGATGGTGGAGATGGCACCGGAACGTATTGTGTATGTGAGTTGTGACAGTGCTACGCTGGCGAGGGACTTGAAGTGGCTGGAAGGCAATGGATATAAGGTGAGGGAAGTGACACCGTGTGATATGTTTGGGCAGACGGTGCATGTGGAGACAATCGTCCTTTTGTCTCACAAATCACTAGATAGCCATATCAATGTGAAGATTGAATTTTGAGAAGATGTGAGAAATACTTAGAAAATCATTTGTAGATTAAGTAGAAGATAAGTACTTATGAGGTACTTTGCGCGGGTTTATGATGTGAGAATAGGAGAATGTGTATGGCGAAAATTGTGAAAGAGACTATTCATGCTAAA
>CAJUBZ010000022.1 GCA_910584795.1 uncultured Eubacterium sp. | reverse complement strand
CCGGTCCATAAAACACCTTTCGCATAGCCATCTTACTGTTTCTCCTCAAATAATGATTGATTATCTCTTACACTCTTCAAAAGATAAGAATTCCAATTTTTTATCTTTTGAATATATTTTAGGGTAGTCTCATATAGCAGAAATCTTTGTTTTGGAGTAATTTTAAGGCACTTTGGGGTAGTTTTGGAGTCATTTTGGGGTGGTTTTGGGGTAATTGGGGTAATTGGGGATACAATATCCAAAATCATTTTACTTCCCAATAGCCTCCCCGTGAAACGCCTATATGCTCGATCAATCCTTTTCTTTTCAATTTTTTTAACTGATATTTCACGCCATCTTCTGAAATCATTAACAGCTTTGACAATTCCTTTCTTGAAATATACGGATTATTACACAAAGCATTCAGAAATACTTCTTCTGTGCGTTGGACATATTGTTCAGCTGCTTGTGAAACATCATTTATTTCACTTTTATTATCTCTGTTTTCCCCATAATTCAAATTTTTCAATATAACTGTAAATTCCACTCTTGATGAGATAAACTGCGGCGCTTTACTTTCATCATAATTATTTGCATTCTTGTATGCATTTATTATCTTCGTCAGTCCGCTGCCCTTACGCTCCATATATCCTAACCGCTGAAACACATCTGCCAAAACAGGATTGCGCCTTGTCGAAGGAATTGCATCTATAACCCGTTCCTGTACTAAGGTTCCGTCCGGCATTCCTCCGGGCGAGTATATCACCATCCGATCGTCAAACATATCTATATGGACTTCACTGCCATTTACCAAATAATCCCGATGCACCAATGCATTAACTAATGCTTCAAAATAACTCCGTTCACAATATTCCGGCATATCAATCCTCGAATTGGCTGTCTTTTTCCACATTGTTTTCATATTTCTTTTGATAAATGCAGCTCCTTCATTCAAAAGACTGATTAAACTTCCTGAATATTCTGCATCATCAAAAGCATCCATAATGCCGCCACCCTTATCCAATCCATTCCATCTTGTGCAGAAAACCCTTGACCATCTAATAGGCGAATCATCTGCCAGCAATGCTCCGGCATTTGTAAGTTTTCCCTTATCATCTACTAAACCAAATGACACCAGCTCTTTATCTTCCAAGCTTTCTCCTGTCCATGCTTTATACCGCTCGCGTAATTTGCTGAACGCATAATCCGATACGCTGTAGGTTGTACCCAACGCATCATAGGATGAATTCTTTCCACGCAGCACCAATCGCTTTAATTCTGTTGCGTCTGCTTTCACACTCTCATTCCCCAAACGGACATATGCTTCCATTACACCGTCTGCCAAATAATAATACGGAGTTTCCTCCCCCCCTGCCGAATGTTTAGCAAAATTAATGTCTTATCATCTTCCGTTCTATAAAAACTAAGATGAAATTCCGGAATCGGATCAAGACGTATCTTTATCTGTTCACTGATAATCTCTGCATCTTTCTCTGCATCCAAGAGCCCTCTTACTTCATTATCATTTGAGACGCCAAAAATCAAAGTTCCACCAATGCCATTTGCAAAAGCGCTGACACTTTTGCACCAACTTTTTGGTCTTTTCACTTCTAACGCAAGTTTTTTATCATAATCTGTTGCCTCACCAATAATATCTTTTAAATTCATCCTGCCCATCTCCATTATATATTTACCACACACTATTTTCTGACATTCATTAAATGATTTATCTGCGTGTTCTAAATCTATACTCCTGCTTTAATCTCTCAAATATTTCAAAAGCAACCGGACATATTTCTATCGTATCTAATATACTCAGCAAACTTGACAATCTTTCAGGCTGGTCGGTATATGGATATTTTTTGCAGCTATCAGGTTTACAATCGCCCAATTTACAGTTACCGTCTTCCTGCAAAAAATCACATGGTTTATGCTTGGTCTGATAGTTTATGCCATACTCTTCTTTTTCCAAGTAAGTATCAATAAACTGTTCAGGCGTTATTTCTAAATATTGTGCATCCCTGTCAATATCTTCCACTGGAATACTTCCTTTATACATCTTGCAACAGTTTCTGCATTTGCTGCAGTCATAATCTGCAAAGAGTTCTTTATGTAATCGTAAAATTGACTGTCTAATTCATCCTCGTCTGCATGACATTTTAAGAAAGTTCGGAACTTAAAATTTTCGTTCTCTTTTTTCTTAGCTTCTGCTCTTATTTTATCTGGATGTATCATACACCTTCTCCTTTCGCATCCCAAACAACTCAGTTAATTATTCTAATTCCTTTAAAATATCTCTGAAATTTTCTTTACATTTCTTTAATGTTTTATCCCAAAAATCTATATCATTTGATGCATATTGTTTTGCATTCATATAACCATTCAGTACAGCTTGCTTATGCTGCATTATCTGATTACTTAACATATTTTCTCCTGCTACAGAAAGATATGTGCCATTCTCCTGAATTTTCTCTATACTATCATAAGAAAGGAATGTATAAATCCTTCCATCTTGCAGCAATTTATTTGTCGTAGTAAATATTGCCGAAGATAAATTAAAATATCCACTAAATTGGTTAATCCTATCACTATTGACATAATTTCTTAATTCGATAATCAGCTCAAGCCACTTCTCTATTTTAGATAAGTTACATCTAATTTCAAATGAAAGATTCTTTTTGTCATTAGCATTTTGCTTTTTGGCTCTAAAACAATCTACTCCAATAGTAACCCCAATACCCGCAACGATTCCAACAAATACAGATATTCCATACATAATTCCATCAATCATCTTAACATTCTCCCCATCGCTTTAGTTCCTACAATAGCAATACTTCAATTTCATGCTCACTAAATGCACCTGATTGCTTTAATAACTTCTTAAAACACGCCTTTATTGTCTCTTTTGCCACACAATGCTTTGCTTCATTCAGATATATAAGCCCTATCACAATTTCCAATTGCCTTGCCACATCTTTTTCTGATACATTTCTATAAAAATCTTCATCTACCCGTCTAAGCTGCACGCCATTAGCCATTGTAAACAATTTCGGATGCTTATGTATGTACTCCTGCAACACATTCCACATTGTCTGCTTGTCCTTCGTTTGCAGCGCATCCTTTATCTTACGTGATTTTAATTTAGATTGCGCGGCAACATCACGTGTTTTTTCAACTGCCTTAATAATGTTTTTACAGTATGTGATTACTTTTTCTTCATCTGTACACATTATATTTTGCGCATATTGTTCCATGTTCCTATCCTCATTATAGATTAAACTACCCGCCTCTTAATAATTTTTAATCCTGTCCGTGCCGAAAAAATCTTTGCATCGTATGATGTTTCATCATTTATAAAACTATCCAAAATTTTTTTCTGCGACTCTGGTGTCCAATACACCTTCAAATTTTCCCTTGCTCGCGTAATTGCCGTATAGAAAATATTATGTGTAATCATTTCATCTACTTCTTTCGTAATAACAATTTTGACTGAATTGTACTCTAACCCTTGCGCTTTATGAATGGATACCGCATAAGCAATCTGAAATGGTACATTTGTCTCTGCATCTTCATCATCGTTATCATCATCTCCGGCATTTTTCTTTTTTACCGCAAGTCTTACAACTGACTTACCCGGATTTAATTTTGGCATAAGTTCAAGTCCCGTTCCTGAAACATGGATGCTATTTAACACCTTGTCAATCTCAATAGAAAAAAGTACCCTGTTCTCCTCTTCCTCAATATTTACTATTTTTCCTCCAAGGTTATTATATAGTATAGAATCATATTTTGAAGAATCACTAAATAAAATCGGATCACCTATTTTATACGTCCAAACTCCCAACACAAATGCTTTGTTTGGATTATCACTTTGCAGAAATCTGTTAATATTATTGATTCCATATAAACCATCATAATTAAGGCACAGAACAATTTCACTTTCTGATGTCCGCTCAAATATTGACTCATCTAACTTTGTCGTATATCCACAATGTCCCATCCATTCAGTAATATTATCTTGATAATTGCGCACCCTACTCCACAGTTCTTGTAATTGCTTGTTTTCTGTCCTATAGAGTTCTGTTAATTCATATTGTGCTTTTACAGGAACAAAATATCTTGCCAAACTAAACCAATTCCCAAACTGAATTGATTCTATCTGGTAAATATCCCCCACCAAAACCAACAACTTAAAATTCTTTTTTCTAAGAACTTCTATCATATCGCGATTGCTAACCATGCTACATTCGTCTATAAATAATATATCCACATTTTTATCCGCTGGATATGAACAAATAAACTTTTTAATAGTTAAATATTCACCGCTATTGTCTTTAACCTTTCTTCTCAGGTTCTCAACTGCCGGATGGGTATTTGCTATATAGACCTTAGAACCATCTTCCCAAAACTGTGAAATATGTTTTATCAAAGTTGATTTGCCCGTTCCTGCTGCCCCATAAATCATTGCAAGACTTGAGTTATCAAACATTCTAAGCAAAATAGCCCTCTTTTCGTCACTATCTATCACCTTCGGATTCTCAATAAGCCAATCTTCCACAGAGGCATTATAATCAACCACTCCCTCTTCTGTAAAAGAAATCAGGCTTTGAATTATTTCTTTTGTATCATCCTCATAACCTTTCACAAAAAGATTTTTACCCATAATTTCCAATCTTCTATTTTGATGCTTTCTATATAGACTATCATTATAAATCTTTACTAATTCATCAATATTCTCAAACCCTGCCAGTTCATCTGTTTTTGTATATAATTTCCCATATGTATCTGCATTTATATTTATACGACGAGCTAGCAACTCGTGTTCTCTTCCTTCTGTTTTTATGCATGAAAGCAAATCATATATTGATGGGTTATGGTTGCAAAGACTTGAATTAAATGGCATTTCCTCAAATGGGAGAACTTTAATATCTAAATAAAGTCCCTTCATTCTATAATTTTCTTCCTTCGACAACTGCGCTTTTATTATTTTGTTATTAAGACCGTATAACAAATAGCGGACACTATTACTGCCTAACCTATTTGTTCTTATCCAATCTCTAGTTCTATCAAAAATATCACATAAAACAATTTTTTGTGCCTTTTCCGTAATTCTTTCTTTAAATGCCTGATACCTTCTATCTGAAAATTCCAGAATTTCAACTAAATTAAGCCCTGTTCTTGATATATAATTCATTAATCCAATATATTCCGAAAGATCGCTACGCACCTCAATATTATATCCAAATATTTTTGCAAAATTTTTCAACTCACATGGTCTTATAGATACGCTCCATGCAGTTACAATCTTAATCGGCATAAATTTCCCAGATATTTCGATGATATCATCATCCAAATCTACCTTTATCGCATAATTAGCAGGAATCTTAAAGGCTGAGAATACCACCAGCTTATTAAATTTACTTGACTCATCATTTGTTGGAATTAAGGTATTTTCGTAATAAACATGATGATTCACAAAAAATGGTTTTGATTTTTGCACATAAAATCGTTCACTATATGTCTCATGAGCTCTCTGATAATGAACTTTATCCAATTTCTCTACAATTTTTTCATAATACTGTTGCAGTGTATCATCCAAATCAATCGGAAACTTGTCTATATTGGAAAGAATCTGTATCTGATATCTTCTATATACAAAATCTTTAATCTGTAGTAAGTATTCATAATATTTTAAAAGCAACCGTTCTGCCCCATCATTATCCGGCGTATAATGAGAACGCGATTCCTGCAACAGTTGATGGAACTTCCTAAGAAAATAAAATTCATTGCTTGTCTTTAAAAATTCAACAGCCTTCGGTATTGTATCATAATCTACAAAGGCATTTTCGTGTTCCTCCGAATACACCCTGACTGCAATATGTTCCACGAGGTTACGAAAATAACTCAGCATATTCTGTGCAACCTTATCCCTTGTCTTATACTCTAAATCGTCTATATTCTCACATATTGCCTTATCATCTGTTTTTATGTATTCATCTATTGTTTTCATATCATCATCTGCTTTCTACTCCAATATTTTTAATTGCGCTCCCTTTGTCTTTTTCTCCTGCAACTTCCTCTGACAACAGTCAAATACCTCGCAACAAGTTACGTGCTATTGACTAAAAGCATGAAAGCATCTCCTAGACATATAACTATTCTACGACAAATATGACCTATATTCCTTTAACTCACTTTCATCTAATTTACCTTTCATCTTCCTGCCAAATCTTTTGTCTTTAATGATAACAGCACACTTTCTTTTATTTTCTTCACTAGATGATTTTTGAAAAATTTCAATAAGTATCATGCATATATTCTCTCGTTGTTTAGCAATTACTGTTTGCGTTAAATTACTAATTTGCCCAAGAATTTGAGTACATATGTCTTTTTCAAAATAATTTTCCAACAAATATCTCATAATATTTACAAGCGATTCAATATTGTTTTCTGTTACATCACTTTCACAAAATTCCAATAAGGAAATCAAATCATTTTTGCTTATACTTTCCTTATTTTCATTAATACGATGAAGCAGCACTTGGACAGAGTATCTCTCTGACTTTGACAACACTCTTGCAAGCTTTTCTTTGTGTATATCGTCTTTTCCCCATTCATCAGAAATAATTTTTATAATAACACCCACTTCGCAATTATCAATAAACTTTGCCAACTTAGTACTTGCATTATCTTCATCATATTCAATGCTCATCAACTTATGAACTAATTGTGAAACTTTGCTTATTTTTGAAAACTGTGCATCTAATATATTAATCACATCATCAGGATTAGTTGATAAGTCTATGTAATCAACCAAAAACTCAACCAATTGTGTTAAGTTATCATTTCCCTTATTAAACAACTCTACCCGATCAGTTATGATATCATAAATCACAGCATATGTTCCTTTTGTGACATACCCTAATACAGTGCCTATATTTTTACACCAAAAATCTTCACTATTTAACTTATTTACTACTCTATAAGCATTAAGTGCATTATCCGTATCAGTAGCAAGCACTTTCAAAAGTACAGTACTATACTTATCAAGAGCACTTTGCGAAATCTTATCTTTATATGCGCTTACTACCTGAATAGCAAACAATAAATAATTATCTTGGTTATAATAGTTTGCAACCCCAGATATAATATCATTTTCAATAACACCTATTGCTTCTTTATCATAATGATTATCTTTTGATAAATCTACTATTAAATCACTTATTATTTTATACTCCCTACCAGACGAGTACCGGCACAAATTATCTAAGTTATTCCAAAATTTCTCCGTCTGCTCCTTCGTATATCGTTTTAAAAGTCTTCTAATGTCAGATGCATATCCTTCTTCTTCAAAAGCATACTCATTTAATCTACCGATTGTTTGCGGTAGCAAATCTAAAGTATTATTATTTGAAAATGCTTCAATCATATCTGAAAATTCTATCTCACCTACAGTATCCAAGAGAAATGCATCCATATTCTTTCCTTCCTCAACATTAACTGTATATGATAATTTTGATAAAATTTTGTACCCATAAATTCCTTTAAGATTTTTTACACCCACTGAAGCTATCTTGATTGCAATATCTTTTGCATTCTGAATTTCCTTATATTTCTTCTCACTAATTGATGCATCCAGTATCTTATGCATTATTGGATACTCATAGCATGGTTCAAGTGCATCTGCAACTTCCATAATAGAGTTATTCTCTAAAAAAGCACTGAGAATATTTCCAAACTGCTTAAGCATTGTATCATCAAAATCATCATTGTCCGTAATATGTTTTGCGATTTTTTTGACATACTCTTTCCCATATACGTTAGCAAAATAATTGATTTCCTCACCTGTAGCATAATCTATAACATCCTGCACTCCCGATTCGTCTGATATCAGCCATTCTTTGGTATAAATTATAAACTTGCTTAATGCTTCTTCTGAGAGTTCATATTTTATTTGAGAAATTTTATTGATTAAGATAACCCTATTTTTATAATTTCCATCCTGCTGATTTCTGTTTAATGCGCATTCAATCAAAGCATTATATCCTTCATCATTTACTTTGTGACATACCGCTATCAAATTTTTTTCATTTATTAAATCATATCTAAAATCACTTAACGAACTTGAAAATTCCTGAATTCTTTCCGTAATGGAAAATGCCAGTTTCTCCCTTTCATCTTCAGGTATAGCATCATAACAGTCAATTGCAGATAATACAATATTACCCATCATCGGAGACTCATTATATCTTAATTGCTCTATAAACAAAGAAAGCAAAACTGGTGTTTCACTTATCAACTGTTTTACAGAAACAAAATTACAGCTTTCGATTGCAGCCATAAAGTCTTGCTGTTTCTGATCTCCGACTAGTACCCCTTCTTTTGTCTGTGACATATACAAACACGGGGTAATATTGTTATGCCCTAAATTCTCAGTAAATATCAAATAATTAACCAACGGCTCATACTTTCTCTTAAGCACATTCTTATCATCAAAATAATTTTTTAATAATTTCGGTGATTCTTTCTCTCCATTACTTCGGTGAACTTCAAGTATCTCATTAATAACATTTGCATCTTTATAAAGCAAATCATAAAATTCATTATAATCTGACTGCAAAACTGATATTTTGGCAATCGTCTGTAACCCTATTTTTTCAGTCGCAAATCCCTCCGCTACTTTTCCCGCCTGTTCCCGATCTCTAGCAATCATTACATTTTCAACAAATGCGTTAATTATTTTTTTCACTTGTCTTGGGGTTGAAACCCCACTATGTATTAGTATTTTCCCAGCTATTTCTTCAAAGAGTTCATAATTATCATTACAATACTCTCTAATGAAATCACTGCAATCATTTTTGCAAATTTCAAACGCATAATTTCTCATATCATATTTAATCAACTGCGGCAAATACATTTTGTATTGAAAAATTTTATCTAAAACCATCTCCCCGTCATATTCATTGCCAAATGTACTAATTCCATTTATTCTTTTTGACCTTAAAGCGTTTTTGAGTATTTCATCATCAAAAGGTACAATAAATATAAATCTATCATATTCCATAAATAATTTTAATGCATCTAATGCCTCTACGATTTTTTCTGCACTAAGCCTATCCAAATCATCTATTACAACAATTATCTTTTTTTCCGAATTTATTTTATAATATTCCTGTAGTAAGTTTTTTAAATACATTTCATAGTCCGCTTGTGTCTGTAGTGGAAAACTTATTTCATAATTTTTATAAGCAGGTTCATTAAGCTTATCCATAAATAACTTTCCAAGCCAAACAACTAACGGTATAATCAAGATGCTTCCCATATTTTTACAATATCTCAAAAATATTGATACCCAAAACTGTGTTCCTTGAAAGGCAACTCCATAAAAACCATTACTTAAATAGCAATAGATTATAAACGCAATTATTGAAAGTACAATTGCTATAACAACAAATTTCAAAAACTTATGAAGTCCTGCATTTTTTCTTGAAGTGCTATTTTCATCTTTCAGCATCTCCTTTACTGTATCACTGTAATCTTTATGGAAAAAATTAAAGCTTAATACATTTCGTTCACTGATACCTTCCCATAATTCTTTTAAAAATGCTTTTCCTATTTCATCTTTCTCATATTTCCATGCATTAATATCACATATAAGAAATTCTTTATTTCTATCCTTTTTTCTCAAAGGTTCAAGTGCCATATTAACTATAGAAGATTTCCCCAATCCCCATTTCCCGATAACAGCTATATTAAAAGGAACCTCATTATATTCTATAAGTTTTCGCAAATTATTTGCAAAATCCTGATATCTAAATTGATCATCATCAATATTATTAAGTGATTTGTCTTTCAAAAAATATTTTTTCATAATGTATAAATCCCTTCATACTAAAACTAATAATTCATTCAAACATCTATACTATTTAAATTAAATTTAGTTACATTGTAACAAATGCTAATATTTCATTCAATTTTGACACAATTCTTCGTTGCTCTTCTAACGGTGGCAAGGGTATCAACATATTTTTACACCTACCCGCGCTAAAACCATCTTTATCCCCTACAGTATTCCCCTTAATATATTTCTGAATAAACGGGCTGCAAATACAAGTATGGATATAAAATCTTAATCTTGGATCAATCATCCTGATTATTAAAATATGCTGATTAATACTCCCCTTTGTAAAATCATCTGGAATTAAAGCACATCTGCCAATAGATCCTCCCGTAATGTTAAGAAGGATATCCATCGGCAAAACAGTGCTGTTTACTCTTGTTTTGAGTAATTCTTCCGTTATATAAACCAAACCTTCCTCATGAATTCCGTCATTATAGATATTTTGTTCTCTAAAAAAACTATACCCTTTCTCTACATAGACATTTGATTTATTTCCGCCTGCCGGAGTGTTACCAGATGATATTTTCGCTGAAATGTCTCCCAATCGTACCCATTTCCAATTTAAAGGAATGTCAAACGGAACTTCATCCTCCGTTATTTCGGGCAACACCTTTTCCTTTTTAATTTTGCCTTCTTGCATCAACGCAGTTTTTTCTGCTTGTATCTTTGTATATAACTCCTCTGCTGTTCCATCTTCTAAAAGCTGTTCTGACAACTTACCCTGAATAGCAACATCAAATAGTTTATTTTTTAAAGCCTTAATGTCAGCAGTATAGTTTCTCTGCAGTTCATCAATTATTTCCAATTGTTCAAATACTTCATCTATTTTCTTTACAATTTTCCATTGTGTTCCTTTGGGCGGTAAAGGTACAATCAATTCATGCAACACATTTGTCGACAATCCTTGAAGCCCTATTCCCTTGCCGTTGATTCGACCAATTTTTTTATAGTACAAAAAAACATAGTAATAAAATCTTACACATATCTCTACATAAGGGCGCAATCTGTGAATATGATTTTGTATTTTTATTTCTTCGTCAAAATTCCATATAGCAGCACGACCTATATCTCCACCTTCACAGACAAGCAAATCATCTTTTTTCACGGTACATTTCTCAATTTCTGACTCAGTAAACAGCATTGTTTTCAACTCATTTAATTCAAATCTGTCCCAATATACGTTAGATGTCGTTATATACTCATAAGTATTGCCCTCTGTATTAGACGAATTTAGCGCCTTTCCTGTATTGTGGTAAAATATATCACCAATTCTAACCCAACTCCAAGCAGCAGGTATCTGAAACGGCGTTTCTTTTTCTGTTATTGGCAACGCTTTTTTATCTTTGGAGATCAATCCTTTTTTTATGCACTCCTCTTTTTGCATTCTTAATAAATTAATTAAGTTTGCCACATTTTCATCTGCAATCAATGTGTCAGAGATTTGACCTTTTAACGCATTTTCTAGTATTTTACATCTCATCGCCTCAGTATCTATCAAACCGTAATTCCTCCCAACAACTGCCTAAGCCTGACAACAGTCTCTGCAATACCATCAGACTCCTCTTGCATATCCCGAAGTATCTCTGCCACCGTTCTCTCATCCTTCTCTTCCAAATCAATCCACTTAAAATTAAGATTATCTGAGGCTTTAACTTCTTCCTCTGAAAAACACCGCCACCGTCCATTCGGACTATCACTGCTATAAGTGGAAACCCTGTCTTGTTCATGACCAACACAATAGCAATCCACAAATTCCTGAAGATGCGCTCTCGTCATGGGTTTTGCTGCTAACGTATGTTTAATACCCGTTCTATAATCATAAACCCAAATTTCCTTAGTTGCTTTCCCCTTCTCAAAGAAAAGCACATTTGTTTTTACACCATTCGCATAAAATATACCAGTGGGAAGTCTGAGAATGGTATGAAGGTTAAAATTTTTCAGAAGCTTTTCCCTTACTTTCTCCGTAGCTCCCATATCCGTAAGAACGCTATCCGGAAGCACCACTCCAACACGCCCGTCTTTCTTTACAATAGACATAATATGCTGTAAAAAATTGACCTGATTATCAGATGTCTTTACAAACTCAGGTCTATTGACTGCAACCTCCACGCTGCCCTGCGGTCTGGTTCCAAAAGGCGGATTTGCCAGTATTACATCAAACATTCTGTCAGATGTATCTATCAAAGAATCCTGATATGCAATAGGACTCTTATTGATGCCAATATCGTGCAGATATAAATTCATAGAAGCAAGCGTTACAACTAAAGATGTATTATCCGCCCCAAAGAGCGCATTGTTCTTCAAAAACTGCTGCTTTTCTATATCCTTGCTTTGACTCTTCATGTGTTCATAAGCCGCAAGCAGAAAACCTCCAGTACCACAGGCGGGATCTGCAACTGTTTCTGTAATTTTAGGATTGACTACCTCAACAATAGCCTGTATCAGCGCTCTCGGCGTAAAATACTGACCTGCTCCGCTTTTCTTGTCCTGTCCGTTTTTTTCAAGAATTGATTCATAGACGGCACCTTTAAAATCTCCTTCCATCATATACCAGTTCTCTTCACTTACCATTTCTATGACTTTAGCAAGCATAACCGGACGGTCAATCTTATTTACTGCCCTTGTAAAAATAGTTCCAATCAAGCCTTCATCCTTTGAAAGTTCCCTCAATATTTCTTCATATTTTTCAACAAGATCCGTTCCATTAAGACCAGCTAAATCCTTCCACTTATATCCCTCGGGAACAGTACTGTTAAGCCCAAGTTCTTCTTTCTCCTCATCCATTTTCAGGAAAAGAATATATGTAAGCTGTGTGATATAGTCTGTAAATCCGACACCTGCCGCTGCCAAAACATTCGCTATATCCCATACTTTTTTCAATAAAGCCGCTTCACTTTTTTGATTTGCCATTTTAAGCCACCTTCAATATAAATTTTGATAAAGCTGACATCTCCTCTTTCAGCGTAGATGCTCCGAAAATTGTTACAGCCTTCCGCCATAAATCTGTATCTACCTCATTCAATTCTGCTACTGAAATTGCTCCTGCATCTATCACGTATTCTGCAATCTGTCTCATAATCTGCTCCTGCTCATTTGTTAAAATACGCTGATTCTGTCCGCAATATAGGTTAAATCTTTGTCCATATCCTATGAAAAGGCTTGTAAGTTTCTGATTTCTCTTATACGCATAACGTACTATCTGAATTAAATGCGTTAATGCATTTACATTTGTTTTAATATCAAGTTCTTCAACCTTACCCTCTGAATCAAGAATCTTATAGTTTCTCCATATCTGATAAATACCATACTGTTTGTTTTTTGCAAGAAGCCTGTCTCTAAGTTCTACGAGCATAGTATGCGTAATTACAATGTCCTCCGAATTATACAGAATCCGAAGCGCCTCTATGCTATCACGATTCTCATTCAAATATTTCTCAAAATGATCAATATAAGCCATCGCTGACTCTTTTGAAAAGCCGGCATAGATTACTTCATCTTCATCATTTGTTATCGCATAATAACCTCGCTGCATTTCAAGTAATTTCTTTCTTGCCGGAATATTGCTAATCAATTTATAGATAAGTCCCATTCTCATAGAATTATCTCGTGATGGACTAATATACTCCACCATAATTCCTTCTGAAAATGCGTTATTGATATTATTTGCTACAGTTCTTGGTGCAAAACCATAGGTTGTTATAAAATAATCAAGATGTCTGCCAAATAATGCATCATTTTCATAGCGTCTGTTAATTGTTGCGCAATAATCCCTAAGAAGCATTAAGTTCTCATCACTGACTTCATTGTGCGCCAAATGTTCAAGAAGCTGTTCCAGGCTCAGCGTCCTCTTTCCACCTCTGGAAGTTGCTACTGGATATGGTATATATTTTTCATGCTCTGTCACCCCTACAGCATCTACAATGTAATAACATTCTTTTGTATCAGCATTGGGTGTCACTTCTTTCAGCTTATCGTCACTGATGACGCGACAGCCTCGTCCCTTCATCTGGGTATAGAGCACATCAGAGTGTACGTCTTTCATAAAAAGTACAACCTCCAACGGCTTCACATCCGTTCCCGTAGCAACTAATGTGACCGTTACAGCAATACGAAAATCTTTCTCTGTTCTTAACTCTCTGATAAGCCCATTTGAATCTTCTGATGAATAGGTGATTTTTTGCACAAAATTCTGCGGAACTTTATTATTTTCAAATTCGTCCCGAAAAACTTCTTTTGTCATATCAACAATTTCTGTCGCATGGTTATCATCCTTAGCAAAAATCAATGTCTTGGGAACATATTCCCATTTTTGTTCCCTTTCCGAATATAGTTCTGTATAAATAGCTTTTTTATAAGCCATCAATACCTTTCTTATCTGATCCCGATTAATAACAGACCTGTCAAGCTGTATAGGCGCATATTCTATTGGCTGTGTCGCTGTATATGTAACGGGCTCATTCTTACGACGCGGTGTTTCTACAATGTCTGTTCCTGCCTCAATCGTTCCTCCATGCTCAGTAACATCAGTCATTATTCTGTAAGTTCTTGCTGGTACGTTTACACCATCAACAACAGAATCATCATATGTATACATCTCGATAATGTTATTGTTAAAGAAGCTGTACGCTTCTGGTGTGGGTGTGGCAGTAAGACCAAGTATTTTCGCATCTGAAAAGTAATCAAGCACGGCTTTCCACTTCCCATAAATAGATCTATGACATTCATCCACAATAATGAATTGAAAATAATCTGGCGGAAGCTTCAAATCATTGCCAAGCTGAATGCCTTCTGCTGATTCCTGTTCTTCCTCTTTCTTTATGTTCTCATCTTCAACATCCTCATTACTTTCTTCCAGAGCTTGTCCTGTCAAGACTGAAAAAAGCTTCTGGATTGTTGAGATAATAATATCTCCTTTGATATCCTTTTCCTTTTTTAAACGCCTTATCCGATATAACGAACTCATAGTCTGACGATTTTCCGTCTTGTCAAACAGGCTAAACTCCGACTCAGTTTGTCTTGCAAGGTTGTTTCTATCGACAAGAAACAAAATCCTCTTTACCGATGTATAATTCAACAGGCGATAGGATGCCAAACACGCCAAATATGTCTTGCCGGCGCCTGTAGCCAGTACCGCCAAATTCTTTTTATTGCCAGCCTTAATTGATTTTTCAAATTCTATTTCAGCATCATATTGACAGTCACGAAGTCCTCTTTTCTCAAGCCTTGGCAAAGCGCCATACTCAGATACCTTGTTTATAATCTGCAACATTTTCTTAGGAGAATGCATTTCAGTCAGTTCTTCATATTCACTGTCCGAAATGAGCATATTTTTATAGCAAATCTTGTTTCCATTTGCCATATACACAAGCGGGATTAGGCCTTCAAACCACAAGCCATACCATGACTGCGGATGAACTGCATATCTTTCGGCTTGTTTCTCTACTTCTTTTCCTAATGGATCAGATTCCTTCTTTGCTTCTACAACAGCTATCGCTTTATCTTCCACAAAAAGCAGATAGTCACTTTCTGTATTTCCCTGCATTAATGCTTCCTTAACCGCTGATGCACTATTTGGGATATATTCATGTCTGGAAACAACATCCCACCCAGCATTGACAAGCTGATTGTCTATTTTTATGCGTGCTCTTTCTTCTGGCAACATAGTAATTGCACCTTTCATATTCTAATTCAAACTGTATATTTTATAATTATCGCTTCATATATTTTTTAGTCTTAATCCTCTTATCCGCTGGTTTCTCGGCGTCTTTCGGAATAGCCCAAGCATGACCAAATTTTATAGTGCCTTGTATCATACCCTCATTACATATAGTCTGTACTCGCCTTACTGAAAGATTCCATTTTTCTGCAGCTTCTTTAATTGTAATGTATTCCATACTTTCGCTCCCCCAAAAAGCAAAATATTCCATTAATATTATAAGCGCAAAAACGCCGGATATCAACAAAAATATATACAAACATGGAGCAGATTTCTCTGCTCCGAAATTTTACAGACAGTATATAATTTCTTCCCTCACAATCTCCTCCGCCCTCGCCCGAATATTATTCATTCTCTGCACCCAAAGCATCTGATCCTGTGCCTTGAACTGCTCCGTCACTCCCTCCTGTTTTGCCATCTGCTC
>CAJUBZ010000021.1 GCA_910584795.1 uncultured Eubacterium sp. | reverse complement strand
AAGTCGGTGCTTAAAATATTCAGTATTATTTTTATTTTCTATAAATGTTCAAGAAGTAAGGTGAATGTATCCTCTCTACGCTGTAGTCAGCAGGAAAGTCACACCCCTACAAACCGGAATTTATATTAGAGTTTGGATAGATAGCTGTTGTGGTACATTTTATCGTGTGTGACTTCTGCTCCAAACCAGTCCGGCTTTTGAAAAGCATCTGCCTGTTCAACAGAATCAAATTCAACTTCTACTAACAACATGCCAGAAAATTTGCCTTCAAATATATCCAGTTCAGCAGTAAGATTTCCATCATTAATAGGAATCAGGTAACGGGTTTTTGTAATAATATTTCCGTCGGCCTTTTCACGAAGATGTTGGTAACTTTCTGCATTAAGGGGCAGATTATATTCTTCCCGTGCCATCATTCCACCACCCTTATAAGTTAAATAATATTCATTATCCTGTTTTCTGATTCTAACAACTGGAGCAGTATTTAAATATGCCTGCTCAATTTTGTGATGTTTAAACTGCGCCAGATTTTTTGGTATTTCGTTAGGTACAAATTTTTTTTCTATTTCCATTCCCATAATATCTCTCCTGATGTTTTTACAAATGTAATTAATTTTATTATAATCTTTCTTTATTTTAAAATTCTAAAAAAACAATTGCAAGAAAAATTTAACGTGATTTTAATAAGTTGGACACATTATCCGATTATGGTATAATTGACTGCGATATAAACGTAAAATAAAACAATTAAATGGTAGGAAAGGTTAATTATATGAAAACAGTATATGCATTTTTGGCAGATGGCGTGGAAGAAGTGGAAGCGTTAATGGTTATTGATTTGCTCAAAAGAACAAAAAAATTAAATGTAGTAATGGTATCTGTGAAAGAAGAACTTATGGTGGAAGGTTCCCATGGAATTAAGTTTTTTGCTGATAAGAATATGGATGAGGTAGATTTTGATATGGGTGATTGTATCTTTTTACCGGGTGGTGCTGTAGGCACAGAAAATCTTGCAAACTGCCGGGAACTTACAGAACAGATTATAAAATATAATGAGCAGGGAAAGTGGCTCACTGCAATTTGTGCAGCACCAAGCGTGTATGGCCGATTAGGATTATTGAAGGATAAGAAGGCTACTTCCTATCCTACTTTTGCAGAACAGATGAATTGTAAAGAATATGGCGGAGCCGTTGTCACAGATGGAAATTATATTACAGCCAAAGGATTAGGTGTGGCACTTGAACTTGGTCTGGAAATGATTTCCCAGCTGGTTGATGAAGCAACTAGTGGAATGGTTGCAGATCAGATACAGTACATTTAAAGGAAAAGTAGTGACAAGCAATAAATTGTATGGTATAATTTTACTCTGCGTCAAGGGGTTACTATGCCCTTACGCCAATTAATAGAGTGAATAAATGGGATTACTCAAGCCCGTTTTTATAACAAGGAGGAAAAATAATGAGTTTACAGGTAGAAAAGTTAGAGAACAACACAGCCAAGCTTACTATTGAGGTATCAGCAGAAGAGTTTGAAAAGGCGATTCAGGCTGCATATCAGAAGAACAAAAATAAATTTAATGTACCAGGATTTAGAAAAGGTAAGGTTCCTTATGCTATGGTAGAAAAAATGTATGGTGTTGGAGTGTTTTATGAAGATGCTGCAAATGATCTGATACCTGGAGCGTATGCACAGGCAGCGGTAGAAAGCGAATTGGAAATTGTTGCCCGTCCGGAAATCAGTGTGACACAGATTGAAAAAGGAAAGCCTTTTATTTTTGAGGCAGAAGTAACTCTGAAACCTGAAATTAAACTTGGAAAATACAAAGGTGTAAAAGTTGAAGCGATGGATGCAACTGTTACAGATGAAGATGTACAGGCTGAACTTGACAAAGTAAAAGAGCAGAATGCAAGACTTGTCGCAGCGGATGACAAGGCAGTAGAAGATGGTGACCAGACAACAATCGATTTTGAAGGTTTTGTAGATGGAGAGCCATTTGAAGGTGGAAAGGGAGAAGATTACCCATTAACAATCGGTTCTCATTCATTTATTGATACATTTGAAGAACAGCTTATCGGAAAGAAAGTTGGAGAAGAAGTTGAAGTTAATGTTACTTTCCCGGAACAGTATCAGGCAGAAGAACTTGCAGGAAAGCCTGCGATGTTTAAAGTGACAATCAAAGAGATAAAAGTAAAGGAATATCCTGAATTAGATGATGATTTTGCACAGGATGTTTCAGAGTTCGATACATTGGATGAATATAAAGCTGATATAAAGAAGAACCTTGAAGAAAAGAAGGCTCAGGAAGCTGAGGCTGATAAAGAAAGTAAAGTAATTGAAGCAATCGTTAAAGATTCAGAGATGGATATTCCTGAAAAAATGATTGAAGCTCAGTGCCAGCAGATGGTAGAAGAGTTTGCCCAGAATATTGCTATGCAGGGTATTTCTTTTGAACAGTATATGCAGTTTACAGGTTCAACTGTAGAGCAGCTTACAGAGCAGGTAAAACCACAGGCTCAGGC
This sequence comes from uncultured Eubacterium sp., assembly GCA_910584795.1. Classification (GTDB taxonomy): domain Bacteria; phylum Bacillota; class Clostridia; order Lachnospirales; family Lachnospiraceae; genus Eubacterium_G. Next base: position 14,714 of record CAJUBZ010000021.1, on the reverse strand, counting down.
AAGAGTTGAGTCAAGTCTTGTACTTGAAGCAATTGTTAAGGCTGAAAACATTGAAGCTACACAAGAAGAATATGATGAAGAAATTAAGAAAATGGCAGAAAGATATCAGATGGAAGCTGACAAAGTAGATGAATTATTATCTGATGATGATAAGAAAAACTTTAGGGCAGATATCTGTGCAAGAAAGGCAGCAAAACTGGTAGTAGAAGCTGCAAAATAAGAATAATACAGATTTCATTAGGAGGTATGAATATGGCATTAGTACCTTATGTCATTGAACAGAATTCCAGAGGAGAGCGTTCTTATGACATTTATTCAAGATTATTAAAAGACAGAATTATTTTCTTAGGAGAAGAGATTAATGATGCTACAGCCAGTGTGGTTGTTGCACAGTTATTATTTCTGGAATCAGAAGATCCGGGAAAGGATATTCATATGTACATTAATAGTCCGGGAGGTTCTGTTACAGCAGGAATGGCTATTTATGATACTATGAATTATATCAAATGTGATGTTTCAACTACTTGTATTGGTATGGCGGCAAGCATGGGCGCATTCCTTTTATCAAGTGGAGCAAAAGGTAAAAGATATGCCCTTCCAAATGCAGAAATTATGATTCATCAGCCACTTGGCGGTGCACAGGGACAGGCTACAGAGATTCAGATTGCTGCAGAGCATATTTTAAAGACTAAGAAAAAGTTAAACGAAATCTTAGCCGAGAATTCCGGACAGCCTGTTGAAGTTGTTGAAAAAGACACTGACAGAGATAACTGGATGTCTGCGGATGAAGCAAAAGAATATGGTTTAGTAGATCAGGTAATAAAAGAAAGATAATATAAGGCACCGCTGTTAGTGGTGCCTTATGTTGAAATATGAGAGGTTATTATGGCGAATAAGAATATAACGGATAATATTTTGCGCTGTTCCTTTTGTGGAAGAACAGAGGGACAGGTAAGAAGACTGATATCAGGTCCCGGAGATGCGTATATTTGCGATGAATGTGTGGAGATTTGTGCAGGAATTGTAGATGATGAAGTTTATGGGAATGGTAAAGATGACGTTAAAGACGAAATTAATTTACTAAAGCCAAAAGAGATAAAAGACTTTTTAGACCAGTATGTGATAGGGCAGGATAAGGCAAAAAAAGTATTGTCTGTTGCAGTATATAATCATTATAAGAGAGTTTTAGCGAATAAAGATTTAGATGTAGAACTTCAGAAATCAAACATTTTATTACTGGGCCCAACCGGTTCCGGTAAAACCTATCTGGCTCAGACATTGGCAAAAATACTGAATGTACCTTTTGCTATTGCAGATGCTACTACTCTGACAGAAGCAGGATATGTAGGTGAGGATGTTGAAAACATTTTATTAAAATTGATCCAGTCAGCAGACTACGATATAGAAAGAGCACAGCATGGTATAATTTATATTGATGAAATAGACAAAATTACTAAGAAATCTGAAAACGTTTCTATCACCAGAGACGTATCCGGTGAAGGTGTTCAACAGGCACTTCTTAAGATTTTAGAGGGAACAGAAGCCAGCGTGCCGCCACAGGGAGGCAGAAAACATCCACAACAGGAATTGATTCCTATTGATACTACAAATATATTATTTATTTGTGGAGGAGCTTTTGCAGGGCTGGATAAAATTATTGAGAGACGACTAGACAAAAGCACAATTGGATTTGCTTCTGAATTATCAGAAAAGTCCGATAAGAAGACGGATGAGTTGTTAAAAGAAGTAATGCCACAGGATTTAACTAAATTTGGTCTGATACCAGAATTTATTGGTCGTGTACCAGTAACAGTGACACTTGATTTGTTAGACGAGAAAGCGTTAGAAAGAATTTTGACAGAACCAAAGAATGCTTTGGTAAAACAATATAAAAAGTTATTTGAGTTAGATGGTGTAGAATTGAAATTTACTGAAGAAGCTGTCAGTACAATTGCAAAACTTGCGGTAGAAAGAAAAACAGGGGCAAGAGGCTTAAGAGCCATAATAGAAAATGCTGTTATGGATACTATGTATGAAACACCTTCTGATGAAACTATTAAGGCATGCATTATAAATGAAGACGTTGTCAACGGATTAGCAGATGCTGAGTTAGTTTATAATTCACGTGTAAATAAGAATGATACAACAAAGAAGAAAAAGGGGAAAACTGCATAATTGTAGTGAAATAAGGAGATTTTATGTCAGAGAATATAAAGAGATTTCCGGTTATACCATTGAGAGGACTAGCGATATTACCGGGAACAACAGTTCATTTTGACGTTAGCAGAAAATCATCAATTGCAGCAGCAGAGCAGGCAATGCTTAACAGCACAGAATTATTTGTTGTTGCACAGAAAGACCCGGTGGAAGAAACACCGGGTTTTGATGGTGTATATAAAGTAGGTACAATCGTTGTTGTAAAGCAGTTAAATAAACTGCAGGGAAACGTTGTAAGAGTTATGGTTGAGGCTGTAGGGAAGGGAATTATTCAGGCTCTCTATGAGGAAAAAGAATATTTTGAGGGAGAAGCAGAAATTATCTGCGAAGAGGAAAATACTTTGTCAGATATTCAGGAAGAAGCTTTTGTCAGAGAGTTGAAAGATGCAGTAAAAACATTTCATGCAACAATTAACGAACTTTCAGAATCAAGTTTTAAAGGCTTAATGGCGATTGATGGGCTGGAAAAGATGATGATTCAGATTCTTTTGCGAATAAAAGTGGACTATAAAACAAAGCAGGAGTATTTAGAAGTTACAGATATACTTGACAAATTTTCTGTTGTGCTGGCATATTTAACAAAAGAATCTGAAATTGGTGAAATTCGTGCAGGCATTATTAATAAGGTGAAAGAACGTCTAGATAAAAGTCAGAAAGAGCATATTCTGCGTGAACAGATGCAGGTTATCAGAGAGGAATTGGGAGATGATTTTCTGGCAGAAGCAGATGAGTTCGAAAATCAGATTCATGAACTGAACGCAGATGAAGAAGTTAAGGAAAAACTATTAAAGGAATTATCCAGATTCAAATCTTATGCAGGAAATGCAGTGGAAGGCAACGTTATCAGAACGTATTTAGAAACAATGTTAGAGCTTCCATGGAATCATGAGACAGAAGAGAATCCCGATTTAAAAAATGCAGAGGATATTCTGAATAGAGATCATTATGAATTAAAAAAGGTAAAAGAACGCATATTAGAATTTTTAGCAGTCAGACAGCTTACCATGGCCGAGAAAGCCAGCCCGATTATATGTCTTGTGGGACCTCCGGGAACAGGAAAAACATCGATAGCAAATTCTATCGCAGAGGCATTAAATAAGAAGTATGTGCGAATATGTTTAGGTGGTGTGGATGATGAGTCAGAGATCCGCGGACATAGAAAAACATATGTGGGAGCAATGCCGGGACGTATTGTGAAAGGGTTAAAACAGGCAGGTGTATCTAATCCACTTATTTTATTTGATGAAATTGATAAGATGGGAAGAGGTGTTCATGGTGACCCGGCGGCAGCATTGCTGGAAGTATTAGATTCAGAGCAGAATATGAAGTTTCGGGATAATTATGTAGAACTACCAATTGATTTGTCAAAGGTATTATTTATCGCTACAGCAAATGATGCAAGCACTATTCCAGAGCCATTGCTTGACAGAATGGAGATTATAGAAGTAGAGGGATATACGGAGAATGAAAAATTTCATATTGCAAAAGATCATTTAATTAAAAAACAATATGAGAAAAATGGTATTAAGAAAAGCTGGCTGTCAATTACAGATGAGGGAATTAACAGTATTATAAAACATTATACCAGAGAAGCCGGTGTGAGACAATTAGACAGAGAGATTTCTAAGGTGTGCAGAAAGGCTGCCAGTGAAATTGTAAAGAACCAGAAAAAGCGTTTAAAGGTTACTTCAAAAAATATTGAGAAATATCTTGGAAGAAAACTTTATGATATTGATATGGCAAATGAAAAGAATGATATTGGTATCGTAAGAGGGTTGGCGTGGACTGCTGTCGGTGGAACTACGCTCCAGATAGAAGTCAATACAATGCCGGGGAAAGGTGAATTGAAATTGACAGGACAGTTAGGTGATGTCATGAAAGAGTCTGCCCAGATCGCATTAACTTATGTAAGAAGTATCGCAGATGATTATGGCGTTAAAAAATCGTTCTTTAGAGAGCATGATATACATATTCATGTGCCGGAAGGTGCTGTTCCAAAAGATGGTCCATCGGCAGGTATTACGATGGCTACAGCTCTTTTGTCAGCAGCGGCAAAACGTAAGGTAAACTGTAAGGTAGCGATGACCGGAGAAGTTAACCTACGAGGAAAGGTAATGCCGATTGGCGGATTAAAAGAAAAACTTCTGGCTGCAAAAAATGCAGGAATTAAGACAGTATTGGTTCCAAAGAAAAATGAGCCGGTGCTAGACGAGATTTCTAAGGAAATTATCAGTGGTATGAGAGTTATTTTAGCAGAAGATATGAGTGATGTTTTAAAGACAGCTCTTTGCTAAATAAAAAATAAAGTAGTGAGGTAAAGGAAGATGATTGTTAAGAGTGTTGAATTAGAGACTGTTTGTGGGATTACCAGTAAACTGCCGGAAAATGTGATACCGGAAATAGCTTTTGCAGGTAAGTCTAATGTAGGTAAGTCATCTTTAATTAATAGTCTTGTAAATCGAAAAGCTTTGGCTAGAACATCTTCTCAGCCGGGAAAAACACAAACGATTAATTTTTATAATGTAAATAAAGAGTGTTATTTTGTTGATCTGCCAGGCTACGGTTATGCCAGTGTTGCAAAAGAAGTTAAGGCAAAATGGGGAAAGATGATTGAGAATTATCTTCATACTTCACAGGTGTTAAAAGCAGTATTTTTATTAATTGATATCAGACATGAACCGTCGAATAATGATATTAATATGTATGAATGGATATTGGCAAATGGATATGAACCAATTATTATTGCTACGAAGCTGGATAAGATTAAAAGAAGTCAGATTCAAAAACATATTAAAATGATAAAAGTGGGGTTAGATGTAGTTTCCGGAACGAAGATATTACCTTTTTCGGCACAGACAAAACAGGGGAAAGATGAAATATTGGAAGTAATAGATGAACTAATATATAATACAAATGAGGAGTAACAACATATGGCAATTGAAACAGAAACTTTATATAAGTTAATGATTATGCATATGCTGAATAAAGTAGAATTTCCATTGACAAACACACAGATTTCACAATTTTTTTTGGAAAATGAGTATACCAATTATTTTGCAGTGCAGAAAGCAATCAGTGAGTTAATAGAAGACGGATTTGTTTTTTCTAATGTGAATCGAAACACATCCTATTATCATCTGACATCAGAGGGGAGAGAAAGTCTTAAGTTTTTTGAAAATAAAATCCCAAATCAGGTAGTGGATGATATAGACATGTTTCTGGTAGATAATAAATATGAACTGCGTAATGAAGTTGGAACAATTTCTGATTACTACAGGGCATCCAATGGAGATTATGTAGTTCACTGTCAGGTCAAGGAAGGAGATACAACACTGATTGAAGTAAATATCTCTACACCTGACAGAAAAATGGCATCTCAGATGTGTACGAACTGGGAAGCAATGAATAACAGTCAAAAAATATATCAGTTTATTATAGATAATCTGACAAAGTAAGTGGAGGAAAAAGTGGCACGTATAGACCAGAGTAAAATAAGAAATTTTTGTATTATCGCTCATATTGACCATGGTAAATCGACATTGGCAGATAGAATCATTGAGATGACAGGTCTTTTAACAAATAGAGAGATGCAGTCTCAGGTTCTTGATAATATGGATTTGGAACGTGAGCGTGGCATTACCATCAAATCTCAGGCAGTCCGTACAGTTTATAAAGCAAAAGACGGAGAAGAATATATTTTTAATTTAATTGATACACCAGGACATGTGGATTTTAACTATGAGGTATCAAGAAGTCTGGCAGCCTGTGATGGTGCAGTACTGGTAGTAGATGCAGCACAGGGAGTAGAAGCACAGACATTGGCAAACGTGTATCTTGCCATGGATCATGATTTGGAAGTTTTTCCGGTTATTAATAAAGTAGATCTGCCTTCTGCAGACCCGGACAGAGTAAAAGCAGAAATAGAGGATGTCATCGGACTAGAGGCAGAAGATGCACCTTTAGTTTCGGCAAAAACAGGATTAAATTGCGAAGATGTTTTAGAAGCAATTGTAAAAAATGTACCAGCACCAACAGGTGATGCGAAGGCACCCCTGCAGGCATTAATATTTGATAGTTTATATGATTCATACAAAGGTGTTATTGTATTCTGCAGAATCAAAGAAGGTACAGTGAAGCCCGGAATGAATATTAAAATGATGGCGACAGGAGCTACAGCCAATGTCGTTGAAGTTGGATACTTCGGTGCGGGGCAGTTTATATCCTGTGAAGAATTGTCAGCAGGAATGGTTGGATATATTACAGCAAGTATTAAAAATGTGGCAGATACAAAGGTTGGTGATACGGTAACGAATGCAGATGCACCGTGTAGTGAGGCACTGCCGGGATACAAGGAAGTGCAGTCTATGGTGTATTGTGGTCTTTATCCAGCAGATGGAGCAAAATACCCGGATTTAAGAGATGCATTGGAAAAATTGCAGTTAAATGATGCGGCATTAAAATATGAACCAGAGACATCGGTTGCTCTTGGATTTGGATTCCGTTGTGGATTTTTGGGACTGTTGCATCTCGAGATAATTCAGGAGAGATTAGAGAGAGAATATGGTCTTGATCTGGTAACAACTGCGCCATCCGTTATTTATAAAGTTTATAAAGACAATGGAGAGATAATAGAACTGACGAATCCGACAAATCTTCCAGATCCGAATGAAATTTCTTATATGGAAGAGCCGATTGTCAGTGCCGAAATAATGGTGACAACAGAGTTTATCGGTGCGATTATGGAATTGTGCCAACAGAGACGTGGAAGATATATTAGCATGGAATATGTTGAAGGACAGAGAGCGCTTTTAAAATACGATATTCCGTTAAATGAAATTATTTATGATTTCTTTGATGCACTAAAATCCCGCTCTAGAGGTTATGCATCTTTTGATTATGAATTGAAAGGATATGAACAGGCAAAATTAGTCAAGTTAGACATTCTTATCAATAAGGAAGAAGTGGATGCATTATCGTTTATTGTGCCAGAGGTTTCTGCATATGAACGAGGAAAGAAGATGTGTGAGAAGTTAAAGAAGGAAATCCCGAGACAGTTGTTTGAGGTGCCGATTCAGGCGGCAGTGGGCAGCAAGGTTATTGCAAGAGAGACTGTAAAGGCAATGCGCAAGGATGTATTGGCAAAATGTTACGGTGGTGATATTTCCCGTAAGAAGAAACTTCTTGAAAAACAGAAAGAAGGTAAGAAGCGTATGCGCCAGGTAGGAAATGTTGAGATACCACAGAGTGCATTTATGGCAGTATTGAAGTTAGATGAAGAATAGGCGGTGCCTATTCTTTATCTGTTTTAGGTGTCGAAAAGAAAAATTAATGTTATCAGAACAATTGTGTAAGGTGCAAAAGTATAGAGTTTTTTTGGAGAAAAAAATAGTGAAACAAAGTAAGAGATTAAAGATATATATTCATATTCCATTTTGTGTTAGAAAATGTAGTTATTGTGATTTTTTATCTATGAGCGTAGATGAAGAGATACAAAGAGACTATGTTAGGGCATTGGTTCGGGAAATTGAATTAAGTAGAGAAAAAATGGAAGATTATCTGATAGATACTGTATTTATAGGTGGGGGAACCCCGTCTATTTTACAGGAAAGTTTAATTAAAGAAATATTGAGTGCATTGATGGCAAATAGTAAAGTTTCAGATGATGCGGAGATTACTATTGAATGTAATCCGGGAACAGTGACAGAGGAAAAACTGCAGTTGTATAAAAAACTTGGAATCAACAGAGTCAGTATCGGACTTCAAAGTGCCAATGATAAAGAGTTGGAGGAGATTGGACGAATACATAATTATGCACAATTTTTAGAATCTTATCATGTGGCAAGAAAATGTGGTTTTGATAATATTAATATTGATTTGATGAGTGCTCTGCCGGGACAAAGTGAAAAGTCATATCAGGAAACATTGAAAAAAATTATTGAATTGAATCCTGAGCATATATCAGCTTACAGCTTGATTGTGGAAGAGGGAACGGAAATGTATCGACGAGTGGAAAGTGCTGAAGCGAAAGGCAAAACGATTCTTCCTAAGGAAGAGGAAGAGAGAAAAATGTATTACCTGACAAGGGAACTGCTTGCCAAGGCAGGGTATGAGAGATATGAAATATCTAATTATGCAAAAAGAGGATATGAGTGTAAACATAATATTGGGTATTGGAAACGTAAAGACTATTTGGGATTTGGAATAGGTGCAGCATCATTGTATCAGGAAGAAAGATATAATAATGTGAGGGACATTCGTGTATATATGGATAAGTTGTTGAAAGCAGATATTCCTAATAGAAATTTGGGGAACAATGAATATGCTGTAAGGCTGAATCAGAATATTATAAAATCGATAGAAGAAAATCAGCAAAAATTATCAGTAGAAGAACAAATAGAAGAATTTATGTTCCTTGGACTTCGTATGATGGAAGGAGTATCTGTGAAAGGGTTTGAAGAAACGTTTGGGAAGAAGTATGAAGAGGTATACGGAAAAGTTTCAGATAAACTTATGGTACAGGGATTGTTGGAACAGAGTGGAGACAATGTTAGATTGACAGAATGGGGAATTGATGTAAGTAATTATGTGATGGCAGAGTTTATGTTTTAAAGTAACGAAAAATGGATAAAGTTTTTTGTAGCGTTGTTTGCCTTTTTCGATAAGAGAAACAAACATAAATAAAAAAGCCTATCCTGTCTGCCAACAGGATAGGCGATGTCCGTAAGGGCATATAAACCTAATTCGAGAGGCTTCTTTTTCTATTCCACAATCGTATTTAACCACGTTTTTCTTTTCACTAATATAAACCCAATAATGGATTTCACAGCATCTAACATGCTGATGCATAGAAACATCCAGACAATAGGCATTGATGTAAGGTGTGCCAGTATCATAGCAAGAGGAACGTTTATACACCAGATAAAGCCACTGTCAAAAATAAACGTCATGATTGTTTTTCCGCCACTGCGCAGTGTAAAATATGATGCATTGGTAAAAGCATTAAATGGTGCGGCTAAAGCATAGACCAGTATAAATCTTGAAGCAAGATAGCGGATTTCTCCTGTAGTATTGTATATCTGTGGGAAAAGTACAGCAGCAATCAAAAGAATTGCGGATACTCCCAGAGAAATCAAAATCGAAAAAACAATCATTTTTCTGTCCGTATCAACAGCTTCTTTTTCCTTTCCAGCTCCGATTAATTGACCGATAACAATGGAGATTGCAATACCCATTGTTAAGAATGCAGTGTTAACTACATTGTTAATTGTGTTGGCAATATTAAGTCCTGCTACAGCAGGTAATCCTCTTGTAGACATAGCCTGAGTCTGCATTGCAATACCGGCAGCCCATAAAACTTCATTGAATAATAAAGGTGTTCCCTTAGCTAGAATATTTTTTACCAGATGCATAGGAACATGAAGATTACGGTATGCACCAATGATAAATTGGTATTTATCAGAATGTCTGTGTGTATAGAACATAAGATAACCACACTCTACAAATCTGGAAAGGACGGTAGCGATGGCTGCACCAACAACTCCAAGTTTTGGAAATCCTAACAAACCAAAAATTAATAATGCGTTAAAGACGAAGTCAACAATAACTGCAATAACACCTGCAATCATGGGAACGGTCGTCTGTCCAGCTTCTTTTAATGTAGTACTGTAGCAATTGGAAATTACAAATGGGATAATACTAAAAAGCATAACAAATAAGTAATTTTTTGCATAATGAAATGTGGCAGCAATGTTACCGGATTCACCACCTTCATGTAAAAACATGTTGATTAGTGGTTCATGAAGAATAATGAATATGGACAGACTGATTGCGATAACAAACAGACCAATAATAAATTTCATTCGAAATACGTTACGGACTCCCTTGTGGTCTTTTCTGCCAAAATACTGGGCGGAGAAAATACCGGCTCCGGACATTCCACCAAATACTGCGAGATTAAAAACAAAGAAGAGCTGGTTTACAACAGCTACACCGGTCATCTGATCTGTTCCGACTTTTCCAACCATCACATTATCAAGCATTGCTACAAAGTTTGTAAAAAGACTCTGTATTACAATTGGTAATGCTATCGCCAATATCATTTTGTAAAAATCTTTATCACCAAAATATTTTGCCTTAATATTTTTCATTATAAAACTCCTTATATTAGTATCTCTGAATAGTCATAGATAGTAGAATAACATATTCTAGAGATAGAAGTAAACACTTTTTAAAGCGAAATTATTATATTGACGAAACCCAAAATGTATAGTAAAGTACACAAAGTGAAAGGTTCACAAAGTAAACTAATTGCAAAGGAAGAAAAAATGAAAGGATTTAATGAAGAATTATTAAGTGCATGGTTAAGATTATCCAACACCATATGTAACGAGAGAATTGTTACACAGCTTCCATATAATGAAGCTTTGATATGTAATATTCTTAACAATCAGAGAAAAAAATTTCCGGGTGAGTACTTAACAGCAACGGATTTGTGTGAAAAAACAAGATTACTGAAATCTTTGATGAATCGGACTCTGAACAGCCTTGAGGAAAAGGGACTGATTGTCAGAAAGAGATCCGAGGAAGATAAGCGGAGCGTGTATGTAATGTTTAAAGAAGAAAATATTTCTTATTATGAAAAAGGTCATGAAGAAGTATTGGAAGTGGTTGATGAAATTGTAAATAAAATTGAAAAAAGAATTGGTTCTGAGAAAACAAAGGAAATTGTAGATGTGTTTAACGTTATTTCAGATGCAGCACTAGAGGTAATTCATCAGTAGGAGGTATTATGATTAGATTTTTAATAGAGTCTTCATCAGACTATGATGTAAAAGAAGCAAAAGAAAAAGGAATAGAGCATGTTTCCATTCCAATTGCAATTGGAGAGAAAACATTTAGTGATAACGGAAGCGTGACAAAGGATGAGTTTTATCAAATGACTCAGGAGTCGGAAGAGTTTCCAAAAACATCACAGCCATCACCACAGGAATTTGTGGAGGTTTTTGAAAAGGTAAAAGAAGCAGGGGATGAATTGATTTGTGTGCTGCTGTCTTCCGGATTAAGTGGTACAGTCCAGAGTGCAGCATTGGCAAAGGATATGGTAGATTATGATAATATTTATATTGTAGATTCTCTTACAGCTACATATGCCATTAAAGTTTTAGTGGATTATGGTATGGAACTGAGAGATAAAGGAAAGACTGCACAGGAGATTACAGATATATTAGATGAAATGAAATCCAGAGTAAAGATTTATGCAGTACTTGATACGTTAGAGAATTTGTATCGTGGAGGAAGACTTTCTAAGTTAGAAGCAGGCATTGGCAGTCTGGCAAAAATTAAACCATTGATTACGATTACAGAAGAAGGAAAAATTGGAGTAAAGGCAAAAAGCATCGGAAAGAAAAAGGCACTAAATGATATTGAAAAACTGATTATAGCAGAGAACATTGATGAGAGTTTTCCTATATATAGTTTATATTCTCTGGGAACTGAAAATAATGAAACATTTACGGATAAATTAAGCGAACAGGGAGTAGAATTTACAGACAGATTTCAGATTGGACCGACGATTGGAACACATATTGGACCGGGAGCTTACGGAATTATATTTGTGCGTAAAGTTTAATGCAAATGTTTCCCAAATCGCAGAGATGTGGAGAAAGTAATTGTTCCATGGAAAATATGCTTTGAGAAAGTTCACAAGTGAACTCTTTGTTGGTCAGTTAATTTAGTAAATTAAAATTTTTGTAAAAGGGGAAAAACAGATGAACATTGTAAAAAAGACATACTGTAGAATTTTTCAGATTTGTTTCAGAGCAGCATTACCATTACTGCCATATACAGAGCCTAAAATATTAGAGGGAATGGATAAAATACCGAAAGTATTGGAAAAATTTAATTTCAATAAGGTATTGGTTGTGACAGATAAGGGTATCACAGAAGTTGGTCTTGGAAAACGGCTTACGGACATTTTGGATAAAGCTGAAATATCTTATGAGTATTACGATAATACGGTAGCAAACCCTACTGTTTCAAACGTGGAAGAAGCAAAAGACAAGTACATAGAGGGTGGCTGTCAGGCAATTATTGCATTAGGTGGCGGTTCATCCATGGATTGTGCAAAGGCAGCAGGAGCCCGAGTAGCAAAACCGAATCAGCCGGTAAGTAAAATGAAAGGGATTTTAAAAATACATAAAAAGATTCCATTACTATTAGCGATTCCGACGACTGCAGGAACAGGCAGTGAGACGACATTGGCAGCAGTAATAACTGATGAAGAGACACATCATAAGTATCCAATTAATGATTTTCCGTTAATTCCAAAGTATGCAGTGTTGGACTATAAAGTTACAACGAGTCTGCCTCAACATTTAACAGCTACAACAGGTATGGATGCACTGACCCATGCGATAGAGGCATATATAGGAAGAAGTACTACAAGATATACAAGAAAAAAGGCTGTAAGAGCAATTAAGTTAATTGGAAAAAATCTAAAAAAAGCATATGATGATGGAAATGATGCGAAGGCAAGAATGAATATGTTGAAAGCCTCATACTGTGCAGGAGTGGCATTTACACAGTCTTATGTGGGATATGTACATGGTGTGGCACATTCTTTAGGAGGGCAGTATGGAGTACCTCACGGGTTGGCAAATGCAGTGATTTTACCATATGTATTGGAAATGTATGGAGAAGCCTGTTATAAGAAACTCGCAAAGCTTGCAGTGAAAGCAAATATTATAGAAGATAAACAGAATGAAGAGGAGACAGCAAAGGCTTTTATTCAGTGGATAAAAGATATGAATCAGTCGATGAATATTTCTGATTATATTGAAGGAATTGAAGAGAGGGACATTCCGAAAATGGCAAAACATGCAGATAAGGAAAGTAACCCATTATATCCGGTACCAAAGTTAATGAATGCAAAAGAACTGGAAGAGGTTTATCATAGGGTGAAAAACGGTAAAATATAGGAAAAAGAGGAAGCAGGATGAGCAGAATTGAGGATGTTGTAAAAAAACAAAGAGAGTTTTATTACCAGAAGAAAACTTTTTATGTGGATGACAGAATTAAATATTTAAAGAAATTAAAGCAGGTAATACTGGAATGTGAAGAGGAAATCTGTCAGGCGTTAAAATCGGATTTGGGTAAGTCTGTCAGTGAATCTTATATGTGTGAAATTGGTTTGACATTAGCAGAATTATCTTATCAAATAAAACATATCAAGCGGTGGAATAAGCCGAAGAGACATAGAACGGATTTAGCGAATTTCCATGGGAAAAGTTATTCTGTATTTGAGCCATATGGCGTGGTTTTGGTTATGGCGCCTTGGAATTATCCGTTTATGCTGACGATGGAACCTTTGATTGGTGCGATTGCGGCAGGAAACTGTGTTGTGGCAAAGCCATCCGCATATTCACCGGCAACTTCCGCTATCATAAAGAAGATAATAGAAAAAGTGTTTGAGCAGGAATATGTATGTGTGGTAGAAGGCGGACGTGCTGAGAATACAGAGTTATTAGAGCAGAAGTTTGATTATATATTCTTTACCGGAGGCGTAACCGTAGGGAAACTGGTTATGGAGAAAGCTTCGAAGAATCTGACGCCGGTATCTTTGGAACTGGGAGGCAAAAGTCCGTGTATCATTGATAAAACAGCAAATCTGAAACTGGCAGCCAAAAGACTGGCTTTTGGAAAGTATTTGAATCTGGGACAGACATGTGTGGCACCGGATTATTTGTTAATCGATAAAGATATTAAAGATGAATTTTTAGAAATATTCATTCATACTGTTAAGAAAATGTATGGGGAAAGTCCATTAGATAATCAAAAATATGGTAAGATGATAAATGAGAAGCATTATTATCGTGTCATGGGATTAATTGATAGAGAAAAAGTTATTTTAGGCGGAAAGGGAAGAGACAATGAACTTCGTATTGAGCCTACGATATTAGATAATGTCACAGAGAATGACGCAGTCATGCAGGAGGAAATATTCGGTCCGGTATTACCTGTTCTTACATATGAAAAGATAGAAGAAGCGGTGAAATTTATTGAAGAACGTCCACATCCATTGGCATTGTATATTTTCTCAAATGATAGAAAAGTACAGAAACTGTTTACAGAAAAAGTAGCTTTTGGCGGGGGCTGTATTAATGATACGGTATTGCATCTTGCAACTTCACAGATGGGATTTGGCGGTGTTGGAGACAGTGGTATGGGAGCATATCATGGTATTAAGAGTTTTCAGACATTTACTCATGAAAAGAGTATTTTGAAAAAATATAACTGGATTGATATGCCAATGAGATATCAGCCCTATAGAAAAATGTATGATAAGATGGTAAGATTGTTCCTGAGATAAATTCCGGTTTGTAGAGGATTCACTTTCCTGCTAAAATAATGCAGACAGCGAATATCTTCACTTCCATTCTTGAAGATATTCGCTGTCTATATTGTTTCAGCAGTGAAATGTCTCTGCCACTACAAAACGA
>CAJUBZ010000020.1 GCA_910584795.1 uncultured Eubacterium sp. | reverse complement strand
CTAGGGGGGTAGCCGTGTCGTGGCTAGGGGGGTAGCCGTGTCGTGGCTAGGGGGGAACATATATTCTATGTGAAAAAGCTAGTAAAATCAAGGATTTGCAGAGTTATCCACAAATTTCAAAAAGGTACAAAATGTACTTTTTAGCAATTTTATAATGTACCTTTATTGACTTTTATTTTGTATTTTTATTGTGCTAATCTGTCACTTTTTAAAATTCTTCTTGACATTTATGTGTGACATAAATATAATAAAGGTGTGACAAGAAAGGAGGGGGATTGATGTCACCAGCAGGTAGACCAAAAGCAGAAAAACCAAAGTCTAATAGATTTAGTGTTCGTCTTGATGATGAAACTGAAAAGAAACTTGAGATTTATTGCAAAGAGCATAATATCACAAAAGGTGAAGCTATAAGACAAGGAATACATCTGCTTTTGCAAAAGAAATAGAGCGTTGACACTCCGCTAAAAGTTAATCAACACTCTTAAGGTTGAGGTTTCCCTCTATGAAATATTTTATCATAGAGAGTGACCTCTTTCAAGAACAATTTGAAGGAGGCTATTTTTTAATGAACGAAAAAGAAAATTCAACACAGGAACCGCAGAACCAGCAGCCGAACTTTGCTACGGAAATTTTCCGTGAGTTCAAGTCGCAGTCCAGAATCACAACAATCGGATTGCTTATCCTTCTTGCAGCGGTAATCACTGTCGGAGCAGCGTTCTATTACAAGAACGACAGAGAGTGGAGAGAACTGTTCAATTCCTACGACTACATCTCGCAGGACGGTGAGGGCTTCAACAACGTCAATTCCGGTACACAGGGCAATCTGGATAATTCAGAGGAATAGGGGGTGTACAATGGCTAAAAGAACAGTACCACAGAGAGTAGACGAATACATCAAGAAGCACCCTGAAGCCTATGATATGCTCTTGACGGATATAAACGAGATAAGAGAACTCGGTAATACGCTTGAAATCGTCTGTACCGCTTTTGCTTATGGCTATATGAAAGGGCAGAAAGCAAAGAAAGGCGGTGCGAGATGACAGCTTACAAAGCAGCATTATTAAAACTTCTTGACCGCTTGTCAGACAAGTCAATCAAACGCTTATATCAGCTTGCGCAGTATCTTTATATTTATAAAGAGTAGGAGGTGCGGCATGATGGAATTTCGTTAGCAGTAATTATAAGGGCTCCTAAGTTTATCTTAGGGGCTCTTTGATTATAAAAGCTCTGGGCAAGATACGCATTTTGTCGGACAAATTGCAGTCTTGTTAGTGGAAGTTCCCCTAAAACCCCAGAAGGCATAAGAAAATCTTTAAAAGATATCAAAAACATTATGTTGGAGATATCTGTAAGACATTTATGAGACATCTCCAAGATATCTGAAATATATATCCAAGACATCTGTGAGATATCTGAAATATATCTACGAGACATCAGACAAACTATCAAGATAATAAATCACCCTCTTAAACGGCTCTATTCGCCCCGTATTTGGATTAAAATACTTTCAGGGTAGATTTATATACCATAAAGGAAAAAATTGGTAAAATGGGCTTGTTTGGACAGGATTATTTTAGCTTGTGGACGTCCACAGGCAGTGCTTGCTATTCTACCAGCAGGAGCAGTATAATATAAAAAAGGCAGGGATTTAACGCCCTGTCTTTATTGTCATATTTATTTTGTACTATCTATATTCCCCATTCGCTTTTCAGCCGATTAAGCAACTGCATTTCCTTTGAAGTGTCAATGTCTGGATTTGCGTCTGGATGATACTTTTTGCACAATGTTCTGTAAAACTGTTTCAAGGTTTCCCTGTCATCTTCTGTGTGGTTATCAGAAACAGAATTGTGGTAACTACTTCCACCACCGCCAAAATATTTGCTGTAGTTACTCCAAAAATCATCTTGATAACTACGGCTTTTTTCTTCGTATTCCTTTCGTTGCTTGTATTCTTTCTTTATCTTTTCAAGATATTCTGGGTTTCTTAATTCTCCAAACACATCATAGCATTTATCATATTCATCTCCATCAACTCCATATTTTCTTGTAAATTCTGTTTTGTGCAATGCGTGAATCGTGGTTATATTATCATGCTCTTCATGTACTTTATATTCTTCGGTTTCGGAAAATTCTGCTTGTATCTTACTTTCTAAAACAGATATTTTCGTTTGAACCATATCGTAAATTTCATCTACGTCAGCAGATAATTCTATGGCAATTCTTTGTATTCGGCTGTCGCACCAATCATACAGACTGAATGTATCGGTTGCAAATTCATAATAATTTGCTGTGCATAAAACAAATTGTTTTTTCTTTACCTTTCCATTCTCTCTGTAACTGTGATGTATGCTTATTCTGTATGCTTTCTTTATTGGTCTTTCAAATCTTTCTTCTCCATAATAAAAATAATAATGCCCTACATCTTCTCCGTTAAAAGATATTTTCATGTAATCAGAAATTAATTCTTTTGCATAGCCGTTTTTATTCGGCTTCTTTGTTTCTATCTCTTGAATAACGCAAAACATAATATCCTCCATGTAGTTATTGTATTTATTTTTATGATAACTACATAGTAAAACTATTTTCTTTGAATGTCAATAATATTAAGAATCTGCCCGATAAAGAAGAATGAGGAAACAAAAAATGCTTGAATCCTGCCCTAAGATATGCTATATTAGACATAGAAAAGGGAAAAGCCATAGAAGCGGCTCTACCCCACAACAATAAACAAATACCTCTGGTTAGAGGTCAGCCGTCACTATGGGCGTAGTGGCGGCTATTTCTTTCCCTTGAAGATTGTGTAGCACAAACCGACAAGGGCAACAATGAAGATACCAGTCTGAATCAGCTCTGAATATGTAATCATCGTATCGCCCTCCTTTCTTTCGTCTGGAGGGCTACTTAAACCCTCCGAAAAATAAGAGGGGTAAAGCCGCCTTGGTTCTATGATTTTCCCATATCGACAATATAGCACATTTTCTCTAATCGGGCAATATTCTTTTTGGTTCTCCGCTTCAGATATGCCCTTTCCTGTTAAAAAGTACTGCCCTAGCTAACTATTTTTTGCCTGTATCGCTTTCCATGATATTTTCCTCGTCTATTGGTCTGTGTCCGTTTCTATACTCGTACAGCGGGCAGTTTTTAATAGGGCATAGCCGAACTTCTTTAAACTGTCCATTGCTGCAATCCAAACATTTCGCCCTGATTGCCTTAATTGGTGTTAATTTTGCCATAATTTTTCCTTTCTGGCTTCGTACGGATTTCGTACGAAGCCTATAATATTTCTGTTTTTTATGTTGGAAATGGAGATGTATAAGTTTGTCTTGCATAGTTAAAAGCTTCGTTTCTTACAACATTAAACATTCCCTTTGGGTCTCCTTCGACTTTAAATGTCGCTTCTGCCCGTATTCCTCCGGCGGCTTGGATTGCTCTCGTCATACCTCTACAAGCAGCTTCTTCTATCTGCTGTAAGAAATCTCCACCAAAACTCTGTCCATATTGACCTTTTACGCCTGCACCAGCTATTATCTCACCTGCAAGTTGTCTCATTGCTGACGGATTAGTAAGCGGAACTACACCTTCTTTTCCTTTCTCTCCTATCTCTGCAAATGTAGGTCTATAAACTATTGCACCTGTGGCGAGCTTTGGAATGTTTATATGGCTTGACATATCAAAATCAAATCCAAACTTTTCTCCTCCAACCCCCGGAACCCAGTCAGGAATATCTATACTTACTTTGTTGAGCTGTTTTTTTACCCAGTTCCATGCGTCAATGATACCATTCGCAAGTCCCTGAAACAGTGATAGCACTCCATTTAATGGCGCTTTTGCAACTGAAACAAGAGTGTCCCATATTCCAGAGAAAATATTTTTTACACCCTCCCAAGCTCTGCTCCATTCTCCAGAAAATACACCTGTAACAAAGTCGATAAGTCCTCCGAAGGCTTTTGACAATCCATCTATTTTCCCTTTTATTCCTTCAAACTTACTTTCAAAAACAGGTTCGAAGACGTTTTTGATGAAGTTAACTATTGGAGATAAAACATTATTCCACAGAAATTGGAATACATTAATAATTGCATTAACTACTGGTATAACCAAATTATTGAGAACACTACATAAACCTTCAAAAGCTTTTGAAAGTACGTTGCCAATCACGTTGGCAACTGGAAGCACTCTATTTTTCCATAGAATTGAAAGTACATCAGCGACTACTTGGATAACTGGTTCCAATACATCAGCCAGAAATGAGCCTAGCGGCACAAGAACTTTATTCCAAAGATTTTCAAATGTTTCTGTGACTTTTGGAAGCACTGTTTCACCTATGTAGGTCAATGCAGGATTTATCATATCCTGCCATACGCTCGTAAACATTCCTTCCAGAAACTCACCCAGAGGACTAAGGACTTCAAGTATTCTTTCCCACCCTGCCTGCAAGTCTGGTAATAGTGTACCTGTAAAAAATTCAAGAGCCGGCTGCAATCCTTCTTTAATGGAACTTATTGCATTGTTGAAGCTCTCTCTTACCTCCTCGTTTGTGGCAAATACATAGCCAAGTCCTGCCGCTAATGCTGCCAAAGCAACCACGACAACTCCGCCTGCGCCAAAAACTGCCATAAATGATTCCCCAAATGTGCCGGCTCCACCAATCCACAAAGAAAACATTTCCCCCACTGATGATACAAGCGGCGCAATTACAGGTGATAATAAATTCCAAACATTTTTAAAAGGTGTAACTATCAGTTTGACCAGCTTATTTCCAAATCCAACTATCGCCGGAAGTGCTAATATTGACAAAAAGGCTATTTCGAATGGAGCTTTCGAAAATGAGCCTGCCCACATTTTTACTCCAGAATTTATGCCCTTCCATAAAGATTCACCAGCTTTAACCCCGATTTCAAACAGGTCAATGTCTGCTAGGAAAGTTCCTATCTGCTCTCCTATCATTCCCCAGTTAATATTATCAAGTGCCGTAATAGCAGTATTTAATATACCTTTCGCCCAAACATTTAAAGTTTCCGCCAGACCTCCAAAGTCGAAGGTTGCAAAGAAGTTGTTTACTCCTGCTGCTATGGATTTGCCCAGATTTGTAAAATCGAAAGTTTGTCCAAATGACAACGCTGCATAAAGTTTTGTGTTTAAAGCCCCTGCAATCGTTTTTCCAACATTCCCGAATAAATCTGGTGTGATTAATCCATTTAAGAATTGGGCTAGTCCTGTCCCGAAGTTCCTTGCACCCTGATAAACAGAATCCCAGTTGATAGAAGCCAATGCGTCGGAGATGTTTGTGCTTATGTAGGTTCCGATACCTTTGTAGTCACCGCTTTTAAATGCGTTGGTGATTCTGTCTGCTATTTCATTCGCCGGATTTTCTGCATTTTTATAAGCTTCTTCCCATACAGCCCTATATTTATCATAAATACTGTCAAATTCCGCTTCCAAAAGCGAAGTATCTATATTTCCTGCTGCGCCTGTCGAAGATGATGTATCTTCTGTTGGCTCGGATAACTTGTAAACTTCGTCGAAGCCCAAAAGCTGATTTTGAAATTTCTTGGCACTTTTTGTAGCTTTATCAAAGTTATCATCAATTTCCCCGCTTTCATCGAGAATATTGCTTAAAATGTCACTTCCTGTTTTTGCACCACCCCAGTTAAAATCTGGAAATTTTGCAGCCACTATCGCAGCAATCGGTTCTAAAAGTCTTTGTAATGCAATAGTAAAACCGCTTATATATTTTATTGCAGCTGCGACATATGGAAGGAAAATATTTCCGATTGTTCTTCCAAGATTGCTAAAATTTGCCTGCATTAACCTCATTTGATTAGCCGGTTGAGACAGGGTGAGACCTAAATCCGCCCATGCATATTCTGTACTTTCCAAGAGAATAATCGCCCTAAGCAACGCCTTGTTTTCTTGATTAAGATTTGTAATGCTTCCTTCAATCCCTGCTTGGTGCATACGTTCCTGAAGATTTACATTTCTGATATTAACGCCGTATTTATCAAGTGTTCTTGACATGCCTGCCAAACCAGAAGCCATGTCCTCCCAGACCTTACCAAAGTCCATATTCTTAACAGAAGCAAGGTCGGCACCTATCATCGTTAAGGCATTAGAAAGTTTTACTGCTGTTTCGCTAGAATTTCCCATAGAACTCGACATCTGCGCAAACATCGCTTGATAATTCATAAGTTGGCTTGGATCCATTCCAAAATTTTGTATATTGGCATTTTTTAAGGTTCCATTTTCGTTTATCTGGAATCCTGTCATCTTTGTGGTGAGTTCTTCTGCACGTTCTCTAAAAGATTTTGCATATGCTTCTGCAGAACTGTATCCGGCTTCTTGCCATTCATTCGAAGCTCTACTTGATACCTGAACAAAAGCAGCATTGAAATAGTTGTATATTTCTACAAAGTTCATTGAACTTTGAACTGCATTTTTAAACATGCTAAAACCTTTTCTTAACAAATAAATTTTAGAATATAATTTTGTAAAAGTAGATAAAAGCGATTCTGAACTCTTTTTTACTTTTCCGATTGATGTATTGCTGGAACTAAATGCTTGGTTTAGGCTTCTTGTTCCTATTGAGCTTAGCGAAGTTGCTGTCCTGCCAAGCCTTGTATTCAAGTCGTCAATTGCACTAGCAGCAGTTCTAAACGAGGCGGCAATTTGAATGTTCAGAGACTCTACGGTAGCCATTATAAACCCTCCTTTCGGATAATGGTCTCTGGTTTCGCTGAACTCTGGACTCTAAACTTTAAAAATAAAAAGACGCCATATAGACTATAAAAATCTATATGGCGTCGTGCGCTCTAATTTCTAAGTAAATTATATCATATTTTTGCTATTAAGTAAATAAAAATCAACTTGGGAAAACCCTTATTTTGCCGTAGTACGACGATTCTATCGAACGTCTTTTAATTTCCAGAGGAACCATCAAAACCGCCAGAGCTTGAATTATTTTTTCGTTATCTGCTTCTGTTTTTGCATATTTGCCCCATTCTTCGAATGTTTTTATGTTCGGGAATTTTCTGCCATACTCTATCTGGTACTGTTTTAATGTTTCTCTGCTCTCTGGTATAAAAGCTTCAAAAATCCCAGCCGCAACATCAAAGAGACTTATCTCAGTATTTATGTAAACTTTTCCATCTACTGTATATGCAGCAAGTTCCTTACAAAACTGCTCCGGTGATTCTTCGCCTAAGAACAAGCCTTCTTCTGGATTTAATCTCTTAAAATCTGTTACAACCAGCTTGCCACCGCAGAGCCTTTTTTCTTTATTTTTTAACTTCATAGCGCAGCACCTCCAATCATGCTTAACACATCAGCCACAAGGACCACCAGCAGAACCATGCCGCCTGTGCGTGAGCTTCTATCTTTAAATTTCATAGTATTTAATGCGACAATGGATATTATAAAGATGTTTATAGCGATAAGAATCGTCAGTAAAACAATTATTAAAGTACTCATTTTTTGCCTCCTCCTGATACAATAAAAAAATGTTCCAGTCCATGCCGGCTGCCCCGACATCTAACTTTTAAGTTTTTAACGTAAGCCTCATCGTTTAAGACGAATGCAAGTTTTCCACAGCAAGGACAACGCACCTGTTTATCCACTGTAACGATTGCTTGTTTTAATTCTTCCATAATTTTTCCTTTCTTGGCTAGTATGCAGGCGGCAGCAAGCCGCTGTACCTATGTCTATTTACTATTCTGTCATGTTGCCAGACTGTGCTGCCTCCCTTTGCTCTTTTTCTTCTCCGGCTTTCTTAACTTCTCGCATATGTTTTACAAGCTTTTTAAGGTTATCATCTTCAGACTGTGTAACCGCATCTATAAAATGCTTGTCCTCCAAATTGTTATAAATAATAGTTTTCTGCTCGTATTCCCGACTTTCGCCTTTTATTTTCTTTATAACCTGCTCTGCCTTGCACATTCCTTTGTATTCTGTTTCTTTAAAATTCTCCATAGCTTTGCTGATTCCTGCAAGCCTTATATTTGGATTATCTACAATTTCCTGATGGTTTTTAACAAGTTCTAACAAAATGCCCTCCTGTACTTCCGGCGTGGCGGTGTTTAAGGCGTTGGCAAGGTACATACTTCTTTCTAATTCGTCCATTTTGTTTAATCCCTCCAACGCAATCCGTTTTCCACTCTCTTTGCCATTAAGGGAGATTCCAGCATAATTATTAGTATAACGCTTTTCCAACCGCTGAAAAGTCACATCAGCCACAAGCACATCTGAAGAATAGCTGTTGTCATTTTTGTATTTATCAAAATATCCATACAGATTGCTTTTTAATTCCTCCAATACAGATAATTTTGTGGTAATATCCGGCTGTATGTCACACTCCTGCATACCGTTCTTCTGTCCGATGCTTGCCAAATAGCGGTCAGTCCAGTATCCATAATTGCCGTATTGTTCAGCTAAATAATTAAACTCGTCAACGGAAATAGGGATATTCTCCAATCTTCCTAATATATCCATAATCTTTTCAGAACTGCTACTAATGCTTTTTACTCTATCAATTTCTGTTTTTCTTAATTCCTCATATTCCGCTTCGAATTCTGCCGTCACTTTTTCCCTTGCTTTTTGAATTTTGGATTGAAATTCCGGTTCTATGCTATCTCGGTACTTAATAAATTTTGGAGAACCCTTTAAAAAATTTTGTTTCAGGTCGTTCCATGCGTCTTTTCGTTCCTTATCTGCTTTGTTATATTCTCTTTCGTAAGTGTCTGCACATACTCTTGCGAGTGCAAAAATCCGTAATTGCTTCTGCATAATAACTTCCTTTCTGCCTTTTCAGGTCTTTTTTATTATTTTAAAATCAACTTTTTTTGTTTGCGGCGGAGGATGCTGAACTTAATAAAGAGCATATTTCTATACAATAAACCCCCACCGCCCTTGTTATAAATACATCAAATACCATGATATATTTTATTTTTATCGGTTAAATATTTGTTTAAACGATAGATAGTAGATTTTTGAAATGTTAAGAAATGCCCATTTTATGCGGTTTCTACGATTTAGTCTGTATTAAAAGTGTTTAAATCTGGCAATTGTCCGCTGCTCGTAGACAAATTCGGCAGCTCTGTTATGTCGTTCTGTTTGGATTTGTTACCCAGTTTTGGAAGCTCCGAAGCGGTAAGAACCCTCTTATTTTCTGTTTCTAATGCTGGAAGTGGCGCAGTTTCCCTCATGCCGTAAGCTGCTTTTGCTATAAAAATAAGATTTGGATTAGCAAACTTGCTATTAGACAGCTCATCGACAGTAAAGCCACGACAGATATTCAGCCATTTTTTGACCGTGCTACTATGCGCTGTACTTGACCTATACTCCTTCTTCTGCCAATCGGTAAAAGTATTTCTGTCTATCTTTACTAACCAACTAAAACATTCCAGCGTAGGAAGTTTCCCATATCTCGCGCATACTCTTGTATAAGCTTCAAATAACCCGTCTAATAATTCTATCTCAGAATTATCAGGTTTCTCTATTCGGTCAGCCATAAAGAATATCAGGTCTCTAAAATTCTTTTGTACATCTTCCTCCTTTCCTTTCAATCTCTCTTGGATATATTCATCTGCTAAAGTGAAAAGCCGATGAGTGTATACCTCTATTCCATTGTTTACTGTTTCTGTGTTCATTTTTCCTCCTTATATTCCGATGATATCTTGTAAAAACTTGTCCTGCTCGTCTCTAGCCTTCTTTAACCGAATAGATTCTTCCGGCATTTGAATCGTAATAGAACTTTTAACAATTCGATTTATGGTTCTGTCATCTAAATTTAGATTTTCTGGCGCCATGTTGGATGTATAGAAGGTAATAAGCCCCTCCGACATTCTCTTGTTTATTAATCTAAATAGTTCTTGTGACTGCCAGTCCCTTGAAATCTGGCTGCCAAGGTCATCTAAAATTAGAAGCTGACAACTTCTAAATATCTCAGACTTATCTCGTTCACCTCTTTCTCGTTTATAGCTGTCTCCAACATGATTTAGGTAATCTGGACATGTAATAAATTTTACCTGCAAACCATACTTCAGCATTAAACTTCTAGCTATGCAGCTGGCGAGAAATGTTTTGCCAGAACCCGGCGTTTTCGACCAAAGATACAAACCTTTTCCGGCATTTTGCCATTTTTCAAAGTTGTCCACTAGGGACAACGCAATCTTTTTGATTCCGTCTATACTAACAGAATAAGCTTTAAAATTGAATCGTGTAATATCACATTCAGAAAATGGTATTCCCGAAACATCTTCGTCTCTCTTTCCGCCACACTTAGAGCATTTCTTAGCAAACTGCGCCATTTTACCGCCATAAATTTCTGCTGGTGCTGAATACATCTCCCAACCGCTGCCGCCGCAAATCGGGCATGTTTCTTTGTTACCATAATTTAACACTGGACGTAGATTCGATTTCGTTATTCTTCTTGCCAATTTTCACACCTCCCTCATCTTGGCTTCTGCTTAACCATGAATTAACGAACCTTCTTATCCCCCTAGATGTTTTCCGTTTTGTTGGATTAGCGTCAAGCCAGCCTCGCATTTTTCTAAGTTCCTGCATAACATCAACACTCGGATAAATCTCTATCCAGCCATTAATATCTTGCTGCGTAATGGGATAAAGACTTTTATCATTTAAGGGTAATTCGATGACTGCCGGCACAGAGGCAGAAGTTTCTGGCTCGGTGCAATAAGTATCTTTACTATTAGCATTAGCTTTTATATTTTTACTTTCTTCTTTTGCTTTTGCTTTTGCTTTTCCTTTTCCTTTGGGTTTTTCATTTTTAAAACCAGTGGTTTTTTCTTCGCTTAACCTATTGTTTTCAATTTCTTTATCCATTACTTTCTTTGGTGGTCTGCCTCCTTTCTTTCCATTCTCATATTTCTTATTGTTTGCGTCTATTTGCGGCTTAATGATAGTAAAAATAGCTTTTTCAATCCCTAAAAGTTCTGGCTCCTCATCGAAAAAAGCATACTTGAATATGGCATTATAAATATTTAACGCATTTTCTTCTGGAAGTTCGCTGATACTCTCAAAAAAGGATTTATAAAACACAATGCCGTCACGCACTTTAAACCTCCTTCCCTGTTAACTTTTCAATAGCCCTCATGACGAGTTGTTTTCTTTCAGGCGAAAGTTCCTCCCGCAACCATACAGAAAAAGTACAAGAAGATATCCCGCAGGCCGCTGCTACTTCGTAATGCTTTAATCTGTTTCTTGTTATGGCTTGTCTAATTTTTAGGTTAGTCATATTTTCTACCTCACTTTCTAAAATATTGTTGTTTCGATTTCGTAATTCTAGTATAATAGGCATATAAAGAAAAATCTTTCCTTATATCACTCTTTATTAACTCAATTTACTCCTATTTAAAGAAAAAAAAATCTTTTTAAGAAAGGACAAGATAATTATGAAAAAATTAGATATCGAAAAAATAACAAATAATAGGTTGTGGAAACTTATGAAGGACAATGATATTACAGACTGTAAACCCTTTGCACGTTTATTAATTGATGGAGAGTTTTATACTTTTGATAATTTTGGAGATAAATCAGCAGACAGTACAAGTAATGAATACAAACAATATTATAAAAATGTAGATACACTTTCAAAAACAATTACCCATTGTCTTTATGATAATTGTTATAAAAAGGACAATTTACTTATAGCTTGTTGCCGATTTTTTAAATGCTCTGCTGATTACTTATTAGGATTTATTGACTTGCCAACACACGCAGATACGGATATTCATAATAAAACAGGGCTTACAAAAGATGCTATTGATATATTATCAAAAAATAAAAACTCATATTTTCCAGTTGCGGTAGAAGCTATCAACTTATTGTTACAAAATAATGAGAATATCAATGATAATATGAGATTGCTAGAATTAATTCAACAATATGTTTTGCTAAGTCAAGATATAAAGTCTTATGATGAATGTGGTGTTTCAAAAATGGAAAATAAGAACATTGCGTTACGTGATGAATACGGAACAGCCATGGGACTTGTTCCAGTTGACGAAATGGCTAATATCTTTTTGCTTTCTATAAATAGACTTCTAACAAAGTTAAAGGATAACATTTCTACAAAGCGAATACATAAAAAACCAACTATTTTTGATATTCTTGATGATATGTTATTTGATTTAATCCGCATAGAAGAAATTAGAAAAAATATTGATGGTTTTAATTTTGATATTGATAACTTATATCAAATGGACCGACGTTTCAGAGAAAATAACAAAAGGTTAATTTACTTATATGGTTGTGACACCATTAATGATATTGATTTTAAAATATTTAAGTCTAAATATCCTCAGTATAGTGATGATGAAATAAACTTTTTAAAAAGCCAATTAAACTTAGAGTAGACATAGCATTAAAGAGATAAAATCACATAATAAAGAATAACATAAAACCCCTGTCACAGCTCCGGCAGGAGCTGTGTGTATAGATAATTTTATGTAAATATATAGTTATATAATTATATAAAAATAGCTTGATTATATAACAATATAATGATATAATTATATAAATTTTTAAACAGAGAGGTGATAATATGGCTATTACAATTAGCATTACATTGCAGAAGGGTGGTACCGGAAAAACCGCCACAGCTCAAGCCTTGGCCAGTACTTTAGGATTTAAGCATAAAAAAGTATTGCTTATAGACTTGGACCCCCAAAGCAACACCACATATTCCAGTGGCGTAGATGAACCGAAAAAAACGATTACTGATGTGCTTGGAGCAGAATGCAGCCCCGATGAAGCATTAGTATATTGCAAATACTATGACCTGCTGCCAGCAGATACATATTTAACGAATGTAGAAATATCAGACGTGGAACCTACGCTTTTAAAGAATGTGCTTAAGCCGCTGCAAGACAGATTTGAGTACATTATACTGGACACTCCGCCTGCGCTTGGACATCTATCTTTTAATGCTCTTGTCGCAAGCGATTATGTGGTAATACCAACAGAGCCTAGACCATTCGCATTACAGGGATTGGGAAGGCTTCACTCAACTATTGAAAGTGTCAGAAATGGTCTTAATCCAGATTTAAAGGTATTGGGCATACTTTTAATCAAATACAGCAACAGGACGGTTTTAAACCGTGATATCAAGAACATGATTGAGGACTATGCAAAACAGATGAATACGATTGTGTTTGATACCAGTATCAGAGAAGGTATCGCTGTGGCAGAGGCACAAACTGTTAGAGAACCGTTAATTGACTATGCGAAGAACAGCAAACCAAACATTGACTATAAAGCGTTTACAACTGAATTATTGCAAAGAATAGGAGAGTAAGGATATGGCAACAAAATCATTTAAAGGAAAGAGCCCCGTTGATAACTTAAATCGCCCAAACACAAATACACCTGAACCACCAGCAAACGAAAATAATTCATCGGTCCAAGATACAGATTCACAAAAACAAGATTCAGCTCCACCACCAAAAGATATTAAGAAGAAATATCTAAGGCTGGATATAACAAACTATCAGGACTATATATCTTTGATGGCTGACCATAAGACAAATACAAGCGGGGAATATGTTTCTATGACGCAATATATTCTCCGGTTAATTGAAGCCGATAAGCAGAAGAACATGGAACTGTATAGAAAACTGGAGGAAATTGAAAAGATGAAGCAAAAACTTATATAGATATATAATTGTATAAATGTATAATTATATAAAAAAAATTAGCAATATACAATATTACTATTTTATTTTTATATTTATCGACAAATTTTTCCTTTAATGGTAAAATATGGATATATTATGAAAGGGGGATTTTATGAAAAAACTAATATATAATGAAAATACCAAAGAAATAAACATTATTGAAGAAGATATAGAAAATTCAAAAGAAGTAGCAATAGAAAATATCGACCAAGAAGCGTTAAATAAGCCACAAGAAAACAATGAAGACTTATCACCCAATAAAACAGAGCCAAAAATAATCAAGAACTGGCTGGAAAAAAACAAGATTTTCTTTGAGATTTTTTCTTTATTTTTTGTTGGAATTATGGGTATTATATTGTCTTTTGTTGGATGGCAAACCAATAAAAGAAGTGCAGATATATATCAAAAGCAATTAGAAATCGAGGAAGATAATAGAGAACCACTTTTTGAATTAGAATCCGATTTGATTAACGAAAACATTGAAGAAAACAAAAAAGAATATCGATATACATTAAAAAATGAGGGAGGGCAGATTTCGTATGCTACTGCACTGATTAGAAAATATGTAGAAGTTGAAATTACATCCATAGAAGGTAAAAAAATAATTGATCCAATTATTTTTAGAGCTCCAATTTCTAGAAATGATATAGATGATGTCCAATATAACGAATTTGATAAAAATTTTATTCTATATGAGATTGAATATGAAGAAAATATGCGTGCATTTCATTTTGAGTTATCAAGTAGGATTTCATTACTTATAGATGGTACTAGGGCCTGTGTTAGTGGTGTGAGAACATATATAGAAATTGTTTATAATAATTATCAAAATGAACAAATTAAAGACAAATACGGAATACATACTTATTATCAAATTAAAGATGATAAAATATATCCTAAAAAAAAGCTTATACCAGAATATGATGAAGACAATATTATATATTTAAATGAAGTAAACAAAGACAATATGGAATCTATTGCTAAACAGGCAAAAAAAGAGTTTGACCGACGCTGGAATTTAGAAGGAAATGAAGTTATCAAGAATTAAAAAATTTTAAATTTCCTCTTGACACTAACTGACAAATTTTCTTTTTTGTGATAGAATACTTTCGTTACCGCCCCTATACTGGCAACAGAAAGGGGGTGTCCTCATGGAATATTTCTTATCTTTTGTAATCGCTGTCATGGGTGGTGTAGCCTGCCACTACATTATCAAGTGGTTAGATGGCGATGAATAAAATCGGTAACTAGCCCAAAACAGTTGACTTCTCCGAAAAAGAAGAAGAATCCCAGATTGTATTAGCGGTACAGTCTGGGATTCGCTTTTTTGTCCTACATGGAACTTCTTATCTTTTTTGCCTATCGGCATTATAGCATATGTAAATCTGGTTTTCAATATGCAGATTGAAAAAACAACTTTTTGATAGTTTTGGATTTTGTATTCTATCATTAAAAATTAAACCTTACCTTTTTACAGTTTTGAAACTATTAGATTTTAGTCAATTCGTTAAAAAGTTATGCTGATAAGTTCAGTTTATGAATAAAAACAATTAAAGAAAATTTTCACAAAATATAAAAATATTTTTAATAAAATAAAACTATATACTTTACAAATAGATTATTTTATAATATAATAATATTATATATGTAGAAACATAAGAATTTATTAATTACAAAAATTAAGGAGAAAACTTACATGAAAAATTTAACATTAAAAATTACAGGATTAGCCGTAGCAGCAACTCTTTGTGCAACAATAACTCCATCTGTAAATACATATGCAACTAATGTGCAACAAAACAATATAAGTATAGCTCAAACTCTTAATACGAAGGCTGTTCAATATGGCTGGGTAACTACTCATGATGGAGTTGGTGTTATTCTTAGAAAATCTACAAGCACAAGTTCTGCAAGATTGGACGCAATTCCTGAAGGAACAAAAGTTAAAATTTTATCCCTATTACCTAACTGGTACAAAGTTACATATAATGGAAAAACAGGATATGTAGCAAGAGGATATTTAGTAGATAAATATGGAGACGCAATTTAATTAGTCTATAATCAAATACATATTTTTATATATTTTAATAAATAAAAAATTCATTATAATAAAATTATTCTACTTATTGTTTCTACAAACATAGTTGCCGGAAATAATGTTACAAAAATAAGAGAGTCATCCAATAACGAGAGTAGTTCTCTTTTTATGCAACAGATTTATATCTGAAATTTGGAACACATCTTATAAACAAATATTGCGTATGCTATAATGCGAGTAGATAAAACGATATGAATATTTCACAATAGGCAACAAAACAAAAGCCCCGAAGGTGTTAACTTCTGGGGTTTTCTTGTCATTTACGGCTGACCAAACTGAGGCTAGTCACCGACTATTATTCTTAAAATAATTGTTTGGTGTTTTTAGGGGCGGTATTCTTTTTACGCTCTTTTAAATATCTTTTTATAATCTTTTTAATACCTTTTAGAAGGCTGGGAGACCTTATAAAATAAGGGTTGTAGGGTTATTTGGTCACTAAAATACCCACTTTTGGTCACTTTTAAATTGACATGGTGACCAAAATAATTTTTAAAAGAAGTCATGCTGCACCTGATTTGTAATGTCTAACTGAAACTGCTCCGGTGCCATGTAAAGTATTGTCAGCATGTAGGAAGTTGGATTCTTAATCCGTTCTGTCTGCTCTTTAAACTTCTTGATAGCATACATGATAGATTCATTATTTAGTTTCATCAGTTTTCCAATAACTACCATTGTAGGCTTATTCGTTCCGGCAATCCTGATTGTTTTTTTGCTCGTGTTTAAGGTTGTATGTAGTATATCCATTACAGAATCAATATGCTGCTTCTCGTAGGGATTATCATAAAGCATGGTATCATAGCCGAAAATTTCCTTAATTTGGTTTAAAGTATATTTTTCTAAGTCTTGACTTTCCTGAAAATCTATTGTATTATCAGGTTGACTTGATTTATTTGATTGTTGGACTTGATTCTGCGCTTTGGTCGGTTCAGAATCAAGCCCTTTTTCTTTTATCAGTATATACCCCTTTTTCTTTGCTAATTCAAAAAGTCGAAGTTTATCTATATCTATCTTTTCATTTACACTTCCAGTAATTTTCGCATTCCAGATTTCGGGATAATCATTTAATGTATATAAATTGCTTGTTGTGCCTCCATTTGTTTTCATTCGGTTTTCTTTAACAATTACTCCTTTTTTCTCTAATTCATTAAGCGTAGTTTTTACTTTACTAATACTCATTTTTGTTAACTTTGCAAGCCGTTTTAAACTGGGAAAACATTGATTGTTCTCATCTGCAAATTTTTTAAGGCATATGTATAAAGTAATCTGATACGGATTATCTAATATCTCACTTTCCAGAAAATCATGATATACCATAATAAAAGGACGCTGGTTTGTATTAAGTTTAATTTTTTTTCTTGGCATAATTTAACCTTTCTTTATTCTTTTTTCATAATGTTCCATATCTTGTTTAATTAATCCAACGATATAATCTTGCAATGTAGTGCTTTCCAGAACAGCAATCATTTTTAATTGTTTATGTAATTCTGGTTCAACTCTGATAGATATTATTTTTCGTTCATCATTCATAATACATCTTACCTTTCTAAAATTACTGTAAAAAATATGATAACATGAAAAATAACATTTTTCAAGCAGAATATTTTTCTTTTATTCAATCATTCAATCACTCAAAAAAATAAATTGATAGATTGATTGTTATTCAAATAATTTTAGTTTAATTAGATATAGTTAGTAGCCGTGTCGTGGCTAGGGGGGTAGCCGTGTCGTGGCTAGGGGGGTAGCCGTG
>CAJUBZ010000019.1 GCA_910584795.1 uncultured Eubacterium sp. | reverse complement strand
ATTTTAAGACAAAATGGAATGAAAAAAAGGCAGATGGAACATATAATCAGGATAGTGATGGAGATGGATTGCCGGATGGATACGAAGTGTTTACTATGGGGACTGATCCTATGATTGCAAGTACTATAGATGAAAAAGGAGAGGAAGTAAATAGTGATGGAGATGATTGGTCAGATTTAAAAGAATATGAAAAAGGAACGGATCCGTGGCTTAGGGATTCTGATTTTGATGAAAAAGAAGATGGGAGAGATATAACTCCTAGAAAAACAAATGGCCATACAAGTAAAGCGGTAGCAACAGAGGCAAAAATTTATAAAGGATTATATGATAAAGAATATTCGATTATAGAAAATGGAATAACAGTTACATACATATCAAATATATATAGAGGTGATATTAAAAGTATATATTATAATTATGGAGATGTAGGGTTAAATAAAAAAATAAAGTATTTTTATGATGCAGATGGAAATAAAACTGCAGTTATAGAAGAATATGATAAAGGATATTATGAAGTTAATAATATAGGTCCTAGTCAAACAGTATGCATAACATATTCTTATAGAGATGGGAGAGTAGAACAAATTAATGATCAAAAAACTACATATAGCATGTCCTATGATGAAAATGGAAATATGACAAATTTGGATGTAGGAGGAGTAAGTTTAGTTAATTATCAATATAGTGATAATTATGGAGTTGAAGAAAAAGGTACTAATGATAATAGCAAGAAAATAGAGCCAGAGCAATGTATTGCTGTTTATAATAAAGGAACAGTAAATGAACAAAGCATTAAAACTATTACAACAAAAGAGAAAAAGGTAATAAATGAATATAATGAAAAAACAGTAGATGTAATAGTTGCAAAAATTTATTACAATGGTAAAAATAGTGACAGTTATGAGACGTGGTGTGATAATGAAGGAAATATTATTAAACTAATAGATAAGACAAGTGACACAGGAGAAGATATAACTTATAATTATACTTATACAGACAATTCGATTACTGTAATAAGACAAGATGGTTTTACAAAAAATCTAAAAACAGTTGAAGATGAAAGTGAAAATAAAATTATAACTACTGCGGAATATAGTTTTAAAGATGTATTAGAAGAAAACACAAATTATGTTTCTACAGTAACTTCTGACAAAAATATAAATGAGGATAGTGATATAATATCGATTGTAACAAAACTATATAATGGAGATAAATTAAATTATAATTATGGTGTTAAAAGTAATGTTACAACAAAAGAATTATATTCAAATCTTTATAATAAGACGATATTAAAAACAACGTCAACAGTTAGTAGTAATGTAAAATCAACATATGCAATAGATATTTATGCAGAAGATAAAGATTTGGATTATATTTATGATTTGGCAGGTAATATTACTGAAATAAAAATAAATGGTAAAATAGCTTATAAGTATAGTTATGATCCACATGGACGTTTAATTAGTGAAAAAGATTTTATTCATGGAGTAGGGGCTAAATATGGTTATGATTCTACTAGTAATATTTTATCCATAACAAGAGGCAGATTGAATGAAAATAATAATATTGTTATAGATTCTAACTCAGAAATGATTGCTGATTATGGAAACGCAAATTGGCCGGATCAATTAACGGAATTCGATGGAAAATCCGTAACATACGATAATGTCGGAAATCCGTTAGAATATTTGGAAAAATATTCGTTTACATGGTCTAAAGGAAGGCAGTTATCAAAAATAACAGATAAGAAAACACAACAGGAAATTAATCTAAAATATAATGAAAGTGGTTTAAGAATATATAAAGATACTGATAAACTAAATACTGAATATACATGGGATGAGGGAAAACTATTAAGAGAGCAAGTAGTTTATAAAGCAACAGGCAAAAAATATGATATTTGGTATTTTTTTGACAACATGGGAGAGGTAGTCGGTTTTGAATATAGTTATATAGGAGATGATGGTACAAAAGAAAAAAATCGTATTTATTATGAAAAAGATATGCAGGGGAATGTAATCGGATTATTAGACTCAAGAGGTGCAGAAATAGCAACATACGCATATGATGCATGGGGAAATCTTGTCGAGGATGGATGTAAATACTATAATGGTTATAAAGTTCCATATGAATTGAATCATTTTAAATATAGAAGCTATTATAGAGATGAGGAAACGGGATTCTATTATTTGCAGAGTAGATATTATGATGCACAAATATGCAGATTTATAAATGCAGATGATGTTGAAGTTTTGGGGGTTGTAACAACAAGTGTTTATAGAGATAATTTATATGCATATTGCAATAGTGATCCGATAAATGAAACAGATGAAAGTGGTTATTTTAGTATTCCTAGAGGTGCAGTATCATTTGTGTTAGATGCAATACTTATGGCCATACCTGTTGTAGGGGCAGCAATGGCACCGGTAAAAAGTTTTGCCAAAATATACGGAAGGACAGTTTTGAAAACGAAACTAAGACTGCCACTATCCACACTTATTAGAAAAGTTGCAGGATTTGCGAGAAAAGTTATTGATGGAATTACAAAAGTGGTGAAAAAGATTCCATTTGTAGGGAAAAGTTTGGCAAAAAAGATACCGGTAAATAAATTGGTCAATATGATTGCAGGCGGGACTTCTTCTGTGGTAATAAATAGTATGCTTAATTTTGTAGTAAAAAATATAAGTATGTTAACATCTGTGGGAGGTTTTGTGGCAGGAATGTTAGATTATATATCCGATAAAAAATTAGATGGTTATATAAAAATATATTAGAAGGAGTTACTTAATGATATTAAGATGTAATTATGATGAATCAAGTAAAATTAGAGTATATTTGGACAATGAAATTTTGGAAATAGGTGGGAATTCAAAAAAGATAAATCTAAATAATATTACTAAAGGGAGTCATGTGATAAAAATTGTAGAAAGTAAAGAATATAGAAAAATATATAGTTATATTTTCAGATGGCTTTTTTCGCTAATGCTTTTTTTACTGGATGCATTATTTTTGAATATTGAAAGAAAATGGATGATATTTGCCTCACCTGTTAAGCTTGAATGCAAAATATTTTTCTCTTCAAACAGTGATGAAGCAGAAATGATTTTAAATATAAAGAAATCAAAATATAATTCATTTGAGGACACTTTTTTTCCACCCCAAATAGGAGTAAAATTTTTTGATTTAGAAATAGAAAAAATAATTCAGGAAAATTATTTAGATATAGAAAGCCTTAAATGGGAGTTAAATAAATATTTAAGCAAAATATTTGCAGGAATAGTTTATTTTTCTATATTTGTAGCTTTATGCACGAGGTCTGCAATATTAGAAAAAAATATAACATTTTTGATGTTCTTATGGGGAATAGAGATAATTTTGCTTTTGATTTATGGAGGTGTTTGTATTACTCAAGTAAAGAAATATCACAGTATTAAGAAAAATATAAAATCAAACTCAGATCTAAATAAACCGTCGTGTGGTATCTAACTGGTTAACAAGCAACTAAAGAGACTGGGGTTCGATCTGAACCATTAAGTGATAGGGGCTAAGAAGTAATCTACAGAACTCATTCTAGCAGGAAGGAGATTAAAAAGAATTATGAAAGTTAAATTTAGTGACGAGATATATAATTTAAAAGATGAGTTGGTACAGATAAAGGAAAAGTATGAGGATAAATAAGGTCCCATAGGATTAATTATAGAAAAACAGTTTATGTTAAAAGAAAATTGTTCTAGTTTTGATTATATATTGGCACTTGGGATGTGTCTTCTCACTTAATTTGGTGGCTATATAGAAAGGAAAAAAATTATTGTAAAATTATTTTAGCAAAACAGTTAGATGATAGACATGTTGTTACAATAAAAAAATCTCATTGGAATGACTTGATGGTGATATTTACAAAACAAAAAGCTATATCAAATGTTTTTGTCAGTAAAACGATATATAACCCCCAATATATTATCACAAAGAGAGATAAGCAAATTAAATGGAAAAAAAATTAGGAGTGAAATATATTATTATTGACGAGGAAGTGGATAAAGATAACTTTGGAATAAATTGTTCAAGTTTTTTATTTGAATTTGATAATAAGAAGTTTACATTTTATTATTTAGTCATGTAATTTCCCTCAACATTGTTTACACAAAAAGATTCTTAAATCAATAAATATGATTTAAGAATCTTTTTTGTTTCCTGTAAAGGTTCCACTGTCAAAGTATAAGTCTTTATTTTATGAATATACTTATAATTACCACATAAAATATTTATGGGAGACATCGGAAAAGCCTAAAATTATTATTATAAAAAGGAGTGATATTATGCGCAGAAAATTATTGGGTATGGCATTATGCGTAACAATGGTAGCAGGATTGTTCACAGGATGCGGAAATGACGATTCAAAAAAAGAATCTAAAGATAAAGGTTCGGTATATTGGCTGAATTTTAAACCAGAAGCTGACGAGGCTTTGCAAAATATTGCAAAGACATATAAGGATGAAAAAGGAGTTGATGTAAAAGTAGTTACAGCAGCATCAGGAACATATGAACAGACATTGACATCTGAAATGGAAAAATCAGATGCTCCTACATTGTTTGTTGTAGGAAATCAGGCGGCAGTGAAAACATGGAAAGATTATTGTATTGATTTAAAAGATACAGATGTATATAAAGAATTAAATACAGATGCGTTTAATTTGACAGATGAAAACGGAAAAGTTTGTTCGATTGGATATTGTTATGAAAGTTTTGGCTTAATTGTTAATAAGAAATTATTAAAAGAAGCAGGATATGATGTAACAGATATCAAAGATTTTAAATCATTAAAAAGTATTGCAGAGGATATTCACAAAAGGGCAGATGAGTTAGGTTTTGATGCATTTACATCATCAGGCATGGACGATTCATCATCCTGGAGATTTACAGGACATTTAGCAAACATGCCATTGTATTATGAAGCAAAAGAGGATGGATGGAAAGAAGCACCTGCAACAATTAAGGGAACATATCTGGAAAATTATAAGAATGTATGGGATCTCTATATTAATAATAGCAAATATGATAAAAAGACTTTAGCAACCGGAGGTTATGATGCACAGGCAGAGTTTAAGAAAGGTGAAGCTGTATTTTATCAGAATGGAACATGGGAATATGCAGAAATAAGTAAGTCTATTGCAGATGAAGACTTACAGATAATTCCATTGTATTGTGGAGTGGAAGGTGAAGAAAATGCGGGATTATGTTCTGGTACAGAAAACTGTTGGGCAGTAAATGCTAAAGCACCAAAAGAAGACCAGAAGGCTACATTGGACTTTATGAAATGGCTGGTTACTTCAGAAGCCGGTACAAAGATGATGGCAGAGCAGTTTGGTGCGATTCCTTATAATTCAGCAGCAGACAGTGGAAATGTATTTTTAAGAAATGCAAATGAATTAATGGAAGCAGGTAAGTATACAGTAGACTGGACATTTAATTATACACCAAATGTTGATGACTGGAGAGCAAGTCTGGTTGCCGCTATGAACAAATATAATGCAGGTGGAAAATGGGATGACGTTAAGACTGCATTTGTAGAAGGATGGGAGGCACAGTATAAGGCTGCAAATCAGTAAGAAAATAATATCAATGAATTTTGTGGGGCAGGCATCGTCTGCCCCATAAAACTAGTTCATGGTGAAAGGAGAGATATTACATTTATGGTGGGAGCTATCAGGAAAAGAAGAACGAAGTATAATGGGACATCAGTAAATTCTAAATTACTTCGAAGACCAATACAGAGATGCTTTGGATTATTTTTATTACCTACGTTTGCTGCATTTACCATTGGTTTTTTATATCCGTTTATTCGTGGAATATACTTATCTTTTTGCTCATTTGTTACCACAAGCGATGCAACATGGAAAGGAATTGGAAATTACATTAGTGCGTTTCAGGATGCATCTTTTATACATGCGTTTTGGTATACGGCATTGTATGCCATTGTGTCGTTGCTGCTGATAAATGTTTTGGCATTTTCAGTAGCATATCTATTAACATTGGGTTTTAAAGGTGCAAATTTGTTCCGAACGGCATTTTTTATGCCGAATCTCATTGGAGGTATTGTTCTTGGTTATATCTGGACAATGATTTTTAATGGAATATTAGTCAGATTTCACACGAGCATATTAATGGAAACGAAGTATGGTTTCTGGGGGCTTGTAATTTTAATGTGCTGGCAGCAGATTGGTTATATGATGATTATTTACATTGCAGGGCTTCAGGCAGTGCCGGAAGATTTGACAGAGGCAGCAAAGATTGACGGAGCTTCAAAATGGAAAACATTATTTCATGTTACGATTCCGAATATTATGCCATCCATTACAATTTGTCTTTTCTTAACATTAACAAATGGATTTAAGTTATTTGACCAGAATCTGGCATTAACAGGTGGACAGCCATTTAATCAACAGGCAGATGGTTCTGTTATTAAGACAACTGAGATGCTTGCTTTAAATATTTACAGTACTTTTTATGGACAAAACACAGCAGCAAGAGGTGTGGCGCAGGCAAAAGCTGTTATATTCTTTATTTTAGTGGCTGCAATTTCGCTGATTCAGTTAAGAGCAACCAGGTCAAAGGAGGTGCAGCAGTAATGAAAAATATAAAGCGGGGAAAATGGCTGACTTTAATATTCAGCATCGTAACTTTAGTCTACATCAGCCCTATTTTTATTGTTTTAATGAATTCTTTTAAAGCAAATACGAATGTAAAAACGGATACTTTTGCATGGCCGTCAGGGGATATGTTTGTAGGATGGGCGAATTATTTAAAAGGTTTTACCTTTGGAAATTATCCGTTTCTTAAATCTGTATTGTTTAGTTTTGTAATTACAATACTTTCAACAATTTTAATTTTATTTTGTACATCCATGGCGGCATGGTATATTGCCAGAGTAGATAGTAAGATCTGCAGAATCATATATTATTTGTTTGTATTTTCGATGATTGTACCATTTCAGATGGTTATGTTTACGTTATCGAAAACAGCGGATACATTAAACCTGAACACACCGTGGACCATCCCGATTGTTTATTTGGGATTTGGTGCAGGTTTGGCAGTGTTTATGTTTACCGGGTTTATTAAGGGACTTCCTCTAGAAATAGAAGAGGCGGCAGCAATAGATGGATGTGGTCCTCTTAGAACATTCTTTGTTGTAATTATTCCAATGCTGAGACCTACATTAATTTCCGTTGGCATTTTGGAGATTATGTGGATTTGGAATGATTATCTGCTTCCATATCTGATATTAGACCGTACAGAATATATGACAATACCTATTCATATTCAGTATTTACAGGGAAGTTATGGTTCGGTTGATTTAGGAGCGATAATGGCACTAATTATTTTAAGTATAATACCGGTTATTCTATTCTATCTGACATGTCAGAAATACATTATTAAAGGTGTGGCATCCGGTGCAGTAAAAGGATAGGTTAAAGGGAGAAAGTTTATGAGAGCAAGTGGTATATTATTACCGATTTTCAGCCTGCCGGGAAAATATGGTATTGGATGTTTATCAAAAGAGGCATATAGGTTTATAGATTTTTTGGAAAAAAGTAACCAAAAGTATTGGCAGATACTTCCTATCGGTCCTACCAGTTATGGTGATTCTCCTTATCAATCTTTTTCTACGTTTGCCGGAAATCCCTATTTTATCAGCTTGGAGGATTTGATAGAGCAGGGACTGTTGACAAAGGCTGAATGTGATGGGATAGATTTTGGAAAAAACCCAAAAGAGGTAGATTATGAAAAACTATATAAATATCGACGAAAACTATTAAGAAAAGCATATGAGCGAAGTGAAATCTATGAAAAAGAGGAGTTTCATAAATTTAAGGCAGAAAATGAATATTGGTTAAAAGATTATGCAGTCTTTATGGCTGTAAAAGACAGATTCGGCGGAAAAAGTTTTGACCAATGGGCAACAGATATTTGTAACAGATGGGGATATTCCATGGAGTATTACCAGAAAGAACTTTATTTTGACATTGAATTTTATGAGTTTGTCCAATATGAATTTTACAGACAATGGTTTTTATTAAAAAGTTATGCCAATAAAAAAGGCATTTCTATCATTGGCGATATTCCTATTTATGTTGCATATGACAGTGCGGATGTATGGGCACATCCAGAGCTGTTTCAGTTAAATGATGATAAAAAACTGCAAGCAGTATCAGGGTGTCCACCGGATGGGTTCTCTGCAAAAGGACAGTTATGGGGTAATCCGTTATATCAGTGGAGTTATCATAAAAGTACAAATTATGACTGGTGGATAAAACGAATAGAAAAATGTTCTCAGTTGTATGATGTGGTAAGAATTGACCATTTTAGAGGTTTTGATGAATATTATTCTATTCCAGCCGATGCAGAAGATGCAATGAATGGTCAATGGGAAAAAGGTCCGGGAATGGAATTATTTGAGGCAGTCAGATATTGTCTTGGAGATATACAAATCATTGCGGAAGATTTAGGATATATGACTGATTCTGTCCGCGTTCTAGTTGAAAAGAGCGGATTTCCGAATATGAAAGTGTTAGAGTTTGCTTTTGATTCGCGGGAGGAATCAGGGCCTGCAGACTATCTGCCGTATAATTACAATAAAAATTGTGTTGTCTACACAGGAACACATGATAATGAAACCTTAAAAGGATGGCTGGGTAATATTCAGCCGGAGGAAAAGCAGAACATTCAGAAGTATATTGGGAGAGAGATTACTGATGAACAAGAGCTTGTTAAAGAAATTATCCGGATGGCACAGGCATCTACTGCAAATACCTGTATTATTCCACTACAGGATTACCTCTGTATGGCGAATGATGCAAGAATAAATACTCCGTCGGTGCTGGGGAATAACTGGAAATGGCGTGTTTTATCGGACGCATTCAGTG
Organism: uncultured Eubacterium sp.; assembly: GCA_910584795.1. Classification (GTDB taxonomy): domain Bacteria; phylum Bacillota; class Clostridia; order Lachnospirales; family Lachnospiraceae; genus Eubacterium_G. Next base: position 11,800 of record CAJUBZ010000019.1, on the reverse strand, counting down.
AAGAATTAATCAGAAATATCAGTGAATATGCACGTATTTATGGAAGAATTTCAAAAGTATAGGAGACAGTTTTATTGAAAGCATATGCAGAAGATGTCGAATGAAGTCGTTCGAAAATTATTGTCCCAATGTTGAAATAGTGATATAGTTTTTTCGGGGTTAAATGAGTTTATAACCGTTTTGGACGTTAACAAAAACGGGAATAGATGAAAAAGTCGGTTTGATGAAACCGGCTTTTTGTTTTTGCATAAAAAAATCATTTATGGTAAAGTGAAGAAAGAAAAAAGTCAAGCATTCTGTGAATGAGAGGATTAGAAAATGGCAGACCTTACAATAAAAGATATTGCAAAAATATGTGGAGTAGGTACTAGTACTGTGTCACGTGCAATAAATGATGACCCGGGGATTAATCAGGATACAAGAAAAAAGATATTGAAAGTGATAGAAGAACAACATTATGTTCCAAATAATAGTGCAAGAAATCTTAAAATAACAGAGTCTAATACCATCGCTTTATTAGTGAAAGGAATAGACAATCAGTTTTTTCAGGGAATGTTAAAAATATTTGAAGAAGAGTTGAAAAAACTAAAATATACTTTTTTATTGCATGCAGTAGGAGAAGAACAAAAAAGTATTAATGTAGCAGTGGAACTGGCAAAAGAAAAAAGATTAAAAGGAATTATCTTTTTAGGAGGAAGAATTGATACGACTGATAATAGATTGAAAAGTATGGGAATTCCTTATGTAATGTGTACGGTGGCGATGGATATGACGGTACCCAAAAGGGATTGTTCTTCAGTATGTATAGATGATGAAAAAGAAAGTTACCGTGTGGTAGATTATTTATGTAGTAAAGGGCATAAACAGATTGCGATTATTGCAGGAAGAGATAATGATCTGGCGGTCGGAGGCATGCGGTTAAAAGGATATAAACAGGCATTAGAAGATCACGGAATAGATATTGAGGATAATCTTATTCGATATATGAAACATGAGATACCAGAATATTCTATTGAAAACGGATATGTTGTCACGAAAGAATTGCTGGCATCGGAAATTTCTTTTTCAGCATTATATGCTATTTCAGATTTGACAGCTTTTGGAGCATATAAAGCAATTCTGGAGGCAGGGAAAAAAATACCGGATGATTATTCTGTAGTTGGGTTTGATGGAATAAATATATCAAAATATTTTCACCCATCTCTTACAACCATGCAACAGCCTTGTGAAGAAATGGTAAAGTCATCAATTAAACTTTTGATGGATGCTATTGATGGAAATAAAGAGAAAAAACAGTTGATTTTTGAGGCAAAACTGCTGGAAAGGGATTCTGTAAAACATTATAAATAGATAAAAAGGAGAAAGAATTCCTTTCGTATTGACAGCTTTTAATATATATATTTATCTACTGTGTTTACGCCATGTCAGCGGATCAGTGCCACTGGAAGGTGTGGTTAAGTCCATATTGTTATCATTAGAAGAATCCTGTGTAATCTGAGTATCTTCGTTGATGGAAAGAGTGTCTAATGAAGTTTTTAACAGTAATGAGACTTCGTCTTTAGAAATACCCATAGCATCAGCTAATTCTGATAGTTCAGGAACACGTCCCAACTTTTTGTTTAATTCCTTTGTGGTATTATCCAGTTGGTTTAATTTATCCGCTAGATGTTGTCCGACTCTGTCAGAATTAATTTCATAATTGATTGTATTTACAATAGCATTTTCAATACGTGCGTCAACATACTGGTTAAAATCTCCCATAGATGTCTGGTATTCAGAAATTGCGATCATTAATTCCAGATTTCCTTCCTGAATTAAATCTCCAAAGGATACACCTCGGCCACGGTACTTTTTAGCAAGATCTGCTACAGTATAGAGCTTGGATTCTATTAATTTTTCCGTACAGGAAGTATCGCCGCCTGCCAGCTTTTCGATAAATGTATTTTGTTCTTCAGAACTTACAGAAGGGATGTTTTCCATGTCAGACAGATACATTTTAATAAATTCCAGTTCTTCTTTCGATTCGTTATTTTTATCTCTTGTAACTTGGGCGGAAATATCAGATTCACTGTACCCCTCATCAAAGAAATTCTCATCAGAAGGTGTAAAACCGTCGATTTCAATTTTATTTACAGCCAGATAATCATATATGAACCGAAACTGGCTTTCGTCCTCAATAAAACCGTTAAAATGGGATTTTACGTCATTAATTGTAACTTTATTGCCTTTGGCAACAGCAAAAGAAACGAATTCTGTTAATGCGTTATTAAATAATGTTTTCTTGTCCATATTTTGTATCCTTTTCCCTTTTCTTAATATATAAATGATACATAAAAGCCTTGCAAAAATCAAGGATAATAGGTAACATTTAAATATGGATTTATTGGTAAAAAGGAGTTGTAATGAAAAAAGTATTTAGAAAAATAAAAAAGAGCAGGTTGTTCTCTCTTGTATGTATTTTAGCGTTTATTGGAGTGTGTATGGGTACCGGTTCATTGATAGCATATATTCAGCATGAATCAAATCCTACAGATATAGTTGTTACTTATTTTAGAGCATTTGTACAGCAGAATTATGAAAAAATGTATGAATGTTTATATCAAGATGAAGGATACTATATTGATAAGAAAATGTATATGGAATATATGAAAAATCTAAGAAAAAATTATACGATAGATTCTTATAATATAAAGAAACCTGTTGAAAAAGATGGAAGGAAATCTATAACAATAAACTGTAAGAATGATCAGACTAAGAAGAACAAAAATTTTGTAGTTTACATAGAATCAAAGCATCATGGAATTAGTATTATTCCGGATTACTATGTGGACATTGCAGATATCATGGCAAAAGATGTCCATATTACTATTCCTAAATCTGACAGGCTAGAATTGAACGGAGTTCTTATAGATCATAAAATGGCAGGGGTAGAAGAGAAAGGAAATAATAACATTTACTATTTTGAACGCATTTTAAATGGGAAATATAAAGTTTCCGCAACGAACTCCGTTTATGCCAGAAATCAGGTTCAAAATATCAGTGGAGAAAAGGTTTCTATTGACTTAACGAAACAAAGACTTACAGCCAATGATAAGTATGCTAAAATAATTACGGATAACGGTAAAAAAGTAATGAATTTATTTTACAAAGCTGTAAGAAACAGAGATAAAAATAACAAGCAGTTATTAAGTATGTTTGCATCAAAAAAAGTAAAAAATAACGTTACAAAGCTGGTTGAAGATTCAGAAGACATCATTTTCTGGCCGGAAAAAAGAAATGTTGACAAATTTAAGGTGCTGGACATGAAAATCCGTGACTTGAAAACAGATATTCATTACGATGAAAAGAATAAGAATTATATTTTAAAATGCACTTACAGATACAAATATGTTTCTGCTACAGACACATCCTTGGCAAACAGCTATGTGGACCGTATTTCAGGAATGTGCAGCAGTAAACTCATATTGAACTATAAGGCAGAAAAAGATAAGTTAATTATTCAAAAAGTACAATTAACGAATAAAAATAATAAGAGTAAATAAAAAATGTATTACGGAAGAGAAATAATTATTAAAGGTGGAATATAGGGAATAGAAAAGTAAAAAGTGGAGGAAAATATGGCGAAAGAAATTTGGAGACCGGGAAATATGTTATATCCATTACCGGCAGTATTAGTAACGGTGGCAGATAATAAGGGAAATGAGAATGTATTTACAGTGGCATGGACAGGAACAGTTTGTTCAGATCCTGCTATGGTATACATTTCTGTAAGACCGTCCAGATATTCTTATGACATGATAAGAGAGACAGGGCAGTTTGTAATTAACCTTACAACGGACAAGCTGGCAAGAGCTACTGATTATTGTGGTGTAAAATCCGGAAGAGATGAAAATAAGTTTGAGAAAATGAAATTAAAGACAGAAAGAGCGAAATATGTAAAAGCACCACTTTTAAAGGACAGCCCTGTAAATATTGAATGTGAAGTGGTTGACATAACAAGACTAGGAACACATGATATGTTTTTGGCAAAGGTATTGTGTGTACATGCAGATAATCGATATATGAATGAGAAAGGAACATTTAATTTAGAAAAAGCTCATCCATTGGTTTATTCTCATGGACAGTATTATAATACCGGAAAGAAAATTGGTAAATTTGGATTCTCAGTGAAAAAGAAATAGAAAGATGTGGGAAACAGATTATCCAGAGGAGCAGTAATGAATGAAAAAGAACAGATTATTTTTCACATTGATGTAAATTCAGCGTATCTTAGCTGGACGGCTGTTAAGATGCTAGAGGAAGGTTATGGGAGAGATATTCGTGAGATACCATGCATTGTAGGAGGAGACAGGAAAAGCAGACACGGTATTGTCCTTGCAAAGTCTATTTCAGCAAAAAAATATGGTGTAGCAACAGGAGAACCGGTAGTGAATGCATTAAGAAAGTGTCCGCATTTAGAAATTGTTTCGCCTGAGCATCAATATTATGGGGAGATGAGTCGTAAATTAATGAAATTATTGACAGGTTATACTCCGGATATTGAGCAAGTCAGTATTGATGAATGCTACATGGATTATTCGGGGATCAGAAGTTTATTTGATGCACCTGAGAGTGCAGCTGCAGCTATTAAGAATAAAGTGAAAGAAAAGTTAGGATTTACAGTAAATATCGGAATATCAGATGTGAAAGTTCTGGCAAAAATGGCTTCTGATTTTGAAAAACCTGATAAGATACATACATTGTATAGGAGTGAAATTCAAACAAAAATGTGGGGATTGCCGGTAAGTGAATTATTTATGGCAGGAAAATCCAGTGTAGACACATTACATAAATTGGGAATATTTACTATAGGACAATTGGCGAAAAGCCCGCTGAATGTGCTGGAGTCTCATTTGAAAAGTCATGGAAGAATTTTGTGGCAGTATGCAAATGGTATAGATGACAGTATGGTAAGTACACAGAAAGAGGAGTCAAAAGGGGTGGGGAATTCCACCACTCTTTCAAAAGATTTAGATGACATTGAAGAGATTTATAAGGTGTTATTGGGGTTGTCAGAAAAAGTTGGAGGAAGATTAAGAGCTGGGAAACAAAAAGCTAAAACGATTGCTGTGGAAATAAAATATAATGACTTTACAAAATGTTCCAGACAGACTACAGTAGAGGTGGCTATAGATTCCGGTACAGAAATTTATAATATTGTAAAGATATTATTGACAGAATTGTGGAATCGGACACCGGTGAGGCTTTTAGGGGTTAGAACGGCAAATCTGGTGGAGGACGGAGAGCCGGAACAGTTGTCTATTCTGGATTTAAAAGACTGGCCGGGTACACAAGATGAAAAACAAAATAAAATTCAACCGTCCAGAGAAAAAATGAAAAAGTTGGATGAGGCATTGGATGCCATAAAACATAAATATGGTAATGATGTGGTAGAGCGTGCAAGTCTGATGAAAAGAAAAACAAGAACAGTAATGGAATACAAGGAGACAGGACATGAAAAATAACACAGAAAATATTGTATTAATTGGTATGCCGGGTGTAGGTAAAAGTACTATAGGAGTAGTACTGGCGAAAATATTAGGATATCAGTTTGTAGATGCTGATTTAGTTATACAAGAGAAGACAGGAAGACTTTTAAAAGATATTATCGCGGAAGATGGAATAGAGGAATTTGTAAAAATAGAGAATGAAGTGAATGCATCTATTGATACCAGAAAGGCTGTAATTGCTACAGGAGGTAGTGTTGTATATGGTACAGAAGCAATGGAGCATCTTTCCGAGATAGGAACAGTTGTTTATCTTGAATTGGAATTACCGGCATTATCAAGAAGATTGGGAAGCCTTAAGCAGAGAGGCGTTGTATTAAAGAAAGGGCAGACTTTAAAGGATTTATATAATGAAAGAACACCGTTATATAAAAAATATGCGGATATAATAATAAGTGAACACCATTGTACAATAAAGAAGACAGTGGATAAAATTATAAAAGAATTGGAGGGATAGAAAATTAAAAAGTTGTGTCACCTGGGACGTGGCAGATACTTAGCCATTCCCATAGTATGTTTTGTACTAATGATGACGAAAATGATTTTCAGCCAGACTGTTATGGAAGTCTATGCATATAATTATATAGCACAATGCAAGGTGGAAAAAAGTAGTAGAGAAGAGCAGATAAAACTTAAAAGTAAACAAGTTAGAGATAATAAAACAAAAACAGCCAATGATAAAACTCACAAGTCTAAGAGTAAATCATTGGCATTTTCTTTTATGAAACCTGTTTCAGGAGGAAGAACAAGTTCTTACTTTGGTGATAATGTGGACCGGATAAACAGCCACAAAGGTCACGATTGGGCAGTGCCAGTAGGGACAGAGGTAAAAGCTGCTGAAAAAGGCTTGGTCGAGTTGGCATATTACAGCCAAAGTTATGGATATAACGTCCTGGTGCGGCATAGTAAAAAAACTCAGACGAGATATGCACATATGTCTCAATTGTTTGTAAGTCAGGGGGAAGCAGTAGAACGTGGACAAATACTTGGATTAAGTGGGAACACAGGGGACAGTACAGGACCGCATTTGCATTTTGAAGTAATAAAAAACGGAATGAAAGTAAATCCTTTGTCGATATTTAAATAGTAACAAGTATTTTGAAATGAAAAAGCACACAATTTAGGAATAGTCATAGACTATACTATATAATAACAGTTCAGCCATGCGATATAAAACAAATATGTGCAGGAGCCTGACTGCAGAATGTCTGACATATTTGTATTATATTATACAGTGTATGATAACAGAGAGAAGCTCGCAGTGAATTCGAGTTACATGGCTGAACTGTTGCTATAAAATACATTGTGTGGATTAATATGGTTTACAAAGATTTAGATTATGATATAATAATGAAGTGTGTACATAAAATTATTTGTATAAGTGCGCGCAAATGGCAGATTGAAGATAAACGATATATAGATATAAATTTACATATAACCCGAGGTGGATAAATGGAGAAATATGTTATAAAAGGTGGAACAGCACTAAATGGTGAGGTTGAGATTAGTGGGGCAAAGAATGCAGCTTTGGCTTTAATTGCTGCTGCGATTATGGCGGACGAGGACATTACAATCGAGAATCTTCCGGATGTGAGTGATATTAATCAATTAATAGATGCAATAGAAACAATTGGCGCTACTATTAAAAGAATAGACAGACATACAGTTGTAATTAATGGAAAAACCATTACTTCCCATATTGTTGAAGAAGAGCAGATGAGAAAGATTCGTGCATCTTATTATCTGTTAGGAGCATTGCTTGGTAAGTTTCATAGAGCGGAAGTGGCACTGCCGGGAGGCTGCGTTATCGGAGCACGTCCTATAGACCAGCATTTAAAGGGTTTTAGAGCGTTAGGTGCCGAAGTGATTCAGGATCATGGTATGCTGAATGCATTTTCCGAACAATTAGTAGGAAATCATATTTTCTTTGATGTATCTTCTGTTGGTGCTACTATTAATGTAATGCTGGCAGCAGTAAAGGCAGAGGGAAGAACTGTTATAGAGAATGCAGCAAAAGAGCCTCATGTAGTAGATGTCGCAAATATGCTAAACAGCATGGGAGCTGATATTCGAGGTGCAGGTACAGATAAAATCCGAATTACAGGTGTTCCATTTTTACATGGTACTGTTTATTCGACGATTCCGGATCAGATTGAGGCAGGTACATTTATGTGTGCAGCTGCAGCTACAGGTGGAGATATTTTAGTAAAAAATGTTATTCCCAGACATTTAGAATGTATTACATCAAAACTTATTGAGATGGGATGTAGTGTTGAAGAATGTGATGACGCGGTGAGAGTAAAGGCAGGAGAGGTTATTCGAAGTGCAAATATTAAGACGCTTCCTTATCCCGGTTTCCCAACAGATATGCAGCCACAGATGGCGGCAGTGTTGTCCATGGCAAATGGTATCAGCACAGTAACAGAGAGCATTTTTGAAAACCGTTTTAAATATATGGCAGAGTTGAGCAGAATGGGTGCCATTAATAAGGTTGAAGGTAATACTGCTATTATTACAGGTGTTGGAAGTTTGGAAGGGGCAAAAGTATCGGCGCCGGACCTGAGAGCAGGTGCAGCGTTAGTGATTGCGGGACTTGCGGCAGAAGGATTTACTACAGTCAGCGATATCGTATATATTCAGAGAGGTTATGAAAAGTTTGAAGAAAAATTGACAGGACTCGGGGCAGTAATCTCTAAGGTTGATACAGATAAAGATGAACAGAAATTTAAACTGAAAGTTGGATAAAGTTTATATAAATATATATATATAGAAAAAGTCTATCAATAAGTGTATTGCTAGACTTTTTTTATTATATATAAATAAATTTAAGAAGTAAGTTTTAGTTAGAATAACCAAAAATAAAATATAATATTGTAGAAATAACAACGCTAGGTTATAATACAATGTAAGTGCTTACATTTTAAAGCCTTAGAATAAAAAAAAATAAAATAAGGATTGTAAAATGCATTTGGGTAATCTAAAGATAGTGTTAAGGTACTAATGAAGAAAATGGAGAAAGGAACTGTATTTATGAAGAAGAGGAGAAAGTTAGTTTCATGGATTTGCGTAGTGACGATGTTGGCAAGTATGATGACGGGAACTGGAATCAAAAATATTAGTGCAGATGCAGCATCTACAATTATTTTAAAAGGTGATGAAGAGAGAACGACGTTAATATCAGAAGCAGCAAACGAGCAATATAATTTTGCGTTGAATAAAAATGCTACAGCGTCAGTGGTTACTGGTGGAAATAATGGAGGAACAGATTTATCTGTTGTAACAAATGGTGCTTTTCCTACAGTCCGTAATGCTGCAACAACAGTAACCATTGGACAAAAGATTGCAGAGGACAAGTGGGTACAGATTGATTTAGGAAGAGCATATGATACAAGTAAAATTGATAGAATTGCTGTTCAGTATTATTCATTAAATACAAGCGCAAGAGCAGGATATCAAATTTTATATTCCTTAAATGGAATTGATTTCATAGAAGTTGGAAATGCAGCAGCTTATTCGTCAGCAGCTGGAAATCCAATTGTGTGTCTTGATAAAATAACATTGACACAAGAGCAGGCAGAAGCAGTTCCATATGCAAAATATGTGAGAGTAGTTGCGAAAACAGACAATAATAATACGAACAATGGGCTTCAGGTAATGGGTATGGCTGTTTTGACAGATGGAACGACAACAGTAGATGAGGTAGAGTATCAGGAAGTAGCAACATTAGATAATCCGGTTTCTCTCACGGTAACATCAAGTGATTATGAACAGTTAGAATATGTTTTTGAAGCGTCACCAAATGATAAAGGTGATTACTTATATTTTGCATATGTAGATGGAAAGCAGGCAGATGCAGCAGTAATTCCGGGAAATACTTATGTAGTGACAGGACTCACAGGTGGAAAACATACTGTTACAATTGTAGCTTTTAAGAATGGAGTAAATTCAGATGGAATTAAAGAGGAAATTGATGTTACTGACACAAAGAATTTACTGACAAGCAATAGAAATTTTGCGGTAGGAAAGAAGGCGTCTGCATCGTCTATCAGAGAAAATGATGCGGAAACGAATATTACAGATGGAAAACTTACAACACTTTTTAGAACGGCGACAACAGATACCAAGTCTTCAATCGTTATCGATTTAGGAAATAATTACAGATTGGATGCTATTGAGAGAACAGTAGCATTGTATGCTGCAGGCAGATATCCAAAAAAATATACAATAGATTTTTCTTCTAATGGAGTAGATTTTGAAACAGTGGCAAGCGAGGAAGGAACGACTGAACTGCAGTCAGCAATAATTAATACGAAGGAATGTTCTCTTCCGGCAGTGAGATATGTAAGATTTAGTCTGAGTGAACCAGTTGGAGCGGGTTATGGTTTTCAGATGTATGAATTGGGTGTTATAGTGAAAGAAGATGCTGATTTAACTCCGGTAGAAGTTGCAACACTGAATAATCCGGCATCCCTTACAGTTACATCGAGTGATTATGAACAATTGGAATATTCTTTTGAGGCAGCAGAAGGTGATGAAGGGGATTATACATATTATGCATATGTTGATGGAACACAAAGAGAAGACATGGTAGTGCCGGGAGTTGTGTACCAGGTTACGGGGCTTTCCAGTGGACAGCACACAGTAAGAATTGTATCCTTTAAGGAAGGTGTTGCATCAGAAGGTATTACACAGACAGTAACTGTTTCAGATACAAAGAGCCTGTTGACAGATGATAGAAATATTGCAATAGGTAAGAAGGCGGCAGCATCGTCTATAAGAGATGAGGCTGTTGATTTGGAAACAAATATTACAGATGGAAATACAACAACACTTTTCAGAACTGAAGCAAATGAGGGCATTACAGAGGCTGAGATCGTTATTGATCTAGGACAGAATTTTAGATTAGATGCCATAGAGAGAACAGTTGCCTTGTATCAACTGGGAAGATATCCAAAGAATTATACAATTGATTATTCAATAAATGGAACAGATTTTGAAACAGTAGCAATAGCAGAAGGAACCTCGGAGCTGCAGACAACAGAGCTTGAGAAGGTAGAATGTAAACTTCCGGCAGTAAGGTATATACGTTTCAGCATGAGTAATCCGTTTGCTGCAGGATTTGGTTTCCAAATGTACGAATTAGGTGTTATTGTAAAAGAAGGTGCAGATTTTACACCGGTAGAGGTGGCGACAGTATATGATCTGGCGGCATTTGATGTGGAGGTGACAGGATATAATACAGTAAATGCTACGATTATTGCAGGAGATGATCAGGATAATTATAGATATAATGTTTATATTGACAATAAGTTGATATTAAAAGAAGTAGAAGCAGGAACATATGAAATAAAAGATGTTCCATCAGGAAATAAAAAGTTTACAGTTAAATCTGTTGTAGATAATATTACTTCAGAAGGAATATCTATTGTAAAAGAGATCCAGGATTCATTTACATATACATTTGAAACTTTAACAAATTCCAATGTTGAAGCAGGAAAAGTTTTGGATGAAGAGAAAATAGAAGGAGACAGTAAATATTACAATTATTCTTTGTATAAAGGAGTAAAGGCTACAGCACTATCAGAGGAAAATGCTGTTTATACAGCACAGAAGGCAATTGATGGAGACAGCACTACAAGATGGGCATCTGTTCAGGGAGTAGACCCGCAATGGTATGTTGTTGATTTGGGCAATACATATAAAATTGATGAAATAGACATTGTATGGCAGACGGCGAGTGCTAAAGATTATGATATTGAATTTTCTGTTGATGGAAATACATATACGAAGTTAGGCATGGTAAACTCTGCAGTTACAGGTTCAAGATATGATAATTTAAAATTGTCAGAAGAAACAGCTGCCAGATATATTAAAATTACCGGAACAGCTAGAACAGGAATGTATGGCTATTCAATCTGGGAATTGGGAGTGTATGGTCCGGAAGAAATAAAGACAATATATTATAATGTTTCTATTGATGGATTGGAAGAAAAAATCGAAGAGGGTGAAATGTACACGTTACCGGATGATGCCGAGTATGGATATTTCTGTGACGGAAAGATGTATGCACCAAATACATCGGTAGAAATTACAGAGGATATGGTGTTTACATCAGTAAAAGAATTATCTGTTTCTATGGCAGACGGAGCAGGAATCAGATATTTAGGAACAGCAGGAATCAGATTCCAGGCAAGTGTTGCATCAGATAACATGGATGCAGTAGCATCAGATGCCATTACAGAAGGAACATTAAT
>CAJUBZ010000018.1 GCA_910584795.1 uncultured Eubacterium sp. | reverse complement strand
ATTTTAAGACAAAATGGAATGAAAAAAAGGCAGATGGAACATATAATCAGGATAGCGATGGAGATGGTTTACCAGATGGATATGAAGTATTTACTTTAGGAACGGACCCGGCGGTGGCGAACGAAGAGGGAAAAGACAGTGACGGGGATGGATGGAGTGATTTGACAGAATATCAGAAAGGCACAGATCCATGGCTGAAGGATTCAGACTTTGACGGGACAAACGATAATGGAGACAAAAATCCAAGAAAGACATCAGGGTATACAAATCCGGCAAAAGCGGCAGCAGCAAAGGTACATAAAGGTTTGTATGAAAGGGAGTATTCCGAAACAGAAGACGGAGTGACTACCACATACATTACAAATATTTACCGTGGAAATATCAGACAGATTGAAATTGACTATGGAAATACATCGTTAAATAAAACAATGAAATATTTCTATGATGAAAAAGGAAATAATACTGCAATTATAGAGGCATATGACAAGGTGTATGACTCAAATGGTGAACAGACTATCTGCATTACATATACTTATGATGCAGACGGAAATGTTACATTTATCTGCGACCAGTCTACAAAGTATACCATGACTTATGAGAATGGAGAAATGTCAGAACTGAAAGTGGGGGACAACAGATTAATTCAGCATGGGAAAAATATATTGGAGAATAATGCAGGAACAGACGGGGATATATCAGGTATTGCAGATGATGGGGTTATCGACATAAAAGAGAGTACTACAACTTATGGAAATAATCAGAGTATGAGAACCGTAACAACCACTTATAAGAGAGAGGAAGGAAACACGACTGATGCTGCAACAGAAGACAAAATATATTATAATGGAAGTAATGATGTCAGTTATGTAATCGAATACAATAATGAAGGAAAGATAATAAAACTGACCGACAGTACCGAAGAATCGGGAGATGTTGTATATACTTATATTTATCAGGATAATGTGACGAAGACCGTACGAAGTGATGGATTTGCGAAGGAAGTAACAGCATCAGAAAGTGAAGACGGCAGTGTATCAACAACGAATATGGCTTATGCATTTAAAGATTTAAAAAACAGTAATACTATATATACATCTGTTTATAAAGTAAACAATTCAGATGAGAGTAAAAGTGTTTTATCGAACACGCTGTTTAATAATGATAAATTTACCACAGAAACATCAAGTGAGGGAAAGAATGTCATATCGACCCTTTATTCAGATAGTTATAAAAAAGATATTTTAAAGACGACGAAAAAAGAGGTGTCGAACACAAAGACGACCTTTGATGTGGATATTTATGCGGGAGGTAAGGCGTTTGAATATACTTATGATAGGGCAGGAAATATTACGAGTATTAAAGAGAGTGGAAAGATACTTTATGAGTATACTTATGATGCCCATGGAAGATTGACGGGACAGAAGGATTACACGATAAATGAATGTCATGAGTATGTTTATAATACAACAGGAAACATCCATGCGGACTGGAAATATCCACTGGATGGAAATGGAAGTAAGATATCATCACAGGGAAGTGTAAAGTATTCTGAATATGAGCGTGGACAGTGGCCGGACCAGCTGACATCTTATGATGGAAATAGTATTTCTTACGATGATATTGGAAATCCGTTGGAATATTGGAACGGAATGAAGTTTCAGTGGAAGACAGGAAGACAGCTGGAGATGATTGTTCTGGACAAGGGATTGGAAGTAAGATATAAATATAATAAAGATGGTCTAAGGACGTATAAGGAGACAGAGCAAACAACCACGGATTATGAGTGGGATGAGAACAGACTGATTAGGGAGACAGTTACATATAAGGCGACGGGGAAGAAGTATGATGTGTGGTATTTCTTTGATGCTAACAATCAGGTGGCAGGCTTTGAGTATTCTGAAATATCCGGCATGGATAATAGCCTTAAAAAGACGAGGGTGTACTATGAGAAGAATGCTCAGGGCGATGTGATTGGACTGCTTGATTCGAGAGGAGCGGAGATTGCGAAGTATTCGTATGATGCATGGGGAAATGTTACTAGCAAGATGTGCTATGAGGGATATGAGACACCGTATGCACTGAATCATATCACTTATAGGGGATATTACCGTGATGATGAGAGCGGATTTTATTATCTGCAGAGCAGGTATTATGATGCGGAAGTTGGCAGGTTTTTGAATGCAGATGATGTGGAGTATTTAGATAGTGGTAATATAGTGGCTAAAAATAATTTATATTGTTATTGTAGTAGTAATCCTGTTAAATATATTGATGAAGAAGGAAAATGTATCGCAATCGCAATGGCTTTGGGGTATTCAATAGTAAAATCATATAGTGATTGCAAAAAGATATATAGAAAAGATGTATCTTTTTCTAAAATATTATCAAGTAAATATCCTAAAACGCGATTTTTAAAAAATGAATTAAAGAGATTAATAATGATGGTAGCTGGAGAGACAGTGGGATTACATAATGAAAGAGAATCTTTATGCTGTGCATATGTAGCACTAAATCGTGTAAATAGATATGAATGGAAAAGGAAATCATTGATGCAGGTATTAGATGCAGCGCAATTTCATGGACTAATAAATTCACAAGGAAAGAAAATGCAAAAATATCTAGATACAGGAAAAGGTATTAATTCATATGAAAAAAAATACTATAATAGTGTTATTAACGCAGTATTAAAAGCCTATTTGAAAAAAGCAAAGGATATAACGAAAGGTTCGGTATATTTTTCTATGGGAAATCCTTCTAGTTATGCAGGAAAGGTAACTGAAGTAAAAATTAAGGGTGTTACACATAGATTTTTTAAAAAATAATGAAAGAGAGATAAGAATGAAATTTAAAAAGATAGTATTATTATGTGTAGTTATAGAATGTGTTTTTTTAGCTGGTTGTATACAGAAGGCTAATAAAGAAATTGATAAAAATGCACAGGGTAAAATAGTCACTCAAACAGAAGAGAAGACAAGCGAAAATGGAGTGTTATTTGATTATGATTTTGCAAGAGTATATGATATAACAAGGTACGTTGATGGAATTGAAATGTTTGTACCGCAATATCAATATATTGTATTTAATGAGAAAAAAACTAAAATTATTGATACAGGCACTATAAATTATCATGATCCACAATTTACCCAAGTTGCAGATGGCATTGTTAAAGCGGAATATGGAACGGGGGCAACTGATAGTTGGAGAGGTATATATTATGATATAAAAAAAGAAAAAAAATCAGAGGAATTTGATTGTCCTTTTGAAGAGTTTGGAAGGAACGTTGTATCTTATAAATATAAAGGAAATAAGACATACTTAGTAGTCTCAGATATGTTTAATAGTAAAAAGATAGAAATGTATAAGTTGAGTGATGATTGGTTGCTTCCAAGTTTATTGAAGGTTAATTATAAAGATGGTACTTTGAATGTTAACTATGATGGAGCTGAAAAGGAATTTAGTAGAAAGATAATACTTGAAGATTAATAATACTAATATAAATTTATTTATAGCTATATGTAAAAAAGGTTCTTATACCGGTACATACGGGTTAAGAATCTTTTTTATTTAATAATTACATTCAGTTAAAAAGCCAATTTTAGAATTGGTTTCTTTATGGTAGTTTTTAGAAAATGTGTATATTTGTAATGAAACAGGAAATATTCATGCAGATTGGAAATATTCACTGGATGGAAATAAGATATCATCACAGGGAAGTGTAAAGTATTCTGAATATGAGAATGGACAGTGGACGGACCAGTTTACATCTTATGATGAAAAGAGTATTAATTATGACGGATTTGGAAATCCTGTGAAATATTGAATTGGAATGAAGTTTCAGTAAATAAGAGGAAGGCAGCTGACAAAAATTACGATGGACAACAATTAGTAAGACATATAATATAGTAATAGAAAAAGAAGGTTATGCTACATTATTCGATTAAATTTGATTATAATGAAGTTGAATAATGTAGCGCCAATTTTTATAGTAATGGTTCTATAAAATTACATATAAGGTGAGTAGAGCATAATGATAGTAATAAGTATATTGTACATTGAAAATTCCAAGTGAATGGAGATTCGAGGTTCAAGGAGATTATTATATATTCAAGGACAAGGAAAGTGGTGGTATTAAATTTATAGGATATAACACCCAGGCATTTAATACGGAGAAATATATTCAATTCAATATAAATAACTATGAAGTATATTTAGAAAATCGGGATAATTCGAATTTTGGAGAAGTATATGGAAATTTATCAACGAGTGTAACATATGGTAAGAAACCGATTACAATAAACGGAATAGAAAAAGAACAATATTATATATATAGGAACTGGAAATTATGAAAAAGATATTGAATTAATATCAGTAAACAAGGATGAGTTTGATGACAGATTTCTTGAAAAAATGGCTAAAGGAGTTAATGAACCATGATAGATTATTATCACTTAAAAGAGGACTCAAATGATACTAATTATAGTATGTATTTGTATGATTCGGATGAACATGTACTGTATTATATATATTATAATAGATAGAGGAACCACGATGAAATTATTAATGTGATGTGAACACAGAAAGGTTATCATATATGAAAAAGAAAATCTTTTTAGTCTCAAGTTTGATTTTGATAACAGTGCTGATTTTAATTTTTGCAAAATATCAGATCATTACATTGAAGACAGAAAAAAACTCTTACGAATATAGTTTTGAAGAAGAAAATTTGAAAATATATCATGGAATTAATATAAATAATGAAATCTCAGCAGCAAAACTACAGGAGGAATCATTAGATAATTTTCAAGAGAAAAGTTATGTAGATTATTTTCGCGGAAGTTTTTTGCCTCCAATAAATATTGGAAAAGGTGTATTGAGGAATAATAATGGTTTTATTTATTCAATTCATAAACTTGCGAGTGAACAAGGATATATAATATGTACATACTCAGAGGGAAGTTTGATAGATTGTTATCATATGCTTAATATTCCATCTAAAATGGAAACATTGCTCAAGATTCATAAAGGAATGAAAAGGACAAGACTGGAAAAAGTTGATTCTAAAATAAAGTTTGTCAAGGATAAACAAGCAACAACAGTTCATCGGTTTGGTGATGGAACCATGCTGGAGATTCAGTATAAGAAAGTAAAGGATAATTGGGAGGTAAAGGATTATATATTATATGAAGACGGAATCAATTTATTAAATAGAATATTAAAGAAGGACTATGATATCGTAAAGAATAATAAGTAAAGCAAATTAAAATATATCAAATAAACTGATTAAATTTGTCACTATACAAATAAAATTGCATATGATAGTATATGTTCTATCCTAAAAAAATAAAAACATTGAAGAGGAATAGTAACTGGCAGGCAGATTACAGAGAGATGTCGGAAGGTGTGAGACATTAGATGTGAACCGGTGAACTCGCCTCGGAGTTTCCGGCTGAAGCTTATAATAACATTGTTATGAATAGTGTGTAGGTTTGGACGGATTTCCCCGTTATAGGAACAGATGCTTATGCATCTGATAAGAGCATGTATTACATGAAACAGAGTGGTACCGCGTATGTAAAGCTTACGTCTCTGTGCTTCAATAGAAGCACAGAGACGTTCTATTATATTGAGATTTTATTCAAGTTGTATTAATATGTATATAAAATAATAATGACAGTTCAGCCATTAGCTCGAAAGTTTTTCGTTGTTATGGCTTACAATATAATTTAAAAGAAAGAGGTAGTATTATGAATTACAACAAGTATACAAGACAATACTTTATGCCAGAGAACCCTACATATGACTGGGTGAAAAAAGAGTATATTGAAAAGGCTCCGATATGGTGCAGTGTAGACCTTCGAGATGGAAACCAGGCACTGATTGAGCCAATGAGTCTGGACGAAAAGTTAGAGTTTTTCCAGATGCTTGTAGATATTGGATTCAAAGAGATAGAAGTAGGTTTTCCGGCAGCGTCAGAGACGGAGTATAATTTTATGCGTGCTTTGATTGAGAGAGACATGATTCCTGATGATGTGACTGTTCAGGTATTAACTCAGGCAAGAGAACATATTATCAAGAAAACATTTGAGGCTGTGAAAGGTGCGAAACATGCAGTAATTCACCTTTACAATTCTACATCTTTAGCACAGCGCGAACAGGTATTTAAGAAGAGCAAAGAAGAAATTAAACAGATAGCTATAGATGGGGCAAAACTGTTGAATGAATTGGCAGCAGAAGTTGATGGTAACTTCTCATTTGAATACAGCCCGGAGAGCTTTTCAGGAACAGAGATGGATTATGCATTAGATGTGTGCAATGCAGTATTAGATGTATGGCAGCCAAAGAAAGATAATAAAGTAATTATTAATCTGCCGGCTACAGTGGAAAATGCAATGCCACATGTTTTTGCTACGCAGATTGAATATATGCACAAGAATTTGAAATATAGAGAAGCAGTGACAATTTCTGTGCATCCTCATAACGACAGAGGCTGTGGTGTGGCAACAGCAGAACTTTCTGTTTTAGCAGGTGCAGACCGTATTGAGGGAACATTATTTGGCAATGGAGAGAGAACCGGTAATGTAGATATCGTGACATTAGCTATGAACATGGTTTCCCATGGTGTGAATCCAAATCTGGAGTTTAGTAATATGCCGGAGATTGTGAAGTTATATGAAAGAGTTACCAGAATGGAAGTAGGAAAGCGTCAGCCATATGCAGGTGATTTAGTGTTTACAGCATTTTCAGGCTCTCATCAGGATGCCATTTCAAAAGGAATGGCTTGTAAAGCAAAAGATCCAAAGGGAATGTGGAATGTACCATATCTTCCAATTGATCCGGTTGATGTAGGAAGAACCTATGACTCGGATGTGATTCGTATTAACAGCCAGTCCGGTAAAGGCGGTGTAAGCTATATCTTAAAACAGAGCTTTGGATTATCTATACCGGAGAAGATGCGTGAAGAAATCGGATATAGTGTGAAACATGTTTCAGATAAAGAACATAAAGAATTATCACCGGAATGGGTTTACCAGATATTTGAGGATAAATATATTAACGAAAACAGCGTGTTTACTGTGCCTGAGGCACATTTCCAGCAGAAGAATGGAATTATGGCAGAAGTGACGATTGCACAGGAGGACAAAGTCCGTATCATTAAACATACAGGAAACGGACGTCTGGATGCAGTAAGTAATGCATTTAAACAGTATTTTAATATTAGTTATGAGCTTTCGATATATGAAGAACATTCATTATCCAGAGGTTCTTCGTCAAAAGCCGTTTCATATGTAGGAATCTGTTGTCAGGGCAAGATGTATTGGGGAGTAGGAATTGATGAAGATATTATAAAATCTTCCATACATGCTCTTGTAGTAGCTGTAAATCATTTGGTAAAGTCAACAGGGGATCAAGGTTGTCAGGATGAAAGATTAACAGAGATTATTAATTATATTAATACAAATTATCTGACTGTAACATTAGATGAGTTAGAAGAACATTTCCATCTGTCAAAACCATATTTGTCAAAATATATAAAAGATAAGTCAGGAAAGACTTTTGGAGAGCTGGTGAAAAATGTCCGTATGAAAAAAGCAAGAACATTACTAAAAGGTGGAAACATGACTGTGGAGACGATTGCAGAGAAAGTCGGATATCAGAATGTCGAACATTTTAACAGACTTTTTAAGAAAAAGTATGGGATGACACCGGTACAGTTTAGAAATAGCAAGAATTTGTAAGATAATAAATTAGTATGAATTGTGAAAAGATTGTGTTATTATATATTTAATAACATATAAAAGGAGGAAGCAGCATGAAGATTAAAACGAAACTTATGGCACTGTTGATTGTAGTTGTTATGGTATTTTCCGGTTGTGCATCAGTGAAAATGGATGTGGTAATTAACCCGAATGGTAGCGGTATGATATACATGACTATGCGTCTGGATAAGGCAGCTATGAATACAGAATTAAAGAAAGAGGGAATAACCGATGCAATGATGTCAACTTATTGGCAGACATTGGAGCAGTCTTTTAAAGAAGATGGTTTCACTGTAAGGACAGTAACGGTTGATGGAAAAGAGTACATGCAGATTCAACAGTTAGAAAAAGTAAATATGGCAACAGAGTTAAATTTTTCTGACAATTCATATATCACAACAGATACCTATTATACAGAAATTGACACAAAAGATATGATGGGTGATGCAGGAGATATGGGAGATGTTAATGCAATAGCAAACTCGGTAGATATGAGTAAAATTGTATTTGAAGTATCGGTAACATTGCCAAATAATATTGTTAAGACAAATGGAACAATTTCTGAGACAGATAAAAAAGTTGTAAAATTCAATGTACCATTAGGAAAGAAGTCTGTTTTATTTGCAACAACTAAAGGAAATGTAGCATTAGCAGATGTTCAAAAGAAAGTAAAAGCAGCAAATACGATTGCGAAACCTAAATTGAAAAAGATAAAAGCAAATAAGCTAAAGAAAAAGGCAAAGAGCGCTTCTGTTACAGTAAAATGGAACAAAGTAAAAGGTGCTAAAAAATATGAAGTAACATTGGCAACAGACAAGAAGTTTATAAAGAATGTTAAGTTTAAAACAACTAAGAAAAATACTATTACAATTAAAAAATTAAAGAAAAATAAAAAATATTTTGTACAGGTTGTAGCAGTAAAGAAAAATTTAGTTGGAGTAGATGTTTATAGTAAACCGGCAAAAAAATCTGTTAAGACAAAAAAATAATTATTTTATAAGGCGGATGCATTTTGAAGTGCATCCGTTTTTTATTATATAAGAAATTGCTCTGCAATTCCTATATAATAAAAAGCTCCGTAGGGATTGCAGAGGCGTGGAAATGTAGGTGTTCCCTAGAACCTGCGCCTCGCGAGAGAGTTCGCAAGCGAACTCTTTGTTCTTTACTAACATATGTATCTCTGATATAATTTTTATGAAACAATCAGATATTGTCGAAAAAAAGTAAGGGAGATGTGAATGTTAGATACAAGAGGCGGAACAATACAATGTTCTGAAAATGGGGTGAAAAAAGCGAAACTATCTGTAGGGAAAACTTTAGTACTCGGAATTATGGCAGGCTTTTTTATTGCTATTGCAGGAAATGTAGCAATGCTGATTTCTTTGTCAGTAAATAATACAGTCGTTTCAAAATTGATAGAGGCTGCTGTTTTTCCATTAGGTTTAATATTAGTTGTTTATAATGGAGCAGAATTGTTTACAGGAAATAATTTGATGATTATTTCAGTGTATGAGAAGAAAATAAAAATAAGAGAACTGTTTAAAAACTGGATTGTGGTTTATTTTGGAAATTTAATAGGGACATTGTTTGTGGCTGCAATGTTTGCATTAGGAGATGTTTATTCCCGTTTTGAACATAGTTATGCCGAGAGAATTATATCAACAGCAGTCAGCAAGTGCCAGATGAGCTTTGACACAGCATTCTTTAAAGCGTTGGTTTGTAATATTTTAGTATGCTTTGCAGTTATGCTGTCTACGATGATAGAAAATAATTTAGGAAGAATCATAGGAATGTTCTTTCCGGTAATGATATTTGTATTTTGCGGATTAGAGCATAGTATTGCAAACATGAGTTATATTAGTGGTGGATTATTTGCCGATATGGCATATGGAAACATGGGTGTTAATACAACAGGTTTAACATGGTATAATTTTTTTGCTGGTAATTTGCTTCCGGTTACATTAGGAAATGTTGTAGGAGGTATAACAGTAGGAAGTACTTACTGGTATATCAGCAGATTGGAAACAAATAAGGTGTGAAATAAGAAAAGAGACATAGAAAAATAGGAAAATATTATTATGTTGACATATTTTTAATATAATAGTAGTATTGTTTTGTGAAAAAATATTTTCTCTTATTCAGAGTGGTGGAGGTACAAGGACCGATGAAACCACGGCAACCCCGACATAGTCAGGAAGGTGCCAACCTGAGCAGATGAAAGTCTGACCAATAAGAGGATTTGAATACCTTGATTTCAAGTCCACTGCATTGCAGTGGCTTTTTCATTTTATTTTTGCAGGCAGTGTGGATGATATTTAGGCAAACATGGATATTTGTCTGGAAAAACAAAGTGCAGAAAAGATAAAAGAGAAGTATTTTAAAATCATTAAAAGCACAATAGAGAGGAAAATAGCATGGAGAAAAGATTATTTACATCAGAATCAGTAACCGAAGGACATCCGGATAAAATCTGTGATCAGATATCCGATGCAATATTAGATGAATTAATGAGACAGGACCCAATGAGCCGTGTGGCTTGCGAAACAAGCATTACCACAGGTCTTGTATTAGTGATGGGAGAGATTACTACGAAAGGATATGTAGATATTCAGAAAGTAGTAAGAGAAACTATCAGAGAGATAGGATATGATAGAGCAAAGTATGGATTTGACTGTGATACCTGTGGTGTGATTACAGCCCTTGATGAGCAGTCCGCAGATATTGCTATGGGAGTAGATAAGGCTCTTGAGGCAAAGGAAAATAAGATGTCAGATGCAGATATTGATGCGATTGGTGCAGGAGACCAGGGAATGATGTTCGGTTATGCAACAAATGAGACGGAAGAGTTGATGCCTTATCCAATTGCATTAGCACATAAGTTAGCATTGAAATTAACAGAAGTGAGAAAGAATGGTAAATTGGATTATTTAAGACCTGATGGAAAAACACAAGTTACAGTAGAATATGATGAGAATGGTAAGCCAGTGAGACTTGATGCAGTAGTACTTTCTACACAGCATGATGCAGAAGTAACACAGGAGCAGATTCATGAAGATATTAAAAAGTATGTATTTGATCCAGTGCTTCCGGCAGAGATGGTTGATAAGAATACAAAATTCTTTATTAACCCAACCGGACGTTTTGTTATTGGTGGACCAAATGGAGACAGTGGATTGACTGGACGTAAGATTATTGTTGATACTTATGGTGGATACGCTCGTCACGGTGGTGGAGCTTTCTCTGGAAAGGACTGCACAAAGGTAGACCGTTCTGCAGCATATGCTGCAAGATATGTAGCAAAAAATATCGTCGCAGCAGGATTGGCTGACAAATGTGAGATTCAGCTATCTTATGCTATCGGTGTAGCTCATCCTACATCTGTTATGGTAGATACTTTTGGTACAGGAAAAGTAAGTGATGAAAAGTTAGTAGAGATTATCCGTGAAAATTTTGATTTAAGACCGGCAGGAATTATTAAGATGTTGGATTTACGCAGACCAATCTATAAACAGACTGCTGCCTATGGACACTTTGGAAGAAATGATTTAGATTTGCCATGGGAGAAGACAGATAAGGCAGAAGAATTGGCAAAGTTGGTTTAAGAAATTATTGAAATAAGATAGGATTTAAAGTACAATAAAATTATTGTTTTTGGTTTATGGAGAGAGGCACATTTCCTTGAGGGGAGATGTGCTTTTTGCGTGAAAAAAAGATTGACAATATGTCTGATACGACATAATATAGAAAGGAGAAGAGATGAAGAAATACATAGTAGATTTTTATTCTACAGAGAAAGGTAAACAGCCTGTAAAAGATTTTTTACTAACACTAGAACCTAAAATGATGGCAAAATTTTTAAGAATAACTGACTTGTTAGAAGAAAATGGTCCGCAAATTAAAATGCCATATTCTAAATATATAGGAAAGAATATTTTTGAGATTAGAGTAATTCAGAATAACAACATAGTAAGAGTTTTATATTTTTTTGCAAATGATAGAAAAATAATATTAACAAATGGGTTTGTTAAAAAAAATCAGAAAACACCTACGAGTGAAATGAAAAAAGCGTTGCAATATAAGAATGACTATGAAAGGAGAAACAAAAATGAATAGTTTTGAAAAGTTTAAAGAAGATATGCTTGCTAATCCAGAAGTAAAAGAAGAATATGATGCATTAGAACCAGAATTTAATATTATTCAGGCAATGATTGACACAAGAAAACAGCAGAACCTTACACAAAAGGAATTATCTGAAAGAACAGGGATTACACAGGCAGATATTAGCAGAATAGAAAATGGAACAAGAAATCCCAGTTTGGAAATGCTCAAACGATTGGCAAAAGGTATGGGGATGAAACTGAAATTAGAGTTAGTGCCATTTAAGAAATAACTAGGTAGCGAAATAGTTGTATAAACAAACAAATGGGTATGTCACGAAAATTTAACTATTGTGACATACCCGTTTTCTTATATATTCATATTATTTCCCAATCATCTTTAGTAATAGTGGTATCTCTGCCTCGAAGTTTACAGCATAATTCACAGCGTCAGAATCATTGTATGAATTCTTGATGCAGGCACATGTATAATCAGCTGCGATTTTCAATGAATTGTATACCGAATAACGATTCATCAGTGCTCCGGTAAATGCACTGGCAAAAATGTCCCCGGTACCGTGAGATTTCATAGGGATTTCTTCGGTTGAATATTGGAAGAATCCTTCTGTTTTTGTATCATATCCCATAAAACCAAAATCATTTTCTCCGAATTTTACTCCTGTAATAACAACGATTTTGGCTCCAAGAGAAGTCAGTTCTGTTAAGAGTTCTTTTATCTGGCTAGGAGTAGCGTCTTCTCCAATGTAGTCTTTTCCCAACATAAAACATGCTTCAGAAATATTTGGAAGAATAATATCGGCTTTGGAACAAAGTTTTGCCATTTTCAGTGCAAAGTCAGGAGTAAAACCTGTGTATAATTTTCCGTTATCAGCCATAGCAGGATCTACAATAATATAATTTTGTTTATTTTTGAAGGTGTCAAAATAGTCAGTGACAATTTCAATCTGCTCTTTTGATCCAAGATACCCGGTATAGATGGCGTCAAAATCAAATCTTTCCTTTACCCAATGTTTCTTGATTTTATCCATATCCTCAGTCAAATCTCTGAAAGTGAAATCGTTGAACATGGTATGTGTAGATAAAACAGCAGTTGGAACAATGGCTGTTTCTATTCCCATTGCTGAAATAATAGGCAATGCTACTGTTAAGGAACATTTTCCAATACATGACAAATCCTGAATACTTAAAACTCTTTTCATAATAAACTTTAATCCATCCTTTCACTGGTAATATTAATACAATCATTTTACATTATTAATGTAATAAAGTATAATCACTATATGGTATTATTGATATTGCCATAACACAAACGGATTATAATACCAGATAAAGGAGAATTTATGCTGACATATGATTTTGAAAAAAGAGGGAAACAATCTCTATATGAGTATTTATACAATTGCATAAAAGAAGATATTCTATCAGGAAAAATAAAAGCAGGGGAAAAGCTTCCGTCCAAACGGGAGATGGCAAAGAATCACAGCATTAGTGTGATTACAGTAGAAAATGCCTATGCCCAGTTGATTGTGGAAGGGTATATTTATACACAGGAGAAGAAAGGTTATTTTGCCAGTCGGATCAGTGAACAATACATAAAAAACAGTTTACATAACTATATTCAAACAAAGGAAAATCGTCCAAAGAATAACAAAGAGAAGGAATATACAAAAAAACAACAGGCAAATATGAAAAAAGATTGGCTGGTAGATTTTAATTCTAATCACATTATGTATGATAATTTTCCATTTTCAACATGGTCCAGAATTATGAGGCAGACATTGTTAGACAAAGAGAATTCCTTTTTAACTAGTCCCAGTCCTAGTGGAGTTTTAGAATTGCGGGAGGCAATTGCAGATCATCTGTCACATTTTCGGGGAATGGATGTAGACAAAGATAACATTATTATTGGGGCAGGAACAGAATATTTGTATAGTATCATTGTGCAGCTATTAGGAAATGACAGTGTTGTCGCAGTGGAAGATCCGGGATATCAGAAGATTAGCAAAGTTTATGAAAGTCACGGTGTGAAATGTTTACATCTGCCGATTGATCAGTCAGGAGTTTCAGCAAAAGCATTAACAGGAAAAAAGATTGATGGAGTTCATATTTCACCATCCCACCATTTTCCAACGGGACGGGTTATGCCTGTTTCTAGAAGACAGCATCTTTTAAATTGGGCAAGAGAAAATCATGGCTTTATTATAGAAGATGATTATGATAGTGAATTTCGGTTTTCAGGACGTCCAATACCGCCTATGGCAGGGATGGACAGTGACCACGTAATATATATGAATACATTTTCGAAAACATTGGCACCATCCATTCGAATTGCGTATATGGTGCTTCCTGATGAATTGATGCGTAAATATAATGATGAACTAAACTTTTATTCCAGTACAGTTTCCAGCTTTGAACAGTATACATTGGCAAATTTCATTTCAGATGGTTATTATGAGCGGCATATTAATCGAATGAGAAATTATTATCGTGATTACCGCAATACAATTATCACAGCCATTAAGCAGTCATCGATTTATTCTAAGGTTACAATAGAAGAGGAAAATGCCGGACTTCATTTTATTTTGGGAATTAAGAAAAAAATCAATGATGAAAAGTTTAAAGAAATTTTAAGAAAAAATTCTATAAATATTTCAAGTGTATCTGATTATTGTTATAATGAATTGGAAGAATTTAACCATAAGTTTATTATCAATTATTCAGCAGTGGCAAAGGATAAATTAACGAAAGCATTGGAAATAATGAATGATGCGTTAGAATAAAGCAGATAATATTTTGTGACCCCACTAATTTTGGGAAAAACGATAGAACATAGTAGGAGTGAAATGGTGAAAGATTACAACGGAATTAAAAAATTTAAAATAAATATACCTAAATCGGTAAGAATGATTATTGGAATATTAGAGCAGAATGGCTATGAAGCATTTGCAGTTGGAGGATGTGTAAGAGATACTATTTTAGGAAGAACCCCACAGGATTGGGATATTACCACATCAGCACTGCCACATCAGGTAAAAGAACTTTTTCACAGAACGATTGATACAGGTATCCAGCATGGAACAGTTACAGTAATGTTGCAACGGACAGGTTATGAGGTCACCACATACAGAATAGATGGCGAATATAATGACAGTCGTCATCCGGATAGTGTAGAGTTTACAGCAGATTTGATTGAAGATTTAAAACGCAGAGATTTTACCATAAATGCTATGGCATATAACCCGGAAGTTGGGCTGGTAGATGCTTTTGATGGTATGGGAGACATAGAGAAAAAGATGATAAAATGTGTCGGTCAGCCAAAAGAAAGGTTTACTGAGGATGCTTTACGAATTCTTCGGGCAGTGAGATTTTCAGCACAGCTGGGGTTTGATATTGAAGAACATACCATGGAAGCTATGGAGCTATTGGCGCAAAATCTTGAGAACATTAGTGCAGAACGTATCCATGTAGAATTGGAAAAACTGATTATGTCAAATCATCCGGATAAACTGATAACAGCCTATCATGCAGGGATTACAAAGGTAATATTGCCGGAGTTTGACCGGATGATGGAATGTCTGCAGAATACTCCATACCATATGTATAATGTGGGAGAACATACGATTAAAGTTATGGAAAATGTACCTTCGACTAAGGTAATGAGATGGGCAGCACTACTTCATGATGTCGGAAAACCTGATTCGGTCACTTATGACAAAAAAGACCCTTCCCGAATGCATTTTTATGGACATGCTCATGTGGGAGCAGAAATGGCCGGTCCTATTCTTAGACGACTGAAGCTGGATAATAAAACAATCAAACTGGTTACAAGATTAGTGGAATGTCATGATGACAGACCGGTTTCAAAAGGCATGGAACCGGTAAATGTCAGAAAGAGTGTGCACAAGATAGGAAAAGATATTTATCAGCAGTATTTACAGTTAGTTTATGCTGATTTTCAAGGGAAAAGTGCTTATGGCAAAGAAAAAGGATACGATGGGTATTTGTATGAAAAAGAACAGTTTCAGTACATTGCAGAGAATCATATATGCACCTGTAAAGCAGAATTAGCGGTATCTGGAAAAGATTTGATTGCAGCAGGATGCAGTACAGGTTCAATTATCGGGGATATTTTAAAAGAATTGCTTAACAGAGTATTAGAACAGCCGGAATTAAATGATAAAAAGATGTTAATGGACATTGCCAGGACAATGTTCTAATCTGGTTCTTCCCTTCATATTTTAGAATAATGCAAAAAAGGTATGGAGGGAACAATATGAATGAAAAATCATTGACAGTGTTAGAGCAGTATGACTTAAAAATTAAAAGCACTTATCGGTTAAAAGGAAATTATGGTTGTATCACAGATGATGGAAAATATATCTTACAGGAGTACAACAACAGTAATGAAAGAATGAAGACGATGAGTGTTTTTTATAATTTTTTAGAGAACAATAATTTTGTTACAGACAGCGTAAAAGCGAATAAAGAAGGGGAATATGTAACAGTAAGTGAGGACGGATATACATACATATTAAAGAAGTGGTACGATGCGGAAGACTGCAGTAACAATAATAAAAGGCAGTTATTGCTGGCAGCCTCCAATCTCGCAAGATTTCACAAATTGACAGAGAATACAATTGGCTTATTTGTAGAGGGAGGATTTCATCCCGGTAAAAATATGAGGGATGTGTTTGAACGTCACAGTGCTGAAATATTAAGAATTAAAAATTACATAAAAAAAAGAAAGAATAAGAATTTTTTTGAAATGTCTCTCCATAATATTATTGAAGAGTATTATGTCCAGGCAACAGAGGCAGTAGAACTTTTAGAACAATCAGATTATAAAGACATGTATAAGGAAAGTATAGAGAATCAGACAATTAATCATGGGTGCTACAACTATCATAATATTTTGTTTCAAAATAATCAGGTCATTATGGTGAATCTTTTGAAACTGAATTATGCACCTGCAGTACAGGATTTGTATGATTTTCTTAGAAAGGTTATGGAAAAAAACAATTGGGATGTCTCTCTGGGGAGAGAACTGCTGGATTCTTATTGTAAAATCAGACCAATTTCTATCAGGGAATTTGAAGTTCTAAAGGCGGTACTAAGTTATCCTGAAAAGTTTTGGAAAATTATTAATTATTATTATAATTCTAACAAAGCCTGGTATTCTGAAAAAAATGAAGATAAATTGAAACAGTTCAGAAAACAGGAAAAATTACGCTGGAATTTTATCGATAATATGTAATAACAGTTCAGCATGCGATATAAATAATAAATGTCAAAAGGCTGCTTGCAGACTTTTCAATGTTTATTATTTATATCATATGGTGAACCATAACAATGAGAAGAAGTGAAACAAATTCGAGTTGGCTGCTGAACTGTTATAATATGTAAAAAAAAACATTTTATTGTTCCATTTGTAAGTTGTTTGTGATATGATGTGAACTGGTTGGAAAAAATTGTGTGGGAGGATTAAAATGGACTACAGAGATCTATATAATGATTGGCTGTCTAATCCATACTTTGACGATGATACAAAGGCTGAATTGGAAGCAATAAAATCTGATGAAAAAGAAGTTGAGGACCGTTTTTATAAAGAGCTTGAATTTGGAACAGCAGGACTTCGTGGTGTCATTGGTGCGGGAACCAATAGAATGAATATTTATACAGTAAGAAAAGCTACACAAGGATTAGCAAACTATATTATTAAGATGCATGGACAAGACAGAGGCGTGGCAATTGCTTATGATTCAAGACATATGTCACCGGAGTTTGCGGATGAGGCAGCTCTTTGTTTAAATGCAAATGGAATAAAGGCATACGTATTTGATGCATTGAGACCTACTCCGGAGCTATCATTTGCTGTTAGAGAGTTGAAATGTATTGCGGGTATAAATGTAACTGCCAGTCATAATCCGGCAGAATATAATGGATATAAAGTATATTGGGAAGATGGTGCACAGATTACACCGCCTCATGATGTTGGAATAATGGATGCAGTATCTGCACTTCATGATTATAATAAAGTTAAAACCATGAAAAAAGAGGATGCAGTAGCGGAAGGTCTCTATATATCCATTGGTAAAGAGATTGATGACAAGTATATTGGTGAATTAAAGAAACAGGTAAAAAATCCAGAAATAATAAAAGCGGAACAGAAAGATATTAAAATCGTTTATACACCATTACATGGAACAGGAAATGTTCCGGTAAGAAGAGTTTTAAAAGAACTTGGATTTGAAAATGTTTATGTAGTTGAAGAGCAGGAAAAGCCGGATGGTGCATTCCCGACTGTCGGATATCCAAATCCTGAGTCTGCAAAAGCTTTTGAATTGGCTGTGAAATTAGGAAATGAAGTCGGAGCGGATTTACTTCTGGCTACAGATCCGGATGCAGACAGACTTGGTGTATATATTAAAGGAAGTAAACCCGGAACATATCATATTCTTACAGGAAATATGTCAGGATGTCTGATTGCAGAATATGAAATCAGCCAGTTGAAGGAAAAGGGAGAACTTCCAAAAGATGGAGCTTTGATTAAGAGTATTGTAAGTACAAATCTTGCCAATGATATTGCAAAATATTATGGCATTGATTTAATTGAAGTGCTTACAGGATTTAAATATATCGGCGAGAAAATGTTAGAATTTGAAACCAGGAATACAGGAACATATGTATTTGGTTTCGAAGAGAGTTATGGATGTCTTATTGGAACTCATGCAAGGGACAAGGATGCTATTGTAGCAACCATGGCTTTATGTGAAGCAGCAGCTTATTATAAGACAAAAGGTATGTCTCTATGGGATAAGATGAAAGAGATGTATGAAAGATATGGATATTGGAGAGACGGCGTAGAATCTATTGAATTAAAAGGAAAAGAAGGAATCGAAAAGATTCAGAAAACACTTGAAAAATTAAGAGAGAATACTCCACAGAGTATCGACAATTATAAAGTTCTTTCTGTAAGAGATTATCATAATGATACAGTAACTGACATGGAAACAGGTGCAGTTACTACAACCGGGCTTCCAAAATCAAATGTTATTTATTTTGATTTAAGTGAAGAAGCATGGGTATGTATCAGACCGTCCGGTACAGAACCGAAACTAAAGTTCTACTATGGAGTGAAAGGCCATGACTTTGATGATGCAGACACAAAGGTAAAGAAACTTGGCGATTATATGGTAGATATGATTAATAAAATGCTTTAAATAAGAATAAAATTTGCACACCATAATATATTTTAATAAAGATATATTATGGTGTTTATTTATGCGAAAAAATAAATTTCAGTTGTTAGTTACATTATTGGTTTGTATTGTAATAACTACAGCCTGTGGTTTGGAAAAAATAAAAACAAAAAAAACAAATGATATTGAATTTACAGTAGTGGCTGAAAGTGAAGTACCGACAGAGATTCAACAGATGATAGAAGAACGCAAAGAAAAGGAGTTTAAAGTTACCTATTCAGATAATCAGTACACATATATCATGATTGGTTACGGTAAACAGAAATATGATGGATATAGCATCAAAGTCAAAGAAATGTATGAGACGGAAAATGCAATTTATGTAAAAACAGAGTTTGAGGGACCGAAAGAATATACGAATAATGAAACAAGTACATATCCCTGTATTGTGATAAAAATTGAATATAGTGACAAAAATGTAATATTTGGTGAATAAAATAGTAGCAGACAAACATAGATTATAGATAGTTATAAAGATAGGGGGAAGAACTATGGAGTTGGAAAAGAATAATATTCATATGAGTAAGATACTAAAAAATGAGATTTCTACATTTTATGTAACTCATGAAAGTAGTTTGACAGAGGCGGATGATATGATTGAAAATATCATCAATCATCACGAAAATGTAAGTGTGGACAATACATCTATTAGAAATAATCAGTTAATCGTAAATGGAACGATTTCCTTTGGAATGATGTATTATACAGGGGATAGCGATATGGCAAAAGGAGTGGAAGGAGAGACTCCTTTTGAGGAGACAATTAAATTAAATTCTCTAGATGAGAATTGTAATGTAGATGTAAGTCTGATTGTGTTATCATCTTCTGTAAAATTAATTGATGGAAAGAATTACATATACAAAGTGCAGATTATGGCAAACATTACAATAGAAAAACTGGAGGATTTAGAAGCTGTATCAGATATACATAGAGAAAATGTTATGACCAAACATAGCAGCCTGGAAAGTTTATGTGTTGTAGCAGACAAGACAGATACATTCCGGATTAGTGAGAGATTATCTGTACCATCAGGAAAACCGGCAATACAAAAAATAATTTGGCAGGATGTCAAGATTAAAACAATAAATACAAAAATGCTGGATGGAGTCATACATATTGGTGGTGAATTAAAAGTCTTTTTGATTTATATTCCGGAAGCTGAAGGAATGCCGCAGCAATGGGTTGATACAATTATTAACTTTGGCGGAACGGTTGATGTAGCAGAAGCCAGAGAGGATTTAGTTTCTTATATCAACACAACGCTTCATAACGTAGACATTGAAGCAGAAATGAATCAGGATAATGAAACAAGAGATATATCTATCAGTGCATTACTGAAATTAAATATAAAAATATATGAAGAGAGAGAAATGGAGGTTTTGGAAGATGTCTATGCACCAGATGCGAATCTGGTTCCTGTGATTGAAGAGAGAAAGTATCAAAAACTACTTGTAAAAAATGAATCAAGAACAAAAAATATTGTCAAGTTAGACATTGACCAGAGCAAGGGACATATTCTTCAGATCTGCAGTAGTGATGCAGAAGTAAAAATTGATAATATTGTAGTGAGTGACAGTGGATTAAAAGCTGTAGGAAAAATAAAAGCATGCATTATATATATTTCGTCTGATGATGTACACCCATTATGCTATCAATGCAAAGAAACAGATTTTGAACATAGAATTGATGCAGATGGTATTATGCCGGAAGACAAATATTATATTAATTGGAGAGTAGAGCAGGTTAGTGCGAATATGATTAGTACTGAGCAGGTTGAAATTAAGTCTGTTGTTGCACTAGAGACGATTGTGTTCCGGTCAGAGAAAAAGGCGTTTATTTCTGAAATAGAAGAACAGCCAATAGATATGGAAAAAATTAATGCGGCGCCTATGCTGAAAGGATATGTTGTACAAAAAGGTGATAGCTTATGGAAACTGGCAAAAGAAAACTACACAACAATCGATAATATTATGAAAGTCAATGAACTGGTTTCTGAACAGGTTAAACCGGGTGACAGATTGTTAATTATTAAATCTTGTCAATAAGACATAAAAAAAGTATACTTTAGAAGAGGCAGAGTACTGCCGTGTAAAGTATATAAGGAAGTATAGAGAACAGAATGGATAAATTAGAATTAAAAGCATATGGAAAAATAAATCTTGGATTAGATGTTATTAGAAAACGCCCTGATGGATATCATGATCTGGATATGGTCATGCAGATGGTAGATGTATATGATGATGTGATACTTACCCGTATAGAAGGTGCAGAGATTGTTGTTAGAACAGATACCGCAGTATTATCCAACGGAAAAGATAATCTGGCATATATGGCTGCTAAGATGTTGATGGATGAATTTGGAATTGATCAGGGACTGGAAATAACAATCAGAAAAAGAATTCCAATCGCAGGTGGAATGGCGGGTGGAAGTTCTGACTGCGCTGCTACACTGACAGGTGTTAATCAGATGTTTGATTTGGGGTTGAGCACAGAGGAGTTAATGGAAAGAGGGGTTCGTCTGGGAGCAGATGTTCCTTACTGTATACTGGGCGGAACTGCAATCGCTAGAGGGATTGGGGATATTTTGACTCCACTTCCTACTCCGCCAAAGTGCCATGTGATTATCGCAAAGCCTCCCGTGTCCGTATCTACTGCTTTTGTATATGGCAACATTAAGCCGGATAAAATCAAAAAAAGACCGGATATTGATGGGATGGTTTCTGCTATCAGAACACAGGATTTATACAAACTTGCAAAAAGTTTATATAATGTTATGGAGGATATAACAGTACCACAGTATCCTATTATTCAGGAAATTAAAATGGTAATGTTAAACAATGGGGCATTAAATTCAATTATGAGTGGCAGTGGCCCTACAGTGTTTGGACTTTATGATGATAAAGGAAAAGCAGAACAGACAGTAGAATTGTTGAAAGAAAAAGAGTTGACAGAGCAGTTATATCTGACAACATTTATATAAATTCAGGTTTGTCGATGTGGTTCGAATATAAAAGGATACACTTGGAAACTGAATTTCATAAACATTTTTATATACAAATGTCTTTATGAAATTCAATGTTCTCCAAGTGTATTCCTTTTATATTTCTTCCCCCAACACAAATCGCAAATTTATAGAGGGTAAAAGTTGTGATGGTGAATGTATCCTCTCTACGCTGTAGTCAGCAGTGAAAAATCCCCCCTACAAATCAGGAATATTTAAAAGGGAAAGTATGGGCAGGCATTTGCTTTTTTTGATGCAATACTGATAAAAAAACAATTACACATACTAATTCAAATTTTTCATATATTTACGTGTAATATTT
>CAJUBZ010000017.1:14782-23814 GCA_910584795.1 uncultured Eubacterium sp. | reverse complement strand
ACTAATTCAATTTTTTCATATATTTACGTGTAATATTTATCTGCTTTTTGGGAAAATCTCAAGAATATTACACTTATAAAATCCTTTTTCAATAAATCTACGTGTAATATTAATGAGTACTCTATTGAAATCCTAAAAATGTTACACGTAAATATTCATATTTCTCCAAATTCACGTGTAATCTTCTCCTGCATTTTTCGAGAATTCGGCAAATTTACATGTAATTTATTTATTTTATATAAATATACGTGTAATTGATATATTAAGATTTACTGTGTGGTGGAAAAAGATAATGGAGTAGGTTATGAAAACACAATAAAGCCATACAAAGAAAATAAAAAGCTGCCGACATGATAAACAAATGCAATATATATCGGTTCGCAGGAGCAGAGACATTTCTCTTCCAGTAGGAGAGTCACTCCCCGACAAACCGGAATTAACAAAAAGATTACGACATAAATCGTGAAATATGATATACTTTAAAAGTTAGAAAATAAAGATTAAAAGAGACTTTTAAACTTGAGTTCATGTCTCAATTAGAAGTGCAGGTACTTCTGATTGAAGCATTAGGAGGCAATCTATGGCGTTTACACATTTGCATGTCCATACAGAATACAGTCTGTTGGACGGTTCCAGTAAAATTAAAGAAATTACAAAGAGAGCAAAAGAATTGGGGATGGACAGTCTTGCTATTACAGACCATGGTGTTATGTATGGAGCAATTGATTTTTATCGTGCAGCTTTAGCCAATGACATAAAGCCAATTATTGGCTGCGAGGTGTATGTTGCTCCGGGTTCTCGTTTTGATAAAGAAGCAAATGCAGGTGAGGATAGATATTATCATTTAATTTTGCTTGCAGAGAATAATACAGGTTATGCAAACCTTTGTCGTATTGTATCAAAGGGATTTGTTGAAGGTTTTTATTATAAGCCTAGAGTAGATTATGAAGTTCTGAAAGAATTTTCTGAAGGTATTATATGTCTTAGTGCATGTCTGGCAGGAGAAGTGCAGAAGTTTCTATCTAGAGGTGAGTATGAAGAGGCGAGAGCGGCAGCGCTACGTCATATAGATATTTTCGGAAAAGATAATTATTATTTAGAACTACAGGACCATGGTATACCAGAGCAGAGAACAGTAAACCAGTCATTGATGAGACTCAGTGAAGAGCTGGGTCTTGACTTAGTGTGTACAAATGATGTGCATTATACATATGCAGATGACATGGAAGCTCATGATATACTTTTATGTATTCAGACAGGAAAGAAGAAAGCAGATGAGGATAGAATGCGTTATGAGGGCGGACAGTTTTATTTGAAGTCTGAAGAGGAAATGGCAGCACTATTCCCGTATGCACCACAGGCACTAGAAAACACACATAAGATTGCTAAGCGTTGTAATGTGACTTTTGAGTTTGGTGTTACAAAGCTTCCAAATTTTGATGTGCCGGAAGGTTATACACCATGGACATACTTAAAAGAACTATGCGAAAATGGTTTACATAATAGATATCCTGTTTTTCAGGGGGAAATAGATGAACATTGTAATCTAACAAAAGAAGAGTTACAGGAAAGATTGGATTACGAATTAAGTACCATTAAAAATATGGGATATATAGAATATTTTCTGATTGTTTGGGATTTTATCCACTATGCAAAATCAAATGGTATTGCAGTAGGGCCGGGACGAGGTTCAGCAGCGGGAAGCCTTGTTTCTTATTGTCTTGAGATTACAGACATAGAACCTATGAGATATAATCTTCTGTTTGAGCGTTTCTTAAATCCGGAACGTGTTTCCATGCCCGATATTGATGTGGATTTCTGTATTGAGAGACGTCAGGATGTCATTGATTATGTTGGACGTAAGTATGGAAAAGACCATGTGGCACAGATTGTTACTTTTGGTACGCTCAAAGCGAAGGGGGTTATACGAGATGTGGGACGTGTACTGGATATGCCTTATGCACAGTGTGACAGTATTGCCAAGATGATTCCAAATGACCTTCATATGACATTGGAACTGGCTCTGAAACAAAACAGGGAATTAAAAGCATTGTATGATACTGATTCAGAAGTGAAGTATCTGATAGATATGTCTATGAGACTGGAAGGTCTGCCACGTCATGCATCCATGCATGCCGCAGGTGTGGTTATCTGTGGAAAGCCGGTAGATGAATATGTGCCGTTATCAAGGGCAGCGGACGGTTCTATTACCACACAGTATATTATGACTACATTAGAAGAACTTGGACTTTTGAAAATGGACTTTCTGGGACTTCGAAATCTTACTGTAATTCAGAATACCCAGAGATATATTAAGAAAAATAGAGGAATTGATTTAGATTTAAATAAAATTGATTATGCAGATAAAAAGGTACTGGATTATATAGGAACAGGAAATACGGAAGGAATCTTTCAGCTGGAAAGTGGAGGAATGAAAAACTTTATGAAGGAGTTGAAACCACAGAGTCTGGAAGATATTATTGCGGGTATTTCATTGTATCGACCGGGACCGATGGATTTTATACCTAAATATATAGAGGGAAAGAATAATATTGACAGCGTGACTTATGACTGCCCTCAGTTAGAACATATTTTAGAGCCGACTTACGGCTGTATTGTATATCAGGAACAGGTTATGCAGATTGTGCGTGATTTGGCAGGATATACGCTAGGACGAAGTGACCTGCTCCGCCGTGCCATGTCAAAGAAGAAGGCAGATGTGATGGCAAAGGAACGTCAGAAGTTTGTGTATGGTGATGAGGCAGAGGAAGTAAAGGGTTGTGTAAATAACAATATCAGTGAGGAGATTGCAAATAAAATATATGATGAGATGACAGATTTTGCAAAGTATGCTTTTAATAAATCCCATGCGGCAGCATATGCGGTTGTGGCATATCAGACAGCTTATTTGAAGTATTACTATACAGCAGAATTTATGGCAGCCATGCTAACGTCGGTAATGGACTGGTCTGGAAAAGTGGCAGAGTATGTTTATTCCTGCCGATCCATGGGAATTGAGATATTACCGCCGGATATTAATGAGGGAGAAAGTGGATTTTCGGCAGGAGACAATTGTATTCGTTATGGACTGACAGCCATTAAGAATGTGGGCAAAGCGATTATAGATAATATTGTCGCAGAGAGAGAGGCTCATGGCAAGTATAAGGATTTAGATGATTTTATTACCAGAACAGCGGGACTTGGTGTTAATAAGAGAGCAATAGAGAATTTTATTAAAGCAGGAGCATTTGATTCTCTTGGAGCTACCAGAAAGCAGATGATGATGGTATATGTTCAGATTATGGACGGTGTAAATCAGGAAAAGAAAGATGCTATGGCAGGACAGGTTACTTTGTTCGATTTTGCAGATGAAGAGGCAAAAGAAACTTACAAAGTACAGATGCCGGATGTAGGAGAGTATGAGACAGATCAGAAACTGGAGTTTGAGAAAGAAGTTATTGGAATTTATGCCAGTGGACATCCATTGCAGGATCAGGAAGATAAATGGCGCAGAGTGATAAGCAATATGACTTTGGATTTTGCTGTTCCGGAAGAGGGTGAGGAACCAAAGGTTGAAGATAAATCTCATGTCACGGTGGGTGGTATTGTAAGTACAGTGACTAGAAAATTTACAAAGAATGGTGCCCAGATGGCATTTATAACATTAGAAGATTTGGTAGGAACAATTGAAGTAATTGTCTTTCCAAGACAGTTTGACAGTAACAGACATTTGCTTGTAGAAGGAAAAAAAGTCTTTATTGATGGTGAGGCAAATATTGAAGAAAATGCTGCTGGCAAGGTTATTGCAAATAAGATTCGAGAGTTTAGCGATGTGCCTTCTGAATTGTGGATTGCGTTTAAAGATAAAGAGGACTATTTTGGAAAAAATCAGGAATTCATTGAGATACTGTCTGCCAATAAAGGCAATGACAAGGTCATGGTAGCATTGGCAAAAGAACGCCAGAGAAAAATGATGCCTGCCCAGTATTCGGTGAATATAACAAAAGAACTCCTTGAACTTCTTAAGAAAAAATATGGAGAAGAGTTTGTTAAAGTAAGAGCATAGGAGATTATGGCAATATGGTTATTACATCAACATCAAATGAACAGATTAAAAATTTGATACAATTAAAAGAAAAGGCGAAGGTAAGAAAACAGAAAAAGCAGTTTGTAGTTGAAGGTATTAAAATGTTTTCAGAAGTTCCTAAAGAAAATTTGAAGGCGGTTTATGTGTCGGAAAGTTTTTTGACGGAAAATCAAGAAAAATTGCAGGATGTTTGTTTTCAGACAGTAAGCGATAGTGTCTTTAAAAAGATTTCTGATACAGTTACTCCACAAGGAGTGTTGGGTATAGTTGCTCAGAGTGAATATTGCTTGGACGATATATTAAAACAGAGAAATACGGAGAAAAGCTGCATTGTGGTATTGGACAGGCTGCAGGACCCGGGAAATCTGGGAACGATTGTAAGAACCGGGGAAGGTGCTGGAATTTCCGGAGTGGTTATGAGTAGTGATTGTGCAGATATTTATAATCCGAAAGTAATCCGCTCTACAATGGGTTCTATATTCCGAGTGCCTTTTACAGTGGTAGATGATTTGCCATCTGCCATAGATACAATCAGACAGGCCGGTGTTACCACATTTGCGGCGCATTTGCAGGGAGAGGACTATAATAAAGGAGTTTTTGGAAAAGACATTGCACTTTTAATTGGTAATGAGGCTCGTGGATTGAGTGAACAAGTGGCTGATAAAGCAGATAAATTAATACGGATTCCAATGGAAGGAAAAGTAGAGTCTCTGAATGCGGCGGTAGCTACAGCCATATTAATGTATGAAGCAAAGTGGAAATAGAGTAAAAGAAAACAGATACATTTCAGAACAAATAAAAGGTTTGTCAGAAATGTATCTGTTTTTTATATCTGTGCTAATTTTTCAATTGCTTTATCAGCAATTATTTCTTCGTAGTGTTCCATATAGAATAGTTCTTTTACATAAGTCGGTGTTTCCCGATGTCCGTTTTCAGTAAGAATACTACATATTTTGTTTAATGTTTTCTCCTCTGATGACTCCATACATAACGATAAATAATATCTGTTATTAAATGGAGACTTGTAAACAGAACTGTCACCATTATAAGAAGGAGCAATCATACCTGCAACGGAAATGATATCACTTAATGTTTCAAAAGAATATATACTATATAATAATGAATCATCATCGCTTGTGTTTTCAGTAGATGAATTATTGTCACTATGCAGATGTTCGTCAATCTGCTCTATATCATTTAAATCAATTTCTATTTCATCTAAATGTGAAAGAATACTGTCTTTAAATTTATCTTTTAATTCTTTTGAGAAAAATTTGGAAAGATGTTCTTCCGTTTCCTCAGGATCATCTACTTTGGTAATCACTAAGATAATACTTTCAGGAGAAACCGGTATAGCTTCTACCATCAAAGGAATATCATTTACTTCAAAACCAAAATCGTCGTTTGCCTGTTGCATCATATCTTGAAAAAGTTCTCTTGTTTTTCCGGTACCATAGGCTAATTCACTGATTTTGATGTTTCGGTCTGCTAAATCTTCCTTTGTTAAAGTACAGCGAATCTGATTTTCACTAATTTTTTCAATTTTCATAAAAATCACCTCACATCATGTTCCTTCTAATAGTATATCCAATAAAATCAGAAGTGTAAAGTTTTTCGGCTAGTAAAATATAACAGTAATGAAATGTTCAGCCATCAGCTCGAAAATCCGATGGATTTCCTTCGCTTCTTCTTCGCTGAAAAGTTCAGCCATCAGCTCGAAAATCCAACGGATTTCCTTCGCTGTGGATGTTCATCATATGATAAAAACTATATATAGCATATTGTCTGCAAGCAGCCATATTACTATATATAGTTTTTATCGCATGGCTGAACTTTTATAACAGTATAATATATATACGAAAAAAGTGTACAAATTATTACAATTTTTTAAAAATATTAAAAAACTTTAAAATCACTTAAGAATTATATTGAAAAACTCAAACAATATGATATAATTAATAAATCTATAAACATATCGGGGAAATATATATCACGAAGGCATAACTTGACAATATTATTAGTTGAGTTTCCCCTAGAATGTTTGCTTTTGTGTTATGTAAAAGTAAACGGCCTGTGGGATGAGAAAATTCTGGATAAGTTTTTGATTTTCTTCCCATAGGCTATCTTATGTGTTATGATAGCAATTAGTGCGAAAAACAAAAGGAGGAAGCTCTTATGAAGAGAAATTTAAAAGTGATATTGCTCATGGCAGTGATGACTTTTACTATAGTATTAACAAGTGGCTGCAATTTATTTATTAAAACAAATGATGGAAAAGTTGATTTGAAGTGGTATACGGGACTGACTTATGAAGATAAAGCCGGAAACGATATTGAATATAAGACTTCTGTAGGAAGTCAGGTAATTGCGGTAGCATTGGAGCATGAATATAGTAAAGATTATGCAATTATGAAGGATGTGGATGCATATATAAATATAAATACAATTAAAGAAAATGTAGATAAGAGATTTTATTGGGATAAAAAAGAAAAGAAATTGTTATTTACAGATGCTAAAGCTGTGTATACTGTAGGAGAAGGAGAGACGGTTATACACTCAGACACAGATGAAAATGTAGAATATACAGTTTTTCTGACAGAGAATAATAAATGTTATGTGAATATTAAATTTGTTGAAAAATTTATTGATTTAGACTATAAAGTTACAAAGGGCAATGAAAAAGCACCGGCTGTCATTAATCTTAAATACAAAAGTGGGGAAAAAACAGTATTTAAGACAGACAGTGATATAGAGATGCGTACCAAAGGAGATTACCAGAATCTTATTGTTACAGAAATACCGGAAGGTACAGAGGTTACCTTAATTGAACAAGGTAAAAACTGGAACAAGGTAAAAACAGATAGTGGCTTTATTGGATATATTCCAGTAAAAGAATTGGTAGATCCAAAAACAAAAAAGACAGAATATAAAAATGATGATGCTGAGTATACTCATGTTACGTTGGATAAAAAAGTAAGTTTGGCATGGAATCAAGTTTATAATCAGAATGCGAATAATAATTTGGATGAGTTGCTAATGAACACAGAAGGAATCAATGTAGTTTCTCCGACATGGTTTTCTTTAATGGATAAAAGAGGGAATTTGTCAACACTGGCAGATTTGGAATATGTAGAGAAGGCACACAAGAAAGATATTCAGGTGTGGGCATTGTTCAATGATTTTACAGATAAGAAACTAACAAAGACAGTTCTGACATCTACAGAGCTGAGACAAAGATTTGTAAGAAATATTATGTATTATGTAGACAGTTTTGATTTAGATGGTATTAATATTGATTTTGAATATATTTCAAAAGATATTGCTGATGATTATATGCAGTTTTTGCGAGAACTGTCTATTAAGTGCAGAAAAACAGGGACAATACTCTCTATCGATAATTACGCACCTTCTGAGTGGAGCGAATATTTTGACAGAGAGCAGCAGTTGAAATTAGCAGACTACATTATGATTATGAATTACGATGAACATACTTCTGGCAGTGAAGAGGCAGGTTCTGTTTCGTCAATGACATATGCGGAAAAGTCTATCAAAGATACAATAGAAGAGGCAAAGGATGCTTCACGAATTATTAATGGCATGCCGTTTTACACCAGAGTCTGGAAGGAAACACCGCAGGAAGATGGTGATGGAACAGGAACACTGGTACAAGACGCTGTTAATGGTAACTATTATCTGACAAGTGAGGCAGTCAATATGAATACCGCAGAAAAGGCATATAAAGAGGCCGGTGTAAAACCTGTGTATGATAAAACTACAGGTCAGAATTTTGTTACGTATTCAAAAGGAAAAGCAACTTATTCTATCTGGTTAGAAGATGAAACTTCGGTGAAAGCAAGATTAGAGCTGATGAACAAGTATAACATGGGAGGCGTTGCATATTGGGCGCTTGGCCAGGAGAAGGACAGCATCTGGAAAGTGATTTCTAAATACTTTAAGTAAGGAATAGTTATGAAAGAAAAATATATGCGTCAGGCAATTGCACAAGCGAAAAAAGCTGAGTCAATTGGAGAGGTTCCGATTGGGTGTGTGATTGTATATCAGGATAGGATTATTGGTCGTGGTTATAATAGAAGGATGACAGATAAGAATACCTTGTCCCATGCGGAGTTAAATGCCATAAAAAAAGCCAGTAAAAAACTAGATGACTGGAGGCTGGATGACTGTGAAATGTATGTTACTACAGAGCCTTGTCAGATGTGTGCCGGGGCAATCGTTCAAGCAAGAATCAGGAAAGTTTATATTGGATGTATGAATCCAAAGGCGGGCTGTGCCGGTTCGATTATGAATCTATTACAGGTGGATCAGTTTAATCATCAGGTAGAGATAGAAAAAGGAATTTTAGAAAAGGAATGCAGTAATCTTTTAAAAGATTTTTTCAGAAAATTGAGAAATCATAGTTGACAAAGAAAAGGCAGTAAGGTATGCTTACAGTCGATTATAAATATGTTATAACACTTCCGTGCAGCCGGGGAATTAGCGGAGCCCTGTACCTGCAATCCGCTACAGCAGGGGTGATGATTTGCCTCGGGTCTATTTTGTAGGGCTGCCCTTTATAAGTGGTGTTGACGTCTGGGTCTTATGCAACAGAATCCTGTGAACCGTGTCAGGTCAGGAATGAAGCAGCACTAAGCAGATCATTTTGTGTGACATGAGGAAGCCTAGACCGAGCTAACTGTAGAGGTAACGCTTATGGAATATTCACAAAGCAAGTCGCACGGAATTTTATCTAATGGCAATGTGTCATGTATAAAAGAAAAAGAGTTTACACAATGGCAATGAGCCGTGTATAAAAGAAAAAGAGTTTACACATTTGTGCTTGCACAAAAATGTGTGAAGTCTTTTTCTTTTATATAGGGCGAAGCCTGTGACCGAGACGAAACGAAGTGAAGTCGAGGTACACGAGGCTCATTGCCATTGTATAAGT
>CAJUBZ010000017.1:0-14682 GCA_910584795.1 uncultured Eubacterium sp. | reverse complement strand
GCGAGACGAAACGAAGTGAAGTCGAGGTACACGAGGCTCATTGCCATTGTATAAGTAGTAGCAAGGAAATATAGGGCGAAGCCTGCGTGCGAGACGAAACGAAGTGAAGTCGAGGTACACGAGGCTCATTGCCATTGTATAAGAAAGGATTAAAATGAGTTCTAAACATACAAAAAAGAAACAATTAGACATGTTAAATGGTTCTCTTGTGGACAAGATTATATTATTTGCATTGCCTTTAGCAGCCAGCAGTATATTGCAACAATTATTTAACTCGGCCGATGTTGCTGTAGTTGGAAGATTTGCAGGAAGTGAGGCATTAGCTGCAGTAGGAGCGAATGGAGCAGTAATAAATCTATTAGTAAATTTATTTGTAGGATTATCTGTGGGAGCAAATGTTGTCATATCTACATTTATTGGTAAAGGAAATGAGAAATCAATTAAGAAAGCAGTTCATACAGCAATTGTTGTGGCACTTATAAGCGGAGTGTGTCTGACAGTAATTGGAGTTACATTTGCAAAAGTTATTTTATCGGCAATGTCTACGCCTGCTAATATTCTTGAATTGGCAGTAAGATATTTAAGAATATATTTTTCAGGAATGCCCTTTATTATGTTATATAATTTTGCTTCTTCTATTTTCAGGAGTATGGGAGATACAAAAAGGCCATTGATTGCATTGGCTGTTTCAGGCGTGATTAATGTATTGTTAAATCTATTCTTTGTAGTTGTTTTGGGCATGAATGTAGAAGGGGTAGCAATTGCAACAGTGGTATCTAATATGATTAGTTCATCAATACTGATATACTGGCTTGTAAAAGAAGAGGGTGCTTTTCATCTGGAAATAAAACAATTAAGAATAGATTTCAATATCGTAAAAAGTATGGCAAAGATTGGTGTGCCCGCAGGTGTTCAGGGAATGGTATTCTCTTTTTCCAATGTTATTATACAGTCAGCATTGAATCAATTAGGTTCTATAGCAGTGGCAGCTTCTGCAGCAGCTTTAAATTATGAATATTTTGCGTTCTTTATACTAAGCTCTTTTAGTCAGGCTGCGGTGACATTTATCAGTCAGAATTTTGGTGCTGACAAAAAAGACAGGTGCAAAAGAGTTGTAAAAACATGCTGGTTGCTGGGAGCGGTGTCAACGTTTACAGTGTGTGCAATATTTATTATATTTTCACATTCATTGGTAGGGATTTTTACACAAGATAACGTAGTAGCAGATTTGGCAGTAGTGAGAATGAAATACGTATTAAGTTTTTATTTGGTAAATATGACAATCGAAGTATTATCGGGGTGCATGCGAGGTTTGGGATATTCTTTTGTGCCGGCAA
This sequence comes from uncultured Eubacterium sp., assembly GCA_910584795.1. Taxonomy (GTDB): domain Bacteria; phylum Bacillota; class Clostridia; order Lachnospirales; family Lachnospiraceae; genus Eubacterium_G. Next base: position 13,345 of record CAJUBZ010000017.1, on the reverse strand, counting down.
GCATTTGTGTGTTAGGAATATGCGGTGTACGTGTTTTGTGGATATTTACAGCATTTCAAAAAATAGCTACGTTTGAAGGATTAATGTTGGTTTATCCCATTAGTTGGGTAATTACTATGACAGCAGTGGTGTTATCCTATTTTGCTGTAAGAAAGAAAGCAGGATTGTAAAAAATACAAAGTTAAAGAGAGTTGTGACTATAATATGATTGAATCGTAAATTAGTAGCAAGAACAGAGAGAGGCGTACTTTTTCTTATATAGTTTTTTATTGTGTAATCCGTCTCATTAAGTTTTTCTATAAAAACAGATGTGTTGGACTAACTTCAAAAACTCTTTGAAAAAATGATAAACATTGTTCTTTAGAAAATTATATGATAAAATGTATAATAATATTTGAGCGGAAAAGATAAAAAATGTATAGGGCAAAAACCACATGTTTATATAGTAATTCAATTACAATTTGAACAGATGTTGTGAAATTATGTTTAAGGTTCACTTAGAGTAATATATGAAAACAGTGGATAAATTCAAAAATAAGGAAGGAGGTATTATATATAGTTGAAATTACAACAAAAGTAATAAGTTTTAACAGGATGGAAAGAGGAGGATAATTATGTATGAAACAATCAAGCTTGAACAAAAGTTAGTTAAGAAAATGTATGCAACTATATTAATAATGGTGATATTAATTACGACAATAAGTTTAGATGCATTCGAGCAATATGCTAGGGAAATTGAGCAAAGGCATATGAAATCTAGTGTTATTAAAGAGTTGGTGAACGAAAGAACTAGAAATACAAATACCTATTTATTAAGTGACGGAAGCAAAAGAACAGACATCTATCAAGAAGACATCAGATTTGAAGAAGAGGGGGAATTGAAGGAATACGATTCTTCTTTAATTACTTTAAGCTCAAAAGAAAAGAGAAAAATGAAAAATATATTGAATAGTGGAAGTTATGCGGCAGTAAATGCAAGTGGAGATTCTAAGCAATATTTTCCTGAAAAGCTAGATAATGGGGAACCTATTATTATGAGTAAGGGGAAATATCAATTTTCATTTATTCCTCGAGTAGAAAATAGGCAATATAATAGCAGAATTGATAAGAATTATATTGTATATAAATCAAAAGATGCGATTTCAGAATATCAATACATTTCAAAAGAAAATGGGGTAAAAGAAAATATTATTCTATCATCGAAACCATCAAGTAATTCTTTTAGTTTTGACGTATTTATGAAAAATATGGAGATTAAAATCGATAAAAAGAGTGGAGGCATTGATTTTATTGATACCGTTAATAAGAAAAAGGTGGGGTATATTATGCCTCCTAATATAACAGATGCTCACGGAGAGATGAACTATAAAGATATTTGTTTTAAAATAATAAAAAAAGATAAAAGAACAATATTGAAACTTATTATTAATCAGAAATATTTGGAAAGAGTTTCATATCCTATAGTAGTTGATCCTACTGCGGTATGGTTTTCAAATAAATTATCTACTGCAATTGTGAGTAATTTGAGTTTTGTTAAAGATCAGTGTTGGACATCTGATCCTTTGGTAGTAAAAAATAAATGTGACAAAAGAGTTCCTTATGCTGGAACAGAACAGAGAGTATACTTGGATATTGGTGCAATAATTTCAGGTGATGCTTATATTGATGGTCCAGTAAATTGGAAAGATAAAAAAATAAATAGAGTAATATTATCAGTTGCCGAGAGCGTAACAGAATATGCATTGGGTACAGTTCAGGTAAAAGAGACTTTTGGAAAATGGTCGTTGGAGAGCTTATCATGGAATAATCAGCCACAAGTTGGTAAAGTTTTAGGAAGTTTTAAATCTACTGGATTAGATAGGGTAAGACATGAGATAGATTTGACAGAACCTGTTAAAGAAATGATTGATACTGGAAATTTTAATAAGGGATTAGTGTTTACAGCAGAAGAAGGTACAGGTGTAGGATTTGGTGGACCAGAAATAGGTCCTAGAAATATGTTTATTTCTGTAATATATGACATGGAGTCTATATCTATAACTGAGTATGATTACTCTACAAGAAATGAATATATATACAATTATTTATATGACGAAAGTTTAAATAATGTTTTTGAAGAACCTTATATACCAACCCATTTAGCTGGAGGAGACGAGGTATCAAGTCCATTTACAGTATATCCAGGAGATTCTTTGGATGATGCAGATGAGACAATGTTTCCATATTCTGCAATTGTTCGCATTGCAAGTGAGGTTGATAGAAATGGTGATGGAATAAAAGAGGATTATAGAGGATTCGGAAGTGGTTACATAATTGGTCCTAATATTGTCGTTACGGCAGGACATTGTGTTTGGTCAGGAAATCCGAGTTGGGTTGAAGATATGAAATTACTCACACAAGTAAATCATTTTAATTTTAATCAAAGTTTTGATGTGAAAAAAATTATATGTCCAACTAAGTATATTCAAAATGGGTCAAGTGAATATGATTGGGCAATTATAATAGTTGATGGAAATATCGGACAGAAAAATGGCTGGTTAGGATTTGGAGTATCAAATGATTTAATCGATAAAAGTATTACTGTTTCTGGATATACTGGATCATATGGGCATAAGTATGGAAAACTATATAAGAAAGAAGGGAGTATTGTTGATGTTACAGAAAAAAAGTTTTTTATAACGCAAGTACTATAAGTGGACAAAGTGGTGGGGCTGTATATGATGCAAGATATATTGCTTGGGGTATACATACCAATGGATTTGGAATTAATCAGTATAACAGCGGTGTTAGAATAAATGCTGGGCTTTTTAGTTTGTTAAAAGAAAAACGTAAGGAGAGTGTTAATAGTTTAAACAATAATAAATAAGGAGGAAGATTATGAAAAAAGAAAAATTATTTCGACACCCAACATTAATATTTTTTATTTTATTGTTTATAATAGTTGATTTATTTACAAATTATTTCACATCTACAGTATTAAGTAAAAATAGAGTGGAGTTGAATAAGAATAGAGTCGAGATATATGTTGGAAGAACAAAGACTATTAAATTAAAAAAAGCAAAGAAAAGAGTTGCATGGAAAGTTCGTAACAAAAAAGTAGTTAAAATAATAAAAAAATCAGGAGCAAAAAAGAATAACATACAAATAAAAGGATTAAAAAAAGGGAAAACAACGATTACTGCAAAATGTGGAAAGAAAAAGTATGTCATTAAGATTACAGTAAAGAAAAAAGTAAAAAAAGGCAATAATAATAATACACAAACTGTAGAGAGACCAGCAAAGCAACCAACAACGGACATTACGGAGAGCATATTAACTACAGAAGAAAAGAAACTAGAGATTATAGGTAAAGCAATAAATAAAACAATAAGAGTTGGTGAAGATTTAGAAATAGAATTTCATGTCTCTGGAAATGTGGAAGATAAAGAAATAAAATATGGTCTGGAACCAATTTGTTTGAAAAAGTTAATAAATGGAGTTTGGATAGAGGTTGCATATGCAAAAGATTTTCCGGGATTTATTGAGCCTGAGTATTCTATTGTGGGGAATGGATCGAGTTACTTAAAGGTTCCGTTGTGCAATATATATCAAGATAATAGTCCTGGTCACTATTGCTATATGCATAAAGTTGGTGACATAAATATCTCTGTTGAGTTTGATGTTGAATAAGATATGAAATTAGGTAAGCAGATACTTTCGTCTTTAATGGATGGGTGTCTGCTTATTTTTTTGATTTTTTAACAGATAAAAAAGCAAAACTGCACCTTGTCCCAACACACTTTTTATTATATAATAAATCCAAAGGTTTAAAAGGACTTATTATGTTCAAAACCTAAAATAAAAGTACACTCGGAAAGGAGCAGACATGTCTTATACAGCACTGTACAGAAAGTTTCGTCCATCAACTTTTGAAGAAGTAAAAGGGCAGGACCATATCGTACAAACATTAAAGAATCAGATTAATGCGAACAGAATCGGACATGCTTATCTTTTCTGTGGAACAAGGGGAACAGGAAAAACCAGTGTTGCAAAGATTTTTGCAAAAGCGGTGAATTGTGAGCATCCAGTGGAGGGAAGCCCTTGTAATGAGTGTGATGTATGTCAGGGCATCAATACAGGAAGTTTTATGAATGTTATTGAGATTGATGCTGCATCCAATAATGGTGTGGATAATATCCGTCAGATACGGGATGAGATTCAGTACACACCGTCCAGTGGTAAGTATACAGTTTATATCATAGATGAAGTGCATATGTTATCTATTGGCGCTTTTAATGCTTTGCTGAAAACATTAGAAGAACCACCGTCATATGTATTATTCATTCTTGCTACTACAGAACCCCATAAGATTCCAATTACAATATTGTCCAGATGTCAGAGATATGATTTTAAAAGAATCTCTATTGATACAATTGCGGGCAGACTGATGGAACTTATGGAAAAAGAGAATATAGAAGTTGAAGAAAAGGCTATCCGTTATGTAGCAAAGGCGGCTGACGGTTCTATGCGTGATGCATTAAGTCTGTTAGATCAGTGTATTGCATTTTATCTGGGACAGAAGCTGACCTATGATAATGTATTAGAAGTTTTAGGTGCAGTAGATAATGAAATATTCAGTCAGTTAGCCAGAAGTGTTATTGAAGGGGATGTAGTCGGTTGCATTCATGTGTTAGACGAAATGGTGATGCAGGGTAGAGAGTTAGGACAGTTTGTGAATGATTTTATCTGGTATCTGCGTAATTTGATGCTGATTAAGACTTCGGAGAATGCCTCCGATGTTATTGATGCATCAACAGAGAGGATTCAGGCCTTAAAAGAGGAAGCCCAAATGGCTGATACAGATACCATCATGAGATATATCCGAATTTTTTCAGAACTGTCAAGTCAGATGAAATACTCCTCCCAGAAGAGAGTGTTAATTGAGATTGCTTTGATAAAGCTGACGAAACCTGCTATGGAAAATGATATTGGTTCACTGAATAACAGAATGACAATGGTGGAAAAGAAAATAGAAAGTGGAGACATCATAACGACTGTAGCTGCCGGTAGCGAAATAAAGAAAGAACAGTCAAAGCCGAAAAAGGTTTTTGCAAAGCCTGTTCCTGCGGATATACAGGAAGTAGTAAATAATTGGGGAAGAATTAAAAGACATATTTCAAATCCATACAAAACGTATCTTGAAAATGCCAGATTCAGTGTAAAAGGTGAGGATACACTGTTAATTGTATTTAATTCAGGTTCCATTGGTTATGAGGGAAGTAATAAACCCGAGGTAATAGAGATGCTGACCAATGTGATTAGCGAGGAGATTGAAAAACAGGTTAAGGTTGAAATGACGATTCTGGAAAATAATCAAAACTTTGGAGATTATTTTATGGAAGTAGTTTCTAAAATAAATATGGAAGTAGAAGAGGAGGATTTTTAAAATGGCAAGAAGAGGTGGATTTCCAGGAGGCATGCCGGGAAATATGAATAATATAATGAAGCAGGCACAGAAGATGCAGAAACAGATGGAAGAGGCTCAGGCTGAATTAGAAGAGGCTGTATACACTGCAACTGCAGGAGGTGGTGCTGTAGAGGTTACGATTTCAGGAAAGAAAGAGATTACAAGTATTAAATTTGAGCCTGAAGTTGTTGATCCGGATGATATTGAAATGTTAGAGGATTTAACAATGGCAGCAGTCAACGAAGCAATTAGAAAGATGGAAGACATCTCTACAGAGAAAATGTCTAAGATAACCGGAGGAATGGGTGGTTTATTCTAATGGATTACTATAGTGGTTACATTACAAAGTTAATTGAAGAGTTGTCAGGTCTTCCGGGTGTTGGAGCAAAGACAGCAGGAAGATTGGCTTTTCATATACTTGATATGCCCAGTGAACAGGTACAGGATCTGGCGAATGCCATGGTGAACGCCAAAAGTAATGTGAAATATTGTAATACATGTTGTACTTTAACAGACCAGGATATCTGTCCTATATGCAGCAGCAATCAGAGAGACCATAAAACAATTATGGTGGTGGAGACAACAAAAGATATGGCAGCATATGAAAAAGTAGGAGAGTATAATGGGGTTTATCATGTACTTCATGGAGCAATTAATCCTATGGCAGGAATTGGGCAGAATGATATCAAACTGAAAGAATTGTTTCAAAGGTTGAAAGATGATGTTGATGAGGTTATTATTGCCACGAATTCCAGTGTGGAAGGTGAGGCTACCGCAATGTATATCAGTAAGGTGGTAAAGCCTTTGGGAATAAAAGTTACCAGAATTGCCAGTGGCGTTCCGGTAGGCGGTGATTTAGAATGCATAGATAATGTCACACTACTCAGAGCATTGGAGGGACGTGTGACAGTATAAGAAACGTCGTGGTAAGGATATAAAGAGGTATTCAAATGGATAAGAATGAACAGTTACTAAAAATGGAAGAGTTGAGAAGTGCAATGCGTAATCGGGAGTTTGACAAAGCAGCAGAAATTGCGGACTCTCTGGAACTAAAGAAAATTAAGGATAATAATTTTTTAAGTGTTGTTGCGGATGCTTATGAGAGAACAAGGAATTATGAGGATGCAAAAAAAGCGTTGGAACTGGCATATGAAAATACCAATGCAGGAAGATTAATTGCATTTAAGTTATGCCTTATTTCTGTAAAGATGAAAGATTTTGAAGAGGCGAAAAACTTTTATGATGATTTTATAGAGATGGCACCTCGTGATACAGCCAGATACATATTAAAATACAGAATGTCTAAAGCACAGGGAAAGTCGATAGAAGAATTGATTTCTATATTAGAAGAATATGTCAATTTGGATATGGAAGAGAAATGGGCGTATGAACTGGCAAAATTGTACCATAAGGCCGGAGAGACAGAAAAATGCGTAGATATCTGCGATGAAATCAGTCTATGGTTCTCAGAGGGAAAATATGTTAATAAAGCAATGGAACTAAAGAGCAGGCATGCAGCACTCACAGCTTCCCAGCAGGAAAAATATGACGAGAACCAGATGCGTCAGGAAGAAAAATTAGAGAATGCTGAAATAAAAGAAATTCAGTTAGAAGAAAAAAACAAAGAAATAAAGGAAGAAACAAAGATACAGAAGAGAAGACCATTTGAAATAAATCCGGAAATGATAACTGGAGAAGTACTACCTGATGAAACAAAAGAACAGAGTGAAAATAAGATAAGTGGTGATATGGAAGAGATTGTGCTTCCGGAAGAGATTGAAGAGAGTGTTGTGGAAGAAGTGAAACATGCCGGTGAGCATGTAACGAAAAATGAACAGCCGGAAAGCAGTTCTGATGATGGTATAGCAGCCGAGGAAGTCAGAGTAGAAGATGAAACAGCAGAAGAACCGGACGAGATACTTCCACAGACAGAGAAATTAACAGGAATTAAGGATGTCAGCGATATACTGAAACAACTTCAGGAAAGAGGTATTCTCAAGGCAGAAACGGTACAGCAGGCAGTGGATATTATAGATGAAGCCAGTGCAGTAAAAGAAACCGAAGAGAACTCTGATAAAAATGATAAAGAAGATGTTGTCAAGAAAAATACAGATTCTGTAGAACAAAACGATAATAAAGAAGTTATCTTTGATGACAGCGATATTATTGATGAAGAAGATTTAAAAACAGAAGAAGAAAAAAATAGTGTTCCGATAGTGAATGAATCAGATGATATGGGAAGTACCCGCATTTTTAATAAGGTTCAGACGATTGATAACGGTGATATTATAGAACAGCCAAAGGTAAGTAAAGTAGTAAAACCTCCTGTTCAGGAAATAAAAGAAGATGCCATACCGGTTCGTGGAAATACAGGAGATATCCCAATACTGGATTTAGATTTTGAAGCACCAAAGAGAGATGACAGAAATGGCATCGGACAAAAAAATATGTACGAAAACATTGCGGCAAACTCCGATTTGGGTTATAAGACAGATAAGCTTCCTACAAGAGAGGAACTTCAGGCGGCGATAAAAAAAGCGGAAGAGGCAGTGGCAAACAAAGAGATAGAAAACGTTGAAGAGAATATTCCAAAAGTAGATGTGCCGAATGTCCGAGTTAAGGAAAATCCAAGTTCAAAAATTGAAGTGTTATCAGGTGCAGGAATCGTAGATGAAGGAGAAGTTAAGCAGAGCGAAATGACATCAGAGGTTACTGATGATAAAAAAGCAGATACAGTATCTGTTGATGAGACAAAGACAGTTGATAACTCGCACAGCAAAAATCCTATTGATATTAATATCTCAACTGGAAATGCAGCTGTACAGTATGGTAATATTATGGATAATGATTCAGGTACAGAGAGTGATAACGAAAAAACAGAAACTGTTATTAGAGAAGATATTTTATCTGAGGCAGAGCTTACAGAGTTTAAAAATTATCTGAATGTAGAAGGTTTTGAAACAAATATTCGTGAAGTATTACAGGAATTGATTGTGAATTATACGCCAAATGGAAAATCAGATCAAGGTAATGTAATTATCATGGGTGATGAAAAGACTGGAAAGACAACCTTGGCGATTGAATTGGTGAAACTGGTAAACCGAAAACGTGGAAGACGCAATCGTAGACTGGCAAAAGTTGATGCGGGTGCATTAAACAGAAAAGGATTCCGATATGCAGTTACTAAATTAGTAGGAAGTGACTTAATTGTAGAAAATGCGGATCAGTTAGGAAAGATGACAGTCAGTGAGTTGATTGATGTTTCCGGTATGTTTACAGATGACATGTTAATTGTTCTAGAAGGAAATATCGAAGGAATGGAAACTTTGATGAAGGAATCACCACGATTGGAGAGCGTTTTTAATCATGTAGTCCGTATTAAAGAATATGATATTAAGGAATGGGTAGAATACGGAAAACAGTACGCTCTTGAAAGAGGTTACAGTGTGGATGAATTAGCAAATTTGGCTTTCTACAAAGCCATTGACGATTTCTTTGGTGCGAATAAAGGAATCGGACAGTCAGATGTAGAGGGAATTATAGAAAAGGCTATTGATAAATCCGGCAGAATCAGTAGAAAAGTCAAAGGAATTTTTGGCTCGAAAACAGATGATGAGGGATTAATCGTTTTACAGGAATCAGATTTTGATATTTAAAGTAAGAAAGGAAGAAACAATGGAGAATTTACAGCTTGCAAAAATTGCCAACGAAGTGAGAAAAAACATTGTGACAGCATTACACAGTGCCGGTTCAGGACATCCGGGAGGTTCATTGTCAGCGGCAGATATGGTAACATATCTGTATTACGAAGAAATGAATGTGGATGTGAATGATACAAAAAATCCGGACAGAGACAGATTTGTTTTATCAAAAGGTCATGCGGCACCAGTATTGTACGGTGTTTTAGCAGAAAAGGGATATATTCCAAAAGATGACCTGATAAAGTTGAGAAAAACAGACTCTTATCTTCAGGGACACCCGGATATGAAACATACAGCCGGTGTGGAAATGTCAGCAGGTTCCCTCGGACAGGGAGTATCTACAGCAGTAGGAATGGCACTGGCAGGAAAACTTGATAACAGAGATTACAGAGTTTACACGATGCTTGGTGATGGTGAAATAGAAGAAGGTCAGGTCTGGGAAGCTGCAATGTTTGCAGGTCACAGAAAACTTGACAACCTCGTTGTCATTGTAGATAACAATAACCTTCAGATTGACGGAACAGTGGAAGAGGTATGTTCTCCATATCCGATTGATGAGAAGTTTAAAGCCTTTAATTTCCATGTTGTTACTATTGACGGACATAACTTTGATGAAATCAGAAGTGCATTGAATGAGGCAAAAGGGACAAAAGGAATGCCGACAGCAATTGTAATGAATACAGTTAAGGGTAAAGGTGTTTCGTTTATGGAGAACCAGGTAAACTGGCATGGAGCAGCTCCAAATGATGAACAGTACAAAGCGGCAATGGAAGATTTAGAGAAAGCAGGTGAAGCATTATGTCAGAAGTAAAGAAAATAGCAACAAGAGAGAGTTATGGTAATGCTTTGGTGGAAATCGGAAAAGAACATGACGATTTGGTTGTTCTTGATGCGGATCTTGCAGCAGCTACCAAAACAGGTATATTTAAAAAAGAGTTCCCGGATAGACATATTGATTGTGGCATTGCAGAAGCTAACATGATGGGAATTGCAGCAGGACTTTCTACTTGTGGCAAGGTGCCTTTTGCAAGTACATTTGCGATGTTTGCAGCAGGGAGAGCTTTTGAGCAGGTAAGAAATACGATTGGATACCCTCATCTGAATGTAAAAATTGGTGCTACACATGCAGGAATCTCTGTAGGTGAAGACGGAGCGACTCATCAGTGTAATGAGGATATTGCTTTGATGAGAACCATACCGGGAATGACAATTATTAATCCTTGTGATGATATTGAGGCAAAGGCGGCGGTAAAGGCCGCTTATGAGATGGATGGTCCGGTTTATCTGAGATTTGGAAGACTGGCAGCACCAGTTATCAATAAAGAGGATTATAAGTTTGAGATTGGCAAAGGTGTTATGATGCGTGAAGGTAGTGATGTTACAATCGTGGCTACCGGGTTGATGGTTAGCAATGTGTTAGAGGCAGCTGAAAAACTGGCAGATGATGGAATTAATGCTGAAGTTATTAATATTCATACGATAAAACCATTGGATGAAGATATGATTATTGAGTCAGCTAAGAAGACAGGCAAGGTAATTACAGTAGAAGAACACTCAGTGATTGGCGGACTGGGCAGTGCAGTGTGTGATGCATTGTGTGAAAAATGTCTTACACCTGTAACGAAGTTGGGTGTCAATGATATGTTTGGTCATTCGGGACCGGCTTTGGAATTGCTGAAAGAATTTAAACTGGATGCTGATGGTATTTATAGTCAGGTAAAAAATATTATGGCTTAATTATATATGAAACATTTCAAAGTAAATAAAAACTTTATATTTTTAAAGAATGTATTCATTAAATTAAGAATAAGATAAAATAAATAAACAATCAGGTTTATTTTGTTAGTAAAGTGACAGGATAGGTTGAAAATCCAATTTTTGGTGTTATACTAGTCACTGTTAAACGAAATGCAAGGGAGCAGACGTAATAGTCTAGCTCCCTTTTTCTTTTGTAGCAAAAGCCCGGCAAGCGATATTGTGCTTGCACAAAATATCATTTGCCGGGCGTAAGAACAACGAGAAGCTGTGCTTCGAGATGTTTGTTTGGGTAATTGAGTTGGGGTCGGCCTATTCGATTATTGAGAGAACAAAAGGAGTTCGTTCAGGAAACATTCCACTAAAAATAATAAATGTTTCCTAAAAAACTGAAAAGAATGGAGGAAGAAATTATGACAGGAGAGATTCAAAATGCAATCAACAATGCAGCAGAGATACCTTTTGCTATCTGGTTTTTAATTGGTGCAGCATTGGTGTTCTTTATGCAGTGTGGATTCGCAATGGTAGAGACAGGTTTTACCAGGGCAAAGAATGCAGGAAACATTATTATGAAAAATTTAATGGATTTCTGTATTGGTACAGTAACATTTATTTTATTAGGATTTGGACTAATGATGTCTGAGGATTATCTGGCAGGAGTGATAGGTATCCCAAACATGGGAATATTCACAAACTATGGAAGTTTCGATTATTCCGGTTTTGTATTTCAGTTAGTATTCTGTGCTACTGCGGCAACCATTGTTTCCGGAGCTATGGCAGAGAGAACAAAGTTCAGTGCTTATTGTATTTATTCAGGTGTAATCAGTGCAATTGTCTATCCAATTGAAGCAGGATGGGTTTGGAACACAGAGGGCTGGTTAGCAAAGTTAAGTTTTGTAGATTTCGCAGGTTCTACAGTAATTCATATGGTAGGTGGTACAGCAGCTTTAGTGGGAGCAATTATTGTTGGACCACGTATTGGAAAATTCAGTAAGACAAAAGATGGCAGAGTAAAATCAAATGCGATTGCAGGACATTCTCTTACACTTGGTGCTTTAGGATGTTTTATCCTTTGGTTTGGCTGGTATGGATTTAATGGTGCGGCAGCAACATCAGCAGACAGTCTGGCATCAATATTCCTTACAACAACATTGGCACCGGCATTAGCTACAGTATCATGTATGGTATTTACTTGGCTGAAAGATGGAAAACCGGATGTCGGTATGTGTCTGAATGCATCCCTGGCAGGTCTGGTTGCTGTTACTGCAGGATGTGCTTCTGTTGATGCAGTTGGGGCAATTATTATTGGTATTGTTGCAGGTATTTTAGTAGATGTGGTAGTTGAATTATTAGATAAGAAGTTACATATAGATGACCCGGTTGGTGCTGTAGGTGTTCATATGGCAAATGGCATCTGGGGTACATTGGCAGTTGGTCTTTTTGCAACAGGCAAGGGTACAGGAGCGTTTGTAGATGGTTCAACTTATGCAGGTTTGTTTTATGGTGGTGGATTTAAGTTATTAGGAATTCAGGCACTTGGTATGATTACGATTGTGGTGTATGCGGCAATCATGATGACTATTGTATTTTTGACAATTAAACATACGATTGGACTTCGTGCTTCTGCCGAGGATGAGATTATTGGTATGGATCTTTCAGAACATGGTTTGTCCTCAGCATACGCAGACTTCGTTGCTACTGCACCGGCATTTAATGGTGATATCGGCGGAGCTGTAGATGTAACGGGAGTTGAACCGGTACCATTAGCACTTGGTGCAAAAGCAGAAAGTAAATTTACTAAGGTTACAATTATTTGTCCGGAAGATAAGTTTGGTGTGCTTCGTGATACAATGGCAGCTATCGGTGTAACCGGTATGACGGTTAGTCAGGTAATGGGCTGTGGTGTAGAAAAAGGACATTTAGGAAGATACAGAGGCGTTCCTACTACAATGAACCTTTATCCAAAGGTACAGGTAGACATTGTTGTATCAACTGTTGATCCGGGACTGGTAGTTGCAGCAGCAAGAAAGGCTATTGGAACAGAACATAGAGGTTCCGGTAAGATTTTTGTAACAGATGTGGAAGATGTTATGAGAGTGAGAACCGGAGAAATGGGATATGATGCATTGGCATATGATAAATAAATTCGATAAAGTTAATGCTACGGACTTTGAAGGCATGGCATATAATCATTGATTTTTAGGAACTCAAGTTCTTAAAATATATTTACTTAATCTCATTAAAGGGCTGGCACTTATGTGCCGGTTCTTTTACTTTAAAAAAGAGAAAATTAAAAACTTATAAGAGAATTAAAATAAAATTGATTTAATATAGATAAGATCAAAAAATTTATACCGACAGTTATTTCCACCCGAAAAATGTCGAAATTATAATGAAAGAAAACGGAGAAATCAAAAGGAGGAAATAACAATGAAAAAACAGA
>CAJUBZ010000016.1 GCA_910584795.1 uncultured Eubacterium sp. | reverse complement strand
TATTCGACATTTGGAGCAAATGCCATGGCGGCTGGATATTCTTCTCAGAAGAGTGCAGGTGGTAGTGAAACCAAAATAACGGGAAAAGATATAGTTTTTGGAAGTGAAGTTAAATCTGTTGAAAAATTAACTAATCAAATTTTAAAGCGAGGGTGGACAAAAGATTTAGTCATGGATACAGTAGATAATCCACACATAATACGAACAAGTATTAACAGAGCAACTGGAAACTCAGCAACTGTTTATTATACAAAGCAAGGCTCATATGTAATAGTTGATGATGTTACAAAAGCATTGGTACAAGTAGGGGATAATATAAATCCTTCTACATGGATTCCTGATTCCAGTATTGTGGACCCATATATTCCTAAGTAAGGAGGATGCAAAATGATTATAAACTTAAAAGAGGAATTAAGAAAATTAAAAATTTATAAAATATCAAATGAAGAATTATATAAATTGAGTGAATTTGAAGAAAAATTAAAACTTACAAACATTAAAACATTTGAAAGCGATGACCTTATTATTATGCCTTACTATATTGATAATAATAAAATATATGAATTGTATGCTTATGAATTAAATGTTCGCATTGTTGATAAAATTGATTTTGATACTTATATAAAAAAAATAACGGGAAAAGAAAAAATAGAAGATATTCCAGATAATATTATTATATTGCATAAACATTGTTATATAGGGATAACAAATAATCAAGGTTTATCTAAAGAAAAGTTGTATGAATATATTATATATTTACAAAACTCTCAACAAATTAAAGAAGAAATACAAAAAACGTTTTCAACATATGATAAAGATAAATTATATTTTGAGATTTATTAGTATTTGATAATATTATCAAATGAACTTAGAATATTTTTCTCAGAGAAGCGAGAGTTATATTCATTTATTGTTCAATGGAAGCATGAATTGGCATCGGGAGAATTAGTTAGATTTGTAAAATGAAAATCTTTGAGTTTGTATTAGTTTGGCAATAAAAACTGGACAGAAAAGAACTTTTTAAATCTGTATGGAGAAGGAAGAGACCTGCTGTATATGGGAGCACATGGCTATTCGACATTTGGAGCAAATGCCATGGCTGCTGGATATTCTTCTCACAAGAGTGTGGGGACTGAATCGTGGTATAAGAAAGATGGTTCTATAAATTATCCACCTAATAATGGGGCAGTGGTTGGTACAGAAAAAACAATGAGTTTAAAACCTGGAGATATAATAGGACGTTATGGAATTATTGGCGATAAAAGTAAATTTGTAACACAAACGGGTGCTGATCCAAGTAAACTTTCTTTACCGCCAACAACTGATCCTAAAATTTATCAAGAATTTGTGGTAGTAAAGGAAATTCCTCAAACGATCCAGGCAAAAATTGCTCCGTGGGGTAATTCAGTAGGAGGAGGAATACAATATGAATTATCTATTCCAATAAAGGAATTGATTAGAGAGGGCTATATAGTACCTAAATAGAAAATGGAGGAAAAATAATGAATACGAAACAACTTGAAAGAAAAATAAAATTTCAAATAAATAAGTTTTTTCCTGAGTTAGATTTGAGGCAAATTAATTTTAGTGAGGGGATAGATAGTAGTCCAGAAGGAACGTATGTTTTTTTTAAGAATGATAAGTTTCATGTCATATTTACTGAAAAGGGGAAAATAAGAATGCATGAAGAATATAACATTATTGATGATGTTTTGTGGGAAGTGTTAGAAATAGTACTTTTTGATATGGCGATGGATTATGCATTAAAAAATAGAGAGCAGGGAAAAGATTTCAGACGACTTTTATTTAATCAGGAAATCGAATTATTTGGTAAATTTGGAGCAGAATTTAAAAATAAAAAAGTCAATGAAATTAAAAATATATTAAAAGAAAGCCCGTACAATGATGATATAGTTTAAATGATATTTTAAAAACAAAAGATTTTATTATAAAATTTACAATAGATGAAAAATCGAAACAGTATCTATAATAGCCACATTCGTAAAACAGACACCATATGGTGTCTGTTTTACTTTATGTAATAAACAAAAAATAAATAAAAAGAAAGAGGTGCAGCAATGGCATACACATTTAAGTTTGTAAGAGGAAAGAAGACGATTTTACTTTTTCCGGTACCACCGGAATCTATGAACATTAACATCAAAAATCAGAATAATACAATATCGCTGATTAATGGAGAAGAGATTAATGTATTGTCTTCTCCCGGTTTGAGGGAGATAGAGTTTGAGGCTATGCTACCACGTGTTCGTTATCCTTTTGCGAATTATAAGAAAGACCCAAAACCAGATAAGAGTAATACAAAATTCTTGTCAGGGAACAAAAGAGCAAAGCATTTTCTTAGTGAATTGTCGAAGTTGAAAAAGAGTAAAAAGCCGTTTCAATTCATTATCACCCGAACATCTCCAACCGGGAAAAAAACAAATTTAGGAGATACAAATATTAAAGTTAGTTTAGAAGATTATGTGATAAAAGAAGATGCTCAATATGGATTTGATGTTATGGTAGCGATAAGATTAAAAGAATATAAATCTTATGGAACAAAGACTTATAAGAAAAATAAAAAAATAAAACCGAAAGGTAAATCACGTGATTATAAAGATATACCAAAGACCTATAAGGTAGTTAAAGGTGATACATTATCAAAGATTGCAAAGAAAACTCTTGGTGATAGCTCCAGATATAAAGAAATTGCAAAACTGAATAAAATATCCAATCCCAACTCACTTAAAGTTGGAAAGGTTATTAAATTGCCATAGGAGGTAAAAAATGACTATTAAAATATTAATCGATAATGGAAAAGAGATATTAACACCTGAAATACAAGATAACGTTACAATTGAGTGGGAGAGGACGGGAATGGCTGGAAGAATGACTTTTACAGCAATTGTTGATAAAAAACTGGTTTTCAGTGAAGGAAACGCTGTTACTCTTAGAGTGAATAAAAAGCCTTTTTTTCTTGGGTATGTTTTTACTCGTAATCAGACAGAGCCTGATAAAGTAACTGTTACCTGCTACGATCAATTACGGTATCTAAAAAATCAGGAAAGTTACGTCTTTGAAAATAAGACTGCTACCGAGATTATTCGAAAAATAGCGAAAGATTTCAAATTATCATGTGGAAAACTTGCAGATACAAAATACAAATTAGAAACATTTACAAAAGATAATACACAGCTTTTTGATATTATCAATGAAGCCTTAAAGGAGACTTCCATTAAAAAAGAAAAAAAGTACGTACTGTATGATGAATTTGGAAAGCTTCGGTTACAGGATGAAGATAATATGCAGTTGAAACTCTTGGTAGATGAATCAACTGCACAAACCTACAGTTATTCTTCCTCTATAGATAATGAGACTTATAATAAAGTAAAAATCATAAAGGAAGGAAAGGATAATGGTAATAGGAAAAGCAATAAAGAGGAAGCAGAGAAACAAAGGATACTAAGCCGGCAAGTACATGTCGTACAGGATAAAAAGAATATGGGGCGTTGGGGTACTTTGCAGCTAGTTGAAGAGATAGATAAGGATAGTGATAGTAATGACAGAGCTAAAAAGTTATTAAAGGAACACAATGCACCTAAAAAAACATTGCAGATCAGCGGCGCACTTGGAGATGTACGTGTCAGGGCAGGCAGTCAAATTGGTGTAATCTTAAAGTCTACTATAGACAAGAAAGCCCGAAAACTTATAAAACTGCGTGTAGAGAATGTCAAACATATCTTTTCAGGAGATCTTCACACAATGGACTTGACGTTGAAAGGAAAAGGTTTCGACACCTAATTAATACACATAATTTTTAAGAAAATAGAAAAATGAAAGGAGATATTTTTTATGCCCAGATTATTAAATTTAATGAAAGAAGCGGGAACAGAGGCAGTACAGAGTGGTTCGCCATGTGCTGTAATGTTTGGAAAGGTGATTGATTCAAAACCACTAAAAATCAAAGTGGAGCAAAGACTTATATTGGGAGAAAAACAACTTATAAAAACGGAAAATTCAAAGAAGATAAAAAAAGATGATAGTGTGTTACTTCTGCGCATGCAGGGGGGACAAAAATTTATTGTTTTAGATTGCATAATAGAATAGGAAGGAGACAAAAATATGATTCCGGAAACAAGTGGATTGATAGAAAGTGAGGAGATTGTTTTTGAGGAACCTTCTTCAAAAACTTATCTCATAGATTTTGATCAGAAGTGTTTGCGTCTTAGTTTTGATGAGGGAGACAGCAATGGTTTTATTGATGACTTAAAAGCAATGGAACAGGCAGTTTTCTGTATGCTGAATACCGAAAGGTACGAGCATCTTATTTATTCATGGGATTATGGTTCGGAGCTTCAAGATATCATTGGTATGGATACGGACATAGTTCTGTCCGAAATTGAACGAAGAGTTACCGAGACATTAATGGAGGACAGCAGGATACTTAGCGTGGATGATTTTGATTTTGAAACAAACAAGAAAGAAGTAGTTTGCACTTTTAGTGTATCAACTATATATGGAGATTTAGAAATGAAACAGGAGGTAGAATTTTAATGTACGAAGAAAAGAATTTTGACACTATTATTGATAATATGCTTAACCGTGTATCGGAGGTATCCCCGGATATTGATACAAGAGAGGGCTCTGTAATATATAATGCACTGGCTCCGGCAGCAATAGAAATGCAGGATTTATATATTGCCTTGGATACAGTGCTCAATGAATCTTTTGCGGATACACAATCCAGAGAATTTTTAATACGTCGCTGTGCAGAACGTGGGATTTTCCCTAATGAGGCTACATATGCAATTCGAAAGGGAGAACTTACCGGTGAATATAATGTTGCTGATGTCATTGGTGAGGAGTTTTCTTTAGGTCAGCTGAATTATATATGTGAAAAATGTGAAAAAAGTTATATTAAACTGGAATGTGATACACCGGGAGAAGAAGGAAATGATGACAGTGGAAGCTTAAATCCGATTGGTAATATAGAAGGTTTGGATAGTTCAAAATTAATTGTGGTTCATACTACGGAAAATAATAATGCTGGTGAATTAGTGACAAATACAATTTATCTGGCGGAGTTATCCGGTACGTTTAATAAAGAAAATTTTAATGAGGAACTTTTCGAAGGATTTTCTTTAGATAATCATCAATATATGGTAGTTGGAAAATTATCTGGTGATGAGCTGGATAAAGAAGAATTGAAAGCGTATAAGGATATATTCCGGCTGAAATGTACAACTAAAGGAAAGGTCGGAAATTATGATACAGGGGACTTAATTCCAGTGGAATATATAGAAGGATTAGAGACTGCAAAATTGACTGAAATGATTACACCAGGTAGAGATGAAGAAGATACAGAGCATTTGCGACAGCGTTATTTTGATAATGTCAATGCATTTGCATTTGGTGGAAATATTGCGGATTATAAGGCAAAAGTGCTTTCTCTTTCCAGTTCTGAAAGTGGACAGGGAAATGAGGCTGTGCGCACAAATGGTGGTGTGGGTTATGTAAAGGTAGAACCAGCCGGGAATGGAGCGGGAACAGTCAAAGTTATTATTTTAGATTCTGATTATCATGCGCCGATAAATGGTGACCTTACCGCAGATGATTATCTAACCGGTCATCCTCTTGTTGAGGCTGTTCAAGAAGCGATTGATCCGATAAAAGGAGAGGGAGCAGGAATTGCACCAATTGGACATAGAGTTACAGTGGTTTCTGCTATGGAAGAAAAAATTAATATTTTCGCATCAGTTATTTATGTTGATGAAAATAATGCTTCTAACAAAAAAGCAGTGGAAAGCGCTTTAGAAAAATATTTTCTTTCAAGGATAAAGGAATGGAAAAGTGATAATGAATTAGAAATAACGATTGGAGATATCTATATGTGCATTCAAGATGTTCCATGTGTTAAAAGTATTGAAGAAATAGAGAAGATGACGTTGAACGGAAAAAGCAGCGTAACAATAAGTATAGACAGTATACCTGTACTGGGAGGATTTGAAAATGGAAAATCAAACGAATTTAATTAATTATTTACCAGAGTTTTTAAGAGATATAAGAGAATATAAAGCGTTAACTACGGCGGAAGATTCAGAAATTGATTTTTTATGGAGTGGTGTGGAAAGGGCTTTCAATGATCAGACTGTAGATACTGCTACGGAATATGGAATTAGCCGTTTAGAAAAGATAATGAACATCAATCCTAAAAGTATGAACATAGATGAACGCAAAACTGAGATTAAAACCCGGTTAGGCCAGCAGTTACCTTATACAGAACATACTCTTAGAAATACATTAAATGAATTTTGTGGTCCAAGAAAATCAAAACATCATGAAATTTTAGATGGCTATAAACTTGAAATTCTGCCGGAAGAATACATACTTAAGGTTTTGATCAGCTTGTGGAACAAAAGTAAAAAAAATGTGATTGATGCAATGATTCGTCAAATGTGTCCTGCTAATATGTTGTGCATAGTAGATTTAAAATACAATACTTATGGAGATTTGCAAAAACTCAAACTTTCATATGAACGGCTTGGTAAACTGACCTATAAACAAGTACGCGAAGATGTTTTGGAAGATGTTTTATACATGGCATATGAGGACCTGAATGATTTAAATCTCACGTATGGGGAAATTGGTGATTTAACTCATAACGAAATACAAGTTGACTATACAAGTTTTGTGGATGCTATTTGTACAGAAACCAATTCGGATAATACATAAACGGAGGGAATATGGACAAAAAGAAATTTTCTCAGGCAGAAGTTAATAGAATTGTGGCAATACGTCTAAAACGCGAACGGGAACGGCTGATAAAAGAGTTTGACAGTAAATTAAAGAGATGTATGACTGCTATTCATAATATGATGCGCCAGGAGATGTGTGCAATGAAAAGGGAAGCTGAAGATGAAAAGTCGGAAAATACGGTACAATAATTTCAAACAAGGAATCAGTCAGACAAATGGAGTAAAATTGTATTATTTCATTTACAAAAATTTATAGTATGATAGGATGTAATTAGAAGGATACTTCTTATCTCAGTCCGGGAAGAGAGGAGAATTTGGAAACAGAAACAGGATATCTTATACCACTGATGCTGATTGACGATCAATCACGGTATATTACGCATGAGAATAGCGATGAGGAACGGAAAGCTGCTGCCAACGAATTAGGTGAGTGCCTGAAAAGTGCCATGGCAGATTGTTATGCTAATAATACGCTGACAAAAGAGGCATATATCAGTAACATTCAAAAATATTTGGGTGGGGCAGCACATCAGATGACTTTTGAGCCTAACATGGAAGTGAAATTGGTTGACCAATATGGCAGACCATGGAGTGAAGTGGAAGTTGATAAGTCAATGACGTCTCCGTTAACGGGAGACAGAACATTGTCTGAAACACATCCATCATTTAACCCGCTAGATATTGGTAGTATGGTTTTTTATGAAGAGAGACAGCCAATTCCATTAGAATATATCAAAGATTATTACAAGCAAAAAATGAATGGCATTGAAAATCCAAGTATCGATATTCTGGCGTTGGGAAAGGGACCGCTTAGTTACGAAGGAGCGAAAAGTTATATTGAAAGTGATCCGATGTATTTAAATATATTAACTAAGGGGGCTAATTCGTTATCATTGTTAGAAGAGGAACTTTTGCTACCATTACCTAAAAGGGAAAATGCATTAATTACAGATGAAAGTATGAAGAGTAAATTGAAAGGTTCTAATATGATTGGTGTGGCCAATTATGAGAAAATTACAGATACAACAATTGATGAATATTTTGATATATCTCTTGGGTCTGGATTGGTAAGGGTTTCACATACACAAAAGGTAACTAGAATGGTGATACACGGAGAAGAAGGAAAAGGAATTGGAGCATATATATATACGGATTTAAATATCGATAGCATAGAAGATGAAGTTGGAGTTGGATTGACTTTTCTTGATACATGGGGAATCGAGTTATACGTAAAAAATACAGGAATAGGAGCAAAATTTTCAGCTAATACAGATGATTTTGGTGCGTCTATGAATTTAGACATAAGTTTATTTGATGATGTAACAGCATCTGTTGGATTTGTTCGTAAGTTTGACGACGGTGATGTTGAGGATAGTTATGAGATAAGAGGAAACTTTTGGGCTGTGCTGTGTGTACTATATGCCCTTTTTACAGGAATGGGGGTACCTAGTGAACAAACTAACGGAGGAATGATTGGAGTTCCAAATAAATAATAGAAGTGTTGTTTCATAAATGTCTAAATAAATAGTTGAAAGGAAATTTGTAATGTTAAATAGACGAACCGAAAGACTAGCGCAGATTATAGTGTTTGTATTAATTATGGAATTGCTTATGTTTTTGATTCCAAAGTTGATGATTGAGCCATCAGAACCCGATATATCTTCTTATATTGGACCGGCACTGATTTTTTCATATGGAATTATTTATTGCTATATACGAGTAAGAAATTCCGTTTTCCGTCGTAAAATCAATAAATACTGCAATCGAAAAAATTATGATGAAGTAATAAATTTATTGAATAAGACAATAAAGGGACATCCTAGAATTCCATGGTTACGAATACAACGAGGAATAATTTTTGGATTGAGTGGAAAATTTGATAGTTTTTGGGAAGAATTTGACTTGATTTATAATCATAAACCATTTTGTAAAAAGAAATATTATAAATTTTATCTTCCGTTTATTGCAATGAGTGATGGATTAGATTTTATAAATAACACATGTGCAAAAATGAAATTGTCCCATCAGGTAAAAGGCAGGTCAATTGAAAAATATTTAAAACCACCTTTTATACATATTCATAAGGCGATAGAAGCTTATCAGAATAATAATATGGAAAATACAGTTTATCATGCTAGTTGGCTGTATAACGAAGACTCGGAATTTTTTAAATTAGTTTCGTCTTTTCTTTTGATGAAAGCATACGAAAACTTGGGAGAAATGGAGAAGTCCATCATTTATAAAGATATGTATGTGTCAAATCCAATAAATTCTCCGGAGTTTCGTTGAAATTAGTAATAGTAATATAGTAAAAGCTATAATTTTTAGTAAATAAAATGTTTGAAAGGAATCTGCTTATGTTAAATAGAAAAGCTGATAATGTAATGCTAGCGATTTTATTTTTGATAATTTTAGAGTTGCTTGCATATTTTATTCCTGTTCCTAGTGAATCTACACAAATTGTTAAATTGACTTATTGTGTTGCAGCTACAATTATTTCTCGTGGACTGTTTTATTGTTATTTACGAGTCAGAAATAAAATTTTCTATCGGAAACTTAATGAATACTGCAATCAGAACGATTATGATGGAGCAATCAATTTACTAAATAAGGCAGTGGCAGGACATCCTAAAAATCCATGGATACGTATGCAACGAGATATATTTTGGGCAACACATGGGGAATTTGATAGGTATTGGGCGGAATATAACTTGATTTATAATCGTAAACCATTTTGTAAAAAGAAATATTTTCAATTTTATCTTTTATTTGTTGTGATTGGTGATGGATTAGATTTTATTAATGACACATCAACGAAAATGAAATTGACTACAATAGTAGATGGGAAACCAATTGAAAAATATTTGATACTGCCATTTATACATATTCATAAGGCGATACAAGCTTATCAGAATAATGATATGAAAAGTGCAGTTTATTATGCTGGGTTATTGTGCAATGAAAGAAATGCTTTTTTAAATTTATTTTCGTCTTTTCTTTTGATGAAAGCATATGAAAACTTGGGAGAAATGGAGAAGTCAGTTACCTATAAAACTATGTATCTGTCAAATCCAATCAATCCTAATAGATATAACAAGTAATGAATGAAAAGATTAAAATATTTTTGGAGGTGACGTATGAATAGATGGTTGAAACTAGTAGTTATAATTGTTTTTTGTTGTACATTATTATCTGGATGTGACGATGATGATTTTGCACCATATACAAACATTGATTATGATGTTTCTATACATCTAAAATCAAATATTTTTGTTATTTCTGAAGCAAAGCAGGAGCTTTCACAGATCGTTGCCGAATATGCCAAAGATATACCATTAACATATGTTCATTATGAGATTTATGATACAAAAGGCACAGCTGAATTTCAGTTCTTTGGAGGTTATGAAAATGGGGAAAATAGAGCAACTTGTATCACACTATACATGGATATAAATACAAATAATGTTACAAAAATAAACTATGAAGATGGTCATGGGAAGAGAATGGCTAGTGTAGGTATGTCAAATCCGATAATGATGATTTCGCAGCATATATAAATATTGAATAATTGTTCCACCTATTTTGAACTATAGTTAGTTTATTAGCAACAATTTCCAAGTTATAATAATAAATAACAATACAAATGATGGGGGGAGAAATAGCTATGGTGATAGATCCTTCAATAGGAGCAAGAATTAGATATATTAGAGAATTAAATCATTTTACTAGAGAAGAATTGGCAGAGTATGCAGATATTTCTACAAAATTTTTATATGAAATAGAGAATGGACAAAAAGGTCTTTCCGCAACAAATTTACTTAAGATATGTCAGGCATTAGAGGTTTCCTGTGATTATATAATGACAGGAAAAGTTGATTATAAATGTAGTGAGGAAATAATTAATATATTAGAATCGTTTGATACGACACAGATTCCAAATGTAAAGAGAATTCTCGCAGCAGTGCTGGAAGTAAGTAAATTTTAAATAAAAAACATTAAAGGGTTCGTTTGACGGATAATCAATGGATTCTTTTATAAAAGTTACAAAAATAGTGGAAAAGGTAATAAATTATGTGAAAATGTAAGAAAAACACACGTATAAATGGTTTTTGCAAATTTTTGTAAAAAAAAGTGAAAATATAATTGTTCTGAGTTATAATGAAAAAAAACGAGGTGCGGGGGGGACACGAAATGGATTATACATATTCAAGCAAAATTATAAAAAATCTCAGAATACGACAGGGATATACTGTTGAGCAATTAGCAGAAGAAGTGGATATTTCTACTAAATTTTTATATGAAATTGAGGCGGGGAAAAAAGGTTTTTCCGCAGGTGTATTGTATAAAATTTCAAGAGCATTAAATGTGAGTTGTGATTATATTTTAACAAATAATAAACAACGAGTAATTTCAGACTTAATTGTTGAGTTAGTAAAGAAACTGGATAATAAAGAACAAATGGCTGTAGAGCATATTTTGTTAGAGATATTAAAATTGAAAAAAAAATAAGTTTAATATCTAAAGATAAATGCAATAGAATACAAATATTTAGAATATGAGCTGCATGTGTTAATGGCATGAGGCTCATATATTTTTTTCGTTAGAATTAAATATACTAGAATTATATCACAAAGTAGCAGATGACATGCTACCTTGTGTAATGGCATATGAGTTAAAAAAATTTTAAAATAAAGTAACGAAAGAATTTGGAGTAATATACTGTATGGATAAGAAAAATATAACAACAAAAGATAAGCAAAAGGCAAAAAGATTAAGGAGTGTGAGAAATAAAAATCAATTAACACAGGAGAAGATGGCAGAGAGATTAGATGTATCATATTCTACATATCAAAGAATGGAAAGTGGACGAAATAATATTACGATTGCTCATTTAGAAAAATTGAACAAAGAATTTGGAGTATCAGCAGATTATATTTTATTTGGTAAGGTTGTTGATAAAAGACATTATGAATTAGAATTTGAAGGATCGAATAATGAAACTAAGTTTTTAACCGTTATACATTTGGTAGCACGGTTGTGTGAATTAGATAAAAAACAGTATGAAAACTTATTGGCAAATATTGAGAGAGGAGCAAATAAGTACAGCAGATGACAGGGGGGGGGAGATTATATGTATTCTTCGGATAAGCAGATATTAATCGTTGAAGATAATGAAAAAAGCATGAAGTCACTATGTGATATATTAGGAAGGATTAAAGATATTTATGTTCATAAGGCAATGAATAGTGATAAGGCATATAGATATGCGTTAGAATATAGTATAGATTTATTTGTGGTTGATATTATATTGAACACTAAGAAATTTGCAGATATATCGGGTTTAAAGTTTATTGAAAATATACGTTCTATAGATAAATATAAATTTACGCCAGTTATTGTAATAACATCTTTAGAAGATCCCAGACTATATATATATTCTCATTTGCATTGTTTTCGCTATTTTGAAAAGCCATATGACAAAGAGGAATTTAAATATTCAGTAATTGAGGCATTAGAATATAAAACATTGAAAAAAACAAAAGAGTTTTATTCATATAAAGATGATGGAATGATTAATTCAGTTAAAACGAAAAATATTGTTTATTTTCAAACAGTTGAAAGAATTACACGTATACAATGCAAAAGTGGTAATGTATTGTATACTCCATATAAATCTAATAAAAATATAATATTAGAACTTAACTCTGAAAAATTTTTAAGATGTAGCAATAATACAATAGTAAATATGGATTTTATAAAAGGAATTGATGTGGCGAATAGTTATGTAATACTTGAAAATGATTTTGGGGTGTTAAATATGGGACCCAGAATTAAGAAAAAATTTTTACAGGATTTTCTGAGATGTTAGAAAAAAATATTTTATATATTAATACTCAAATACACTACTGCACAGTGTAAATAACCCACATTGGAATGTGGTGGGATAGGAGCAAAAAGATTAAAATTAAACAATAAGTATTGGAGTATTAATATGAATCAGGAAGTAGTGATGAACAGAGAAATTGGTCAACGAATTCGTGCAGTGAGAAAGAAACATGGATTGTCGCAAGAAAAAATGGCAGAGGTATTAGGAATACATTCAACCACTCATTATCAAAATATCGAATATGGAAAAAGCAAAGTTACAATATATCATTTGCAAATAATATTTGAAAAATTTGGAGCCACGCCGAATTATATTCTATTAGGCGAAGTGGCAAATGAGCAGGAATATGTGTATGATTTCTTGTGTCAAACAAGTGAACATAAGATAAAGGTGTTTGTTGAGATAGCGAAGCAGGCATTTGGTGGTCCGCAATATGATTTTGATGTGTACTTGAAGAAAAAATAGGATAATATACTTAAGGAGAAAATATATAGTATGCAATCAATAGATAAACAAATATTAATAATCGAGGATAACAAGCGTTGTATGGAAAAGGCATGTGCGCTTATCAGTCAAATCGATGGGGTATTTATTTATAAAGCAGAAAATAGCGAACAGGCATATCGCTACGCTTTGAAATACCACATCGATTTGTTTATTGTAGATATTATATTAAACTCAGATATATCAGAAGATGCAGCAGGAACAAAGTTTGTAGAAAATATCAGAAAAGTAGAAAAATATAAATTTACACCCATTATATTTACAACATCATTACAAGATGCAGATGTTTATGCATATGCGCATCTACATTGTTATAGATATTTTGAAAAGCCATATGATAGTGAAGAATTTTTAACAGTTGTTAAAGAAACATTGCTATTCAAAAATGTAAAAGAAGAGAGCAGATATTATAATTACAAAAAGGATGGTATTTATTACACTATAAAAGTCAAGGATATAGTATATTTTCAAAATAATAGATCTAATGTTTTGATTCATTGTGCAGATGGTACGGTGATAGAAACACCATATAAGTCTGGAAGGCAGATTTTACTGGAATTAAATTCTGAAAAGTTTATCAAATGCAATAAAAGTACAATTGTAAATATAGATTTTGTGGAAAAAACAGATATGATTCATCAGTATATTAAATTAATTAATGGACATGAAACATTAGAATTAAGTGTACGATTGAAACGTGGTTTTCTGGAGGCAATTGCAAAATGTCCGAAGTAATCTATAGATTATTAGAAATGCTAGCCTTAGTGTTGTGTTTACATAGTCTTAGCGGTGAAAAAGTAAAACTGGATATTTGTAATGTAGGATTTATTGTAATTGAATTAACATTTATGCAGATGATACAGGATGGCATTGTATCAAAACAGTTATATTTTGCAGTTTATTTAATTTATTTTGTATTTGCATATATTAAGTTTAAGAATACGATACAACGGACTATATTGAAATGTATGCTGGTAACGTTGATTATGGGAGGATTACAAATTGTTGTTTACATTCCAATGTTTTTTATCAGTCCAATTATTCGAAATGAAACAATCGTAGTTATAATTATAAATTCTATTATTTTTATGATATTAATGCTTACTAGCAAGAGTAATAAATATCAATATTTAATTGATTTTTGTGAAAGCAAAGATTGGATATTAAAAATGAGTTTCTTTATTTGCATTACGATTATTGTATATTTTATGTATGAATTAAAAAAGAGTGAAATAATAGAAATAGATATATTTATCCTAATTAGTCTTTTTATGATTATATTATTGATTTTTATTTATCGGTGGCAAAAGTCTGTATTTGAATTGGATAGAAAGGATAGAGAACTAAGTATTACAAATCTTTATAATGGAGTTTTTGAAGATTTAATTAAAACGATTAGATGGAAACAACATGATTTTCATAATCAGATAGATGCGATATATAGTATGCACTTTACGGCAAATTCATTGGATGAGTTAATAGAGGCACAAAGTGAGTACTGTGATAATTTGATTTATGAAAATAGATATTCCAAGGTATTAAGTTGCACAAATAACTCAACACTGGCAGGATTTCTTTATTCAAAATTTAATAATGCAGAGCAAGTCGGAATAGAAATTGAGTATGATATTTCATTTACAGGGAATACGTTAATTGTCCTATATGATTTAATTGAAATTATAGGAGTTTTAATGGACAATGCCATCGAAGCTGTAACAGGTAGTAAGTTGCCCCAAAAGATAAAATTTTTATTAAATGACTATAATGGACTATACATAAGTATTAAGAATCCGGTTATTAATATTTCATATAAAGATATCGAAAAATTCTTTGAGAAAGAATATACAACAAAAGTATCGGGAAGTGGGATTGGCCTAAGCAAAATAAAAGAATATCAAAAGAAATACAAATATAATATATATACGTGTATCAATAAAGAAAGTGATTTTCAATGGATAGAATTTAGAATAGAAGAAAATAAATAAAAGAGCAGTTCATCTTTTTTATTGAAAGATGAACTGTTTTTTTTTACATTAATTTTTATACTGTTCAGGTGTAGGATATTTCGGCTCTCCAAAAAAGAAAAAACTCACCCCACGAAAATGAGTCATGAACCCAAAAGCTAAAAGTAAGCCACATATTTTATGCATATGTGAATAAACAAATTTTTTCATTAATATAATTCTCCTTTCCTTAGTATTTTAGCAATTATCAATTGCAAAGTGTGTAATATGATAGTCCAAAATCCAACAATAAGATATGGTCTTATTACAATGTTGGAATTGAAAATGCTAACAATGATAACAAAGACAAAGATTGTAAGAAAACTATTATTCTTACAGTGTTTTATTAACAATCCATTTGGTTCTGGACGAAATGGTGAGGGAACTGGTCCGATATAGTAATTGATAAATAAGCAGATTGTTAATCTTAATAAAACAATAGAAAAATTTGGAATATTAATTAATGGTAGTAATATAATTGCTGCAGCTGATATGGAAGCTGTAAGAAAAAGACAGCTTATATAGTGTTTACAATGATATCCTCCGCCATTTATACGAAGAAATATTAATAGAACACATGATATTATAAAAAAATCAATTTTGCCAATATACAAATATACAATGCTGAGAATTAATATTTTACTAAGTTCTGAAAATAAAGTGAGAACTGAATATTTTATAATGGCCATTTCATAATCTGTATAGCCATACATTTTTTGTATTCTTAATGAAAGTGTGTTCATCTTTATGTACCTCTTACAAAATTGATATAGGTATTTTAGAACAGAGTTTTTTGAAAATTAATATAAAAAGTAAAAACGTTGCAAAATTAAGAAGTTTGTACATTAAAATCGAAATAATAAACAAAAATGACAACAATGTTACTGAAAGGGGTATAAATTTAAAAGTATATAACATGTAGTTTCCCTCAATATCTTTTAATAAAGTAATTTATCTTGATACATTTTTTGAATCTGAAGTCGAAAAATAGACAAAAAAGTTAAAAAAAACTTGTGTCTAGACATATATTTATTATAATATAGGATAGGATTAGTTAGGAGGAAGAAGTAAATGCCAAAAAGAACAGATATAAACAAAGTACTTATTATAGGCTCAGGTCCTATTATTATTGGACAGGCTTGTGAATTTGATTATTCCGGCACACAGGCATGCAAGGCTCTTAGAAAGCTTGGTTATGAAATTGTGTTGGTTAACTCAAACCCTGCAACAATTATGACAGATCCGGAAACAGCGGATGTGACATATATTGAACCATTGAATGCAGAGCGTCTTGAGCAGATTATAGCAAAAGAGCGTCCTGATGCACTGCTTCCAAACCTTGGAGGGCAGTCAGGATTAAATCTTTGTTCAGAACTTTATCAAAAGGGAATATTGGACAAATATAATGTTAAGGTTATCGGCGTTCAGGTAGATGCGATTGAGCGTGGTGAGGATCGTATTGAATTTAAAAAGACAATGGATAGCCTTGGTATCGAAATGGCACGTAGTGAAGTTGCTTATACAGTAGATGAAGCACTGGCTATTGCTGATAAATTAGGATATCCGGTAGTTCTTCGTCCGGCATACACCATGGGTGGTGCAGGCGGAGGTCTCGTATATAATAAAGAAGAGTTAAGAACAGTCTGTGCCAGAGGACTCCAGGCAAGTCTTGTAGGCCAGGTTCTTGTAGAAGAGTCTATTTTGGGATGGGAAGAATTAGAATTAGAAGTTGTCCGTGACTGTGAAGGAAATATGATAACAGTATGCTTTATTGAGAATATTGACCCACTGGGTGTGCATACGGGTGATTCATTCTGTTCCGCTCCGATGTTGACGATTTCAGAAGAATGTCAGAAGAGACTTCAGGAACAGGCTTATAAAATTGTCGATAAGGTACAGGTTATCGGTGGAACAAATGTACAGTTTGCTCATGATCCGATTTCAGACCGTATTATTGTTATTGAAATTAACCCACGTACATCACGTTCTTCAGCCCTCGCTTCAAAGGCGACAGGTTTCCCTATTGCGTTGGTTTCTGCAATGCTGGCAACAGGAATGACATTGAAGGATATCCCATGTGGAAAATATGGAACATTGGATAAGTATGTTCCTGACGGAGATTATGTTGTAATTAAGTTTGCACGCTGGGCATTTGAAAAGTTCAAAGGTGTTGAAGATAAACTAGGTACACAGATGCGTGCCGTAGGTGAAGTCATGAGCATCGGTAAAAACTATAAGGAAGCTTTCCAGAAGGCAATCAGAAGTTTGGAAACAGGACGTTATGGTTTAGGACATGCAAACAACTTTGATTCTCTATCAAAGGATGAATTGCTTAAGATGTTGATTACACCTTCCAGTGAACGTCATTTTATCATGTATGAAGCGCTTCGTAAGGGGGCTACAGCAGACGAAATCTTTGAGATTACAAAAGTAAAACATTACTTTATCGAACAGATGAAAGAATTAGTGGAAGAAGAAGAGGCACTTCTTGCATACAAGGGCGCACTTCCAACAGATGAATTGTTAATTCAGGCAAAGAAAGACGGATTTTCTGATAAATATTTAAGCCAGATTTTAGAAATTCCGGAAGAAGATATTAGAAACAAGCGTATTGCTTTAGGTGTGGAAGAAGCATGGGAAGGTGTTCACGTAAGTGGCACAGAGGATAGTGCATATTATTATTCTACATATAATGCAGAGGATAAGAATCCGGTATCAGAAAATAAGAAGATTATGATTCTTGGTGGTGGTCCAAACAGAATTGGTCAGGGTATCGAGTTTGATTACTGCTGTGTACATGCATCTCTTGCATTGAAGAAGTTAGGATTTGAGACAATTATTGTAAACTGTAATCCGGAGACCGTATCTACAGATTACGATACTTCTGATAAATTATATTTTGAACCACTTACATTGGAAGACGTTCTGAGCATTTATAAAAAAGAAAAACCGTTGGGTGTTATCGCACAGTTTGGTGGACAGACCCCATTGAATCTGGCAGCAGATTTGGAAAAGAATGGTGTTAAGATTCTTGGTACATCTCCATCAGTTATTGATTTGGCAGAAGATAGAGATTTATTCCGTGAGATGATGGAAAAATTAGATATTCCTATGCCGGAATCAGGAATGGCTACAACAGTAGAAGAAGCAACTGAGATTGCAAATTCTATCGGTTATCCGGTAATGGTACGTCCTTCTTATGTGT
Organism: uncultured Eubacterium sp.; assembly: GCA_910584795.1. Classification (GTDB taxonomy): domain Bacteria; phylum Bacillota; class Clostridia; order Lachnospirales; family Lachnospiraceae; genus Eubacterium_G. The sequence continues at coordinate 15,125 of CAJUBZ010000016.1, read as the reverse complement.
TAGGTGGACGTGGTATGGAAGTAGTTTATGATGATGCCAGTATGACAGATTATATGAAGGCTGCAGTAGGTGTTACACCGGACAGACCAATATTAATTGACCGTTTCTTAAATAATGCATTAGAGTGTGAAGCAGATGCTATCAGTGATGGAACACATGCGTTTGTACCGGCTGTAATGGAACATATTGAGTTAGCAGGAGTACATTCAGGAGATTCTGCCTGTATCATTCCTTCTGTTCATATTACAGAAGATAATGTTAAGACAATTAAGGAATATACAAGAAAAATTGCGGAGGAAATGCATGTAAAAGGTCTTATGAATATGCAGTATGCAATTGAGAAGGGAAAAGTATATGTTCTTGAGGCAAATCCTCGTGCGTCACGTACAGTTCCTTTGGTTTCTAAAGTATGTAATACAAGGATGGTTCCGATTGCCACAGATATTATTACAAGTGAATTGACAGGGAGACCATCACCTGTTCCGGCACTGAAGGAGCAGGATATACCATATTATGGTGTGAAGGAAGCAGCATTCCCATTTAATATGTTCCAGGAGGTTGACCCGGTATTAGGACCGGAAATGCGTTCTACAGGTGAAGTATTAGGATTATCTACTTCTTATGGCGAGGCTTTCTATAAGGCACAGGAAGGAGTACAGTTAAAACTTCCATTAGAAGGAACTGTATTGATTTCTGTTAATAGAAAAGATAAAGAACATATTGAGGAAGTTGCACGTAGTTTATATGAAAGTGGATTTAAGATTCTTGCGACTGGAACTACATGTGACTTGATTACAAAGGCTGGTATTCCAGCGGAAAAAATAAATAAGTTATATGAGGGTCGTCCAAATGTACTGGATGCAATTACAAATGGAAAAATTGATTTAATTATTAATTCTCCATCAGGTAAAGAGAGTGTTCATGATGACAGTTATTTGAGAAAAGCAGCTATTAAGGCAAAGACTCCATATATGACAACGATTGCGGCAGCAAAGGCTACAGCAGAGGGCATCAGTTATTTGAAGAAACATGCTTCGGGCGAATTAAAGCCGTTGCAGACACTTCACAGTGAAATAAAAGAAAAATAAGTGCAGGATGTGATAACAGTTCAGCCATGCACAAAAAAGAGAAGGAATTCATAAGGACTGCTTGCAGGACTTTGAATTCCTTTTCTTTTTTGTATATGGTGAGCCATAACAGCGAAAAGGAGCGAAGCGTATTTGAGCTGTTGGCTGAACTGTTATATAGTAAAGAATGAGATTAGGAGGTGAGCCATAACAGCGAAAAGAAGCGAAGCGTATTTGAGCTGCTGGCTGAACTGTTATGTGATAAAATGCAATAACCATTTGACAAAATAGAAAAAATAGTTATAATTAAAAAGGTCGCAAGATACTTACGCGGGTGTGGCGGAATTTAGGTGAGACTCGAAATCTTTGATTTCGCAAGTCGAAGTTATGTGAAGCCTTTACACTTTGTGAAATACTTACGCGGGTGTGGCGGAATTGGCAGACGCGCTAGATTTAGGTTCTAGTGGGAGACCGTGCAGGTTCAAGTCCTGTCACCCGCATAAAAAAGATGTTCGAGAGAACATCTTTTTTTGTGGGAAAAGGGACTTAAACTTGAGAAGGTTATAAAGTTTTGACAAATCGCATGAAAGCATCGATACCTTCTTCTGTGCACTTGAATACTCCGGCATCTTCTAAAACCTCCACAAAAACTTTTCCAATTTCAGTTTTGAGAATTTCCATAATAGTATCTGAAGTAATATCCGTATATTGTGGAAGAAATTCATCAACCCAAGTAGCATGTTTGGCAATTTCTGAATTTGCTTTTATGTTTTTTCCAGATAGTATATACTCAGCTAAAAGTTCCATTTCCCATTTTAATCGGGAAGGGAGGACGGCAAGCCCCATCACTTCAATTAGACCAATATTTTCTTTTTTGATATGATGAAGCCTGCTATGAGGATGGAACAACCCAAGAGGATGTTCCTCTGTTGTAATATTATTTCTAAGTGTAAGGTCTAATTCAAACAGACCGTCTCTAAATCTTGCGATTGGTGTAATTGTATTATGGGGTTCCCCGCCAGTTTCTGCATAAATGAAAGCAGAAGTATCTGTGTAGGAACGCCACATGGTAAGAATGTGGTCTGCCAAATCTATAAGTCTGTCAGAATCTCTGCTTTTCAGTCTGATAACAGACAGAGGCCAGTTTAGAATCCCACATTCGATATCTTCAAAGCCTTTAACATGAAAGGTTTTAATGTTGTCAGCTTTTGCCATGGCAAAAGTATAATTGCCGCCTTGAAAATGGTCGTGACTTAAAATTGAACCGCCGACAATGGGTAAGTCTGCATTGGAACCAATAAAATAATGAGGAAAGATTTTAATAAAATCAAAAAGTTTACAAAATGCAGACTTGTCTATTTTCATTGGAACGTGTTGTCCGTTAAATGCGATACAGTGTTCATTGTAATATACATATGGGGAATACTGGAATCCCCACTGGGAACCACAGATAGTTATTGGAATAATGCGGTGGTTCTGTCTTGCTGGATGTGAAACGCTTCCTGCATAGCCTTCATTTTCCAAACATAGTTGGCATTTAGGATAAGTTGAAGCTGTGGTATTTCTTGCAGCGGCAATCGCCGTTGGATCTTTCTCAGGTTTGGAAAGATTGATTGTAATGTCCAATTCACCGTATTTTGAAGGGACAGTCCATTTTAAATCTTTTTCTATCCGAGTACGTCTTATGTAATTGCTATCCTGGTTGAATTCATAGTAAAAGTCCGTGGCAACAGAGGGGGATATGTCATATTTTTGCCAGAATTCATCAATGACCTGTGAAGGACGGGGCATAATGCAATTCATAAGTTTTGTATCAAATAAATCTCTGTAGGTGATACTATCCTCAATGATATGTAATCTGCAAGCCTCATCTGTCAGAGCTTTTAAAATATCATCGAAACAAATATCTTCGTCGGCAATATCGGGATCTGTATAATCTTTTTTTTCAAAAATATCTAAAAGCATATTAATTGCGTAGTTGCGCTCGCACTCGGGTATCAGATTTTTATTTATGCCATACTGAACTAATTTTTTTATATTTTTATCCAACATAATATTTTCTATATTCATAAAACCTTCATACCTCCATATTTTCTGATTTTTAGTACATGGCATGTACCTAAGCCTAGAATTTTTTCAATTTGTTTTTTATATTCAGGAACGAAATCAGTTTTTACAAAAGCCTGAATTGTTCCGGCAAAACCTCCACCGTGTATACGACACACTCCATTATTACCAAGAAAATATTCACTCATTGCCAAGGTGATTGGGACGGGCTGTGTCTGCTCGTATTTATTGGAATAAACATTTTGCAGGAATTGATAGGAAGAAGTACCGGATTCCTTAATTATGCTTAGGAATGCTTCAAAATTATTTTCTGACAGCATTTGGGCAGCTGTTGCCACACGTTCGTTTTCGTTGAAAAAGTGAAATGCTCTTAATATAGAGCGGTCACTTGCTTTGCCATAAATATTTGGAAGATTCTCTATAAAATCCTGCTTTGTTATTTCTGATAAATGCTCTTTATTAAAAAAGTCTGCAATCTCTTTCATTTCGGTTGGAATGGCTGCATAATCGTCCGTCAGATTTGCGTGGGAGCCTTTGGTATCGACAATACATAAACTGTAGCCTTTTTCAGCAATGTCAAATTCGATTTTGTTTACGACAGGTTTTTCCGGATTTTTAAAGTCAATATGAACGAAATCTCCAACAGAGCATGCCATCTGATCCATCAATCCGCAAGGCTTTCCAAAATAAACATTTTCAGCGTATTGTCCGATCATTGCTATTTCAACGGGGGATATAGACATATTATTAAACAGCCCGGAGATAATTGTTCCAATTAATGATTCAAAAGCGGCGGAAGAAGAAAGACCGGAGCCACTGAAAACATCACTGGTAATATAGGCTTTAAAAGGTCCGATTTGGTAACCTTCATTTTTCATTTTACTCAGGACTCCTTTAACAAGAGCTGTCGTAGTCTCTTTTTCAGTTTCAATCATGTCAAGATGATTGCAATCGAATTGGAGAAGAGGATAGCCTTCCGACTTGATTTCTATTGTATGATGATTATTTTTCCCTACAATGGCAATAGCATCTAAATTGATAGAAGCAGCAAGAACCATACCATTCTGGTGGTCTGTATGATTGCCACATACTTCGGTTCTGCCCGGCGCACTGTAAATTTCTACATCATCTGTTCCAAACAAGTCATTATATTGTTGGATTGCATTATTGTAACGCTCCAACTGATATGTAAGTATCTCTTCATCGTTTCCATAAATGTCTTTTAGTCTATCATCAAAATCATGATTGAGAAATTGAGTTTGTAATAAATTAGAATTTGTCATAATATACACCTCACAATGTTTAGTAAACAAAAATATTGTTAACTAAAACATACTGCTGTTTCATAAAAAAATCAAGACAAAATGATTGAAAAAATAAAGTTTGAGTAAACTGCACAAAAATTTACTAAAAAAAGTGACATTTTCACAAGTGGTATGTTATAATTAGCCAATAAAATAAAAATAATTCTCGGAGGAAGATTATGGCAACGATTCGTGATATAGCAAAAATGGCAGGAGTAAGTGCATCAACAGTTTCAAGAATATTGAATAATGATGTTTCATTAAAAACTTCATTGGAAACGAAGCAAAAGGTCATAGAGACTGCGAAAAAATTAAACTATAAGAAAAATGTTAAGCAGGGTAAGGCAGCATTTAAGCTGGGGATTGTTCAATGGTTTTCTCCTGAGCAGGAGACGAAAGACAGTTATTATTTTATGATAAGAAAAGGAATTGAGGACTTTTGTATTAAGAATTGTATACAAATTGTCAGAGTCTTTAAATCTGACGTGAATTATATGGAGCAATTAGAAAATATAGATGGATTGATATGTATCGGAAAATTCAGTTATGGTGAAGTAAACAAATTGATAAAACTATCTAAAAATATTGTATTTTTGGATATGGAAGTGGAGGAATATTCTGTAACTACTTTTTCATTGGATTTTAAAAAGGCAGTGTATGATGTTATGGAATATCTGGAATCAAGAGGACATAAAAAAATAGGCTTTTTGGGAGGAAAGGAATTTGTTGAGCAGGGAGTTACATTTGATGACGATAGGAAGAAATATTATCTGAAATATTGTAACAGACATCATCTTGATGGCAGTCAATATTTGAAAGAGGGAATGTATTCCGTTGAATCCGGATACGGGATGATGTCAGAACTGATACAGGAGAAGAATGTTCCAACTGCTGTATTTGCAGCCAGTGATCATATTGCAATTGGAGCAATGAAAGCAATTCATGAGAATGGATTGAGAATACCGGAAGATATTTCAATTATCGGTTTTGATGATGTAGATTTGTGTGAGTTTACAACACCGGCCCTTACAACGGTACATGCCCCGGCATATGATATGGGACAATATGGTGTGAATTTTTTATTTGCTTCTTCTAATCTTACATTGTCAACTCCAATTAAAGTGAAAATGTCTTGTGAAATTATTGAGCGGGAGTCTTGTGGGATTATAAAATAATAACAGTTAATGAAGAACATAGTCAGTTATTTCGAAATCGTGTTATATAAAAATTTAATGAAAGGAGACAGCCATGGAGAATGCATATGTTTTACAATTATCCGATTCAAAATTTAAAGATCTGTTTTTATGTTTTTGTGGTTATGCACAGTGTCAGCCACTTCATAGCTTCGGACCGGCGGCAAGACCGAACTATATTATTCATTTTATTTTGGATGGAAAAGGCAGTTATCAGGTTGGAGAGAAGAAATATGAACTTCGGGCAGGACAGGGTTTTTTGATTGAGCCGGAAGTATTGACATTTTATCAGGCAGATGATAAAGATCCATGGACGTACTTATGGGTTGGTTTTGGCGGAGAGCGTGCAAAAGAGTATGTCAGTGATATTGGATTAAACAGTGAACAGTTATCTTTCCAATCAGAGCATGGAAAAGAATTAAAGCAGTTAGTATTAAAAATGCTGAAAAATAATGATATATCTTCTAATAATCAATATTTGTTACAGAGTATTCTTTTGGAATTTTTTTATGTGTTGACAAAAGATATTAAAATAAAAGAAAGAGATGAAAAGGCAAAAGAGAGTCTTTATGTGGAACAGGCAGTGAACTATATTAGAAATAATTATTCAAAGCCGATTAAGGTGGCAGATATTGCAGCGCATGTATGCGTCAATAGAAGTTATTTATATAAAATGTTTGAAAAAAGTCTTGAAATGTCTCCTCAGGAATTTCTGTCCAGATTTAGAATATCGAGAGCGAAGGAGCTGCTTACAGTAACAGAACTTTCTATTGAGGAAATTGCGGCATCATGTGGTTATAGTGATGCATTGGTTTTTTCAAAGTCATTTAAGAAACAGATGGGTGTGCCGCCGAGTGTATATCGGAAAGAGCACACAGAAGAGGTAAGAAGGAGACTGAAGGAATGCGGAAAAAATATTGAACAGTTATATAATGAAACATTTTGACAGATTCATGAAACGAAAGTTTCTACCAGATAGAAAAGAATCATGCTTATAATAATGCTAGAATGAAACAAAAACGTGCACGGTTTTCGTTGGAAATTCGGACAATATAAAACAATATCAGTATTGGAGGTAATTATTATGAGTAAACAGACGCAGAGTGCTGAAATGGCACAATATAAAAAAGTATCAGCGCGGGAAAAATATTGTTTTGGCATTGGTGCAATTGGAAAAGATGCGGTTTGTAATCTGGTAGGAGCTTTTTTGATGCTTTATTTTACAGACACGTTATATCTTGCACCGGCTTTTGTAGGAATATTGTTCTTTGTGGCACGTATATGGGATGCAGTGAACGATCCAATGATGGGTATGGTTGTTGATAATACCCATACGAAATACGGTAAGTTTCGAATATGGCTTGTCATTGGAACATTGATAAATTCGATTATATTTGTTTTATTATTTTACAGTTTTGATTTAAAAGGAACAGCACTTTATGTATATGTTTCAGTGATGTACATACTTTATGGAATGACATATACGGTAATGGATGTACCGTATTGGTCATGGCTCCCGAATTTAACAAATGACCCTAGGGAAAGAGAAAAGGTATCTGTAATTCCTCGATTTTTTGCGAGTCTGGCGGGATTTTCCATAGCAACATTTGGACTGTATATTATTAATGGATTGAATAAGATGGCAGGACAGAAAGATTACAGTGAAATTGGTTATACAATTTTTGCAATTATTATAGCAGTAATCTTTATCGTTACGATTGCAATTACAGTGTTTAATGTTAAAGAACAATCAACATTAGGGGAGAAAGCACAGAAAACAAATTTAAAAGATGCGTTCAAAGTGATTTTTAAGAATGACCAGTTACTTGCGTTTATCGGACTGCTTCTTACATTTAATCTTTGTACACAGATTGCAAAAAGTTTTGCAGTTTATTATTTCAAAGTTGTATGTGGTAATGAATATCTGTATTCTATTTTTGGATTTGCGATTGTCGCAGAAATGCTTGGATTAATATGCTTCCCGAAAATAGCAGAAAAGATCAGCAGGGAAAAAGTTTATACGATGGCATGTGTTCTTCCGATTGTTGGATTTATACTTCTTGCAGCGTTTGGATATGTTGCTCCAACCAATGCAGTACTGGTTGCAATCAGCTGTGCATTTATTTTCTTTGGTTCCGGGCTATCTCTTGGTGTTACAACATGCTGTATAGCAGATGTTATTGATTATGGTGAGGTGAAATTCGGCACAAGAAATGAGAGTGTTACATGTTCCGCACAGACATTTTTGATGAAGGCAGCAATGGCAGCAGCAGGAGGCCTGACTGGTGTTGGTCTTCAGATTGTAGGTTATAATGCAAAGGCTGCAACACAGTCAGCAGGAACGATTCTTGGTATTAGAATATTGATGATTGTTGTTCCGATTGTTTTAGCAGTATTCAGTTTATTGATATATAAGAAGAAGTACAATTTAAAAGGGGAAAAAATGAGAGAAATTGAAATGAAATTAAATGAAATGCACAAGGCAGAATAATCTGGCAGAAGGGAGTTTTGTATGAATATTATTTATCACGAAAACAGTAAAACATTCCATCTGTTTAATGATGAAATCAGTTATATCATGATGGTAATGCAAAATGGACATTTAGGACAGCTCTACTTTGGAAAGAGAATTCATGACAGAGAAGACTTTTCGTATTTGGTGGAAGTTTCCCAAAGACCGATGGGGTCCTATGTATTTGAAGGCGACAGAACTTTTTCGTTGGAATATTTAAAGCAGGAATATCCGGTATATGGTTCTACAGACTATCGGCATCCCGCAGTAGAAATTTTACAAAGCAATGGAAGCCGAATATCAGATTTTAAGTTTCAATCTTATACGATTGAAGCTGGAAAGCCTAAATTAGCAGGTCTTCCGGCGACTTATACAGAGGCTGATTCAGAAGCTGAGACATTAATTATTGATTTGCTGGATGAAGTGACAGGAATAAGGATTCAGCTGTTGTATACGATATTTGCAAGTGGCGGAATAATTGCCAGAAGCAGTCGGATTTATAATGGTGGCAGTGAAGCAGTACATCTATTACAGGCTATGAGTTTAAATTTGGATTTACCGGATTATGACTATGAATGGGTTCAGTTATCGGGAGCATGGGCAAGGGAGCGGCATGTAAAGATACGTCGTTTAGAACAGGGCATTCAGGCAGTTGACAGTATGAGAGGCCATTCTTCTCACGAACATAATCCTTTTATGGTGCTGAAACGTCCTACAGCAGATGAGCATCAAGGAGAAGTAATTGGATTTTCATTGATATATAGTGGTAATTTTCTGATTCAGGCAGAAGTAGATACACATACAAATACACGTGTCCTTGTAGGAATTAATCCGATGGGATTTGATTGGAAATTAGATGTAAACGAGACCTTTCAGACTCCCGAGGCAGTGATGGTTTATTCTGAACAGGGATTGAATGGTATGAGTCAGACTTTCCATAAGTTATATCAGAAACGATTGGCAAGAGGTTATTGGAGAGATAAAGAGCGGCCGATTCTGAATAATAACTGGGAAGCAACATATTTTGATTTTACAGAAGAACGTTTGGTAGAGATTGCAGGGAAGGCGAAAGAGTGTGGTGTTGAACTGTTCGTTCTTGATGACGGATGGTTTGGAGAGAGAAGTAATGACAGAGCAGGACTTGGAGACTGGGTGGCAAATCCAGAACGTCTTGCAAATGGTATTGTAGGGCTCGCTGATAAAATAGAAAAGCTTGGAATGAAATTTGGTCTTTGGTTTGAACCTGAAATGGTAAATAAAGATTCAAATTTGTATAGAGAACATCCGGATTGGATTATTTCTGTACCAGGACGTAATGAGTCCCATGGAAGATATCAATATGTTCTGGATTTTTCAAGAAAAGAAATTGTAGACCATATTTATAAAATGATGGCGAAAATTCTAAGTGAGGCAAAAGTTTCTTATATTAAATGGGATATGAACAGAAGCATTACCGAGTGTTTTTCCAAGGCACTGCCGGCAGACAGACAAGGAGAGGTTTTCCACAGATATATTCTTGGTGTATATGATTTATATGAGCGATTAACTAGTACTTTTCCGGAAGTTTTATTTGAATCCTGTGCCAGTGGCGGAGGTAGATTTGATCCGGGTATGTTATATTATGCACCACAAGGCTGGGCAAGCGATGATTCCGATGCAGTAGAACGTTTAAAGATTCAGTATGGTACAAGTTTTTGTTATCCAATCAGCAGCATAGGAAGTCATGTTTCAGTAGTTCCAAATCATCAGGTTTATCGAAATACACCTCTTCATACAAGGGCAAATGTTGCGTATTTTGGTACTTTTGGATATGAATTGGATTTGAACAAACTGACAGTGGATGAAATTAATGAAGTGAAAGCACAGATTAACTTTATGAAGAAATATCGCAGAACTTTGCAGTTTGGTACATTTTATCGTTTGAAAAGTCCTTTTGAGGGAAACGAGACGGTATGGATGGTTGTAAGTGAAGACCGAAAAACCGCAATTATCGGATGGTACCGTACATTAAATGTAGTTAATGATGCTTACAGGCGTGTACAACTAAAGGGGTTGAATCCGGATTACCGTTACAGAAACAGTATAAATAAAACTGAGAACTATGGTGATGAACTGATGAATCTAGGGTTGATTACAACAGATGTTACAGCAGGAGAAGTTCCAGCGGATCAGAAACCATCAACTGATTTTGATTCACGCATTTATATTTTAGAGGCTGTTGAATAGGGAGATAGGAAATGAATGTGATAAAAAATGTGCAAAGACAAATGAAAGGCACTGATAACTGCCGGATTCTTCAAAGGTATAGTCTTAAGAGAATTACATTTATGCTTATTGGAATTGTGTTAATCGGAATGTGTGTAGCAGCATATAGAATGAGTGGTTTTGGTGTTGATCCATTTACGTGTATGAATCTTGGAATCAGCGGGTTTAATGGAATGTTATTTGGAACATGGCAGTTGATCGTAAATGTTATCCTGTTAGTAGTTGTGTTTTTTACAGTGAGGCATTGCATTGGTATAGGAACGATTATCAATATGATTTGTGTCGGGTATATAGCAGATTTTTTATGTTGGATAATGCAGGATAAAATAAGTTTCGTAATTACATTGCCAACGCAAATAGGATTCTTAGTGATTGGTACTTTATTTGCTTCTGTAGGTTGTGCGATGTATATGGCAGCAGAGCTTGGAATTGCACCTTATGACAGTGTTGCTTTTATTATAACAAAGGCTGCAAAGGATAAAGTGTCTTTTCGGATGGCAAGAATTGCATCAGACATTACTTGTGTTTGTATTGGAGTGATATTTTGTATTCTTTCGCATGGAAAACTTAGCACGATTATCGGGATTGGAACAATGGTAAATGCTTTTTGTAACGGACCGCTAATACAGTTTTTTAGGAAACTGTTTCAAAAGAATTTTTAATATAATTTGGAACTGCTAAAGATGCAGACATTGTTTTTCAGTGGTGTCTGTCTGGCAGTTCCTTTTTTGTGTAAGTAAAATTCCTGAAACAAGTATCTTTTTATGTCTAATTTTGTTATAATAATATCTATTAAAAAACGGAAAAGAGAAGAAAAATGAAAGAACACAATATTGAAACAAGAATTTTACTGTTGTTATGTACGATTTTTTGGGTATTTCAAAGTCTTGGAGAAACACAACGTGTGGTCTGGGCAGGGGTATTTAGTGCGTTAATGATTGCTACTATGTTATTGTCAAATCAAACCAGAGAACAGTTTCGTTATTATATCATAGCAGGGTATGTACAATGTATATCATTCTGGATGATGATGGTGTTTGGAATATTGAAAGAGAATCAGGCAGTTCACCTTGCAAATGTGAGAATCGCTTTAGTCATTTTTTCTGTGTTGTTGATATGTATCATTTTACCATTCTGGATGGCAAAGAAAAAAGTTATGACAATAAAGATTCAAAAAGTGGAAATAAAAGGTTGGATTTATACAGCAATGCTTGCCGGATATATTTTAAGACAATTTCAGGTTTTCGTGACTAATGTTATGCAGCAGCAGAATGATATTGGAACATTTTCGGAGAGAAGTCTTGGTCATCTGGGATATATTTATAAGATTTATAAACATACAGCACTACCGGATGGAAATCCAATGCAGCAGTATCAGTATTATCAGCCGCCATTTTCTCATATTGTTATGGGCATTTGGGCGAAAATTAACAGCTTATTTGGAATGACAGAAGAAGTTATTGCTGAGAATCTTCAAGTGCTGGCGCTATTCTTTTCTACAATGATTTTGATTGTAGCATATAAGATTATGAAAGAAGTTACAAAGAGTCAAAAAGGAATTTTGGCGGGAATTCTTGTAATTGCGTTCTTCCCGTATCTTTTAGAGTACGCGGGAGCAGTGAATAATGATACGCTTAGTACGCTGCTAGGTCTTGTTACTGTTTTATATATGATACGCTGGTACAAAAATTCGCAATGGAAAGATATTATAATATGTGCCTTAGCTATTGGATGTGGAATGATGGCAAAATTATCAGTAGCTATGCTGGCACCGGCAATGGCATGTGTGTTTCTATATAAAATGATTAAGAATAAATCAAGTTTTTTATTTTTCATAAAGCAATATCTGACATTCGGAGTGATCTCTATTCCTTTAGGCATATGGTTTCCAGTAAAAAATCTTATTTTATATAATGTTCCGCTCAATTTTGTACCGGTTATCGGCTGGGAACAGGGACAATATATGGGGAATTTATATACTGTTCCGCAGCGTTTGTTCGAGGTTACCTGGTCACAACTGAAGCCATTATGGCTTTCACAAATGAGAGGAACAGAAGAGTTCACCTATAATATCGGAGTGATGTTTACGAAGTATTGTGCCTTTGGAGAGACAAGATACTTTCCGACAACACAGTGGTCAAAGTTTATTGGGACACTGATGTATGTAATGATATTATTATTGTTTGTATTTGCGATTGCACTAGTCGTTGCATGGCTTAGAAAGGCAAAGTGTGGAAAAGTTATTAAATTCTTATTATTAGGAAGTGCAGGAATGGTATTAGTTTCCTATGTAAAATTCTGTTTTGACTATCCAAGCGTCTGTACAGCGAATGTACGTTATGTATTAGTTAGTATTGTGTTGATATTCTGTATGATGGCGGCAGGTATAGGACAGATGAAAAATACTGCTGGGCAGGGAAATATGATAGTCCGTAATATTTTTAAATGTTTTTTGGCAGCATATGTCTGCATTAATACAATAGGGTTATTGAGTCTGCTTTATAATCTATAAATATATCGTAATAATGTTTAGAAAGTTCAAGGTAAATTCAGGTGAAAGAATTAATAGAAAGATTAAAGACACTAAAAATTAATATTATTTTTTATGAGCAGACGGATAATTTCTTCGTACAATTATTTCGCTATGTATTTGTAGGAGGAATTGCTTTTGTTGCTGATTGGGGAATGATGGTGACTCTACATGAAGCAGTTCATATGAATGTATATGCTGCTACGGCGATGGCATTTGTTTTTGGATTGATTGTAAATTTTATATTATCAAAGATATTTGTGTTTCAGGATAGGTCTGATAAAACAGGCACAGTAGGTGAGTTTATTGCCTATGGTGTTATCGGTGTTATGGGGCTGCTTTTCACAGAAGGAATTATGTGGATATTATTGAGAGTTGGCATTTTATATACGTTTGCAAAGGTTGTTGCAGCAGCAGTCGTTTTAATATGGAATTTTGTAGCCAGAAAAATGCTGCTGTATAAATAAAAAAGAGTTTGGAGACTTTGGGGTGTATATGTTTTTACATTGGTATAAAAGTTTCAAATAAGAAGCTAGGAGGAAATTAATGAAAAAAATTATAATTATTGGAGCAGGGCCGGCTGGATTAACGGCAGGATACGAGTTGTTAAAAAGGAAAGGGTATGAGGTAATTATTTTAGAGAAGACAGACCGTATCGGAGGAATATCCCAGACTGTAAAATATAAAGGCAACAGGATGGATATTGGCGGACATAGATTTTTTTCGAAAGATGAAAGAGTAAATCAGTGGTGGCAAAATATTATGCCTACACAGGGGCAGCCTTCTTATGACGACAAAGTACTAGACAGGGAAAAGAATTTCGCAGAGGAAGGACCGGATCCTGAAGAGACAGACAGAGTTATGCTTGTCCGCAACAGAGTGTCAAGAATTTATTATTCAAAGCATTTTTTTGACTATCCGATTTCTTTAAAGTGGGACACTCTGAAAAACATGGGATTTGTTACAACCATGAAAGCCGGATTTAGTTATTTATATTCTGTATTTAGAAAATTACCGGAAGATAATTTAGAGAATTTTTATATTAATCGATTTGGGCGTGTTCTTTATTCAATGTTTTTTGAAGGATATACAGAAAAATTGTGGGGTCGCCATCCAAGGGAAATATCAGCAGACTGGGGAGCACAGAGGGTGAAAGGTCTGTCTATTACTGCAGTTCTTAAAGATGTATTTTCAAAAATACTTCCGGGTAAAAATAATGCTAAAGTTGAAACTTCATTAATTGAAGAGTATATATATCCTAAGTTTGGTCCAGGGCAGCTTTGGGAAAATGTTGCTGAAGATATCCGGAATATGGGTGGAACCATTGTAATGAATAGTGAAGTCAAAAACATTCACACACAGAATGGTAAAATTACAGCAATTACCTGTATTGAAAAAGATGGGGAAGTTACATATGAGGGAGATATTTTTATGTCTTCCATGCCAGTGAACGATTTAGTAGCAGGAATACAGGGCAGTGATATTCCAAAACTGGTTCAGGAATCAGCAGCAGATCTGCCGTTTAGGGATTTCGTTACAGTTGGTCTTTTACTAAATAAACTGAATTTAAAGAATGAAACAAAAATGAAAACATTGAATAATATTGTGCCGGATTGTTGGATTTATGTTCAGGACACTGGTGTGAAGCTTGGACGAATTCAGATATTTAATAACTGGTCTCCGTATATGGTTGAGGAACCGGACAAATACGTTTGGATTGGACTGGAGTATTTCTGTAAAGAAGGGGATGACTTCTGGAATATGTCTGATGAGGAGTGTATTGAACTGGCGATTAATGAACTGGTTCAAATGGAAGTTATTCATAAAGAAGATGTTATTGATTCTCATAGAGAACGGATTCAAAAAGCATATCCGGCATATTTTGATGGTTATGACCATATGGATGAAATTATTGATTATTTGAATACTTTTGATAATCTATATTGTATTGGGCGAAACGGACAACACAGATATAATAACATGGATCACTCTATGGTTACTTCTTTTGAAGCGGTAGATAATATTGTTAATGATATTCATGATAAAACAAATGTGTGGAATGTAAATACAGATAAAGAATACCATGAGACAAAAGAAGAGTAGTACTTAAAAATTCCGGTTTGTAGGGAAGTGACTTTCCTGCTGAAATCAATGGAATGTCTCTGCCACTACAAAACCGGAATATTC
>CAJUBZ010000015.1 GCA_910584795.1 uncultured Eubacterium sp. | reverse complement strand
TTGTTTCTGCAACTGCAGGTGTTGTTGTATCTCCCTCTGCTGGTGTTGTTGTTTCTACAACTTCCGGTGTTGTTGTTTCCGGGTCTGCCGGCTTATCCATGTCAACAACATTTCCTTTTGAATCTTTTAATACCGGATTGTCAATTTCAACTACTACTGTAAGTCCTACTCCGCCGAGACCTATAACAAAATCTGCCACTCCATCTTCAGTTGCTGTCACTTGAATCTCAACTGTCTGAGATTCCTGTATTGGATATAATGTGTCATCTCCAGTTTTCTTATAATTTCCATCTGCTGTAGATGCTTTCATCTCAACTGTATATGTATATGTCTCTCCCGGTGTTAATCCTGTAACTTTCTTTATTACCTGTATACCCCATGGATCCCAGTTCTGGCATGTCTTCTGCTGTATCTTGATATGATTTCCATCAGCTGCATCAATACCTGCTACTGCTGTAGAACCGTTCCAGCCTCCAACATAAACTGTATATTTACCTACCTCATAATTATTGTGTTCTTCTGGTGCTGCCAACTCCTTGTCCAGTACGATATCTGTTGATACTGGTGTTGTTTCTACGTCACCTGATGTTGTTTCCACATCTCCTGATGTTGTCTCTACGTCACTTGATGTTGTTTCCACATCGCCTGATGTTGTCTCTACATCTCCTAATGTTGTTTCCACATCGCCTGATGTTGTCTCTATGTCACTTGATGTCGTTTCCACATCTCCTGGTGTTGTTTCTGGATCTACTGGTGTATTTCCGCCTTCGCCGGCCTTATTAAATACAAATGCTGATAATTCATTGCCATTCACTGTAGTAATTACAACTGTATTATACATTTTTGTAAGCACTGATACCGGAACAAATGTCTGTGCACCGTCAGTAATGCAATCACCTGTAACATCTGCACCATTTACTTCAATCTTATCTGCCGGTGAATCATTATTAGGCATATAAAGTGCATTTACATCATTCTTTGTCTGGATATTGATTACTTCTAATTTTTTAGGATTCGCAGGGGAAACGTATGCTTTAAATTTATCAACATTTCCCTGATCTGTTGTTCCATTTCCTAACCATTTAATTTCATCCCATTTAACTGCACTCGGATCTGCAACTGCCGGTTCAGTCTCTCCCTGATCCTGTATCTTCAATGTTGCATTACCTTTAACTTCTTTTGCATTCTCACCTGATGTTGTTGCTGTCACTAAAATCGGATATTCTCCATCTGCTAAATCTTTAAACTGAGAATAATTAACGAAAATTCCATTAGCAGTTGCATTGTATGTAGTTACTTCTGCATCATTAATTGATACTTTAATACTTTCAGGGTCTACTTTTTCTCCCCATGCAAAACCGATATGACCATCTGTCTCATTAAAGATTTCCATTCCATTGCATGTAAAACCTGTAAATCCCTCGTTTGTACCATCTGTAACAGTATAAACTTTACCATTCGCAGTTGCATTTGCACTAGCTACTGCAGTTTGTGTGTTGTAAACCGTAACCGATGTTACAACCATTGCGATTGCACATAAGACTGCAATCATTTTCTTGAAACTTCTTTTCATTTCCAATACTCCTTTCAATTTTACCTAATGTATAATGTTAATAAATAACTATTCAATTTTAACACATATTAAAAATATTTTTAGTCCGTTTTTTTTAGAAGGTGTCCTTTTTTTATTTTTTATTTTAAATCTTTTCTACAAAAATAATCTATGCAAATCATAAAAAATTAATAGAGGCACCCATATAGGATGCCTCCATATAAATTACACTACTTTTTAATTTTTATCTTTTTAGCCTTTGACCACTTTTTAGCTCCAACAGCTCTTACTCTTACATAGAGTTTCTTCTTGTTTTTAAGTTTCTTACTCTTGATAGTTACTTTTACTTTCTTAACTGTCTTCTTAACAAGAACTTTCTTAAACTTCTTAGTCTTTGAAATCTGTACCTGATATTTTTTAGCACCTTTTACTTTTTTAAATGTTATCTTAACCTTTGTTGCTGCTTTCTTCTTGGATGCGCTCTTTACTGTTGTCTTTCCAAGTGCCTTCTTAGTTGTTGTAACTTTCGGTGCTGCTGTTGTTGTCTTTGGAGCTTCTGTAGTTGCAGGTGCCTGTGTAGTTGTTTCTGCAACTGCAGGTGTTGTTGTATCTCCCTCTGCTGGTGTTGTTGTTTCCGGTTCTGCCGGCTTATCCATGTCAACAACATTCCCTTTTGAATCTTTTAATACCGGATTGTCAATTTCAACTACTACTGTAAGTCCTACTCCGCCGAGACCTATAACAAAATCTGCCACTCCATCTTCAGTTGCTGTCACTTGAATCTCAACTGTCTGAGATTCCTGTATTGGATATAATGTGTCATCTCCAGTTTTCTTATAATTTCCATCTGCTGTAGATGCTTTCATCTCAACTGTATATGTATATGTCTCTCCCGGTGTTAATCCTGTAACTTTCTTTATTACCTGTATACCCCATGGATCCCAGTTCTGGCATGTCTTCTGCTGTATCTTGATATGATTTCCATCAGCTGCATCAATACCTGCTACTGCTGTAGAACCGTTCCAGCCTCCAACATAAACTGTATATTTACCTACCTCATAATTATTGTGTTCTTCTGGTGCTGCCAACTCTTGATCTAATACGATATCTGCTGATGCCGATGTAGTATCAGTTTCATTTGTCTCGTTTGGTGTAGTTCCCGGATCTGCACCCTGAACTGTGTAAGTAATAGCTGTCTTATCTGACTCAATACCATCTTTCACTGCTGTTACGGCAATTGTATAATCGCCTGCTGCTGTAAATAATGTTTCATCAAAATTATAATCCTGAGTAGTAATCTCTGCTATATATTCATCATTCAAATATACTTTATATGATGTTGCACCTTCTACTGCTCCCCATGCAAAATGGAAAGGTAATGTACCATCTGCACCCGGTGCATGTGCTAAACCTGCAGGAGCTGCCGGCTTATCTCCTACTACCGGAGTTGTATCTGGCTCTGTTGGTACAGGTGTCGTTTCAGGTGTTGTTACCTCTTCAGCCTTTGGCAATACAGCAAGTTCAAATACTGAAGTACCATATGCACTTGCATTTCCACTGAATTCTGTTACTACAACCTTAACAAACTGAGCATCTACTTCATCAAAGTTTACTGTAGAGATAAGATTATTTGCATCTGCCGTTCCTGATGCTACTGGTGTATCACCATACACTTCATCTGCTCCTGCTACATATACATCATATGCTGCTGCAAAAGAAGCTTCAAATGCAATAATTACCTGTCCGATTGTCTTAACTTCACCTAAGTTTACACCAAAGAATTCACTTCCTGCTGCATGATCTTCTCCTTCTGTAGATGCCTGCCATCTTGATGCCATGTTTCCATCTACAAGATTCTGTGCATTACTTCCCGAACTTACGATAGCTGTTGCTCCCTTAGCATAATTATCTTCTGAATTAAATTTTGCTGCTACGGCTGCTGCTGCTTTTTCTTCTTCTGTCAATTCAGGGGTTGTTATTTCCTTAATACCTCTTGCAAGCAACGCGCCATCTGCATCAAATGCTACAACAATAAACTTCTGTGTCTGACCCGGTTTTCCTGCAATATGGTCAACATATGTCTGACCCGTCTTATTAAAAGGCCAATTATTATGATATGCTGTAGCAATATGATCTTCATCTTCTACATCAACATATGCTGTATATGTAGCAGCTCCTTCTACGGCATTCCAATGAAGTTCATAATATTTTGTACTAGTGCTATTATCAAACGCAAACGCAGGTTCAAGAATTGTTACCTCTGCATCTGCTGGTAATGTTGTTATTGGTTCTGTTTCATCAGGCTCTGTAACATCAAACTGGACATCTGAAATAGTAACGTCATACGCATCTGTTATTCCGATATCTTTTTCGTTGATTCCTAATGGCATATAAATTTTTACAGTATCCGCTTTTGCTGTAAATTTATATGTAAAAGTTGTTCCTTCTGGTGTTGCAGCAATTGTTCTGTTAATTGCTGTTCCATTTGTAAATTCAATTGGAACTACCTTATTTACTGTTGACTTTACGTTCAGTGTTAATGTATATGTTTCTCCGTTTGTTACTGCAATTGCATCCAGCACTGCACCATAACTCCACTGATCCGCATCTGCAGCAATACCCTGCACTGTAAATCCATATCCATTATACTCTGAAGGTGCAAATCCTTCTGAATTTGGTGTCTGAATTGCCCAGTTATAACCTGAGAGAGCAACATCTCCCTTTTCTACCGGTGCAGGTTCTGTTGGTGCCGGTGTTGTTTCTCCACCATTTGGATCTACTGCATAAATCTTAAAGTCTGAAACTGTAAACGTTGTAACATCATTTGCTGCATAATTTTCATCCTCAGCAAAGTATCCCAATGAAATTCTTACATTAATAAACTGGTTTATAGCACTGTCAAATGTTCCTTTATATTTATAAGAATATGTGCCATCACCGTTATCTGTCCACTCTGCACCTGCATCTTCTGTAAATACAACTGTATCATTGCTTCTGTTATCTACTTTGAATTTCTTGGGTGCTGATGCTGTTAATGTAAATTCACATGCATATTTTGCTTCTAAAAATTCAACGTTGTCAATTCCTGTCTGAATTGAATACCAGTTCGGTCCAATATTTTTGTCTGTTAAAGTATAGCCTGTACCCGCTTCAGAAATTGGGTAATTTGTCCAGCCTTCCGCTTCAAACCATCCAAGCCATGTTGCATCTGCAGTAATATTTTTTCCATATTCTATTGTCGTTTGTGATACATGTTCCTTTACCTCAACACCCTTGACAGTAATTACTGCACCTGCATTTGCTCCATTTCCCAATTCAAGCATCATCATTGCTGCTGCCTGAGCAGCTGTAAGTGTTCCTTTTAATTCATTTCTGCCTTCTACAAGATCGGTATACACTAAAGATGAATTCGAGTAATCATCCTTTGTGCCAACACGAACACCTTCTCTATCTGACTCAACAACAATCGTATACTCATATAATGTTCCTGCTGTAAGTCCTGTTACCTTTGTTGCCGCCTGAATACTCCAGTCTCCTGCCGGCGTATCAATTTTAATACTAAAGTCATCTACTTTATCAGCATTCTTATACTGTGCCACAGAACCATTGCCTGCCCACATATTCCATGCCAATGCGGAATTCTCTTTCCAGTTGTCTGTAGATGCTGTAGCATCCTGCCACTCTACTTCCGAAGGATTACCTTCATCAGCAGCGTTTACATTTGCTCTATAACCTGTAATACTTGTTATCACTAATGTAATTACACAAATATAAGCCAGAGCTTTTCTAAATGATTTTTTGAGTTTCATACTATTCTCCTTTCTATTAATTTAAAAACTCTCACATACTAATGATATTAATATTTTACCATACCAATATGTGCAATTCAACTAACTTTTTTACTATTTTTTCTAATTTTGTATAAATTTTATACAATTATTTATAGTGATTTAGCATTATTTTGTCGATAAGCAAAAAATCATGCCCACTTTATATATAAAAGCATCCTCAGGCAGATTTTCTCTCTATCTGCCCAAGGATGCAATCAAATATATTTATATTCTCATAAAAATTTTTTATTTAAGTTTAACTTTCTTTGATTTTGACCACTTCTTAGCCCCAACAGCTCTCACTCTTACATAAAGTTTCTTCTGATTTTTAATTTTCTTGCTCTTGATTGTGACTTTTACTTTCTTAACTGTCTTCTTAACAAGAACCTTCTTAAACTTCTTTGTCTTTGAAATCTGTACCTGATACTTTTTAGCACCTTTTACTTTTTTAAATGTTATCTTAACCTTTGTTGCTGCTTTTTTCTTGGATGCACTCTTTACTGTTGTCTTTCCAAGTACTTTCTTTGTTGTAGCTTTTGGTCCTGTTGTTGTTTTTGGAACTTCTGTAGTTGTAGGTGCCTGAGTAGTTGTTTCTGCAACTGCAGGTGTTGTTGTATCCACTTCCGCAGGTGTTGTTGTATCCACTTCCGCAGGTGTTGTTGTATCTACCTCTGCCGGTGTTGTTGTATCTACCTCTGCCGGTGTTGTTGTTTCTACCTCCGCAGGTGTTGTTGTATCTACCTCTGCTAGTGTTGTTGTTTCTACCTCTGCAGGTGTTCCTTTTTTAATAACAAATGTTAGTTCACCCTTTTCAGCTGTAGCAGTAACTACTGTATAAGCATTATCTGCAAATTTAGTAGGATTGATTCTTACAACTCCTGTTGCTTTTTCAATTACAACGCCTTCTTCCGGCTCCTGACCATTTACTGTAATTGCAGTTACCATTCCTGCATCTCCTGAGAACATTACACTAAATGTATTTCCACTATTTTCATAATATGGTACAACTCCTGCAATTGTACTTGCCTGAAGTGCAAAACCAATTGTTTCTCCACCATCACATGCCATGTCCTGATATGTAAGTTCTGCCAGATTAAATCCCGGGTCATATCCTGGTTCATCAGATTTTGTTGTGTCTGATTCTACCGGTGTTGTATCTACTTCTGCTGGTGTTGTTGTATCTACTTCTGCAGGTGTTGTTGTATCTACCTCTGCCGGTGTTGTTGTATCTACTTCTGCAGGTGTTGTTGTTTCTACCTCTGCCGGTGTTGTTGTTTCTACTTCTGCCGGTGTTGTGTCTGACTCATCAGGAGTCTTTTCTCCTGCAAAAACTGCAAGCTCAAATGCATTCATTCCATACATTGTTGACAATTCTGAAGGTACTGTCTGCACTACTTTTACATACTGTGCTTCCACTGCTGCAAATGTTGTCTTAACAATAGGATTTGCTCCTGTTGCTGTATTTGTAGCTACCGGTGTATCACCATATACACCATCGGCACCTGCTACATAAACAGCAAACTCTGCCGGACACGCACTCTCAAATTTTGTAATAATGCTTCCGATAGTTTTTACTTCGCCAAGATTTACACCTACAAAGTCATTTTCACCTTTTACACTTGAGTTTCCTGTACCTGAACCTAAATTACCATCTACAAGAGCTGGTGCTGGATCTTCGTTCCAAGAAACAAAACCTGTTGTTCCTTTTGCAAGATTTGCATCAGAAACACATGCATCTTCCATATCTTTCTTTTCCTGCTCTTCTTGTGAGAATGTTGGAAGTTCTGCCGGAAGTGTGATTTCAGTCTCAATAGAATCAAGTCTAGTAAAACTTTCATCCTCATTCTTCTTGTATGCAACTACAATAATCTTATGTGTTTCTCCCGGTTTAAAAGCCTCTCCTTCTTTTGCTTTATAAACAGTATCGAAACCATGTCTTCCCTGGGCCTTGCCCCAGTCCCATCCATTTGATGCAATACCGATATTTCCATCGGCTTCTTCATCCACATAGATTGAATAGTAATATTCATCAGGTTCTGCGCCCTGATATGCGCTGTAATTTACTGTTATATTGTACTGTGTCTTTTCCGCATTTGTCTGATAAGAAGTACTTGTAAATGCCCAACTTCCATCATCAGCTTTGACAAAATTATTTACTGCCAAAGATGAAACTACAAGTGCGAATGTACAAACAACAGCCATAAACTTTTTCATTGTTCTGCTGAGTTTCATTTCTTTCTCCTTTCGTGTTTTTCTTGACTCAACTGATGTAAAACATTTCCGATGTATACATCAATCAATGATATTTCTATTGTACTCCATTTCTCTATGGTTTTTCAATAGAGCGCCAATATAAAAACCCTTTTATTTTTAACCATTTCTACCATAATTTCACAATGAAAATAAAAAAAGAAAAGCCCATTAATACATGGTTCTTTTCTTCTTTTTTATTATAAAAATGTTTCAATCGAACTTTTTTATCTTAATAATAATTTTGGTGTTCTGTCAACTTTATATATTCCCCAGTGCTTTTCTGCCTCATTTGCTCCGATTCCGCCCTTCCATGGTTCATCAAAAGCTTCAAACATATATGAGATAATTTTTTCACTATCAGCCCAGTCCCAGAACTCCTCAAAATATTTTTTCTGATTTTCTTCGTTGGCTTCTCCTTCTTTCATCTGTTTAAAATCAGCACAGTCTGTAGCCCATCCTACTTCAGAAAAAAGAATAAATTTATCAGGATACATTTCCTTTATTTTTGCATACCATTCTTTATTAATTGCCAAACCTTCATCCACGGTATTTCCATACCATAATGGGTAAGAATGCAGACTAATAATATCCAGATGCTCTGCCAGTTCTCCCAAATGCACCCACTCAAATGCACCCTCATTAAATGTAACAGGCTTATTTGTTCCTTCTTTCAATCTGTCTGCAAATTGAATTAATCTTTTTACGGGAACATTATTTGCCCCCCATTGCGGAGTATTCTCATTTCCTACAGAAACTACGTTAATCACATCCGAATATTCATTCGCAATCTGAATTAACTTTTCTATATTTCCATCATTACGTTTTGCTCTCTCTGCCAGTTCTTCTTCCGAAAAATTTGTCTGCATCCATGGACAGCCAGGATTATTAACTTCACAAATCAAATCCGGTCCAAGCATCATTTTCATATCAAGTCCCAAATCTCTTATTACCTGACAGGTCATTTCTGCATAGCTTACAGGATCATACATTCTAATATATTTAAATCCCAGATTATCCAAAATTTTTAAATCTTCCACTATCTGTTCATATGTAGGATATGTACATGTCTTTGGACTCTGTCCTTCTCTATATCCTGAATAGCAAATCGCTCTACCCCATTCAAACATACATGTGTACCTCCACTTCACTTTGTTTATTGTTCAATATAATTATCCCAGTATTGCTGTAATCTGACTCTTATCACCCAGCTTATCAACGTCCTCTTTTGCAATGGTATCTGTCTGTCCATATAACTTTCCATCGATGTAAATCTCTTTGACTGTATAATCATTTACTTCTAATCCGAATGGATTCTGATATGTAACAGTAATATTTGCACCTCTGAACATACAAGTAGCACTTGCCATACCATTTGCAAACTGCTTAGCAAGAAGTTTCGGCTGTAATTTTAATGCACCCAACTCGCCCTTAATACCATACATTTCATTGAGAACTGTAAGTAACAGCCAGCTGGCAGCACCAGTCAGATAATGGTACATTCCCTGTCCTCTCTGGTTGACATATTCAGGTACCCCTGGATAAATTCCACTTGCCTGATAATCATTACAGTGCTTGTATAACGTATTGATAACCTTATATCCTTCTTTTGCAAATCCTCTGCTGTATAATGCATTGGCATACATAACTGCCATGTGAGAGAATACCGCACCATTTTCTTTGTGTCCAAAAGCAAAACCAAACAATCTTCCAAGGTCTGTTTTCACTTCCTTGAAATCAGTATTTAATCGATAACCGCCAATCTGCTCGTCATACAGATAGTTATCTGCAGTCTTCGCAATCTCTTTTACCTGTTCTTTTGTTGCAACTTCTGACATAATGGCAAACACCTGTCCTGTCAGCATCATACGAACACCACTTTCAAAGTCTCCTTCTACCGCTTTTCCGCTATTATCATAATAACCGTTAAACCATGAGTTCCCTTCTTTATCACTAGTCCACTCGGTTTCTCTGATATGATTTGCTGTCCAATCCGCCATCGCTTCTAATACTTCACAGAGTTCACTGCATTTTATTTCTGCTTTTTCACCTGAAATAATATGACGTACTGCCTCACAATACTCACTGAGAACAGCATTCTTTTCCCCGATATGGTCGTATATCTCTTTGTCTGCATGAATTAATGTCAATAATTCTTTTGCAATGAAAACGCTGTCTTTTCCTGTTTTTTCAGAATATGCCCTGATATCTTTTGCGAGATTCTTTAAATTTCCGGCATAAAGTGCAGTAAAAGCAACGCTTTCTCCACGCTCATCTGCCATGTCCAGACCATCATTCCAGTCTGCACCGCGAAGTTTTATATGATTATGTTCTCCAACGTCAAAAAACGAGGTTAAATGCTGGATTAACAAATGTTCCAAAACTGTTCCTCTATATGGTTCAGCATCGGTTGTCATCTGTTTGTTTCCACGGGAATCATTCCATCTGTCATCTCTCTCTTCGCCTCTATGAACCTGGGCATCTTTAAAATATGTATTCTCTTCACAAAGGAATTCAATATCTCCTGTCTGCTGAATATAAAGACTTGTAGTAAGATATGGCCATGCTCCATGGTCCATCCAGACTCTTACGATATTGTTTCTGTCAGCAATAAATTCTCCCTGCTTCGCACCAATAATCGTAGCATTTGTTCCATCAAATCTTACTCCTCCAAAATTGTCAATCAGCATCTGGCGAACCTGTTCCGGTTCCATAATCAAAAGTGCAAGACAATCCTGCCAAAGATCTCTCCAGCCTCTTCCACCTTTTCCATAATCATGATGTGGAAGGAATGAACATCCATAAATCCTTCTTAACATTGGCTGGAAATTTACCCAATGCATCCAATTATCAAAATCTGTATCTGCGGAATTATAACTTACATTAATTTTCTCCTGCCAGAACTCCTTTGTCTCTTCTAAATATTTATCAAAATGTTTCGTAATTAAATATCTTTTACTGATTTCAGTAATTTCTGCTTCTGATTCGCCATATCCAAGAGCTACAAGATATGTTCTACTCTCACCCGGCTGCAATATAACATCCTGAAATCTGATTGCAGCAACTGTCTCATATCCATCAACCTGCTCTCCTGCCTGATATGGCAATGCCTTATTTTTTACCACATAATATGGGTTCTCAAAGTTTCCACCCTTTCCAATAAACTCCTCTGTTACAGGACAAAAACTAATTGGAGAAACCATGTCCCCATTCACATCTTCTTTCGCTAACGCACCATAAAATACAGTATTCTTATTATGACCTCTTTCATCAAAAGTCAATGTAGGATATATCATAATACCATTCTTTACAGTAAATGTTCTATGAAGCAGTGATGTTACATGCCTATGATCTCTGATATTAGATGCAGAACGGGCATACATCGGTACCGCCACTGTAGGTGTAATTGTCTGTGGTTTATCGGATATGTTTGTAATCTCAAACTTTGTAAGCTCGACTTTCTCTTCTGTATTCGGAACAAAACTAGTTATAACGGCTTTCAAACCCATTTCATCAGATTCTCTTTCCACCTGATGCCACATAATTCCGGCAGTTAATTTCACATTTTCTTTATCATCATCAAAAAGTTTTGCCTGTTGCTTACTGGAACGTCCTGTTACCGACCAGGCACCTTTTCCCTCTACATACACCCAAAAATTTCTTGTAGATTTATTATTATGTAAATTTTCACTGCTCACTGGTTCTAATAAAAATGTATTCTGGTCTAATTTTATATCTCCACCCAAATCCGGAGTTATCGCACTCATCATCCCAGCTTCATTTGCTAATGGAAAATACATGTAACTCGTCAGGTCCGGATTATCCAGTGTAAATGTCCCCTTCTTATCCAAATATTTTAAATCGCTCATAATTTTCCTCCTAATGCTTTATACGGAAGTTCTTCTACCTCCATTTGAAGCACAATCTTAATGTTGAAAGTTTCTTTCAACATTTTATCCCTCAACATGTGCCTTTTCATTTTATCATACCATAAAATTGTTTCATTACAACCATATTTTTACATACATTTATCTGACTTAGACAAAAATAGATATGTAGTTTCTTTGTATCCGAAAATCATCTTTACTATGTATTAATTCATCAAATATTTTTCAATGATTTCATCAACAACTTTAAAATCCATTACACACTTCTCAGTTTCATAGGTGCTAATCAACTTATCTCCTGGATATATACCATTTTTTATATATTGATTCATCTTCTTCACTGATTTCTCACAATAATCTTTATCACTCATTAATCCAAAATGTTCCCAATAATACTGTTTTCTTGTAAATTTATTGAGTACGACGAAATCAGGACGTATATAACCCAAGCCTTTAATCATTAAGGGATATTCATACACATATGGTATTCCCATTCTATAAAATTTGTCTGCCAGCATTTTCTCTGACTTTGACCTGACAAGCTCTCCCTTTTCTGTCCAGACTCCCTTATCCTCGGTTAGTTCATACTTATTTGTTATAAATTTCGACAGACCATCCTTCTCCTTCATTTTATTATCTTCCCATTGTTTAGCATATAACTCCATCGGAACAATAAAGGGTTTCACATATATCCGCTTTGCTTCTGACATATCTTCATATACTTTTTCAATTTTCTCTAGATTATATATATTTAAAAAATTTTCAATAGTTTTTATCTGTTGCCTTATTCGAGGCAAGCATTTTCTTATATATTCTTTTTGTAAAATCTCTTTTACAAGGTTCCTATCTTTCTTTTTTATATAGCGTCCATGGACATTTGTTTCATTTGTTTTCAGATAATATTGATATGTATTATGATTCTTTGATATGACTATTGTTCCTTTCGGTGCAGACTCGAAATATGAAAGCCCATTTTTCTCCCATTCCTTCAACATTTCCAGTTCTTTTCTTAGCGTCCCCTTATTCAATTATGCGTCTCCTTTTCTATATGATAATGTTTATTTTATGTTTTGTTTTAATACAATGCCTATTGTATCATATTGTTTATATTTTGTCCTGTACAATTTATATTTTTTCAAACAAATCTTCAAACTAACTGTTCTCTTACAATAGATTTCTTATCAATATCTTCTACAAATATCATTTATACTACAATTACTATTGTTGTTAAGTCTAATCTCTTTTACACATATTTTCCCTAAAATTATTCATTTCTATGTGTAATTTTTGCCCGACAATAGATTCTTTCTCTCCTCTTTACACGTACTTTCCTCTCATTTTCCTATTTCTACGTGTAATTTTTTCCTCTGCAATAAATTCTTTCTCTCCTTTTTACACGTACTTTCCTCTCATTTTCCTATTTCTACGTGTAATTTTTTCCTCTGCAATAAATTCATCCTCTCATTTTTACACGTACTTTCCTCTCATTTTCCTATTTCTACGTGTAATTTTTGCCCGACAATAAATTCTTTCTCTCCTTTTTACACGTACTTTCCTCTCAATTATCCATTTCTACGTGTAATTGTTCCTCTGCCAATAACGTGAGCCTCTTTCATATGTAATAAGCCCCGATACGCATAAGCATACCGGGGCTATCCCTTACCATTTTCTATTCAAAATCAAATCCCTCGCTGCATGCAATGGGGAATTTGACTCTCGTGACATTCGTCAAATGTATTTGTCGTAACATATGCACCAAACGCCATTCGCCAGATACACATGCAAGCATATACTCTTGGCTCATTACTCAAAATAAACTGTTATGGCTGAAATCTTACCGTCACGAACAGCTTCTGCCATTTCTCCGACAATCTTTCCTTCTGTTGCTACAGTTTCACCATTTATTTCAACTTTTGAAACCTTAGCGGCATCTTCGCCATAAGTATTCTTTCCTGTATTATTTACATATGTAACATCACATGTAGAAAGAAGTCTGAATGTAACTTTTCCTTCATCAAAGAGCCAGTTAGCAATCTTTGGATCAAAGTTCAGTACAAGCTCTCCCTCTTCATAAGTAAATACCTTTCCTCCCATCATCATCTCAATCCACATAGAAATCATTTCTGTTGTAGAACCTGATAGTCTTGCAACAAAACCTCTTCCGTGAATATCCTCGTTAGGATTTGCACTAGATGCAAGGAATGATGAATTTTCAAGAGTACTTCTTCCATACATATTTGGATCTAAGAATGGAATTAACGCTCTTGTAATTGTTTCATAATACTCATCATAAAGTCCTGCTTTAATCATAGCAAGAATGTATTTATATTCCATGTGAAGGAATACATTTTCTCTCTCCTGCCAGCCTGGTGTAAATGCACGACAACGTCCATTCTCCATAGAACATTCTTCTATAGAAGCTGAAGTCTTATACATTGCCAGCTTCTGGTCATAAAGACCTGTTTCCTTAACTTTGCCATACATCTCTCTCGCTGTATCTGTATCTACATAACCCATCATACGAGCCGGTCCTTCTAAGAAGTATGGTAATGGAACCGCTTTAAATTCCTTAACTTTTACTTTTGGAAGTCCGTAATGACTGATAACAGCTTCGCCATTTTCATCTACTACAGGTTCAAATTCAACAGCTTCATGAGTAATATATGTAGGAACCAGTCCATTACCCATTTCGATAGCTTTTTCAATACCTTTTTCAATCTTTTCTGCAAATGCACTAAATACTTCTACAATACGAGCTTTAGAAACTGTTGCTTCTTCACCACTTAAGTAAAGTTTTACGCTCTCTCTATAGTTTTCTCTAATTGCAGCAACCTTATCCCAGTATGCAAAATCACTCAATGCGCCGGCATTATACTCATCAAGAGCAGCCTTTACATCATCCATGTACTGAGCAATTTCCTTCGGCATTATAACTTCGCCATCACCTGTAAAGTTTTCTGTTATAAAGCTTACTAATCTCTTTAATTCAAATGTTTCCGGTGTACCGGAACCAAACAATCCAGGAAGACCGTTCATAGCATCATTCCAGCCCGGTTTTCCACCTTCCATTTCTACACCGATACCGTCAACATCAAGCTGCGCAAACTTGCTAAGAGCAAGAATCACCATCTTGACAGCCAATGTTGTATGATAAATATTCTCGTCCTTTGTCTTTAACCAGTTTGTTGCCCATTTATTAAATCCAGGACGTGCAAGTTTATCAGCATCTTCTACTTCCATACCATACTGACGTACATCACCCTTTTTATTAATAACGTATTTTTCGTCTCTTGGTACAACGAAAGCTACACTGTCATAAAACTTGTATGTTTTATCTTCAAATAATAAATCATTTAGTTTATCCGGATAAACACTTAAGTAATTGTCTACTAAATCCATGTTGTAATCCCAGTGGTCACTCCAATAACCTTCGCCAAATCCTGCCTCGATATTCTGGTCGCAGTTATTTAAGATTTCAGCAATAAAATCACCGTCATCAATCTTAACATCCAAACCAAGTTTTGCGATTGTATTTGAGATCTGACCTGGTGTAAACTTACCTGCTACAATCTTTTCAATCGCAGAAGCATCACCATTGATGTTTTCTTTTACATAAGCCTGAACATCTGCTTCTTTTCCAGATGTAACATTGAATAAACTTGGTCTTACTTCCAATGGATTATAACCATCTGCCTGTACTAAACTAAAGAATGTCTTTACATTAAATTCTCCAACGTCTTTATTGAAGAATACATCGTTTCTTCTATTCTGTGAAACATCACGGAAGTTTCCATTACCCTGTGAATAATATTCAGCGGCAATTGAGAAGAAATTGTAATCTCTCTCCGGATCTCCGTGCTTTCTGCTGAATAAGTGAATAATAGACTTGTTTCCGTCTTTATTTAAAACGTATGGGTAACCACCACGAAGGAAGTTATCCAGATAACACTGCTCGATGTACTGATCAAACTTACCTGCCGCTGTATGTGTCTTAACATCTGATGTGAAACTGTCCGCCAGCTCTTCTGCTTCCACAAACTTATCCGCAATATAGTTTGGCTTTGTAAACGTATCTAATTTAGCATTAATCTGTTCTTCTGAACCTGCAAATCCCATCATTGTATCAAACGTAATTGCCTCACCTGCAGCTACATTCTCTTTAAATGGCGTAAATCCACAAGGAACCTTATTTGCGAAACACTGTTTCTTTGCTTTTACCTCGTCGATACCGCCTTCCATAAATCTGACTGGTGTCATAAGTGATAAGTCATATCCAAAAACTGTGTCAATATCATAAATAACATCCTGTAGTTTACCATCTCTGATTGTAAGATAATAGTAACCGCCTTCAATTTCTGAAACCTCTGCAGAATCATCTTTAGAAGCTCTCAATGTGTAATATGGAACTTTGTTATCTAAGTTTTTGATGAATGCCCAACTCTTAAATAAGTTTGACATTTCCTTAAATTCTCCATTAGAAATTCCAAATGTAATAATCTTAGGAAGTCCGTCAATTACTTCTATTTCCTTTGCAGTATCTGATATATTTTTTACAGATACCTGTCTGATTAAGGCACCAATACTCTCATTTGGAAGAATAAAGTAATTTACCGTAACTTCAATTCCATACTTTTCATTGGTTTCGATAATTTTAAAACTATTCTTATTCATTCTAATCTGACGTTTTGCTTCTTTCTCATATCTGAAAAATGGCTCATAATATTCACCGTCTATTTTTAAGAAAGTTCTAAAACCTTTTACTGTTGTATTTTCAAAAGCCGTATTTGCTGAATTAAACTCCATAATGGCATTGCCCTTATTATCAACACCAAAACTATTCATTCCCTGTCCTCTGTTTGTGTAAAATGTCCACATTGGAATGCCTTTTACACCAGCAAGACCTGGTAAAAAGCTTGAAAAAGCCGGCATTTTATCATAATCATCAATTACAAATGTCTGTCCTTCAAGTCTATAATTCTCCATAATAATCTCCTTCTACTTGCGTTTTCCGCATGAACTTCTGTAAATCATTTTTGGTGAAAGTTTGGTGACTGTTCCACCCTTATCCCCTTCATCATTTAATAATCTGAAAAGTTCATTTGCGCTTGCACTTCCCATTTCTGTAATCGGGCTGTGTACTGTTGTCAAAGGGATACTATAGTACTCACTAATCGTACTGTCATCATACCCTATGACACTTATCTGTTCTGGAACTTTTATTCCAACATCCTGAAATGCCTTGATACATCCCCATGCCATTTCATCATTGGCACAGAACATTGCATCCGGCAACTTAATTCCACTTGATAACACCGAACGCATCTCACTATACGCCAATGCTTCTTCATAATAGCCTCTTAAAACAATGTCTTCATCTATTGGTAGATTGTTCCGCTGCATCATATCAACATATCCCTGATAACGATGCCTGTCATCTCCCGAGTCATTTCCATGCATATAACCAATACGTTTATGACCTAATTTCACCAGATAATCTACTGCCATTGAAGCTCCTAATCTGTCATCAACCAACACACCCGAAATATTTTTTCCTTTGCTTTCTCTGTCGATGAACACCATCGGAATATTAACTGTGGCAATTCGTTTCACATAATCTCCCGTTAAGTCTTCATGGTATATAATAGCCCCAGCAACACCTGACGCAATAATCATTCTGTAAATTTCATCTGGTGAATTATCATTACTTACATAGATATTTAATAAGTAATTATTTAACTTACACTGCAGATGAATTGCCTGCGTTAATACTTTATAGAAATCACCTTGTAAACTTGTTAAAAAGAGGCCAATTGTATTTTTCCTATTGGACTTTAATAACTTCGCATTCATATTCGGTATGTAATGAAGTTTTTCTACCGCATCCAATACTCTTTGTTTCGTCTCTTCGCTTACAATATCTGCATTGTTAAATACATTCGATACTGTAGATATCGCAACACCTGCTTCACGGGCAACATCCTTTATTGTAACCATACAATAACCTCCCATTTTCATTCATTCAAAGTGAACCGCAGACATGAGACATAAAGTATCATGTCTGCTTTTCACTCATTACTTTTTACTGATATACTCTTACATAATCAATATAGAAGTAGTCTTCATATACTTTCTCTGTTGCAGTATTCTTTACTAATGTCCAACCATCATTTAGGTCAACCTGTCCAGCTGCATTACCGCCAATTGCACAGTTTAAGATAAAGAAGAACGGATGATCAAATTCTCCACCCCATACTTTATCGTAAATACTCTTGCTGTAGATGCTTGGATCATATTTTCCCTTATTAACGCCATCTACTGTAAACTGAATGTATTTCTCCGTCCAGATAATTCCATAAGTGTGGTACTTCTCTGCACACTGTGCCTGTGTTAATCCTGTCTGGTAATTCTTATTTCCATGTGACCAATACTGGTTGTTGAAATACTCACAGTGGATTGTCTGTGGCACTCCGCCATTCATTGCTTCAAGAATATCAATCTCACCATCATATGGCCATCCTCTGGAATCACCGGTGCCATCGCCCAACATCCATCCTGCAGACCATGTTCCTTTTCCTTTTGCAGCTTTGGCTCTGATTTCCATTCTTCCATATTTAAATTCTCTCTTACCTTTTGATTTAATTCGAGTAGATGTAATTTCATCTTTCATTCCAGACTTCTTTACCCATCTAGGAATAATTACAAGATTTCCATTTTCAAATTTAATATTATTACCAGCCTTATAATCTTGTAATTCTTGATTTCCCCAGCCATTCTGACCATGTCCTGTCTCATAAGTCCAATTGCTCATATCTAAAGAAGTACCATTAAATTCATCAGACCATACTAATTTGTATGTCTTTACACTCTTAACATTTGAATACTTTGCACTGACTTTCTTCTTAGCATTGTATGCCTTTACTTTGAAGTAATGTGTATAACCTAAAGCCAGATTCTTGATTGTTGCATTCGTTTTCTTTACTGTTGCAACCTTCTTATATCCACTGGATTTCTTTGTTGAGCGATATACATAGTATCCTTTTGCTCCTTTAACCTTTTTCCATGTTAATTTTGCACCATTTACAGATATCGGCTCTGCAGATGTTATTTTAACGTTTGCAAGATTAACTGTTACCTTTGATGTTGCTTTGCTGCTTCCAACTTTAATTGTAATTTTACATTTACCAGGAGCAATCGCTTTAACTACACCCTTCTTGCTAACTGTTGCAACTTTTTTATTACTTGTCTTAAATGTTGCACCTTTTTGTTTCACATAAATTTTTTCACTTTTTCCAATCGTTAAAGTGATTTTTTTACCTGATTGGATGGTTACCTTTGCATTAGCCTCTGTCGGATTTATTGAAATCACTGTAACAATCATTGCCAATGCTAAAACAATAGATAATACTCTCTTCATCATCTTCATAGTTTTACCCTCACGTTTATAAATATTGGGGAGACACAGGAATCTTTTGATTCCTGTCTCCTGTTATCTTATTCACCTGTGATACCGGTATTTTCGATACCCTCAATGAACTGCTTCTGTACACATGCATATAACAACAATAACGGTGCTATGGCAATTAAAGTTGCCGCCATTCGGTTCGCTTCATTTACCGAGTTTCCGGTAGATGCCATACCATTATCAAACATCGCCAGCTTTCCAGGCAGCAATGTGAGAGAATCACCCGTCATAAGATTTGTAGTATAAGTCTCGTTCCAGTTAAATACAAACGAGAATAAAAATACTACAAGAATTGTTGATATGGATAAACGAATTGCTACGTGATAGAACACTTTCAATGAACCTGCACCATCAATCATAGCTGCTTCATCCAATGATTTTGGAATCATATTGAAGAAGTTGTAGAAAATCAATATCAACATCGTTGAATATGCACCCTGTCCTAACACAGACATTAATATCTGTGGAATTACTGTATTAATCAGTTTAAATCCAATAATGTTCTCTACTGTGGTAAATACAATAATTCTAGGAATTGTTACCAATGGGATTGGTATAATAAATGCAATAATTAACATTACAAACCAGAAATTGCGCCCCTTAAATGTATATCTGGACATTGCAAAAGCTGTTGTCGCTGAAACCGCTGTCTGACAAATTGCAAGTAATGCCGAAAACCAAACAGAGTTTAAAAGCGAACCCGGTACACTTAATGTTGCTGCCGCATTTTTAAAGTTATCAAAGGTCGCATGTTTTGCAATCCACGTAATGGACGGATCAATCAGGTCCTTTGCCTGCATAATTGACTTTGACAACATCTCAAGTATTGGTTCTAAAAAGATAAATCCAATACAAATAAGTACAAAATAAATTGCTATTTTTGATACTATCTGAACACCTTTAAATCTCTTGAACTTAGCAAAGCTAAACTTTTTTAATACTGACAAATCAAGTTTCTTTGCTGTACTGTTTTTATTTGCCATATAACTTTGCCTCCTTCTTCTGATGTCTCTTTTGTGCAGCAAGTCTCTTCTTTTGCTGCTTTTCTAATTTTTTCAGTTTCTTTTCCTGTTTCTGTCTTGCTTTGATATCTCTTGGTTTTCTATCTTTAAATAATACAAAGATAAATCCCACAATAATCAAAACAATAATACTGTAAATCCATGCATATGTTGCCGCGAATCCCAGTCCTGTACCGGTTTCACCGGTTTTTTCTTCAATCAGACTGTACAGTGGATTAATAGATCCAAACATACCAAGCTGAATTACTGTAAATACTGTAATAATTAACCCTGTCTGCTTCAACATAGGAATGGTAATCTTCCACATAATCTGCCATGCATTGGCTGAGTCAATCTTTGCCGCCTCATAAATACTTCCGTTAATCTTCTGTAATCCATTAATAAATAATACAATCGGAATACCTGTAAACCAAAGTATAATGGATAACTGATCAAATATGCCTGCAAGTGCATGTGCCAGTCCTGAAGAATAACTTTCAATAATCTGCATAATAAAGATATTTGAATAAGCTGTTGCCTGCTCGTTTGCCGCTGCCAGCTGTTCTGCAGCAGAAGCAGTCTCACCTGCAGACTGTACTGTCATTATCTGCTCCATAACCGGTCCTGACATAATTACTACCGGTAAGAAATATAGTGTTCGAAGAATACCCTTACCTGTTTTAATCTTTGACAATAAATAAGCAATGATAAATGATAAAACCACTACAATAAAAGTATATGGAATAATCATCTGCAGGTAACTGAGTACCGCCGGTAAAAACTCATTATTGCCTACAAAAGCATTAATATAATTCTTCACACCTGTGAATTCGAAATCATATCCAAGTGCTGTTGTTTTTACGTTTGTAAAACTCAAATATACTGTAAAGAATAATGGGAACAATGTAAATGCCGTAAAACCAACAATCCATGGTATCATGAACATATATCCTGCTCTGTCCTGTCTCTGCTGGTATGTTCTCATCTTTTTATTCTTTGTTTTCTTTGCTTCTTTTACTTTAGAAACTTTTTTATTTTGAGGAGTTGTTTTCACTTCTGCTGTTTTCTTCATTTCTTCAGCCATTATTGAACACCTCCTTCCACAACTGCAGCACTTAATTTTGCTACTTTGTTGCCATTTACGGTTATTTCATCTTCTGTATAATTGATAATAACCGTCTTTATATTTCCGTCTTTCTCATATGTATTTGCAATCACACCATCTTCCAGAACTTTTCTGCCAGTCCAGCTGTAACCAATTACCTGTGATAATGGTTTATTTACTGTTGCGTAAATATTTTTTACCAGTTCTTCGTACTGTTCAAATTCTGTTGAATAATAGTCAGAAGATTTTGTTGCTGATAATAAATAAGATGGTTTTTTTGTTAATACAAATGATGGATTAATATTATAATCAATCATTCTTAACTGATCTGTTGTACTATAGAACGAGAAGTTTGCATACGGTGCATATACTTCCATAGTTCCATGTAGTACCATCTGTAAAAACGGAACAGTATCTGTTTCATATACATACTGTGAAGTTCCTACTGTTGACTGTAGATAACGGTCTGTATACTTCCATAAATATTTATTTGGTGAAACTAAATTTGCTTTTGTTCCATTCTTCTTTATCTTTTCAATAGCATCCTGATAATATGCAATAGCATCTGTTACAGTATTCTCAACACCATCACTGTCATAAGAACTTACCAATATATCAGAAGCACCATCGATAGTAAATGATTTACTGTAGTCACCTAAATCTTCATATAAATCTGTAATCCATGAAGCTGTCTTTTTTGGTAATGCATAACCAAACTCTGCAACAGGTACATTCTTCGGAAGCACTGTAGACTGGTCTACTTCCAAATACTTTGTATTTAAATGCTTTGCTGCATTATTGTAATAACTTATCATGTCTTCATTAATTGTTGCAAATTCTCTTGAGAATGAGATATCAATGCCTTTTTCAGCGTATTTTGACATCAAATCTTCAAACTCTGATTTAGAACCTACATTTCCAGATATGCTTGTACTATTTGGTTTTGCCATGGTTTCACCACCGCTCTGCCATCCAATCAAACCGGAATTAATATTTTGAATACCATCTTTTGAAAGCTTTTCTAAGATTTCATCTACATCCTTTGCAGATGTAACTGCAACCTCCTGTGTGGAGAATACACCTTTTTTAGAATCTGACATCAGGAAATCAATTCTGATAGGAATCTCTTTTCCATCCTGTTTAATTTCCGTTAAAACTTTCTCGTCAATCAAGTGTTGTCTATATGCCTTTGCCATACCAACATAATCTGCTGATGGTGTTCCATCACTTCCATCTCCGCTTAAGAACTGATATGTTAAATCAATATCAAACTTATTCGGTTCATCCTGTACTTTTCTATAAGACTCCCCTGCCTGATTAATAACCTGATAAAACTCTGAATTATATGTAAATCCTGCATAAGCATATGTATATCTGATTTCGCCTTCATCTGTTGATGCCGGCACTGCATTCAGTGTCATATACTCATCACCTTTATCCGCATATGCTACAAAGGCCGCCTGAGTTCCATCACCATGAGAAATACCAAATACAGGCATTGTCGGATCTTTTACCGGAACAACATCATCTGCCACAGACTTATATGTCAACTGCTTTGATGGGTCATCATTATATACAGCACCTTCATAAGCTGTAAATTTTGCTTTATTTTCCTGGAATCGGATTAAAGAACCACTACCATCCGGAATTAAGGCATAACCTGGTGTAATCTTATTTGCTTTTACATTTACCCAGTCTTCCTGTTTATTGTCGAAGTACTTTAACGCTCCACCGCTGGCTCCAAGGAATGGTGTAATCACTACCTTACTAATCTGCCCCATAGCATCACCTGTAATTTCTTTATATGGCACGCTATAGTTAATCTTTCCATCTTCACCGAAAGTAATATATACATTAACTCCCAAGTCTTTGTCATCTAAAGCAAATTTACACTCTAACTTATAAATATGCTTCGCTTCATCTTCTACTTTCAATCCTGATGTTCCTTCTTTGTCATCTTCGGCAGCAGATGAAACTCTGGTAGTTTTCATACTCTTACCGCTTCCGGTAAAATATTCTACTGTCAATAACGAATTAGAATATGCTGCATACTGATCATTCTGGAAAGAAGAGTCAATCGGTGAATTTGCAATTTCCTTCACCTGTTTAATTTTCTGTGCATTTGTTCCTTCAAGGTCTAACTCATCAGCATAATCAATGATATCTTCATTGCTGCCACTTTCTTTTGCGTCCTTGACAATATCAAATGCTTCCTCTATCTGTGATGGAAGCGGTGTATCAATACCTGTCTTCCATACATATCCTGTCTTTGTATTTTCTACTGCAATGATATCTCTGTCATCACGGAAATAATATTTGTAATCTCCAACCTGACATAAAAGCTGATATGCAGAAGTAACTTTCATATCTGATGTTACTTTATCAGGAGCCGGTCTTGTATCCCTGTTTGTATTCAGAAATGCCGCACCAACTGCCACACCTAATGAAAGGACACATAAGATACTAACAACAAGGACTGTAACTTTAAATTTACTTTTTCTACGAGCCTGTAACATTTCTTATTATCTCCTTTCCTACTGTTAATAAGAAGTCATATAACTTCTCCCACATAATTATTACTACAAGAACTACGATTGCTGCAATTAACATAAACACGACTGTGATAATTAGACTGAGAACCGTTTTCTTAAAATCATAATCATGTACTGTTGCAAGTCCCTCAAAAATAACTGCAAGAGACCAGCCTACGCCAATTAACATCACAACTGTTAATATAAATGATTCATTATATGTTAAAACATATGACATACCAATTGTAATCAACATACTGAACATTGCAGGCATCACTCCGTATGCCGGAATCATAAATACCTGTTTTAACGTTCCGTCACCATCTGTAATAGATGTTACGAGATAGTTACAGATAATAAACAGTATCAGAATTGCAAAGAATCCTACAACAACTGCTCCCATATCCATATCTTCTACATCTGTATACTGATAGATAAAACCTTTACCTGTCTGATACCACATGTAAACACCAAAGAACACAATATATATAATCAATGCTGCAAGCGGTGATCCATTCTTTCCTACACGGATATCGTAGTATCTGTCAATTGGATGTTTTGCACACTTAAATGCATATCCAATCTCTCCAACAACAGGCATATTTTTAAGTTTCTGTCCTAAAGCCTTACGCTTCTTTCTGATTACTTTCTTCTTGTCAATCAGTCCGATAACAATCTTTAATGCAACAAGAATGATAATAATAATTAACGCTGTACTTAAATTTTTCTGTAAAGATTTATTTCTTACTTCCCAGAATGCGTCTGAGTAACCTTCTCTGTTACCGGCAATTTCAAAATGTTCCATTGCCTTATCATATTCTTCATAGTTGAAGTATGCTTTTGCCACACCATTATGGGCTAACACAGACATCTGGTTCAGTCTTAATACATAACTCCAATCTTTTAATGCTTCTTCATAATCACCATTTTCATACTCCTTTAAAGCAGTATATATGGTTGTTGCATATTCCGTCGGTGTAAATGACTGTAAGAAACCTTTCTCACCATCTGCTGTCCAGATGTTTCCTTCTTTATCAATAGCAATTGTTGTAAGAGAGGAAAACAATCCTGAAACATCTTTATCTTCAGCCTGCTCTCCAAAATTGAAGATTACTTCCCCTGCCATTGTATAAATCCAGATAAATCCCTTTGTATCACATGTATAAATAACACCATTTTTATCAACTGTTACATCTGTTAAAGCATCAGATGTTGTAATTGGATTATTAAACATATTTGTACCGTCTGTACTATGCTTCTTTAAAAGATCATCGCCAGTTCCCATACATGTTGAATAAGCTGTACCTTCTGCGTCTACATAAACATTAGAGAATGTTGACGGCAGTGTGTTTAATAATTCCGAATTTTTCTCCTGTTCCTTTGTATAGATCAATTTCAGGAACATCTGCTGTGGTGTAAGACGTGATTTATTAGAAGTAAAATATCCTAAAAACTCACCTGTATTCGCCAGCTGAATAACACCGGCGTATACACCTTCTGAAACAATATATAAATTGTTTCCACTATCTACAGCCACCTTACTTGGCTCATAGTTTGTATCAGCAAAAATCGGTGCTGTCGGCTTATTATACTGTCTTACATATTTATAATTTTTGTCAAAACGGAAAACTGTTTTTGCACCAGTATCGGCAATATACAACTCTCCATCTTTTGTTCTGTAAATTCCTTTTGGATTTTTAAATCCACTAAACTTACTATCATTTACGCTGTCTTTATTTAAAATCTTAACAACTTTTTCTGTATCTAAATTGTAAACCACAATTCTTGCATTGCCTGTATCAGCAATATACACAAAGTTATTTTCATCAATAACCATGTCTTCCGGATTTTGTAATCCTAAATCTGTAATTGTTCTGTCCGGTAGATAAGCATCCTGTGTTCTTACCAAGTCTCCTTCATCATCTAATGTGTATGAATAACTTGTAGCCTGTGAAGCTGAAACAGGAAGCACTGACATCACTACAAATGTAAGTGCCAGGAACAGAACTAATGATTTATTTAATATCTTTTTCATCTTCTGCCTCCTTACTTAATACCTGAACTTGCCATTGTGTTCATAACCTTAGACTGCATACAAATGAATATTACCAGGTTTGGAATAAACATTATCAGGTTGGCTGCCGCAACCATACCGGCTGCTGCTACCGCATTATTAACACCAATGGAGTTTACATAATATGTCAACGTTCTTAAAGCTTCGTTTGTTATATAGTTATTGGATGTTTCCACGTTACCCCATACCTGCTGGAATGTCAGCACTACCGAAGTTGCAAGAGCCGGTTTTGTAAGAGGAATAATAACTTTTCTTAAAATCGTAATATCTCCTGCTCCGTCTACTACTGCTGCCTCTATCAGGGCATCCGGTATACCATCCACAAACTGTTTCACCAGGAATAAGCCTACCGGCATGGCAATCAACGGAAGAATATGGGCAAACCATGTGTTGTATGCACCAATATTTACTATAATTAAGTATCTTGGAATAGCAACCGCAGTCGCTACAAACATAAGAGCCATCTGATTGACTTCCCACAAAGCACCTTTTATCTTGAATTTTTTCTTCGAGAAAACATAGGCTGCCATAATTGTAATAATTAAGTTCAACACTACTGTCAGAACTGTTACAATCAACGAATTCAAGAAATATCTCGACATCGGAATACCTGTGGAACCTGCCAGATTTAAGAGATTCTTGAAGTTATCCATTGTCGGATTCTGTACAAAAATTGTTGGTGGGAATCTAAATAATTCTCCCAACGGCTTAAACGCTTGATTTATCAAATAGATTACAGGAATAATCATGAATATTGATAAAGGAAACGCGATAGCATGGAATTTTAACTGTCCTTTTGAAAATCTTGAAGGATTAATTCTATTACCTTGAAAATTTGCCATTTACTTTTCCTCCTTTCTAATACTCATCTTTTTCTGTAAATAATTTGTTTGCTACCTGACTACATACCCATACCAGACACAAGAGTGCTACGGAAACTGCTGCTGCATAGCCCATCTCGTATCTTACAAATGCGAAATCATCAATATGGTTTGCAATCAACTGTCCGGAATACTCCGGTGTCGGGTTCGCTCCTGCTAAAGCTACACCAATCCATCCCATGTTAAATGCGTTTACAATCGACATAACCGCACCGAATAACATCTGTG
Source organism: uncultured Eubacterium sp. (assembly GCA_910584795.1). Classification (GTDB taxonomy): domain Bacteria; phylum Bacillota; class Clostridia; order Lachnospirales; family Lachnospiraceae; genus Eubacterium_G. The sequence continues at coordinate 11,062 of CAJUBZ010000015.1, read as the reverse complement.
GTTTCATAGAAGGTACCGTAATATAGATGATCTCCTGTGCTCTATTCTTAATACCATCTACATATGCAGCTTCGTATAACTCCTGATCGATATTCATAATACCGGAAAGCATGGAGAGGAAGCCGATTCCCATAGATGACCACAATGATACAAATATCATAATAATCATGAAATAGTCTGAAGAAATCAACCACTGTATCGGCTGATTAATAATTCCAAGTTTTTGCAAATACGCATTTGCAAGACCACTCTGATCACCGGAAAAGATTGTTTTCCAGATAACCTGAATCATAATCTGACCTACCATAGAAGGTGTGTACATTGCAAGGGCATATAAGGTTCTGGCTCTTGGAGTAACCTGCGCCAAAATCCACGCCATAATAAATGATAATACATAACCACCGACACCTACTACTAAAGCATAGAGTACGGTATTCGGAAGAACATATTTCATAAATACTTCGTCACCTGTAATCAATGTTATATAATTGCTCATTCCTGCAAAAGACGGCGTATTAATAACATCAAAATATGTAAAAGACAATCCTACTGCAATAATAATCGGCAATAAGATAAATGCAAAGAATAACAAACCATAAGGAAGTAAAAGTAAAAATGAATGAAATCCTTCAGTCTGAGTAAATTTCTTTGAACTTTTCGCTTTTTTTACAGCTACAGCTTCACTACTCATTTGCCTTTACCTCCTCTTCCGGATTTGCTTTTGCATTCTCCTGATTTTGTTTAATCCAGTCATAACCTTGCAGCTTGAATTTTTCAACCATTTTACCATTTGCGTCATAGTATCCAAGTTCCTGCATTTTACGTACAATCTCTTTATTTACATCGTTCTTGGCTTCATCTGTTGCTACCTGAGCCGATGTACCGTCAAATACCATCGTTGTCCATATATTTGAAATAGTTCTTTCAAGCAGGTACTGACCCGGTGTTCTTGTCACGTCTGTAACCCAATTCACCTGCTCTGTAATAATCTTCTTGTCAGCTTCATCCATTGGATTATTCTCCAATGCTGCTCTGTTCGCTGATAACCAGAAGAATGTTTTTCCATAAGAAGAACGAAGTGTGTATGTATATTCTGTCTGAACATCTTTACTCGTCCACCATTTTAAGAACTCCCAAGATGCATCCTTCTTCTTTGTTCCCTTAAAGATAACACCGCCTGTACCATTAGCTACGAATGTTCTGTTAATCTGTCCGTCTTCCTGTTCTGTTCCCAAATATTTTGAGATAGCCCATTTACCATTTAATTCCTGAGCACCATTCTTAATCAATGTGTAATCTTCCATACCAATAATTCCAATAGGATTTACGGAATATCTGAAAGAGTTAAAGAAGTTCTGAACTGATGTCTCCAAAGAATACTTTGTAAATAAATCTCCTAATAACTGTAAACCTTTTACCGATTTCTTTGTATCAATACCGGTTGTAACAAGTCCTTTATCATCCTGAACATATAGTTCACCACCGTTTTGAAGCGCTAACGGCGCTGTCTGATAGAACCATTTATATCCTGTTTGTCCATTAGCGATATTATGATAGAAGTTCATTCCGTATCTCTGTAATGTTGGAAGAATGTCAATTAACTCCTCCCAAGTATCAGGCACTTCAAGTCCTAAGCTTTCAAAAATGTCTGTTCTGTAAACTACTGTGTTAAAATCTGTAGTTTCCGGCACAGCGTAAACTCCTTCATTGTATACATAAGATACAAACGCACCTGTCGGGAATCTTCTGGCCGTTGTCCAGAAATCATCAAACTGTGATAAATCATATAAAGCACCACGGCTTGACAAATCAAACGGTACATATGACATAAGTCCTAATGCGATATCCGGTGTTTCATCAGCTGCAATCGCTAATGTCAATTTACCTACATCAGGCATAGTAGATACTTTCACCTTAATATCTTTTCCTGTCTTTTCCTTATAATATGGAACAAACTCTGTGTCTGCCATCTTCTGTAATAAATCAACGTGAGTAATCGCTCTGTTAACCCAGATGGTAATTGTGTTTTCATCATCCTCTACTGTTGTAGCATACTTTTCAGATGTGAAAGTATTTACAAGCGTTCTAATAGATGTCCATAAAGAACCTCCCATAGATGAATTAGCTCTTTCGACCTGACCTTCATCACCTGTAATATAAATTCTATCCAGTGTAAAGTCATTAGATGTTACCTCTGTTGTAAAGTTACTCAACGCAACTAAGATTGAGTTGTCTGCACCTGTTAATTCTGCAGTATGAAGTGCAATATCATCCGGATATTCTTTCATTGTCTCAATATACTCTTCTGCCTGATCTAAATATGTCAATATTGCTCCACTATTTCCATTTGGTGAATAATCCTGAAGCAAGAATCTGATATGCTGAATTATTGTTTCATAAGACTCCAGATATTTCATAATATTTGGAATATACTTTGTCATCTTCCAATTACGTTCTGTATCAACATCACTACCTGTTATCTTTGTGATTTCCAACTGAAAATCTGTAATATGTTTCTGCATAATTAAAGCATATGTATATGCTTCCATTACCGGCTGATTTTCCTGTTTAATGGAAATGGTATGAACTCCTTCTGTTAAATAGAAGTTATAACTCTTTCCATCTTTATCTGCCAATGTTACATTATCATATCCTGATGAAACCGGTTCAAATGCATAATTGTATAATTCTTTAAAAGGAACCTGTCCATCCAGTTTGATTGTTTCAAATGCCTGAAACTCCTTTTTGCCATTGCTGTAATGGAATGTGATATTGTAATTACCTGTTTTCTTTACATTGAATGTATATGTAACTTCAATACCTGCTGCTGCCCATCCCAATGTATTTAATTTTTCATAATCTATGTTGAATCTTGTAAGTGAATCTTTTGCTTCAGTGCCATAAATAGCATCTGTAGAATTTTTCTTTGAATAATATACAGCGTCAATCTCTAATGCATTTTCTGAGTCTTTTACAAGTTCTGCATCGCTGTGTTTTGCTGCATATTCTTTATACGAGATATTATTGTCTGTAGCTGCTTCAACCTTCATGTTGCCAAGTGCCAACCCACCTGAAGAAACATTTTCAATTCGAATAATATTCTCGCCCTTTTTCAAGTCAAATGCTAAAGGAGTACTTGAAACATAAGTGTTGTTATAAATATATGTATTTATCCACTCCTGTACTCTGTTCTGACTTGGAGCCATTTCATCTCCGTAACTATCTACAGGAAACTTCTTTTTGTCATCACTGCCGACAAAATCAGCTTTTCCTGCATCTTCCCAAATAATAGGTAATGCAATGGTTTTCATTTCGGTATATTGCTGTTTTCCATTTACAGATGTACTTATTGTATAATCTGACAATGAATTTCCAACAGAAATATAATCAAGATTGAGATAATAAAGACCATCTTTTGCTACGTTTACTTTATATTCCGCAACATCTCTATAATCTAATTCTTTCATCTGTCCATTGTAATCTTTTACTTTCTCCGGAACAGAATCATTAGTTTTATTCTTCTGATAATACCTTTTTGCATCAATGCCATTGTTTAAAACTGCATCATAGTTGCCCTGACCAGGTTCAGTGTGCTGTTTAATGTAATCTGTATAATACACCTCTGCCTCTTCACCTTCGTCTAAATATGATGTATTTAACAATTTATATGCTTCATCTAGTTTTTGGCTGTCTACATCCTTAATATATGTAGCCTCACCACCTGTCAGGGTAAGAGTACACACAGCCGCAACAATGACTACCAATGCAATTACAATAGTAATTATTCTTCTCTTCATTGTTGTCCTTTCTATTTGCCACAAAAGCGGAACCACTCTATTGGCAGTTCCGCAATTGTTTATTTGATTAGTAATAAATTCTATTTCAGAACTTTTTATTTAAACTTTGCTGAATCAAAATTATAATATTCAACTAATGCATCCTGTAACTGTTTCTTAGCAGTTTCAATTCTCTTGTTACATGATGTATTCCAGTCAGACAATCTTGATTTAACATTATCTGCCCAGTTCTTATCTGTAAACCAAGCTCCTGCAACGCTTTCCTGACCACAGTTTACCCATTCAAACAATGTAGCTTTTGACTCACCGTTTTCTGTAACTGTTGAATACCAGCATTTATCGATATAATCCCAAGTCTTTCCTTCTTTGTAGATTTCAAGAACTTTATTCCAGCCTTCTTTATCCTTGTAAAGTTTGTGAGCATCAAGGCTGTTCCAGATATCCATCTGCTGATTGTAAAGTTCACCAGTCACTACAGGAAGTGTATCACCTGCAGCCTTTTTCATCTGACCATTTTCTGACCATTCCTGATCAAAGATAGCCTGTTTAGCCTGTGTTGTTGCTGTCCAGAATGAAGCAAATGTATATGTTACATCAAGTTTTGCTTTTTCTTCTTTGCTCATTTCAGGATTCTTATCATCTAATGCATAGTTATGTAAACAGATAGGATCCATTACTAACTGAATTGTGTTCTCAGCATAATCAGTACTTGGATATGGATAGAAATCCCAATCATTTGATTTAATATATGCATCACTTTCCTTTGCTGATTCATCAGCACCTGCTGTCAAGAACCATGGATCTTCAAAATTTACTAATGTTCTGTTGTTACAGAAATAGAACCATGAATATGCACTTGATTCTGCAACAATGTCCTTTGTAAGATTACCAGCACCATCTGCTACATCAATTGAAACCTCAGCCCACTTTGGTAAGTACTGAAGCAATGACTTAACCTGATCGCTATTTAAATCTACTGTATCGTTTTCTGAGATTGATTTATTAATGCTGTCACATCCCATGCTTACGATATTCAAAGGTGTTCCCTTTGCTCCCCAGAAAGTCTTTCCATCTGCCTTCTTTACAAATCTCGTAAATTCATCAATATCCCAATCAGGATCCGGAACATTAATGTTATGATCTTCTGCTAAAGCTTTATTTACCCAGATACCATGTGGAATTGTATATGATGGAAGTCCTGCCTGGAATCCATAGTAATTCAGCTGATCCATAAGAGATTTGTTGTATGACTTGTAAATATCATCATCGCTGTATACTGACAAATCAGCTACTAAACCTTTTTTCAAATCTCTGATAACATCTGTTGAGCCCCAGATATCAGGATATTTACCATATTTAGCCTTAAAGTTATCCATTTCTTCTTCCCATTTAGGAGTATTATACTGATCAGGGTCACCAACCTTTGACCAGAGATTAATCTTAATGTTTGGATATGCTTCATGGAACTTTGTAGCTACAGCATGAACCTGTGCCACATTACTAGCTGTAATATTCTTAGCATCAGCCAGTTTCTTTCCTGCTGAACTATTTGGATTTCCGATGTCTTCATAGTATTCTCCATCTCCAGACCAAACCATGATGGATACTTCACCTTTTGTATCTGATGCCAATCCTGTTGTTACACCAATTTCGTTAGCATTGTCGCTAACAGCGTCCTTATCATCCTTGCCGCATCCTGTTAATACCATAGATGTACCAAGAACAATTGTTAGTGATAAAGCTAATGCTTTACGGCCTAATTTTTTCATTTTCATTCATCCTCCTTATTGAAAAAATTTTTTCACCTACATTAGAATTCACATAGTGATATTCTTGTAAGTAATTTTATCACAACAATATGTACAAATCAACAATAAAAAACGATTTTAAAATGATTTTTATTGTACTTTTTTAACAATTAACAATTCTCGTTTACATAAGATAATCATGTTTTTTGACTATTTTTTACAAATAGCTTTTTGCCTCTTTATTCACAATAACTAGATATAGAATAATCCTTGTATAAATCACATTATCTTGTAATTTTTATAATTGAACGAAGAGTTTGCCTGCGAACTCTCTCGCAAGGTACGGGTTCGCAAAGACAACTACATTTCCGCGCCTCTGCGATTCTTGCGAAGCTTTTTATTATATAGGAATTGCAGAGCAATTTCCTATATAATAAAAAAGAGATTTCCGCTTTCCGAAAACCTCTTTTTATGTAGCTTATCTATCCGTGAAATATATTTCACAAATTAGTCATTTTCTCTTTTTCTTGCAAACACAACAATTGTTGCTGCTGCAATAATTGCTGCTGCTCCACAAGCGATTGGTGCAAAATCACCAGTTGCTACTGTTGTTGTAGTAGTGCTTGCTGTGCCAGTTGCTGCTGTTGTTGTTCCACCTGCAGGCTGTGCTCCATCTTCTGTAAGAGAGTAACCACTACATGTAATTGTTGTAAATGTCTTATCATGAGGACCTGAATCTCCGTCAGCATCTTTCTTTGCCGCAATGGCTTTTGCTCCACCTGCATATGCATAATGCTTATTTCCATCGGTAGCTTCTCTGTCACCATATTCTCCACCAAATCCAAATGTAATCTGGTCAGCGTTTGCTTCTGCTGTGAAAACTTCATCTACAGTAGTTTCAGTTCCTTTTGTTAACCAAACCCACTTACCGAAAGCAAAATCTTCTTTTGTAGAAACTTTAATAAATACCCACTTATTGCAGTCACTGGATTTTAATTTACATGTGATGTGGTATTTTTTTCCTTTTACTACATCAATCTTGCGGTACATCTGAGCTCCCCAGATACCTCCCCAGCCAATCTGCTTTAAGTCTGCCTGCCAGCCTGATTCTGTAATATTAGTTACCTTTCCATCAGCTGCTTCATACCATGTATGTCCCTTCTTGCCGTCAAATCCTAAATAATCTGTCCAGCCCGCTGTAGCTGCAAATACATTAATGCACATTCCTGCTGTCAATGCAAGGGCTGCAACTACTGCTGAAATCTTCTTCAAAGTTTTCATTTTATAATCCTCCTCTAATATAAAACTGCGAACTCTCGCTATTTAAAACTACTATAACATGAACAATACATTAATTCAATAAATAAAAATATTTTTATCTACACTTAGGACACTTTTTACAATTTCACTTTTTAATTACTGTACATTTTCACTAAATATTTACGGTATCAATTTGATTTCAAGGAATATTGTGGTAACATATTAAAAATAAGTAAAATGGCACATAACATTTTTTTGCCAAACTAAAATATACATATATTGAAACAATTCTTTGGAGGTTTTTATGGTACGACTAATTCTTTTGGCAGTTTTTCTGATAATATATTTTCTTATTTCCCTGCCGATACAACTTGCAGAATTTATTATAGAAAAATTTAATATGAATTTAAGGAACAAAAGCAGTCTTGCCTTTGTAAAATTCGGACTAATTTGTGTCCAATTCATTTCCGGCATCAAACTGGAGGTAAACGGATATGAAAACATTCCCAAAAACGAGGCTGTATTATTTATAGGAAACCATACCAGTTTTTACGATATTATTGTAACTTATCCTTTAATGAACCGTCCTACGGGATTTGTCGCAAAAAAAGAAATTCAGAAAATACCTTTTCTAAGCTGGTGGATGTATTTTGTGAATTGCATTTTTTTGGACAGAAAAGATCCCCGTAAAGGTCTGCAATCAGTACTTGATGCTGCAGATATGATTAAAAATGGAATATCTGTTTTTCTCTTTCCAGAGGGTACCCGTTCAAAAGACTGTAAACTAGGTGAATTTAAAGATGGTGGATTCAAAATTGCCACAAAAGCAAAATGTCCGATTATACCGGTTGGCATTCAAGGTACTTACAATGTTTTTGAGAGACAATTCCCCCGGATTAAATCTTCCAAAGTTATTGTAAACTTCGGAAAACCAGTTTATACAGAAGGAATGGAACGCTCAGAAACAAAACAGCTTCCTGAAATGATAAAAACAAGGATAAAAGAATTATCAAATCAGTAACAACGTTTCCATATGTTTTTATTGTAAATTTATCTATTAAATGTTAAAATATCACAAGATTAGTGAAATATGGAGGTACAAAATGATTATCAACACACCATTAATGGCTCTTGGATGGTTTTCAATTACCCTTATAGTGATTGCCGCTGTACTTTTGATAGCTGTTATCGTTCTTTATATTGTAGGTAAAAAAGCCGAAAAAAAACAGGCAGAACAAGAGCAGGTCATGCAGGAAAATTCACAGTTAATCAGCCTATATGTTTTAGATAAGAAAAAACTGCGCCTAAAAGAAGCCGGTCTTCCAAGTATTGTAATGGAGCAGGCTCCAAAATATGCAAGACGCGCAAAACTACCTATTGTAAAAGTTAAAGCTGGTCCAAGAGTGATGAATTTGATTGCAGATGCCAAGGTATATGAAACAATTCTTCCAAAACAGGAAGTTAAGGCTAAGGTAAGCGGAATCTACATTACTTCATTTAAGAGAATTCGTGGTCCGGTATACGAACCAAAAAAGAAGAAAAAACTTTTTGGCAGAAACAAATAATAAAAGAACTACTTATAGTAAAATATAAGTAGTTCTTTTATTTATATAATGTTCAAATGTTTTTGATACGATTGCACTTCTTCTATAAAAAGCTTATTGATGATGCGTCGCATGAATCTCTAACTCATTATCAGATATTTTGTTTCCATTAATATGTATCTGATATTTCACTTTCAAATCCACATTACCGCCTTCCTGCTCTTCTACTATCACTTCTTCCGTCATAACCTCTACAAGCATATCTCCCATCGGTGTGCTGTACACAGATTGTCTCATAGCATTCTGTTCCAATAATAACCTGCCTTCAATTGCCCCTCTTCTTATGATTTCTACCATCTCGTCATTGAATTTTATGATATTACTAGTTTTCTCCTCACTATCTTCTTCGATATTTTCATACAGGATATAATGTTTATTCTTTTTTATGTAATGTTTTCCGGCAGCAAGCATTTCGATATTGTCTGTTGTACCTTCAACTTTCTGTAATCCGAATATTTTAATTACAGCATTTTCTTCCATACTAAAACTCCTCAATATTAATTCGGTTTGTCTCATCAATTTCAAATGGCATAATTGAGTTGGCAAAACTTTTAAATTTATCCGCAGCATCACTTACATAAAACTCATATACAGGCTTTGCTGCACTATCCGCTCTAAGTCCTTTCTGCTCTAACAGCCCACCTAAACTAATTGCTGTTTCATAAGCAGGATTAACCAGCTTCACCTTTTCTCCCATGATTTTCCCAATGGTACTTCTTAACAACGGGTAATGAGTACAGCCAAGAATCAGGCTGTCAATATTCTGCTCTTTTAACTCATCCAGATATCTTCTGGCTATTTCTTCTGTCACGGAATCGTGCAACATCCCCTCTTCTACCAACGGACAGAATAATGGACATGCCTTACCTATAACAGTAATTTCAGAATCTTTTCCATGGATATATTCTGTATAAAGTTCACTCTTTATGGTCCCTTCTGTTCCGATAATGCCAATACGTTTATTCTTTGTATTCTCTATCGCACTTTTGGCTCCTGGTTTTACTACTCCTATGACCGGAATATCTAATTCAGCCTCAATTGTATCTAAAGCAAATGCACTGGCTGTGTTACATGCCACAACAATCGCTTTTACGTTTTTTGTTTGTAGGAAACGGACAATCTGACGGGAATATCTGATAATCGTGTCCTGAGACTTACTTCCGTAAGGAACTCTGGCCGTATCACCAAAATATACAATACTCTCTCTTGGCAGCTGTCTTGTTATTTCTCTTGCTACCGTCAAACCTCCTACACCGGAATCAAACACTCCTACTGGTGCATTGTTTCTTTTATCCATATATATCACCCTTCTTTTCGTCTTTTTATTTTACCTTCATTCCTATAAATATTCAATAGCATTGATTAAAATGTTTTTCTGTGGGTAATAATCTAAATATGTTAAAAGTAATTAATACAAAACAATAGAAATACTTATATATCTGTTTTGTGTGTTTATCAGGAGGTTAAAAATGAAAACAACTAAATATTTGCCATACATAGTTTTATTTTTAGGAATTATCAGTTTTATAGCATTTTATAGAATGGAAAACGCAGGTGCTACTAGTGTTCTTGCAAAGAATACAATCCGGTTTCATGTGCGTGCCAACAGTGATGCTGTAGTAGACCAAAATCTTAAAATGAAGGTAAAAGACGCTGTAGTAAAATACATCTATAAACAGACAGGTGATTTCGCATCTGTAAAAGAGACAAGTCTTTTTATAACACAGAATAATGAAAAAATTAAAAATATCGCACAAAAAGTAATTGACGAAAATGGTTTTAATTATACTGTAACCAGTTATTTTGGAACAGATTCTTTCCCTGACAAGACATACGGTGACATCTTATATCCAAAGGGAGAATACACATCTTATACGCTTTATATCGGAAAAGGCGAAGGTCACAACTGGTGGTGTGTCCTCTATCCTCCATTATGTTTTGTAGATACAAGCACCGGGGTCGTTCCTGACTCTTCCAAAGAACGTTTAAAAGAATCACTGACCGATACACAATATCACACGATTGTCAGGTATAAATTCAAATATCTGACATTCTTAAACGAACTAATTCCTGCCGAATAAATTCCAGTTTGTAGGGGAGGTACACTTTCCTGCTGAAAGAGAGTACAGAGGGAATACTTTCACCTCATTACTTGAACATTTATTAAAAAGAAAAGATAGAATTAATATCTCAAGTACCGACTTAATCTTCGAAAAAATCCTGATGATTTTTTCGAAGGTAAGTCTTAAGATTTGATTTTGAAAATCAAATCTTAACTTGATATTAATTTTATCTTTTCTTTTATAAATGTAATCAAGTAATTCAAGTTCCAGTATTCCCTCTGTACTCTCTTCCAGCAGTGAAATGTCTCTACCACTACAAAACGATTTATATTTTGTACTTGTTTACCATGTCGATAGTTTTTTATCTTCTTTATATGGATTTATAGTGTTATCATGACCTGCTCCATTATCTTCTCCTGCCACACAGTTAATCATAATGTCTCAATTACACGTATATTTATATAAAAACACATCAAATACATGTAAATTTGCAGGATTCTCCCAAAGCGTAGAAGAAGATTACACGTAGATTCAACAAAAAATGAATATTTACGTGTAAAATTTTTAGGATTTCAATAGAGTACTCATTA
>CAJUBZ010000014.1:17081-53758 GCA_910584795.1 uncultured Eubacterium sp. | reverse complement strand
TAAGCGGACATTTGATTCACAAAATCAAATGTCCAGACTTACCTGAGAAAAAATCGTCAGGATTTTTTCGAAGATGAAGTCGGTGCTTAAAATATTCAATATTATTTTTATTTTCTATAAATGTTCAAGAATGGAAGTGAAGATATTCGCTGTCTGCATTATTTCAGCAGGAAAGTCACTCCCCTACAAACTGGAATTTATAGCATTTCGTAAAATTCTTCTAAAGTCAGGCCATTCTCCCACATGAATTTTGCCGCCTCTTTGCCAACATACCGAAAATGCCACGATTCATATTGAATTAACGTAATATTTTCTTTCTTTTTCGGATATCTTAAAACGAATCCATATTTATGTGCATTTCTTCTAAGCCATTTATTGCCATCTAGCTTGTCCTGCGCCCAGTTCTCCATTGTCAGATTATCAGAACACAAGATATCCAGTGCCAATCCCGTCTCATGTTCACTATGCCCCGGTAACTGCTGATATTTATAAGTTTCTTTTTTCGCTTTTAACTCTTCCATACCTTGTGCCATCAAATCAGATATATTTTTTTGTACCAGATACTCCTGCTTTTCTCTGCTTCTATATGCAGAAGCAACAAAATACGAATATCCATTTCTATCTGCCGCAGCAAGCATCTCTCTTAAATCCTTAACAATTCTTCCATCCGCCTCAAGACGCCCCTCACATATCCCTGTTAATTGACGAATATATGTATCCGGCATTTCATTCGTTCTATTTACCAAAATTAGTAAGTCTTTATTATTCTTATAGATTTTTTTTGCTTTTTCCTGTAATATGTTTCCTTCTATTTTTTTCTCTTCTTGATATAGGAATTGACTCTCTTTTTTGTTCTCAATCGTTTTTTTAGGCATTACCTGCCTTGCCCCAACAATCACTAATATAATTGAGGCAAGGAACATAACACCTATAACTTTCACATTCCTTTTCAATACTCTTTTTCTCTTTTTCATATCTGCAACCTACCTTTCGAAATATAGGTTACAGCAAATTTGTATCACCTATGCATAAAACTTGTATCTTTTCTGTATCTTAATTACTCCACGGTATAGAACCATCATTAAAATAGCCATCAGTAACATTCTCCACAATTCGGATACCGACTCCAATACCTGCTGTTGATGTTTCCCAAATATCCCAATTTAATTTTTTAAATATCTTTGCAATATAAATATCACCTTTCTCGCGATAAAACTCTTCCTCTGGTATATGATAATAATTTTTTAGAAATTCATCTATATTCTTTACTTTATTCTGACCTAATCTATATTTATCATACTTATTCTGATCTGTGTCTTCCCAAAATTCCATTACTTTTTTAGCTAATTTCTCATTATCAATCTTCATATAGAGTATCTTGTATGTCTCCTTATCTATAAACATCGTAATTATATATTTCTGCTTTTTCACATATTCTCCTGCCACAGTTGTGCAGACATAGAAAGAAACATCACTGTCATAATCCCAATATAATCCAACATTATCATACACAGTAATATCCCTGCTTAAATATATATTCATTCCAAATTTATTAATATTTTTGTTGATTAATTTTCTCCACTCTCTATATTCATTTATAATCCTATTAAATAGTACATCATTCATATATATTGGAATTCTTGCAAACGCTCTGCCTGTTTCCATTCCACTCGCAGCAATTTCTTCCATTCTCTTCATAACAGATTTTTCTTCACTGCTGGCAATGTCATACTTACCATCCTCTATATATCGGACCTGCTGATTCATTCTTCTATCAAATACCTTGTTAAATACAAAAGGTACAATCACAGCAATGAGAATTAACAAAATAATTACTATCATTGCCAATATATTCTTTATTTCTGTTTTCATTTTATTACCACTCTGTCATTTAATTTTCTTTACAATGAAATGTAACAATTATTTCCGTTCCCTTTCCTAATTCACTGTTTATTTTCCATGATGCATTATGAATTGCGACAATCTTTTCACACAATGCCATTCCTATTCCTGCGCCCCCTTCTTTTCTGGCACGTGATTTATCAATCATATAGAATGCCTCTGTGATTTTTTTCAATTCAGACTGCTGCATACCACAACCATTATCTTTTATACAGATAGAATACGTATTACCTCTCCTTTTTCCTTCCACCATAATAATACCATCTTCCGTAACAGCCTTCCTGCTATTATCAATAATATTTGTAAACAGTGAAATCAACAGCTCCTGATTGGCGTTTATCTTTGCATCTTCAATGGTGCTTTTATAAATAATACCTTTCTTCTTTAACAACGGAGCCATCATGTTCTTCACGGTCTTCATCAAGACTGCCATATCAATCTCATAAAAATCTATATTCTGCTTATCCATTGAAATTAAATCCATCATACTGTAAGAGAGTTTTTCCAGTCTCTTTCCCTGCATAAAAATGTAATTGGAATACTCTACAATATCTCTTTTTTCCAGCTCCATAGAACGTAACATATCTGAATAACCTACAATTGCTGTTAACGGCGTTTTCAATTCATGTGCAAAACTTGCAGTAAAATCTTCCTTTTCCCTTGCTGCATCTTCTAATTGAATCATCTTATCCTCCAGATTATCCGCCATTGCATTAAAGTTCTTTGTCAATATTCCAATCTCACCACCGTCTTTAATATCTGCCCTGATACTGTAATTCCCCATAGCCATATTTTTTGTAGTTCTGGTTAATTTCGCAAGAGGCTGTGCCATCCTCTTTGCCGTGAAATAAGACAATACTGCTGATATAATCAGCTGGGCAAAGAAGATCCCCATATACTGCCATTTCATATTTTCTCTCTGCTCATAAACAAATTCAATGTCCTTAACAATACTGACATAATAACGCTGGGAATCCACTTCGATAACATAAACCGCCTCCAAACAGTGCTTTCCCGATACATTGTCAATTACATAAGCTCCCTTGTTTTCCGTTAATCGTTCTCTGTTCACTGCAGTTTTAATACGATTGCTTCCATATATCTTTTTATTCTTTTCATTATATAAAATTATTTGAAACTTTTCGTTTCCCATATTTTTTTCAAGCGATTTTACGCTCTCAATAATGTATGTCTGAGTACTTTCCTCATCTGACATATTTGCCTCAATCGTATTTTTCAATGTAAGCATCAACAATTTATTTTCACTTAAAACTCTGTCCCTCTCACTATTCAATGAATTTTTAAAGGATGCATACATTAATGTTCCTCCAAGTATCACATACATTGCAATAACAATGCTAAGTATTGATAAAAAAATCTTCCAAAATATCTTCATTCCTATCCTTTTAATCTATATCCAACTTTATATACAGACTCTATCTTTTCTTCCCATTTTAATTTTCTTCTAAGCCGCTGAATATGCAGATCTACAGTTCTGCTGTTTCCCATATAGTCGCTTTCCCACACATTTTCATAAATCACTTCTCTATACAATGCCACATTTTTATTATTCAAGAGAAGAACCAGCAGCTGAAACTCCTTCAGTGTCAAATCAATACAATCATTTCCTTTGGTTACCTGCATAGAAGAAAGATTAATTGTCACATCATCCTCCATGATAATATCATTTGTTTTTTTGTATCTTCTCAAAACATTCTCTACCCGTGCCAGCATTTCTACAATCTCAAATGGTTTTGTAATATAATCATCTGCTCCGGACCTTAATCCCTTTACCTTATCGTTTGTTGTACCCATTGCAGTAATAAAAATAACAGGATAATCCATAGTCTTGGCATACTCCAACAGCTCATAACCATCAATCTTAGGAAGCATAATGTCAAAAAGGCATAAATCAAACTGCTTTTCATCCATTCGTTTCGCTGCCTGAACACCATCATCTGCCACACTCACCATGTATCCTGCTTTTTCTAAATTTATCTTAATCAAATTCTGAATAATTTCATCATCCTCTGCAACCAATATCTCTATCATAAATAAACTCCTTACATAATTTCCTGATAGCTCTATTTTGTAACATTATTGTATCATTTTTGTATCTTAAATCATAGTGAAATAAATTTGGTTTATCGAGGAAACTTTCCTGCTGAAACAATGCAGACAGCGAAATGTCTCTGCCCCTATAAAACTGTATGTTCAAACGGGAAAATGTGAGAAGGCATTTGCTTCTCTTGGCGCAATACAGACAAACCCATAAGTGCGTAGCACGACAGACGTGTTAACGGCCGGTGCACTTTATTATCTATGTATTATAGTATTGGTAACTTTGATATGCGAAAATATACTTCTACGGCAAAAAAAAACAATTACACATACTAATTCAATTTTTTCATATATTTACGTGTAATATTTATCTGCTTTTTGGGGAAATCCCAAGAATATTACACGTATAAAATCCTTTTTCAATAAATCTACGTGTAATATTTATCAGCACTCTATTGAAATCCTAAAAATTTTACACGTAAAAATTCATTATTTGCCGAATCCACGTGTAATCTTCTTCTGCACTTTCTGGAAATCCAGCAAATTTACATATAATTTGTTTATTTTTATATAAATATACGTGTAATTGATATATTAGGATTAACTGCGTGGTTGAAAAGATAATGGAGTAGGTTATGAAAACACCATAAATCCATACAAAGAAAATAAAAAGCTGCCGACATGATAAACAAATGCAAAAGTTCTTTCATACGTTCCCGTAACACTTCGAGATTTTCTTCTCTCTGACTTCCACCAATAATTTCTCCAATTCCCGGCACTAAACAATCCATAGCAAATCCACCTATACTTACTTCCTTATTTAAATACTTCTCTGTATTCTGATACAACTCTCTTATTTCAATCATATAATACCGTTCCTTTCTTTTTTATCTGTATATTATTTATAACCAAATATTTTTATTTATCACATTTCAATCATACCCGATTTTTATTTTTAAGTATACATATCCTTCATTTCATTTTGTAATCCTTTTCACTTAATTTTATTTTGTTGTTTCTTTTCTTTATTAGATATTGTATAATTCATACATAATTATTCTTAACGATAAAATGGAGGTAACTATTATGGAAAAGAGAGGTAATTTCTCAAACAAAATTGGATTTGTACTGGCCGCTGCCGGTTCTGCCGTTGGTTTAGGAAACATATGGAGATTTCCTTACCTTGCTGCCCAGTATGGAGGAGGAACATTTTTATTAATTTATTTAATTCTAGCAGTCACATTCGGTTTTTCACTCATGATTGCTGAAATTGCCATTGGTAGAAAAACAGGATTAAGTGCCATTGGAGCATTTAAAACTTTGGATAAACGTTTCAGTTTTGTAGGTGCATTGGCCGCTATTATTCCTATTATTATATTCCCATATTATTCAGTAATCGGTGGATGGGTTATTAAGTATTTCGTAGCATTTATCAGCGGTAATGCAGCTGCTTCCGCCAGTGATGATTATTTCAGTACATTCATCTCTGGCACTTATGAACCTTTAGGCTGGTTTTTCCTGTTTATGGCATTGACAGCCCTTGTCGTATGGTTCGGTGTTGAAAAAGGTATTGAAAAGGTCAGCAAGATTATGATGCCGCTTTTAGTTGTACTGACACTCTTTATTGCTATCTATGGTCTTACTGTAGACGGTGCCATGAAAGGGCTTGTTTATTACTTAAAACCACACATGGCTGACGTATCCGTCAAAACGATTCTAGCTGCCATGGGACAGTTATTCTATTCAATGTCCTTAGCTATGGGCATTATGATTACATATGGGTCTTATATGAAAAAGAAAGATAATCTGGAAAGTTCCGTAAGACAGATTGAGATTTTTGATACAGCTATTGCTTTTCTTGCAGGATTAATGATTATACCTGCAGTATTTGCTTTTTCCGGTGGAGACCAGTCAGCGCTTTCTCAAGGTCCGGGATTAATGTTTGTAACATTACCTAAAGTTTTCAATAGCATGAAAATAGGTACAGTAGTTGGAACTGTTTTCTTTGTTCTCGTATTTTTTGCCGCTTTAACATCGGCAATATCACTGATGGAAACAATTGTTTCAATTTTCCGTGATAAATTTAAGTGGAGCAGACATGTAGCATGTGGTGTTGTTTTTGCATTCTCACTGCTTCTAGGTATACCATCAAGTTTAGGATTTGGTCCACTCTCATTTATTTCATGGATGGGAATGTCTGTCCTCGATATTATGGACTTTATCAGTAACAGCGTATTAATGCCAATCTGTGCATTGTTTACATGTATCTTTGTTGGATTTATTATCAAACCTCAGACTATTATTGATGAAGTAACGCATGATGGTGCAAAGTTTAAATCTAAAAATATGTTTGTAGTAATGATTAAATATATCGCTCCGATATTCTTAATTTTAATCCTTGTAAGTTCCATCGCAAACGCTTTAGGAATTATTAAATTATAAAAAGCAAAATGTTCTATTGTATTGTTTAGAACTTATACCGGATAGAAAAGGCACGATACGATTTGAAAACTTCATAATTTAAATATTTGTATTGACAAAAAGAAATAACAAATACAAAAGCATCGGATACAGCTCCAGAGAAAATTGATATTTTTTCTTCCGTGAATCCTTAAAATTTGTTTCGGAAATCAAATTTTAGCTTTTATTTGTTATTTCTTTTTTGTCTACAAATAAATTAAATTATTAATACTTTTAAATCGTATCGTGTCCTCTCTACCCTGCATAACTTTAAAACTTAACAATAGAACATCTCATATTTTTATTGTTTCTCCACTCTCTTTTCTTTCTCTAAAATCGGCTGAAACCGTTCTACTTCTCTGGCTGTCACTTTACTCATCGACAAAAGACAGATGAGGTTTGGTATTGCCATCAATGCATTTGCAATATCTGAAAAGTTCCATACAACCTGCAATGTTGTTGTTGCTCCCACAAATACAATGAGCGAGAAGAATATTCTATAAATCATGTTGTATTTATATGTACCAAATATATATTCAAAAGCTTTTTCTCCATGATATTCCCAGCCTAAGATTGTAGAAAACGCAAATAAGGTTATACCTATCGTTACGAAAACAGCTCCTACATCTCCTAATGCCGACTGAAAAGCAAGAATCGTCAGTGCTGCCCCCTGTACCAATTTCCCGTCAGCTCCTACCGTTCCAAGTACACCGGAAGATGCAATGCAAAGACCTGTAATCGTACATACCACAATTGTATCCCAGAAAGTACCCGTCATATTTATATACCCCTGACGAACCGGATCATCTGTAGTGGCTGCTGCTGCTGTTATGGCTGCTGATCCCATCCCTGCTTCATTAGAAAAAACACCACGTGCAACACCAAACCTTATGGCATTCATAACACTGATTGTCATTGTCCCCGCCACTCCGCCTGCAACAGATTCCGGTGCAAATGCCATTTCAAAAATCATAACAATACCGGATGGAAGATTATGTATATTAACAATTATAACAATAAATCCTGCAAAAACATAAAAAATTGCCATAATGGGAACTACCACAGATGAAACTTTTGAAATCGACTTTATGCCTCCTACAATTATCATCAATGCCAGTATTGTAAGTACTACCCCTACGATTTTTTCATTAAAATAAAACGTACTTTTTAACGATTCCGCAATAGAATTTGCCTGTGTCATGTTGCCAATTCCAAAGGATGCAATAACCGCAGACACTGCAAAAAACATTCCAAGAACTGCTCCTGTCTTTTTGTTCTTAAACCCTCTTTTCATAGTGTACATTGGTCCACCGCACATTTCACCCTTTTCATTTACTTCCCTATATTTAATGGCAAGCATACACTCACTAAACTTCGAAGACATACCAAAACATGCTGACAGCCACATCCACACCAACGCTCCAGGTCCGCCTGCTACCATAGCGGTGGCAACACCTACAATATTTCCTGTTCCGATTGTTGCTGCAAGTGCTGTTGTCAATGCAGAAAACGGCGAAACATCACCAGAACCTCTTTTTGTGGTTCTTGCTTCTTTACTCAATGTACTCTTTAATGCATAACCTAAATTTCTCCAAGGCCTGAACTTCAATCTGAATGTTAAAAACACACCGGTTCCCACTAGAAGTACCAACATTACAGGTCCCCAGACAAAATCATCAACTGCAGAAATAATTTCTGAAAAACTCATATAAAATTTTCCCTTTTTAATATATCTTATTGCCATGATGATTGAATCATTAATGCTTTTTGTTATGTCATGTGTCTAGAAAAGTATAAAACATATATTCCTATCGCTAATACCAATTGTATTACAATTGCCCAGACTGCACTGCCTATCTTTTTTGAAACAAACATTACCAATACAGAAAATGCAATAACAATCAACAACTGCACCATTCCAAACAATGCAACGCATAAAATAATTGGCAGAAACTCCGGCAATGCTTCAAATCCCTTTAGACTAGAAATAGAAACACTCCATAAACCAAGACCATAAAATTTATTTGCAACATAAATATTACGACACATAAAACTAAAAATTAATATCGCTGCATTGATTATCCCGATTCCAACTTTGTAAAAACTACTGATGTTCCTTCCCTTTGGTGTCGCCCTGATAAGCCCTTCCATTCCACGCTCTCTATCCAAAGTAAAAATAGTAGACTGCATAATAATAAGTACCATAGCAATAATGAATATAAAGTCAATATACCAGTTGTCCATTTTTCCAATCATTTTATTGTAGCCATCCTCATAAACAAATCGGGCACTCTTATGATTCTTTACATACTCATATCTTTCCTGCACCCGTAAAAATGCAGGATATAACGCCAGTTTTGATTCCAGACTCAATCTTCTATTTTCATATGTCTCCTGTGCAACTTTTCCTTCTTCATATTTTTCTTCCAGGATTTTTAACTTCTCAAGTACATCATCATAATAATATTTTCTCTCTAAAACTATCTTTTCCTTTTCATCTGTCATTTTTCCTTCCAATGCTTTCATCTGAATACGATAACTCTCCTGATTCGGTGACAGATAACTGCTGCTTTCCGCCCCGCTAAATGCCATACCCAAAACAAACAAAATTATCATAACAGCACAGCCGCTGATTCTATAAATTTTATATGCTTCATAACTTATAAGTTTTTTTGATGTTCTTTCCTTTCTATAAAGCCTGCTGACTGCTATATTTAATTTTATTTTTTTAGAATATTCGGGCATTTGCCTTACTTTCAAAAAAACAAATACATTTATAGAAATAAGCATTGCACATAATATAGTTATCAAAAGATTAGCCATAAAAGTGGCTGACAGAGGTACTCCTGCAATATCAAGCAGAGAATAATTTCCTATCAGTTTTTCCGATTTTATAAAACTCCAAATATTTAAATAATGAAGTACATTGTATTTTCCAACACTTGTAAACATTTCATATAACAATACATTACCTATCAGCAGCAGAATACCTGTTCCAAAAGGGACTATATAATTTGATGACAACATACTGATAAGAAGAATAAACAACGCAAAGATTATAAATGCTGCACCTTTCATAAAAATACTTATTAAAAGAAACTGCCACACTTTGAAATGATATGGGCATGCTATAAACGCACCTGCGGACTGAACGGATTCCTGAATTCCTGCAAGTCCAAAATTGCACCCTATATATATCAGCATAGACAAGTGCATGATAAAAGTAACAAACACTGTACTGACAGCCAATGTAAAGAGTTTAGCCGATATACATCCGCTTCTTCCATAAGGAGCTGCTTTGATGATTGAAAAAAGATTTTTCTTTTTATCTTCAAACACCAGATACATCGCAATAATAAAAATAACTAATGCAATCAGAATATCCGTCATTTGATTTTCACTGATTTTTTCCAACCAGCAAAAAGAATAAAAATTTGTCTTTATTCCTTTCATTCCCCGATATTTTTCAGAAGTTTTGCGTATCATCTTTTCTGAAAAACTATCTTTGATATTATCTGCAAATATAGAAACTCCCAGCTTTTCCTCTTCCTGCTCAAAAATCTCATTGAGATAACCATTGTAATCTTTCTCCTGAGAGTATTTCTTAAAAATTTTCTCTGCAAAAATACTTTCTGTGTTCAGATTATCCGTAAAAAGATAATAGTCTTTATTTTTCCATTTTGAAAAATATTTGTTATATTCTTCTTTTTTATCCTTCAGCATTCCTTCTGCCATTTTTAATGCCAATTCGCTATCTGATGCCTTGTAATTCTGAATCTGCTCTACTAACTGTAATCCCTGAATTTCAGTATAATAGTCTTCTATAAATTGACGCCTGTCTTTTGCTTCTGTCAACTTCTTATCAAAGTTTTTATATGCAAAAGAAGGTACCTCTTCACTCATCTCCTGTTCTTCCGATAAACCAATGGCTATCTTGTCAGAAAACTGCATATAACAAAAATTAATTAGTATGGCGGTCGCGATAATTATCCAGAAAGATTTTCCCTGCCAGACTTTCCTTAATTCTCCTATAATAATTCTAATCATATGCCGCCTCTTCTCCTTTTTCACCAAAGATGTTCATATACACCTGTTCTAAATCCTCATCTTTTGCAAACTTTTCAATTAAATTTGCTGTGCTGTCCATTGCTACCAGATTTCCCTCTTTCAAAATAATGATTTCCTTTGCAATGGACTCTATATCAGATACTACATGAGTCGCTGCCAGTATAATTTTGTCTTCCGATATCTCCTCCAGTGTTTCTCTGACTCTGACTCTTTCTTTTGGATCTAATCCTGCTGTCGGCTCATCCAATATCAACAATTTCGGCTGTCCCATCAAAGCCTGTGCCACTAACAGACGCTGTTTCATTCCACCAGAATAATTTTTAATTTTGTCATCTAGCCGCTCTGTGAGGTTTACTCTTCCTGCTGAAATTTCTATTTCTTTCGTAGCCTGATTTTTAGGAATGTCTTTTAATGCCGCCATATATCCTAAAAATTTCCGCCCGGTGAAATTGTCATACAGTCCCTGTTGCTGTGGTGCATATCCTAGTATCTTTCTATATGTCTGGTTTTTCTTAAAAATAGACTTTCCATTCCACAACACCTCTCCCTTATCAGGTATCAGATTGTCTGTAATAATTTTCATCAATGTAGATTTTCCTGCACCATTCGGGCCAAGCAGTCCATAAACTCCCGGTTCCATTTTAATATGAATATTATTCAAGGCAGTTTTTTTTCCATAACTTTTACAAACTCCAATAATTTCTAACATGTTACTTTACCTCTTTTTTATTGTTTGTGTTACTCATTCCTATCATCTTTATTTTTTTATAATTAACTTTATTATTGATATAATCATCTTTTGAAATCAAACTATATTCCATCTCTCCAATCACTGTCTGATTCACGCCAACCCATGGTACATATTCTGTTACATTTTTGTAGTTACTGTTTACTAACAACTTTTCACTCGTTTGTGCTACAATATCTACTGGGGTATTTTCATCATTTTTTAATTTTCCATTGATAATTTTACCTGTTTTTGTATTTACTAAATAATAGTCCCACCCTTTATCGTCATTGCCATATGAGTCATATCCGACACAATACAATATATCTGTGCCTTGTTTGTCCTGTATAACCGCATCAACCGACAACGGTGCAGCTGTTTTTATTATTTTTGTTTCCTTTGTGAGAAAATTAATTACTTCAATTTTATTGGACTTGTCTTTGGAAATATAAATATGTATTCCTTTCACTTTCTCTTGGTGAATATTTTTTTCTTTTAAAGTTTTGAGGGCAACAGATTCTTTACTGTCCAAATCGATACTTTTTATAACATAATCTGCCTGTTTATATAAATCGTCATCACTATGTTTCTCTTCTGTAGTAACTTTCTTTCCATAGTCTCTTGTTCCGGTTACAATATTTCTTCCGGCACATCCCAGAATCTCCTCTTCCTCATCTAACTCTAAAACTTTCTCTATTTTTTTGTTTTTCAAATCAACCTTTACCAAAAATTTGTCATATCCTGTATCATATGTATTTGCACCTTTGGATTCAGATTTTACTTTTTTACGAATTGCATATAGATTGTCTCCATCTCCTAAAAAGACACCTTCTAACACTGTTCCACTTTCTAAATCCATTACCTTCTCCCGCTCTGTTCCATCCAATTTCATCCGATATATTGCCGGAATGCAAGGTTCTTTCTCAAACGACTGTATTTCGCCATCTTCTCCTTCTCCAATAAACATCTGCCCCGAAGACATAGAACCGGAAGAATCATAATCTGATGTTGCAATGTACAAATATTCTCCCTGCCCAAATAACACCTTCTCATCTTCTATTTCTTTTGGAAGAACGGCATTGCAATCATAAGAATTATGCTTACAATTCAACTTATTACATAAGTACATTCCTCTTCCGGTTTGATAATCAACATACATAATCGCAGGCAGTCTGTCATCATCATCTTTTATTTCGTACTGATCATTAAAATAATACCATCCCTGTTCCGTTCCGTAAGATGCATGTAACGTATCATCCGTCAGCATTCTCAGTTCACCGTTTTCCTGCTGACTGTCAGTTGTCTTCTGTTCTTTCTCTGTCTGTATCGCCTTTCCCTGTTCCTTACCAATTTCAAACTCTTTTGGACTGTCTTTACCACATCCTGCAAGAACAGCCAAAACTGTAATCAAACAGACCAGTATGTTTCCTTTTTTCATCATTTCAAACCTCCTATTGATAAAATCGCTCTTATATAACAAAAAAGAGCATCCAAACCTTATGATATTTTTAAACATCATAATTTGGTATGCCCTCATTATACTTTTTACATTTATCCGAGATGTATCTGTACTAATCTATAATATCCCATGAAAGTTCTAAGACATTTTTTTGATTGTCTATTCTGAGACCCGTGGAAAGATGTGCTTTTTTCGATATCATTCTTCGATTGTTATATACCCAGTCTTCTACCAGAGAAAGATTCATATATTCAATATATTTCTTCTGCCATTCATAAATTTCTCTTTCATCAGCCTGTTTAACATTTTTTCCACGATATTTTAAATATAGCAGCTTTTGTTTGTCACTATCCCACCTTAATTCTAATCTTTCTTTGTTCCCTTTTAATTGATATTGTACTATTCCTTTATTATTTTTGCTTTTTATAAAGGAATAAAATCCCTTAAAATTTTTAAGTGGAATGTACTTCATGAAACCTGCCTCTTTTAAAATGAATTTTAGCATTTTAGTATCATATGACACCTCAAATGAAACATTATCTTCATCGCCAATTATCTCAAAAAAATCTGCCTGTAATAATGCAGTGTTTTCAACATTTTGCACACTGTAATAACTGTTCAACACCTCATGCATACGTTGTACCATAGTAATATCTTTTACATCACTGCTTAATTCAAAAGATATCTTTTCCATTTTATGTTCTCTCTCATAGGCATAATAATCCATTATGGAAAAATAAATATGCGGCATCATGATGACAATGCACAAAACAACTATAGTCCCTAGAATCACAATGTATCTTTTTTTATCAGCCTTGCACATCTTCTTCATCCATTTCTTCCATACTTTCTTTATAATCCAGAATATCTAACTGTATTTGTGTTCCCTGACCAATCTTACTTCTTATGGACATTTCAATCCCTGATACATTACAAATCTTCTGACAGATATTGAGTCCCATGCCACTTCCTCCAGTACTTCTCGCCCTTGCTTTATCTATCATATAAAACGCCTGTGTAACCTTCTCTTTCTCTTCCTCTTTCATTCCACATCCATTATCAGTTACGACAATTCGATATCCATCCTGTACATTTTCATGGATTCTCTCTCCAATCAGTTTTACCATTCCATTTTTTACATCTTTACATGCTTTATCTGCATTCTCAATAAGATTTCTAAGTAACGTAATCAGCAAATCTGCATCTGCCCTGATCTGTCCTTCTTCCATATCTATCGTCAGCTGTGAAAACTTTATATTTTCATTGCAGATTTTCTCTATGGTTTCCGCAATCAGTTCTGTATATATCCACTTATATTCAATATTTTCTTCTGAAATACCCAGCATTTTCAATAATGTTTTTGATAATCTCTTTAATCTCTTACATTCTCTGTAAATATATTCCTCCGCTTTTAATCTCTCCTCCTTTGTAAGGCTGTCTCCTAAAAGCATCTTGGAATATCCCATCATAGAAGTCATTGGCGTCTTTAACTCATGAGAAAAATCAGATACAAACTGCTCTCTTGCTTCTATGTCTTTTTGAAGTTTCTCTATATGTTCCTGCACAGAATCTGCCATAATATCAAAATTGCTGCTCAATTCCCCAATTTCGTCATTGCTTTTAATGTCCGTTCTGATATGATATTTCCCATTGGCAATCAATGTACTGGTTTCACTTAATTTCTTGATATTCTTTGTAAGAAAAAATGACAATATCCATACCATAATAAAAGAAATACAAATGATTGCAATATCAATTACAAGGAATGTATTTGTCTGTCTTTTTCTCTCAACAAATGTATCTGTCATATCAAACCGGTTTATCACAGTTATAATATTGTCAGATATTTTTATCTTTGAGCCAATCAGAAAGAACTGTTTCCCATCCTTTTTATATATTTCATAATAACCTTCTCTTCTCTGCTCATAATTTTGTATTTTTCTATCTATATTTTTAATGCTGGAAAATATAATCCTTCCTTTTTGATTTACGATAATTAATTCTCTTTTTTCATTCCCGTAATTCGTCATTTTGTCTGCATATTCATTTACCAGGCTATCCGAAAACTCTTTCCCCGATTCCATTGCATTTCGAATATTTGATTCTACAGAATATCTATTAACAATATGCTGTTTTGAATAACTTTCCACCGCATTCTCATATGCCACTTGAAAATTTCTCTGTATCATAAATATTCCACCCAGAGAAAAACATACAGCAATAATAAGACATGTACTGAAAACTATTTTAAAAGAAAACTTCATTTACCACTCTCCTAGCAATTTATGTAACAGTTCAGTCACACCAGCTCGAATCCGCTCCACTTCTTCTCGCTGATTTGGCTCACCATATGATACAGAATAAATATAACAAATAGTCTGCAGGCAGCCCCTTGTTATATTTATTCTGTATCGCATGGCTGAACTGTTACCAACTTGTAACCCATTCGAAAAACCGTCTTAATGTCATCTTTCAAATCCAGTTTTTTCCGTAGTCTTTGTATATGCAAATCAAGAGTTCTGCTGTTTCCTACATACTCCGTCTGCCATACCTCTTCAAACAAATCTTCACGAAATAAAAGATTATTTTTATTCTGAACTAAGAACAAAAACAACTCATATTCTTTCGGCGTTAGAGAGACAATTTTTTCACCTTTTCTTACCTCTCTGGTATTTGGATCAATCACGATATCCTTAAATGTCAGCTTCGTACTTCCTTTTCCATACCTTCTAAGAACCATTTCCACTCTTGCCAAAACCTCTGATATATCAAAAGGTTTGACAATGTAATCATCCGCTCCCATTTTAATTCCCTTAATTTTGTCCTTTACCGATTCCTTTGCTGAAATAAAAATCACGGGTATACCTGAAGGTTCAATATATTTCATCAGTTCATATCCATCGATTTTAGGAAGCATAATATCTAACAAAATCAAATCATATGAATTCTCTTCTATTTTTAATGCCGCCACTTCTCCATCTAACGCATACTCACAGACAAAACCTGCCTGTTTCAAATTCATTTCAATCAACTCCGCAATTGGTACTTCATCTTCAACAATTAATATACGATACATACAATTCCCCATTTCTCAACATTATAAAATTCCATGTATATATTATCATTCAAATGTAAACGAAATGTATCCGTTTTCTGTTCTGCACGAAATGACGGTTTTTAATTCCTTAAGGTTATACTCCTTCCCACAAAATAGTTTATTCTATTTTACATTCAAATCTTTTAAGAACTCTGTTATAATCTCCTTTGGCTTTGCTGCTTTCACCACAACTACTGCCACCACGATTACAAGTATCGCTGCCACAATTCCGCACAAAATCATATTTGCTGTCTGCATTTTATAAGCAGACCATACAAATCTGGCAACAATTAAAGCTGCTGCCACAATTACCATGGTATAAAGATAAAATCCAAAAGTAAATCTGCCTTCGATTACGCAGGTATTGTCATTACCAGTTATCTTTCCTTTGAATGTAACAGGGACTGATTCCACACCGGAATCAAACTTTCCCTGAGCGAGAGCCACCTCTATTCTGTCACCGCTCTCTTTCACCACAATATTTTTCTTTTTGGATTTATGATCTATTACATTCAACAATGTTTCTTTATCCCTGTTATATTCAAACCTCATATTCTTCTCCTACTGCTTCATTTAAATACGCCAATACCGGACTACGTACATACGTAAGTAAGTATGTACATCCGACTATCTGCTGCATTTGAACTGAAGGTCTTCCCATCGTCTGTCAACTTCCTTCTGATACTTCTCAATCAAATGTTCATTTTCAGGTTTAAACAAGTGTTTAAATCTTCCCTGTGTTTTTAAGAATTCTTCAATCGGAAGTCTGTTCTTCGGCTCATAGTTAAGAACCCATTTACCTTCTATGACTTCGTAAAGAGGCCAGTAATTTGTTTCTACTGCTAATTTACAAATCTCCATAATCTCATCGGTTTTATACTTCCATCCTGTAGGACACGGAGCACAAACATTTAAAAATGCCGGACCATCTGTATAAATCGCACGCTCTGCCTTTGTATGCAAATCCTTGAATCCATTAAAGAATGTGGTCTGTGCTGCATATGGAATATCATGTGCTGCCAAAATTGCCGCCAAATCTTTTCTGTACTGCTCTTTACCATTACACTGACTTCCTACTGGTGTCGTTGTCGTGTCTGCATACATTGGTGTCGCAGAAGAACGCTGTGTACCGGTATTCATATATGCGCCATTGTCATAACATACATATGTATAATTTGTTCCACGTTCCATAGCTCCGGACAATGACTGAATACCAATATCATATGTTCCGCCATCTCCGCCAAAACAGATAAACTTATAATCTTCCTTTATCTTACCTTTCCGCTTCATTGCCTTATAAGCACCTTCGACACCACTCATTGTAGAGCTGGCATTTTCAAATGCACTGTGAATGTAACTGTCTTCCCATGCTACATATGGATACTGGAATGATGACACATTTAAGCATCCTGTTGCACAGCCAATGACTGCCTTATCGCCTTCATGCAATCCACGAAGTACATTTCTTGCACAGATGGTTGCACCACAGCCTGCACACATTCTATGACCGGGAGCAAAACGTTCCGGTTTATTCATTGTCTCTTTAAAATTGTAACCCATTTATTCTGCCTCCTTATCTCTCAATCCCATATATCTGTATGTAGGACCAGTCTCACCAGTTTTTGCAATTTCCATCAATGTCGTATAGACACCCTTCATATCCTCCACAGTAATATCCCTGCCGCCAATACCATACATAATATTGATAGCCTTTGCAGTACATCCTGCTGTATACATTGCCTGCATTGTCTCTGCACCAACAGGACCTCCATTCGTTGAGAATGCCTCACTGCGGTCCATCACTGCTGCTGCCTTGCATTTCTTAAGAGATGCTGCAATTTCTGCACCCGGGAAGGGTCTGAAAGAACGTATTTTGATTAATCCAACCTTTTCGCCATCTGCTCTCATCTGGTCAACTGCCACTTTTGCCGTACCTGCTGCAGAACCGATAATTACCATTGCATACTCTGCATCATCCATTTTATATTCTTCTATCAGACCATATTTACGACCTGAAATCTTTTCAAAGTCCTTTGCCACATCCAGAATCACCTGCTTTGCATTTTCCATAGCATGTGCCTGTGCCTTTCGTGATTCCATATAATAATCAGAAACTGCGTAAGGACCTACTGCAAACTTTTCTTCCGGATTTAAGAGATAATCTACCGGCTCTCTCTCTCCGACAAAATTCTTTACAGTCTCATCATCTAACAATTCCATATTCATCATGGCGTGACTGGTAATAAAGCCGTCCTGACAAATCATAATCGGAAGCATAACATCTTTATGTTCTGCGATATTAAAAGCCATTACCATATTGTCATATGCTTCCTGATTGTCCTCTGCATATAACTGAATCCATCCGGAATCTCTTGCTCCCATCGTATCAGAATGGTCACAGTTAATATTCAGCGGTCCTGTCAATGCCCTGCACACTGCCGCAAGAGCCACAGGGAGTCTGCTGGATGCTGTTACACCCAAAACTTCCCACATAAATGCCAATCCTGCAGATGATGTAGCGGTAAGTGCTCTCGCGCCTGCTGCCGAAGCTCCCATCGCCGCACTCATAGAACTATGTTCTGATTCGACTGTTATAAATTCCGTATCAACCAATCCATTGGAAACATAATTGGAGAAATACTGTGGTATTTCCGTAGATGGTGTAATTGGAAATGCCGGAAATACATCCGGATTAATCTGTCTCAAGGCTGTCGCTACCGCCTCATTTCCTGACATTAATACTTTCTTTGGCATAACTATTTCACCTCCATCTTAATCGCACCAAAAGGACAGGCTTTGACACAAATACCACATCCCTTGCAATGATCTAAATCTATCGCCTGTCTCTTATAATCCTTTACAGCAATACAGCTATCCGGACATACCGGCACACATAAAAGACACTGTTTACATTTTTCTTCGTCGATTACCGGAGCAACGGCTGTCCAGTCACCTGTGATAAATTCTCTGGTTGTGCCGCTTCCTACAATGGTATTTCCCCTTGTAACATCCTGCCAGCACACATCCTGTCCCAATTTTGTTATATCTGACTTTGCCATTATCTTACCTCCCTTAACGCTGTTCTAAGAGCATCCATATTACCCTGAATTACTTCCGGTTTCTTTGCAAACTTATGTTTAAAAGAACCTTCCATCTCATTTAAGAACACTTCATCATCGATTACACCTGTTACTTTTACGATTGCCGCAAGCATTGGTGTATTCGGAAAATTCTTTCCAAGAGCGTCCATAGCAATCTGCCCCGCATCAATCGTATATACCTTTCCCTCGTATCCTTTTAAACTTGGAAGAATTTCCTCTTTACTTTTTGATGTATTAATGAGAATTGCCCCGTCTTCCCGAAGCCCCGCTGTGACATCAACAATGTCCAGCAATGTCTCATCTACCACCACAACAAACTGTGGTTCATAAATATTTGAATGAACACGTATCGGCTCATCACTGATTCTGTCATATGCAGTAATCGGTGCTCCCATTCTCTCCGGACCATATTCCGGAAATCCCTGAGCATTCTTTCCTGTTTTGAAAGCCACTTCTGCCAAAAGCAAAGCTGCTGTCTTGGCACCCTGACCTCCACGGCCGTGCCATCTGATTTCAAGAGAATTATTCATTTTTTCTGCCTCCTAATTTCACTTATTCTCATATGTCCTTTAACGCTTTATATGTTATAAACTCTTTAAATAATTTTCTACATTAAGATAAACAATTTTATCATCATCAAAATAGTCCTCTCCACGATAAAGAATATATTTTGTTGTAATCTTTCCATAGTGCTTTTCCAGTTCATTTATCTTCGCATCATCAATTAAATTCTTATAATTTTTCTGCTGAACTTCCTTCTCATCTATAATTTCAAATACTGTACACTGATTCTGCTCTTTGTCATAAACAACCATATCAAAACTTCCTTCAGGCAAATGCAGTCTAAAAGCCCGATACCGTTCAGAGACTCCCCTGCCTGTCTCAAATAAAACAATGTCTTTTAAAATATAATTTCTAATTTCTTCTAATACACCTTCAATGATAACTTGTTTATCATTGGCACTTAAATTATCAAATTTTAACACCTTTAGAAACGGCTCGATTAATCCAGCACACTTAAGATACTTTCTTCCAGGCTGTAGAAACAAAAACTCCTTCACTTCCTCCACTGTATCATCAATTCCGGCAGCAGGACATTCCTTGACAAAATCCAGATCCTTTAACAGATTTATTGTTGTATCATTATAAATCTCAGGAACTTCCACATACTGTGGCTGCTTTTCTTTCCGTCGTTCCCATATAGATACCTTTGGAGTTAAGCCTAATTTTTGTTCTACATATTCTCTAGTTAAAATTTTAGATAAAAATCTGCGGCATATTGTCTCTATTCCGTTTTGAACATCTTCTGTCAATTCACCATTTTTGCCAATATATTCATCAAACTTCGGCTTTTCTTCTCCTAATACTCCACCACATTCCATATAATTATCCAGGCTGTCATTATTCATAATAACACTGTATTCACCATAAGAAATAAATGTAGTATGAATCATATCTGCCTTATGATAAAGTTCATCATGAATCACATTCCAAAAACTTAGTGGTTCCTGACTAGATAAAACAATCTTCATGCCTGTTGCCGCAAAAACATCAGATAAAACAGAAGCTGATTCTATAAAATCACTTACATTCGTAACATCTTCTATAAAAACATATCTGACCTTCTTGTCATATAAGTCTTTTAAATCCTGTGCCAGCTCAGCCATTGTATTTGACTTAATAATTTTAATATAGGCGGACCTGTCCAGTTGAATCTTCGTCATTCGAAACAAAGCCTGTCGAATCAATGTGGTCTTGCCTGTTCTTTTTAGTCCATAAAGAATACATATCTTATCCACGTCCGGACTGTCCAAATAATTTGTAAGTTCCTCGAAACAAGGCCTTGCTTCGTATCCTCTGACTGCTTCTCCCATATCCTGCAGTGCAGTACCAAACACCACATTCGTTTTATACCTTTCTTTATGCGGAACATAAGAGATAACTTCAACGTGCTTTTTCTCTTTCTCTTTTAAATCTTTCAATTCTATTTCTAACTGTTTTCTTTTAGCAATCTGACCTTCAAACTGCTCCAGCTCACTTTTTTTTATATACTTACTTTTAACCTTTCCGTTTTCCGTCCATTGTTGGTAATAATAAACATTACCATTAATATTCTTCTTAGAAATATAACCTATAGGTAACATGGAAATCTGTATTTCCAAATCTTCAATCATTGCTCTGTAATCCATATTACTACCTCCGAATTTGTCATAAAATAATTATAACCTATTGACCTGTGAAGTCAATAGGTTACTCCTTTGATTTTCAAGTATATGCAACTATTCAGCTATATGATATAAAGCATAGTGAACAAAAGACTGCTCGCAGACTCTCTATTCGTTATGGTCCGTATCATATGGTGAATCACCACAGCGAAGGAAATCTATAGGATTTTCGAGCTGCTGGCTGAATAGTAACAAGCATACTCTAATATTTTTAGCTTACCTTCTTCTTTTCCTTCGTATAGATTTTTCTTGCCAAATATACAAATGGTGTATCTGTCAGACTTGTCACAATAAATATTACATAACTGGAAATTATAATACTAAATAAAGTTCTCATATCATATACTCCTAAAAATGCTCCAAAAGTGAACAACAGGTTATTTAGAAACTGTGATATCAATGTCGAACCATTATTTCTCAACCACAGAAACTTTTCACGAGTTCCAAATCTTTTTTCTGTAAATTCCCACCACTTATGATATGCCCATACATCAAACCGCTGTACAATTGCATACACTATCATACTTGTAAGCATCAGTCTTGGCGTATTTGAAAAGATTGTTTTCATTGCCGGCATTGCAAAATCTGCACCTGCCGGTGTATATAAAAGCCACCACTGTGACAATACAATAAACACTACCGAAGTTGCAATACCAAGGTTTACCGCACGTTTTGCTTCCTTTTTACCATATAATTCACTGATAATATCCGTCACCAAAAACGTAGAAGCAAACAATACATTTCCCAAAGTCATTTCCATACCGAAAGCTTTAATCACAATTAAAACTTCGATATTGGCTGCTATAGTTGCTATTGATGTAAAACAATACAATCCATATTTTCCAAACAACTTAAAAAACAGTAATTCACTTCCATAAATAATTAATATGGACAGCACTAATAAAACTTCATTTGACATAAAACTTCTCCTCCTTTTCTTCTGCTTATTACAGTCATTGCATCAATTTCTCTGCACGACCGGCTTATGTCATTTATTTTCAAATGTATCATGGTCAATGACCACAATGCATATTTGAACCTTCTTGCAAACTTAACATTGGTTTTCTCCAACACCAAAGTCTGTATTATTCAACAGTATATCTAACCTATCACAGCTTTTATAAATAGGATAAACCTTATCCATAAACTCTTTTATCACTTTTTTATCCGGTTTCACCGGCATTCCATTTTCTGTCATTATATTCACACATACACGGTCAAAATATCTCAGTCCGGTTTCTATATCATTCATCATAGATTCTGCACTCTGCCCTGTGATTCCCTGCAGTAAATTTATTTCATCAAAATATTCTGCAATTATTTCGGGATTCTTTTCATTTATTCCTTTCATCAGAATTTTTTCTCTCAATTCATAATCAAATGTTTCCAAACCTAATTTTATAATGCATTTTACGCCAATATCGAGAAATGACTTTTTAAAGTCTTTCACTTCATCCTTATGCATAAAATGACACTCAAAATGAATCGTAGATATTTTTTTTATACAACATATATTTTTTATTAATTCTATGGTCTTTTGATCTAAATCTACAAAACTTCCCGAATTAATTACTTCTAGTTCGTGGTAAATGCCTGTAACATTACTTAATGCTTTCTGATTAATTATATAATTTGCCTCCTCATCCAGACTACTGTCTAAATGATAGTCACAAAATCTGCATTTTCTCCATTTACATCCATTTCCCACTAACATAACAATCTCACGTGAATTCTTATCATGAATTACAGAATATCTGACCGGATTAAATCCTTCTGCCATATTACCTCCTTCTATACAATAGAAAAGACGCCCATTAGGGCGCCCTTTAATAAACCACAAGATACCTGTGATTCGTCCCTAGTTTTGTTTATAGACAGGATGGTTTCGAACTGTCTGTTATATCAATATTCAAGACCTTGGGTCTATTTATTAATCCTCTGTTGTTTCTACTGTCTCTTCAATAATTTCAATCATCTCTATTTCACTTGGAACTTCAAGAACATCACCTTCTAAAGTCTCCATTCCTTGTTCAGAAACAGAAATCACTTCCTCTGTCACTGGTTTCACATCTGTACTTAATTTTACAGAACCATATCTTTCAAGACCTGTACCTGCCGGAATCAACTTACCAATCAGTACATTTTCTTTCAGACCAACTAACGGATCTACCTTACCACTAATAGCAGCTTCTGTAAGAACTCTTGTTGTCTCCTGGAAAGATGCAGCTGAAAGGAATGAATTTGTAGCAAGAGATGCCTTTGTAATACCAAGCATAATCTGTGTACCAGTAGCTGGTTCTTTACCCTGTGCTGCTAATTCCTCATTTACTTCATTAAAGTTAAGAACCTCAACTGTTGTTCCTGGCAAGAATTCCGAGTCACCAGCTGTATCAACCTTAATCTTCTTTAGCATCTGACGGACAATAACTTCTACGTGCTTATCATTAATTTCTACACCCTGTAAGCGGTAAACTCTCTGTACTTCACGAATCATATAATCCTGAACCGCACGAAGTCCCTTAATCTTTAAGAGATCGTGTGGATTGATACTACCTTCTGTAAGTTCGTCACCTGCTTCAAGTACTGTACCATCAAGAATCTTAATTCTTGAACCATATGGGATAAGGTAAGCCTTTGACTCGCCAGTTTCCTCATTTGTTATAACGATTTCACGTTTCTTTTTATTTTCTTTGATTTCAGCTCTTCCACCAAACTCTGCAATAATAGCAAGTCCCTTTGGTTTTCTAGCCTCAAATAATTCCTCTACTCTAGGAAGACCCTGTGTAATATCATCACCGGCAACACCACCAGTATGGAAGGTTCTCATTGTAAGCTGTGTACCAGGCTCTCCGATAGACTGGGCAGCAATAATACCAACAGCCTCACCTACCTGAACTCTCTGTCCTGTAGCCATGTTAGCGCCATAACATTTTGCACAGACACCCACATGTGACTTACATGTAAGAATTGTTCTAATCTTAACTCTATCTACACCAGTTGCAACAATTGCTGCCGCTCTCTTTGGTGTAATCATATGATTTGCTTTCACAATCATATTTCCATCTGCATCATACATGGATTCTGCTGCTGTTCTTCCTGTAATTCTCTCTTCAAGACTTTCGATAACTTCGTTACCATCCATTAAAGCTTCAATTTCCATAAACGGAATTGCTTTTCCTTCCTGACAGTCAACATCACGAATAATCAAATCCTGTGACACATCTACAAGTCTTCTTGTAAGGTATCCTGAATCGGCTGTACGAAGAGCTGTATCAGAAAGACCCTTTCTTGCACCGTGGGCTGAAATAAAGTATTCCAAAACATCAAGACCTTCACGGAAGTTTGACTTAATAGGAAGTTCGATTGTCTTACCTGTTGTATCTGCCATCAATCCACGCATACCTGCAAGCTGTTTAATCTGTTTGTCAGAACCACGGGCTCCAGAATCAGCCATCATAAAGATATTGTTATATTTATCAAGACCGCCAAGAAGTGCACTTGTAATCTGATTATCAGCATCCTGCCATGTCTCAATAACTTCTTTATATCTTTCCTCATCTGTCAGGAAACCTCTGCGGAAATGCTTTGTAATCTCATCTACTGTGCTCTCAGCATCTGCCAGAATCTGTTTCTTAGCTTCCGGTACTGTCATATCAGAAATAGAAACTGTCATAGCGGCTCTTGTTGAGTACTTATAACCCATAGCCTTAATATTATCAAGAACTTCTGCTGTCTTAGTAGCACCATGGTTATTAATAACTTTCTCTAAGATTTGTTTCAAGCCTTTCTTTCCTACATGGAAATCAACCTCAAATTTCAAATAATCTTCATCTGCTTCTCTCTTAACAAAACCTAAATCTTGTGGAAGAATTTCATTGAACAGACAACGTCCAAGAGTTGTCTCAATAACACCTTCTACTTCTTCGCCTTTGCCATTAAAGACTTTTCTTTTTACTTTAATTTTCTGGTGAAGAGAAATATCTCCATTTTCATAAGCTAAAATCGCCTGATTAACATCGCTGAAGAATCGTCCAATTACATCAATCGGCTCACAAACAACAACTCTGTCCTCTGCCTGATATTTGATATAATCATGTGCTCCAATTTTTCCTTCATCTAATGCTTTCTTTAACTCTTCTTCTGAGCTATAAATCTTTCTTCCTGCTTTCGCTTCAATTTCTTCATCACCAGAATGGTCAACCATCTTATCCATCGTCAGATAATAAATACCAAGTACCATATCCTGTGAAGGAACCGCTACCGGTGCACCATCTGATGGTTTCAACAAGTTGTTTGGTGAAAGCAGTAAAAATCTACATTCTGCCTGAGCTTCTACTGAAAGTGGAAGATGAACAGCCATCTGGTCACCGTCGAAGTCGGCATTGAACGCTGTACATACCAACGGATGAAGTTTGATAGCTCTACCTTCTACAAGTACCGGCTCAAATGCCTGAATACCTAATCTATGAAGAGTAGGGGCACGGTTTAACATAACCGGATGTTCTTTGATAACTTCTTCTAATACATCCCACACTTCTGTCTGAAGTCTTTCTACCATCTTCTTAGCCGCTTTAATATTATGAGCTGTTCCCTGCTCAACTAATTCTTTCATAACAAATGGCTTAAATAATTCAATCGCCATTTCTTTTGGAAGACCGCACTGGTAAATCTTAAGTTCCGGCCCAACTACGATAACGGAACGTCCTGAATAGTCAACACGCTTACCAAGCAAGTTCTGACGAAAACGTCCCTGTTTACCTTTCAACATGTCTGAAAGTGATTTCAACGCTCTGTTACCAGGTCCTGTAACCGCTCTACCTCGTCTACCATTATCAATCAATGCATCAACCGCTTCCTGAAGCATTCTCTTTTCATTTCTCACAATAATTTCCGGAGCACCAAGCTCAAGAAGTCTCTTTAAACGGTTATTTCTATTGATAATTCTTCTATATAAATCGTTTAAGTCAGATGTGGCAAATCTACCACCTTCTAACTGAACCATAGGTCTGATATCCGGAGGAATAACCGGAATTACATCCATGATCATCCATTCCGGCTTATTACCTGAACTTCTAAAAGCCTCAAAGACTTCAAGTCTCTTTACGATTTTTGCTTTCTTCTGTCCTGTTGCTTCAAATAACTCTTCTTTTAACTGTTCTGCTCCCTTGTCAAGATCAATTGCCTGAAGTAATTCTTTGATAGCTTCAGCACCCATACCTACACGGAATTTGCCTTCAAATTCTTCGTAAGCTTCTCTAAACTCCTTCTCTGTTAATACCTGCTTGTATTCCAATGAAGTATCCATTGGATCCAGCACGATATAAGAAGCAAAGTATAATACTTTTTCTAACACTCTTGGTGAAATATCAAGAATCAGTCCCATTCTAGAAGGGATTCCTTTAAAATACCAGATATGTGATACTGGTGTTGCAAGTTCCACACAACCCATACGCTCACGACGTACACTTGCTTTTGTAACCTCAACGCCACATCTGTCACAGACTACACCTTTATATCTGATTTTCTTATATTTACCACAGTGACATTCCCAGTCCTTATTTGGTCCGAAAATCTTTTCACAGAACAAACCATCCTTTTCCGGCTTTAATGTTCTGTAGTTAATGGTTTCCGGTTTTGTAACTTCACCTAATTCCTCTTTGTCGCCTACTTTTCTGGTAGCCCACTGTCTGATTTTATCCGGTGAAGCAAGACCGATTTTAATTTTATCGAATGCAAGCTGTTCACTTACGTTTACATCTGCCATGATCAAATCTCCCTTCTATTAATTTTCCTGACCATCTTCAAATACTGAACCATCAGCATTTACCGTCTGGAGTTCTTCGCCAACAAATTCCTGTGTCTGGAATCCTGCCTGTGCAAATGCCAGACTGTCTTCCTTATTTTGACCAAATGTCTTATCATTGTTCAGGATTGCATTAAAGTTTGTTTCACCATAATCTGTGCTTTCCTTCAATTCAACAACATTATCATCTTTATCTAATACATTTACATCAAGTGCCAATGCCTGAAGTTCTTTTACAAGTACCTTGAACGACTCAGGGATTCCCGGCTGAGGGATATTTTCACCCTTAATAATTGCTTCGTAAGTCTTAACACGTCCTACAACGTCATCAGACTTAAATGTTAGGATTTCCTGCAATGTGTATGATGCACCGTACGCTTCAAGTGCCCAAACTTCCATCTCACCGAATCTCTGTCCACCGAACTGCGCTTTACCACCAAGTGGCTGCTGTGTTACTAAGGAGTAAGGACCCGTTGAACGTGCATGAATCTTGTCATCAACCAAGTGATGGAGTTTCAAATAATGCATGAAACCGATTGTAACAGGACTATCAAAATAATCACCTGTTCTACCATCTCGAAGTCTCACTTTTCCATCTCTTGCAATAGGAACACCCTTCCACTCTTCTCTGTGATCAAGGTTATTTCCTAAATATTCCATAACTTCTGGTTTTAATGTATCTTTATATTTTTCTACAAAATCTTCCCATTCTGTATTGGCATAATCATTTGCAAGTTCCAAAGTATCCATGATATCAAACTCGTCTGCTCCGTCAAATACAGGAGTTGCAATATTAAATCCTAATACTTTTGCTGCAAGACTTAAATGAATCTCAAGTACCTGTCCGATATTCATACGTGAAGGTACGCCCAAAGGATTCAATACGATATCAAGAGGTCTGCCATTTGGTAAGAACGGCATATCTTCTACAGGAAGTACTCTGGAAACAACACCCTTGTTACCATGACGACCAGCCATCTTATCACCGACAGAAATCTTTCTCTTCTGTGCGATGTAGATACGAACCGACTCGTTTACACCTGGTGCCAACTCATCTCCATTTTCTCTCTTGAATACTTTTGCATCAACAACAATACCGGCCTCACCATGAGGAACCTTAAGTGATGTGTCTCTAACTTCTCTAGCCTTTTCACCAAAAATTGCACGAAGTAATCTTTCTTCCGGTGTCAATTCTGTCTCTCCCTTTGGAGTAACCTTACCAACCAAGATATCTCCGGCTCTTACTTCTGCACCAATTCTGATAATACCTCTCTCATCAAGATCTTTTCTCGCATCATCACCAACACCCGGAACATCATTTGTAATCTCTTCTGGTCCAAGTTTTGTATCTCTTGCTTCTGTCTCGTATTCTTCTATATGAATCGATGTATAAACATCATCCTGTACTAATCTTTCGCTAAGAAGTACCGCATCCTCGTAGTTATAACCTTCCCAAGTCATAAATCCGATTAATGGGTTCTTACCAAGAGCAATCTCACCATTCGATGTTGATGCTCCATCGGCAATTACTTCACCTGCTTCAACTCTGTCGCCCTTGAATACAATAGCTCTCTGGTTGTAGCAGTTACTCTGGTTACTTCTTGAGAATTTAATCAGATGATATGTGTCTAACTGACCGTCATCTGTTCTTACTGTTATCTCTTTTGATGTCGACTTCTCAACAACACCAGCACGTGTTGCTACTACACATACACCTGAGTCAACAGCAGCTTTTCCTTCCATACCTGTACCAACTACAGGTGCCTCTGTAGTCATAAGCGGTACTGCCTGACGCTGCATGTTTGATCCCATCAGGGCACGGTTCGCATCATCATTCTGTAAGAACGGAATCATAGATGTAGCTACCGAGAATACCATTCTAGGAGATACGTCCATCAGATCAATTCTCTTCTTGTCAAACTGAGATGTTTCTTCTCTATAACGTCCGGATACATTCTTATTTACAAAATATCCGTTTTCATCCAATGGTTCATTCGCCTGTGCTACTGTATAAACATCTTCTTCATCTGCTGTAATATATACAACCTCATCTGTAACACGTGGATTCTCAGGATCTGACTTATCTACTACTCTATATGGAGCTTCAATAAATCCATACTCATTTAATCTGGCAAAAGATGCAAATGAGTTAATCAGACCGATGTTCGGTCCTTCAGGTGTCTCGATAGGACACATTCTTCCATAATGTGTATAATGAACATCTCGAACCTCGAATCCGGCACGATCTCTGGAAAGACCACCAGGTCCAAGTGCTGATAAACGTCTCTTATGTGTCAGCTCACCAAGCGGATTGTTCTGATCCATAAACTGTGACAACTGGGAACTTCCAAAGAATTCCTTAACAGCTGCGGTTACCGGTTTTATATTAATTAATGTCTGTGGAGAAACGCCTTCCAAATCCTGTGTAGTCATTCTTTCACGAACAACTCTCTCCATTCTTGAAAGACCAATTCTGTACTGGTTCTGAAGCAATTCACCTACTGCACGGATACGTCTGTTTCCTAAGTGGTCAATATCATCAGATGTTCCAATACCATATTCTATATTTAATAAATAGTTAATGGATGCAAGGATATCTTCCTTTGTAATATGCTTTGGAACTAATTCATGAGCATTTCTCTTAATCGCATCTTTTAACTCTTCTTCTGTTTCATTTTCTGCTAAGATTTCAGCAAGTACAGGATAATAAACATCCTCTAATATCCCTAATTCCTTACAGTCAAAATCAACATATGCATTGATATCAACTGCCATATTAGATAATACCTTTTCATTCTTAACGTCTGTCTGAATCATTACTGATGGAACAGCTGCATTCTGAATCTGAACCGCCAAATCCTGTGAAACATTTGTTCCAGCCTCTGCCAAAACTTCACCTGTAGACATATCAATAACATCTTCTGCTAAAATATGTCCTACAATTCTGCTCTTATAAGAAAGCTTTTTATTGTATTTATATCTACCAACTCTGGCAAGGTCATATCTCTTTGCATCAAAGAACATTCCTGTAATAATAGACTCAGCACTGTCTACACTAAGAGGTTCTCCCGGACGAATCTTCTTATATAATTCTAAAAGACCACTCTCATAATCGTCGCTTTGATCCTTTTCAAATGTAGCAAGAAGTTTTTCTTCCTCACCGAATAATTCTGTAATCTCAGCATTTGTTCCTACACCTAATGCTCTGATAAGAACTGTTACCGGAACCTTTCTTGTTCTGTCTACACGAACATAGAACACATCATTAGAATCTGTTTCGTATTCTAACCATGCTCCACGGTTTGGAATTACCTGTGATGTATATAATTCCTTTCCTACCTTATCATGACCAATAACATAGTAGATACCCGGTGAACGGACTAACTGACTTACAATTACACGCTCAGCACCATTAATTACAAAAGTGCCTGTGGCTGTCATAAGTGGTAAATCACCCATGAAAATATCATGCTCTGTAAACTCACCTGTCTCCTTATTATGAAGTCTTACCTTAACCTTCAAAGGTGCTGCATAAGTTGCATCCCTTTCCTTACACTCTTCAATTGTGTATTTTTTATCTTCTTCACACAATCTGAAGTCAATAAATTCAAGGCTTAAGTTCTGGCCATAATCCTCAATCGGGGAAATATCGTCTAATACTTCTCTTAGACCTGTAGTAAGAAACCACTCATATGAATCTCTCTGCACTTCAATAAGATTTGGCATTTCAAGAACTTCTTTCTGTCTTGAATAACTCATACGAATACCTTTTCCTGCTTTTACAGGACTGATTCTGTTCTTCTCCATTGACATTACTCTCCTTGTCTTAATATAATTAATTAATTTATCGCTATCACTTTATTTAATTAGGTTTTTCAGTCATTATGTCAACCAAACTCCTCTTAAAAGGGCGCACTACACCCCTTTTTACGCATAGCAAATTTTAATATACCATTTCAAAAAAAAGAAGTCAAGCATTTTTGAATAATTACCCAAAATGTTTGACTTCTTTGTATTTTTTTTATTTTTTACTTTCTTTCTGTCTGCTAAAATAATCTCTAGTTTCTTTTACAATCACACCACTCAATGCAAACAGCGCAATAATATTCGGTATTGCCATCAATCCATTAAAGATATCGGCAATCGTCCAAACTGCCGCTACTGTCATATATGGCCCGATAAATACCGCCAGAATGTATAACCATCTGTATACTTTTACTGCGGTTGTACTTCCATTTGATAAATACTCTAAACATCTTTCGCCATAATAATCCCAACCGAGAATTGTTGTAAAGGCAAAAAACACAAGGCAAACCATCAAAATCAGTGATGCCACATTAGATGGTAGGAAATACAAACCTTTCTGGAAGGCTGCCGTAGTTACCTGTACTCCCTCAAGGCTCTTATCTGCCCACGTTCCCATCATCACAATCGAAAGACCTGTCATTGTACATACAATAATCGTATCAATAAAAGTTCCTGTCATTGTAACAAGTCCCTGACGTACCGGTTCTTTGGTCTGTGCCGCCGCAGCAGCGATTGGGGCAGAACCAAGACCTGCCTCATTAGAAAAAATACCACGTGCCACACCTTTCTGCATCGCAATAGCTATAGAGGCAAACGCGCCTCCTGCAATTGGTTTTACTCCAAAAGCACCTTTAAATATCTCTGCAAAAGCTGCTGGAACTTTATCAATATTTACAAAAATTAACACTAACGCTGCTACAATATATAAAACCGCCATAAACGGAACTACCACCTCTGAAACACCGGCAATTCGTTTAATACCACCAATTACAACCAGACCAACGCACAATGTCAACACAACCGCTGTAATAACAATAGAAATTGAATAGTCCGCTCCAAATATATTTACTGTATGAACTTTATCCGGATCAAAGAACGACTGTACTGCAGAAGCAATGCCATTTACCTGTGTAAACGTACCAATACCGAATAAGCCGACGCATGCTCCAAAAAACGCAAAAACCTTTGCAAGCCATTTCCATTTATGCCCCATGCCATTCTCGATATAATAAAACGGACCACCCAGAACATGTCCATCTGCGCTAATTTTTCTATATTTAACTGCAAGAAAACCTTCTGCATACTTTGTAGCCATTCCAAGAAACGCTGCAACCCACATCCAGAACAACGCTCCGGGACCACCTGCCAAAACACCAATGGCTGTAGCTACACCTACGATATTTCCTGTTCCAATCGTTGCAGAAAGAGCTGTGCATAAAGCTCCAAAACTAGTTACTTCTCCTTCTCCCCCCTCTTCATTTTTAAACATATATTTCAACGCTTTCGGTAAATGAAAAACCTGTAGTAATCTTAAACGAAAAGTAAGGTAGATTCCTGCTGCTAATATAAGTACAATCAAAGGTACTCCCCACACCAAAGCATCTACCTGTTCTAAAAATTGTGTAAACTGTTTCATTTTATCCTCCTGTCCTTTTGCCTGAGAGATTAACATATCACAAGATATGCCGTACACCTTCGGCGCCTGAGTAAACATGAAATGCCATCAGACCTCTCCAGTTATTTTTTACCTAATATATTATCTCTGAATAATTTGCTTAATTACGTGCCATGCCACCTCGCAGCACAGCTGCTCGATCGCGGGCTTCGCCCTATATCGTGCCATGCTACCTCGCAGCACGGCTGCTCGGTCGCGGGCTTCGCCCTATATCGAGCCATGCTACCTCGCAGCACAGCTGCTCGGTCACGGGCTTCGCACTATATCTGAAAACAGAAAAACACTTGCATAAGTGCAAGCACTATGCGAGTGTTTTTCTGTTTTCAGATGCATGGCTCATTGCCATCGCGTAAATTACTTTAATGTAACTGTTGCTCCAACTTCTTCTAACTGTTTCTTAAGAGCTTCTGCCTCTTCTTTAGAGATTCCTTCTTTAACAACCTTAGGAGCTCCGTCAACTACTTCCTTAGCTTCCTTAAGTCCTAAACCAGTTGCATCCTTAACAGCCTTGATAACCTTAACCTTCTGATCACCAACTTCTGTTAACTCTACGTCGAATTCAGTCTTCTCTTCTGCTGCTCCACCTTCTGCTCCAGCTGCTGCAACTACAACACCTGCTGCTGCAGATACACCAAATTCTTCTTCACATGCTGTTACTAATTCGTTTAATTCTAAAACTGTTAATCCTTTGATTACTTCAATGATTTCTGCTGTTGTCATTGTTTATTCCTCCTAAATCAATTTCATATAAATTTCGTTTTACTGACAGTATACAAACACTGCCCTTTCATTCTTTTTTGCCACATTTGAGCATTGCTCAAATTCTATGCAGCTTCTTCGTCTTTTTCAGCAATCTGCTTGATAACACGAGCGAAGTTTGTAATAGGTGACTGCATAGATCCAAGTAACTTGGAAAGAAGTACTTCTCTTGATGGGATGTTTGCAAGTTTCTTTAATCCTGGTTCATCATAGTAAGTACCATCTACAATTCCACCCTTAACTTCTAAAGCTTCAGCGTTCTTAGCAAACTTGTAAATAACTCTAGCCGCTGCTGTAGCATCATCTTTACAAACTGCAATAGCAGTTGGTCCTTCAAGATGCTGAGCTAAATCTTCAAATTCTGTGCCTTTGATTGCAAAGTTAATCATTGTGTTCTTGTATACCTTGTATACAACACCAGCTTCTCTTAATTCTCTACGAAGCTCTGTGTCCTGTGCAACAGTAAGTCCACGGTAATCAACTACAACTGCTGTAGCTGCACCATTAAGTAACTCTGAAATCTCTTCTACGATAGGTTTCTTTAACTCTACTTTTGCCATGA
This sequence comes from uncultured Eubacterium sp., assembly GCA_910584795.1. Lineage (GTDB taxonomy): Bacteria > Bacillota > Clostridia > Lachnospirales > Lachnospiraceae > Eubacterium_G. The sequence goes on along the minus strand of CAJUBZ010000014.1, from coordinate 20,052 downwards.
ATGTTTTGCCTCCTTATTTTTTTTAGGTCATAACCTTCATTTCGCCGAATTTATACATTCGAGCAGGCTATCGCCTACTCGATATACACTCGTATAATACTTCGAATCCGCTTCGCTTATTCTCAGTGATTATACGTTCGCCAAATGCAAATGCTTGTGCAAGCACAAATTTGTGCTTGGCTCATCGTGTATAACAAAAGCCTTTCCGTCCAAAGACAGAAAGGCATAAAGTTTCTTTGTATAAAACTTAATTCCTCGGTAGGCGACGATTCTCGAACTTACTTTGCATACGCAAAACCTACTGTCTTCGGCAATTGGTTTTAAACCACTTGTGCATATTAGCACAATTAAATTATATTGTCAACAGGTCTTTATCAGCATATCATTAAAAACAATTATGCCACATTCCTGTAACAAGTGCTGTTACGCATTTGTAATCTTAGCAACGTTAACCTTAACACCAGGTCCCATTGTTGATGTAAGAGTAACAGTCTTAAGATAAGCACCCTTAACAGCTGCAGGTTTCACCTTCATAATCGCATCCATTAATGCATTGAAGTTTTCTGTAAGCTGCTCTTCTGTAAATGAAGCTTTACCAACTGGAACGTGAACGATGTTCGCTTTATCAAGTCTGTATTCAATCTTACCAGCTTTGATATCTTCGATAGCTTTTGTAACGTCCATAGTTACTGTACCTGCTTTTGGGTTAGGCATTAAGCCTTTTGGTCCAAGTACACGACCAAGTCTACCAACAACACCCATCATGTCCGGTGTAGCAACAACTACATCAAAGTCGAACCAACCATCATTCTGAATCTTTGGTATTAATTCTTCACCGCCTACAAAATCAGCGCCTGCTGCTTCTGCTTCATCAGCCTTAGCGCCCTTAGCAAAAACTAAAACCTTAACAGTTTTACCTGTTCCGTTAGGTAATACTACAGCACCACGAATCTGCTGATCTGCGTGACGTCCATCACAACCTGTTCTGATGTGACATTCTATTGTTTCATCAAATTTTGCAACTGCTGCTTTCTTTACTAAAGAAACAGCTTCTTCTGTATCATACTGAACAGCTCTGTCAATCGTCTTAGCTGCTTCTGTATATTTCTTTCCTCTCTTCATTTAAACCTCCTCGTGGTAATAACGGATATACCTCCCACGCTTTTCAATTCTTATTTCGATTATAACCGATTAGTCTTCAACCTTGATTCCCATACTTCTTGCTGTACCAGCAATCATGCTCATAGCTGCTTCTACACTTGCTGCATTCAAATCTTTCATCTTTGTTTCAGCAATCTGCTGTAAATCTGCTTTTGAGATTGTTGCAACAGTTTCTTTTAATGAATTACCTGCACCTTTTTGAATCTTGCAAGCTTTCTTTAATAATACTGCTGCCGGTGGAGTCTTTGTTACAAAACTAAAACTCTTATCCTGATAAACAGTGATTACAACTGGAATAATCATTCCCGGCTGATCTGCTGTTCTCGCGTTGAAGTCCTTTGTGAACTGAACGATGTTTAATCCCCATTGTCCAAGTGCTGGACCAACTGGTGGAGCTGGTGTTGCTTTTCCAGCTTCGATTTGCAATTTAATGTATCCTTCTACTTTCTTTGCCATCTTCGGCACCTCCTAAATAATGTGGTATTATCGGGAACCCCTCCCACTGCTTTGTGTGCACCACAAAACATTCTTCTATAAATACTGACTCAAATTCATATCAGACAGTATTTTCATAAAACCATATAGGCTTTATTTCAACTTTTTCACTTCTGTAAAGTTCAACTCTACAGGAGTTTCCCTGCCAAACATGTCCACACTGATTGTGACTGTCTGTCTGGCGTCATCGATACGTTTTACTTCACCGGCTGTACCAGCCCAAACGCCTGCGATAACATTAACCATTTCACCCTCTTCAAAATCAACATTGATTTTTTCATTGGTCTTAACACCAAGTGTCATCATTTCTTCTGCTGTAAGAGGGACCGGTTTTGATCCCGGACCTACGAATCCTGTAACACCTCTAGTATTTCTAACTACATACCAGGTGTCATCATTCATCACCATGTTTATAAGCACATATCCAGGAAAAAGTTTTTTCTCAGAAACTTTTTTAACACCGTTTTTTAGTTCTACCACTTCCTGTGTCGGAACTGATACTTCCAATATCTGATCATGCAGCTTTCTATTTTCAATAGACTGCTCAATATTGGTCTTAACTTTATTCTCATATCCTGAATAAGTATGCACAACATACCAATTTGCTTCTGACATATAATCACCTCTTATTATTATTCTTATTATTTCATAATATTTGTTAAACCAAACTGAATAACTTGGTCAATCATTCCAATAAGAACTCCCATAATAACTGTGACAATTACAACAACAACAGTCTGTCTGATAATTGATGCTTTTGTAGGCCATATAATTTTTGAAAACTCAGCTTTTAATCCTGTCCACCAGTTTTTTAAGCCGCCTTTTTTCTTAGCTTCTGCCATAATTCATTTCACCTCCAAATAGACTATTTTGTCTCTTTATGCATTGTATGTTTCTTGCAGAACTTACAATATTTCTTTGTCTCAACTCTATCTGGATGAGTCTTCTTGTCCTTTGTTGTATTGTAATTTCTCTGCTTGCACTCTGTACATTCTAATGTAATTTTTGTTCTCATGAGTTTCACCTCCGCTTTATTCTCTCGTAGGGCTTTCTTCTATATAATATAACACATTATTCCAAATAAAATTAATGCAAAAAAAAAAGACCCTCTCTTCTTACGCACTACTAATATAACACACCCAAAACCCTACGTCAACAAAAACATTCGCGCAAGCACAAAGTCATGCAAAATCGAAACATATAGAAGTCGGTATGCTTGCATAAACCGATCTTTTATATGTTTTGATTTTATAGGACGTGAGTCCGCGACCGAGATGTAAGATGCAAAGCATCTGAAATCGAGGTACGCATGACT
>CAJUBZ010000014.1:0-16981 GCA_910584795.1 uncultured Eubacterium sp. | reverse complement strand
AGTCCGCGACCGAGATGTAAGATGCAAAGCATCTGAAATCGAGGTACGCATGACTTTGTTATTTCCCTCCAGCCACACACATAAAATAAACCTTTTCTACTCCGGCCTTTTTCAGTACCTCCGCACAGGCATCCAACGTACTACCTGTAGTATAAATATCATCCACCAGCAAAATTGCTGTTACTCCCTTTACTTTTTCCATATCAACAGCAAATGCTCTTCTTAAATTCCGTTGTCTTTCTTCCTTACTCAAACCCTTCTGAGGTCTCGTATCTCTCACACGAATCATACATGAGCAGTCCATCTTTATCCCTGTGTATTCTTCCAGTGCTTTTCCAAACTCCTCAGCCTGATTATATCCTCTTTTCTGTTTTTTCTTTTGATACATAGGAACAGGCATAATCCTTTCTATTTCCCATTCCTCTAATAACTTCTTGTACTTTTTTGCCCCTGCATATCCGAATAATTCACGATAGCATCTTTTATTGTCATATTTAAATCCATATAACGTTTTTTTCAACTCATCCGTATATTCAAATATACAAACTCCTTTGTCAAAAAAATGAATACTACATTCGCAATCACAGCAAAATAATTTTTCATTCGTATTTAACTGTTTACCACATTTCTCACATTTCGGTTCTTTTATAATATTCAATTTTCGAACACAATCCTTACAAATCTTTTCCTGTGGTCTAATGACGTCTTGACATACAGGACATACATTTGGAAAGAAAATCCTTTCCAGTGAATTTATTTTTCTTTTTAACATTCTCCCCCTTTATCCTTGATGTTATCATCATTTATACATGCGTTTCTTTACTCTTCATAATAATTTTCAATATTCCATTTCAGACCGGAATACCTTTTATGCTGATCCTCATTTGCAATCATTGCTCCAAAAGTTTCTTTTCTTCCTACGATACAAACACATTTCTTTGCTCTGGTAACACCCGTATAAAGAAGATTCCTTGTCATAAGCATAGAAACACCCGATACTAACGGCATGATTACGGCCGGATACTCACTTCCCTGCGATTTATGAATCGTAATTGCGTATGCCAGTTCTAACTCCTCCGCCTGCTTGGCATCATATGTCACATACCTGTCATCATCAAAAACAACCTCAATATAATTGGTCGAATTATTGATTTTTGTAACAATCCCCATGTCACCATTAAAGATTCCTGTCCCACTGTCATAAATTCTGCCGTCCATACTTTTCTGTTCCCATTCCAACTGATAGTTATTTTTAATCTGCATAACCTTATCGCCTTCACGAAACAAAGTCCCTGCAACTTCCCGTTCACTCTTATCATCTGATTTTGGATTCATATATTTTTGCAGCTGCTCGTTTAAAGAATTTACCCCCAGTATTCCACCGCGCATTGGTGTCAATACCTGAATATCACGATCACTCGCTCCAACATAATCCGGCAGCTTTGATTTCAACAGTCCAATCGTTGCATTCAGAGCCATCTGGGCATTCTCCCTTTCTACATATAAGAAATCACCTTTACTGTTATCCAGTACTACCTCTTCCCCATCATTTATCTTATGTGCATTTGTTACAATACCGCTCTCTCCTGCCTGTCTGAAAACTTTTGTCAGTCTTACCACAGAGAACTGCTCCGATTCAATCATATCTCTTAATACATTTCCTGGACCTACACTTGCCAGCTGATTGACATCTCCTACAAAAACAACTCTGGTTCCAATGGTAACCGCCTTTAAGAGAGCGTGCATTAAGAATGTATCTACCATAGACATCTCATCTACAATAATCACATCTGTCTCTAATGGATTCTGCTCATTTCTTCCAAATCTTGCCTCTACCTCATCTCTTCCTACATTTTCCGAAGAACCTGATATTTCTAACATTCTATGTATGGTTTTTGCATCATGACCAGTTGCTTCATTCATCCTCTTGGCCGCACGCCCTGTTGGTGCTGCCAGACTCACATCCATCCCATCGGCCTCAAACATTTGAATTATGGCATTGATGGTGGTCGTCTTTCCTGTACCCGGTCCACCGGTAATAATGGACACACCATTATTCTGTGTTTCTACAACAGCCTTTCTCTGTAATTCGTCCAGATGTACCCCTGACAACTTTTCGATTGTATCTAGCTTAACATTCATTATGTACTCATCTTCAGGATTAGAGACATTCAGCTCTAATAACATTCGAGCTATATTTAATTCGGTGTAATAAAATGTTGATAAAAATACTGCTTCTTTTTCCTCAATATTTTTTAAAATCAACTTTTTTTCCAAAATCAATTCTGTAAAACAGTTATCCAGTAAATCCATATTGTAAGTTCCATCTGCACTCATATATTGATTACGTAAGCCTAACAGATTAACCGTCGCTTCCACAAGCTTATCCTTGGGAAGATACGTATTTCCCGAATTAGCTGCTTCCGATAACGCAAAACACATTCCACTTTTAATACGAATAGAAGCATTCACCTCCACACCTGCTCTTCTTGCAATCTCATCAGCCGTCTTAAAACCTATTCCTGAAACATCGTCAGCCAGTCGGTAAGGATTTGACTTAATTATATCGTACACTTTTGTACCATACAGTGTAAATATCTTTGTACTTAACGTTGGACTAATTCCATACCCTTGAAGAAAAATCATGACATCCCGCATGTCTTTTTTCTCTTCAATCTGTTCACAGATACTCATAGCCTTTCGAATCGTTATCCCTCTGATTTCAGCCAGTCTTTCAGGCTCCTCTTCCACGATGCGCAATGTATCCTCCCCAAATTTTTCTACAATTCTATCTGCCAAAACAGCGCCTAGCCCTTTAATCGCACCAGAACCTAAATATTTCTTCAAAGATAACTCATCTGTAGCAGGAACAACTTTATAGGATATAACCTTAATCTGTTCTCCATACACATCATGAAAAACCTCTTCGCCTTCTATCTCCACATATTCACCTTCGGCTATATATCCAAAATTCCCTGTACATTTTATTTCCTTTTTACCATAAGACAATGTAAGAACCGTATAACCATTATCTTCATTTCTATAAGTTATACTTTCCACATATCCGTTAATTGATTTCATCTTTCCTCCTAGTATTTCAAACACAATATCGCTTGTCGGGCTTATGCTACAGAATAAGGCTGTCCCATTTCAATGATTGGACAGCCTTATTCTGTAGTATAACTACTTTTATGCCTGAACTAACCGTTCAGATATCAAACGTCTATCAGGCTATTTTATCTTTTCTGATTCATTCTCATCTAAATATTCCAAATACTGACCTGTACCAATAGCAACTGCTGTCATAGGATCTTCAGCTGTCATTGTATTAATACCAGTCTTCGCCTCAATTAATTCATCCAGTCCATGCAATAAGCATCCACCACCAGTCAGGACAATACCACGCACCGCAATATCTGCTGCAAGCTCCGGCGGAGTCTGTTCCAACACTCTATGAACCGCCTCTACAATACTGCTTGTAACATCACTTAACGCTTCCTCTGTCTCTTCTGAGGTAACCTCAATTGTTTTTGGAAGACCGGTTACAAGATTCCTTCCTCTCACTTCCATCTTCTGGTTTTCAGATTTGTTATAGCATGTACCAATTCCAATTTTAATTTCCTCAGCTGTTCTATCGCCAATCAGAAGATTGTGTTTCTTTCTCATATATCTGACAATGGCCTCATCAAAATCATCTCCCGCAACCTTAACAGATGTGCTGACAACCGTACCCCCTAATGAAATAACAGCGATATCTGTAGTTCCACCGCCAATATCAACAATCATATTTCCACACGGTTTTTTAATTTCTATTCCTGCACCAATCGCTGCTGCCAATGGCTCTTCCACTACAAAAACCTCTCTGGCTCCTGCCTGAAATGCCGCATCCTGAACAGCCTTTGTTTCCACTTCTGTTGCACCACTCGGAATACAGACACAGATACGGGGTTTCTTATAAGAACGTTTACCCATAGACTTTTGAATAAAATACCGAATCATCTGCTCTGTAACTGAATAGTCAGAAATAACCCCCTGTTTCAACGGTCTTACCGCAACAATATTCCCAGGAGTACGTCCAATCATCAGTCTGGCTTCCTCACCAACAGCTTTAATTTTTTCTGTATCTCTGTCAATAGCTACTACGGAAGGCTCTTTTAACACAACACCTTTCCCTTTAATATAAACAAGTATACTTGCAGTTCCTAAATCTATTCCAATATCTGTATTAAACATTTGTTACTCCTTTGGTCATTCTTTTTTTCAAAATATAATCCTATATATTTTAGAATATCCACACTACACTAAAGTATAACAATTTTTTCTTATTATGTACATGTTTAATTTTGATTTTATTCCAAAAGATTCCTGCTATTTCTATTGCATTTTCTTACTTTTAATAATTTTCGTCAATTTTCGAGTTTTTTTACAATTTGTTCATATTTTATTAACATTTATACTATAGTATACTAATTGTACTACTTAGGTAGTGCACATAGTTTGTATACGTCATACTCTATAATGGCGTATTTTAAGTTTTTCATACTCAACCTAGTGGGTGAGATTCCCACTAGGTCCCCCGAGAACAACAGCCTTGAGTGAATATTCACCCAAGGCTTTTATTATTATATAAGAAACTCAGAGAATTATTCTATATAATAGTACCACTCCACAGGATCGCAGAAGCACGGAAAAGATATTGTTATTGCAAATCCGCACTTCACGAGAGCGTTCGCAAGCGAACTCTTAAGCATTTCTACTTCAAACTACTCTTTTTTTCTTCTGTATTTTTCTCTTGTAGCCATTCCTCCTCGAATATGTCTCTCACTCTTGTTTTTATCCAAGACTTCTTTTACTTTAGATGCCATAACAGGACTAATCTGTATCAATCGTTCTGAAACATCTTTATGTACTGTACTTTTACTTATTCCAAACTGTTTGGCACAACTTCTAACTGTGGCTTTATTATTAATTATGTACTTAGCACTTTCCAGCACTCTCTCTTCAATATATGCTTTCAAAAAAACCTCTGCCTAAACATACTTTGTACATCTTATGCAGAAGTTATACAATTCATTCTAAAATTCCAATTCTCCGATTTACCTCTTTTATCACTTATGCTTTCTTTTATCTGCAATATTCACCACATAAATTCCTATACATACCAATATAAGAGCAACCAACGTCTGCCATCCCATCTGGCTTTTTTCCTGTAACAAAGCATATGACAATATGACACCAAACATTGGATTCATAAATTTATATGCTGAAATCTTCGAAACTGAATTATATTTTAATAAGATACTCCATAATGTATACGCCGCTGCTGATATAAATCCCATATATACAAGCAAAATCCAGCCTGCATACGAAACACTATGCAATCTCCCACCCATAGCAAATCCTAGAATTGTCATTATTAAACCACCAAACAGAAACTGATAACCACTTAACATTACAACATCTGTATCTTTTGAAAACTTCTTTATAAATGACGAAGAAAATGCAGATGACAATGTAGATATCAGAATCAGCCCTTCTCCAAGAAAACTAATACTTAAATCCAGTCCACCGCCTCCAAGATTAACAATGACTATTCCAAAAAATCCCAACACACTTCCTAATATCTTTTTCCCTGTCAGTTTTTCCTGTCCAAACACCACACAAGAAACAAGAATTGTAACAAAGACCGCCGAACCATTAATGATTGATGATTTTACACCCGTAGTATGTGCCAGCCCAACGTAAAACGGTACATACTGTAGAATTGTCTGAAACCAGCTAAGAGTAGCAATTTTTGCCGGACAAGATGGTGTTATAATCTTTTTATTTTTAGCACTAAAGAAAACAATAACCATAAATCCTGCCAAGGCAAATCTTATCCCTGCAAATAAAATTTGTGACACCGTCTCGCCACTTTCTATTCTAAATAAGCGATATCCTATCTTTATACATGGAAATGCCGACCCCCACAATAAACAGCAAATGCCTGCTAACAGAACAACCACTGGTGTCCATGATAATTTATTCTGTTTTATAAACTCAGATTTTTTCTTACTTACTACCACTTTTTTATTCCTGATCCACTGCCATTCTTTTAATATTACCGACTAATTATTTCAAGTCTTGTTTCACTGTCTCTCATATTTTTCAAATACTCTTTACTAATCGCCCTATAACTTTGCAATGTTTCCTTTTTAAAATTTTTCTTCATAATTCTGTTGGCCATATAATTTTCATCAAACAGTTTCCCTGACTCAAAATCCTGTATCATGAGTTCAGGCTCTCTATCAATAAAATACACTTCATCAGCCATCTCCAAATATTTGTCAGGTATGGTATTTCGAATAGCGATTCCCGTTATTTTTTTAAAACTGGGATTAATCCCCTCAAATCTTTTTAAATTTGTGGATGTGTATACATCAATTCCTCTCATCAACAGTTGGTCTATAATTTCGTACACAAATCCATAATCTTTCACCTTCATCCCCATTTCATCCAAAATCACCAAATCGGGCGCTTTTGACATTATTTCTGGCAAAGACATTCCTTTGCCAGATTCTCTTCCATGAATTCCATTATCTTCTAATATTTTTGTTATATCTCTATGCCCACTATGAAGAAATCCAACTACGACATTTCTGCCCTTCGCTTTTTCTTCCATCGCTTTTTGCACCATTGCATAACTTTTTCCTGCTCCTGGTGTATAACTGGTAAATATCGTAAACATATATTGTTTCACTCCGTATCTCCATATTATCAGCATTTCACTTTCCCCTTATTCAAAACACTGCTAATCTTCATTCTTTTCATACTCATGTTTCAATCTGATAATCTCATCCTTTAATTTCTCAACCACATTTTCCGGTTCCAGTATTTTTACCCCTTTACCCAAACCAATAATCCAGCCAAAAAACATATTACTGACACTCACTCTTATATTTACTGTAAAAGTATCATTATCATTCGGAACAATCATAACGTCTTTTCCAAACCGGTCTATAACTACTCCAATAAGTCTATTCTCAAACCGAATCTTTACGTTTTGTTCTTCTCCCGTGAACATACCGAAAACTTTTTTTGAATACAGTGCCATATCAAACTGTTTAAATCTTTCTTTTCCATCACGTGGTGTTTCAACAAGTTCTATTTTCCTCATCTTATCAACACGATAGTGCTTTATAACACCACTTTCGCCATCATAAGCCACCATATAGTAATTTTCATCATCCCATGTAAGAGCCCATGGACTGATATCCGTCTTATGTCCATTTTCTCTAATTTTCATTTGTTTATTCAATGTCCATTCATAATAATCAAATTGAATTTTACTGTTATGGTTAATTGCAAGATTTAAATCATCTACATTTGCAAGTACACTATCATAGTCCGTCTTCACCCTATTTGCCACAAAAACCTGCCTCTGCAATTCCATTGCCTGATATTTGCTGGCCTGACTTTCAATTTTTTTAATCAGTTCATTAGAACGTCTCTGCGATATAAATTTCGATGCCTGAACAGCATCAACCAACAGTTTCAATTCCGGAAGATTAAATTTTCTATGTATCAATTTGTAATAATATGTACCATTCTGCTTATTTCCTTGTATTTCATAACCATATTCTTTCAAAGCATTAATATCTGCATAAATAGCTTTCCTCTCTGCCTTAATTCCTTTCGATTCTAATTCCGATATAATATGAACCATAGTAATGCCATGTTCATCATCTGTATTACGTTTTAGTATATCTAATAATGCCAGTAACTTTTGTTTTTGGTTCTCAGATCTTGCCATCTTGATTTCTCCCATATAATATAAACTCTTTCATTCGTAATTTATACAAAATGCTTCATAAGAAATTAATAACTTCTGATTGTATCAGTCTCTTCTTCTCCTGTATTTTCTATCGACTTAATAACAACAAAATAACTATAACTATCGTTAACCTTTATTTCAACCCTGTCTCCTGCTTTATGTCCCATGAGCGCTGCCCCTATTGGAGATTCATTGCTAATTCTTCCTTTAACAGAATCACCTCTCATTGTACTTACAATTTTAAAAGTTTCTATCTCATCGTCTTCTTCAAAATACACTTGAACAGTATTATTTAATCCTACTTCATCACTTTTTGACACATCAGTAATAATTGTCGCAGTCTTTAAAACCTTTTCTAAATACCTGATTCTGCTTTCATTTTTATTTTTGTCTTTTTTTGCAGCGTGATATTCAAAATTTTCGCTCAAATCTCCATGGGCTCTGGCTTCCTTTACAGCTTCCAGTGCTTCTTTTCGCACAACCAGTTTTCTATGTTCAATTTCTTCTTTTATCTTTTCAACATCACTATTTGTCAATTTCATGAAAACCTCCATAATTCTATAAAGCCACACCACTTAAAGCGGCATGGCTTTTTACTATCTATTATCTATTTTATCATATTCATTATAACCACAATTACTTACATATGCAGGCCGCATAATCTTGTCAGCATTTACTAATTCTTCAATACGATGAGCACTCCACCCTACAATTCTGGCAATTGCAAACATCGGAGTAAACAACTCTTCCGGAATGTCTAGCATACTGTAAACCAGACCGCTGTAAAAATCTACATTTGCACTAACGCCTTTATACATCTTGCGTTCCTGTGCTATCACTTCTGGGGCAAGGCGCTCAATCATGCTATAAAGAGCAAAATCCTTTTCCCGTCCTTTCTCAATTGCTAACTTTTCAACAAACGCTTTAAATATATCTGCCCTTGGGTCTGACACAGAATAAACAGCATGCCCCATACCATATATCAATCCTTTTTTATTGAATACTTCTTTATGTAAAATCTTTCTAAGATATTCCCGAACTTCAGCTTCATCTGTAATATCAGAAACATTCTTTTTTATATCCTTAAACATTTCCACCACCATAATATTGGCGCCTCCATGTCTTGGTCCTTTAAGAGATGATAGTGCCGCCGCTATGGTTGAATATGTATCCGAACCGGAAGATGTTACAACTCTTGTAGTAAAAGTTGAGTTATTTCCTCCGCCATGTTCCATATGTAATACTAATGCCAAATCCAATACCTTAGCTTCCAACTTTGTATATTTTTTATTTGGTCTGAGCATACGTAAAAGATTTTCGCTGGTAGATAACTCAGGTTTTGGTCTGTGAATATAGAGACTACCATTCTTTTTATAATGATTGTATGCCTGATATCCATAAACTGACAACATTGGAAATAGTGCAATTAACTGAATACACTGACGTATAACATTTTCTATCGAAGTATCTGATACATTCTTATCATATGATGCTAGTGTCAACACACTCTTTGTCAACGAATTCATAATATCAGAACTTGGCGCTTTCATAATTACATCCCTGACAAAATTTGTAGGAAGTCGTCTGCCTGTTGCCAGCATCTCTTGAAATTCACTTAGACTTTCCTGACTAGGAAGTTCACCAAAAACTAAAAGGTAAGCAATCTCTTCAAATCCGTATCTGCCTTCCTCCATAAATCCTTTTACCAATTCCTGAATCTGATATCCTCTATAATATAACTTTCCAGGGCATGGAACAGTCTTACCATCTACTATTTCTGATGATTCAATTCTCGAAATATTTGTAATTCCTGTTACGACACCTTTTCCGTTAAGATCCCGCAATCCTCTTTTCACCCCATACTCTGTAAATAAATCTTTTTCTACACTATCGTTTTTCTTACACACTTTGCTATATTTTTCTGTAAAAACTCTAACGTCCTCTTTTTTTAATGTCATAAATACCCCTCTTACATCTTGAAATAGTTAATAAATAAAATTCACAGCATCATGAATCACCTTAAAATCCATCACTGCCCGTCCTTTTTCCTTCTCGCCGTCTAACGACCAATCAATATCCGTACAATCAGTAATTCTTGCAGCTTTAATCTTTTCTAATGTTATCTTTCCAGTAAATTTCTGTGTGAAAATCTTCACTGCTAATCTTACAAATTCTACTGGTCCTTTCGGAAACTCTACTAACATTAACTCAAATTCACCATCATTAAACTCTACCGCCTCTTTGTCCAGCCTCATAATGCCGCCAACCTTAGTTGCATTATTGATTGCAGCAAAAATGTACTTCCCTTCATATGTCGTATGTTCCAATTCAATTTTCAACTTCAAACTTCTAATTCGAAACAACTCCCGGCTGCCATGTAATATATATGCAAAATGACCTAACCTGTTTTTCATTTTCTGCGGTGTAGAATATGATGTTTCAGTAAATATGCCAGCGGATGCTGTATACACAAAATAACGCCCATTAAACATCCCCATATCCAAAGGTTTCGCATTATGTGAAACAATAAACTCTGCTTGAGATTTCGGATCAGAACTTAATCCCAGACTGGCGGCAAAATCATTGGTAGAACCTGCAGGTATATATCCAAGAGGTGTGGTAACCCCCATCTCCGCCATTCCCTGAATAACTTCATTTAGAGTTCCGTCTCCACCCATACACACAATCAAATCAACTTTTGTTCCATGCTCTCTGGCAATATTTGTACCATCCAGCCTTTTTTTTGTATACTTTATACCTACCTTATAACCTGCTTTTTCAAATACTTCGACAGCTTCATCAATATAATTTCTATTCTTTTTTAATCCCGCCTTAGGATTAACAATAAATAAAAGCTTTTTCATAACCATACTCCTTGGTATATCAATAACAATTTTACCTCATATTTCCACTCATTTGTGTGAAAGAAAATTGAACATTTTGTAAACATCGTTATTTATTCTTCGCCTGAAAAAAAGTTCCAACCTGATGTCCTTCTAAAACTTTATAAATATTTTCAGGTTCATTTCCACTCATTACAATAGTATCTATTCCTGCCTCTGTAGAAATTTGTGCCGCCTGAAGTTTTGTAACCATTCCACCTGTGCCAAACTTAGAACCCTTTCCACCGGCAATTTCAAATAATTCCGAAGTAATTTCCTCAACTACCGGAATAATCCTTGCATATTCATCTTCATTTGGATTTCCATTATATAATCCATCGATATCTGTTAGTATTAATAATGCATCAGCACCAATTAACTTTGCAACAATTGCAGACAAACTGTCATTATCTCCATAAAGTATCTCTTCAATGGCAACCGCATCATTCTCATTAATAATTGGTATTGCACCCATATGAAAAATTTCTTCAAATGTATTAATAAGATTTTCTCTACACTCACTATTTTCCACATCTCTTTTTGTCATTAAAAACTGTCCTGTAGTATGTCCATACTCCCCAAACATCTTATCGTACATAAACATTAGTTCACATTGCCCGATTGTCGCTGCCGCCTGTTTCCCTGCAGTAGTAGTAGGTCTGTCCTTTAGTCCTAATTTTCCTGCCCCTACACCAATAGCGCCAGAAGTAACTAATGCCACCTGTTTTCCTGAATTAACTATATCAGATATCACAGTTACTAATTGTTTCATTCTTCGTATATTTGCTTTTCCTGTATCATGTGCCAATGTGGATGTTCCCACTTTTATAACAATTCGCTCTACATTACTTAATGTTGCCATGTCTCTATTTCCTTCTCCTTCGTCCTTCTCAAGCATACCATTCCATGAAAGAATTCCACTCTGCGGTAAACTCTCCTATATTATTTTAAAGGCAATTCCAACTTTTGTAAACCTATATCTCACTTTTAAAATGGGACTTAAACCCTTCACCAAATACTTCGTTTGCTGAAGATACAATCATAAAAGCATTAGAATCTACTTCTTTCAATATATTTCTAACCTTAATGAGATTTTGTTTTCTCATAACACACATAATTATTTCTGTCGAAGTATTGCTATATGCCCCCATCCCCTGCATCATCGTTACTCCTACATCCAATTCTTTCATCATTCGCGCAGCAATAATCTTTCGCTTGCTACTGATAATATATACCAATGTCGCTTGATCCCCTCCATATATCGCCTTATCCATCACTACCGTTGATACATATATTGCAACAGTTGCAAATAAAGCTACTTCGATATTATGAAATGCTACCGCTGATGCCGCCAGAACCACAATATCAAGCAACATATATATTTGTCCTGTCCTCATATGAGGTTTCTTCTGCCGGACTATTTTCACAATAACATCCAAGCCACCTGTTGTAGTTTCCATTCGAAACATTACTCCCATAGCTGTCCCAAACAATGCCCCACCAATCACAGCAGCCAGCATCATGTTGTCCGTCGCTGATTCTATACCTGTCAGCGAAGGTAATATATCAATAAATATTGACGAAACTATCAGAGAATATATTGTAGAACAAATAAATTTGCCTCCAAACTTCCATGCTCCCAAAATCATAATAGGAACATTCATTATCAATATAAGCATACCCAGTCCCGGCAAAAAAGGAAATGCACTCTTAAGTACAATTGCTATACCTGAAACACCACCCGGTGCCAACTGATTTGGATTAAGAAAAAAAGCTATACCGACAGCATATAATAATGCCGCAAGTGTAATAACTATATATCTACTTAAAAACTTTAACAAAAAAATCCCTCCTTAAAACAACTATAACTTATCATTAGGATATCCTTTTATAACAATTCAATCCTTCTGATAAGTTATATGAAAGAAAATATTTTTTGTTTCTAAACAATATATACTGTATTTTTTCTCTATGACTTGTAAAACATTAAAAAAATTATACCAAACACTTACATCTCATCATCCCCCGGAAGTTCTGCAGTTGGCACACTACATGCTGTAGGATTTATAGAACACTCTGCACAACCTCTTATTACTGATTTTTCTTTTTTCACTTCCTGAGATTCTTCCACTATTTCATTTACTTTTACATTGATATGTCCATCTCCTTTTTGCATACTTCCATCTAACATCGCTACAATATCATCTATCATTTTTTCTTTATCCATAACATCCTCCAAATTGATTTTTTAATAGTATATCATTTTTCACAGTATTTTTCCATAGCAGTAAAAGAAAGCACGAGACGAACCTCGATTCCGCTCCGCTCCTTCTCGGTCTCGTGCCTCGACTTATACACATCTGACCTTTTCTCTTCTAGAAAGCACGAGACGAACCTCGATTCCGCTCCGCTCCTTCTCGGTCTCGTGCCTCGACCTATATAAATAAAAATAGACACCCACTAGAGTGCAAGCACTCTCTGGGTGTCTATTTTTATTTATGCACGTCTCGTGATTTCTAGAACAATCCTGTCCAGCCCTGTTCTTCGTTGGCTGATTCACCTGTAAAACTGTCAAGGATGCTAGGACTTGTTGTGATCACATCTTTAGTGTCAAATTCTACTACTTCTGCCTCTGGGCTTGTATAAAATTTTCTCATTTCTATCCTCCTCCTAATTATTTAATAAATGAATCAATTATTGACTGGCTCTCTACCGGAATACCAGGATATCCTGCCGCTTTCACTGCTGCAGCTACCTGACTGATACTTCTTACAGGTCCCATATTTGAGTAAACTGTAACTTCATCGCCATTTTCATAATTTACTGTCACATATGCTCTTGCTGTAAAGTTTCTGATATAGTTCGATTCTACTACATCGCAGATAGAACCACAGTATGTTCCTACTGTTCCATTATACCAACCGCTGTTCTTTACATCAATCTTTGTATAATCACTTGTCAGTGTCAAAGGTGTTCCCTTTGCTTCATAAATGTCATTTGCTGTAATTAATGTTCCTTCTGTAATGGCATCTGATGCTACTGCATCCATGTTATCTGATGTAATATTAGACTGGAATCTGATTCCTGCTGTTCCTGCATACCTGATTCCTGCTCCGTTTGCCATAGTTACAGTCAATTCATTTACTGCTGTAAATGCCATATCCTCTGCAACTTCTACTGCTGTGTTCGGTGCATACATCTTTCCATTACAGAAATATCCATACTCAGCATCACCAAGTGTTACCTTACCATCTACTATTTCAACCACTTCACCATCTACTGTTACGTTAAATTCTGGTTCTACAACCTTTTGAGGACCAACAACCTTAATTACAAATGGAGCTACGTCAGATCCTACTGCTGTAATTGTAAAATACTTTGTCTCATCTTCCTGAGCCTCTAATAAAGCCTGATTGATGTAAACACAGTCAGCACCAATAAACACCTGTGTATTTCTAACATCTTTTGCATTTACATATTCTGTATCACCAATAATAATGCTTGTTGCATTACCACCAGTTGTAACAAATCCAAATACTGGAAGATTCTCAATTGCTGTACCCACTCTATTCCAATTTGGATCACCATTATTATGGAATCCTCTAAGTCCTGCATTGCCCATTCCTTCAACAGATGATACATATACCTTTGAACCATTTAATGATAAACTCTTATCAGCATCTAATTCAATCCAATCTGTTATTGTATCTGGATCAATAGTAGTATCTGCCACCTTTTCTGTAGCGTCTGGTGCCATTGGGGCATCAACTTTAATTGCAAATGTCTTCATTGTACTATCATTTAATACTAATGTAATAACATTCTGCTTTTCTGTTAATACATCTGTTGAAATTTCAGCACAATCACCTTGATTGTTAAATGCTGTTGATGGATTTTCATATTTCTTTCCGTTTACCCAGATTTCTTTTATATTACTCTGCTGGAAAACAAACGCTGCTGCTTCTCCTAAAATACATTTATCACGTTCAGCATGATAAGGAGCTTTAGAGTGTGGTGCATAAATTCCCCACCAAACACCTTCACTTAAACCGTGTACTGTATTTACAGAATATACATTTTCTAATACTGAACCTGCTTTTGCCTCAAGAGTTTTCCAAGAGCTTGTATCAACTTTTGTAATATCATGTTCTGGTGGTGCAGCTTCAGGAGCATCCTCAACAACGACTTCCTCACATTCAATACCAGCTGAAACATTTCCTTCTTCATCTACAGCTCTTACTTTAATCACATGAGTTCCTGCTTCAATATCTGTAAGTGTATGAATTCCTGCTTCTACATTCTGCAATACTCTTACTCCATCTAAAAGAATATTGTATTTATATTCCGGATGTGCTGCGTTTGCTTCTACATTAACAGTAATTGTATTGTACGCATCAGAAGTTGCTGTAACGCCTGCCGGCTCTTCAACTTCTTTCTCCTGTACAATTGTAGCATCCTTTACGTCTACATTTAAAGCAATTGCTATTTCATTAATAACATATCCCCAGCCGGCTGCTCCATCAGCTAATGTAATCTTAACATATCTAACTGCGTTATTTTCATAATTAGTAATACTATCCAACTTAACAATATTAAAGTCTGCTGTTGCCGCATTATCTTTTGCAGGAACATAACCTGAAGTTGATGCAACCTCTGTATATTCATCATTGTCTGCTGAAAATGCTATTTTTGTAGAAGCCGCATATGTTCTTGGGTTAGAATAACCTAATAAAACTCTGTCAAATTCTGATGGCTTATACTTATCCCCTAAATCGATTACAATATCAACCGGAGTTCCAGATGTTCTAAGAGCTTTATCTGCACCTTCACCTGTTCCAATATTTCCATCCAATGCAACTTTTGCTGTTTCAAGTGTATGTCCTTCATAGAAAGCTGTAACAGATACAATTTCAGATGCAGGATTATTCTTTGTAGCTGCAATATTTTTAGTTCCTAAAACTAAATCTTCAATCATCTCAGAAACATCTTTAACTTCTACATTCTTCTGAATACCCATTGAACGATTTCCTTCTGCATCTACAGAACGAACTCTAATCATTCGTGTTCCTGCTTCAACCTTAGATATTGTATATGTACCAGCTTCAACACCACTATACTGTCTCATTCTATCCATAAGAATATTATATTTATATTCTGGATGTGCAGTATTTGCTTCAATTGTTACAGTAATTGTATTATAATCTTCGGATACTACCTCTACATTAGCAGCTTCTTCAGGTAAATTTGTTTCCGGCTCTGCTATTGTAGCATCACCATCAGTATCGAATACACCAATTTCTGTAACCTGTGCACCATATGCTACAGCATTTGGATAATAAACTCTAACATATCTAACTACAGGCATCTTAGATGCTGCATCTGATACGTCTGAAACAATACTAAAAGGTGCACCTTCCTGCGCTGTACGCTGTGCATTAAACTCTTCCTGTGTCATTTCAGAAACAGTTGTATATTCTGTATCATATCTGGAATATTCTATTCTACATCCACCATTTTCCGGCCATGTGCCACCAATACCCGAACGATACCATACAACTATATTTTCAATGCTGTCCGCATTATACTCTTTCCCCAAATCAATAATATGGTATGATCCAGCTTTGTTTTTTGACGCAGTAACATAATCCGTGCCACTAATAACACCGTTTGTTACACTGCTGTCTGGTCCTCCAGTTTCTGGACTTACAACACATCCTAAAATATGTGTTGCTCCCAGTGCCAGATTCTTTTGGGAATCTGTAACCATCTCTACAAATGAATCACCATCTGCCTTTGTTGTTGTGTTATACACTGTAATTGATGTGGCAATCATAGCAAGTGATAATACAACAGAAAGGACTTTTTTGAAAGTCTTACTCATTCTAACTCTCCCTCCTATACATTTTTTTACACTTTAATAGTAGCACACCTTTTTTTTGCAATCAATTCTGTTTCTAAATAAAACTTTTTTTATTTATATTCTTTAAACGCAAAATAAAAATGTTTCTAAACAATTATTTTTCCCTTTATTCACTGGATTGTAAGCTTTTTCTTAATAGGTTAAAAATGTTTTTATTGTCTTTTTTTTGTTTGATTTTTATTAATCTATTTAAGGTTATACAAATAATAAAACATTTGTTGTCACACTCTCCATAAAAAAGACACCCAATAGTATCATGTACTTTTAGGTGTCTTTTTTCATTTATATAAATTTTATTCTTTCTAGAACAGCCCTGTCCAGCCCTGCTCTTCGTTAGCTGATTCACCCGTAAAACTATCAAGGATA
>CAJUBZ010000013.1 GCA_910584795.1 uncultured Eubacterium sp. | reverse complement strand
CAATAAATCCCTCAGCGGCATGTTTCCATTCATCGTGCTCTGATGTTCACAGAACCCCAGCCAAAAAAACAATTACACATACTAATTCAATTTTTCATATATTTACGTGTAATATTTATCTGCTTTTTGGGGAAATCCCAAGAATATTACACGTATAAAATCCTTTTTCAATAAATCTACGTGTAATATTAATGAGTACTCTATTGAAATCCTAAAAATTTTACACGTAAAAATTCATTTTTTGACGAATCTACGTGTAATCTTCTTCTACACTTTCTGGAAATCCGGCAAATTTACATATAATTTATTTATTTTTATATAAATATACGTGTAATTGATATATTAGGATTAACTGCATGGTGGTAAAAGATAATGGAGTAGGTTATGAAAGCACCATAAATCCATACAAAGAAAATAAAAAGCTGCCGACATGATTAACAAATGCAAAATATATATCGGTTCGTAGGGGCAGAGACATTTCACTGCCAGAAGAGAATACAGAGAGAATACTGGAACTTGAATTACTTGAGATATTAATTCTATGTTTTCTTTTTAATAAATGTTCAAGTAATAAGATGAAGGTATTCCCTCTGTATTGTTTCAGCAGGATAGTCACTCCCCTACAAACCGGAATTTGTATTCACTGCCACTACAATCAATCTGCCATCCTTTCCGGAACCATAACAAGTAGACAATGTTATCATCTTCTGTCCGTACTTTGGTCTAACTCCTGTAGTATACAAAGCTTTTTTCATCAATACCGATAGATTGCTTTTGAAATTTTTGCGATTCGGTGCATCCACAAAATTGTACCATTCATCGCTTTCCTTCAAAGTAACAACAGCAAAAATTTGATATATATTATTTCCTTTTGCTGTTTCAAACTCAATTTCAGGATGTTTTTCACAATATTTAGAATCAACATATTCTTTCAACGAAGCAAACAATTGACCATTTCGCATATTATGTCCATAAATAATACAATTATCGCTGTCCACATTACATCTTGCGTCTAAAAATGGTGTTCCTGAACTGCTATACTCCTTTTCAAAATTCATATACAGATACTTCTTTGGATCATTCGGTGTATGCATGACAGGATAATCAATCGGTGTATCTTTGATGAAGACCCAGCCAATACACTCATTATTCTTTTTGAACAATGCAGAAAGATTTCTTCCTGTGCTACTTTCATCAGCAATCTCCTTTGCTAATTGCTGAAACTGATGTTGTGCCCTTTTTTGACTCAGAATTTCACGACTAATAAAAAACGCACCTATTAGTATAATCACTAGCAGAATCAGCAAAATAACTATTTTTGTTCCCTTAGAACGCTTTTTTTTCATCATCATTCTCCTTCTTTGAAATCTATTTATGTTAGGCACAATAAAGTCCTCATATAACTAACTCTTTTCTCACAAAAATCATTCCACCAAACCTAAAGTATCCCTGCCGGCAAGAAAAGCCACCCAGACTGTATCTTTACTAATCGGTGTAATATTATTCTGAGAAGCAAAATACTTCTCCAGAAATTCGTAAAAATCTACAGCATCAATCTCTTGATTCTCTTTGAAAAACTTTTTATTATCCGCCCGAGTCATGCCCTGCTTATAACTTCCATAAAAAAGTAATAAGTCTTCCTCAAAATCCTCCGGCACTTCCTCTATTCCGTAAGTTTTTTCGCTACACTTAACTTTTTTATCTTTTAACTTCTTTTCCAGAGACTGATATATACCTGTTGCTGCTGCACTATAATCATGTGCTACTGAAACAGTTTTTATATTGTTTAAACTTGCATTACTCAGCATGGAATAATAATTCGGTTCAATATATGCACTAATGACTCCCGGAGAATATATTCCATCTGTCTGGATTTTATCAAAAAACTGATGACCCTCTATCAGTTTTGCAATGGCACCACCTAACGCTTTACTCTCCTTGTTATGTTTTATGAACCATCCGGTGTCTTTGCCAAACTCATATATATCATACGCCTTATCTGTTTTCACAACATCACCCTGCTCTTTCTGATTAAAGACAAACATATCAAAATCCTGGGACTTTAATAGTTTCTTCATATCACTGTAATCAACAGTTTTAATCAGAACTGTGTCATACTCGGGACTGCCATTATAGGGCTTGTTTGCCTTCAAAACAATCTGTTTATAAGGTTTTACAGAATCAATGCTATATGCTCCTGTACCAAGCGCTGCCTCCCCATTTTTCTCAGGCTGACTAATAATAGGAATATTAAAAACCTTTATATTCTCACTATCAGCACCTGTGAAGGTAAATACCAGAGCATCATCACCTGCTGCTCTTATATCTACGATTCTGCTTAAAAGTTTTGTATAGGCGTTCTGATTTGCCATGAACCATTTATAGGATTTTACGACCATAACAGCATTCAGCTTTTCTCCATTGCTAAAAGTCTTATCCTGATTTAATTTCACAGCAGCCTCTCTGCCTTCCTTTTGAAAAGTAACACGCTCTGCATTACAATAAGAAATCTCATAGTCATTATTAATACAAATTAATGGTTCATAAACCAGTTTCTTTAACACTGCATCTGCCTCATCATTGTGGGTATAAGGATAAATATCTGCAATAGAAGCAGATACCCCCACGCAAAATGTAGATTTACGTTCTTCTTTCAGATGAACCTTTCCTGTTTCCCCTTGAAAAATTAAATGTGGATTATTCTCTTTACCTATAAACGCAGTTATAATAAGTCCGATTGCAGCACAGCCTAAAATCACTGCTAAAATAGCCGCAAGCAATTTAAATTTCTTTTGTCCCAACTTTTCCATGTCCTTAATAAAGAATAAGGGGAAAAATCCCCTTATTCTATTTCCTTTCTTCTTTTCTTATTACCAACAATCACAACAATTGCACCTGACATAATTGCCAACATAATTGGTAATAATGCCCACCAATATCTGTCATTTAATCCAGTCTGAATCTGGTCTGCTTTTTCTACCGGCGTAAATCCAAGATATGCATTTTTATGGTTGTAACCATCAAACTCATATTTCAGATTATAACAATTCTTCTGCTTTCTTGGAACTGCCAATGTAATTACAGGTGTTATTCCTGTTGTAACCTCATCCGCATCACCTTTTTCGGTGTCAGGTGAAAGGATATTGACCTTCTTATCTCCAAATATAACAAAGTCAAATGCCTTTGTAAAGGAACGCTCTTCTGGTTTTTCCATCGTTACACGATACTGATATGCCTCATTATTCTCATCAAGAACCGGAAGGTTTTCGAATACGAAAACTCCTCTTTCATCTGTAACTGCCTTACCCCCCGGATATCTTACAAAATCAGAATCTTTATCTGATCCTTCTCTATATTCAAGATAAACCTCTCTATCTTCAAATATCTGTTCATCATCGTCAATAATACCATCTGTATTCGCATCTTCAAATACGATACCTGCGATACTTCCCACACCATAAGGAACAATACCTGCATCAAGAGACTCTACTGAGAATCCATGGGAAATATTATATCCCTCTATGTTATAGTCAGCCGGTGTGGTTTCATCTGCCTTATCTGCCAGAACAATTAACGCCTGCTCAGTTTCCAGATAACCTGTCTTTTCATTCAGGTCATTCTTGTTACCTTCACCCTCTGTATGGAAAATAGTAACCCCATACTGGTTTGGAAGATTCGGTACTTTCACACGATATCCATAAACTACCGGTTTTTCGTCCTTATAACCATATAATTCAAGATTATCAAATCTGTATGTACCATCTTTACCAGTCTGAACTGTAATAAAGTTTTCACTGTCCATTGTAATCCACTCACCATTCTGAAGATATAACTTCTCAAGTGTAATATCAACATCCTTAGCAAAAATTTCTTCATTACAGATTCCATCATGGTCTTCATCTATCCATACAAGTCCTGAAATACTATGATTATGCTTTGCAGCAAAGCCGGCATTATTCTGGTCACGGACAGTTGCTTTAACAACATCATAACCTTCTATAACATATGGCTTATTCGGATTCTCTTCCTTATCTTTCTTCTGTGCCAGAACGATACAGCCCTTGAACAATTCTTCACGACCATTATCTTTTTTAATAATCTGATAATTGTCACTGCGAAGTGCACTATCACCATTACCTTCATTCATCTGATACTTCGTTGCCAGCCTGTCTTCATGATTGATAATGTACAATTCATAACCATACATATATTGGTTTCCATCTTCAGTTATAAATGTATCAAGATTTTCAAATGCATACTTACCATCTTTATCTGTTACAGTTTTTGCAAAGAACTCTTCTGGTTTCTGCTCTCCACCTGTTTCTGCTGAAGATGTAGATATCTCTTCCTTGTTCTGGTATTTGTCTGATTCCGTGTTGTTTCCTTCGTTCTGATTCTCTGCCTTTTTGTTCGGCGCCGGTTTCCATTCTCCATCCTTGTAAACAAAACGCTTCAAACCTATTTCAATGTTTTCCAGCATATCATCTTCATTATCTATCAAACCATCGTAGTTTACATCATCAAATACTGAACCTGTAATCGCTGCTTTCTCTATTATCGTATATCCTGCATTATAATCTTCAAGATTTTCTGCAAGAACCACATTGTAACCTTCTGCAAAGTAAATCTCATCAATACCTTTTACATTATCCTGATCAGTTACCTTATGCGCTACTACAATCTTTCCATCCAGCATTTCCGGTAATTCAGTATCTGCCTTAATTATCTGTCCACTTACAAGTAAGAAACTGCTGTCACCATATCTTGTTGCTGCATAGCCGTCCGGATCTTTGATAATCCATACTTCATATCCATACAACTTATTGGCATCCTTTTCCTTCTTATGTGTCTCAAGATTATCAAATGTATAATGACCATTTTCATCTGTTACTGTCGTGCTGATAAATCCTTCTTCCTGTGTTGGAATCCATTTACCATCTTCATAAACAAACTGTTTCAGTCCTACTTCGAAATCTTTCATGAATTTATCTTCTTCGTCGATTTTGCCATCATAATTGATATCATCAAATACCGTTCCGCTGATAGAACCTTTCTGTTCTTTCATATATCCGGCATTATAACGATCCGGATTTTCTGCCAGAACCACATTGTAGCCTTCTACGAAATAAATCTCGTCAATTCCCTCTACATTATCCTGCTCGGTCACCTTATGAGCTGTTACGGATTTGCCGGCAAACATTTCAGATAATTCCATTTCCAGTTTTATAACCTGTCCATTTGCAAGCAAGAAACTATCATCTCCATATCTTGTTACTGCGTAGCCTTCCTCATCCTTCACTACCCATACTTCGTAACCATACAGTTTATTGGCATTCTCTTCCTTCTTGTGTGTTTCAAGATTATTAAATACATAATGACCTTTTTCATCTGTTACTGTTGTACTGATAAATTTCTCATCATGTGTAGGAATCCATTCACCATCTTTATAAACAAACTGTTTCAGTCCTACTTCGAAATCTTTCATGAATTTATCTTCTTCGTCGATAATACCATCATAGTTTACATCATCGAATACTGTTCCACTGATAGAACCTCGCTGTTCCTTCATGTATCCGGCATTATACTTCTCAATGTCCTCTGCAGGAACCACATTGTAACCTTCTGCAAAATAGATTTCATCAATTCCTTCTACATTATCCGATTCTGTAACCTTATGGGCTACGACTGTCTTTCCATCCAGCATTTCTGGTAATTCAGTATCTGCCTTAATAACCTGTCCACTGATAAGTAAGAAACTGTCGTTTCCATATCTCGTCACTGCATATCCGTCAGGATCTTTCACAATCCATACTTCATAACCATACAGTTTATTGACATTTTCTTCTTTCTTATGTGTTTCTAGATTTTCGAATGTGTAGTGACCTTTCTCATCTGTTACTGTTGTACTGATAAATCCTTCTTCCTGAGTAGGTATCCATTCGCCATCTTCATATACAAACTGTTTCAGCCCTACTTCGATATCCTTCATGAATTTATCTTCTTCGTCGATAATACCGTCATAGTTTACATCATCGAATACTGTTCCACTGATAAATCCTTTCTGCTCTTTGATATATCCGGCATTATAATCACCGACAATCTCTGCCAGTATTACATTGTAACCTTCTACAAAGTAGACATCATTGATACCTTCTACATTATCCTGCTCTGTAACCTTATGGGCTACGACTGTCTTTCCATCAAGCATTTCCGGTAATTCGGTATTTGCTTTGATAATCTGTCCACTGATAAGTAAGAAGCTGTCGTTTCCATATCTCGTCACTGCATATCCGTCAGGATCTTTCACAATCCATACTTCATAACCATACAGTTTATTGACATTTTCTTCTTTCTTATGTGTTTCTAGATTTTCGAATGTGTAGTGACCTTTCTCATCTGTTACTGTTGTACTGATAAATCCTTCTTCCTGAGTAGGTATCCATTCGCCATCTTCATATACAAACTGTTTCAGCCCTACTTCGATATCCTTCATGAATTTATCTTCTTCGTCGATAATACCGTCATAGTTTACATCATCGAATACTGTTCCACTGATAAATCCTTTCTGCTCTTTGATATATCCGGCATTATAATCACCGACAATCTCTGCCAGTATTACATTGTAACCTTCTACAAAGTAGACATCATTGATACCTTCTACATTATCCTGCTCTGTAACCTTATGGGCTACGACTGTCTTTCCGTCAAGCATTTCCGGTAATTCTGTATCAGCTTTGATAATCTGTCCATTGATTCGTAAGAAACTGTCATTTCCATATCTGGTTACGGCATATCCATCCTTATCTTTAAGCACCCATACTTCATAACCATACAGTTTATTCTCTCCGTCTTTCTTGACATGTGTCTTAAGATTACCAAATGTATAATGTCCCTCTGCATCTGTTACTGTTGTTGCAATAAATTCTTCATCCTGTGCCGGAATCCATTTACCATCTTCGTATACGAAACGCTTTAATCCTACCTCAATGCCTTCCCATAATTTTTCATCTTCCTCCATTACTCCATCATAGTCAGCATCTTCAAATACAGTACCATTGATTTCGCCTTTTCGTAAGATAGTATATCCTGCATTGTAATCATTCAGATGTGATTCACGGACAACATCATATCCTTCAACAACATATACATTATCCAGTCCGTCTTCTTTAGCAGTATTTGTCTTTCTTGCTACAACCAGTTTACCGTCAAGTACCTCACTTAATGTGGTATCTTTCTTTATAACCTGACTATCCAGAAGCACTGCACTGTCATTCTTTCCATCATTCATCTGGTACCTGGTTATAACATGATCTTCCGGTGTCTCCATTACCCAAACTTCATAACCATAAATATGTTTCGTACCATTATTTGTAGTAAATGTATCAAGATTATCAAATTTGTAATTCCCGTCTGCATCTGTTACTGCTGTCGCAAAATATTCTGCTCCTTCATCCTGTGCCGGCGTCCACTGTCCATCTTCGTAAACAAACCGTTTGAGTCCAACACTGATGTTTTCAAACTTCGCATCATCTTTATCGATAATACCATCAATATTTTTATCATGGAAAACACATCCCTCAATGCTTCCCTTCGCATAATCAACAAATCCAAGATTATATCCATCTCGTGAAGAAGCGACTGAACAGTCATAACCTTCCACGATGTCAGAACGTTCCGGATCATTCTGTGGTAATTTATGTGCAATCATTATATTACCATCTTTTAATTCATCCTCATCCAGATTTGGATTACTTTCTGCCTTGATAATCTGCATATTACCTGCAATCAATGCACTGTCATTTTTGTGTTTATTAGCCTGATAATATGTTGCTGCCATTTCCTGACCTTTATCATTGACAGGCATTTCAAGCAGCCATACTGTATATCCATAAAGAACCGGTTTATCTGCTTTGTCACCAGTATCCACATGTGTTGGTAAATTCTCAAAAGCATAATAACCATCATCATCTGTCACAACTATAGCATAGTACTCATCATTTGGTGCATCTGCCTTTGGTGCTTTCACCCATATGTTGTTTTCAGCATCAAACTGATAACGCTTAATACCAACCTTTACACCGCTGAGAAGTTTATCTGAATTCTTACTGTCACCCTCTGACGGCTTATCATATTTACCATTATCATTTTTATCCTCAAAAGCAATACCATCAATCATAGATGTTTCATGAGCAACATATCCCATGTTGTAATCGCTGACAACTCTGCCCTCAGCAATATCATAATCTCCGATAATATTTGCACTGGAAGGATCATCTGACGGATTTGCAGGTATAATATAACCATCCATTTCTTCCTTTATCGTTCCTGAATAAGGACGTTCGGCAAGAGTCTTGGTAATATTGTATTTTGCTGATGCCTCCTTAATCAAAGCATTGCTGTCTGATACTTTTCCATCTGCTTTATGTTTTGTAATGTGATATCCTTTTGGAATCACGTTTACTTCAAGTTTATATCCTGCCAGATAATTTTTGTGTTCAACATTAATCTTTGTCGGTACAGCAATCTCATACTTACCATCTACACTTGAAGTGTCTATAACATCTGTATAAGTAACCGGTGTTCCTGTATTATCAATGTACTGTTTCCACTGACCATTATCATAATAGTAAGCTGTTGCTTTCACAACAATGTCATTGCCGTCAAGAGCTGCTTTCAATTCATCACTGAATGAATCAACCTTTCCGTCTTTTCCACTATTTATAATGCCGTCATAATTATAATCTTCAAATACACAGCCTGTAATTGCCGCATTTGGATATAAGTGATATCCTGCATCCAGTTTTTCATAAGCCCTTGCTGTGACTAAATCATAATAATTACCCTTATATGCTGCTACATGTGCCAGTTCTCCAACCTTCTTAGCAGCACTGCTGCCATTTACATTATCAGAATCTTCTACTTTTCCACTGCGCTTAGCAATAATAATGTAATCATCATCTTTTGTAAGTTCTAATTCCTTAAGATCACTGCCTCGCTGTGTATCCGGATTATACTGTCCATACAATGTAATTCCATATACGGAATTATCCGGTTCCTCAGCCATGTATACCTTATATCCTGCCAGATAATATTTACCATCTTTATAGATATAAGAATCAAGGTTGTCAAACAGGTAATCACCCTCATTATCTGTTGTGCAGACAGGACCTGTATATGTAGTATCTTCTCTCCATGTGTACTGTCCATCTAAAACATTTTCCAGATAATAACGTTTTATGGTAACTTTCTCTTCTGCCATTCCATGTTCAGAATCATCCATAATACCATTATAGTCATCATCCAGCCAAACCTTACCTGAAACGGAACCCTGACGGAATTCTACGAGACCTGCATCACTTCCCTTATAATCTGTTACCTTATTGATCTCAAAGTAACCCAGATTATTATGAATTAATAATTCTTCCTGATTCTTAAGGACTTCTTTGCCATACTCTTTCTCAACATCTTTTGCAGGAATTTTCTTTGCAGTGATAATAAATTCATCCTCTGCATTTAATATGAACTCGCCATTCTCTGTTTTCCGCAAATCACTATCCACATATGTATCACAGGTTCTATACTTGGTAATACCATAATGTAAGTCTTCAATATCTGTATTGACTCTTATCTTGTATCCTACAATACATTTCGTGTCATCTGACATAACTGCGACTGTTCTCACTCCTGTGAAACTGTAAGCACCATCAGCATCTGTGATTGTAGTAAGCGTATACTCATTATACTTGTCAGCGTCTTTCAGATTATCTTTATCTAGATGCTCCCATTTGTTATTGTAGTAAACATATGGTACAAGCTGTAATTCAACATCAGCAATACCCGGCTCATCTGTCTCGTTACCTTCTACATCTGTGTATTTGCCATGCTCACCGTCATAATTCTTATCATTCCATACAACACCATCAATCTTAGCTCTGTCTTCTGTTGTAAATCCTGCATCATACTTGGTAATAATGAGTGCCTTCGAAATGTCATAAGTCTCATCTTCCATTATAATCTTATACTCATCAAGACTGTTTTTATCAGCTACAGATGCAATGATTACAGGCTCTTTTGTCAGATATCTGTAATTATCTCCACTGATTGGTAAATCACTGTCGGAAACTCCATTGTTCATATAGTACTTTGTTGGTACAAATCCTGCCGGCACTGTACTCATATCTACCTTCACCTTGTATCCACACAGGTACTTAATTCCTTCCTCGTCTGCGGTTTCATCTGTATACGCTGCATCAACAATGAACGAATAGGAAGAACCTAAACTTGTAGTTTCTGCAAAGTGGTCATTCAAAAGAGTCCACTTACCATCTTTATAATAGTATTTTTCAAGTACCAGTTTCACATCATCAATACCTGGTTCTGAAACAATATATCCGTCTTTGTCAATGTACTCATTTCTAATACCATCATAGTTCTCATCATTAAATACATATTTTCCGATAGCGCCAATGCCTGCCGGTACATAACCAAATCCTAATCTGTTATAAGTACCATACTGACCATCAACACATGTTCCCATATCATAATCACTTGATGTCGGAACAATGGAAAATACATTCGTTGTATTCTGATTAAGTTCTTCATGATAAAGCAGGTCGTTATCCTTTTCATATTGAAGTGCTCTTGTACTGATAGTAACTGGTGACGGCTGAATTACATTATTCACCTTCTTAGTATCTGCAACAGCAATATAACTTCTGTACGGATACAATGTGGTATTAAAGTAACCATTTTCGTCTGTATAAAGTGTCTTAATTTCTAAACCATTTTTATCATATGCCGGTACATGTGATCCGTCTGCCTTCACTTCATAAATATGAATACCTACATTTTCCAGTTTCTGCTCTGTGTCATCCATCTGTCCATTAATACTATCTGGTTTCGGCTGATCTTCTGCATCATACTGAATATCCATCCATGCATATCCTCCATATGAGAAAGATGGTGCAACACCTAAATCGTAAGATGTCATCTTTTCGTCATACTCTGCATAAGCAGCTTCATCTTCACCTATGGCATCAATCTGTATAGGCTCTGTTGTTTGAATCGTCAACGATTTCACTTTCGCTCCATCACTTGGTTCATCACCTTCTCCTGCTGCTCCCAATTCCGGAAGCATGTCATCTTCACCCGGACGATATACCTTGATAGATGTTCCGGTAACACCAAGACTTCTGGTTGTTAAAGCGTATTTCTCATATTTACTTCCTTCAGGGAAGGTATAACGCAGATTATACTTGCCCGGTTTGATATTTGAAATAATGAAGTAACCGTCATGTCCATATGCATCTTTTTCTGTTGTGTAAGACATCGGTCCATATGGTGTATAAATCGGTGAACCCATGCTGTCCACGCTGATCTTTCCGGTATTTTCATCAATAACAAGATATCTTCCGTCTTTTTCTACAACTGCTTCACCTAAACGATTTACAGGATATCCATTTTCTGTAAGAAGTTCTACTTTTACATCATTGATACCCGGATCATCAATCTCTCCGTCATAATCAAGGTCTTTTGTTGCCTTGTTTAATAACCATCTGCCATCCCTCTGTATATATTCGCCTTCATCCGTAAACTTCGCATTATAACTTTCGTCTAACCATACATAATGTCCGATATAACCTCTGTCAGCCGGAGCTGCTGTATAAACACCTGCATATGGTGATTCAACTGCCTTATCACTTCCTGACTGTGCCGAAAAACTGTTCCAGCCATCTACATCTGCTGTAGCATTCAGTATATTTTCGGAATCTTCCGGTGTGTATTTCTTGCTAAGCGGCATATTCAACGGTGCTTTTAATCTGTATGAAACAGATAATTTCGTATTTGATGCCAGATAATAATTATTTAATGGCTCTACATAAATCGCCTGTGCGTGTTTCTCTAACTCGCTGTACGCTTCCTTATCTGTTGTCTTTAATCTTAATAAATCTGACAATCTGACGAAATACTTGCATTTTTCATTGATAGCTGTTCCGGATTCACCTCTTATCTGATTATAGAAACCAATAGAACTGGTCTGACTGACATCCGGAAGTTTCTCAATCGGAATCTTTACAATCTTTGAACCACTATAATTAAATGGTCCAATCCAGACATGGACGTCGGTTCCGTCAGTCAATGTTCTTGCATCACTTCCCGTCTGTGTCTTTACCTCAATCGATGCAAGATTCAGCCATCCTCTCCAGTCTGTACCTCTTGATGCAGCATAACCACTTGTCTGTGCAACTAACTGAGTGTCACCAACAAACGGAAGTACATCATAGATAACCGGCTGCTGGAATCCCTTACTTGTTCCCTGTGTATCCGGATTAATAATCGAAGATATAAAGTCATAGTTGGTTCCTTCCGGTACAAGAGAAGGTCTGTCTCTTCCATTTCCCTGTTCGTTCTGACCGGTACCATATTCTGAGAAAGATCTCTTTGTTCGGTTAAATGCATTCGTTCCACT
The DNA here is from genome assembly GCA_910584795.1 of uncultured Eubacterium sp. Taxonomy (GTDB): domain Bacteria; phylum Bacillota; class Clostridia; order Lachnospirales; family Lachnospiraceae; genus Eubacterium_G. The sequence continues at coordinate 62,052 of CAJUBZ010000013.1, read as the reverse complement.
AAATCCGATATTATTTACTGATACTGTAATCGTATTTTCAACATTACTTTCACCATTATCATTCACATCACGGGCATCTATCTCGTAAGCATAGTTAACAGCTTCCTCTGATGCCGGAATATGTGGAACAAAAGCACCCGGCTTAAATCCATAAGCCTTACAACTTAAAAGTTCTGTTGTCGTTGTAAACGTATCCTCTGTAGATACCGGCACCATAAAATCTATTATTATTCTTTGTCCCGGTGCCAGATGTCCCTTGGAAGTCCAACGCATAATACGTCTCTGTCTAAGATATTTAATACCTGCAATCTTATCATACATCGCCATTGTAACCGATGTAATATCATGTTTATCCTTTGGAATAACATTTCCTTTACTATCCTCTACATGCCATGTCCATGCTGCCTGACTATCTTTAAATGATACATTTGCCGTACAATCCGGTGACAATGTACTCTCCCATTCTGCCTCGCCATATTCTACTTCATGATATTTTTTATATACCAATGGTTCTTTACTTTCCAAAGACATATCAATATTTTGAATAATCGGAAGTACTGCCACTAACTGTGGATTTGTTGCTGTATCTTCCTCAACATCTTCCACATTAGTCTTTTCAATCTCTTTATTTGAAAGATTCTTTAACTGTAACTTGTACTTGAGCATATGAGATGCATCATTAATAACAATATCATCGCTCCACTTATATTCACTCTTACCTTCCTGATTCTTTCCAATCTTGAAATAGTGATTATTCATATCAATCTCTATTACAGGTAATTCACGTGCAATATAATAACCTGCTCTAGTGCGCATAGAGTCTACACAATATTGTGTATCATCATATTTTGCCCATCCTGTAGCAAAGTGATTTACATGTCTTCTCGTTGCGCTGAGATGACTGCCTGTCAGCATAATAAATGCTGCATTTCCAATCTTCGCATCCTCTGAGTATTCGCCGTTTTCATCTGGTTCGGATGTAACAGATTCCGGAAGTGGATCTACATTTTCATGTTCCGGATCAATCTCATTCATTTCCTGACTTCCATCTTTTTCAGGGTCTGCATCAATTGCCAGACGGAATCCCTTCGGCACTGCATAATCACCTGTCTTAGATGAAACCACATAACGAACCTGATATATCTTCTGCCCCAGCTCTGAACGCTCACCATATAGTTTCAATGATAAATCACTGATATCGATAATTGTATTTTTATCAATATCTACACCCGGACGCTCTATGCCATTCACATGTTTATTGTAAAGTTCTGTAAGATTAATCCACTCTCCTTCCCACATGTTATTAATATTCCTGTATGATGCACCATCTGCGGCATTTTCTGCATCTTCACTACACAATGCATACACCTGCACATCAAGATCATTTTTTAATTTTTCTCTATAAATCTCATCTCCCGCAGTATCCGGAATCTCCCATACACCGGTTCCCAATGCATAGATACGCTTCGTAATAGGGTCTTCTGTAACCGGAGCCTCCTCTGTTGTTCCCAACAGAGTAGATCTGAATGGAACTCGCCAGTCTACAACAAACTCACCAACTGCTCCCCCCTCATTTACTGCCTGATCCATATATACGGATAATTTTACTGCACTCTTGATAATCGGATCATCTACAACACGTTGTATTCCCTCTACCAAATCAGGATTATCTATCTCTGAACGCTGTACCGAAGTATCTAAACGTACTGTAGAATGCGGTTTCATAAGAGTTACAATCGCTGATTCATCCTTTGCATACTCATCTGTATAATCCTTATCACCATCCCAGTCAGTGTTCGTTTCTTTGTCATCACTCACCATTCTTTCATAAGTGATGCCGGCGCCATCTAATTCTGTTAATAAATCAAAATCTCCATCAGCATTCATGGTCTTTAAATAGTCACCATTCACATCATCCATAGTAACATAACCATCTGCTTTGAACTCTTCATCCCATACCGGGTCTTTCCAGTACTCATCCGTAAAATCAATATTTTCTGTATCTAGTATATTGTTTCTTACCGTTGTCTTAACTCCGACTACCAGTGTATCCTTATATCCGAAATATCCAGGCATATGTTTACCTCGAATATAATCATCATAATTTGCTGCTGTAATATCATCAGCATAATCTCCCGGCGTGCGGACTTCAAAGATAATGGTCTCTTTTTGCTCATCACTGATAAACTGATCTAATACCTTAAATTCAAATCCCATATCTTCTGCTTCATCTATATTCATTCGAGCAGTTTCACCATCTGCCTTTTTAAATAGCAGATAAACATCACTGCCCTTCAACGAAACAGTCCTTACAATAGACGGTAATACAACCGTAACCTTCATCTTACCATGAGACATATTTCCGTGATGATAATAGTCTTCTGCTCCAACACTGTCTGCACCATTTACAACTTTTACGTTAAAGTACAAATCGTTCAGGTACTCTACAGGATTATCCTGAGATGGATAATAATCATAGATTCCATCCTGCCATTGCGGAGAACGTCCACCAAGATGATCCACTGCCTCTGCTTCGTTTTTAGATACGAAAGTTTTATTTTCTATGACAGGATATTTCAAACGGATTCTGCTTGAAGTATGAACACCCATATTAGAGGTATCATATCCTCCATCCAAATCGCTGTCTTCTGCTTTCAGATGCAGACTCTCACGCAGGCTTGGATAATCTTCCATATCAAGCTCTGTTCCATCAATTTTAATCTTCTTTTCATCTTCAATATACCGCTTAACACCACCTTCATCTGTAGCATTAATTGCAGAATCTGTTCCCAGTTTATTCGCCGTCGGCACTTTTGGTAACATTGCCTTGATACCTGATTCTGCGCTGTCTCTTCTTGTATCAGGAATTGTTCCTGCCCATCCGCCATTCACATATGTGCTGACAAATGGTCCTCCAACAAAATACGGATTCTCTCTAGCTGCATTCACTGCATCAGAATCTATTAAGAATTTAAAGTAATCCAATTCACTGGATACAAAAGTATGGTTTGACTGATACTGGTCACCGAGTCTCTTATCCTCTTTTCCATCTTTTGTTGCAATATCCGGACCGTCCTCTGTAAAGAATTTAAATGAAAATACTCGCGCTGATTCGGAGTCAATCTTAATTTTCTTATCACTTCTTACATCCGGCTCAGCCTTCTGTTTAAAGCTGATTCTGTATCTTCCTTCTACCTTACCTTCTTCTCCTGCCAGTTCTATATACTCAACGGTAGACTGATAAAGTTCCTTCTCTTCCTGATACTCTTTTAACTCATCCAGACTATCTCCATTATAATCTGCACCTTTCAGTGTCCAATCCAGTTTTTTCTTCCCGTTTACTTCATTATCATGTGTAAATAAATCACCATTGACATCCTTTGGCACAATTCCTGCCGGAAGAATCTCTGTGATAACCGGATAGAATAACGTACCCATATTACCGCCATCCGTAGCATATGTATGTCTTACCTTAAATGTTTCACGATAGTGCGTCGTGTAATAATCATACCACATCAGCTCAGGTGCCAATGTATTCAGCCAGTATTTATTCTCTACATGAATATTAACTGCTGAGCTGTCTCCCTGTGGGTCCACATAATAATCTGCGGCTTTGTTTCCTGCAACATTGTCCTCTCCAATAGTAGTCCATGTTCTAATCATCGGTTTTCTCATATGTGCACGGGTACCTGTATTGGCATATGTATTACGCACTCCATTCGAAAACGCCTGTCTGTTATCCGTCGGTACACTGTCTTCTGTCACACCCTGCGTTGATACTTCACGGTTTGTAATATTCATACCGTTAATATATGGTGTGTTCGGCGAACCGTTCCAGAAGTACTTTGAACCGTCAATACACTGTTCCGAACCGGAATGAGTATGAACATAATAAACATTCCATATAAAGTCCATTCCGTTCTTCTGTGTACTTATCGGTGTCGGCATTCCCAGGAGATAATTGTTTCCCCAGAGCGTTGTTGTATCATAGACCTGATAGTAAAGATTCTCTTCTGTATCGACAGGTTTTACCATGACTTCATCATACCAATACTCATCTTTTGGTGTAGCATATACATGAGATGGTATGTCAACTCTCATTGCATAGCCACTTTTATCTCCTCTGTTGAACCACTTAGCAAGTGTTTTCTTAACAGTTATCTTAAGTACCCATGAAGTATGTTCTTCCGCTGTATAATATGGCTCCTTGCCTTCATAACTATCACCTGTCTTGTTCATAACAGAAGTACTAAGAAGCGGATCTCTCATAATGTTTGGCGTCAGATATCCATCTGCACTACCAGGTTTTTGAACAACTTCCACTGTAATATCACTGTTATCAATCTTTTCATAATCTGGATTTGCAGAAGTACCTCCCTGCATAATCTCCGCTGTAATATCACTGAAATCCGGTGTGCCGTTCTTATTTAATTTTGGTTCGATTCCCTGTGGCATAATATATGTAAATTCTATGCCTCCGGTAATATCCCAATCTCCATAGTTATATGCCCCAATACGTGATGTAAAGTACTGGTCATATTCTAATGTCGTAATCGTATCGTCATTAATCTCTCTTGTATAATCCCTTATATTTGTACAACCACTATACCAATAGTCAGAATTATAATGATGATCCCACTTACCTGCTCTATAATTTGTAGGTAGATATTCTTTTGATTTGAGATAATTTTCATCTCCAATCAGCTCTGAACTTGCAGCCAGCCATGCTGTCTGCAGATGCAGACGTGATTCTGCCCAAAGCACTGCATCACTATGTTCTCCCTGCCAGTTCGTACTTCTCACACGAAGGGACATTAAACGACTATACCAGTCTCTGGCATTACCGGATATAGACTGACTTCTATAAGATTCGCTTACCGGCAGTTCATCATGCTTTCCATCCGTACGTGTTGGTACATAATATGTCCTCTGCTGATTATTTGCCGTTCTGATATCTTCATCCTTCAGATATCCGTTAGAACCATATATTTCAGTTCTTCCATAATTGTTTCCGTCTGCTCCACTGCCCGGCATAAACGCATCTGAATCTTTCAGATATTCGTATCTGTCAATATTTTTATTTCTTGTTCCGCTGACACCGACATCATGATAAAGATAATTCATATCCATCATGTCATTCTGGTTCTTAAACTGTATACTCAAACCGTTCACTGCATTCGCATAAGGATAAGAATAATTATTTCCATCCCAAGAGTAACCTGTATAATAACCATGTGTCCACTGATAGTATTCACCCATCTTCGGATAATAATCTACAAATGTCTTTGTAACAGAATCTGTGCCTGTACGTTTCGTATATGCAAGAGGCAGATTCTCTTCTCTGATTTCTGCTTCATAGAAAACTTCTAAACGTTCACCAATTTCCAGACGTGAACCTTCTTCAAACTGTATTGCATATACATTGTAGTTGATTGGTGTAGAAGTACTATTACCTGATTCACCAAAAGTCAAATCTGCAAATGCATGACCTCTTCCCTGATAACATCCATCTGTATTACTCTTCTCTGTGACAAAGTCTCCGCCGTAATCAGCAACATTATCAAACTTCTCACGGGTAATCGTATAGTTTGGAATATCTTCTTTTAGTTTTCCATCCGCATCATACCATTTTACTTTAATATTATTTGTATCCAGCCCGGATGTGGTAATGTATTCCGGAATCTTATCAAAAATAACCGGCTCCAATAACGCTCCCTGTGGCTGTGTTTGTCCTTTTTCATGGTTGACAACAGTTGATTTGTACCATACTGTATCCCCTGGGCGATAACCCTTTATCTGAGCTGCATTCTCATCATATTCTTCTCCTGCCTCTTCCATACTGTTAAATATCTGAGTATGTAGGGTAACAATTGGTCTTTCTCTTGTAATAACATTTGTAATGCTTCCATTTCCTACTACCTTGGCAGTTCCTTCATATGTTATATCTTCTGATATACCCTCTTCCGTTGTATTATTAATATTTTCACTGTGAGAATGTACCAGTTCAGAAACAGCTGTTATTCCAATAGTAAAGTTGTCATCTGCTATTTTTGTCTGCTTTTCTGCATTATTTCTGATATCACGGTATCTTCCAACACCTCTGAATTCAAATGGTTTCTCACTTGTCGCAAATACAATCGGCTCTGACGGTATGTCATCATATGTCCACTGAATTTTTACAGCATCCTTTAATAAACGGCATCCGTCATTCTTCTGCTGCTGTGTCAGTTTGTCTCCCTCTATAACCTTATCTTCTAACAACCATATTTCTGTATATTCTCCATCTGTATAAATCCCTTTATCTGTTCCAATCTCATCAAAGAAACAATACTTGACAGCAGCATTACGTTTTCCATCAGGATTCAGTTTTTCCGGATATTTAAATACTGGTTTTTCTACTAAATCAAAACCTTTGAATAACCTTCCATCTTTTCTGTTATCAGAAAGGAAAGAAACTGTATATGTCGCAGAACTTAATGTATGCAGTGTATCATTATATACATCTGATTTATCTGCTCCTCTGAGTTCAATAATCATCGGCCGTTCATCAAGATGAGGATTTGTATCTTCATTTTTACCCGGTAAATCATAATCGTCTACATACTTCAATGTAAGATCCAAACGATTGTCAAAAAATCTTAATTTCGTTCTAATATCCGCATAATAGGTACTCTCTCTGTCATAGAATGCCTCATAATAACCATTGCCATGTCCACGATAATATGTAGCACCCTCTGCATTATCGATATAGAAGTCACCTGACGCACGATTGTCTATCTGACCATTTTTATGTAATATTCTATACTGTGAATATGTGTGTTTTGGATGCCCATACACATATATTCTTTCTTTTTCATCATCATTGATAACCTTACCTTCAAAAGGGTTGATCTCATGCGTCAACTGGGTTACCACAACAATTTTAATTTTTTCGCCATTATTTAACTGGTTATATGCATCACTCTTTGACAGATTGCCACAAGATATATCTAACCATTTATAATTGGTAACTGTATTCTGACTGTCTTTACAATAACGTTTTTCCTGTTCAAACGTAACTGTATTGCCATCTCCCAAGACAGCTTTTGCTGTAATGTCTCCATTTGGAATATCAGAATCATTGCCTGATACATACCATCCTACGATACGCTGTCCCTTTGGTGCTTTAAACCGAACATCCGGATGGTATAAAGGAATCAGACTATCCTCATCTGCTCCCACAGTAATCTGATATTCAACATAATCATCCGGTAGCAGATGATTTTTATCTACTGCAAGTTCCTTATCTCCATCAATATCATAAGCAAAGGATGACTCTCCTGATTTCAGCGTCGACTGACGCTTCATGTCAACTACCATGGTACTTACTAGATTGTTTACAATATAATAATCTGTTTTCTTTGTTCCCGATGCATCATTACCGGTTCCTGTATCTGTACGATATCCATATGGCCATGCATCGCTCTCATTTGTCGTAAACTTAACACCTACATGATTTTCATTATGCGTTGTTGAAGTATAATGATTTGAATTGTTTATAATTGTAGGTCTTGAATCAAATGTCCAATTGTCATTCTCTATATCTTCTTTATGCCTATCTACATATACACCATCATAAGAAAATGTAGGAACAGCCTTTGATATTGTCGTATCGCTCAGTGATTCTCTGGATGGATTCAAGAATTCTCCACCATCAAGGATTTCTTTTTCTATTCCTTTAAATTTAATGACAAACTGCGAAATATGTTCATGATAATACTCTGTTGACCCCTTCTTTGTATTATTTGGTGCAAAAGTATTCATCTTGTCAAGGTTATCCCTGATATATCCATTCACATCAAATATATACTGTGTACCATCCGTAACCTTTTTAAAGTATTTACTTTCTCTTAATTTCTCAATATCAATTTTTGTGTCATCTAACTGTAAATACTCAACATTAAACCATGTTCCCTCTATAAACTCTGTTGGAATGTAAATGTTTTTCAGGCGATAGTTTCCATTCATTGTATTTGTAACCGCTGCACTATCAATCTCTGCGGAACGGTTTTCTTCATCATCCAAGTCTTTGCGGTTCCACACTCTTACGTCGAACTTAGCTGTCGTCGGCGTCTTATTATCATTCTCATAATCATAAATCGTGTCACCCGAATGATTTCTTGTAATCGTATATCCTCCCTGGAAAGGAATTCGGTAAGATGTAATTAACGCCTTATCATTATATGTATAGTATGGTGCACTGCTCTTTTGCATATAAGAAGCACTCTGCATATTATTCCAGTCGCATTTCTCTCCGGAATTGATAATATTATCTGCTGTTACTCTATATACATCTCCTCCCACATATACATCAGGGTCCGTACCAGAACCATGATTATATGAGTCAAATAATCCTTCCTGACCTTTTAATTCAGCTGCATAGTCCACATCACCCGGCAGATTTTTCATATGTATTTCATATTTTGTTACATATTCATCCTCACCCAGTACAATCGCACCTTTCGTCTCTTCTATTTCTGAATCCGGATAGATAATCGGAATCTCATAGAAAGTCCTATTAGCATTTGAATGAACCACATGCTGGTCACTTCCCTGAATCTGTTCCGGTCTTTCTGCATTCACATCCTCTTTGATAAGATCAGCACCTGCGATTTCAATTGTATCTGCTAAATTTTGTTCATTGCATGTACCATCTTCATTTAATACCGCTTTTTTCTTAGATACAACCACCTTATCAATATACTGTTTTAAATCCTCAGATATAAAAATCTTCTTCGTAAGGAAACCAAAATGACCTGTCTCCTTATCCGGTCTCACATAAGGCAGTGTATCTGTCAATGTCAACTGATCTGTAAAAGAACGTTTTCCTGACCAGTTGTATGGATCATTATTGAGCGAATGACTATCCGCATGCCCTATTCCTGTATGTGCATTATAACAGTCATGAGTACTGCCTTCTTCTGCCTGCCAGAAACTGACAACATACTCATTATATTTTGAGAATTTTGCACGCTCATCTGTCTCCTGATCAGCCTTTGTGTGTACACCTTTTTGTACATTATTAACTGCTGAAGCCACATAAACCTTGGCTGTTGAAAACAGATGTGCAGACTTATAATCACGATAATCATGCCATGATGAACCACACGGATCATAATAATCCTGATACGACCATGGTGAACGGTATGCAGAATCAATGTTATTCCAACCATTTGTTCTGCCCTGATCTGTTCTTCTTTTTGCTTTGGCATATGGCCGCTCTATCAGATTTCCAATATCCATTTTGGTTGAAGCTGTTGCATCTGCCATACCTGCTTTGTAGAAACGTCCCGTAACTTCAAACATATATTTTGTCTGCTCATACCATGTTCCATAATCTGCATTTTTTGCAACAATATTTCCGTCTTTTTCTTCTGAAGCATCTCTGTTAATGTTTAATGTGATAGTAATTTTGTCTACAGGTTTATCTACTTCATAATCAATTAATGGGCTTTTATAAATTCCATAACCATCTTCTAATTTACGAAGGTCTACCCTGTAATAACTGTCTTTTTCTGTATTTCCCGTAATTTTTTCTACAGAATCTTTCCAGTCTGTAGCCGTAGTCCATGTATCTTTATCATCGCCACTTCGATGTATCTTTACCGACTCCAGATATTTATATGCCTTTGGATGTACTTTCATATAATAAGCATCAAAAGAATCTGATGGCAAATCAACTGTCATCTGTACATCTGCTGCCGTATTCATAGACTGCGTATAGATATAATCATATGGATAACATTTGTATGTCGGATACCCATGTACTGCCATATCATTTAACTCATGATGATGTGCATCACTTGGATGATTCTCTCCTGCATTTAAATACTGTCTAAAATCAATCATATAAGAGCCAATTGCCTTATAACCGATATCTAATTCGTCATCATCCGGCCAATGATCACTCCAACCATAACCACTATGCCAATCCTCTGCTCTGACATGCTCATAAGAGTCACTGACCTCATCAAAACGCTTTCCATTATCATTATTATCCTTATATCCTGCAACAATTGTTGTATCAAAATACATTTTGCTGATATAGGCCTGTGCCGTATCATGACTGTTTAATACATATTCCGATTTTTCTCCACGGAAACCACAAAGATAATTCGTTCCATTCACGTCCATTTTATTCCATGAATGAATTGCAGAATCTGAGAACCCGTAAAGAGTAATCCTATGCTTCTCGTCTGCCGGAGCATCCGGATTTGCCTGAAATCCTTTTCCTGTAACAACAATCTTTTTCAGATTTGGAATATTCATTCCAAACTCTGTAAATATCTTTTGCTCATCAATATAGATATCACCATTTAAGACAATTCCCTCTATAACCGTGTCATCATCTTTTGATATGAGTCTTCCTTCCTCGTAATCAACAGTAAATGTCTTGCCTTCATTACTGTCTGCATCAAAGAAAGTAATTGTTTCTAATTTCTCATACTGCTCTATCAATTCCTTACTGATTCTAAAACCTGTTGTATGAAATCCTGTATTTGCCTCTTGTCCCTGCTTATTATCATTTACAGGGACGTCAATTGTGATATCAAAATCATCCAGTTTTGATATATATGAATTCCCCACATCAATCGTATAAGTAAAATCTCTGTCATACGGAAGACCTAAATACATATCATTTCCGTCTCTATTAGTCTCACCAGGTTTTGGTGTACCACTAAATTCATAATAGTGAAGATTTGCATGAATATCCGCATATGGTTTCTGTACATACAAACGGTCTGTAAGACTTACGGTTCCTTTCGTATTTCCCTGTCCCCGGATAGACTCGTCTTCCGGTGTAAATGTCAATTTTGCATCCAGATAATCAACCCAGTTTGTGTCTCCATTGAACTGAATTTCCATTTCCGGAGTATCCTTGGCTCCACCACCATAAAACTCATCCATGTCAACAACCATATATTTTAAATATTCAATTTGGTCGTAATCTTCAAGTTTTATCGTAACGGCACCGTCTTTTACTTCTAATTCCTTAAACGGAATTGTAATATCAGCATTATCTTTACTCGAATCTTTATCCCAGTTATAAAGTCTTATCTGATTTATGTCGGCAACATTCTTAAAACCGGAAATCGTAACTGTCTTTGTCAAAAATCCCCTAACATTAACATCTTTTGTTGTTTTATTTCCCACACTTCCGGACAAATCAACAACTATCTCTGATTTGCCTGCAGGAGAAGGCGTAGCATTGCCGATAAAGAACTTATATCCTGAATTGTCAATACCTTTTGGAACCTCAATTTGATGTATTGTACCCTGATCTGCCGCTCCACTGGCTCTGTTTTCCTTGGACTCAATATAATCACTGTCCTTGAGCCACTTTCTTCCATAACTGATACCACGGATAACAGGATTAATATTTGCAACAATCATCGTTGCCGGATCAGTCGCTTTTACATTCAAATCCTCATCTTTATATTTTGTTTCAAATACACCTACAGGTTTTATTGCATTCGCTGCATTACCATTTGGCGAAACCGTATTGGCAGCTCCTTCCAGAACAACATAGATATCCTTATTTTCTTCTGTCAGTTCTATTTCTTTCTCAAACTTCTTCACATTAACTGAAACAGACAGAATTTCGCCCTTATTTTCCCACTTGCTTCTCTCTATATAATAATTTCCATCATCATCTTTGGAGAAATCAGAAACAGTAAGCACAATATCTTTATCCACATCTGCACTTGTATGTAATGTAATGTTTTCAATTTCTGCAATTTCATCTACCAGTCGTTTTGATAAAATAACTTTATCTGTAATAAAACCTTTCACAGCTTTTGTCGTGTCATTCACTGTAGCAACTGTTCCTGTAGAAAACATGCCCGGAACTATCCTTGAAACACTGTCGTTACCTAACTGATAATAAAAACCATACCCCGGAACATTTACGGGAACTGTTTTAGGATCATCATACCGGTATCCATTTTCTGTTTTCTCAATTACCTGCGCATTTATCTGAGGTTTTGCTACAATCGCCTGTATGTCAGCCTCATCTGTTGCAAGTTTTTTCGGTGTCTTTACATACCCTGTGTCATCCTCTGCCATAGATTTAGGATCCCATATCCATTTTTCGTATGTAGTATCCAATTTATTATTGTATACTTTACCTTTGCCGGCAACACCATGCACTGCAATTCTTCCGTTAAACTCTTCATTCGGATCAATGCGTTTCTTAAATCTGATTCTGAACCGGTTATTGTAGACACACTTCTTACCGGATGCTATAACACTTTGTTCATAATCCTTTATCAGATTTCCTATTTGAAGAGACCATGCTTTCTGCTTATCATTCGACAACTCATCATCCGGCTCCATCTGACCTAGAGAAACGAATTCAGAAACAGGTTCACCACTTCCTGCCAAATCATTATATGTCAGAAATTCAAATTCTACTGTATCGTCTTTCATGAACCAATCTGTTAATTCCGGCTCTTTCTCTCCTTCGGTAAGGTTAAATAAAGCTGAGATTTTTGTCAATCCAAAATCTTTATCATGGGTATCATTTGCCATTCCATTAAAAATAGGAATATTTCCTGTATTTTTGAAATGTCCCAGATAATAATCCGCTTCATCATTAATTGCTACATATAGTTTATCCTTCTCTTCTTCTACTTCTTCTCCATTTACTATTGTTTTATCCACAACAAACTTTTTATGGGTAAAACTATCTTCCGGCTTAACAAATCCCCATGTATTATGATGAGTAGTTTTTGTCCAAGTATAATCATTTGCAAATGCGATGGTATTATAGACTTTAATATTCAAACTATCCAACTTACTGGATGGAATGTCCGTTGACATTGGAAGGGCAACATAAAATGTTGTATGGTCATATTCAGAACCATCTTCATGTATCTTAGCTCCTACTTCATTATATATTTTTTCATATTTACGAAAATAGATTCCACCATCCGGTTTAAAATAGTATGGAATCTCCTCTAATTTCTTTCCATTCTCATCTTTGATATTTGTAAAATGGGTCATATCCCATTTGGACATTGCTTCCTGTCCTTCGGCAGTAGCTTCTAAGGCTGTAACATCATAAATCATAATACCGCCCTCGCCCGGAACACCTACCATATAGTTTTCTCTTTGTATACTGCTTTCAAAATCATCATTCTTGATTGGATTTCCATCATTATACAGGAACTTTGCCGCCTCTTCCGGATGCAGGCCACTGCTCCAGCCATCTACCGTTCCCATATTCGTAGGCACTACCATTTGAATACTCGTTGCACTATAATTTGAATCCTGATCTTTCGATGTGTTTTTTACAGTTACTTTATATGTCACATAATTATATCTATCCCAAATAACATTCTTAGGCTTTACTCCTTCTATTGTTGGTTCCCACTCGAGATTACAACAAATCATCGTAAATATTGCTTTTGTATCGGTTGTGCCAGCTGCTGTTTCAAACCAATCATAGTAAATCTTATCATTGTCTTCACACTCCGCATATCCTCCACCCAGCCTTACTAAAGCTGCTGTATTTTCCGGCATATGTCCATCAAAATAAAGTTTTGTTTCAACAACTGCCTGGGTACCACCAGTCATGTCTCCTGTTCGATATATTTTGACACTGCCTCCCCAATATGAGTGTCCACTAATATATCCATCCCAAAGATCTGGATTTTCAGGTGAAAACTGTGCCATTACTCTTACCAGTTTTGAATTTTCTTTTTCAAAATCTTCATCTTTTAATTTTGCTATTTCAGCTTGATCCAGTTCTATCAGTTTACTTCCCTCTACACGAAATACCGGAAGTGCCAATTCAAAATACATTCCTCTTGCCGTACCACGCCCATTTTTCAAATCAGCGGTCAGATTCACTATAATTCCATTCTCAGCACCACGTCCGAGTAAGGCACTGTTTTTGTTTCTTAGGTTCTCCGATAAATCACCCTGTTCTCCATCTGTCGTATCTTTATTCTGATTTATACTGCTTCCACCTGACTGATATGTCATAGTAAACGACAACTCAGGTTTTACTCCTGTGGCTTCATTTCCATCTGCAGCATAAGCCATTGGAACCGACTGTCCAAACATCGAGGTTATCATTGATAACACTAACATCCATCCTGTTATTCGTCTGATTATCTGTCTCATAATTTTTTGTCCTTTCTCTTTATCTTCAAGCATCTATCTACGTAATTATTGCTATTTCTTATTAGAAGATTAAAATTTATGCGAAAAATTCATTTATGTATTATTTAAAAACATTTTTACCATTTTATTTTAACTCTCTTGGTCCATTTTTACAATAAAATGGATTTTATCTATATTTTTTTAGTACTTTTCAACAATTATATTTATTAAAAAACGATACAAAAACCTTTTTTTTCGTTATTATTATTATTTTTATATAGATAAAAATAAAAAAACACTTTATTAACTATACTTAGTAAATCTAAAACCGATAAAATTGTATATAAAAAGAGTCTGACAATCCATAACCGACTCTCAGACTCTTTTTTATATTTAATATAATCAATTCTAACTATTTGTTTTTAGCCCCAATTTATTTCTATTTATTATCTTCACTTACAGATAATGCTCCAACACCACTTTAATACCTATCAAAATCAAAATAATTCCACCTGCAATTTCCGACTTTGTTTTGTATTTCACTCCAAATACATTTCCAATAAAAACGCCTCCTATCGAAAGGACAAAAGTAATGCCTCCAATAATAAGCACTGATAACCAAATTGATAACTGTAATCTATGCCCCAGCGTACCAAAGGTCACCCCAACTGCCAGTGCATCAATACTAGTAGCAACCGCCAATGTTATAAGTTCTTTCATAACAATTGCCGGATTACAGCATCCATCTTCTTCACGGTCTCCGAAAGACTCCCGAATCATATTGGCTCCGATAAATACCAGTAACACCAATGTCACCCAATGGCTGTATGCATTGACATACTCCACAAAATTAATACTTAGAGCATATCCAATCAATGGCATAACCGCCTGAAATCCTCCAAAGAACAATGCAATAACAAAACATTGCCTAAAATCTATAACTTTCATTTTCAGTCCTTTACAGATTGATACTGCAAAGGCATCCATAGAAAGTCCGATTCCAATCAAAATAATGTCAGCTATTCCCATATGTATACTCCTTAATCTGCTTTTTCCTGCTCCACAATTTCTTTTAAAGCCTGATACAGCTTGTCCATCTCCTCATCCGTTCCTATTGTAACTCTCAGATAATTGTCTATACGTGGTTTATTAAAATACCGTACAAAGATATTACGCTTTTTTAATTGTTCAAAAATAACTTCTGCCCTTATTGAATTATGCTTTACAAACAGAAAGTTTGTTTTTGAGTCCGTGAATGTAAATCCCAATTCAGACATTTTATCTTTTGTTTTTTCTCTTGTCTTTAGAATTTTTGCAACAACTTCCCTAAAATACGCATCATCATTTATCGCAGCTACACCTGCATCAATGCTTGTCATATTCATTGTATAAGAATTGTATGAAAATTTTACTGATTTTAAAGCTGCAATCAATTTCTCATTACCAATGGCATACCCGATACGCATACCAGCCATAGCTCTTGATTTCGAATATGTGCGGACTACTAGTAAATTATCATATTTATTTATCAATTCCAATGCAGTTACATCCCCAAAATCTGCGTATGCTTCATCCACAATCACAACGACATCCTGATTTTCTTTTACAATATCTTCAATATCTTCCAGCTTCATTTCCACCGCTGTTGGTGCATTTGGATTTGGAAAAATAGTTCCTCCGTTTTCCCCAATATAATCCTCTTTTACAATTTCAAAATTATGATTTAACGGTTTTGTCACATAATCGATTTGAAATAAATCTGCCCACACATCATAAAATGAATATGTTATATCCGGAAAAACAATTGGTTTATCAGAGTTAAAAAAAGTCAAGAATGCCATTCCAATTACATCATCAGAACCTACACCTACAAATACCTGATTGTAGTCTACATGATAATAATCTGCAATTGCTTCAACCAGTTCTGATGCGTCCGGGTCCGGATACAATCTAAGCCGTTCTTTATTCCCACCGTTTAAAGCCATATCCACCATAGGAGATGGTGGATATGGACATTCATTTGTATTTAGTTTTACCACATTTGGGGCCTTTGGCTGCTCACCCGGTATATATGGTGTTACTTTTCTAATATTTTTTTCCCACGTGCTCATTTTTCCTCCTAAATATTATCCATAATACAACTATGACACCTGCTCCTGCAAGCCCTCCAACTGTATCAATTTTTACATCCATTACTTTCGGGCTTCTTCCATCCACAAAACCCTGATGTACTTCATCTGTTATTGCATAAGCCAAACATATTACTGTTGGAATCATTACAATCAGATACTTTTTCATGTTTCTTATTTTTTCAAAAGATAATAACAGCAGACTCCATAAAACTGCCAATATCCCATACTCTCCAAAATGTCCTGTTTTTCTAACAATAAAACTAATCTTATTAAAAATGATATTCTGCTTATCCTGGGAAAAGTTATTATATTCCGGTTCAAAGATAGAGACAACCTTCATAGTAATTTCATCACTAAAAGAACTGGATTCTGCCCCATCTGCTGCTGAAAAACCAAATATTATAATCATCCACCAAAGGATAAGAGCAATAAGAAAACCTCTTACTGCCCATGTTACCGCTATTTTCGTATTCATTTATACTGCATGACCTCTTCTTTTAATTACTTCGATAACCTGATCTACATATTTCTCAGCCAGTAAATCAGTTTTTGCCTCAACCATTACTCGGATGACCGGCTCTGTTCCACTCTCTCTTAACAGAATACGTCCGTCTCCTCCTAATGCTTCAGCTACCTTTGCCACCTCTGCCTGAACCTCTTCATCTGCCCTTGCCTCTGGCTTACTGATAACTTTAATATTCTTCAGACACTGTGGATATATCGTCACAGGACTGGTTAATTCCGACATCTTCTTTTTCGAAGAAATCATAACCTCCATCATTTTAATAGAAGTCAGAATACCATCACCTGTTGTAGCATACTTACTAAAAATAATATGTCCTGACTGCTCTCCTCCTAATCGATAGTCATTCTTTCTCATACAGTCATAAACATATTTATCACCTACATCTGTTTTCTCGTAATGAATGTCTACAGCATCAAAAGCTTTGTACAGACCAATATTTGACATAATCGTAGTTACAACAGTATTATTATCTAACTCTCCGTTCTGCTTAAGATATACACCACCTATATAGAGAATCAAATCACCATCTACGATATTACCCTGCTCATCGACACACAAACATCTGTCAGCATCACCATCATATGCAAAACCTACATCAAGATGTTTCTCCTTAACAAATTTTTGTAAAACTTCGATATGTGTAGAACCACATTCATTATTAATATTTGTTCCATTCGGCTCGTTATTGATAACAAATGTCTCTGCTCCGAGTGCATCAAAAACACTCTTTGCAATGGCAGATGCACTACCATTAGAACAATCCAATCCTACACGCTTGTTTCTATAGGAATGTTTTGCGAGAGTCATTAGATATCCCATATATCTGTTTCGTCCTGCAAAATAATCAATGGTTCTGCCAATTTTATCTCCTGTAGCATAAGGAATAGAATCAAAATCAGCATCCAGATATTTTTCAACCTCATCAATAACTTCCTGTTCCATTTTTTCGCCTTTGCCATTAATTAATTTCAACCCATTATCATAAAATGGATTGTGACTGGCGGAAATCATAATACCACAATCAAAGTCTTCTGTTTTCACTACATAAGAAACACTTGGCGTAGTCGTAACATGTAAAAGATATACATCTGCTCCTGTCGATGTCAGTCCTGCCGATAGAGCATCTTCAAACATATAACTGCTTCTTCTTGTGTCTTTTCCAATTGCTACAGAACATTTATGATATCTGCCATAATGCCAGCCCAAAAATCTACCTACTTTAAACGCGTGCATTGCTGTTAAATTAACATTTGCCTCACCCCTAAAACCATCGGTTCCAAAATATTTACCCATTCTCCAATTCCTCCGTTCAGAATTTATCTTGTTAATTATATAATATTAAGGGGGGTTTTACAATGTTTTCCTATAAATTGATTGACGGATATCGTCGCTAAAAGTCGACGAAAATTTCACACAAAAAGGACTGGCAATGTTATAATCAACCCGTGGGTAATTACATATAACTTTTTTTGGGGGAAGGTGAGAATATGAAAATTGCCGAAGATACGCTATTATTGCAAGAAACGGAACAGCTGCTCATTGAGATTGAAGATTTACGGCAAGAGTTGAATTACGAGCGGCAGCAACACAAGCACTGGGAAGAACTTGCTATGTTATTTCACGATGCACTTTGGAATGAATTAAAAAAAGTAAATCACAAAAAAGCATAGAAAGCCTCTCCTAAGTAAAACAAAAGATAGAGGGAGCTGATTTTAAAGAATTTTCTTAAACAATTCTATGAAATCAGCTCCCTCTATCTTTTATTTTATCACACTATACAATCTCTTGTTCTCTATAACGAACTCTTTATTGCACACATCGAGTGCAGCCGCTTTATGAGTTATAATAATACATGTCTTCTGATTTAGTGATTTAATTCTTTTTAAAACATTCTGTTCTGTCTCTGCATCCAAAGCCGAAGTTGCCTCATCCAGCAAAAGTATTGGTGCATTACTGAGTAATGCTCTGGCAATCGCCAGTCTCTGTGCCTGTCCTTCAGAAATTCCCAATCCCTTTTCACCAATTACCGTATCAAGTCCCTCTGGAAGCGACTGAACAAAATCTTTGATATCGCTTATTTCTAATGCCTCATTAATCTCTTTTTCTTCAGCATAAGGATTAATTAGCAGAATGTTCTCCCTTAAAGTTCCGCTAAAAAGATAATTACCCTGAGGTACGTATGAAAACAGTCCTCTCGTCTCAGGTCCGGCTTCTACATATTCCCCATTATCCTTATATAATCTGATGTGTCCGGAACTCGGTTGAAATACACCAAGAAGCATCTTCATAAGTGTACTTTTGCCAATGCCGGAGATACCTCTGATTGCCACAAAATCTCCTTTGCAGAACCATGCCTCTCCTTCTTCGAGCACACTCTCCCTTCCATAATTAAAATGAATTCCCTCAAACCCCGCTTTCTGAAAACACTCATAAAACGGTTTTACAGATATCTGTTCTCCGGAATTTTGTTCCACCTCAATCTCTTCTATCTCCATAATCCGCTCAGCAGAAGCCAGAATTGAATAGTACTGTGGCACTACCTTTGTAATGTTTACAAACGGTGTCTGTATCTGGGATATCAGCTGCAAAACGGCCGTAAGCGTTCCATATGTCATTGTATTTGCACACACC
Source organism: uncultured Eubacterium sp. (assembly GCA_910584795.1). GTDB lineage: Bacteria > Bacillota > Clostridia > Lachnospirales > Lachnospiraceae > Eubacterium_G. The sequence continues at coordinate 42,615 of CAJUBZ010000013.1, read as the reverse complement.
TTTAATGCACACCAGACAAGAGCCAGAAGATATCCCATATTAAATACAAATGAAAATCCTGCATTGGCACAAATACTAATACGCCTACGCTTCATTTTTGCATTATAATTTATATTTTGAAGTTCATCCCCCTTTTTCCCAAATGTCTCTTCAACTCCAAAAGTTTTAACGACTAAAATGCTCTCAATAGCCTCCTGAAAAAAAGACCGAACCCTTCCGTCAGTTTCTTGAACTTCTTTATGTAAACTTTTTAGTTTTCCCCGAAACAATAATGTAACTGCTGATATCACAATGCCAGCCACAATAAAAACCATTGTAAACTTCCAGTCAAAAAGAATCAGCACCACGAATGCTCCTACGAACTGCGTTATAAAGTACAACATATTTGGAACAATTGTAGCAATTCCATCTGTCACAATTTTAGTATCGCTTGTCATACGATTCATTAATTCCCCACTATGATAGGAATTAATCTTATCATATTTTTTTACTAGTATCGTATTAAATAAATTTGTGCGCATCTGCATCTCCATAGAAGCCTGTACCTTAATAGTCAGACTTTGTGCAAATATTCTAAGGAAAAGTCTTCCTAAAATAATAAGCAATATCGCTGCACCAAATAAAATAATCAGATTGCGGTAATGAACAAACTCCAAGTCTGATTTAGCATTTGCCGCCTTTTGCGCTGCATCTATCGCATATTTACTCACCAGTGCCAGACCTGTACTCACCAATGCCAATATCATATTTGAAATACTTAAAATAATAATTTGAGGTATTTGTTTTTTCCCATTTTTAATTATCCAACGTAAACTGTTTGAATCTTTCATCTACTTATTCCTTAATAATTTTCTTTTAACCTTACCTGCAGTTCGTCTTAAAAATATGTAATATTTTCTAATATACATTGTTTTTGTCCAAAATAAGCAATACAGTTTGTATATCTTATCTGTTATGTTATATGACCTTCCATTTCTTTGAAATTCAGATACCACCGCAATAATCTGCTCTTGTGTAATGTTATATTCATTCACATACTGGTTATCTCCACGCATAATATAATACTGCCCACGTCTGCCAACTAATCTGTGTAATACATATTGACCATTTTGTCTCTGATAAAAAGCAATACTATATTTCTTTAATGGAAATTTGGGGGATATTAATGTGACTATATCCTTATTGCTGCGAAAAAGTGGCATCATACTATTACCTTTTGGTGTAAAAACGACTTTTCCTCCATGTTCCATTTGTTCTTTCATAATAGGTGCTATTTCATCTATAGAAACTAACTTATTCAAACAAATCCTCGCTTTCAACTTTTAAAATAAACGCTTCTACATCCTTAACAGCTAACTCTCTGTCGATGTCATATTCTGCAACCAAATCCTCAATCAAATTTTCTTTACTGGTACCTTCAATCAATCTTTCAAACAAAAAAGCTCCTGTGTCATTTAAGCTCATCATTCCATTAAAATCCAAAGTTGCCTGTCCAATAGGAACAACCACATTATTTCCTGCTACATTTCTTAATATAAAACCTTCTTTAATCTTCATTTATACTCTCCTAATCTTTTCGTATGCAGTAATAACTGCATCTTCACTAATATTACAGCCCATTTTATATATTGGATTGTGTGTTAAAACCTGTCCAATTTTTTCTAAAGCCAAATCCATTTTATCCGCTGTCTTCAGAGATCTTACCGTCTGCCTGAAAAACAAAGGAATTGCCTCCTTTACATCCAGAGGTTCTATCCAATTATTTTCTGAACGTTCGAGAAAAACAATTGCACCTAATTTTACCCTGGTGTTTACATTAATATTATGCTTTCCACTCCATGGTGTCCCATAGACATACCATTCGCCCTCCTCAAATCTCAGAGATGGTTTATCATCATTAATAATAAATGCCCTGTCACCAAAATGCTGCAACCATAACTCGGTATGCGTTGACTTACCTGTACCACTATTCGCTGAAAACAAATATGCATAACCATCTACCACAACAGCGGAAGAATGCAGCATACATCCATTATGTTCCAGCAGAAATCTATGAAAAAGACTGCCTGTATACATATACTCTATCGTTGTATAATTAGAGTGCGGCATATACTCTCTATAAATCTGTTCATAAAAATCATGACCAAAGTCAATTACGCCATCCGCTTCCTCTTCCGGCCAGTCTGCATCTGCTCTGTATGGCATTGCTCTTTTCATAGTTTCCTTATGATATGTTGTCATCAGTATTTTTAAACCTGCAATATTATATCTCTCTTTTACAATTATTAATCTTGGATCATCAATCATTTTCTAACCCCATTATTTCTACTATATTTTTTTGAATTGCCTTAGTTTTATTTGCCCGTATCAATCTTCCCATCCACTTTAGTATTCCTCCACGCTCCTTTGCATTTCTGAAAAAACGCTCTATATATGCAACAGGCAGTAATACTGTTGGTTTTTCTTTGAACCATATACTATACTCCCGCATATGGGCATAAGAAGGGAATGCCCACTTTAATATCTTCTTAATACCTGTCCCCTGCTGTTTTAAAATCTGTACCGAATCCCCTAACACTGCATTATGCCCGAATACTCCTCCGGATATTATGTAGGATTCTACTATCTCCATATTTTGCAAATAATGCCCCAAACCAGCTGGTTCAATTTCAAACCATTTATAACAGATGGCAAAAAGATTTTCTGCAAACTTTTTTAAATTCATCTGTTCCAAATCATCCCATAACCTCTCCATATTCAACTGCAGACTATAATATTCCATTAAAACAGCTAAATCTGTTATCATTCTAACACCACAGCCACTATCATAAAAATGCTTTGCCATATGATAAATTGCATATATTATTTTATAAAACGGAGAAAATTCATACGTATAATTTTTCAGACACACACTTTCATCAACAGCCTTTTTAAAATATCTTTCATAATCATAATTCCTATGAAAACTGCCTGCATACCCTATACTGATATGGAGTTCAATAATAACATTTTTTATTTTATAATAATGAACCTTATCATTACTTCTTTCATATTCTAAAATACCCCCCAGTTCTTCCATTACCCGGTCAGCTTTTTCTATATCATCCGGAGAGATAATAAGATCCATATCTCCCATTGTTCTAAACTCACTTTGCTTATAACATTTTGCATAAGAGATTCCCTTAACAATAATGTGTTTTATACCATGACAATTCAATTCCTTTAACACCATCTCAAATACTGTAGTTCGTTTGGAATATACCATCATTTCAGCATAAAAGCCCTTTTCAAATAGGTCCATTATATTTTGTGGAACATTCTCCTGATTCATCAGAGCTCCATAAATCAACCCCGTATTCTTATGTAATTTGCATAATTCTACAAGTACATCTGTTTCTATGCAGGACATATCTATTTTTTTATGAATATCCTTTATTCCATTGGAAATCAGTTGTATATATATTTGCTCCGTCTGATTCATTTGCCCATCGCTCCCATAAGTTAATAACACCTATGCTCTTACGTTCATAGGTGTTATTAAAATCTTATTTGTAATATTTGTCATTACCATAGCCGTAACCATACTTTCCTTTATAGTACTTGCCATAATATCCACCATAGTAACTTCCCTTTCCTTCAGGGTCTACCTTATTTAAAACCGCTCCTAATATTCTACAACCTGATCTTTTAAGCTGTTCAATCTGTTTTTGAGCATATTTGTAACTGACATTTGCCTGTGACACCAAGAAGATAACTCCATCAGTCTGCTGCGCCACAATGGCCGGATCTATTACCTGTCCTATTGGAGGTGTATCAATTACAACATAATCATATTCTTTCTTTGTGCCTTCAACTAATGCTGTAAACTTTTCATTATTCAGCAACTCTGCCGGATTCGGAGGCACCGGTCCTGATAAAATCATATCTAAATTTTCTACATTCGTAGTATATTTTACACTATCTAAATCCTCAACTCCGGATAAGTATTGTGTAAGTCCCTTAATTGCTTTATTAATCTTGTATCGACCTATCAATACGGACTTTCTAAGGTCCGCATCAATAAATAATACCTTTTTTCCAGTCTCCGCTATAGATACAGCAAGGTTAAAAGACACCATAGACTTTCCTTCATTTGGAACACAGCTTGTAATGGAGATAACCTTGACATCATCACCACAAAACTGCACATTTGTTCTTAATGTTTTATACGCTTCTTTTGTCTTAAAATCTAAATCTGAAATCTTATCTAAATTTACATTTAACAACATATGTCCTACTCCTTTTCCTCTCCGTCCTCTATATCAGCTTTTTTATCTTTCTTTTTTTTCTTTTTTGTTTTTTCCTGTGTACCATATCCATAACCGTCCCTGTTGCGGTCTGTACTCTTTAAAGGAATTGCTGCAAGAACACTAACACCAAGTCTCTTTTCAATATCATCCGGAGTCTTAATTGTATCATCCAGAATATATAAAATAATAATTACCAGAAGTGCAACACCAAAACCAACAATAAATCCAATCATCATGTTCTTTTCAACATTCGGATAACTTGGTGATGTTGGAAGCTTTGCCTCATCTACAGATCTTACAGGCTCAAGACCATCCATAATCACTTTTAATCTTTCATTTGCGACTTCTCTGACCTTATCAGCTATCTTCTTTGCCAATTTAGGATCCGTGCTTGTAACAGATATATCCATAATACGGGTATCTTCTTCTACCTCGACAGAAATCATAGATGCAATTGCCGAAGTACTCTGCTCAAGATTTAATTCTTTTTTTACTTCTTCCAATACAGGATCCGTTGTTAGAAGACTTTCATAGTCCTTTGCCAGATAAGTAGACAGTGCCACATCCTGCGATGTGAGATAACGCTGATTTTCATCCTGCTTATTTAAAATATACACTTTTGTTTTTGCTACATATAACTGGTCTACAAAATACTGTGTATAAACAAACGCCATTCCACCTACTAAAATTCCAACAAGGATAATAATTGTCAATCGATTCATGATTGCACTAAATAATCCACGAAGGTCTATCTCTATTTCATTCTTAATATTTTCGTTATCCATTGTAATTTCTATATCCTTTCCAATTATAAGTATTGTCCTGATAATATTTTTTGGGGATTATCTATTAATAACCACTTTAAATAATCATCATTATATTTTTTTCTTAAATATTTGATACATTTATCCCAATACACATTTCTATGTCCCAGACTATGAACATCTGTTGCAATAAAATGTAGATAATCATTGTCTATTAATTTTTCTACAAACTTAGTATCCCTCTCAAAGACACTGACAGCATTTACCTGCAGATATGCTCCCATTTCTATAAGATGACTGAGATTTCTGGCATGAATTTTTTTGAATGTAGAATGTAAACATGCATACCGCTCACAATGCGCAATAATTGGTATATAACCACCATTAAGTAAATTGCTGATATGTTTTGTCATTGTTTCATATTGCACAGTAGGATAAAACTCCACTAATACAAACCTCGTTCCTGCCAATGTATTGAGAACTCCTTCGTCTAGCATTCTCACCATATCATTACATGCCATAACTTCATTTCCTAAAAACAGATGAAGCTCTGGAATTTGTCTTTTCGCTAATTTCACTAACTGTTCAAAATGTTCTCTGACTAACATAGCCTGAGGCATACATTCTCCAATATGAAAATGAGGCGTTAATATAACATTTCTAACCCCCTGCTCATATTCTTTTTCTAAAATTTTTAAAGATGTTTCTATAGAATCTGAACCGTCATCTACCTGAAATAAGATGTGACTATGTATATCTGTAATGCCTTTCATAGCACAGCACCTCCTGATTGTCACAGTTGTGGATAATTATATCAAAAAAAGTAGATTGAGTAAAGAAAAAGTATTACCCTAAAATAATGGTAATTTTTCTCATAAAAAATAGAAGTAATATTCATCAATATTTAATACTATTTTCCGAAAATCACTTCTATTTTTGTTATTCTATTATAATAAATCCGCTACATTATTCTTCCACCTGTGCCAGTTTTGCTGCCTGGTCTGCTGCTACACAGTTATCAATAATCTCATCAATATCGCCATTCATAATACTGTCTAATCGATGCGTCGTAAACTTAATTCTATGATCTGTTACACGTCCCTGCGGGAAGTTATATGTTCTGATTTTTTCAGAGCGGTCTCCTGTACCAATCTGGCTGCGTCTTGCTTCCGATTCTGCATCCTGCTTTTTCTGACACTCTAACTCGTAAAGTCTTGCACGAAGAACCTTCAATGCCTTATCCTTATTCTTCAGCTGAGACTTTTCATCCTGACAGGAAATCACGATACCTGTAGGCATATGTGTCAGTCTTACGGCAGAATCAGTTGTATTAACACACTGTCCTCCGTTACCGGATGCTCTGAACACATCAAAACGGCAGTCATTCATATCAATCTCTACGTCTACCTCTTCTGCCTCCGGCATAATCGCCACAGTTGCTGTTGATGTATGGATACGTCCACCGGACTCTGTTACCGGGATACGCTGTACACGATGTACGCCGCTCTCATATTTCAAACGTGAGTAAGCCCCCTGTCCATTTATCATAAATACAACTTCCTTAAAACCACCAATGCCGTTTTCATTCAATGAAATCATCTCTGTTTTCCATTTTTGGGTTTCTGCATACATACAATACATTCTGTAAAGTTCCGCTGCAAATAAAGCTGCCTCATCACCACCGGCTCCGCCTCTGATTTCCACGATAACATTCTTGTCATCATTAACATCTTTTGGTAAAAGAAGGATCTTTAACTCTTCCTCCATCTTTGGAAGAGATGCCTTTGCCTCATTCATCTCTTCCTTTGCCAGCTCTTTCATTTCCTCATCTGACTCTTCTTCCAGAATAAAAAGGCTGTCCTCAATCGTCTGTTTTGCATCTTTATACTTCTTATATAATTCTACAATCGGTGCCAGGTCACTCTGCTCTTTCATAATTTTTCTAAAATGCTCCTGATTACTGACAACATTTGGATCATTTAACTGCTCCATAATTTCGTCATATCTTTCTACAATGATGTCTAATTTATCAAACATTTCTATTCCTTCCCGGCAATCACCATACGGTCATTCCCTGATAAATCTTTCAAAACCTGTATATCTGTAAAACCATTCTCTCTCAGCAGTTCAGGAACCGTTCGTCCCTGATCATAGCCTATTTCAAGAAAGATTTTCCCATTCTTATTTAAATAATTTACTGCATTTGTGCAAATTTCTCTGTAAAACTTTAGTCCATCAGCACTTCCATCTAATGCCAGACGTGGTTCATGTATCCTTACTTCCTCCATCAATGTGTCTATATCACCAGTAGGAATATAGGGGGGATTCGAGACAATAACATCATAGGATTCATAAATATTTTCAAACAAATCACTTTGCACAAAAGTCACTCTGCCTTTGTTTCTCATATTATTTTCTCCAGCCACATTTAAAGCCTTCTCTGAAATATCAGCAGCTGTCACATCCGCATTCAAACACATTCTATCGATTGACACTGCAATACAGCCTGAACCGGTGCACAAATCCAATACTTTAACACGCTCCTCTTTAATATAGGAAACCACCTGCTCTACTAACAGTTCCGTTTCGGGTCTTGGAATCAGTACATCTTCATTTACTATAAACTCAAAATCCAGAAACTGCTGACATCCTGTAATATGTTGAAGTGGAATGTGTTTCGCTCTCACAAATACAGCGTCTAAATATTTCTGCGCCTGCTCTTCGCTGACACTTTTCTCCGGCTCTAAGAACAAATCCTGTCTGGAAACTCCTAATATACTCTCTGCCAAACGCCAACTGTCAACCCTGCTTTCTGTAATTCCTGCCGCATCCAGTTTTTTCATAGCCTGTGCCACAATGTCTTTTACTAAAACTTCCAATTATATCCTGAACCTTTTCTGTCTTTTTTATATTCTTTTGGTAAAGGCTGCTTATCCACAGGCATAACCTTTCTCACAGGAGTTCTTCTGATTCCATTTTCATCCAGATACTGCTCCCAGTCAAAAACTGCCTCTACTGCCTCAATTGCTACTTCAATCATATCATTGGTAGGTTCTTTTGTAGTAATTTTCTGCATCCACATACCGGGCATACTCAATACATTTATAATTTTATTATCCGACGAGCCTGCTTTCCTTATAAATTCATACGAGATTCCTGCAATTACAGGCACTAAAAGTATTCTCGTAACATATCTCAACCAGACAATATCTGTTCTGATAAGAATAAACATAACAATGCTGATAATTAACACTACCAGAAGAAAACTGGTGCCGCACCGCTTATGATATCTGGAACTTTTTCTGACATTTTCAACAGTTAAAACATGCCCATTTTCAATACAGTTAATACATTTATGTTCTGCACCATGGTACATAAATGTTCTCTTAATATCATTCATCAGAGAAATCAACAAAAGATATGCAATAAACAGAATCATCTTAACGATTCCCTCGATGACCGGTACATGTCCGGGTGTAACCCAGGATACATATCTCTCCATAATGTCTGCAATAAACAATGGAAGCACCATAAATAACCCTATGGCAATAATAATGGAAAATACGACTGTAAATCCCATAATAACTTTTTCTGCCTTGTCGCCAAACTTATCTGCAAGCCACTGTTCGAATTTGTCCGGCTCGTCTGAATAGTCTGCCTCATCATCAAAAAACTTTGCAGAAAAAGTAAGTGTTTTAATTCCAAGAATCATCGAATCAATAAAACTAAATATTCCCCTGATGAAGGGAGCCTGGAATAACTTATACTTACCTGTAATACCTTTATATTCCTGTGTATCTACAACTACAGAACCATCTGACTGTCTCACTGCTACAGCATACCGTTCCTTGTTTCTCATCATAATTCCTTCCATTACAGCCTGACCGCCGATTCCGGAAGAACAAAGTTTGTTATTTCTCATATTTTATCTCCTGATGCTTGATTCAGAATCGTAAGTACTTCTAAATCAGGCATAAACTGGTCGGTTGTGAATTTCTATCAACCTCACATTTTTATTAAAACCGATATTTTATTTTACAACGAAAATAGGTTGAGAATCTCTTCCCAACCTGTTATCCTCAAAAAATTATTTGATACCATATTTCTTATTGAACTTATCAATTCTACCACGTGCTGAAATAGCTTTCTGCTGTCCTGTGTAGAAAGGATGACATGCTGAACAAATTTCAACATGAATGTCTTTTTTTGTAGAACCTGTTACGAATGTGTTACCACAGTTACATGTAACGGTTGCTTCATGGTAATCTGGATGGATTCCTTCTCTCATTACATTCACCTCTTTAAATTTTTTATGCTTATTGGCAACGCCAATCCGTTTTTACTCAATAGCTTTGCAATTATAACATAGATACATACCAATAGCAAGTATTTTCGCAAACTATTATTTTTTTTCAATTTATTTCTTCAAATTATGATAAATTTTATATTTTTTATCTATTAAAATTTGTTCGGATTTTGCCTACCTTTTCTATAAATTCTTCGTTGCTCTTTGTTCTTGCAAACAAATTCAATATCTGTTCTACTGCATCTTCTTTTCTCATTCCATTGGTTTCTTTTCTGATAATATAAGATGCACCCAGTTCGTCTGCACTTAACAACAAATCTTCTCTTCTCGTACCTGACTGTGTAATATCAATTGCAGGGAATATTCTCTTCTCTGATAATTTTCTATCAAGAACCAGTTCCATATTTCCGGTTCCCTTAAATTCCTCATAAACAACATCGTCCATTTTGCTTCCTGTATTTACCAATGCTGTAGCTAAAACCGTAAGGCTTCCGCCTTCTCTCATATTTCTGGCTGCACCAAAAAATCTCTTAGGCATATGAAGTGCCGCCGGGTCTAAACCACCTGACAATGTTCGTCCGCTTGGTGGGACTGTCATATTATAAGCTCTTGCAAGACGGGTGATGCTGTCTAATAATATAATTACATCTTTCCCATGCTCCACTAAACGTTTCGCTCTCTCGATAACCATTTCGGACACTCGTTTATGATGTTCCGGAAGTTCGTCAAAGGTTGAATAAATAACTTCGACATTATCACCTTGTATTGCCTCTTTAATATCCGTCACTTCCTCTGGTCTTTCATCTATTAAAAGTATAATCATTTCCATTTCCGGATTATTCTTAAGAACTGCCTTTGCAGTCTCTTTTAACAAAGTGGTCTTTCCTGCTTTTGGTGGTGAAACAATCATTCCACGCTGACCTTTTCCTATCGGACTTACAATATCTACAATACGCATTGCTGTACTGTGACCATCCGTCTCAAGATGCAGTCTCTCATTAGGGAATATCGGCGTCAATTCCTCAAAATTCGGACGTTTTAAAACTTTATCTAAACTTTCACCATTTACCATGTCCACATAATACAGTGCGCCAAACTTCTCGTTTTCTCTTTTTTCTCTGACCCTCCCGGTAATAAAGTCTCCGGTTTTCAATTGGAATCTCTTGATCTGGGATGGTGCCACATAAACATCATCTTCTCCCGGCAGATAATTGTCACATCGAATAAATCCAAAACCGTCAGGCATAACCTCTAATATTCCTGTTCTCGTCACCCCTGTCTCCTGTGGTACTTCATCTCTATGTTCAAGATTATCACTATGGTGTCTCTTTCTATATCTGACATTCTCTCCGGTATTTTTCTGTTCTCTGGAAATCTCCTGTTTCACCTCGGCCGAACCCTTAACAACCTCTTCTGTTTTATCTGATTCTTCTTTCTTTTCATTCCGCTGTGCTACTTCAAGAATCATATCTATTAATTGTTGTTTTCTAAGTATAGAAACAGACTTAATTCCATTTGCCTTTGCTATCTCTCTTAATTCACCTACCGGTAATGCCTGTAATTTTTCTCTCATAAAAACTCCTTCCTAAGTTTTTTATTCAATTATCTTCTATGGAAATATAGGGGATATCCCTTTAGAATTTACAGAAGTTAAACTCTTTCATATTCTAACATATCATTCTAAAAAAGAATAGTGTTAATTTTCAAACTATGTTATGATGTGTATAACAGTTCAGCCATGCGACATAAAAATTAAATGTCCAAAAACTGTTTACAGAATTTTGGACATTTAATTTTTATGTCATATGGTGAGCCAAAACAGCGAGAAAAGCAAAGCGAATTCGAGCTGTTGGCTGAACTTTGGATAAGCCAAAACAGCGAAAAAAGCGAAGCGAATTCGAGCTGTTGGCTGAACATATAATATTCTAATTTGGAGGTTTAAAATGACAACTGACGAAAAAGCATTAAAATTACATGAAGAGTTAAATGGAAAATTAAGCACTGAAGCAAAGTGTCATGTAAATTCACGAGAAGACTTATCTTTAGCATACACCCCTGGTGTTGCAGAACCTTGTAGAAAAATTGCAGACAATCCAGATGATGTGTACAAATATACTTGGAAAGCAAACACTGTAGCTGTCGTATCTGACGGAAGTGCTGTTCTCGGTTTAGGAAACATTGGACCGGAAGCTGCCATGCCTGTTATGGAAGGAAAAGCTGTATTATTTAAGGAATTTGGCGGCGTCAATGCAGTTCCTATCTGCCTTGATACTCAGGACCCAGATGAGATTATTGATACTGTTGTCCGTATTGCCCCTGGCTTTGGCGGTATTAATCTGGAGGATATTTCAGCTCCAAGATGCTTTGAAATCGAAAGCAAATTAAAAGAGAGACTGGATATTCCTGTTTTTCATGATGATCAGCATGGTACTGCTATCGTTGTTCTGGCTGGTATTATCAATGCCCTAAAAGTAGTCGGCAAAAATAAGGAAAACTGTAAAGTAGTTATTAACGGTGACGGTTCTGCCGGAATTGCTATCTGTAAGTTACTTTTAAACTATGGTTTTCAAGATGTCACAATCTGTGGATTATACGGAATTCTTTCAAAAGATATTGAAGATTTAAACTGGGCTCAGAAGGAAATGGCTGAAGTAACCAATCTTTCCAGAATAAACGGAAAATTAGCTGACGCATTAGTTGGTGCTGATATTTTTGTTGGAGTTTCTGCTCCTAATATGGTAACAGCCGAAATGGTTCAGACAATGAACAAGGATGCAATTATGTTTGCTATGGCAAATCCTGTTCCTGAAATCATGCCAGATGTAGCAAAAGCTGCCGGTGCAAAAGTCGTTGGAACCGGACGTTCTGACTTCCCAAATCAGGTAAACAATGTCGTAGCATTTCCTGGTATTTTCAAAGGTGCTTTAGAGGGACGTGCAAAACAAATTACAGAAGAGATGAAACTGGCTGCTGCTCTTGCCATCGCTTCATTAGTACCAGATGATGAATTAAACGAAGAAAATATTTTGCCGGAAGCATTTAATCCTGATGTAGCAGATATAGTAAGTAAAGCTGTAAAAAATAATATTAAATAGATAAAGAAAATAGATTGATAATTCTTTTATTTTAAATTAGTAATAGAAAGAAGGAAGCGTGGACATGAATTATGCTGAAATCAAAACTTATGATGTGGCAAATGGTCCTGGCATCAGAGTTTCATTATTTGTGAGCGGCTGTCATCACAGATGTCCTGGCTGTTTTAATGAACAGGCATGGGATTTTAATTACGGAAAAATTTTTAACGACGAAACGATAGATTATATTATTGATACTTTAAGTTTTGGCGCCTATGCCGGTGTGACATTCTTAGGTGGAGAACCACTAGAAAGAGTCAATCAACGTGGTCTTATCCCTCTTGCAAAAAAAATCAAAGAAATTTACCCCGATAAAACAATTTGGTGTTTTACCGGATATGAATTTGAAAAAGATATCATGGCTCATATGTACAAAGAATGGGATGAGACAAAAGAACTTCTATCCTACATTGATGTTTTAGTGGATGGACCATTTATCGAATCTCTAAAAAATCCAAGTCTGGTTTTCAGAGGTTCTGAAAATCAGCGGCTGATTAAAATCCCGGAAACTTTAGAACGTGGTGAGATTGTACTTTGGGAAAAACGACTATAATCTTTTTTGACCTGAAAACTAAAAACTCAAAAAACATTTGGAGGAAACATAAAGATGAATATAAAAAAATTAAATGAAAACGCTGTTATTCCAACCTATGGTTCAGAATACGCAGCGGGGGCTGATTTATATGCATGTATTGATGAAGCTGTTACGATTGAGCCTGGCGAAACCGCTTTTATCGGAACCGGTATTGCAATGGAAATTCCAATGGGCTATGCAGGATTTATTTATGCCAGAAGCGGTCTTTCCTGCAAGAAAGGACTGGCTCCTGCCAATAAGGTTGGAGTCGTTGATGCAGATTACCGCGGTGAAATCACTGTCGCTCTATATAATCATGCATCAGAAACAAGGGTGGTTGAGCCAAAAGAGCGAATTGCCCAAATGGTAATTGCTCCATTTTTGAAAGTTGATTTTGATGAAGTGGAAGAATTATCTGATACGGTCAGAGGTGTTGGCGGATTTGGTTCAACTGGAAGCAAATAATTTAGACAATAATAAAAAACAGCCTTTCGAGCTCACTCGTAAGGCTGCTTTTTTATAAGTATAATACGTTAAATTTAATCTGTTTTCACCTCTTTCGAACAGTAAATTTCACAGTCTTTACAGCCACATTACCACGCTCACCATTAATCTGATCATCATATAATAAATATGCTGTAATTTTAAGTTTCTTACCTTTATATTTTCTTAAAGCAAGTTTTTTAAAGCAAAAAGCTCCTTTTTTATTAACTTTAACCTTTTTGATTTTTTTCCCCTTCGATGTCATTAATACTACTGTTGCCCTCTTCTCAGTTACTCCGGTAATTTTTTTTGTCGTACTTTTTATTTTTTTTACTTTATTAACTTTTAGTTTCTTTTTAAAATTTTGAAATAAAACCTGATTGTTAATCCACCACTTTGGAACATGTGATGGTAAATTCTTTTTGAATACTTTTTCACTGATTTTATTGTCAAAAAAGGTAGAATATTCAAGGTTAAAACTTTTAAGTTTCTTTAAGTTTGGAAGCTTGGTTATCTTGTTTTTATCTGCATATAAAACCCCTATCTTTGTCAAATTTTCTATCCCGTTCAAATTTGTCAATCTATTTTTAGATACAGATAAATCTTGTAGTTCAGTTAAATTTTCAATTCCGGATAAACTCTTTAACTTACAATTATTTACACCTAACGATTCAAGTTTTGTCAATCCACTAATTGATTTTAAATTGTCTAAACTATTGTCTGAAATTCCTAAACTTAACAGTTTGGTCAACTTGCTTACAATGGTTTCAAGTTTGCTATCCGTCACTCCACAACCACTTATATCCAAACTTTCTAATTCGGTCAGATTACTTACAGTTGTCCAATCTTCCAGTTTATTACCTCTAATAGACAACTCCTTCAATCTAGACAAATTCTTAATCTCATCAACATTCTTTAACTTGCCTTTTCCAATACTTAAAGTTTCCAAATTAGTTAAATTTTCAACTCCCTTAAGATTTGCTAATTTATTTCCACCTATTTTTAAATCACACAAATTTGTTAAATTCTCAATCCCATTAAGAGTTGTTAATTCAGTATCATCCCAAATTGCCAAATATCTCAAATTTGTTAAATTCTCAATTCCTTTTAGTGTTTTAACTTTTCCATTTACTGAAAATTGTATGCTAAGACCATATAAACTCGCTGCTTCATCTTTTGTAAATTTGCCATTACTCTTTTTTTCGAGTTCATATAATATTTCTTTATATAAACATTTATCCGGTATTCCTTTATCATTATTTGGAATTATTTCGCTTTTAGCATGAACAACATTTGCTGTAAGCAGAATTGCTATAACTAATGATAATGACAGTAGCATTAAACACATGCTTTTTAGAACTTTCACTCTACCTTCTTTCATAGTTTCTTTCCATCCTTTCTATTTGCTATATTAATGAAACGAATTTCTTAATACTTTTATTGCATATTGCACACATTAAATTTTATCTATAGACTACTTATGAGATTTTATTTTTGTTCTATCCCACACTATAGTAATAACTATATCTTATATATCCATACTAATCAATATTTGCATTTCTTACATAAGAGGTTTCAGCCCCTCCATTACTAACCATATATCTTGCTAAACGTTTTTTTAAAAATAATTGACTATTGCTTGTTTCTGTCTGCCTTCTTAATGCATATTCTATTTCATTAAAATCTCCATAATCATTTATTAATAAACTCTCAATACTAGATTTTATAGCATATTTAGCAACCACCCACCTTCCTCTAACAACATTCGGATCATCTGCACCTAAAATTTGGGAACTATTAGGATTACTATGAACTATCGCCTTTTTATCTGACTTTCTATAAGTTCTATGGGCAAATGTATCTCCCAATATATGAAGTGCTATACCCCAAGTAAAATACTTTCTGTTTTTATTTGTATCTGCTACTGAAACTCCATTTACTTTTATTCCAGAAAAAATTGTACTCCATGTACACCATCCTACCTTTTTCGATGTAAAATCAGTTCTCATCCAGTCATAATTATCTTTTCCTAATCCATAAATAGATTTATAATTTGTTATTAATGAAGCATCTCCATTTTTTAGAGCAATTCTTGTTACAAATTCATAACATGCCACATAATTAACCGGATCACCTACTCCATCCTTATATCCACCATGATACTGTGGATTATCTGTAGTTCCTCCATCCATTCCCGAATCAGGTCTGTCTGGGTATATTGCTCCAGCTTTTAAAATCGCCAAAGCCGTTGCATCTGTCACCTGTTTTTTTGCCCCTTCCGACACAAGATTTTGATGTCCATCAGTCAGCCATCTTCCTTCTACATAGGATGAATCCCCTTCAACTTCATTAAACGTTTCAACAGATTCACTGTTCTCTGGTATATACTCTTTGCTTTCGAAATCTTTTTCTTTAAAACTCTTCTCAAAATTATCATAAATCTTTAATGCATAACCCGCATCCAAAAGACCACAATCATTTGTATTCAATATATCTTTCGAACTATACATGATTAATTGTCGTATGAATTCATTCGACTTAGACAAATCTTTTTCCCATAACAATGAAGCAACTCCAACTACATGTGGTACAGCAATGCTTGTGCCATGTGTTACTCCATTAAATCCAAAAAGACCTAAAACTCTGACTTTTTCTCCTGGTGCAGCTATATCCAACTCTTCACCTACATTACTAAAATCACTAATTTCAGATTTAGTATCCGTTGCTGCCACTGCCATAACCTTTTCAAACGCAGCCGGATATTCTACATTACTATCATGATTGCCTGCCGCTGCAACCAAAAGAATATTTGCTTTATATGCATCTTCCACAGCCTTTTCTAATGCTTTTGAATATGATGACGTTCCAAAACTCATATTAATAATATTAACATCATTATCAATACACCAATAAATTCCTCGAATAATCCGGCTAATTGATGCCTTATTGTCTTTGTCTAATACTTTTACTGAATATAAATCAACATTTGAGTTAACGCCTTGAACAACATTTTGCCCATCTCCAGCAATAACACTGGCAATACTTGTTCCATGACCTGTTAAATCTTGATACCAGACTGAAATATTATCTTCAGCTTCCACAAAATTCACTGTTTTAACTAAATTAACCCCCTCTATAAAATCAACTCCTGAATCTAATACAGCAACCTTAACTTTATTTGCTTCGCTATTATCTATTTCTACATCATCTGCATTTATAGCCTGCAAGTTCCATTCTGCTTCTACATCATTTTTTCTCTCTTTATTAGCTTTTTCTAATTTTTTATAGCGTGCTTTTTTGGACTTACTCCCAGGTTTTACTTTATTTGCTTCCAAAACATAATCTTCTTCAACTACTACATTGCTATCCTTATTCAACTCTAATACTTCTTCTTCTGAAAGTTCTGCAACCGTCATATTATCTGACAGTTCCTCGCTCTTTTGAGTCACATCTCTGTTAATAGTATCTAATGCCGTATTTAATGCTTTCTCATTTTTTGCAAAAATAATATAATCTTTTATAATATGATTACATTTTGCACTAATTTCACTTTCTCTATTATTAATACTTCCACCTAATATTGCAATTATTAATAATAAACTAACTACTCTCTTTACATAAATACACATACTTTTATTCATCTACTGTTCCTCCATTTCTTCTAAATAATATAAATTATACCGTACCTTTTCTTTATTTATAGTTTATTGTTATATGCAAACTATTGCAAATCATTTCTAACGACCTTTTTCGACAAATTTCGACTCGCAGACTCGTAATACAAAAATTATATAGGCTATTACACATTTCTTTATTATCTTTTTATTTTTTTTTCTTCCCCATAACAATATCAATTAATCTTGCCAGCGGTTCTGCTGCATTCCGTACTTCCTGATATGTATTCGTCTGGGCTCCGACTTCTATTAACATAGACTGTTTACACAAATCAAGATTATATTTATACGCATTTACATAATTGTGTCTTGCAAATCCCGGATAATATGCCTCTGCATTTACTTTCATCTGTAATGACAATGCCAGATTCTCATATAAATATGGATTATAAAGATAATCAATATTTCCTGTAGTTTTAAACCTTGACATTCCATTAAAGAACATTACCTGTGCAGTTTTCTTACCATTAATTTCCGTAACTAATCTCGTATCCTCATTTACTCCATCTCTATGTATATCCAGAATCAAACTGAT
This sequence comes from uncultured Eubacterium sp., assembly GCA_910584795.1. Lineage (GTDB taxonomy): Bacteria > Bacillota > Clostridia > Lachnospirales > Lachnospiraceae > Eubacterium_G. The sequence goes on along the minus strand of CAJUBZ010000013.1, from coordinate 24,856 downwards.
TGACGGATATTTATCAAGAATTTTTTTCACTCCTACTCTTGACTGGTCATAAGCTTCGTTTCTATCTAATTTCCCATCCACAATATCATATGTAGATTTATCATGTATTACATTATAACCAAACTGATCTTCCAGAATTCTTGCCAAGCGGTCTCCTACTCCAATAATAGTCGTAGAGTCATTTCCATTACTATTGCAAAACTCTTCCTGAGAATGTGTATGATAAATAAGAATCTGTGGTTTTTTATTGTTTCCTTTTATTTTAAATTTTTCATTCATTGCAGCCTTAATCGGCATATCACTTTCCTTGATCGTAGTTGCGGCAGTTATAATATAAAACTTATTAATAACACTATCGAAACTTCCTATATTATTTGCAGTGTATAACTTACCTTTTAATTTTGGCATTGGAACGATTACATTTGCCGCAGCTTTAACCGGTTTTTCTTTTTTCTTCGGTTCCTCCTTCTTTGGTTGAACAGTCGTCTCTTCTTCTACATACCCTGCATTCTCGTATATCAGATTTACCACCTGCTGGTATCCCGGGTCACTCGTATCATAAGTATACTCACTATGATTTATATAATCAGAAACAATCTGGTCCAATACTTCTTTCTTGGCCGCCTCTGTCATGGAACCGTGGTTTTCTATATACAACATATATCGGCTCATAACGCTTCCATTTTCTACAATTTCTTTTGCCAGCATTTTTGAAGTATCACTCACTACCTGACTTCCTACTTCTTTTGCCCTGTCACCCGTTATCAGATTTACACATTTTATTGCAATATAAAGGCATAGAATAATAATGATTCCTTTCATCACTGATTGAATCAACGACTGTGAAATCATCATGTTTGGAATTAATATTCGATTTGTATTTTTTCTCATTCCTCTTTGCACCGGATTACCTCACCTTTGTCCCACTTATATAATATATGTGAGGTTCTTTTACATTAGAACAAAGCCTGTCTGCAAAATTCATTTAATCCATGAGCAATCGTTGTGCTTAAATTTTCAACAATTTCATCTACATCCTTAGGTGTAACAAACATCTGCTCCGTCTCTTCAGATAATAACTCCTCAAATAATTGATACTTTTCTTCATTTGTATAATCTTTAAATAAATTCGCTACACAATGGTTGTTTGTTTTGGACAAAATTTTAATCAGATTTTCCATTGTATCATTTACAATTGTAGCTCCGCTGACTACCATAGGAACACCGATTGCAATCACCTTTTTTCCTAAACTCTCCTGATTTAATCCTTTTCTGTGATTTCCAATACCTCCTCCCGGTGTAATTCCCGTATCTGTAATTTGAATTGTTGTAGTAATTCTTCTCACATTTCTTGCAGCCAGGGAATCTACCGCAATAACAATATCCGGATTCACCTCTCCTACAATTCCTTTTACAATATCAAAGGTTTCCATACCGGTCTGTGCTAATACTCCCGGAGCAATACAATAAACCTTCTTGCTTGGAAGAACTTCTTTTACTGTTCTTGGCCCAAGAGCATCAGGAGTAGCCTGCATATTTCCTAACCCTACAATCAAAACAGACTTTACATGTTCCTTCTGTAAAATGTCTGATAGATGTTTTGCCAATTTTGATGCAATACTTCTTCGTTCTGTTTCTTCTGGAGCCTTCAAAACTCTCGATTCCATCGTAATATAACTTCCTACCGGTTTTCCCATGGATTTTGCTCCCTCTTCATTCACAATATCTACAACCGTTGTATTCATATTGATATCTTTATCAAAGTTATTTTTTATTTCCACACCCTTTATTTCTACATTTCTTTCAAACCGTTCTCTCTCTTCTAATGCCAAGTCTGTATAAATATTCTTCATATATCCTCCTAATCTTTTACTTTCATGAATTTAGTATTGACAATATATCTCATTTCTACTAAAATATTTTTTGATGTCTGCGTCGTAGTCCGCATATTCCAAAGGACGCAGACTGTGAAACAGATTTCCAATCTCTCTCAATGGAAATCAAATTTTTTAATTATCGCGGAGGTAAGAAAAATGGCTAACATTAAGTCAGCAAAGAAAAGAATTTTAGTTAATCAGACAAAGTACGAAAGAAACAAAGCTATCAAATCAGCAGTTAAGACTTCAATTAAAAAAGTTGAGTCTGCTGTAGCAGCAAAAGACAAAGCTGCTGCTGATGAAGCTTTAAAGGCAGCTACAAAGGCTATTACAATGGCTGGTTCAAAGGGTATCTACCACAAGAACAACGTTGCTAGAAAAGTTTCAAGATTAACAAAATTAGTAAACACAATTGCATAGTTTCTATGAAATTGTAAAATAAAAAGAAGTTGTAGTTTTTCTCTACAACTTCTTTTTATTATCTCTTAAACGTGTTTATCCTTTGTATTCTTTACTTCGTTTTTCTAATTCTTTAAATTTTGCACATCTACTTTGAATAAAACTACAATATCATCTCTCAAATTCATTGTCGATCTTTTTTATTGTATATACTTGCAATTCACACCTAGTCTCAAACTAGTTACCTTTTAACCTTTTCTACTGTATTTTACCAAGAGCATTTCCACTCCGATGTTTTCATCCAAGACACCTTTTTTAATCATTTCTTCTGTTTTAACACTTTCCGCTAATGCTGCTTTCAATTCTGCCACAGAAAAATTTCTACTTTGGCTGATACTTTTAGCCGCAATAAACCCTTGAACTCCCATGGCACTCGCAATCTGTTCTTTGCTCATACCTCTAGCAGACAAATCCTTTGCCTGCAATATCAGATGAAACTGCCTTGCAACCATGAAAAGAATCCGCATTGGCGGCTCTTTCTCTGCAACTAACTCATAATAACAGTCCAGAGCCTTTTTTTGATTCTTTACAGATATTGCATCCACCATGTCAAAAATACGAACATTTAATTGTTTAATACACACAGCATCAATATCTTCTTTCGCAATAACATCTTTCTCTAAATCATAACTGATAAGTTTTTCGATTTCTCTGGATAAGACTTCCATGTCCGTTCCTACATTTGCAATAAGATATGACATATTTGCATTGGTAATTTTTTTCCCGTCACGGGCAAAAATCCTGGCAGCCCACATCGCTAAATCTTTTTCTGTCTGGCGGTTAATCTCACAGATATACCCATTCGCTTTGACTGCCTTATACATTTTACTTCGCTTATCTATTTCACGCTCTACAAACAAGAATACAGTACTCTCCGGAATTTTGCTCATGTATTCTGCCAATTCTTCACCACCGCTTTTAAACAAGCCGCTGCCATCCATAACAATCAGTCTTCGCTCTGCAAAAAACGGAAAGGTCTCCGCCGTATCTATCACTTCATTCACATCAAAGTTTTTACCTTCATATACTCCAAGATTCATTGTATCATCGCCTGCAATTGCTTTGATAAGCTGATTTTTATAATTTAACTTTAAATACTCTTCTTCTCCACAAATTAAGTATACACTCTTAAATTTTCCAGTTTTTATATCCTCTGTAAGAGTCTTCATGTTGTACCTCTGATTAATTTATTGCATCAAAAGTTTTCTGTACTTTCAATATAATAAATATAACATTTACTGCACCAAGACGCAATAAATTCTCTTTTTTATCTAATGCAAATCGTACTGATTTCTTTCTCATGCTTACCTCCTATATTTTCAATCTTTCATTTACTCTATTGCACGTTCAATCCCTATTGTTTCTCCATCACTACTTACTGTGACACAACCATTTTCGTCTGTTCTGAATATCTGACTCCCACTCTGCTTTAATCTTTTAAGCGTTTCATCTGCCGGATGTCCGTACATATTCTTTTTTCCTACAGATATCATGCTGTACTTTGGTTGAGTCCACTGCAGAAATTCATCTGATGTAGAATATTTAGAGCCATGATGTGCCACTTTCAATACTGTATAACTGTGATTTAATAATGTCTGCAGTTCTCTTTCCTGCTCTGATGAAATATCCCCTGTAAACAGCATGGAAAATTTATTATATTTCAAACCTAATACTGTAGAATACCCGTTTCTATTTTCTGCTTTTGTCTCATCACCAGGATGAATGCATTTCAATTCTATTTTTCCAAATCTCATGAAATCTCCTTTTGTTATATACAAAACTTTCACTCCATGTTCTTCTGCTAACCGCACCATCTGATTATAAGCATCATCTTTCTCCACAATATCAAGAAGCACCAGATTCCTTACTCTTACTCCATAATTATCCGATTGTTTCAACATCTCGATTAAGCCACTGGTATGATCTGTATCTGCATGGGTCATTACTGCATAATCAATCTCTGATATACATTCTGCTTTCAGATACGGAATGATTCTGTTCTGTCCTGCTTTTTTTACATTGGTACTGCCACCATCAACCGTAACCACGCTATTATTTGGCATTCTAATAACGATTCCATCCCCCTGTCCCACATCTAGTGTACTGATTTTTAATTCATCCTTTTCAATCAAAAATTTTTGCACAGGATAATAAAAATAAATCAATATATTTAATAAAAATGCAGTAACTCCCAAAATAATGGAAAACGCTCTTCTTCCCACAACATTTTTCTGATTCACTATGAACTCCCCTATCGCCATTCCATCTTCTGAAATTTTCATAATATTAGTTTTACTCTCAAGTAGATACTTCTTTCTTCTTTTCTCTAAACAAAAGATAATCACTGTAATTACCGCATAGTATAAACAAACAATATGTAAACTGGTTTTTCCCACAATCACATTTGAAAATGGTAATTTTATCACCACATTACACAGTTTTTCATAAAAATCTAACACATAACACCCCGGTAAAATTGCTATTTTCGCAATACCTGCTCCAATGAACGAAAACAAAATCCCAGCAACTCCAGACGTCACAACCACACTCATCAACGGGATTATAACCACATTTAGTAAAAATGAATATGTTGGAAGTGCATAAAAATGATATGCAACAACCGGATTCATACATATGCTTACCGTTAAGCTGCACAAAATAGCATTTCTTACTCTCTTCCCCCATTTTTTTATGAAACCTTCCTCTTCTTCACTTTCATCTAACTGAAAAATGTATACGACCTTTTTCCACACAATTACAATACTTATAATCGCTGTAAAAGACATCTGAAATCCTGAATTCCACAGTACAAATGGATTTCCCATCAGCAGCAAAATCCCTGCTAATGAAATGGATGTAACATAGTCATAACTTCGTCCAAGCACTTCGCCGAACATCTTTAATCCGAACATTACCAATGCCCTAACAGCAGCAATGCCGAGTCCTGATAATATTCCAAACATTACTACTGCTGTTACGGAAACTGCCATAGATACACCAAAACTAAAACGCTTTCGAAATAAATTGTACAGAAACATTCCAATAATGCTAATGTGCAGTCCACTGATTGCAAGAACATGCGAAATTCCTGACAGTGAATATAACACCTTTAACTCTGCACTCATTTCTGATTTATTTCCTAAAAGGATGCCTTGGTATATTGAACTCTTGTTATTAATAACTTTAATAATGCCCTTATTTCTATTACATATAGCATCTAATTTGTTCGTTATATTGTTTTTTAGTTCAAATAATTGCTGCCTTATAAAATCATAATCACCATCTGTAATATCTATTTTCGTTGCATTCACTGAGATATAGACGCCAAGTGTCATATAATATTTTTTACTATCAAAATTCCCTTTATTTCTTGCTGCAGAAAACTGTTGAATCTTTCCAATAACCTTTACCTTATTTCCGATTTTCACTCCATAAATTTCATCTGTATAGATAATCACATGACGATACACATCTCCCTTAACTTCTACATTATCTAAATATAATGAAATTCCATACTGCGTTTCTAATATCTTACTTACTTTTCCCGTTAACTCCGTCTGCTGCTCCACGCAACAATATGCTTTCTCCCTCTCTTCCATTTCATGATTTGTGAGTAAAAAACCCAATATGCAACCAAAAAAAATCATCACGAATACAGCAACCTGTTGTTTCGTGATGATTTTTAAAATGAATAATACAATGGGCAATAGCCAAAAAATTCCCACCATATTATACACAGTTATAAATTCTCCAAGTACAAAAGCCAAAAACAAAATAAAAATTGGTCTTTTTATAACTGCTCTCCTTCTCTATTTAATTTCAATAATTTCCATCTCGTCTGATTCCACATTTTCTGCTTGTTCTATAATATCTAAATTCCTGATAAAAGGATGTGCCAGAGATATTTCATTTTTATATTCTACCGCAGTTTCTCCTTTTACACTTAATTGAACTTTATGCACTTCGTCCAGCTCTGATAAGGTATTTACAATTGAATAAACAACAACTTTCCCTGGAACCTGGCTTTGCTCTGTCAGAAAGTTTTCATCAAAATCAACATAACAGATATTGTTTGCTGTTACAATACTCAACACCTTAACCTTTGGAGAAATTGTAACACTATACCCCTCTTCTTTCGGACCTTCAATCAACTGATTTACGACAAACTGCTCTTTCGTCCTATCTCCATAAGACACATTATGCATATTATATTCTTTCAGCTCTGTTCCATCCTCGTTAGCAAAATACAAAACAAAATCCGATGCAGGCTTTTCTTTTTTATTGCCAATATCTGAAACAAAGTCCGTTTCATCCATAGCATTTAATAATCTGCCGTCTTTTCCTTTACAAGGCTCATTATTAACTGTAAATGCAACATACTCTACATCTTTTATTTTAATGAGTGTCAGAACCACTGCTGCTCTACATAACAATTCTCTTTTTGGACTCAGTTCGTAATACTTTTGATTAAAATCAACCTTTGCGATTCCATCAACAATACTATACCCCTGCACAGATACTTCTTCAGGAATAGCACTATTATTCCCTTTGACCTCGCCTTGTCTCGTCAATTTTCCCAGTAATTCTTCTACAAGCTGTTCCCCACGATTGTGATTATTCTGATACTGCTCTGTAACAAGCTTTTCATTTGATATATAATATATTTCCATACCTGAGGATCTATATTTATGATTATTTGCACAACCTGTAAAACTTATTATCATTATTATACTAATTATTATACATGGTAACCATCGCTGTTTTTTCATAAATGTACCCTCTATGCTATATACTTCAGAGGAATTCTGACAATAAATGTTGTTCCTTCCCCTTCCTTACTGTGAATCTTAATTGAACCATGATGTTTCAAAACAATGTCTCTTGTAATTGCAAGCCCTAAACCGGTTCCTCCAGTTTCCCGTGCCCTTGCTTTGTCCACTCTGAAAAACCTTTCAAACACTCTCTCCTGGTCTTCTTCTGATATTCCAATGCCGGTATCAATCACTTTCAGATAAAAATATTGATGATCAGAATTCAGAGATGCAGTAACCGTACCATCTGTATTATTATATTTGATAGCATTCTCCACCAGATTCGTTACCACACTGGCAAATTTCAGCTCGTCAACATCAGCTATAACCGGTCGAAAGCTCTCAAATACCAATTCAATATTTTTACTTTCTGCGATAGGCTTGAGCCGCTTTAATACTGTTTCTAATATTTCATTAATATTTACTGAGGAAATATTAATCTCTACGTCTGTCTTTTCCATTTTAACTAAATCTAATAAATCAGTTATAATTTCATTTTCTCTATCTATCTCTTTACAAATGTCCTGCAAAAACTCCTGATACAATTCCTCTGGTACCCCTTCATTTCCAATCAATGACTCTGCTAGAACTTTCATTGAGGTCAACGGTGTCTTTAATTCATGGGATACATTTGACACAAACTCCTGCCTTGATTTGTCTTGTGTATTCATTCGATCTACAAGCCTGCTAAACTCATCACTAATCTGTGCTACCTCAGTATATTCTTTACTGTTCTGTTCTTCTTCCACAGCTCCTAAAGTAATGTTTTTTATTGCTTTATGCATTTTCTGGATAGGTCTGTTAAACAATACAGAACATCCCCATGCAGTAACCAGACCAAACATTATAAGCAAAATATCTATAATCAGCACGTAGCGTTCCACTGTATCTTTATAATCCACAACATCATCCATAGAATAATGTATATAAACAGCTCCAATGACACTGGACTTCTTTGTGCTGTCAACTGATAATGATGGCGCAGCAATAACCAATGGTTCTGCAAACTCTACATAATTTTCCTTGTCATTCTTTATAAAAACATTCTCTCCATCAATACTCTTTATAACACTTTCAGATATACTTGTTTTTCCAAGTTCGCTGCTATCGGTATCACTTACAACAATATACTGGCTGTTGATAACCTGTATTCTACAATTATATTCTCCTGCTAATTGTGCTATTTGAGCATCTACTATCTGTGATTCATTATTTTGATCCAAATAACCTTCACTGACAATACTATTTTTGAGCATTGTATTGTTGGCTTTAAATCGGTCAATTTTCTTATCTGTATATTCATTTACTGCCACATTATATATAAACATACTTGCAATAATTACAGGTACAATAACCAGAAGTGTTACAATCATAAACACTCTGAATCTTAAACTTTTTATAAAACTTAATATATTCTCATATGATTTTTTTTTCATTTATCTATCCTTGAAAATAATAACCCATTCCCCATTTTGTATGAACATACTCTGGTTTTGCCGGATTTTCTTCTATTTTTTCTCTCAATCTTCTTACATTTACATCCACTGTTCTGGCATCACCCGGATACTTAGAACCCCATATAATTGTAAGCAACTGCTCTCTGGAATAAATCTTGCCCGGATTCTCAGCCAATAATTTTAAAATATCAAACTCTTTCACTGTTAATTTAATCTCACTGTCATCTATGTATAAACGCTTCGCTTCAACATCCAGTTTCATTTTGCCTGAAGTAATTACCTTTGGCGCAGCCGGTGCAGCCACAGCTTTTCTTTTATTTCTGCGGACAATGGCCTTTATTCTCGCCTTAACTTCAAGAATATTAAAAGGCTTTGTAATATAATCATCTGCACCATACTCTAACCCTAGAATTTTGTCCATATCTTCACCTTTAGCCGTAAGCATCACAATAGGCATATCCGAAAATTCCCGAATCTGCTGGCAAACTTCATATCCATTATATATTGGAAGCATCAAATCAAGTAACATAATATCATATTCATTCTCTTTTGCCTTATCGACTGCTTCCTGTCCGTCATAAGCACAGTCTACTTCATATCCTTCCTGCTCTAAACTGAATTTTAGACCTTTCACAATTAATTTTTCATCATCTACTACCAAAGCCTTCATGTTATTCCCTCTCTATTCTATTGTAATCAAATCTTTTATATTGCTATAAGTAGCATCACCTATGCCTGAAACCTTTTTAATATCTTCTTTCGATGTAAATAATCCATTCTCTTCCCGATACGCAATAATAGCTGTAGCTTTGGCTTCACCGATTCCCTGTAACGACATCAGCATTTTACTATCTGCCGTATTAATATTAACCATCGTTTCACTCATACTCTGCTTCTCTTTATCATTACTTTCATGTTTTTCATCATACTCTTTTTTTGTCATAATATAAATATCCTGTTCATCTGATACAGTTTCTGCCAGATTCAATGCTCTTTTCTCTGCATCAGATGTCATCCCTCCTGCCATATCCACGGCCTGATAAACTCTGTCACCCGGATGTAATACATATACTCCTGGTTTTTTGACTGCTCCATGTACATATACTACAAGCTTATCAGAAGTTTCATCTTGTACACTGCTATCCTGTTTATTATCTATATCTTTTTGTGTTATTTCATCAGATAACGAAACATAATCCTTTTTATCTTTACAAGCTGTCATTAATAAACAGATAGACAGGATAATAAATATTCTCAATATTGATTTTTGAATCATTCATGCTCCTTTCGGAGTTTCCCCTATGAATGCTTATATAATTGTACAAGATAAAATTCCACTTATCAATAACCTTTTTATTATTTTTGATATTTTTATTTATGGAAAATAAAAATACCTGCAATCGAAACTAAAGCACCTATTACTTTTCTCCACTCAAAAGGGACTTTCTCTACACCAAACAGACCAAACACTTCAATTAAATATGCCACGATTATTTGAGATACCACAATCAGAAGAACCGCCTGGGCAGGTCCCAATGAATTCATACTTTTAATAACTGTCAGTGTAATAAACGCTCCAATTACTCCTCCTAATAACATATACTTGTTCTCTATTTGGAACATTCCCATTACGTTTTGTCTTCCGGTTACAAACCATGCTATGATGCAAACAAAAAAGGCAGTCAGCTGTACCCATGAATTGGCCGCCCACATACTACTGCCCTTTGTCACTCCTGTATTAAAAACTCCCTGAACACTCATAAGTGCTCCCGAAATCAATGCGATAATAATTCCCCACATATGAACCTCCTAAAATAATCTTCTTATTTTAGAATTTACAAATATTTGCTTATTATACAATTATAAAAAATAATAGTTCCGCCATGCAGTTTCGGTTATTGCTTTTGAAATAATATTGAAATTGTAGTACCCTGTCCTACACTACTATCAATTTTAATCTTTGCACTATGCTGTTCTGCAATATGCTTTACAATCGCCAGACCAAGACCTGTTCCTCCGGTCTTTTTAGAACGTGCCTTATCTACTCTGTAAAATCTTTCAAAAATTCTTTCCTGTTCCTTTTTAGGAATTCCTATTCCATCATCTTGTACCTGAAGTACAATCTTATCCTCTTTTTTAAATACCGATACTATAACATGTCCTCCATCATGATTGTATCGTATAGCATTATCACACAGATTGTATATAATTTCCTGAATCATATCTCTGTTTGCCTCTATAATTCCCTGTTCTTGATTTTGATTCATTGAAATATCTATACCATGCTTCTTTGCATTCATCTGTAACATTTCCACACAATTCTCTGCCTCCTCTGTAAGGCTGATTATTTCTGTTGACATTTCACTATCCATAACATCCAATTCTGATAACTCTATTATATCGTTGATTAATGATAATAATCGAATAGAACTCTTGTGAATTTCTCCCGCAAAGCGTCTAACATCCTCTTCTTCTGCCATTCCATTTTCTATCAATTCTGCATACCCGGAGATCGATGCAAGCGGTGTCTTCAATTCATGAGATACATTGGCTGTAAAATCCTGACGCATATTTGCACTTTTCTTTAACGCTTTATGCTGACTATGAATTTTATCCAGAAATGGTTTAATTTCATCATACGTAGCCGTAATTTCATCATCGTCAATGTTCTTTGCCAACAATTCGATAGGTTCTACCAGCCTTCTGGCCAACATTCTTGCCACAAGAATACATATTGCAACAGCCAGCAGCAATTCCACAATCAGAATAGGAAGTATATGCTTAAAAAACTGCCAGATGCTTCCAACTTCTTTTGCAACACGAAGTATTTTTCCATTTTTCAGTCTCTCTGCATAATAATATGTATTTTTCGAAAAAGTATCAGATTTTCTAATTTTTTTGCCTGCACCATATTTCAATGCCTCTTTGATTTCCGGACGGTTCACATGATTATCCATGCTCCCAATATCTGCATTGCTGTCATATTGGACGTTTCCTTGTTGATCAATTACTGTAATTCTTAAATTACTTATCTTCGGATCGAAATCCTTCTCAACATACTGTAATACTGCCTCCGTAGTGTTTAAAATATGAACATGCGTTTTTAAATCCTCCATTACCTGCTCACTAAAAACATTGTAAAAGGTTACTACAGTTATAATCATTGTAAGAAACATCATAGCAGCTGACACAATTGTCATTCTGATATATAACTTTTTTTTCACTTACTTTTCCTTTCTATAATTCATTGTATAACCTACGTTTCTAACAGTCTGAATTAAAGCACCTTTATCTCCTAATTTTTTCCGAAGAGTTTTTATATGCATATCTAGAGTTCTCGATTCCCCCTCATAATCAATTCCCCAGACTCTGTCCAAAATTCTGTTTCTGTGAAGAACAATCCCGGAATTCTGCATAAGCATTTTTAACAATTCAAACTCTTTGTATGTCAGTTCACAAACCTTACCATCAATAGACACCTGATGCTTTGAATCATTTAATACAATACCATCAAACTCCAAATCACTATCAGTTTGAAGATTTGCCCTTCTTAGCATTGCCTTCACTCTGGATATTAACTCCATAATTCCAAAAGGCTTCGTCATATAATCATCAGCCCCCTGATCGAGCCCTTTTACTTTATCCATTTCTGTTGTCTTTGCCGTCACCATCATGATTGGAATAGCCGCAGTCTCCCCATGTCCTCTCAAATCTTTTACAAGAGACAAACCATCCCTGTCCGGAAGCATGATATCCATAATAATTAAATCAGGATATTCCTTTTCCAATCTTTCTTCAAACTTCTTTGCATTTCCGAAAGTATACACATCATATCCGGCATTTTTTAATGCAAACTCTTCTATCTCTGCAATATTTTTATCATCTTCCACAATATATATTCTCTGCATTTTACACTAATCCTTTCTTAGTATATAATAAATGGACACGTTTCCATGTCCATTTTATTTGTTATTATATTATTTTTTCTCAGGCAAAATTGAATAAGCAATATTAACCGCATGATCAGCTATTCTTTCATAGCCTATCACTAAATCCGTAAAAATCAAACCTGATTCAATAGAACATTTACCTTCCGACATTCTTGCAACATGTCCTTCCTGACATTCTATCTTCATTCGGTCAATTTTATCCTCTAACTGATTAATTGCCTCAAACTCTGAACGGTCTTCTGAAACAAAAATTTTTACAGAACGCTCAAAAATTTCTATAACTTTGTCAAACATTTCTGACATCTCAGAAATGCATTCTTTAGAAAACTCAATTTTTTGATTTTTCTCTTTCATTGCATCATCCATAATATTAACTGCATGATCCCCAATACGCTCCACATCAATTACCACATGGAACAATCCGCCCAGACGTTTTCTATCTTCCAATGGCAGACCATATCGGTTTGCATTTACCATATATTCTGTAATTCTATGACTTAAAAAGTCTATGTATTTCTCTCTTGCATATACGTTTTCAGAACTTTCGTAATTTTTATGTATCAATGCATCTGATGCCTGCTTCAAATTAACTTTTACCATATCAGCCATACGTTCAATTTCCTGAACTACTTCAACAACTGCTGTGGCTGAATTGGATACTCCCGTCACATCAATATGTTTCAGCACCATCTCGGTATTATCTGCCTCTTCTCCTGCTTTAGCATGAATCAACTTCTTAGACAAGTTGACAAGCAGTTTGGAACATGGCAGTAAAATAATACACTGGAATGTTTTAAAAATCGTGTCTGCATTTGCAACAAATCTTTTATCAGAACTGCTGATAGCACCTATTCCATCAATAATCGGCTCTGCTGCTAATATCAGTAATGCCCCGATTACAACTAAACCTACAACGTTAAACATGACATGAATCAGCGCGGTTCTCTTTGCATTTCTATTAGTATTCATTGCCGCCATAACTGCCGGCATACATGAACCAATATTAGCACCCAAAATAAAATATAAGCACGCAAGATAATCTGTTCCACCTGTGATTGGATTAACAATAATATTAGATCCAGCCAATAATACCAGTACACTAACCGTCACAGATGAACTCTGAACAATCCCTGTAAAAACAAGTCCAACCACTACCGCAATGAACGGATTACTTAAATAACTGAACAAATTCATCAGCTCAGGTATTTCCTTAATGCCATGTAATGCTGATGTCATATAATTTATTCCAAGGAATAATGCTCCAAATCCAAAAATAACTGCAGCTATCTTTTTCAGCAATGGCTTTTTACAAAAAGAAAGAATGGCTGCACCAATAAAAATGATAAAAGGTGCTACTTCTGTAAGCTTTAAAGAAACCAGCTGTGATGTAATCGTCGTACCGATATTCGCGCCAAATGTAATTCCTACAGATTGTTCCAAAGTCATAATGCCTGCATTAACGAACCCCACTTCCATAACCGTTGTGGCTCCGGATGACTGTATAAATGCTGTAAATAGCGCTCCGCATACTACAGCTATGTACTTATTCTTTGTACATCTGTCTAAGATACCTCTTAATTTTCCACCTGCTGCCTGTTGCAGACTATCACTCATGTACTTCATTCCAAACAGGAAAAGTGCTAATCCACTAAGTAACTCTGTAACTAATAAATACATATACTTATTTCTCCCATAAATTATTGTATTTCATAGATCGTTCGTTTTTCATTTCCATTTAACACCATAACAATCCAATGTAAAGTCTATGTAAAATTTTAACACAGATTTTACATTTTTTATACATCTTTCTACAAACAGACCCTAAGTATATCTATCATTTCATCTACATTCTCTTTTGTAATCACAAGTGGAGGCAGCATTCTCAGTACATTGCCGCTTGCTGAAATAACAAGCAGCCCTCTTTCAATCGCCTTATCAATTGTCTCTCGTACTGGTGTTGTAAGAACAAGCCCCTGCATCAGACCTTTTCCACGTCTTACCGTGACATTATCGAATTCTTCTACAATTTTTTCAAGCTGCTCTTCAAAGTACGTTCCCACTTCTTGTACATTTTCCAAAATATTATTTTTCTCAAAAATATCTAAGACCGTTCCCACCGCTGCTGTCACCAGAGGATTTCCTCCATATGTCGTTCCATGGTCTCCCGGCACAAGTGAATCGCAGCACTTCTCTCCTGCAATAAATGCACCAACCGGCACACCACAGCCTAGGGCTTTTGCAGATGCAATGATATCCGGTTTCACATCATAATTCTGGAACGCAAACATCTTTCCTGTTCGTCCCATACCACACTGTATCTCATCACAAATCATAAGAATATCATTGTCATCACAAATTCTTCTAATTCCTTCTATAAACTCTTTTTCTGCCGGATAAATACCGCCTTCCCCCTGTACTGCTTCTAATATAATGGCACAGGTTTTCTCATTAACCAATGCTTTTACACTATCCAAATTATTATATTCTGCAAATTTAATTCCCTCTATCATCGGTCCAAATGGTTTCTGATAATTCAGATTTCCCGTCAGTGCGAGAGAGCCCATAGTTCTTCCGTGAAAAGAATGATTCATTGCTATAATCTCATGGTCTGTATGTCCATCTCTGTCATATGCATAACGTTTTGCCATTTTCATAGCACCTTCAATCGCTTCAGCACCACTGTTTGTAAAAAACACCTTTTTCAAACCTGTAACTTTTACAAGTTTCTCTGCTGTCTCAATAGATGGTGTATTATAAAACAAATTTGAAGTATGTGTTATCTTATCAATCTGTTTCTTTAATGTTTCTGTATATTCTTTGTTTCCATATCCAAGACTATTCACACCAATACCTGATGCAAAATCCAAATATTTCTTTCCATTGACATCATATACATATACACCCTCTGCTTTATCTACTACAACCTGAAATCTGTTGTATGTATGTGCTAAATACTGCTCTGCCTTTTCCATATATTCCATATTAAAACCTCCCACACTTGTTATTTGATACTCTGACTATTTCTTTTACATCTTTGCATGTGTATAAAACTTTTCCTGCTCATCTCCCAAAATAGCCGTTCCAATACCTTTATTTGTAAATATTTCAAGAAGAATACTATGAGGAATACGACCATCCAGAATATGTACACGGGAAACTCCATGATTAATTGCCTCCATGCAATTCTTAATTTTTGGAAGCATACCTCCGGCAATAATTCCTTTATCAATCAACTCCTGTGCCTCTGAAACAGTCATTTCGGATATAACTGAACCTGTATCTTCAATATCCATATAGACACCTTCTGTATCTGTCAGAAATGCGAGTTTCTCTGCTTTGACAGCCTCGGCAATTGCACTTGCCGCATCATCTGCATTGATATTATAACCGTGAAAATCTTCATCCAAACCTATCGGACAGACAATCGGCAGGAAGTCTTTCTCTAACAAATCTAATAAAATATCTGTATTCACTGCTGTGACCTCTCCTACATATCCAATATCCTCTCCTGCAGAAAGTTTCTTTTTCACAGTTAATAGATTACCGTCTTTGCCACTGATACCAATCGCTCTGACACCTAACTGCTGCACTATCTGAACCAACTTTTTATTCACACTGTTTAATACCATTTCAGCTGCATCCAGCGTTTCTTCATCGGTTACACGAAGTCCATTAATAAACTCTGTTTCCATGCCGAGACGATCG
Source organism: uncultured Eubacterium sp. (assembly GCA_910584795.1). Lineage (GTDB taxonomy): Bacteria > Bacillota > Clostridia > Lachnospirales > Lachnospiraceae > Eubacterium_G. Next base: position 8,597 of record CAJUBZ010000013.1, on the reverse strand, counting down.
ATATGTTTACTGATAGCCTTACCGCCTCCATGCACAATAATTGGTTTAAATCCAACTAATTTTAATAATGTAATATCCTGTATGACACTGGACATAAAATCTTCATCTAGCATAGCACTTCCGCCATACTTAACTACAATAATTTTCCGGTTAAATCTCTGGATATAAGGCAGTGCCTCAATCAACACATCCCCCTTCTCTATCCATTTTTCCATATGCAAATTCTGTTGGCCCTTCATTAACATGTTAGTTTCCTCTTTTCTTCTCAAAATTTATTCATTGTCTAATCCATATATTCAAATGCTATATATTTCCCATTAACACAAATTGGCTTTGATTCTCCATCATCTTTCTCTGCGGCACATGTATTTAACTTCTATAATCCGCATTGATACTTACATATTCATGAGTTAAATCACACCCCCATGCCGTTGCACTATATTCTCCCATCTTCATATCGCAGATTGCTGTCACTTCCTCTTGTGACAGAATCTCTGTTGCCTTCTCCTCGCTGTAATCCGTCGCCATTCCGTTTTCCACAATTTTTAATTTTCCTGCCTTACTTTCAAAATAAATATCTACGGTGTCCGGATTGAACACTGCTTTAGAATATCCCAACGCACAAAGAATCCTTCCCCAATTTGCATCATGTCCATAAACCGCTGCCTTGGTAAGACTGGAAGTGACAACTGATTTTGCCAGTGTAACTGCCTGTTCTTTTGACTCTGCCCCCACGATTTTCACTTCAAACAGAGCTGTTGCTCCCTCACCGTCTCCTGCTATTTTCTTAGACAGGAAAACATTAATCTGATGAAGCACTTCTACAAATTTAAAATAATCTTCATTTTTCTCTGTTATTTTTTCATTTCCTGCTAATCCATTGGCAAGAAGCAAAACAGTGTCATTCGTTGATGTATCCCCATCCACAGAAACCATGTTAAAAGTCTCTTTAATATCTTCCTTCAATGCTTCTGTCAGGAGTTCCTTAGATATATTTACATCTGTCATAACGAATCCAAGCATAGTGCACATATTTGGATGTATCATGCCGGAACCCTTACATATTCCGCCAATCGTACAAATCTTTCCTCCTATTTCCACTTCATAAGCGATTTCTTTTGGAATTGTATCTGTAGTCATAATTGCAAGCGCTGCATCATGTCCACCATTCAAATCATCATTAAGTCCTGGTACAAGTTTCCTGATTCCTTTTGTAATCTTATCCATTGGAAGCTGTGCTCCAATAACACCGGTTGATGCAACTAAAACTTCCTTCTTTCCTATATTAAGAGCATCTGCTGTAACTTCTGCCATATCCTCACAATACTGCATTCCCTCAGAACCTGTACATGCATTGGCAACACCACTGTTACATACGACTGCATGTACTGTCTCACTATTTTCTACAATATTCATATCCCATTTCACAGGAGCAGCTTTTACCTGATTGGTAGTAAATGTACCTGCTGCCACACATGGCGCTTCACTGTAAACTATTGCCATATCTTTTTTATCTGTATTGCCTTCTTTGATTCCCACACGTAGTCCTGTTGCTTTAAATCCTTTTGGAGCAGTTACTCCGCCATCTATTTTCTTCATAATTTCTCCTTGCTGTTGTTATCGTTTATTTCCACAGAGCATGAAATAAAGTTCTACTCTATATTATCGTCACGAAAAATGTCACTGTTTTATGGGAACATTGGTACCTGCTGTAAACCTTCATTCTCATCAAAACCAAACATAATATTAAAATTCTGCACAGCCTGTCCTGCCGCACCTTTTATCAGATTATCTAAAGCCCCCATCATAATAATACGACCGGTTCTCTCATCAATTTTAAAATTCACATCTACAAAGTTACTGCCTTCTACCCATCTTGTTTCAGGAGTTTCATCCTTTTCTAATACACGGATAAAATATTCCTTTTCATAATATTTGTCATAAACCGCTTTTACTTCATTATATGTAACATCCTTTTTCAAATTGGCATAAGCAGTCACTAAGATTCCCCTCTGCATCGGAACAAGGTGTGGTGTAAAATTAATCATCACTTCTTCACCTGCTGCATATCCTAACTGCTCTTCTATTTCCGGTGTATGCCTGTGTGTTGTCACTCCATAAGCTTTGATATTTTCATTAACCTCACAGAACAGATTTGGCACCTTTGCTCCTCGCCCTGCCCCGGATGTTCCTGACTTTGCATCAATGATAATTGATTTTGTATCAATGAGCCCTTCTTTTACCATCGGATAAATAGACAAAATACTACATGTTGTATAACATCCCGGATTGGCAATAATTCTTGCATCTGCTACCTTATCTCTATTGATTTCACATAAACCATAAACAGCCTCATCAATAAACTGTGGGCTTTTATGTTCTATTCCATACCATTTTTCATAGGTTGCCACATCTTTAATTCGAAAATCAGCACTTAAATCTATAATCTTTACCTTATTTAATATATCCTCATTGACCAAAGAACCACAGAGTCCCTGTGGGGTAGCTGTAAAAATAACATCAACCGCCTCAGCCAGTTCCTCCATATTATCATCAAGACACTTTGCGTCCACTATCTGAAACATATTCCTAAAAACTTCTGAATATTTTTTATCTACATAACTTCTTGAACCAAACCATACTACTTCTGCTTCTTTGTGCTGCTGTATTAATCTGACAATCTCAACACCTGCATATCCTGTAGAGCCAATAATTCCTACTTTAATCATATTTACCTCTCTCTGTTATATTTTCTTCCAACTGTATTTTAGTCTTTTGTGTATTAAAATACAAGCCATTTTATGCTACTGTTAGTAACTATACACTTTTTCTGTATATTATGCAAGTTTTATGCATTATTTTTGCATAAATATACAAATTTTCAGATTTTTTCTTGATTTTTATGCATAAGTGTTGTATAGTAGCAACTGTTGACAATATGCTGCAAGTTTTTGCTGCATTTATATAAAGAAGAAAAAGAATATATTTGGAGGATTGTAAAATGGCAAAGGAAAAAGTTATTTTAGCTTATTCAGGCGGACTTGATACTACAGCTATCATCCCTTGGTTAAAGGAAAACTATGATTATGAAGTGATCTGCTGCTGCATCGACTGTGGACAGGAAGAGGAATTAGATGGTCTTGAGGAAAGAGCAAAATACTCAGGTGCTACAAAATTATACATAGAAGATATTACAGATGAATTCTGTGATGATTATATTGTTCCTTGTGTTCAGGGAAGTGCAGTATATGAAAATAAATACTTACTTGGTACTTCCATGGCAAGACCGGGTATTGCAAAAAGATTAGTTGAAATTGCAAGAAAAGAAGGTGCTACTGCTATCTGCCATGGTGCTACTGGTAAAGGAAATGACCAGATTCGTTTTGAACTTGGTATTAAGGCACTTGCTCCAGACATCAAGATTATTGCTGCATGGAGAGATGACAAATGGGATATGGACAGCCGTGAATCAGAAATTGAATATTGTAAGGCACATGGTATTGACCTTCCATTTTCAGCAGACCAGAGCTACAGCCGTGACAGAAACTTATGGCATATCAGCCATGAAGGTTTAGAATTAGAAGATCCTGCAAACGAACCAAATTACGATCACCTTTTAGTTCTCGGTGTTTCTCCTGAGAAAGCTCCGGATGAAGGTGAATATGTAACAATGACTTTTGAAAAGGGTGTTCCAAAATCTGTAAACGGAAAAGAAATGAAAGTATCTGATATTATCCGTGAATTAAACAGACTCGGCGGAAAACACGGAGTTGGTATTGTGGATATTGTTGAAAACCGTGTTGTTGGCATGAAATCCCGTGGTGTTTATGAAACTCCGGGTGGAACAATCCTTATGGAAGCACACGATCAGCTTGAAGAATTAGTTCTCGACAGAGCTACAATGGATGTTAAGAAGGATATGGGTAACAAACTTGCTCAGATTGTATACGAAGGAAAATGGTTTACACCACTTCGTGAGGCTGTTCAGGCATTTATTGAATCTACACAGGAATATGTTACCGGTGAAGTAAAATTCAAACTTTACAAAGGAAACATCATTAAGGCTGGAACGACTTCTCCATATTCATTATATAGTGAAAGCCTTGCATCATTTACAACAGGTGATTTATATGACCACCATGATGCTGAAGGATTTATCACATTATTTGGTCTTCCACTAAAAGTTAGAGCAATGATGGAAAAAGAAAATGGAATTGAAAAATAAATATTAATTTATTGTAAACTTGTCTCCTTACTGGGGACAAGTTTTTTTATTTACACTTGTTCCATTTTATAGTAAAATGGAGAGGATTATGGACAATAATATTTTGTCGTTTTTCGGAGGATTAAGATGAAAACAATCGACGTGGTGGTTCCCTGTTATAATGAAGAAGCAATGCTTCACATGTTTTATGAGGAATCAGAAAAAATTTATAAAACTATTGAAGGCTATTCTTTTACATACATTTTTGTAAATGACGGAAGTAAAGATAGAACACACTTACTTCTAAAAGATTTAGCCGAGAAAAATGCCAACGTAAAATATGTTTCATTCTCTAGAAATTTCGGAAAAGAAGCTGCAATGTATGCCGGGCTATGTAATACTACTGCCGATTACATTATCGTAATGGATGCAGATTTACAACACCCTCCGGCACTGGTTCCTAAAATGCTTTCTGAAATCGAAAAGGGATATGACTGCTGTGCCGCAAAACGTACCAGCAGAAAAGGCGAATCGAAAATTAAAAGTGCATTTTCAGCTCTTTACTACAAATTGAGCAATCGTTTCACCGATGTTCAATTAGTACAGAATGCTGTGGATTTTCGAATTATGAGTAAACAAATGGTAGACAATATTATCAGGTTATCTGAAGTACAACGTTTTTCAAAAGGTATTTTCGAATGGGTTGGTTTTCAGACCAGTTGGATTCCTTACGAGAATATTGAACGTCCTGCCGGTGAAACAAAATGGAGTTTTAAAAGTCTGTTTAAATATGCTTTGACAGGAATTACATCGTTTTCCATTGCTCCATTAAGGTTTCTAACCTGTTCCGGACTTTTTATTTCTTTTCTGGCATTTGTTATGATTGTTATTACACTTGTTCGAAAATTATTTTTTGACATTGAAGTTTCAGGATATGCTTCCCTAATGACAGCGGTTCTTTTTATGGGTGGTATCATTGAATTATCATTGGGAATATTAGGAGAATATATCGCCAACATATATCTTGAATCCAAGGATAGACCTATTTATATCGTTCAGGACTCAAATATAGATAATGCAAAATAATTTTAAAGGACAAAGCAAATGAAAGAAATTATAGTAAAAATACGCAATTTTTTATTAAAACATTGCGGCAACAAACAAGTCTGTACTTTAATTCGCGGACTAATTAGTTATGAGATGATTTCTTATATCTTTTTCGGTCTGGGTACGTCTGTGGTAGATTATGTTGTATTTTCAGCAATTACAGCTGTAGGATGTGACGAATTAATATCTAATGTCATTTCGACCATATGTGCAATCATTTTTGCATACATTACGAATAAGCTCTGGGTATTTAAAAGCAGAACGTCAAGTTTCTCTGCAATTTTACGGGAATTTATTAAATTTACGAATGCACGTATTGTCACATTAATTATGACTGAAATTATATTGTTAATCTCCAAAATGATTGGAGGCAATCCTTATATTGCCAAGGCAATCTCTATGGTTTTAACAATTGTATTAAATTATATTTTTAGTAAACTATTCATTTTTAACAAAAGGAAGGGGACACAAAATGAAAATAAAGAAACAGAATAACTTTTCATTTACAAATTGGTGTAGTGATAATAAAATCTACTTTTTAGCATTTATCCTACCTGTTATTTCAATGACTGTTGTGTATTTAATTAAAGGGGTATTTCCATTCGGAGATGAAATGTATCTCAGAAGTGACTGCTACCATCAGTACACACCATATCTTGAAATTTTACAAAACAAATTACGTGGCGGTGGAAGTCTTTTCTACACATGGGAAATTGGTTCCGGAATGAATTTCCTGGCGATTGCTGCATATTACTTATCCAGTCCGTTTAATCTTCTTACGATTTTATGGCCTGGCAATATGGCTGACTTTGTAAGTTTCTCAATTATATTAAAAATGGGACTTGCAGGATTTGCTACCACTTATTATTTAACAAAAAAATTCGAAAGCAAAAGTATTAATGCTGTAATTTTTGGTATGATCTATGCCCTATCAGCATATTTTGCAGCATTTAGCTGGAACATTATGTGGCTGGACTGTATGTGGCTGCTTCCATTTATTATTCTTGGTCTAGACCGTTTAGTAAATGAAAAACGTTATAAAATGTATTGTATTGCACTGGCACTTGGTATTTTCTCTAATTATTATATTGGAATTATGCTGTGTATTTACAGTGTTATCTATTTTATATATTTACTTTGTGTTTCTGATTTTGATTCCAATATCGGACAGTTAAAGGCAAGATTACTTGCTTTTAAAGACTTTGCAATCTATTCCATTTTAGGCGGTGGTCTGGCAGCATGTGTTATTCTTCCGGAATATTTTAACATGCTTATGACAAAATCAGCAGATACATCATTCCCGGAAGCTTTAGAAGAATATTTTTCAATTCTTTATATGCTGTTCCGCTCATTAATCTGTATACCTGTAGCAGACTTAAAATATCCACATGACCCGAACATTTATTGTACTGTGGCTGTATTTATTTTAATTCCACTATTTTGGTTATGCAAAAAGATCAGCATAAAAGAGCGTGTCGGCAAAACGATTATTGCCGTTATCATGTTATTAAGTTTTAGTTTTAATATTCCAAACTATATCTGGCATGGTTTACATTTTCCAAATAGCCTGCCATGTAGAGAATCATTCCTCTACATTTTCCTTATAGTCACAATGGCTTATGAGGCATTCATTCATATCCGAGAATTCAAACCAGTACACATTATAGGTTCTGCCGGAGCCTCTGTCGGTCTGATATTAGTATTACAGGAATTATTTAAAAACACTGGTTTCTTTAGTGAACTGGATGTAGACACAAGCATTATTAAGATTATTTACTTTAGTATTTTCTTTATCGCTTTGTATGTAATTTTATTCTTCTGTTATAGAAAATATCATGACATGAAAGCATTCTTTACTTATTTATTAATACTATTGGTTTTCTGTGAATTAACTTTAAACATGAGCGTTACAGGTATTCCTAGTACTTCTTCTCGTAGTGGATATTATGAAGCAAGAACTACTTATGATGAGTTAAACAAAGCCGCTGAAGATATGGCAAAAGCTGAGGGTGTTAATTTCTACCGGACAGAGGGAGAATATCATGCTACAAGAAATGATGGTGCCCGTTTCGGTTATGACAGTGTTTCAACATTTTCATCCGTTGCTTCTGCGGCAATACAGGATTATTATGATGAAATTGGTATGCAGACATCTTTCAACGCCTACTCATATTATGGACACACACCATTAACTGCAGCAATGCAGTCTATAAAATATGAATACGCTACCGGAGCCTGCTCACTTCCAAATAATATGACACTTGTCGAGCAGAAGACTTATAAAACAAAGGGCGGACAGAATACATTAAAATTATATAAATACAATAATACACTTCCTCTTGGATTTATGATGAATACCGGCACTGAAGCCAGCTGGGATAAGAAAAGCGGAAATCCATTTGCAACACAAAATAACTTTGTACGAACAGCTGTAAATGGCGGCAAAAACATTTTCCATCAGTTAAAATCATCTGCTGTTGGAACATTCAGTACCAAGTATGCTTTAGAAGCAAATGACAAATACACACCAGATTCAAATCAGAAGACTTTTGATGTTTACTTCTACTGTACAACATCATCTGAAACTCTTACTGCTACTGTAACTAATGGCAATATTATTGAAGAGCAGAACGGTTCGACTTCTACTACGACGACCAAATCATTTTCTTCAACAAATCAGAACTACATCTGTCATTTAGGAAATGTAACTGCTGATTCTACGATTACAATCACTGCAGGCGATGGTCAGTCAATTTCCGCATGTTACGCATATGCCTTTGATACAGAAGCATGGCAGGAAGATTTTGCACTGTTAAATGCAAATCCATATACTGTTACTGAACGGACTGACACAAAAATCAGTGGTACAGTTACTGCATCACAGCAGGGCATTATGTACACATCAATTCCTTACGACAAAGGCTGGAAAGTTTCTGTTGACGGAAATGAATCTGCAATTACTCCTATCTGTGATGGTGCATTTATTGGTGTATTAGTAGATGGAGGCCAGCACGAAGTAACATTTAAATACACACCACAGGGATTTGGCAGCGGTTTAACAATCAGTATTTTATGTTTACTGACATTCCTTGGCTTGATTTTTAAAGATAATATTACAGCATTTATCATGACAAAAGGCAAAAAACAAAAGAAATAATTTTCGGTTTGTAGGGAAGTGATTCTCCTGCTGGAACAATGCAGACAGCGAATATCTTCACCTCGAGTCTTGAGCATTTATAGAAAATAAAAATAATACTGAATATTTTAAGCACCGACTTCATCTTCG
>CAJUBZ010000012.1 GCA_910584795.1 uncultured Eubacterium sp. | reverse complement strand
CAATGTTCTTTGTTGTCGTTTTTGCGACAGCCTACTCAGTATACCACTGTGTGACTTTCTTGTCAACAACTTTTTTCTTCTTTTTTCAGAAGTTTTTCTGTCTCAGCGACAGCTTGTCTAATATATCATAACTTCTGATTCGTGTCAACAACTTTTTTAATTTTTTTAAAGTTTATTGTCATCTTTTGCAACCTCTTTTTGAGGTGTGCAAGAGATATACTATCATTTTTGTTTTTTGTTGTCAATCACTTTTTTTATATATTTAAAACATTTATTTAGCATATCAAAATTTACTTTTCCATCATCACTAAATGCTGTGGCTTCAATAGTATAATCCCCATTATATTGTATATTTTTTGTATACTCGAAAAACCTATCAAAATCTATATTTCCTGTATTTATTGGAAGTGTTATGAGATTATTCCAATCCTTATAACTTCCTGCATAGTCATTTATATGTAAATGCCTGATATTTTTCTTCCATAAAAATAAATTTTCTTCTTTATATATTTCTTCTAATTGATAATGAAAAGCAGCCATTTTTGTATCAAAGATTAATTTTGCATCTGGAAATTCTTTTATTAACCTCATCCAATGCTCCATTGGACTTTTATGACTGCACACCACATTTTCTATTAATAGCTCTATGTAATATTCATCTGACACTCTTCTTATTGTTTCATATCCTTTAATATTATTTTCTATGGTACTGTCTGAATAAATACCATCCCACAAATGAACTACAATTTTTTCTGCACCTATCTCTTTGGCAATTTCACAATTCACTTTAAACTTTTCTTTTGCAGTTTGATATTTTCCATCTATATTTCGTCCTAAATCTTCACCAATATGTTTTTCACAATGCATTACAGGAAAATTTAATTTACTTTTCTTTAATTCTTCAATTAATTTATCTACTTGATTATACCAAGAGCTATACATCATAAATTCAAAACCATCACAATAAAGTTTTGGTGCATATTCTTTGATTAAACTGTAATCTCTATTATTAGGTCTTCCTATAAGTGCCCCTGTAGAACAAAGTATTTTTTTCATATTTATCCTTCCATTTAATAAATATTATATTTATTTTCTATATAGAAAAAACTCAGACATAATGTCTGAGCTAATAACGGAGAAGGAGGGATTTGAACCCTCGCGCCGCGCAAACGACCTACACCCTTAGCAGGGGCGCCTCTTCAGCCACTTGAGTACTTCTCCATGCCTGATTATATATCAGTATTTTATTATTACACTTTTGCAGTGCATGAATAATTATAATATAGGTCTTTTTATTTGTCAAATGATTATTTTCCAAATTCTGAATTATATGAACATAATTACATTTACTTTGTAATATTTTGTTCCTTTTTTGTCTCTTCTTCTATTTTATCCATTATTTTGGATTTTACTAATGATGCAATTTCAACAGTTTTCATATCTTTATATTCTTCATAATACAGTGGTTTTAGATAATGTATTTGAACATCAACAGACTTTGTATCCTTAACATCAAATGGTTTAAAAGAATCTATTAATGCTACCGGAACGATTGGAGCTTTTACTCTAAAAGCACTTTTAAAAGATCCTCCTTTAAACTCTCCTGCAATATTGCCTTTTCTACTCCTTGTTCCTTCTGGAAAAATAACATAATTTCTTCCTCTTGATATTTCTTCTGACATTTCTTTGATAACCTGCATTCCCTGACGAGGATTATCTCTGTCTATTGCTTTTCCATCCAATGCCTTCATGACTTGTTTTAATAATGGAGTATTTTCAAGGTCTTTCCGCATAACTGTTGAAATAGGTTTATCACAAGTATCAATCAATAAAAGTACATCAAAAAGACCCTGATGATTTGGGGTCAATATAAATCCATTTTCTTTTGGAAGATTTTCTTTTCCTGTTACTTTTATATTTACATGAGCATATTGATTTACTTTATGACAGACATTTTTTACTTTTTTATATCTTTCCTGTATTGTATGCTTTTCTGAATTACCTGCCTTAATTATCTGATGAAACATCCATGGAACCATATAACATCTTCTTATAAAGAGGTACGTAATACGATTAATTTTCATTGCGATACTCCTTTATTGCTGTTTCATATAAATTATTTCCTTCACTATCAATAACTACAATAGAAGGAAAATCTTCTACATATAATTTTCTAATAGCTTCTGTTCCTAAATCATCATATGCTACAATTTCACTTGTTTTAATACATTTCGATAAGATTGCTCCTGCCCCGCCAACTGCTGCAAAATAAACACATCCATTTCTTACTACCGCATCAATTACATCTTGTGAACGTTTTCCTTTTCCTATCATTCCTTTTAAACCTAAATCTAAAAGTTTTGGAGCATATTTGTCCATACGGCTTGCTGTAGTCGGTCCTGCCGAACCAATTGGTCTGCCTTCTCTTGCCGGAGATGGTCCCATATAATAAATAATATTGTTTTCCATATCGATTGGTAAAGATTCTCCTTTTTCAAGTGATTCATACATTCTTTTATGTGCTGCATCTCTTGCTGTATAAATTGTCCCTGTTATATATACATAATCTCCTGCTCTAAGAGATTTTGCTTCTTCCTTAGATATTGGTGCTGTTATTTTCTTATCCATTTCTATTCTTTGTATGCTATGCTCATACATTCCTTTCTTATAAAGCTTTTATAATCAATATTTAGTATTTTGACTATTTTTGTTATGAGTTTCTTCCTATTATAATGTATATTTTTATAAATCAATATATTGTGGTTAATCTTTATAAAGTTCGATTTACATGTCTATTTACATGACAACATATATTAATTGCAACCGGAAGACCTGCAATATGTGTTGGATATGTTTCCACATTTACTGCCAAAGCTGTCTGTGTTCCTCCAAGTCCACCGGGACCTATTCCCAATTTATTAATTCTTTCTAATAACTCTTCTTCCATCTCTTTTACATATGATATTTTAGAACTGCTATCCGCAGGTCTGGCAAGAGCTTTTTTTGCGAGTAATGCACATTTTTCAAAAGTTCCTCCTACACCAACTCCAACAACCATTGGAGGGCATGCATTTGGTCCTGCATCTTTTACTGCTGTAAGAACTGCATCTTTTACTCCTTCTATTCCATCTGCCGGTTTTAGCATAAATACTCTGCTCATATTTTCACTTCCAAAACCTTTTGGAGCCAAAGTTATTTTTATTTTATTTCCCGGAATAATGCTATAATGAATTACTGCCGGAGTATTGTCTTTTGTATTTTCTCTAATAATTGGATCACTTACAACTGATTTTCTAAGAAATCCTTCTACATATCCCTGTCTTACACCTTCGTTAATGGCATCTTCTAAATTTTCACCGATAACATGAACATCCTGTCCAATTTCCATAAAAACTACTGCCATTCCTGTATCCTGACAAATAGGTATCATATCATCTGCTGCAATTTTTAAATTTTCATCTAATTGATCTAATATCTGACATCCTAAAGGCGACTTTTCATTATTTCTTGCCTGATTAAATACTTTTATCATATCAGGTGAAAGATAATGATTTGCTTCAATACACATCTCTTTAATATTTCTAATAATATCTTCCGTATTTATTTCTCTCATTCTATCTCTCCTAATTATTTAATTTTACTTTTTTATTATAAGCATAAATAATTTACGCTAAAAAAGCGACAATAGTCGCTTTTTTATACATTTAAATTCTTACTCTTCTGAATTATCAGATTCCTCTGTTTCTGCAAGTTTTGCCGCCTCTTCAGCATCTGCTTCCGTTACACTTTCTTTTACTTTTGTAATACTTGCAACAACGATGTCATCTTCTTTTCCTATGTTCATTAATTTTACACCTAATGTAACTCTTCCAAGAATAGATATATCATCTACAAACATACGAATAACAATTCCTTCATTGGTAATCATCATGACTTCATTTCCGTCATTGACTGCCTTAGCACCAACAACATCACCTGTTTTGTCTGTAATCTTATAACATTTTACACCTTTACCACCACGATTTTGCAATTTAAATTCGTTAAATGGTGTACGTTTGCCCATTCCATTCGCTGAAACGATTAAAATATATTCTCCCTCTGTTTCTAACTGCATGGAGATAACTTCATCATTACCTTTTAATTCAATACCTCTTACACCCATAGCAGAACGTCCTGTCTCACGAACATCTGTTTCACGGAATTTAATTCCCTGTCCTTCTTTTGTAATCAGCATGATATTATTTGTATTATCAGAAATAGTAACATCAATTAGTTCATCATCTTCTCTTAATGTAATTGCCTGAATTCCACTCTTTCTGATATTTGTGTATGCACTAATTGGCGTTTTCTTAATAGTACCTTTTCTGGTAGCCATTATCAGATATTTGTCATCTTCAAACTCACGCATCTGAACCATGGCAGAAATTTTTTCACCAGGTTGTAATTGTAATAAATTGACAATAGCCATACCTCTTGCAGTTCTTCCTGATTCAGGGATTTCATATCCTTTTAATTTATAGATACGTCCTGTGTTTGTCAGGAATAAGATAAAGTCATGCGTAGAAACCATAAACATGTCTTTCATAAAGTCATCATTTATTGTCTGCATTCCTTTAATTCCTTTACCACCACGATTCTGAGCTTTGAAATTATCTACAGTCATTCTCTTTATGTAGCCCAGATTTGTCATAGCAATAATAACATCTTCTTCAGGTATTAAATCCTCGTCATCTAAATCTACATCAATACCTATTTTGGTTCTTCTGCTGTCACCAAATTTGTCTCTTACAATCTCAATTTCTTCTTTAATCACTGTAAGAAGTTTATTTTCATCAGCTAGAATAGACTTTAAGTAAGCGATTTTTTCCATTAATTCTTTATATTCATTTTCCAGGTCTTCTCTAGCCAGTCCTGTTAACTGACGGATACGCATATCTACAATTGCCTGTGCCTGTGCATCCGATAAACCGAATCTTTCCGATAACGATGCTTTTGCATCAGCTGTTGTTCTGGAATTTCTTACAATTTTAATGACTTCATCAATATTATCAAGTGCTATTAATAATCCCTGAATAATATGTGCACGTTCTTCTGCCTTATTTAATTCAAAACGTGTACGACGGGTAACAACATCCTTTTGATGCTTTAAATATTCATCAAGCATCTGCAAAAGATTGAGAACTTTTGGTTCTCCATTTACTAATGAAAGCATAATTACACCAAAAGAATCCTGTAACTGCGTATGTTTATATAGTTGATTTAAAATAACATTAGCATTGGCATCACGACGTACCTCAATCACTACACGTGTTCCTTCCTGGTCGGATTCATCACGAAGGTCTGTAATACCATCGATCTTCTTTTCTTTTACCAGAGTTGCTATCTTCTCAACTAATTTTGCTTTATTCACCATATATGGAAGTTCAGTAACAACAATTCTGCTCTTACCATTATCCATGGTTTCTATTTCTGAAACTGCACGTGTTCTTATTTTTCCACGTCCTGTCCGATATGCCTCTTCAATTCCTTTTCTTCCAAGAATTGTAGCACCTGTAGGAAAATCTGGTCCTTTTACAATTTCCATTATTTCTTCAATTTCTGTATCTCGATTCTCATCTACTTTATTATCAATGATTTTTATAATTGCATTAATAGTTTCAGTTAAATTATGAGGTGGAATATTAGTAGCCATTCCTACAGCAATACCACTAGTACCATTCACTAATAAATTTGGAAATCTTGAAGGAAGAACTGTTGGTTCTTTTTCAGTCTCATCAAAGTTTGGTACAAAATCAACAGTATCTTTATTAATATCAGCAACCATCTCCATAGATATCTTGCTGAGACGTGCTTCTGTATAACGCATTGCTGCGGCTCCATCACCATCCTCAGAACCAAAATTACCATGTCCATCTACTAATGGATATCTGGTACTCCAATCCTGTGCCATATTTACTAAAGCACCGTAAATAGAACTATCACCATGAGGATGATATTTACCCATAGTATCACCGACAATACGGGCACATTTTCTATGTGGCTTGTCCGGTCCATTATTCAGCTCAACCATGGAATAAAGCACACGTCTCTGAACTGGTTTTAAACCATCTCTGACATCTGGCAATGCTCTTGCCGCAATTACACTCATAGCATAATCAATATAAGAGGTTTCCATAGTTTCTTTTAAGTCTACTTCATGAATTCTATCAAAAATCTTATCGTCCACTCGAAAATACCTCCTAAATATCTAAATTCTGTACGAACTTGGCATTTGCCTCTATAAATTCTCTTCTTGGTTCTACTTCATCACCCATAAGGGTTGTAAATGTAAGATCCATTTCTGTTAATGTTTCTTCATTTATTTTTACCTGTTTTAATGTTCTTGTCTCTGGATCCATTGTTGT
Organism: uncultured Eubacterium sp.; assembly: GCA_910584795.1. Classification (GTDB taxonomy): domain Bacteria; phylum Bacillota; class Clostridia; order Lachnospirales; family Lachnospiraceae; genus Eubacterium_G. The sequence continues at coordinate 73,400 of CAJUBZ010000012.1, read as the reverse complement.
TTCCCAAAGCTGGGAAGCATCCATTTCTCCAAGTCCTTTATAACGCTGAATCTTATTTTGATTGTCACGCCCTATCTCTGTTAATATCTGGTCAAGTTCTGCATCACTATATGCATAATAGTTTCTTTTATTTCTTGTCACCTGATAAAGTGGCGGCATTGCTAAATAAACATGTCCTTCTTTTATCAGTTCAGGCATAAATCTATAAAAGAATGTAAGCATTAATGTATCAATATGAGCTCCATCAACATCGGCATCTGTCATAATGATAATCTTATCATAACGAAGTTTTGAAATATCAAACTCATCATATATTCCTGTACCAAATGCTGTAATCATTGCACGAATTTCTGCATTCTGCATAATTCTATCAAGTCTGGCCTTTTCTACATTCAAGATTTTTCCGCGGAGTGGCAAAATCGCCTGAGTTGCGCGGACTCTTGCCTTCTTTGCTGAACCACCGGCGGAATCTCCCTCAACGATAAATATTTCACATCTTTTCGGATCCTTATCAGAACAATCTGCCAATTTTCCGGGAAGTGCTGCTACATCTAATGCTGTTTTTCTTCGAGTTGTCTCTCTTGCCTGTCTTGCTGCTTCCCTTGCTCTTTGTGCAAGTACTGCCTTCTCACAAATAATTTTTGCTACTCCCGGATTCTGCTCTAAGAAATAAGTAAGCTGTTCGCTGACAACACTGTCTACTGCTCCTCTTGCTTCACTATTTCCTAACTTCTGTTTTGTCTGTCCTTCAAACTGTGGATCTTCAATCTTTACACTAATAATTGATGTAAGACCTTCTCTAAAATCCTCACCGGAAAGATTATCTTCTTTTTCTTTTAATATTTTATTTTTGCGGGCATAATTGTTAAGAGTTTTTGTCAATGCTCTCTTAAATCCTTCTACCTGCATACCACCTTCCGGTGTATTAATATTATTTACAAAACTGATTGTATTTTCGTTATATGCATCGTTATGCTGCATAGCAACTTCTACATACACATTATTTACAGTTCCTTCACAATAAATAACATCCTCATAAAGAGCAGTCTTTCCTTTATTCAGATAAGTAACAAATTCCTTTATACCACCTTCATAATGGAATGTTTTTTCAATTGGCTTTTCCTCTCTTACATCTCTTAAAACGATTTTAAGATTTTTTGTAAGGAAAGCTGTTTCCCTTAATCTAGTTTCTAATATTTTATAATCATATATCGTATCTTCAAATATTGTATCATCCGGCAGGAAAGTTACCTCTGTTCCAGTAAAAGACTCATCACAAGTATCTATAACACTTAACGGTTTTACCACATGACCTAACTCATATCTCTGATAATGAACTTTTCCTTCACGGCATACTCTTACTTCTAGCCATTTAGATAATGCATTAACAACAGATGCACCTACACCGTGGAGTCCACCAGATACTTTGTATCCGCCTCCACCAAATTTTCCTCCGGCATGAAGCACTGTAAAAACAACTTCTACAGCCGGTTTTCCTGTCTTTTTATTAATATCTGTAGGAATACCACGCCCATCATCTTTAACTGTAATTGAATTGTCCTTATTTATTTGGACATCAATCGTATCACAGTATCCTGCCAATGCCTCATCTACAGAATTGTCTACGATTTCGTACACGAGATGATGAAGACCCCTTGAAGAAGTTGAACCTATATACATACCAGGTCTTTTTCTTACTGCTTCAAGTCCTTCTAAAACCTGAATCTGATCTGCTCCGTATTCATTTTCTACGTTTGTGCTGTTACCCATTCGTAACTCCTTTCAATACTTATGCTAAGAGAAAATTTTTAATAAAAAATTATCTGATCACTTACATTTAAACAATTTTTTCTTCTACATTTCCCTCTGTAACTTGAAAAACTTTATTAATCTTAAATCTATTTTCTATAAATTCATCCAGTCCTGTACATGTTATAACTGTCTGGATATTATCAAGACTTTTTAATAGATGATTCTGTCTGTCTGAATCAAGTTCTGACAATACATCATCCAGTAACAAAACAGGTAAATCATTAATTAATGTTTTTACCAGTTCAATCTCTGCTAATTTGAGAGATAAAGCAACTGTTCTCTGTTGTCCCTGACTTCCATAAATTCTAATATTTTTATCTTCATGAAAAAATAAAATATCATCCTTATGAGGACCTATCGAAGTAGATTTATATTTAATATCTCTTTCTCTATTATCTTCGAGAGTTTTTAATAAATCTTCAGATTCACAATTTTTATTATAAATAATATTAATATCTTCCACACCACCAGTTAATTCTCTATGTATTGGTTTCATAATATTATTGATTTCTTTTATAAACTTTTCTCTTCTCTCTATAATTTTTGAACCGTACTCTGCCAGCTGATTATCCCATACTTCTAAAGTCTGCTTTAGCTCTGGTCTGAAATATATATCTTTCAGCAATTTATTTCTTTGAATTATAATTTTATTGTAATTTGTCAGATTATAAACATATATTTTATCTAACTGACAAAGCTCCATATCAATAAATTTTCTTCTCTCCGCCGGACCTTTCTTAATAATATCTAAATCCTCCGGTGAAAAAATAACTACATTGAAAACACCAAATAATTCACTTGCTTTTTTAATTGGAATACCATTAATAGCAATTCCTTTCGTTTTATTCCTTCTAAGATGAATATCTATTCGCTGTTCTCTATTATTTTTTTCGATAAATAATTTAATATGGGCCTCATCACAATCTAATTTAATTAATTCTGCATCTTTATTACTTCTATGGGATTTTGTTGTACTACAAACATAAATAGATTCTAATACATTTGTTTTTCCCTGAGCATTCTTTCCATACAAAATATTCGTTTTTTTATCTAAATCTAACTTTAATAATTCGTAATTTCTAAAATTACTTAACTCTACTCTCTTTACTATCATTATTTTACTAAAACTACAGTTCCTTCAAATTCAAAAGTATCTCCCGGATAAAGTTTCTTACCCCTTCTGGTATCTACTTCTCCATTTACTTTTACCTGTCCATCCTGAATTAAAAATTTTGCATCCACACCAGAACTGACTAGTCCTGCCAATTTCAGTGCCTGACCTAATTTTATAAATTCATCTTTAATAGTAATACTCAAATCTTCCATAATTATCCAATTTATATTAAAATCAAATATAAATTACCTTTCTACTTTATTATTTTTATTTTGTTATTGAACAACAGGAAGAACAATATAAATATAACTTCCTTCATCATCTCTAATAAAACAAGGAGCTTTTGGATTTGTAAAATACATACTTACCTGTTCTTCATCCAGTACTCTTAATATATCAATAAGGAATTTCGGATTAAAACTGATTATTAAATCTTCACCTTCTTTTGAGATAGGAATACTTTCATCCATTGAACCAATAAAGGTATTGATAGACAATTCCATTTCTGTTTCTTTCATTGATAAAAATACCGGTTTTTTATCTCCTTCTTTAATTAAAAGTGTTGCTCTGTCAATACAATTAGCCATTTCTTTTTTATTAATAGCGATTTTTGTTTTATAATCGTTGCTAATCATTTTATCTGTATCAAAGAAATTTGTAGATTCTATTAATCTGGAAACAACAATCGTTTCATCAAATTCAAAAAGTACATGATTCGATGTAAAATAAATATTTACATCATCATCTACACCACCGGTAAGAATTTTACTAATTTCATTTAATGATTTTCCCGGAACTAAAACTTTATGATTTCCATAATCTTCTTTCAGTTCAATATTACGGATAGCAATACGGAATTTATCTAATGCTACGACTTTTAATTTATTTCCATTTACTTCAAATAACTCACCAGTAAGTAATTTATTTTTTTCTGCATCATTAATTGCAAAACTTGTTTGCCTTATAATTTCTTTTAATGAAAACTGAGAAATAGTTATTTTATCTTTTTTCTCAATTACAGGAAGATAAGAAAAATCTTCAGCTGATTTTACAAGAATATTAAATTTTGCTTTTTCACATGTAATATTAGCTGTATTTTCATCTTTTATCTCTATTACAACATCATTATCTGGAAGTTTTCTAACTATTTCAGAAAAGATTTTAGCATCAATAGCAATACTGCCTGCTTCTGCAATTTCTCCATTTACTTTTGTTTCAATTCCAAGTTCCATATCATTCGCTGTAAATTTGATAAATCCTTCCGTAGCATCAATTAGAATACATTCCAAAATAGACATAGTAGTTTTTGAAGATACAGCTTTCATTACAATATTAATACCTGTAATTAAATCTGATTTTTTGCAAATAAGTTTCATAATTAAATCTCCTTTGTTTTGTACATATAATCAACTAGAAACTTGTAAACTCGTTTCTATAGTTATTGCGGTATTGATTTAGTGATAAGTTGAAGTTTGACTTATTATCCGTATAAATATATAAATATTTAGATAATAATAATAATAAGCAACGATAATATGATAAAAAAACGTTTTAATGCTAATATATAAAGGTAATTAGAAAATAATAACTTGTTAATAAATTCAAATTCATTAACAACATCATATGAATTATTATCAATTAAAAAATAACAATAAAAATCAGTATGTGAAATAATTTAAACTTATTAAAAAACTATTAACTATGTTATTAACTAAAATATGGTGGTAATTAACATACTTATTAACATCATATCGTAAGAAACTCCTCTGAAGCGTATAAATATCTTATTGTTGTTTATTTAGGATTAATCTTCTTTTTTAAGATATCTATTGTTGCTTTTGTAGATGGATCAGTTTCTACGGCTTTTTTTATTTCATTATATCCATAACTAACAGTTGCATGATTTTTCTTTTTTAAATATTTTGCTATAGTTTCTAATTTTTCATCTGTATATACTCTGCATAAATACATACATATTTGTCTAGGAAAAGCAACATCATTACTTCTTTTTTTTGAGCAGATATCTGCAGCAGTAATTTGAAAATGTTCAGCTACTGTATTAATAATTGTCTGACATGTTATTTTCTCTTCAGAATTATCAACTTTTAATGTATCCATAGCAAATTCTTTTGTAATAGGAACTCTGTTAATTTTAGAAAATGCGATTACATTATTAAGAGATCCTTCTAATTCTCTAACATTTGTTACAAAATTAGTAGCAATATAATCAAGAGCTTCTATAATATTGTTATTTTCAAAATCATCTCTGTCATCTGTAACTTTAATTCCTTGAGATAAAGCATGGTTTTTTAAAATAGCCATACGGGTCTCATAATCAGGACTTTGAATATCTACAGTAATTCCCTGTTGGAAACGGGTTGTAAGTCTGTCTGCAATATCTTCAATCTCATTAGGTTTCCTATCTGATGTAAAAACAATCTGTTTATGTTTTAAAAATAATTCATTGAAAATATTAAATATCTCTTCCTGAGTTCTTTCTTTTCCGGAAATAAATTGAATATCATCAATTAATAAAACATCGACATTTCTATATTTATTTCTAAATTCTATAATTTCATCCTGATTTTTCTTTTGTTTACCTAGTAGATCGATGACTTCATTTGTAAAAGATTCTGTAGTTGTATACAAAACTTTTGCCTTAGGATCTGATTTTAAAACAAAGTTACCGATAGACTGCATTAAATGGGTTTTACCAAGACCAACTCCACCATAAAGGAATAATGGGTTATGTGCTTCTCCTGGTGAATCTGCAACAGCTAATGAAGTAGCTTGGGCTACAGCATTATTTCCTACTACAAAAGAATCAAAAGTATATTTTTTATCAAGATGTGATTCTAATATTCTTTTTTCTAATATAATATCTTCTGAATCTAATGGTGAAACAGATGCATTTTCTATATTTTTTTCTTCTTCTAAAGAGGAATCTCCCGGAAGAAGAATTTGTAGATCAATATCATCTCCTAGTATTATAGAAATTGAGATTTTTAAAAAATCAAAATATCTTTTATTAATATATTGAAGGCCGCTGCTTCCACTATTACCTGTAAAGACAAGTTTAACTAATCCATCTTTATAAGAGTTTACATTTAAGGGTAAAATGAAAGTTTCAAAGGTTATATCTTGGATATCATATTCTTTTTTAAAAAAATCTAATATTTCAGGCCATTTTTCTTCTAAAATATCTAACATAATGTCCTCCTTAAAAGTGTAAAAAGGCCCAAAAGCCCATACATAAATATAATACATCAAAAAGGGTAAATTTTCAATATAAAATCAAGATATATTATAATAGGAAGAAAGTAATTTTTTTTATATAAAAATATTATTGTATAATATAAAAATAATTGATTGACATAAAAGTTAATTTTTTAAAAGAATAATTAACATAACCTCGACAAAAAATGACAAAAAGTTATTAAAGTTATTAACAAAATAATTTGAAAAAATATAGAAATTGAGTAATAATAAGCTCTAAATGATAAAGTTATTAACATTCTATTAACATTTAGTTGATAACTTTATGTAAATTAGAAAAATAATATGTAAACTAACAGTTCAGTTATAGCAAAATAAATTTGAAAAAAATGCTTGAAATTCTATTGATTTTGTGGTTTAATCAATAATTGACTGCGATTATTTTTATTATGGTAATTGTAATGATGTTTTACTATAGAACAGAAAAGGAGGTGCCGTATTATGAAAATGACATTTCAGCCAAAGAAAAGACAGAGATCAAAAGTTCATGGATTTAGAAAAAGAATGAGCACAGCAGGCGGTAGAAAGGTTCTTGCCAGCAGAAGAGCTAAAGGAAGAAAGAAATTATCAGCTTAGGTCACATTCAATGTGACCTTTCTTTATATTACAATTTAAGATGGAGATTACTATGAAAAGTTATGTTTCATTAAAAAAGAATAATGAATTCCAGAAAGTATATAAAGAAGGAAAATCAAAAGCTAACAAATATTTAGTAATGTATGTTTTGCCAAATGATTTAAGTTTTAACAGATTAGGTATTTCAGTTAGTAAAAAAGTAGGAAATAGTGTAGTAAGACATCACCTAACCCGCTTAATCAGAGAAAGCTACAGACTGAATAGTAATATGTTCAATAGTGGTTTGGACATAGTCGTGGTAGTGAGAACCACTGCCAGGGACGAAAATTATTATACATTAGAAAGTGCATTGATGCACTTGGGAAAAATTCAGAACATCTTAATTGAGAAAGATGAAATTCGTAACTAATTAGAAAACAAAGCCTGTAATATTATTGAATAATGGAGTATAGTTAAATTTATTTTTAGGGAAGTAGAGTGATTTGTTATGAGTAAATTCAAATCAGTTTTTAAATTGATAGGAAGAGTATTTAATATTATTTTAATAGGAATAGTAAAATTTTATAAAAAATTTATTTCTCCTATGAAGAGAACTCCTTCTTGTAGATATATTCCTAGCTGTTCTCAATATGCTCTAGAGGCTTTAAAGAAATATGGACCGTTAAAAGGGTCTTATCTTGCAGTGAAAAGAATACTTCGGTGTAATCATTTTCATAAAGGAGGATACGATCCTGTTCCTTAAAGGAGGATTCAATGGAGAATTTTATAATTGCCACACAGACAGGTGGTATACTAAAACCATTTGCATGGATTTTAGGAAAGATACTGGAAGTAATATATGATGGATTTGCTTTTTTAGGTATCTATAATATTGGTCTTTGTATTATTGTGTTTACATTAGTAGTAAGAATGCTTATGCTACCGATGACGATTAAACAGCAAAAGTTTCAAAAAATGAATGCTGTTATGAATCCGGAAATTCAGGCAATTCAAAAAAAATACAAAAATAAGAAAGATCAGCAGTCACAATTAGCACAGCAGGAAGAAATAAAAGCAGTTTATGATAAATATGGAACATCACCAACAGGAAGCTGTTTACAGCTTATAATACAGATGCCTATTTTATTTGCATTGTATCGAGTTGTAATGAATATACCGGCTTATGTTCAACCTGTAAAAGATTTATATATTAAAGTTATTAATGGATTAGATGCATCTCAGATGAAACAGTTTTTTAATATAAATACTGCAGGAAATAAATTATCATCTTCTCAGATGAATAATTGTATTGATGCAATGAATTCAGCCAGAAGTGGTGGAAGTGTAAGTCTTACAAAAGGTACTGAAATAAGTGACATTCTTGCTGTTACAGAAAAAGGTATTGCAAATAAAATAGAAAGTCTTAATGACTTTTTTGGTTTAAATCTTGGAATGTCACCGAGTGCAATGTTTAATGCTGGGATGATAACATTAATAGCTGCATTGGTTATTCCTGTACTATCAGGTTTGTTCCAGCTTTTAAGTGTACAGCTTATGCAGAAAATTAATAAAGTTGCCGGTGCTCAGGATAATCCAATGGCTGGTTCAATGAAAGTAATGAATTTTATGATGCCATTAATGTCAGTATATATGTGTTGGATTTTATCAGCAGGTTTAGGTTTATATTGGATGGCTGGTTCATTAATAATGATGCTTCAACAGATATTTATTAATTTATATATGAAAAAAGTTGATGTAAATGATATCATTGAAGCAAATAGAGAGAAGGCTGCAAAGAAGGCTGAGAAGCGTAAAGAAAAGCAAGGTATCTATAGAGAGAAAGTTTTGGAAGCATCAAAGACAAATACAAGAACAATGACAAGTAGTTCAACAATGACTGCTGAAGAAAAAGAAGAGAAAATTAGAAAAGCGAAAGCGGCTTCTGGAAGTGGTTCTTTGACAGCAAAGGCAAATATGGTAAAAGATTTTAATGATAAAAACAATAAGTAGAGGTATATAGAATATGGAATTTAGAGAATATAAAGGAAAAAATGTTGATGAGGCAATTACAAATGCATGTGTTGATTTAGGAATTGCTGCTGACCAGCTTGAATATACAGTTGTAGAAAAAGGTTCTAATGGATTTTTAGGAATTGGAAGCAAGCAGGCAATTATAAAAGCAAAAAGAAATGAATCAGTAGAAGAAATTGCAACAGAATTTTTGAATAAAGTATTTGATGCAATGGAGCTTACTGTAAAACTTGATATTAAGATTGAAGAAGGAGAAAAAGAGAATACAATTAATATCAATGTAATTGGTGATGATATGGGCATTCTTATTGGAAAAAGAGGACAAACTCTTGATTCATTACAATATCTTGTAAGTCTTGTAGTAAATAAGGGCAGTGATAAGTTTAACAGAGTTAAACTTGATACTGAAAATTATAGAGAAAGAAGAAAAGCGACTCTTGAAAATCTCGCAAAAAATATTTCTCTTAAAGTAAAAAGAATTAAAAAGCCTGTAGCTTTAGAACCAATGAATCCTTATGAAAGAAGAATTATTCATTCTGCACTTCAAAATGATAAGTTCTGTACTACAAAGAGTGAAGGTGATGAGCCATACAGACATGTAGTAGTAATGTTAAAAAAATAAATTTCGGTTTTTCGCAATAAAAAAAGCAAGTGACTGTGTAAACAGGCATTTGCTTTTTTAGTACGATATTAACAAAATCATAAGTGCGTAGCGCACTAAATGTGTTAATGTATGGTACGTTTTATTATCTATGTATTATTGATGAGTTTGATATGCCAAAATATACTTCTACGACAAAAGCAATTACACATATTTATTCATTTTTTTCATAAATTTACGTGTAATGTTTATCTGTTTTTGGAAAAGTTCCAAGAATATTACACGTATAAAATCCTTTTTTCAATAAATCTACGTGTAATATTAATGAGTACTCTATTGAAATCCTAAAAATTTTACACGTAAATATTCATTTTTTGAGGAAGCTATGTGTAATTGAGGCATTATGATTAACTGTATGGTGGGAGAAGATAATGGAAAAGGTTATGATAACACAATAAAGCCATACAAAGTAGATAAAAAGCTACTGATATGATAAATAAGTGCAATTTATAAATACCATTTTGTAGGGGAAGAGACATTGCACTGCTGGAAGAGAATACAGAGAAAAAGTCATTCACCTATAAACTGGAATTTATTTTTTTCTTTTACTGAAAGATACATTGTGGTATACTTTTATGTTAGGATAATATGCTTTTATTTTATAAGCAATGATAGTTTTTTAGAAATGTTTTATAGGTGATTTATGAAGATTACAGATACAATTGCTGCTATTTCTACTTCTGCCGGAAATTCCGGTATTGGTGTAATACGAGTTAGTGGCGATGATGCAATTAAAATTGTTGATAAAGTTTTTAAATCAGGTAAAGAAGGAAAAAAACTTTGTGATGTGAAAAGCCATACTGTGAATTATGGGTATATTTTAGATGGGGACAAAATACTGGATCAGGTTCTTGTCCTTGTTATGAAGAATCCTCATTCATATACTGGAGAAGATACGGTAGAAATTGATTGTCATGGTGGAATGTTAATTCTTCAGAAAGTATTGGAACTTGTTATAAGAAATGGTGCAAAAACTGCAGCTCCGGGAGAATTTACAAAACGTGCTTTTTTAAATGGAAGAATTGATTTATCTCAGGCTGAGGCTGTGATGGATGTTATTAATTCAAGTAATGATTTTGCATTAAATAGCTCATTAGCTCAGTTAAAAGGAGGAGTCTCTGAAAAGATTAAAGAGATAAGGAGTGAAATTATTTATCATATTGCATTTATTGAGTCAGCTTTAGATGATCCGGAACATATTAGTTTGGATGGATATGATGAAGAAATATCTAATATGTTATCAAAGAATCTTACAAGGATGAAGAAATTAATTGATACTTTTGACAATGGAAGGATTATGAAAGAAGGGATTCACACCGTTATTCTTGGAAAACCGAATGCAGGAAAATCTTCTCTTTTGAATCTTATGCTTGGAGAAGAACGTGCTATTGTTACGGATATTGAGGGGACTACAAGAGATACTTTAGAAGAAAATATTAATTTAAATGGATTGTCTTTGAAAATTATTGATACTGCCGGTATTAGAAATACAGAAGATAAGGTAGAGCAGATTGGAGTAAATAAGGCAAAAGAGATTGCAGCAAATGCAGATTTGATTATTTATGTGATAGATGGTTCTAGAAAAATAGATGAAAATGACTTAGAGATTATTGAATTAATAAAGGAAAAGCAATCAATTGTATTACTTAATAAATCGGATATTGAATTGCAGGCAGAATTAGATAATATAGATAAATTGTCCAAAGAGGATATTATTGAATTTTCTGCAAAAGAAGGAATTGGAATGGAACAATTGGAAGATAGAATTAGAGAAATGTTCTATTCAGGTAAAGTTCGTTATAATGATCAGATTTATATAACAAATGCCAGACATAAAGAAGCATTAGAAAATTCTTATAACAGTTTACTGAAAGTAAAAGATTCTGTAGAAAATATGATGCCGGAAGATTTTTATTCTATAGATTTAATGGATGCTTATGAGCAGCTTGGACTGATTATTGGCGAAAGTGTTGAAGACGATTTAGTAAATGAAATTTTCTCAAAATTCTGTATGGGAAAATAGAAGTATTGATCTTAAAGTTTTGAAATATTAATTAAGAAGTTGAAAATCATAAAATACAAGGATTAAAGAAGAGAGTTTAATATGTTAAAGATTGAGAATAATTATGATGTGGTAATAATAGGTGCAGGACATGCAGGATGTGAAGCTGCTTTGGCGTCTGCCAGATTGGGGTTAAATACAATTGTTTTTACAGTCAGTGTTGACAGTATTGCCTTAATGCCATGTAATCCAAATATTGGTGGAACTTCAAAAGGACATCTTGTCCGTGAAGTTGATGCATTAGGCGGAGAGATGGGGAAAAATATAGATAAAAGTTTTATTCAATCAAAAATGCTAAATAAATCCAAAGGTCCGGCTGTTCATTCTTTAAGAGCTCAGGCGGATAAGCAGGATTATACAAGAGAAATGAGAAGAACTCTTGAAAATACAGATAATCTTACAATTAAACAGGGAGAGGTTTCTGAATTAATTGTAGAAAGTGGTGTAATTAAAGGAGTAAAGACTGTGTCAGGTGCAACTTATTTTGCAAAGTCTGTTGTTCTTGCTACAGGTGTTTACTTAAAGGCAAAATGTATTTATGGAGATGTCTGTGAATATACAGGTCCTAATGGGTTGATGGCGGCAAATCATCTTACAGATTCATTAATAGAAAATGGAATTAAAATGAGAAGATTTAAAACCGGCACACCTGCCAGAGTAGATAAAAGAACTATTGATTTTAGTAAAATGGAAGAACAGTTTGGTGATGAGAAAGTTATTCCGTTCTCTTTTTCTACGGATCCTGAGAGTATACAAAAGGAACAGGTTTCATGCTGGCTTACTTATACAAATGAGAAAACACATGAAATAATAAAGGATAATATAGACAGGTCACCTTTATTTTCAGGAATGATAGAAGGAACAGGTCCAAGATATTGTCCTTCTATTGAGGATAAAGTAGTAAAATTTGCAGATAAAAACAGGCATCAGGTATTTATTGAGCCAGAAGGACTTTATACTAACGAAATGTATTTGGGTGGAATGTCATCCTCTCTTCCTGAAGATGTTCAGGATGCCATGTATCATACCGTTCCGGGACTAGAAAATGCAAAGATTGTAAGAAATGCTTATGCGATAGAATATGATTGCATAGAATATGGACAATTACTGCCTAACCTTGAATTTAAAAATATTAAAGGTTTATTTAGTGCAGGACAATTTAACGGAAGTTCAGGATATGAAGAGGCGGCAGCACAGGGTATTATTGCAGGAATCAATGCTGCAAGGTTTGTGGAAGGAAAAGAGTCTATTGTGTTAGACAGATCCCAAGGATATATTGGAGTATTGATTGATGATTTAGTAACAAAGGAAAGCCATGAGCCATATCGAATGATGACTTCGAGAGCAGAATACCGTTTATTACTCAGGCAGGACAACGCAGATTTAAGATTATCAAAAATAGGATATGAAATAGGATTAGTTTCAAGAGAGCGATATGATTATATTTGCGAAAAAGAACAATTAATAGAAAAAGAAATAGAACGTTTAGAAAATTATAAAATTGGTGCAGCAAAAGAAAATCAGGATTTTTTAGAAAGCTTGGGAAGTACTCCTTTAAAGACAGCAACAACTCTTGCAGAATTAATTAGGAGGCCGGAGCTTACTTATGACAAAGTAAAAGATTTGGATAAGGAAAGACCAGAACTTTCATATGATGTGTGCGAGCAGGTAAATATTAATATTAAGTATAATGGCTATATTGAGAGGCAAAAAAAGCAGGTAAAGAATTTTAAAAAATTAGAAAATAAAAAAATACCGGAAGACTTCAATTATTCGGAAGTAAATAGTTTAAGAAAAGAAGCAGCACAAAAGTTAGCTTTTTATAAGCCAATTAATATTGGACAGGCATCCAGAATTTCTGGTGTATCTCCGGCAGATATATCAGTATTGTTGATACATATGGAACAAAATAAAAATAAATAATCATAAAGAACAATCAAACTAAGAGTTTTATATGTTTATTATCTAACAATATGTAAAAAATCATGTTTGCTATATATAATCATATTTATATGTAGTTAAAAATTGGAGTATAATATTATGCATGGAAAAGAATTATTAATAAATGGAATAAAAGAATTAGGATTAGAAATTACTGAAATTCAGATACAACAATTTCTGAAATATTATGAAATGTTGGTAGAAACTAATAAAGTAATGAATCTTACTGGAATTGTAGATTTGGATGAGGTAATAGTCAAACATTTTATCGATAGTTTATTGGTAGTAAAAGTTACCGATATGACAAAATATAATTCTATGATAGATGTTGGAACCGGTGCAGGATTTCCGGGAATTCCAATCAAAATAATGTTTCCTCATTTAAGTGTAACTTTATTGGATTCTTTAAATAAAAGACTAATATTTTTAAATAACGTTATAAAAGAATTACAGTTAGAAAATATTGAAACAATCCATGGACGTGCAGAAGATATTGGCAAAGACAATGAATACAGAGAAAAATTTGATATATGTGTATCCAGAGCAGTAGCTAATCTTTCTACATTAGCAGAATACTGTATTCCGTTTATATCTAAGGAAGGAAAATTTATAAGTTATAAGTCTGAATTTAGTGAAGAAGAGAAAAAGAATGCGGAAAAAGCAATATTTGAATTGGGAGGGGTAGTTTTTGGAAATGAGATAGCACAATTACCAATGTCTGAAATACAAAGAAGATTTATATTGATTGATAAAAAAAGGACCACGCCAAATAAATATCCACGTAAAGCAGGTGTTCCTTCAAAAAAACCAATTATGTAGAGGAGAAAAAATGCTATTAGAGTATTTAACTAAAAGAAAAAACACATTGTCATATAGATTAAAAAAAAATCAGGATAAATTGGATCATAATATGATAGCTATAGTAGAGTCTAAAAATAAGATAGATCAGATAGATTCTATGATAGATGAAGCATCTGAAATGTTTTCTGTTAAGGCGAGGGAAGATAGTGGTTTTAAAAATCAGGAAATTAATGAATTAGAAGTACATATTTCCGCATATTTAACAGAGAATGAATCAATTGAAAAAAAGATAAAAGAATTAAAAGAAGAAATTCTAATTATAGAACAATGTATTGAAGAATCAATAAATGTTTCACGTGAAACATTGCAAACAGAAACAAATGATAGTAATGGTGTGTTTGAAAAATTGAGATTTTGTAGAGATATTATCGAAATTGATGTTATGAGAGCAAAGATAGAATTGGAAGAGGTAATTAGAACATTACAATAAGTAAGTGTTTCACGTGAAACATTTGCAAGATGGAATATCAATATTTCGGTAGAAATGAAAAAAGTATTGTGGTAGAATGAACAAACGGGGATTTTTACATATATGAAATAGGAAAGGAATTAGTATATAGAACTAATGATGGTATGATGATGGGAAAGATAATTGCGATAGCAAACCAGAAAGGTGGGGTGGGAAAGACGACCACTTCAATTAATCTTTCTTCTTGTTTAGCAGAACAAGGGAAAAAAGTCCTTCTTGTTGATATTGATCCTCAGGGAAATGCAACAAGTGGGGTTGGAATTATAAAACAAAACCTTGAAAATACAATATATGAGTTGTTTTTAGAGGAGTGTACAATTTCAGAGTGTTTAACAAAAAGTGCTGTTGATAATTTAAATGTATTGCCTTCTAATGTAAATTTATCAGGTGCAGAGATAGACTTGATAGGCGTAGAAGGAAGAGAATTTATTTTAAAGGAAACTTTAGAGAAAATTAGAGATTTATATGAGTATATTATTATAGACTGTCCACCTTCGTTGAATGTATTGACCGTTAATGCAATGGCAGCTGCAGATTCAGTAATTGTTCCGATTCAATGTGAATATTATGCATTGGAAGGTTTGTCACAGTTAATACACACGATTAATTTAATTCAGGAAAGATTAAATGATAAATTGGTAATAGATGGAATTGTATTTACGATGTATGATTCCAGAACAAATCTTTCTAATGAAGTAATGGAAAATGTAAAAGAGAATATTCAAATAAAGGTATATGATACAGTTATACCAAGAAATGTCCGATTGGCAGAGGCACCTAGTTATGGGTTGCCGATACATATGTATGATGGAAAATCAACAGGAGCAGTTGCATATAGCAAATTAGCAAAAGAAATAATAGAAGGATAGATAGTGAGGTCATTATGGCAGTAAAAAGAAAAGGATTAGGAAAAGGTATAGATTCTTTAATCCCTGATACAGGTTCTTCAAAGGGAAAAGTGAATTCAGAAAAAAAGCCTGTCGTAAAGGAAGTAATAAAAGAAGTAATTAAGGAAGTGAAAGTTCCAGCTGATACGATGATGAAAATATCAGATATCGAACCAAATAGAGAGCAGCCACGTAAAAACTTTGATAAAGAAGCTTTGGAAGAATTGGCAGACTCCATCAGACAGTTTGGGATTATTCAGCCGATTGTTGTTCAAAAGAAAGATGACTATTATGAGATAATTGCCGGAGAGAGACGTTGGAGAGCAGCAAAACTGGCAAAAGTAAAGGAAGTTCCTGTTGTTATTAAAGAATATACAAAACAGGAAGTAATGGAAATAGCACTAATAGAAAATATTCAAAGAAAGGATTTAAATCCTATTGAAGAAGCTTTGGCATATAAAAGTTTAATAGATGAATATCATTTAAAACAGGATGAATTAGCAAAAAGAGTGTCAAAATCCAGAACAGCAATTGCTAATGCAATGAGATTATTAAAATTAACAGATGAAGTCCAGAATATGCTGATTAATGATGAAATATCTATGGGACATGCAAGAGCTTTACTTGCTTTAGATCAGGAAGATTTACAGTTAGAAGCTGCAAAAGTGGTAATAGAAAAAGGATATAGTGTCAGGGATACAGAGAAATTGGTGAAATCAATTTTAAATCCTAAACAGGCAAAATTACCGATTCCATCAAGCGACGAGGCGGTTTATGAGTCTATTGCAACGAAATTAAGAGAAAAATTTGGAACAAAAGTTTCTATTAATCACAAAAAAGGTGGCAAAGGGAAAATAGAGATTGAGTATTATTCTAAAGAAGAATTTGAAAGAATTCTTGAAATGTTTGATGGAATGCAGGAGTAATACTTATTGGAATTATTTGAAAGTATACAAATTCAAAATAATATTATAAACTATGATTAAGTAAAACACGAAAGGAAATTATTATGAGAGACTATATATATTTATCAATTATTGCAGTTATGTTTTTGGTATTTTTAGTGTTGCACATTAAGCAAAATAAAAGAATTTCAAGATTGATGAATCGGTATGAAAAATTTATGAGAGGAAAGAATGCAGAAAATCTTTCTACAGCAATTGAAGAAAACTTTCAACAGATGGATAAATTAGAAAGATCATATCAGAAAAATGAAGAAATATTAAATGCTACTTTACATAATATAACTTCAACATTCCACAAATTAGGAATTGTAAAGTATGATGCCTTTAAAGAAATGGGAGGAAATTTAAGTTTTGCTCTATGCTTACTAGATGATACAAATACAGGATTTATTCTGAATACAATGCATGGTAGAGATAGTAGTTACACATATATAAAAGAAATTATTAAAGGTGAGGCATATGCAACACTTGGTGAAGAAGAAAAAGAAGCATTGGATAAAGCTATGGAATATTAACATTATGTAAACTAAAATATCGCATGAGAGTTTGTCAATATAATTAAGACAAAATTTTGTGCGATAATTTTTTACCTGTTAGGCTTGATTTATAACCACTTACAGAAAAGTAGTTTACTTTTTTTATATTATCCAATAAGATTGTGAATATGATAACAAGGATGTAAGAGGAAATCTATGAAAATCACAGTGGATATTGATAAAAACTACATAGAAAATGAAATTGTTATTAAATGTTCCCAAATAAATGAAGATATTATGAATTTACAGAAGTTAATCTCGAATTATAATTATAGCAGTATAGATATTGAATTGTTTAAAGATAATATTGAGTTTTATGAGAATGTTGATAATATAATTTTTTTTGAGACACAAGATGATGTAATAAAGGCTCATACCAGAAATGATATTTTCACAATAAAAAGAAGATTATATGAACTAGAACATATATTACCACATTATTTTTGCAGAATATCAAAATCGGCAATTGTAAATGTAAAAGAAATATATTCAATTACAAAGAATATAACGGCATCATCAAAGATAGAATTTCGGAATACACACAAAATTATTTTTGTATCAAGAGGATATTTTAAACCATTAAAAAGTAAAATAGATGATATTAGGAGGCTGGCAAGATGAAAAAAAGAGCAGGCAATATTTTTTGGGGAGTTTTATTTATAGCGGCAGCAGCAATTTTGCTGATAAGTGAGTTAGGGTTTTTAAGTGGTATAGGGTTCAGACACATTGTTTTTTCGGTATTGTGGGGAGCATGGATTATAAAAGGCTTGTTTAGCAGAGAAAGCTTTAGTGTATTTATGGGATTAGCGTTTTTAGCAATTCTTTGGGATAAAGAACTGGGAATTGAGGCAATTACTCCATGGTCGGTAATTGGTGCTGCACTTCTTTTAACGATAGGATGGTCTCTTATTTTCAGAGGCATAGGAAGAAGAAAATGGGAGAAAAGTTATTCCTATAAATATAATACAAATAACGAAGATTGGGAGAATAAGATGGAGTTTCAGGAAGAGTGCATTAAAAGTAAATCATGGGAAGGTAATGCCAATTACGGAACAGATGAGCCACACCAGAGTCATGTAGAGGGTGAACATGTATTTCATACGAACAGATTTTCGGGAGCACAGAAATATATTGATTCTCAAAATCTTAAAAGTGTGGAAATTATTAATAAAGCAGGCGGTATGGAGGTATATTTGGATAATGCCAAGGCAGCGGGAGATAAAGTCTACATGAGAATCGAGTGTTTTGCAGGCGGGCTTGAAATATATATACCAAGAAGCTGGAAAGTAGAAAATAAAGTCGATTGTTTTATGGGATGTATAGATGGACCAGAAATGAGGAAAGAAGATGAGGCAGTAAATGATGTAACACTTGTCCTTTCGGGAACTGTAAAAGCAGGTGGAGTGGATATTATTAGAGTGTAGTTATGTAAACTAAAAGCACATGAAATGTTTAAATATCTCATGTGCTTTCGTTTATATTAATATTCAATTACAGAAATCAAACTGTTTAATAATTCTTCTTCTCCTGAAACTTTCTTGCCAAGCCTTGCGGCCGCAACAATTGGAATCCAATTATGAACATAGCGGGAGCTGGTGTTGGTAGCATCACAAAATTTTTTTAAATATGTTTCTGCGTATTCCGGCATATTCATCTGCATCCAGATGTAAGTATAGGCAATGTCTGCACTGGCACTACCCTGTGCGGCATGATTCCAGTCAACAATATAATCTCCATTTCTTGAAATAATAATGTTATGTGGTGTAAAATTGCCGTGTACTAATTTATTATGCTTTGGTGAGGAATTCAACATATCCAAAAGATCTATTTTTAATCCTGAATCTAAATCAGCTGCCTGAATATAGTCAGCAAGTTTTTGTTTTTGAATTGGTAGTTTTGGACATTTATGCTGATGTATGGAAGTATGAACTTCTACCATTTTATCTAAATATGTATCAGCATTTTCAGGGTTATCTTTTAATATCTCATACAAAGTCATTCCATCTATGCGTTCTGATTTAAACGTCCATTGGTCATTTTTATTTGTAATTTCTAAAATAGAAGGAACATTGACCCCTGCAGCTTCAACTTCTGTAGTAATAAAAGATTCAAGAAAAACCAGTCTTTTATCATATCCTTTATTAAATATTTTGTAGGTATTGTTTTCGTCTAAATAAATTTTGTTATTTCGTCTTGTATTAATTAATTCTAAATTCATAAATAGATCCCCTTAAAATATGATTTAATAGTTATGATTTTCATATGTTTCGACAATAAATAGTATAACACACTTTGATAATGTTTACTACAATCCTTGTAAAAATAAGGTGTTTGGGGTATAATCGTAATACCGTATATAAAAATATATTATATCTATAGATAAAAGGGAGAAGTAAGATGTTAGATATAAAGTTTCTGAGAAGTAATCCAGATATTGTTAAACAGAATATAAAAAATAAATTCCAGGAGCATAAACTTCCATTAGTGGATGAGGTTATCGAGTTGGATAAACGCAACCGTGAAATAAAAAAGGAAGTTGAAACGCTTCGTGCTGAGAAGAATAGTTTATCAAAATTGATTGGCGGCTTAATAAAAGAAGGAAAGAAAGATGAGGCTGA
Source organism: uncultured Eubacterium sp. (assembly GCA_910584795.1). Classification (GTDB taxonomy): domain Bacteria; phylum Bacillota; class Clostridia; order Lachnospirales; family Lachnospiraceae; genus Eubacterium_G. The sequence continues at coordinate 53,612 of CAJUBZ010000012.1, read as the reverse complement.
GGAAACGAAAGCTAAAGTAGCTGCAGGAAATGCGAAGATTGACGAACTGACAAACGAAGAAAAAAATCTTGCAGAAGAGATTAAAAAAAGAATGATGGTTATTCCGAATATTATAGATCCATCAGTTCCTATTGGAAAAGATGATAGTGAAAATGTGGAATTAGAGAAATTTGGGGAGCCTATAGTACCGGACTTTGAGGTTCCTTATCATACAGATATCATGGAACGGTTTAATGGAATTGATTTGGAAGCGGCAAGAAATGTAGCAGGAAATGGATTCTATTATCTTATGGGAGATATTGCCAGACTGCACTCTGCTGTTATTTCATATGCAAGAGATTTTATGATTGATAGAGGTTTCACATATTGTGTTCCACCTTTTATGATTCGAAGTAATGTTGTAACAGGTGTTATGAGTTTTGATGAAATGGATTCTATGATGTATAAGATCGAAGGAGAAGATCTTTACTTAATTGGTACTAGTGAGCATTCAATGATTGGAAAATTTATTGGTACTCATACAAAAGAGGAAGAGCTTCCATATACACTTACAAGTTATTCACCATGCTTCCGTAAGGAAAAAGGGGCACATGGTATTGAAGAGAGAGGAGTTTACCGTATCCACCAGTTTGAAAAACAAGAGATGATAGTTATTTGTAAACCAGAAGATAGTATGGAATGGTACGATAAACTTTGGAAAAATACTGTAGATTTATTTAGAAGTCTCGATATTCCGGTTCGCACATTGGAGTGTTGTTCAGGAGATTTAGCAGATCTTAAAGTGAAATCTGTTGATGTTGAGGCGTGGTCGCCAAGGCAGCAAAAATATTTTGAAGTTGGCAGTTGTTCTAACTTAGGAGATGCTCAGGCGAGAAGACTTTTAATCAGGGTAAAAGGATCAGAAGGAAATTATTTTGCCCATACTCTAAACAATACAGTAGTTGCACCACCACGTATGTTGATTGCTTTCTTAGAAAATAATCTTAATGCAGATGGAAGTGTAAGCATACCGGAAGCCTTGAGACCATATATGGGTGGACTTGAAAAAATTTCAGTAAAATAAAGTTGATAGTTGGTAGTATGACAATTATCTGGTATAATAGAATTATATATAGTATATTGATATTGCGGTAAAGATAATTCTTTGCCGTAATATTATGAATAGGCATCTGTAGCTCAGTAGGATAGAGCAACCGCCTCCTAAGCGGTAGGTCGCTGGTTCGACTCCAGTCAGATGCGTTTATTGTCATTAATCACGGAGTGAGTGATGCAATTTGAAAATTTAATATGGAGAGAAGAGATGGATTATATTGTAATGGATTTGGAGTGGAATCAAAATCCTTATGGAAAAAGTAATCATCATCCGGATATTCCTTTTGAAATTATTGAAATTGGTGCGGTAAGAGTAAGTGAGGAGCGACAGATATTAGATTGTTATCAGCAGGTTATTCGCCCAAGGGTCTATAAGAAGCTTCATTATAAAATTCAGGAGATTACCCATTTTACAAATGAAGAGTTAAGTCATGGAATGGATTTTAAAAGAGCGATAGTAGAGTTTTTAGAATGGTGTGGAGATGATTATATGTTCTGTACCTGGGGGTCAATGGATTTAACTGAGCTGCAGAAGAATATGCGACATTACAAACTGGAGCGTATTTTGGAATTTCCATTGTTTTATGTGGATTTGCAGAAGATGTTTAGTTTGCGATATGATGATGGTCATATGAAGAGAACACTTATGAGTGCGGTGGAGTATTTAGAAATTCCGGAAGATGGAGAGTTTCATAGGGCATTAAGCGACGCCTATTACACTGCAAAAGTTATGCAGGTTATGGATTTTGAAAAGTATAAGGGAAGATTATCTATAGATACTTTTTATCCACCTAGACTAAAGGAAGAAGAGATTTTTGTCAGGTTTGATCAATATACAAAGTTAGTTACAAGAGAGTTTTTTGAACGTGAAGAATTGTTTGAAGATATGGATGTCAGCTCTATGCTTTGCAACCAGTGTGATAAACAACTAGAGATAATCATCGATTGGTTTTCCGACAGTGGAAAGACATATTATTGTCTGGGAAAATGTCAGGAACATGGATATGTCAGAGGAAAGATAAGAATAAAAAAATTAGAAGAGGAATGTTTTTATGCAATCAAGATTATGAAGTCTACAGATGAAGAGGGAGCAGAATCTATTCATGAAAAGCAAGAAAACATTCGAGAAAAGAGACGTGAAAGAAGACAAAGGTCTCTTGAAAAAGAAATCGTTGTGGAAGAGATTTGGGAAGATAATGAAGAGGATGAAGATGACGACGATTAATAAAAAGAGCTGCAAATCGCAAAAGATTAGCAGCTCTTTTTTTGAAAACATAGATTTCAAATTTATTTAGTATCTTTATAGTTTTTAATGAGGGCATCTAATTCCTCTAAAAGGCAGTCAACTTTTCCATAGAAAGAATCGTTGTTTGCAGGATTATCAAAATTATCCTTAATATCTTCAAGTGTATTAATAATATTATTTAATCTTTTTTTCCCACTTCCATTCAGATAAAGAAGATATCGGCTTCGTTCATTCTCTTGAGGAGTCATTTTCTTAAGAACGACTTCCATGTTTGGTTTTTCTCCAATAAAACGATATGTAATTGAAGGTGATGCATGGTTAAATAAGTTTTGAAGATAATAAATGTCTCCTGTTTCTTTATAATATTTCCATGCAAAAGTTTTTCGCATTGTCTGAGCACCGATAGAACTAAGTCCAATTTTATGTCCTGCTGCACGAAGAACTCTGTAAGCCTGTTCTCTTGAAACAGGTTTATTAGAAGTATTGTGTCCAAGGATCAGATAGGCTTCAGGATCTTTTCCCTTTGTAAATTCATTAATGGTTTGTTGTAAATCTTTTGGAATTGTAAACGTATTTTTTATGTTTTTGGTTCCAATTTCTACAGTAATTTCTTTTTTGTCCGTAACATCTTTATTCTTAAAAGCTAGAATATCCTGAAGTTGAAGTCCGGTACCGACACCAAGTTCAAACATAATGTAGTATTTGTAATCAACTTCCTTTAATGTTTCCCCGAATAATTGTAAAGTTTTTTCATCTTTAATAGGTGCAACCCAATTCATATTAATACCTCCTAATTTTAATTAGCGATTGCGTCGTCTTTTCATGGCTCGTATTTTGTTAAGATTTCTACGATGTATTAGAATAGCTGTTAGAATCGAAACAATGATGATAACAACAAATATTATAATAATAATTGTGAATAAATGAGAAAAATTTCCCTCTTTACTTGTATTTTTTGTTGTTGCATGTGTTGTTTCAGCTATTTTTGTTGATGTTTCTTTATTTTGTATTAAAGTTTCTCTTGTAGTAGATTCTTCTTTTTCAAAATCTGAACCAGAGTTAACATATTTCATTTTTGCTGATCCCATAATATGATTTCCATATTTATAAGTAATGGTAGCAAAAGAATCATCTGTTAAGTGGAAAGATACTTCTGTTTTTAAATCAGTAATTGACACATTATTAGGAATGATGATTGAAGCATCTTTGTCAACAGAGATTATTTTATTTGTTGTTGAAAATGGTGATACAAGAGTATCCAATGAATTTGTTTTAAATCTAGTATCATTTTCAAATACATTTACAAATTGAAAGTTGTCAAAACCATAATCTAATAATTTTCTTGTATCATCAAAAACTAAATCTCCATCTGATTTTAGAACAACAGAGATGAGAGAAATATTCCCACGTTTTGCATAAGTAACAAGACATTTTCCTGCCTGATCAGTATATCCTGTCTTACCTCCGATAACATCTGCATCATAGTATTGGCTTGTAGGATGTATCATCATATGTCTTTGAACAGAGGGGTAAGGTTTTTTTCTTTTATTGTTGGCAGGTATGGTGTATTCTGTTGAGTGAATAACATCTAAAAAAGCAGGATATTGGATGGCATCTGTCATAATCATTGCCATATCATATGCAGTGACATAGTGGTTATCATCATGAAGTCCATTTGCATTTACAAAATGTGTGTTTTTGGCACCTGCCTGTTTTGCCCGGTCATTCATGAGTTGGGTGAAGTTTTCAGTGCTTCCTGAGATATGTTCAGCCAATGCTGTTGCAGTTTCATTGGCTGATGCAAGCATTAATGCGTAAAGACCATCTTTTACAGTCATTTTTTCACCCACTTTACATTCAATGTTAGAATCTTCCCAAGTTAAACTTTCAATATTTTTTTTTGAGTAAACAATTTCCTCGTTCATCTTGCAGTTTTCTAATGTAAGTAGTGCAGTTAATATTTTGGTTATACTTGCCGGATACATTTTTTTATGAGGTTCTTTCTCATATAAAATTGTGCCGGTAGTCGGTTCAATTAATATAGCCGATTTTCCTACAATATCGGGTGCTTTAGGAAAATCAGGTTTTGTATCGGCATAAATCGTTGTGTTATATATATTTGTGGTTTGTCCTATAATAGAAACAATCATCACAAAAGAAACAATATATGTTATAAATTTCTTCATATTAATCCTCTTCTTTAAAAAATATGTCTCATATTATTTTACTAAAAACAAAATAAAAAATCAACAGTGTAAAAAAGCAGCTGTTACAAATTAATAATTTGGTAACAGCTTGTATAAATAATATTATTATAAATGAACTCTAGATTTTATAACTTTTAATCTGGTAAATTCTTCTCGTTCTTTCTCTTCAAGAGCATTTTCTATGGTTTTAACAAGTACTTCATAATTAGGTATGGTAATATTCTGCAAAGCATTTGCACGTTTTTGTGTCTTTTTAATATTATAAGCAAGACGATATGCAGCATTTTCTATCATAGAAAGTCTGATAGTTAAATCCTTAACTCTTTCAAAGCAGGCTTTTGCTTTATCTAATGATTCTGTTGTTCCATAAAAGGAATAAACTGGATTTCGAACCTCTTCCACATGTTTTACTAAGGGGATTTCTGCACCCATAACACTTCGGGATTTAATATGAATATCTTCTTCAGGCATTACATTGAAAGCAAAGGTTTCAACATTTCGAATCCCCAGCTCGATATTTGCTTTCTCTAAGGAGGTATAAGCAGCCGTAAATGTTTTATCTATTTCTAATTGAATGGCATCTGCTTTTTCTGTTAAGTTCATAATTTCCCTAATAAGAATGTTACGTTTTTTATCCATTAATTCGTATCCCTGACGGGCAAGGGCCAGTGAACTTTTGGCGGCCATTAGATTTCCTTTGGTAGGTACTGTATTTAAGTTCATAATAAAACCTCGTAATTAATTTTCTGCTAGCACGTCAGCTCAAAAATCATCTGCTTCGCAGATGCCGTGCTTCGCACTCTATATTTTTTCGCTGACGTGCCAGATAAAAATAAAGACTTTGCTAGTACTTATTTTTCTGCTAGCACGTCATAGTATTTATTTAAAATCTTTGTATCGATTCGGTCAAGTTCTTCTTTTGGAAGAATATGAAGCAATTTCCAACCAAGATTAAGTGTCTCAATGATATTTCTATTTACACCAAGCCCCTGACCTACAAATTCAGCTTCAAAAGCTTTACCAAATTCAAGGTATTTTTTATCTGTCGGTGATAATTCATCTTCACCGATAACAGAGGCAAGAGCTCTGGCATCACCAACTTTGGCATAAGCGGAAAACAACTGGTTTGCTATGTCCTGATGATCGTCTCTTGTAAATCCTTCACCAATTCCGTCCTTCATAAGACGGGAAAGAGACGGTAGTACATTAATTGGAGGATAGATACCCTGTCCGTTAAGAGAGCGGTCTAATGTAATCTGTCCTTCAGTAATATATCCGGTTAAGTCAGGAATCGGGTGAGTAATATCATCGTTTGGCATTGTAAGAATTGGAATCTGTGTTACCGAACCTTTTGCACCTTTAATAATTCCTGCACGTTCGTAAATTGTAGCAAGTTCACTGTATAAATAACCGGGATATCCTTTACGGGAAGGTATTTCACCTTTCGACGATGAAACTTCACGCATGGCTTCGGCATAGGTTGTCATATCAGTAAGAATAACCAGAATATGCATATCTTTTTCATAAGCCAGATATTCTGCAACAGTCAATGCTACTTTTGGTGTAATCAGACGCTCTACGACAGGATCGTTTGCCATATTGAGAAACATTACTGTATGTTCTAACGCCCCTGACTCTTCGAAGGATTTTTTGAAAAAATCAGCCACGTCATTTTTTACACCCATAGCGGCAAAAACGATGGCAAACTGTTCATCAGTGTCATCTCCTAAAGAAGACTGGTTTACCAATTGAGCTGCAAGCTGATCATGTGGAAGACCGTTTCCGGAGAAAATAGGAAGTTTCTGTCCACGTATTAGTGTAGTGAGACCATCAATAGCTGAGATGCCTGTTCTAATATAGTTACGTGGGTATTCACGGCTGACCGGATTTAAAGGCATACCGTTGACATCACGTTTTTCACCACTGACAGGTGGAAGCCCGTCAATCGGTTTTCCAATACCATTAAAAGTTCTTCCTAAGATATCGGAAGAGAGTGCAACTTCCATAGGATGCCCGGTTAATTTTGTATGAGTGTTAGTTAGGGACATTCCTTCTGAGCCTTCAAATACCTGTATAATAGCTTTATCCTGATATATTTCAATAATACGGCCAAGGCGCTTTTCTTCACCATCATTCATTTTAAATTCGACGATTTCATCAAAGGCTGCGTCTTCTACTCCTTCTAAAGCAACCAATGGACCGTTAATTTCACTTAGTCCTAAATATTCAATAGCCATAATGTAAGCACCTCCTTATGCATGTTCAGCCATAATTTCAGCATAGAAATTATCAATATCAACTTTATAGTCATCAAACATGTAAAGCTTATCATTTGGAATATCATATTTTATAGAAATAATTTTTTCGAAGATATTATTTTCTTTTAAAACAGACATTGGCAGTCCAATGTCAATAAGCTTTGATGCTTTATCATATAAATAAAGAATAATTTTCATCATTAATAACTGTTTTTTTAATGGAACACAAGTGTCCTGGTCGTGAAATGCGTTCTGCTGTAAAAATCCAAGACGAATTACTCTGGCAATTTCCAAAGTTAGTTTCTGGTCATCTGGTAAAACATCGCTTCCAATCAGTTTGACAATTTCCATTAATGAACTTTCTTGATTTAACAATGCTAAAATTTTAGTTCTGCAGGACACAAAGTCAGGTCCTACATTCGTGTTGTACCAGTTGGAAAGTTCATCAAAATATTCGCTGTAACTTGAAAGCCAGTGAATTGCAGGAAAATGTCTGGCGTAAGCTAAAGATTTGTCAAGTCCCCAGAAACAGCGAACGAATCGTTTTGTATTTTGTGTAACCGGTTCAGAGAAGTCACCACCCTGTGGAGATACTGCTCCAATGATGGAAATCGAGCCTTCCGTACCATTGAGGTTTTCCATGTATCCGGCTCTCTCGTAAAAGGCTGAAAGACGGCTGGCAAGGTATGCAGGAAAGCCTTCCTCCGCTGGCATTTCTTCCAAACGACCAGATAACTCACGAAGGGCTTCAGCCCATCTGGATGTTGAGTCAGCCATAATTGCTACATGATATCCCATATCTCTATAATATTCAGCAAGTGTAATACCAGTATAAATGGATGCCTCACGGGCAGCTACAGGCATGTTACTTGTATTGGCAATCAGTGTTGTTCTATCCATCAAAGGGTTTCCTGATTTTGGGTCAATTAGTTCAGAAAATTCTTCTAAAACCTGAGTCATTTCATTTCCACGTTCTCCACATCCGATATATATAATAATATCTGCATCAGCCCATTTGGCAATCTGATGTTGGTTCATTGTTTTTCCAGTTCCAAATCCACCGGGAATAGCAGCAGTGCCGCCTTTTGCTAAAGGAAAGAGCGTATCCATAATTCTTTGTCCGGTAACAAGAGGCTTGGTTGTGCCATATCTTGAATGAATTGGTCTTGGTTCACGAATCGGCCATTTCTGCGTCAATGAAAGCTCTATGTGAGAGCCATCTTCTTTCTGTATCGTAACAATTGTATCGTTAATTGTATATTTACCATCAACAGCAACATCTATAACAGTTCCTTTTATGTAAGGAGGAACCATAGATTTGTGTATAATAGCACGGGTTTCTTTTGTTTCAGCAATTATTGTTCCACCGGAAACATAGTCACCAACGTTGACGGTGATGTGTACATCCCATTCTTTTTTAGTATCGAGAGAGTCAACACTGACACCACGGGATATAAATGCTCCTGACTGTTTTTCTAATTCACTCAATGGCCTTTCTATTCCGTCAAAAATATTATTCAGAATACCAGGGGCAAGTGTTACGAAAATAGCACTGTTAGTACCATAGACCAACTCTCCAGGTTTTAATCCGCTGGTTTCTTCGTATACCTGAATGGTAGTCATTTCAGAAGTTAAGCTAATGACTTCACCAACTAATTTTTCTGAACTGACGTAAACCATTTCGCCCATTTTAAATTCGGTTTTTCCTTTAATGTAAACAACAGGACCGTTGATTCCATATATTTTTCCTGTTTTCTCCACTTAAATGCCTCCTACAATGTAACTATAAAATTTTCCTGTGCTTCCGCAAGGCGGGTTTTGAAAGAATTATCAATCAGTATATTTCTTTCAGGAATAATAGTTCTGGTGCCGCCTAAGAAATCTTTTTCATAAACCTGAATATTTACATGAAACGTTTCTTTTAACGGGTTTAATAAATGTGAATCACCCGAATCAATATATATCGTAAAATTTAATTCTTTATAATCATTACAAATTTTAGATATCTGAGAGTTTAGTAATTCCATATATTCAGAAGTTTTTCGATATTCTGATATCTTGTTTCGAACAAGTTCAAATATGTTAAATTTAATTTCTGATTGTTTCTGTGTAAGCTGTTTTTTAATAGTCATTTGTGAAGAAGCCAGATTCTTTTTTGCATTTGCTCTGACTTGATTTATTCTGGCACGCTTAGAATCTTCTGACAATTTTTTGGCAGTTTCTTTATGGATAAGCAGTTCTTCATCTAAAGATTTTTTATAATTACATAAAGATTCTGCACTTTGATTATTGGCACTTTCCAAAGAGAGGCTTCGAAAATTTTCCATTTTTTCTTCTATAGTCATCGTCCCTATATCCTTTCTAAAGTTTAATTCCTATAGCTTCGTTTATATATGTTGTAATAAAGTTTTCCTGTCTGCCGGAACCATGACGGTCTGGTATTTCAACAACCAGAGGCCGTTTTCTGTTTAATTTGATTTCATCAATTATTTCAGGAATTTCAAAACTTAATTTTTCTGTAATCAGTAAGATACCAAGTTTTTTATCTTCTAAAACTTTTTCTACTGCTGTTTTTGTTTCCTTTGGACCGTGGGCAATCTCACCTTCCACACCGGCAAGGCGCATTCCGGTAAGAGTATCCACATTGTCACTGATTAAATACATTTTCATATATGCCTCCTAGCAGGATAAACAATTACGCAACATGAGTAAGGATCAGGAATGCAACAATAAATCCCCAAAGAGCAATACCTTCTGCTAACGCAACAAAAATTAATGCTTTACCAAAAATACTGGAATCTTCGCTTAATGCTCCAAGAGCAGCACTTGCGGAACTGGCAACTGCGTATCCACTACCGATACAAGATAATCCGATAGCAAGACCTGCTGCAAGTAAACCGAAACCACTGGAGACTGTTGCATCTGCAGCAACTGCAGCGCTGGCTGTGTTTGTGAAAAGAAATATTGTTCCAAAGAGAAATGTTCCAAAGAACGTTAAACAGTTTGTTAAAATAGTTTTTTTGAAACGCCCCTTGCTCTGTTCTCCAATAAAGTAAACCATTAATGGAAGTATAATAGTAAGTACTAAAGCAACTAAAAATAAAACACTAATAAACATAATAAAATCCTCCTGATGTTCATAAAATTAATTTGTTTTTATTTGTTTCTTTTTCTATAAGGAACGAACTCCCTGCCGTTTCCTTCATAAAAACGGCCGAAGATTTCGTAATATTCTAAACGTAGAACCTGAATTCCTACGACAAGTCCTTCCATGGCAAGTACAATAATATTCCCAATAATAACTATGGCAATATTGGCACTTCCACCATTTTCCGCACCTGCCAGTGTCATTACAACCTGCATCATTGCTGCATGGCTGATAGCAAAGACACCGATACGTAGAAATGATAATGCATTTGATAAATACGTAATCAGGTAATCAAAAAGTTCAAAAAATGCTGTTGCAGCAAAAATTCCAGGCGATTCTTCAATCGGTTTCTTCTTTTTTAAGAGATTCTTTAATGGTTCTTCTAAGAAGATTAATACCAATGGAATCACAAACATTATAATTAATAAAGCAGTACCCGGCAGTGAATGACCGGTCATATAAAGTGCAATAACAGCGATAATGCCTGCATAGAAAACAAATCCTGTAACTGCATTCGGACCAAACAGTGCCTTTCCTAAATCTTTTTGTTTCACGGCATTAGCAATATTAAGTATCATTGTGCTTAATATTACAAAAGAACCGAAGAGAAAAGCTGCTACAAGGACAATATTAATCTGTCCTAGAAATGGAAGTGTAATCATGGAGTGTAATGGATGAATCAATGATTCAAATTCAAATCCGAAGAAACTTCCAAAGAGAGCACCAAAGATACATGAAAAAACTCCCGCTGCACAGACGATGCCTGCTAAGTCCATTTTTTTGACTTTGTATAATATAGCACCTCCCAAAACCAGACAGAGCCCCTGACCTAAATCACCAAACATAATACCAAAAATAAAAGCATATGTGATGGTTAAAAAAAGTGTAGGGTCAAATTCATTATATGCAGGAAGCCCATACATTCTAACAAACATTTCAAAAGGCCGTATCAATTTAAAATTTTTCAATTTTGTAGGTGGTTTTGTTTTGTGGTCATTAACATCATCACTGACTATGCATACGACATTTACATCATTGTCGGTCTCCCGATAAAGCTTTTTTGCTTCTTTTGTTGTCATCCACCCGCAAAGCACCTGAAATGTTATGCCGGAGTCTCTTGTTACAGCCGCAAGTTTTCTTACATCAAAATTACTGTAAGCCGTCTCAATTCTACGGATTGCTGAAACAAGTTTATTTTTATTTTTTTCAATGATTTCGTTAATTTCAGTTTCTTTAGAAGAAATTTGTTCATTGAGTTCAATGATTTTGTTAGAAATTTCTAAGCAGTCATCACTTGGGAATCCTTTGTATTTTCTGGGAATTGCAATCTCATCAAAATGAATATTCTTAAAATCTTTCTCAACATCATCAAAGTATTCTATTGGAGCAAAGAAAACACCATAGACAGTTTCTGCTTCCGTAAGCGTTGTTATAAAAATTGCATTGATATCCGGGTCAAGATAGGATTCGAACTTATCAAAACTGACACGTGGAATTTTACCAAACCGGTATTTAAAAAATTCCATGTCATAAAGTCTTTTTAATGTATAATTTAATGTTTTATAGGGTGCCAGTGTCGTATAATCGTCATTCAACTGCTCAATTTTTTCTTTTAGTTTTGCAATTTCATCCCGTACATCCACTAAATCCTCGTCAATCTTATCGAGAAACCTTTCTGCTTCCGCAACGGTAAGATTCTGAATTTCAGCTTTTTCAGGATCATGAACTAGCTGCATTAATTCATGACTTTTATTTAGAGAAGATTTAAATGGGTTTTCCTCATGAAAGGTGGTAAATTGCTCTGTGGAGCTAAACTCTGTCAGGGCATTTTCCAAGTGAATGTCATGCTTGCTTAAATAATGATTTACTAAATAGTCAATCTGGGTCTTAGGACCGGCAAGTGTGACAAAACTCATTTTTTCAATCATTACAATACCCCTTTCTTTCTATTAATATAGTGTGAAATGTCATCTGGTTTATAACCATAACGGATACATTCCATGGCAGTAACTACTTTTGCCACCTCCAGACTCTTCAAATGCAGGTATGCATTTATACAAGATAACGAGTAGGGGGACTCTTTAAAGTCCTTAGCATATATTTCATGGAGAATACCGGCAAACTGGGTTTCCATATCCTCTACTTCATTAAAACCAAAAACTCTTCCATAATAGCATGAGTTAAGTAGAGTAAAAAATACATCGTCATTTTCAGATTCTACGAAAGATTTTATCGTAGAACGGTCCAGATTATAATATATTGGTATTAAAAATGCATAGATTTGCGAATAGGAAACAGTATAGTAATGCTTCATTCGATAAATCCACAAAATATTTAACAAATCAACTTGTGCACCAAAGGAATTTGTAAAAATTTTTTTTTCTCCTTTGGGCACAAAATGTTCCTGATGGTTCCAGATATAAATAAAAAAGAATAAATCCAAAGACATTTCGTAATCAAATAAACGGGGATTATCTAAATTCATAATTGTCTTCATTGGTTTTTCATAAACAGAGCCATTTAGGTTTTCTATAAAATCTTCCATTGTTTTAGATGTAATTAAATTATCGATATTTAGTTTGGAGTGACGTTTAAAATGTTTGTCTACTAGTATGGGAATTGTAGTAGTACGACAATCCATTATGTTTCTCATACATGCTTTCAGTGTGGCAATTTCGTATTTCATAAAATAAAATTCCAAGTAACGTTTTTGGGAATTGCCTGCAAAATGATATATTTTTGAAAAATCATGGTAGGTGGAAAATGTCATCCGTCCTTCAACCTCACCACGATGTGCCTGACCGGCATCCAAATTTGACAAAACTTCTGAATAGGCAGGAAATGTCTGTAAATAACTAATTAAGTCTCTTACAGATGTTATTCTTGTAATTTCTTCATATTGTGCTGGAGAAATCAGTCCCTTTTTCATGGCCCTGATTTTTGTAGTCATGCCACTGTAAGTGGTAAGCCTTCCGTTTCTCATTGCTTACTCCTTTATGATACTCTTGAAAATTTCTTCTGCCAGTGAATTACTTTTTTGCTGATAAAATGAGTCAAGTCTTAAAATATCCTGCTGACAGGCAGCTTGAAAATCTGCCAGTTCCTGTGCACTTTTTTCTGAAAGTTCTTTTTCAAACTGAGTAATTTCGATATCAACCTGTTTTTCTAATTTTTTATCAAAGTCGATTTTTTGTTGTTGAATATATTCCGCATATCTAGTCTTTTCATCTTGTGTATTCCGCATAATTTGTGCTGATGCAGAATCTATTTCCGCAAGCTGGTCAATAATGCTATTAAGATCTTGGCTCATAGTATGCCTCCTTAATGATAAAGATAAAAAGCCCCGGTATCTTACCGGGACATCGAAATTTTAGGCAAGAGTACGAATGTACCCTCCTTGGTACTTTTTTATGTATTTTACTACTTTTTTTAAAAAATACAACAAAAAACTTGAAAAAGTTTTTAAGAAAAATTAAAATTTTATTGAGAATAAGTTTGCATAAAGTGTCTTGAAACAAGTTGATAAAAGACACTCTATTAAAAACGCTTTATAATTTATAAATAAGAAAGGATAAAATAGTAATAAACTTAGTTGACATAAGTATGAGAGGTGTGAATTGTTGCAGTTTAGTACTATTATATGAAAGAAACATGAGACTTAGAAATGTACCTGGTTCCAGAGAGGCGATTGCAGATAGTCCGTTGGCAGTAAATGAGCCGACTGAGTTAAAAGGAAGATGGAAGGAAGAGTTTGAAAATGAAAATCCCATAAGGATTGAAATTGGGATGGGGAAAGGAAAATTTATTACAACATTAGCGCAGCAGAATCCCGATATTAATTATATTGGGATAGAGAAGTATTCCAGTGTATTAATCAGAGCAGTAGAGAAATGCGAGGAATTAGAAGTACCAAACCTTAGATTTATAAGAATGGAAGCTGAGTATATCTGTGATGTTTTTGAAGAGGGCGAGATAGACAGGATTTACTTGAATTTTTCTGATCCATGGCCAAAAGACCGACATGCTAAGAGACGTCTTACTTCAAAACAGTTTTTTGACAGATACAATGTTATTCTAAAAGAAGAAGGGAATGTAGAATTTAAAACAGACAATGATTTGTTGTTCCAGTTTTCATTAGAACAGGTGCCAGAAGCCGGATGGAAGTTCGTAGAACAGACATGGGATTTGCACAATGATGAGAGGATGATGGAAGGAAATGTAATGACTGAGTATGAGAGCAAGTTTTCTGCTATGGGAAACCCGATACATAAATTAATTGCAAAGAGATAAATAAAAGAAGAGCCTGCAAATTGAAATGAATTTACAGGCTCTTCTTTTAGAATATGTTATTTTTTGAATTTATTCTTTAAATCTGTAAAAATTTTCGAATGTTTGTTGTTTTTTCGGACTTTCTCATTTTTTAAGACCGGAAGGTCGATTTCTTTTTCTTTTAGACGTCTATCTACGGTCTCTTCCATTAATCCGGTTATTACTGCTACACAAGGAACACCCAACAGCATTCCAAATACTCCTGCAAGCCAGCCGCCGATAGTAATGGCAAAGATAATCCATAACGGGCGAAGTCCTGTAGAGTCTCCTAAAATCTTTGGACCAATGAGATTCCCATCCAGCTGCTGTAAAACAATAATTAATATGCCTAAAACAAAAGCACTTTGAAGAGAGTAAATACATAACAGTAATACACTAGGGATTCCGCCAAGAAACGGTCCAAAGTATGGAATCATATTTGTTACACAGACAATAATGCTGATAAGTAATGCACATTCGCTAAATCCACTGACACCAAACAATCCAATAATCATCATACTGATAAAACAGAGGATTCCTATTATAAGGGAATCAATCATTTTTCCATCGAAGAAATTGCTGAAAATACGAATGGAACGTTTTACTACATTCCAAATTTTTTTTGCACGCTCCGGTTTAAAGAAAGCAAATACTACTCGTTTGATACCACGAGCCTGCATTTTTTTGTCTATAATCAGATAACAGGAAACGATAATTGCAACTATAAAATTGAAAATAAATTTTAAAACACTAAAACCGGTATCAACAATAGTTGTTGTAAGACTGGTGATTACCTTGTTTAAAGTATCCTGCAATGTGGAATCAGTGTTCATTATTGTTTTTTGAATGTATTTAAAATCTACATCTGGAAATCTTTGGGATAAATTATTTATAAAATCCATAATAGATTTTGCCCAATCAGGCATTTTCTCCAATAATAGTGTTAAACTGTGAATAATTTCTGGAATTAAATACATCATTCCGACCGTTATAACACCAATAACTAATATATAGGAAAACAGTATAGCCAGTATTCTGCTCAGCGCATCGTTTTTGATATGGAGCCATTTGTTAAAAACAGTTTTCCGCATCCATGAAACAAGAGGATTGATTAAAAATGCGATGAGTATACCAATAAAAAATGGTGATAATGTTGAAAAAAGATTTCCTAATATATTAGAGGTTTCTTCCCAAAGAAAAACCGAACGTACAATTATCGCCATAATAAGAACAGTAACGATACAGTAAATGCTGATTGTGAAATATCTGCTGTTTCCTTCGAATTTATTTTTGCTATCATTCATAATTGTGGGTCTCCTAATACTGAATTTAATCGTAATATATTTAGTATAAATACAAAAGAATATAAGTACAAGAGAAAAAGGGTAAAAAGACAAAAATAAGTTAAGTAAATGTTGGATAGTGTCATTATTCAATAGTAGATTTCTTGAAAGTGTGGTATAATTGACATATAAAATTGGGGAGTTACACGGAAATGCAGATTAGCAGCAGGAAAAAATTTATCTGTCTTTTATTGGCAGTGGGTATGCTTTTATCAGGAATGTGCTTTGAAGAGATTCGGGCAGATTTTATTTTGATGGAAGAATATCAGGAGCAGTCAGCAGAACTAGCCTGTAACTCTGTAGGGACAGAGTATCCACCATACGGAAACGAGAAGCAGATTTATAAATTTTCACAAACAGGGAAATCAACTTCTACATTGTTTTCAATGAAAGAGAGGATTTTTTCTCCGGAAGCCCGTACAGAAGAAATTTTAGCTCGGAATTTTGCACCAATTTCTGTGAAGGCAGTTGGCAAAGGACGTCAAAAGACTATGGAGTCTTTAATTCAAAGTCCGTTTTATGCAAAAAATTCAGAAGAGTTCTTTTGGTACTTATATCCCCAAAAATGTTTACGGCTTTATAATAATGAAGCTGTTATTCGGTATATTCACAAAAAGGATGGGAAAAAACGCTCTGTTTATATGATTTGACAAAAAAATATAAATGGAGGATTAGAAAATGACAGAGACAATTACAGTTGTAGTTTTGGCAGTGATTGTACTATGTGCCAGTGCATTTGGTGTATGGTACATAAATCATGGCGAAGATGAAGACAGCCAAGATACAGATAAATAGAAATGCGTAAACTGTTTCCGGAGTTTTAGAAATTAAGTAAATCTTTAAAACTCCGGAAATATTTTATGAATAGGAAGGTTTTTTCAATATTTTTTCTTGTTTTCAATATCAAAGTTTTACGATATCTTGCAGAAAAACACAAAAATTCGCAAAAAAGAAAAAATTAGTAAAATATCTCTTGAAAAATTGGATAAACTATTATATAATAACATTCGTCGCTAAACGACAGAATTATTAATAAACGCGCCTCTAGCTCATTTGGTAGAGCACCTGACTCTTAATCAGGGTGTCCAGGGTTCGAGCCCCTGGAGGCGCATGCGGGTACCGGTTCGGACGTTAAATCGTTTGGGTTGGTACTTTTTGTTTAAGCGAAAAGCCATGCAAAAAGAAAGAAAAGATTACTTCGTGGGAGCTTGCTCACAAAAAAGTAATCTTTTCTTTCTTTTTATACGGCGTTTGCCGTACAGTGAGAAGGAGCAAAGCGGATTCGAACTGTAGTATGGCTTTGAGTAATGTGTACCGCAATTACTGCAGCATGGCTTTAAATAATTAAAAATTACATAAAATAAGAAATAGTACATTGGAAATAATAAAAATTAATATTTGAAAAGAAATAAAACCATTAAAATAATGGCAAATATCCCTTTACAAACCATTAAAATAATGGTTTGATATAAAAAAGAGGTGATTATAATGGGAAATAAAAAATATGCAGTTTTAGATTATATTACAGCGGATGTTGTTAAAAGAGTAAGAAAAAAAGTAAATCTTACACAAAAAGAGTTTGCTGGTTTTATCGGGGTGTCAAAACCAACAATTGAAAGATGGGAAACAGGTAAAAGCAAAATAACAGGACCAGTTGTATTGCTTTTACAAATATTGGATGAACACCCGGAATATATTGATAGTTTTTTTATTCCCCCCAAAAAGTTTCCATTGAGATTATACTATATGTATAAGGAAAAAATATGTACAATTATTGATGTTGATGATAATAACAGACAAGTCCAAATTTACAATTATACAAAACAGGTAATGTTTAGAGCATTTGGAAATGTACTTAATCCAACATATGAGGAGTATATAGATTTTTTAAAATCTAGAACATTTCCTGAAACACGAGATAAATTGAAATTAATATTAAAAGATTTGGATTTGCCCTTTTATGATCCATTTATGATTATTGAAAAAACAAATGGAAAAATGGCGGAAGACGATTTTTGGATTCGAATTGAGAGGTAATAATGATAGAACTATTTGAACAAAACATAAAAAAAAAATGAACGTCAATCATCAAAAGGAAACCAACTTAAGTGGCAGAAGGACAATATATGGTACATAGTAGAAAGTATATTAATTTATGATCAGGATACAAAGGAGCGTGTCAAAGAAATTATATTTCAACAGATGCGAAAATATCAATATTTGATAGAAAAAAGATAAGAATGAATACAAAACTGTAAGGGGTTAACGAAATAAATTGTCTGCTTGCTCGTATCAGAAAGGTAACGAATCTCTTTCACATTGAAAAAATCACTAAACTGTGTATAATAATAATCAACAAACAGTGGAGGTGCTTATGGCGGAGAAAAAGGCAAAGACGGTTGCAAAAACAGATGAACAAAAATATTTAGAAGCAAAAAAATTAACAGTTGCAACGCCATGTCTTATGAGAGATAAAGAAAAAGCAGAAATATACGATAGTATTGCAAAGATATATGAAGATTTAGGAGACTATAAAGACTCAGAAGAGTTATGCATGGAGGCAAGAGAACAGGCAAAGAAATTCAAAGAGCAAATCAAAGTACAAAAAGAAAAAGATAAACAGAAGAGAGAAAATGCTGAGGTTGAAGAAAAACAGGGCAAAGGAATTTTTAGAAAAGTTATTCTTTCGTTAATTCTAGTTCTTATCATTGCAGCAATTGGAGGGGCAGCTTATTTAAAAACAAAATCTGGACGTTATGCAAGAGCAGATTTTTATGAAAAGATAGAAAATTATGAGAAATCATATAAAATGTTTCATAATTTAAAAGACTATAAAGACAGTGTCAGCAGAAGTCAGGAGAGCAGATATAAATTTGCTGTTCAGTCAAAAGAAAATAACCAATACACTGATGCAAAAGATGCATTCAGAGCTTTAGATGATTATAAAGAAAGTAAGTCATTACTTACAGAATTAGAAATAGATAATATAAAGAACTCTGAAGTTGGCACAAGTGTTTTATTTGGAGAGTATAAATGGCTTATGGCGGAAAAAGAAGCGGATAAAGTACTGCTTGTAAAATCAGAACCAATAAACGGTTATGCATATCATGAGACAAATGAAAATGTTACCTGGGCAGAAAGTACTCTTAGATATTATTTAAATTCAGACTTTATGGATGAGACATTTTGTCAGCAGATGAAAGAAAAAATACTGGAAACAAATATTGTGGTGCCGGATAATGAGCAGTATAAAACAAAAGGTGGAAGAAAGACTACAGATAAATTGTTTTTGCTGAATGACAAGCAGGCACAGGAATATAAAGAAATATTGGACAATTATACAAGAGACTGGTGGTTAATTAATCCCGGAAACAGTCAAAATACAGCACAGTATGTGTCG
Source organism: uncultured Eubacterium sp. (assembly GCA_910584795.1). Taxonomy (GTDB): domain Bacteria; phylum Bacillota; class Clostridia; order Lachnospirales; family Lachnospiraceae; genus Eubacterium_G. Next base: position 34,610 of record CAJUBZ010000012.1, on the reverse strand, counting down.
TATGGCGAAGTTATGAATTATGGATATGAAGCAAGTAACAAAAATATTTACATGCGTCCGGCACTGTGGGTGTCTATAAAATAAACGATATAAGGTGAAAAAGTGAACGATTGTTATAAAAATTTTAACAGTTATGGTCTATAGTTAAAAAAATTTATAACAATCGTTCACTTTTTCTTTACTAAGATTCAGTTTTATATTCCACAATGCATCGTTCACAGGCATTTACAACTGTGGTTTCTTCAAAGGTGTCAAATCTTTTAAATTTATGGCCATAAGATTTGTGCACATGTCCATGGACGAAGTATTTCGGTTTATGTTTTTTCATAATATCCCGGAAAACAGAAAAGCCCTGATGAGGCAAATCCGTGCCATCGTTAAGTCCCTTTGCAGGGGAATGTGTTACAAGAATGTCAATTCCTTTTTTCAAAAATATTTTATGACGAAGCCGCCGGAATCTTTTCCGCATCTGTTTTTCGGTATATTGAAAATGTCCTGGACGGTATCTCATAGATCCACCCAGTCCTATAATGCGAATCCCCTTATATACGAATAAATCATCATCAATACAGATACATCCTTCGGGTGGAGATGTAATGTACCGCTCATCATGGTTTCCGTGCACATACAGTACAGGGACATGAGATAAAGTGACTAAAAATGATAAATATTGGGGTTTTAAATCTCCACATGAGATAATTAAATCAATGTCTTTAAACTGGTCTGGAGAATAGTGATCCCAGTAGTATGAAGATTCTTCGTCTGAAACAAATAATATTTTCATAAATCAAGTTCCTTTACGTATTTAATCCCTGTTGAATTGCAACAGGCTTTGCATTTTCTTCCAGCTCATCAATGACTGGAATCTCACCGATAATATTGTCAGACAGCCAATCCATTGTAATAATATCATCTGGGGAAAGTGTCTGATTTTCACCATTCCGAATTGTTTTGTCCTGAGAGTAAATTACACCGGAAAATGGATTAAAATCACCTGAACGTATCGTTTTTGTTAAAAGTTCCATTAATCTTTTTGTACCTTCCGGCAGCCAGGGAGAAGAAATAATATCAATCGCATTTTCTGCCATGCCCCACCAGTAATTAATTGCTTTGGCACTTTTGGTATCGTCGGATTTCCAAGTCCCATCCAAAATGGCACGTATCAACTGTTCATAAAACCGTCCCCAATGATATACCGGAATTGCAAGATTCCAGATGCCATCAGCAAAAACTTTATATAAACCATAATACCTTGTTCCCGCTTCTGGAACTGACAGGTTTTTATCTGAGACAATATCCGGACAAACTTTTTTTAACTGCTCTTCTATATCTAAATCTTTCAGACAGCTCCACATCAAATGAATGTTTGCTCTGGGGTTTGTCATTTTTACACCTAATGCAAAAGCATTAATATTTGCAATCGTGCCATAAATCGGGTAATCAGCAATATATCCAATAACATTGTTTTCTGTCATGGCACCGGCTACAGCTCCCATAATAAATTTCGCTTCATGCATTCTGGAATAGTAAGTTCTCATAGAGCTATGAGGATCATGCAGAGAGCAATTTAAAATAGTTATTTTTGAATTGGCGAGGGCTGCTTTTAAACTTGCCTGAGAGAACGTTGGCGAAGTAGTAAAAATTACATCGCAGTCATCATCAATAGCATCTTCTATCGTCTCGTCAATATTATAGGCGTTCACATTATCATAAAAGGTTGTGGAGACTTCTTCCGGAAAAGATTCTTCAATATGAAGCCTTCCTAATTCGTGTGAGTAGGTCCAGGACGACGAAGCAGATGTTTTTTCATAAATGAAAGCAACTTTTAGTGTGCGATTTCCGGTTGGAAGAAGTTTGCTTAACATAGAAGCTTTTTTTGTTGAGGCTGTTAAGCGGAGTTCTACTTCATTTTCAGACATTAATTCAAATTCTTTATAATTTAATGTAATCAGGTCATTTAATTCTCCACTGTCTTTTGTTAGAAGTTCGTCATATCCATAAAGTTCTACAAATGCAAGAAACGCATCTCCACAGGTAATATGATTTAATGCATCACCTCCCAGGTTTCTGTATTCTGTTTTAAAACTTTGAAACAGGGAGCGAAAATTCATTTTATCGTCGAAAGACCAGTTTTCATCTGTATTCTTTCCTACCAGGGTCTGAAGTTTTTCGAAGCATCCAGATTTAGAAAAATATAGATAATTAATCTTAGATAATTCGTAAAAATCCATATATTCATAATATATTTTAATATCTAAATCATCTGTTTTTTTGGGAAGTATACGAATAACTTCACCAACAATAGAAACAGCATCAAAGTATTTCAGAACACTCACACGTTTATTGCCTTCTAAAACATAAAATTTGTTCATATATTCATAAGCTTTAATAGGTTCTTTTATTCCTTCTTCCTGCTGACTGGCACAGAGGCGGATCCATTTTGTTGCAAATTCAGAACTAGAGTCTAAGATTGGCATAAAATTACTGGAAAAAGAATTGCTTCTACCGGTTGTCTTTGTTCCGACGATCTGTTCCAAAGGAATTTCAACAAGTCCCAGAGAAACTTCATGATAATTTTTTGTGGCATGCAAAATATCATCTAAAACTTGTAAGGTCGGACTTTTTCCTTCCATTAGTTTTGATTGATAATCTTTTTTGCCTAATTTTGCTGCCTGTATATAATCATTAAATGACATGGTGCCTCCTTGTATAAAACAATTCATATAGTTATATTTATAGTTTTATCATAAAATTATAAATTAGCAATGCTTTAAAGAAAAAACTGCCGTTCTGACACGACAGTTTGCTTTTCATGTTATTTATTAGTTTTTTCTTATATATACGCTAACACCGGTTTCCTGATAATATGCAGTAAGTGTAACATTTTTTGATTTCCACCATGTTTCAATTGAACCATGAGAAAATGTTCTTGAATATGTTGAGTTATCATATGTGGATGATATGTTTGAAACAATAGATTCGTATACTTCTTTTGGTAATTTTCCATACTGTAAACGAATCTCATACATTTTGTCATCTTTATCAAAGACATATTCTAAAAGAGCGTTGTTGTCTGTTGGAACGACTTTGGTTCCGAAAAATTCAGGAACTTTTTTTCCATTAAAACGATAAGTTAAATAAGCAGCAGTTCCATCAGGAGCAGCAACATAGTTTCCGTCCAAAGTATCATTCATATTTTTTTCGGCTTTCTGAATAGCCTTATGGGATTTTCCAAATTTCACATCTCTGATACTTTTAATATTTTTATTAATGGTTTCGTTCTGCGATCCTTCTGTGGAAATAACAGATACAGGTACTGGTGTTGCTTTTTGGTTGCTGTTTTGTACATTGCTGTCTTCACCACCAGATTTAAGAATCACAATTACAATGATTGCAATTATAATGATTGCTGTAAAAACGGCAATATATAGCATATTATTATCTTTCTTTTTAGTTTCGTTACTCATTTTATAACCTCCTACGAAATACTCTTTATCCATAGTATCATAAAATGTCGACAAGGGAAAGGTAAAAAGAAGAAAAGGATATTGAATATTAAAAAGAATTTGTTATAATAGAAAGGTAGTACCAAATATTTATAAGTCTCTCCTAAGACTTATAAGTATACTAACATATTTTTCAGTCCGGAACGGTTAAGGCAAGGGGGCCCTAACCGTTCTTTGCTGTAATGAAGAAAAAATAATTTAGCAGATCGGAGTGTTTAGATGCAAGGCTGGTTGATTGTAAATGGATATTTAAAAAGTGAAAAATTTGAGGAGATATACTGCTGGCTGATGGATGCGGCAGAAAAAGAAGGAATGAAATTGAGGAAAATTCCCAATGATCAGTTAGATTCGATTCTTCCGGCAAATCCACAGGATACTGCCTGGGCATCCAGACCGGATTTTGTGTTATTCTGGGATAAAGATATAAAATTGGCCAGACTTTTAGAACGAGAGGGGTTCCAGGTATTTAACAGTGCAGATGGTATTGAAGCATGTGATGATAAAGCTCTCACATTTATTAAATTAAAGAATAAAAATATAGAAATGCCAAAAACTTTTATAGCTCCGATGACTTTTGACAAAGAATATCAGGATTATACTTTTGTTTTACAGGTTCAGAAAAGTCTTGGCTATCCTATGATAATTAAAGAAAACAAAGGTTCTTTTGGTGAACAGGTCTATCTGGTGGAAAATTATTATGACGCAGTGGAAAAGATAAAGTCAATCGGTCATGATGAGTTTATTATGCAGGAATATATTGAAAGTTCAGAAGGCAGGGATGTACGGATACATGTAGTTGGAGAACAGATTGTAACAGCTATGGAGCGGAGAAATGAGAACGATTTTAGGGCAAATGTGACAAATGGTGGAAAGATGAACAGGTATACTCCGACAAAAGAGCAGGAAGAGATGGCGGTAGCGGTATGCAGGGAGTTAGGCTTGGATTTTGCAGGTGTTGATATTATGTTTGGCAAGGAGAATGAACCTATATTATGTGAGGTGAACTCAAATGCACATTTTAAAAATATATTTGACTGCACCGGAGTGAATGTGGCGGAGCATATTATGAAATATATAAAAGGGAAGATTCTGGTATAGAAAAATCTGCCTAAAAGCCGAATAGACAAATGAAGCAGAGGGGATTATGGAGGAAGATGATGAAACAGAGGTGCTGGATTCTGTATTATATGGAAGATCTCAAAAAAAATAGAAGATTTGTGGACATTATTACAAATAAGCTGAAAGAAAAGAATATTTTGACCAAAGTCATATTGTTAGACAATGAGAATATCGAGGAACAGTTAAAAAAGAGCATTCCGGATATCGTCGTGAATCGGAGCCGGAATTATGTGGTTGCAGAATGGCTTGAACAAAAAGGAGTTAAAGTACTCAACAATTCTTTTGTTACGAAATGTGCAAATGATAAATTATCTACATATAGATTTTTGAAAGATCAGATAGATTTTATGCCATTATTAGAGGCTGGGTGGGAATATCCATGTGTTATAAAGAGCAGAAACGGGCATGGAGGAAATCAAGTATATCTGGTACATGATGAAACAGAGAAAGATAAGGCTGTCAGACAATTAGATGGTGAAAAATATATATGTCAGAGATTTTGCAATGAACCGGGAAAAGATTTGAGAGTATATGTCATGGGGGGAGAAACTGTGCTTGCAATGCTCAGACAGTCAAAGGAAGGGTTTAAAAGTAATTATAGTCTGGGAGGAAGTGCAGAAAAATATATTCTGTCTGAAGAAGAAAAAGATATTGTATACAAAATATTGGAGACGATGAATATTGATTATGGAGGAATTGATTTTATTTTTCATGATGGAAAACTTATGTTTAATGAAATAGAGGATGCAGTTGGTGCAAGAATGGTATATGAAAATACAGAAACAGATATTATAGGAGCGTTCGCTGACTATATTATCTCAAAATTGGGAGATAACATTGAACTTAATTTATAAAAGAAGTGGAATGTGGTAAAATATTTTGATAAGAAAGGCATATAGGAAAGAACATTTATGAATTTTTGGAAGAGATTAACAGGGCATTTCTTTACAATAACAAAGCATAGACATCAGGTAATAAAACACTGCAGGAAAGCTGGTATATTCTGGCAGGGGTTAAGACATGACCTATCAAAATATTCTCCGGCTGAGTTTATTCCTGGTGTCAGATATTATACAGGGACCCGCAGCCCCAATGAGGGAGAGCGTGAGGAACATGGTTATTCTAAAGCATGGATGCACCATAAAGGGCGTAACAGGCACCATTTTGAATATTGGATAGATTACAATTTAGAAACGAAACGAAATGAGCCGGTTAAGATGCCATATAATTATGTGGTTGAAATGTTTTGTGACAGGGTGGCGGCAAGTAAAATATATAATGGAAAGAATTACACACAGACAGATCCTCTGGCATATTTTGAGAAGAGAAAGCCTCATAGAAGTATTCATATAGAAACAAGAAATGAAATTGAAAAATTATTGCGGATGTTAGCAGAAAAAGGAGAAGATGAGACATTTCGTTATATTCGTGGCTGTTTAAAAAACAGGAATAATATGGTATAATTATATTTTAATATTGTATCAAAAAAGATTTTTATAATAGAAAAGGAAAAAGTTAGGAGGAAAGTATGGTTTTTGGAGTTGTTTTAGCAGGTGGTATCGGAAGCAGAATGGGAAATATAGAAAAACCAAAACAGTATATAAATATTGGGAATAAACCTATTATTATTCATACATTGGAGAAATTCTATATTAATGAAAATTTTGAAAAGATTATTGTATTGTGTCCACAGGAATGGATAAATCATACAAAAAATCTGATTCAAAAACATATCGGAGATAATAGCAGGATTGCAGTAGTCTGTGGCGGAACAACTAGAAATGAGACCATATTAAATGCAATTTCGTATATAGAAGAAAATTATAAAATTAGTGAAGAAGATATTATTGTAACACATGATTCCGTAAGACCGTTTATTACACATAGGATTATCGAAGAAAATATTAAGTATGCAAAAGAGTATGGTGCATGTGATACCGTTGTTCCGGCAACAGATACAATTGTATGCAGTGAGAATAATCAGATTATCTCATCCATACCGGACAGAAGTAAAATGTATCAGGGACAGACACCGCAGAGCTTTAGGATATTAAAACTAAAAAATTTATACGAAAGTTTGACTGACGAAGAAAAAGAGATATTGACAGATGCGGCAAAGATATTTGTTATAAAAGGTGAAGACGTTTATTTGGTGGATGGAGAAGTCTCAAACATAAAAATAACGTATCCATATGATTTAAGAGTAGCAGAGACATTATTAGGAGATACTGAATAGAAAGGCACATTTACTGTTAAGAAATGGAGAGTTTGAAATGATTAATAATATATACAGATTAGTAGCGCCAAGAAAATTCGAAATAGCATATAGTGATATAGATCTAAATGGGGAAGACACTATTGTCAGACCAACGTATTTGTCTATATGTAATGCAGACCAGCGTTATTATCAGGGGTTAAGGGATGCAGAAGTGTTGAAGCAGAAATTACCGATGGCATTGATTCACGAATCTATTGGTGTGGTTATTAGAGATCCGTCTGGAACGTTTCAGCCGGGAGATAAAGTTGTTATGATACCAAATACGCCAACAGAGGAAGATGAAGTAATTGCCGAAAATTACTTAAGGTCAAGTAAATTCAGGGCGAGCGGATTCGATGGATTTATGCAGGAGTATGTTCAGATTAAGCCGGAGCGTCTGGTTAGACTGCCGGAAGGCATCGATGATACGGTTGCTGCTTTTACGGAGATAGTAAGTGTCAGCGTGCATGCAATTGGAAGATTTGATAAGATAGCTCACAAAAGGAGAAATATTGTTGGAATATGGGGAGATGGAAACCTCGGTTATATTACAGCAACATTTTTTAAGAGCATGTTTCCAGATGTAAAGTTATATATATTTGGTATCAGTGAGGACAAGTTATCAGATTTTACATTTGCAGATGGAATATATACTGTCGGACATATTCCAGAGGATTTAAGAATAGATCACGCTTTTGAATGTGTCGGAGGAGCAGGTTCCGGTAAGGCGATTAATCAGATTATAGATTATATTAATCCAGAAGGGACGATATCAATTCTTGGCGTGTCAGAGTATCCGGTTCCAATTAATACGAGAATGGTCTTGGAGAAGGGACTTAGAATTTTCGGCAGCAGCAGAAGTGGAAGAGCGGATTTTGAGAAGACAGTTTCTCTTTATGAGACAAATCCTGAGATTGTAAATTATCTTTCGAATATTGTGGGAGCAGTTGTTCCTGTGAGAAATATTAAAGATATGAAAAAGGCATTTGAACTCGATATTCAGAAGTCTTTTGGAAAAACAATTATGAAGTGGGACAAGTAGTGCATAAAAAAGGGGGAATACAATGTATAGAATTATAATACCGGTTTATAATGCAGAGAATTATCTTACAGAGACCATAGAAAGTTTGATTCATCAGACATTATCTTTTAAAGAAAATATCTGTATACATTTGATTGATGATGCAAGCAGTGATAATTCTTTGAAAATCTGTAATGAATATAAGAAAAAATATCCCCGTAATATTATTGTGACTCATTTCAAACAAAATAGAGGGGTGTCGGAAGCCAGAAATTATGGAATAAATAAATGCAAATATAAAAGAAATGTAATTATCGGATTTTTGGATTCTGATGATTATCTAGATGCTGAAGCGTTAGAAAAAGTTCAGAACTATTTTCTGAAGCATGAGGATATTCATATTGCAGCTTCAAAAATTTTATTAAAAGGAAGACAGGAAGGGGAACATAAATCTAACTGGAGATTTGAAGAGAGAGAAGTTGTAGATATAACAGAGGATTATCAGTTCCCACAGTATTATATTGGTGGTGTATTTCTTAGGAAGGCTGCAAAGCGTTCTGTCAGGTTTGATAAAGAGTTAAGTTTCTGGGAAGATGCTTTGGCATTAAACCAGGCAATTATAAAAGAAGGAAAATATGGTCTTATAAAGGATGCAATATATTATTATAGAAAAGCAGAAGATGAATCGTCTTTGGTCGATACTTCTTGGAGAAAGAAGGAACGTTATCGTGCATTTTTAGAAAATGGTTATATGAGACTGATGGATTATAGTATTAAAGTAAAGGGAGAGGTGATTCCATATGTGCAGTTTGTGATAGCAAATCACCTGAGGCTCTATTTTTTCCCGAGTCATAGAGAAGCAGTTTTGAACACTTTAGATACACAGGGCTTAAAAGATTTTAAAGAAGGCCTTACGATGGTTCTGAAAGAAATATCAGAGGATATTATCAATGAAATCGATACGTCTGCATATATTAAAGAGGCAATGTTCTCTTTTAAAGAAGGAAAAAGAATTTATAGCTTGTGTAATGTTGTGGATGATGATGTTGAGATAAAGTATAAAGATTATGTGTTGGGAAACATTTCTGAAAGAACAGTTAAGATTTTAGGACGAACCCGTAAGCAGGGTTATGAAGGCTGGATTCGTGGCAGATTTGCAACACCATTATATGCAATGAAAGAAGATGATTATATATTCGCAGAGCGGGACGGACAGAGGATTATTGCCGAGAAATATCCCTGTAAGGTAAAAAAATATATTTTAGATAAGGTTTACAGAAATTATAAAAATGCCGGGTTTGTTATTAATCTGCCATGCAGCTGGAAAGAGGCGAGATGGGGGATTCATATTGATGGAACAGATGTTATGTTGAATGAGTTTTCTACAGAGGATATTCTGTGGATGGAATAGTGGAGTGTATATGAAAATATCAATTTCAAGTTCAAGAAAAAGAGGTTTAACACCAGACTTAAGACTGGTACAGAAATACTTAAAAAACAATGTTGATGATTTTGAAATCAGTTATTTTATGGCGGATGAAACATCTAAAAACAGAATGGCAAAAAAAGGATTTAAAGATGCGAAGAAACGTTACTGCAACACAGTAGAGAATGTGATTTGTGTCGATGCCTCAATTCAGGCAAAGAAATATAAAACGGGTAAAAAAGTATTAATTGGAGTTCCTTATGATTATCAGTTTAAGGCATTGAACCGTGTAGAGACAGAGTCTGATTATAAAAAAACAAATTCGTTTAAGGGATTTGATTATATTATTGCAGGGTCACCTTTTACAAAAGAGGTCTATACAAAGTGTTATAATATTCCTAATTCCCAGGTGATTGAGAATGTTGTAACACCTATGGCATGGAATATGAGACGCGAAAAGGCGGAAAGAGAATCCCGTGAAAAATATGAAATTATGTTTCCTCAAATGAAAGGGAAGAAGGTTATTGCTATTTTAACAAATGGAAAAGTAAAAGAAGATGTGCCTTCACCATACGAGAAGTTTGATTTGAAGAAAGTTTTAGACAGTATAGATTCATCATATTTTGTTATAACAAATAGTGATGAAATATTAAATCATGCAATAACTCTGGGCAGTGAGTACACAGATAAGTTTGCATATATCAATAAGGCATTGGATTCGAGAAGAATATTATACTTTGCAGAATATTTGTTTACAAACAGCGGTATGTATGCATCTTATATGTCTGGCAGGGAGAAACCTGTTTATAGTATCAACTATGTTGACAATAATTTTGAAAAATTTATGAAAAGGAGATTTCCTCATTTACATGTGGAAGATTTAAATAATATAACACAGTATTTAAAAGGATATCGGGAGATAAATAAAATTTTTACTCAGTATTTTTCATATGAAGTATCAGAGAATCCTTGTGAGGTGATTAAGGATATATATGTAAAATAAGTTTTGGTGCATTAAAAAAAGAAAACTGTTAAACGCAATAATGTGTTTAACAGTTTTTTTTAAGAAGCAATTCTTTTCCACATTTTTCCGGTGAGATTGTCAAATATATGTGCAAGACAAATGGTAGCGATAATAGATAAAACAATGAAAAAGTATTTATGGTTTTGAGTTACACCAAAATAATGTAGTATCATCATAGGAATTCTTTGTAAAATATACACACTAAAAATATGCGTTCCAAACCATGAAAGAATTGTATTATTAAAACTTATTTTCATTGAAAATAGTATTAGTGTAATTGTGAAGCAAACTGCCCATAAACTATAGGACTCAATACCAAAAGAGGATCTGTTATTATAAGAAAGATATAAAAGCAGCAGCAATAACGCACTTATGGCAGAATAAATAACATCATTTTTTAAAGTAATATTTTCAATGTATTTTTTTAGCAAAGAATACCATATACCAAGTGCATACAAAATAATTGTATTATAGTAATAACTTTGTTTTCCCATTTTCATCTCAAAATAAACAAAACCAATTGATAATATAGTAAAAAAGGCAGCATATATATAAAGAGATTTGCTGTCATTCCACCATTTCATAGGAAAGAATGAAATGAATGTTAAAATGTATAAAACTAAAACAGCTAATATATACCAGTTTGAGTTTCCGATGTTTTCCCAGCCAATAAAGGATAATATTGTCGTTTTTATATCATAATGTGTGCCTAAAATAAGATTTAAAACCAGATATAGTAATACGGCAATATCAAAATTGATTAGTACTTTTAAAAATCTTTTTGTTGGAATTGTTTTAATATATGAAAATTTTTTCTTTTTTAAGGATTCCATAATTCCGTATCCGGAGTAAAATAAAAATACAGATACAATCATCTGCCCCATAAACTTCATAAAAGAAGAATATGGATTATCATACACACTGTCTAAAGTAATGTATTGTGAACTATGTGAAAAGATGACAAGAATAACAAAAATACCTTTAATTACATTTGTATTTTCAATACTTAAATAGTTCGTATTAAAGTGGTTTTCATTTGTGCAGATATTTATGGATTTCAATGTAATTAATAAAAATAATAATAAAAAGAAAATCATTATAAACTCCAATCTGTTATAAAAAACAAAACAATAATAATTAATAATTTTAGCATAGTAAAGAATAATAAACAACAGGATTGTCATGGGTTTGCCGGTGGTTTCAAAATGAAAGCTGAACTGTGACAGGCTTGATAACATAATGCAATATATGGTATTATGTACTAGAAAATATAAAAGTATAAAGGGGCACAAAGTGAAAATTTCGGTAATTATGGCTGCATATAATGCAGCTTTATATTTAGAAGAGACTCTTGAGAGTGTATTAAATCAAACCATTGATGACTATGAGGTTATCGTAGTGAATGATGGTTCCAAGGATAATACATTGGAAATATTACGGGAGTACGAAAAAAAATACACAAAATTAAATGTAATCGATAAGGAGAACGGTGGACCATCTTCTGCCAGAAATGCAGGATTGGATGTGGCAAAAGGAGAGTACATTTTTTTCTTTGATTCTGATGATATTTTAGAATTAACTGCACTGGAAGGGATGTATAATACAGCGACAAGGAAAAGAGCAGAGTTAGTAATTGCAGGGTATGATATTTTTGATAATTATACAACAACCAGAGTACGAGACATTGAGGAGTTAATGGAGGAAGATATCATTGACAAATATGATGCCAGAATACTATGGACATTCTCACTTTCCAACAAATTATTTAAAAAGGATGTTATAGACCAGTATCATTTCAGACTACCTTCAATCTCATATTCAGAAGATGGTGCATTCTTAATGAACTATGTGTATCACATTCAAAAAATTGCAGGATATAACGAGATTATATTTCATTACAGAAGATTAAATGGTGAAGGAAATGCTATTACAGAGACAATCACTGATTCCAAAGTAAAAGATTATATTGAGGCTCACAGAATTATTTTAGAATGTGCAACGGAGAGCATTTTAAGAGATTATACAGAGTATAAAACAATTAAAGAGGCTAGAAAAAATTCTGATATTGCAGATTATTTAAATAAAATTATATTTAAGGAATTGAATATATTAATCAGGCAGTTTTATTCTAAGATTTGGAGTTTAAAGGAGGAGACAGCCAAATTAATTGTTTCTGAAATACAAGAGAAAATTCAGATTCTAGATGTAAAAAATATTTCATTGATAGCAGATGAAAATCCCGATATTCAGTTATTTGATTTATGCGGGAGTAAGGAAGAGGTATTACAGAGGGCTGTTTTTACGGCAGTTTTATATGGAGAACAAGAGCGTAAAAAAGAATTTATCGAATGTCTAAGAAGTCTTACGAAACAGAATCTTGTTGGAATAAGGATTGTTGTTCCAGAGGATATGAGAACAGTAGTTGAAGAAAACAGTCTTGTATATGGAAATGTTTTTTATATAAAAGCAGACACTGAAAAAGAATTACAGAATAAGGTAATAAAGCAAGCGGATACACAATATATTGTTTTCTGTGATGATAAGGTAGTGTATGCCAATAATGCATTCAAATATGTGTTTAAAAGATTTCTTAAAGGAAACAGAGATTTCATATCTGAGGTGATATACCATAATACGTTTGGGGAAGCACAACCTGTTTATGTAAACAAATTGGCACAGGATTCTTTGTCAACAAAGATGGAATATAATCAGGCATTATGTTTTGATAGAACTTTGGCAAATAAATTCTTTAAGACAGACTTTATTAAACAGTTGAATCTAGGGGATGAAGAAACGGTATTATCCAGGTTTGAAGAGATGTATCAGAAAGGCTCGTATCTGTTTTTTAATGATGGCATTATTATATATAATGACGTAGAAGATACATTTTTAGATTATATAGGAACTGATGAAGCAAGAGATTGGTCAGAGCAGTATTTTCAGGATATTCCTGTGGATTTGAATCATGAGAATATTATAATAAATCAGGTTGAATCCTTTGTAAAGTTAATAGATCATGAGCCAAAAACTTTTAATGAAAAGATTATGAAGAAAGCAATAGAGTATTACAGTCAGAAAAAGGTAGTACATCGTGTTTTATTTGTAACAATTCGAAAGGATGGAGAATTAGAAGGTAATATGAAGGCACTTTATCCTTATGTAAAGGGAAATAAAGTTGTCTGTGCAGCAATGCTGCCACATGGTATTCCTGCAATGCTGAAGATGATTAAATTAATCGCCACAAGTAAAGTAATTGTTACAGATGATTATGTCAAATATCTTAGATATTTTGATTTGAAGCCGGAGCAGAGAGTGATTCAGTTATGGCATGCGTGTGGAGCTTTTAAAAAGTTTGGACAAAGGGGAACTAACATGTCTATAAACACTGATAGAGCGACGCATGCCCAGTATAACATGATGATTGTCAGTGGTGAGAGAATCCGTCCAATTTATGCAGATGCGTTTGATATTAATTTAAGAAAAGTAAAGGCGATGGGAGCACCGCGAACCGATGATTTCTTCAATCAGGAATATATTGAGACGAAAAAGAAAGCTATATATGAAAAATATCCGGAATTAAAGGAGAAATTTGTCATTATTTATGCACCAACATTCAGAGATGTTGGTGAGGGGAGACAGATATTTAAGCCAGAGATTGATTTTGATAGATTGTCAGAAAAGTTGCTGCCCAATCAGCAGTTTTTGATATGTCCTCATCCGGTTATGAAAAATGATATTATTCCGCACAAATATAATAATATTAAAGTGATGAGAGATTTCTCTACGAATGATTTAATGTTTATCTCGGATATGCTCATAACGGATTATTCATCAGTTATATTTGAATACGCATTATTAAATAAGCCGATTGCATTTTTCTGCTATGATCTGGCGATATATAATAGAGGATTTTATCTGAATTATCCGGAAGATCTTCCTGGAGATGTATATCAAGATCAGGAGGCTTTAGAGAATTATCTGGTAGATAGTAGTAAGCATACTGTTTCGGAAAAACATGAATCCTTTATTAAGAAATATATGACAGGATGTGACGGACATAGTTGTGAGCGGATTTCTAAAATAATAAATGACTATATGAATAAGAATTAACAGATAGAGGAAATAGGAACAAGCATATGTATAACGAAAGAATGAGAGATATACCAATTATAACTGCAGGTCTGATTATTATAAATGTAATCGTTTTCTTTGGAATGGAAATTTTAGGAGACACAGAGAGTACCTTGTATTTATATGAGCATGGTGCGATGTACTGGCCGGATGTTTTTGAAGAGGGGCAGTGGTACCGACTGATTACCCATATGTTTATCCACTCCGGTGCAGAGCATATTTTAAATAACATGTTTATGTTAGGTATTCTGGGATATCAGATTGAGAAGGAATATGGACCGATAAAATATTTTATAACATATTTTGTCTGCGGTATTGGTGGTTCACTAATTTCGGCATTTGTAGAAATGCAAATAGATGAAGCAGTTGTAAGTGTTGGCGCATCCGGAGCAGTGTTTGGTATTTTTGGAGTCATGCTGGTAATGATATTTAAAAACAGGAATCAGATGGGGCAGGTATCGACCCCGCGTTTGATTATTTTGTTTGCATTGATGGTTTTTGGAAATATGGAAGAAGGCGTAGACTGGATGGCACATCTGGGTGGTGCAATGGCTGGGGTGATGATGGCATTTGTTCTGTATCATCCTCAATATAATAAAAGGTTTTATTTGTAAAAATTAAAAAATGATATATATGGAGGAAACATAATGAGTGATTGTATTTTTTGTAAAATAGCAGCAGGAGAAATCCCTTCTAATACGTTGTATGAAGATGATAAGGTTAAGGCGATATTTGATATATCACCAGCTACATTAGGACATGCTCTGGTTATACCAAAGGAGCATGCAGCGAATGTATTTGAAATTCAGGATGAATTATTGGCACATGCCCACATTGTGGCAAAGAAGATTGCGGCAGTTCTGAAAGAAGCAACAGGCTGTAAGGGTGTCAATATATTACAGAATAATGGAGAGGTGGCAGGTCAGTCAGTATTCCATCTGCACATCCATGTAATTCCAAGGTATGATGATGACGATGCCCATATTAAATGGACACCGGGAACGCAGGATACAGAAGGCCTTGAAAAAATCGCAGCAAAAGTAAAAGAGATTTTGTAGTCATTCTGTTAAAAACTTGTGGTATTTTATTTATTCGTAGTGGGAACAGGCGTAGTAACATATCGGCAAACTTCATAACTTAAATATTTGGTATTAGACAAAAGAAAAGGAACGCTTTTAAAGCATCGGATACAACTACGGAGAAATTTGATAATTTCTCCTACGTGAATCCTTAAAATCTGATTCGGTATCAGATTTTAGCTTTAAGCATTCCTTTTCTTTTTGTCTACAAATATTTTAAGTTATTCAATGTTTGCCAATATGTTACTGCACCTGTCTCCGTTGCTAATAAATAGTATACCACAAGTGTTTGGCAAAATTACTTACTTAATTCTTTTATTAGTGATACGATTTTTTCAACACCGCCTGTCCCCGAAGATTTAGACATGGCGTTAATATAGGTGTTACGGTTGTCGTATACTTTATGTACTGTGGAGATGAGGTCATCTTTCGTTGCCACATCTTCGTTAAGTACTTCGCTAAAGCCTTGTTTTACGTAAGATTTTGCGTTTAATATCTGATCTCCGCGACTGGCGTTTGCAGATAGTGGAATCAAAATGTTTGGTTTATTCAGTGCAGATATTTCACAGATGCTGTTTGCACCGGCTCTGGAGATAATAATATCAGCCATTGCAAAAAAGTCTTTCATTTCTTCGCTAATATATTCAAACTGGGCATAACCTTTCGTATTTGTAAGGGTTGAGTCCAGTTTTCCTTTTCCACAAAGATGTGCAACTTGAAATTCTTTTAAAAGTTCAGGAAGGGCAGCACGAACCAGTTTATTTACATTTTCTGCTCCAAGGCTTCCGCCGGTTACCATAATAACCGGTTTATTGGCAGTAAAACCACACATGTCCAGAGCTGTTAATTTATTTCCTGAGAAGAGTTCGGCTCTGATAGGAGAGCCGGTGTGAACGGCTTTTTCTCCTAAATGTTTCGCTGTTTCAGGAAAATTATGACATACCTTTGTGGCTTTTTTTATTGCAAGTCTGTTTGCCAGTCCGGGAGTCATATCTGATTCGTGGATAATTACCGGAACATTATATTTGCTTGCGGCAAATACAACAGGAACTGTTACAAATCCGCCTTTTGAAAAAACAATATCAGGTTTATACTTTTTTATGATTCTCTTTGCCTGAAAATATCCTCTTAAAACTCTGAAAGGATCAGAGAAGTTTTTCCAGCTAAAATAACGTCTTAATTTTCCAGATGAAATGCCCGCATAATCCAGACCGGCATTTTTTACAAGCTGTGTTTCCATGCCTCCTTTGGAGCCAATGTATTTTATCTCATATCCAGCTTCTTTTAATTTTGGAATTAATGCAATATTGGGTGTTACATGACCGGCAGTTCCTCCACCGGTTAAAATAATCTTTTTCATAATGCACCTCTTTTAGTTTCCCTGTTCTTTATTGTATGCTTTAATCTGCTTCTTTATTTCTTTTGTACTCTTTCCGTCTAAAGTCATTTTTATCAGGTTGCTTGCACGGTTTACAGATTCTTCATCCTGCATTACAACAGAAAGAGATGTTCCTGTAAATGTACAAATCTGTCTGGACGGAGTACCGGTTACACTAAATGACATAATATTCCATCCATCACTTCCTCCGTCTTTTAACAAATTAATTGATGAAGAAATGTCAATATTAGTAGCAAAACAATTATCTATAGCATCTAGTATACTGTTGTAACGTAGTAATGTATTTCCGCTAAGTGCTTTCTTTTCAATTGCTTTTAAGACTTTAACCTGGTTTTTGTTTCTCTGCATGTCTCCGTTGGCAAAGGAGTGACGCTCTCTGGCAAAAGTCAGAGCTGTGGCACCATCCATTTTCATCTTACCTTTTGTATAGGTATAAGTTTTTCTTTCGCCGGTGTCTTTGTCACCATAAGAAGCATAAGTTCTGGTACTGAAAGGTTTGTCCACATTGATAGTAATGCCGCCCATGGCATCAATTAAATCTGCAAAACCAGTAAAGTTGAGTTTAATATAGTGATAATGATTTGATGGAACATCAAACTTATACAAATACTTCAATGTATTCATTAATGCTTTGTTTCCAGAATCCCAATTGACTTCATAAGCCCACTGCCAGTCACTTGCAGTAGCAACAGAACCATCAGATTTCTTTTTGGCTGTTCCTTTTCCATATAGACCCACATGTGTTAATTTGTCATATGATTCAGGAGCGACAGCCTTTGCCTGAACCGGTACATAATAATCTCTTGGAGTAGAAACCATAAGGACGTTGTGGTTTTTAGGATTTACAATCGCAAGAATATTTGTATCGGAACGACCAAGTGTTTTTTCGTCAAAATCTCCAAAAGTATCATTAGCAGAAACAAAGACGACGAAAGGAGTATCGTCTAATTTGTCTCCTGTGGTAAATTTGCTTAAATCTTTGGAGAGATAGTAACATCCTAATGCAAGGATAATAATAACTATTATAGAAATGATTTTCCCAAAGGTCTGGGCATTTTTGGTTTTTTGCAGTAAAAATAAAACAAGTGCCAATAGAACAATTAGAACTGCAATAATACCTGCGACAATGCCCGCTGAAGTAAAAGCAAAACCTTTTGATAAGAACATCCACACAAAGGCGATTGATGCGATCACCTGTAAAATAATAAGAATGATGCTTAAAGCTTTTCCGGTATTTCCGCCTTTTGCTTTTTTTGTTCTTTTCATATTTGTATTTTTTCTGGAACTGCCTGTTTCAGAACTATATCCATAATATCCTGTTTTAATTTCTGAAGACTTTTGTTTTTTACTCATAAATACCTCCTAAGATTTTAAATTACGGTGAAATAAAAAAGTAATTTAAATTAGTTTTATCTTTTAAACGAAATAAAAATCCCTTTTATTGAGCAAAATAAAAATAAAGTTTAAATTCGTGTCTCATTATACTACATAATGAAAAAAAAACAAAGTATGAACCAATGTGTTGCGTAAAAGTCACAAAATATTCATATTTTAAGAAAATGACACGAATTGACAAATAATAGTGGCTTTGGTAAAATTAGTATAGTTTATGAGCTGGTATTGCGTGTCCCCAAGTGGTGCAAGCCAGCTTATGTTTTAGGAGAAGAAATGAAGCAGTCAAGAGCGTTTAGAAGAATTACAATACTGTTATTACAGGCAATTATAATTACCGGACAAACCATGATATTCTGGTATTTCTGGGATCATCATTACAGTACCGGTATGGACAGAGAGTTTTTCTTCAAAGGTCATATAGTATTATTATTTGTGTATGCTTTGATGTTCACTTTGTTCAGTCATGTATACGGAGCCTTTAAGTTGGGAAGATTACAATATTCTAACTTAGTATTCTCACAGCTTTTAGCATTATTGTTTACAAATTTTATTATGTATCTGCAGATTTCTATGCTTTCCTTGAAATTAGTAAATCCTGCACCGCTGATTGGAATGAGTTTTGATAATATACTTTGTTGCCTTATATGGTCGGGTATTGCTATTGGGATTTACAGGTGGATGTATCCGCCAAGGGATATGCTGTTGATTTTCAGTGATAGAGATCCGGATAATTTCTTAAAGAAAATAAAGACACGTGAAGACAAATATATTATTTCGGAAGCAATTCATTGCGATGAGGGCTTTGATGAAATAAAGAGTGCAATCTTGAAGCATTCCGCAATTCTGTTGTGTGATATTCCGAGTGCAAAACGTAATTCAATTATTAAGTTATGCTATATGTATGATAAAAGAGCATATATTACACCAAAGATTTCTGATATTATTATTATCGGTTCTGAACATAATACGCTGTTTGACTCACCGTTGTTAGTAACAAAAGCAAAGGGATTAAAGTGGGAGCAGGCATTCTTAAAACGATTGCTTGACATTGTTATTTCTTTAATATTATGTGTGCCGACAGTTGCTATAACTATTTTGGTAGCGTTAGGTGATTTGATCTGGGATAGAGGTCCGGTTTTTTATACACAGCCAAGGCTTACGAAAGATGGAAAAGTATTCAAAATATTAAAATTTAGAAGTATGAAGTGTGATTCTGAGAAAGATGGTGCCAGACTGGCAGCAAAAGATGATGACAGAATTACAAAGGTAGGAAAAATACTTAGAGCTACGCATCTTGACGAACTTCCTCAGGTATTTAATATACTTGCGGGTCAAATGTCGGTGGTAGGTCCAAGACCGGAGAGACCGGAAATTGCAAAAGAGTATGAGGAGAATATACCGGAGTTTTGTTTCCGCTTAAAAGTTAAAGCAGGACTTACAGGGTATGCACAGGTTTATGGAAAGTACAATACAACCCCTTATGATAAACTAAAACTGGACATGCATTATATTCAGCATTATAAGGTTTGGACGGATATTCAGTTAATCCTAATGACATTTAAGATTATGTTTATGAAAGACAATACAGAGGGTGTTGAAAAAGACCAGAAAACGGCAATTATTGAGAAGAAATAGGTGGTTTCATGAACGAGAATTACTCCGTGCTGATGTCGGTTTATGTAAAAGAGAATCCAGAATATTTTAAGGAGGCAGTCGACAGTATTTTAAATCAGACGGTTAAGACCGATGATTTTGTTATTGTCTGTGACGGACCTCTGAATGAAGGCCTGAATAAAGTTATTGCAGATTATGTAACAACCTATTCAGGCTTGTTCAATGTTTATCGGCTGGAACATAATATGGGTCTGGCAAAGGCGCTTAATCATGGAATTCTGCAGTGCAAGAATAATATTATCGCACGTATGGACAGTGATGATGTCAGTGCACCGGACAGAATGGAAAAACAGTTAAGAGCTATGGAAGAACAGGGTGTAGATATTGTAGGCTCTAATATTATCGAATTTACGCAAAGTATAGACAATACAAAGGCAGAGAGAGTGGTGCCAAAGACTTGGCAGGAAATGTATGATTTCGCGGCAAAAAGAAGTCCCTTTAATCATCCGTCTGTAATGTATAAAAAAGAGGCGGTTGTTGAAGCCGGATTCTATGAGGATTATAGATATTTCGAGGATTATAATCTGTGGGTGACTATGTTCTGCAAAGGTTATAAAGGATACAATGTTCAGGAAAACCTGGTTTATATGAGGGCCGGAGAGGACATGTATAGGCGAAGGGGAGGAATATCCTATGTAGGATGTATCTTCAGATTCCAGAATCATCTGAGAAAACTTGGGTTTATAGGAATGCTTTCTTTTCTGACAGGAGCAATGGGAAGGTCTGTTGTCAGCCTTGTTCCAAATAGTGTCAGAGTGCTGATATATAAAAAAATATTAAGGAAAGAAAAGTAAATGAAAAAAGAGATTTTAAAAGTGGCATTTAAGCCATTGACATTTGCTAATAAATTTATAAAAAAAGATGAGAGGCTTATTTTCTTTTATTCTAACTTAGGATTCCGGGATAATGTTAAGGCCTTTTATGATTATTTGATTGCACAGAAATATAATGAAAAATATAGAATTGTTGTAAGTATTAATGATGTAGATGATTTTGTACAAAGGGCACCGGAAAATGTGACGTTTGTAGGAAACAAGCAGGGAATTTCATATTTTATGAAAGCAAAATATGCTTTTTATTGTTTCGGAAAGTATCCGATTAAGCCATCAAAGTCTCAGGTGGTAGTAAATCTGTGGCATGGTACACCGCTTAAAAAAATTGGAAATTTAGAAAAGGGTCTGGAGAAAACAGATTATAATTTTTTCACATATGTTGTAGCAAGTTCACCTTTATATCAACCGATTTTGGCGAAGATATTTGGCTGTAAAGAAGAGCAGGTTATTATTACAGGAAATCCCAGAAATGATGAATTATTTATTCGGAATGATACATCAGATAGTTTATCAAAGAAAGATAAGGTTATTTTATGGCTTCCTACATATAGGGAGTATGACGAGGAATATGTTGTTTCTTTATTGAAAAATAATCAGTTGGACAGTTTAAATGCCAAATTAAAAAGTATTGGCTGTAAACTGATTATAAAACTTCATCCGCTGCAGACAGCAGCGGTAAAATATAATACTTATAGCAATATAGAGTTTTTGGTACAGAAAGATTTAGACAGAAAAGGTATGAGTGTATATTCGTTGTTAAGAAAGGCGGACGCACTGATTACAGATTATTCTTCAGTGTACTTTGATTATATGCTGTTAAACAGACCGATTGCATTTACTGTTGAAGATATTGAGGAGTATGGTAAAAAAAGAGGGTTTGTGTTTGAAAATCCTTTTGAATATATGCCGGGAATGAAATTATCTTCTTATGATGAGTTAGAGATGTTTATCTCGGATGTTGTGGAAGGTAATGACACATATGCGGCACAAAGAGAGAAAGTAAACATGATAATAAATTCCTATAATGATGGAAACAGTAGTCAGCGTGTAGCAGAAAAAGTATTCGGGAGGCATCTGTAATGAAAAAGATAAAAGATTTTTTGAGACAGCTTATGCTTCTTTATAAAAGATTCCTATATGGCATTGCAAAAATCATGAAAAAGCCGGATGAAAAAACAGTAATTTTTGAGGCATTTCAGGGAAGATATGTAGCTTGTAATCCAAAAGCGATATTTGAAGAAATGAAAAATGATAAAAAATACAAGGACTATAAGTTGATTTGGTCTTTGAGGAATACAGAGAGAGCAGATTTGACAGGGAAGAATACATCTGTTGTAAAATTTGAAAGCTTTCAGTATTATCGTGCATTGGCAAAAGCAAAGTACTGGATATTTAATTCTAATACACGTCCTTTCTTGAAACCAAGAGCAGAGCAGGTTTTTGTACAGACATGGCATGGTACTCCTCTAAAGAAAATAGGATGCGATGTGGAAAAAACCGGAAACGCTATGACAAAATTTTCTCAAATCAATAATATTTATACAGAAGAGTCTAAGAAAATATCTTATATGATTTCACCGTCTGCGTATTGTACGGAAAAGTTTATCTCTGCGTTTCGTATGAGAGATGTAAATAAGGAAGACAAAGTTCTTACCACGGGGTATCCTAGAAATGATTTTTTATTTAAAGCAACAAAAGAGGACTGTGAGAGAATAAAAAAAGAACTTGTGATTCCAAAGGGTAAAAAAGTTATTCTGTATGCACCGACATTCAGGGATAATAAGTATAGTGCAGCAGCAGGGTTTGAGCTGGCCAATTATATTGATTTTGACAAGGCAAAAGAATGTCTGGGGGATGAATATGTTATTCTGTTCAGAGCACATTACTTCATTTCACAAAGATTAGATATAGGAGATTATGAGGGCTTTGTGTATGATGTATCAAAAGTTGAAGATATTAATACATTATACGTAATCAGTGATATGTTGATAACAGACTATTCGTCTGTATTCTTCGACTATGCGAATCTCAAAAGGCCAATTATATTTTTTATGGTGGATTATCATGAATATAAAAATAATCTAAGAGATTTTTATTTTGACATAGAACAACTGCCGGGACCGGTAGTAAAAAAACAGGAAGAAGTATTTGAATATGTTAAGAAATTTTCAAAAGGCTTTGCAGTGAATAAAAAATATTGTTGTTTTAATGACAAATACAATTATTTAGACGGACCATCAACCAGCAAAAAAGTGCTGGATATGATAATAGAAAGTGAGTATAATTAAGTATACTTAGTAATTGGAAAATAAAGGAGAAACAAGTGAAGAGAGTTATTACTTACGGAACATTTGATATGCTTCATTATGGGCATATTAATATTTTAAGAAGAGCAAAAGAAATGGGAGATTACTTAGTTGTAGTTCTCTCAACAGATGAATTTAACTGGAATTCAAAGCAGAAAAAATGTTATTTTACTTATGAGCAGAGAAAACAGGTTTTAGAAGCAATCAGATATGTCGATTTGGTTGTTCCGGAAAATAACTGGGAACAGAAAGTTACGGATGTGCAGGATTATAAGATTGATACGTTTGTAATGGGCAGTGATTGGGAAGGAAAATTTGATTTCTTAAAAGATTATTGCGACGTCGTTTATCTGCCAAGAACAGAAGGTATTTCCACAACACAGATTAAGGAAGATCTCAATAAGAAGGATATGACGGTAAAGGAAGAGAAATAAGACGGAATAAAATATTTTAATTAACTTTAGAAGAAATGTGAAATGGAGAATGGAATGGTAAGTATTATTGTTACCCATAAGCAGTGTTTATGGTATTTAGAGGACTGTTTTAAAAGTATAGCTGGGCAGGAGTTTAAAGACTACGAAACAATATTGGTTGTAGATGACTTGCAGGATGAGCCGGAAGAGTTTCAGAAGATTATTGATGAATATCAGGAAAAGATACAGTTAAGTGTCTTTTATCTGGAAGGGAAAACAGGAGTATCTGCTGCAAGAAACTTAGGATTAGACAAGGCACAGGGCGAATATATTTATTTCTTGGATAATGATGACTATATATATGAAGACGGAATTAAAAAGCTGTTGGATGTAATGGATGAGGACACGGACATGGCATATGGGCGTGTGCAGGGAACTTATCAGGGAACAGTTACTTTTGAAGAGAAGCGAAATTTGGAAAAAGAAGAGGAACGGTTATCTAAGTATGATTTCTATCATCCTTTGGAAGCAAAATTTACGCATTACAGACGATTGGAAAATCTGACAGTCTTAGGAGCTGTTTATAAGAAGTCCTTGTTTGAGAAAAATAATATTCGGTTTAATGAGGAACAGTTTTGTTTTGCCGATGTTCTGGTGCTTACAAAGATTATGTGTTCTACAGATAGAATAAAAGGTAATATCGATGCTATTTATGTAAAAAGACACCATAATGATCGTTACAATAATCCGGCAATAGAACAGACACCGAAGATAGATTCCATGCCATATTATTTTATGGCTGTAGATAATGCAAAAAAGATTGCAAAAGATCATAAAGAAATCGAGAGGCATTTGGATTTGATTCTTGCCAAGTTTACGACTTTATATTTAGTAAAAAAACTTCGCTGGAATACGAAAGAGGAACCATGTTGGAAAGAAGAATATTTTTCTGAACTTCATAAGCGTTTGAAAGAAGTAAATCTAAGACATCTTAATAGAAAATATATTTATTGGCTGGAGAAGTCTGTTATGAGGGCAGTTGCCGCAGGAAATCTGGAAAAAACCCAAAAAGCAGGAAACAGACTTTTAGCAAAAAGAAAAATTAAAAGAATGTTTAAAAATAAATGGGCGAGAAATAAAGCATTCGCACTTCATATTTTTAATAAGATGGATATGAAAAAGGACTGGGTTATTTTCGAGAGCTTTATGGGTAGAAATTACTCCGGTCAGCCGAAATATATTTACGAGTATATGCAAAAACATTATGGAGACAAATACACGTATATATGGTCTGTTGATAAAAGAGGATTAAAAATTCCGGGAAAACATAAGACTGTAAAACGTTCCGGGCTACGGTATTTCTACTATATGAACCGCAGTAAATACTGGATTCTGAATATGAAACAGCCTCTGAGTGTTCCAAAGAGAGAAGAGACTGTTTTGTTAGAGACATGGCATGGAACCCCACTTAAGAGGCTTGCATTTGATTTAAATGATGTTGTTGGCGGAGTTTCTAATTATAAGGATAAGTTCTACAGACAAAAAGAAGCATGGGATTATCTGTTGTCAGACAATCCGTTTTCTACAGAAAAATTCCAGAGCTGCTTTATGTATCCAAAGGAAAAAATATTAGAGTACGGTTATCCGGCAAATGATCCTCTTTATGCGCCGGACAGAGAAGAACGAGCAAAGAAGATTAAGGAAAAACTGGGTATTCCGTTGGATAAGAAAGTTATTATGTACGCACCGACATGGCGTGATGATAATTATTATGAGATTGGACAGTTTAAGTTCGATTTAGATTTAGATGTAAACAGACTGGAAAAGGAATTTGGAGATGAATATGTAATTTTGCTTCGTCTGCATTATCTGGTAGTTGAGGCACTTGATATGTCAAAGTATGGAGACTTTGCCGTGAATGGAAGTGCATATGATGATGTAACAGATTTATACCTGATAACAGATATCCTGATAACAGATTATTCATCGGTATTTTTTGATTTCGCAAACCTGAAACGTCCGGTATTGTATTACACATATGATTTGGAAAGATACAGAGATGTACTTCATGGATTCTATTTGTCTATGGAAGATGACCTGCCGGGTCCAATGCTTCTGACGAATGATGATGTGGTTGATGCAATTAAAAATATTGATAAGATTGAAGAACAGTATAAGGACAGATATGAAGAGTTCTATGATCGTTTCTGCTGTGTTGATGATGGACATGCATCAGAGAGAGTAGTGAAGAAAATATTTGGAGAGTAGAGTTTGTTCATATTTATTGTTTGAAAAACATAATTAGAGAAAAATGAGATGAGTAAAAAATGAGACCTGACCAAAAATAAAGTCAGGTCTCATTTTTTATAGAGTGTTTATATTTTATTATATACATATTTTATTGACATACGGTTATAGATTTTATAATATGATAATATATCAATAGGTCGGATATGATTTTATGAAGAAAGGGGAAGGTTAACTAATAAGAAGAAATTGTTAAAAAGAAGGGGGAGAGTTTATTTTTAGATGAATAAAAAGAAGATAATACACGATGGAGAATCCCCAACAGAACGAAAGAAGATTTAATCGTAAGATAAGATTATAGTTATGGTGTGTCGTTCAAGTTGGGGTTTTGTTCTAAAAAATTAGGAGAATGAATTATGAAAAAAGAACTAAAAAAAATAATAGCAGCATTGTTGGTAATATCAATAGTATTTAATGCGGGAATGTTTGTCACGCAAGCTAAGACAACACACGAGAGTGTTAGGACAGCAAAAAAAGAGACGATTACGGAGTTGAGAGAATTAGTAGATGAGAGAACAGAAAATTCGAATACATATCTTTTGAGCGACGGAAGCAAAAGAATTGATATCTGTAGTCAAAGAATTCGTTATCAGGAAAAAGGAAAACTAAAAGAATATGACTCAAGTCTAGTAGCAATGAAAAAAGCGGACAGAGAAAAATTAAAAACTATTAATTGCGGAGAGAAAATTGATGCATATAAAGTTGTAAATAAAAGTGGAGATTCAAAACAATATTTTCCACAACAGTTAGATAAAGAAACGCCCGTTGTAATGAATAAGGGGAAATATAGTTTGTCTTTTGCTCCGATAGTAGATAAAAAGTACAATAGTATTATTGATGGTAATAAAATTAAATATAAAGCAAATGAAATAATTTCAGAATATGAGTATATTTCGCAAAAAAATGGGATTAAAGAAAATATTGTGTTATCTTCTAAACCCTCTAAAAATGAAATATGTTTTAAAGTAGATTCGAAAAATATTACACTTATTGAAGATAAACAGAATGAATATATTTATTTTGTAGATACGGAATCACGGCAAAAAGTTGGTTATATATTACCACCTAATATGAAAGATAGAGGAGGTAATATTAATTATGAGGATATTTCATATAAAGTTATAGACAATGAAAATGAGACATTTTTAAAACTTATAATTAATAAGAAGTATTTAGAGCGTGCTTTATATCCTGTTGTTGTAGATCCGACTGCAGTATGGTTTATGAATCAATATTTACCCACAGCAATGGTAAGTAGTATGGAATTTGTAAGAGATCAAACGTTACATCCAAGTGAATTTGTAATAAAAAATAAATGTGATCCCACATTTCCATATAAAGGAACGGAACAGAGGTTGTATTTAGATACAAGTCATGTGATAAGTGGAGATTCGTATATAGGTGATAAGGTAGAATGGAATAAAAAAATAATAAAACGAGCACAACTGTCTGTTGCAGAAAGTACTTCCAACTACACAGCGGGGACAGTAGAGGTGAAAAAAGTAAAGAACAGTTGGTCAGCAGAGAATATAACTTGGAACACACAGCCGGAGTTGGGTGATACGATAGCAAGTTTTAAATGTAATGGTGTAAATAGAAATAGACATACATTAGATATAACAGAAGCAGTTACTGAGATGATAAGTAATGGAGAATTGAATAATGGGTTGGCATTTGTGGCAAAAGAATCGGGAACTGGTGAGGTACTTAATGGACCAGAACTTGGTCCGAGTTACATGTGGTTTAGTGTTGAATATTATGATGCCAAAATTAATATGACACAGTACAATTGGGAGACTAAAAATGAAATCAAATTTGACTATTATTATGATAATATTCAAGGGCAACAAATAGAAATTGGTCAAGCACCAGAGGAAACTGCAACAAATAATAATATTGGTACATATTCTATAATACCAGGAAATCCCTTAGATAGTGCAGATTCATCGGTATATCCATATAGTGCAGTTATACAATTAGTTGGAGAGCCAATTGTAAATGAACAAGGAATAATAGAATATCCTATTTATGGTTCGGGGTATGTAATTGGTCCCAATACAGTGATGACGGCGGCGCATTGTCTAATAGACGAAGGAAAGTGGTTAGATTCAATAAGGATATATTATAAATCTCATGGGGATTATGAAACAGCAAATTATAGTTATGTTAAAACTGCTACCTGTGCGACAGATTATTTAGGGGGATTGGCAGAATATGATTGGGCAATATTGAAAGTTGATGAGAACATAGGAAATCAAACAGGATGGTTCGGATTTGGAATTACAAACAATGGTTTGATAAATAAATCGTTGACCGCTTCGGGTTATACTCTTTATGAAGGAACAAATGATACAGCATATGTTTTGCATAAAAGTGAAGGAAAGGTAACAAGCGAAGATAAGTTCTTTATTAGATACAATGCAAGTTTATTACCTGGCGAAAGTGGTGGGATAATTTTTGATTCAAGTAATATAGCATGGGGAACAATTATGGCTCAAGGAGGAAGTTTTAATGTTGCGACGCGATATAATTCATATTTGTTCCAATATATGAAAGAACAAAAAGATAATGACATAGATAATTGATAGTATATTGAAGGAGGATAAGGAGATGGCAAAAAAAAGAATTGCAAGTATACTGTTATGTTTTGTATTGTGCATTACTAGTATAGGTATGAATACTTATGCAACCAATAAAAAAAAAGTAAAACTCAACAAAACAAAAATAGTATTGAATGTTGGAAATAAGAAGCAAGTAGTATTAAGGAATGTTAAAGGAAAAGTTATTTGGAAGATAAAAAATAGTAAAATAATTAGGATTGCTAAAAAACAGGGAAAATATAAAAATAAGGTGATAATAAAGGCAAAAAATAAGGGAAGTACTAAGATAATTGCAACATATAAAAAGAAAAAATATGTTGTCAAAGTGAAAGTAGATAGCAGAAAAAAGGGGAAAGAAAAGATTACTGTAGTACCAAAATATACAGAACAAAGTACAACGGTTATACCAGTAACAACAAAGGGACAAGAAGAAACGACATCAGAGGAGCAGACACCAGATAAAGAACTTGATCTAAAAGAAAAATTAAAGCTTGAAGTAACAAACAGTCCGGTAAAATTAGGTGATGATATGCAGATAGATGTAAAAATCAGTAGTCTTACAAAAGGAATTTTTAGAACAGGTTATGAATTTGGTAAGTTGGAAATATTAAACGGAGATAAATGGAAATCAGTAGAAATAAAAGACTGGTATGCAATAACAGGATTAGGGAATATTCAAAAGGATCATCCATTTATATTTTCTATAGGTATTAATACAGAAAAAGAAAAATCCAATGTGTATATAGATAATCTTGGAATTGGACATTACAGGTATTCTCATAAAATAATTGGATGGAATGATGAATATGTGTCTGCTGAATTTGATATTATAGAAGGAGATCAGACACCAGATAAAGAACTTGATCTAAAAAAGGAATTAAAACTCGAAGTAACAAACAGTCCAATAAAATTAGGTGATGATATGCACATGAATGTGAGAATCAGCAGCGTTAAAGGAAATCATTTTATAACGTGTTATGCATTTGGTAAGTTAGAGATATTAAAAGAGGATGGATGGCATTCAGTAGATATTAAAAATGGGTTTGAGATAGATGGACTTGGAAATATTAGTGAGAACAACCCGTTTGAATTTACGATTGGTCTTAACGTGGAGAGAGGACAATGCTATATCCATATAGATAATCTTGCAGCAGGCCATTACAGATATTCTCATTTGGCAGAAATGGGTAGTAACGTATATTTATGTGATGAGTTTGATATTGTAGAATAGATATATTTAGTTAAAAAGATGAGGCGGGTAGGCCTCATCTTTTTAATTGTCTATTATGATAGAAGTTGAGATGAACTGTTTAGATTGTTTGCAAATGATGCCCAGTATTCTGTAATATCGCCTTCCACACGTACCTCGTCGAAAGTTGCATTTCCAAAAGCACGAATTGCTTCACGGTCATAAAAGCGTTTTGTTTCCTTTGCTACAAAAGGCAGAGCATACCATACAAGAACACGGACATTTACAGGTAAGGTATTAAAGTATTCTTTCGTCTTTTCGTCATGAAAAGCAGTAACAAGTACAGTTACATCAGTGGTGTTATAGTTATACCGTTCGAGACTTGTTGTAAATGAATCCCAGAAGGATTCATCCTTTTGTCTTGAATTGACACAAATTAAAATCTTTTTCTTTTTATTCCCAAAACCATCAATAATATTATGTGTTTTAGATGGAAGATAAGTATAATCTTTGAAAACGATATTAATGAGACGTTTGGTAGACAGCCCATCATCATTGTAAATACACCATGAGGCCATTTCCTGCCACATTGGCTCGTAGAATTCTAAGTATTCATCCCTGTTTTTGCAAATCGCATCCAGAGAGGAGGCCACTTCATCCAGGCTGGAAGATACCAGTCCCGGCAATGTGTCCGTTGGTACGTATAGTCCCCGCCCGCTATCATATTCTTTTAAATCAGGAACATAAAATATTATCGGTCTTTTAGTAATTAAAAAATCAAAGAAGATGCTGGAATAATCTGAAATAAGGATATCTACCACAGATAAAAGTTCGTTGGTATCAATGGTAAATGGAACTAGAATTTCTTTCAGTTCCGGATCATCAGCTAAAATTTTATATAAGAAGTAATGGACTCTTAAATAAATGCGGTATTCTGTCTGATCAATATTGTCAGAAAACTTTTTAATTGTTTCTTTAAATTCTGTTACATCATATTTTAGTTGATTATACAGTGTACCTTTCCAGGTTGGTGCATACAAAATTATTTTCTTGTCTGTTTTAAGTCCTGTATTACGCAGCTTGGCATAAACTTTTTCTGGTTCAGCGTTTATGAGTAAGTCACTGCGGGGATGTCCGATTTCTAATGATTTTCCCTGAAACAAACCGTCCAGTTTATAGGAGTTTCGGTACATTACCTCTGTCATAAATTTATTGGCGGAAACGATATAGTCTGCAGCAAGAAAGTTTCTTGCAGGACCACGGGCATTTTCTACACGCTCTACCATGTGGTCATATCCCATATATTTGGTTGGAACACCATGCCATGTGTTAATGTAAATCTGTTCAGGCCTCTTGGAAAAGAAATAACCAAATGTTGAATTAGAAACAAGGTATTTGCTTGATGCTAAATATCTGTAATATTCTTCTGATTCCCGCCGGACAAATTTTACGTTTGGTAAGTCTTCAAATTCTTGTAGATTATCTTTTGCCATATCCATGTCTGCAATGGACCAGATGTGTGTAAAGTTTTCAAAAGAAGTATCTTCTAAAAGCTGCAGAAAAATTGCACGGGGATTGTCTAAAATCCCAAGACCGGAAAATGCCTCATAAAATACATAATTTTTTTGAATAGGAATCGCAAGATAAGAATAATATTGCTTTTTTCCGATATCTTTTTCCGGCATTTTAAAATTTTGTATAATTTTTTTTACGTTTCTTTTTAATGTATATTTGAAACCGTTTTTTACATTTGCGGTATATTCACCTGTCTGCATATCAGCCTCCTAATGTTTATGCTCAAAATATTGTTATAATTGTTTCACAAATAACGTGAAACAGAAACTCTGTTAATAAGAGTCTTTAAATAATGTCTTCAAACTGCTGAATGGTGACCTGATTATAATTTTGGTAATCAAAATTGCAGGTTGGAACTTCTCCTTTCATAAAAGAAGCAAGTCCGTCGTAAATCTCATCCACAGTGTTGCCAATTACTAATTGTCCGTTTTCAAATAAAGATGATTTTGCAGAACTAAAATCAGACATAATAATTGGAAGTCCTAATAATCTTGCTTCTAACAGTGACACCGGCTGTCCCTCGTGTAGTGATGGAAGTATAAAACAGTCACATTCCTTCATTAACATAAAAGGATTGTCGAGATTACCTGTCATTATTACTTTTCCATCTAGTCCAAGGGAATGAATTAATGCTTTTAATTCGTTCATAAGAGCACCATCACCGATAATGTAAAGTCTTGTATTCGGATAATCTTTGTGAAGCCTTGCAAAGGCATGAATTAATGCTGCCTGATTTTTTTCAGGGGATAAACGTCCCATGTTCACAAACGATGTTAAGTTAGAATCCAGTAATTCGCAAACACTGGCATCGGAAGCTGTTTCTCTCGTAAACGATTCTTTGGCACCTGCAATGACTCTGTCAAAGTTTGCCGCATTTCTTACAAAACAGCATTTCTCTTTCAGTTCGCTGTAGCCTATTTTTTCTAAATTTACCTGCATGGTAGCCTCAGAACATCCGACAATTTTGTCAAAAAACGGATAGGTTGAGAAAACGACACGTAATTCACGATTATGAGGTTTTTTGCCATTTACTTTCTTATGCTTTTCCGTGAGCAGGTCGTTGTGCTGCCAAATAAGCTTTTTGGAGTCAGGACTGCTCAATAGCAGAATAGAATAAAAACTGCCATAACCTGAATAATCAATTACCGTATCAAAGCGGCTTTCCCCAAAGCACCGAATAAATTCTCTGTCATACATGGCTTTTGGATAGATGTATTTGATAAAAGGTGCATTAAAACCAAACACCCGCAAGAAGTCATTCCGAAGTGTTTCGCCCCATGTCGCAGGAGTATAGGAAACTCTGGCGAAAATGCGTGCATTTTTATTGAAGGTGCAAATCATTTCTTTACTGTCATCAAATTTGAGGTTGCCGGCATAGACCGTTACATCATATTTGTCATAATCAATATAATCTAACATCGTGCGCAGGGCAGTGGAGATTCCGTTCATACGAAGTCCGCTGCCGAAGAAAAGAAGTTTTTTCTTTTTATTTGCGCATGTTATTAATTGATATGGAATTCCCTCCTCATCAGATGTTTTATGATAAAAAATAACATCAATAATTCGTTTTGCTACATTTCCATCGTCTTTTGGACAGGCAAAGGATTTGGCTGCTTCATAGGACGAACGGTATTTGTTGATAAATTCATCCAAATTGTTAATAACATTGCCGATTTCAGATAGTTTTGTGAAACAAGGTCCAGGCAATGCTTCCGGCTCTAAGTAAAGACCACGTTCATTTTTATATTTCTCAAGGTCCGGAATATAAAAGATTACAGGCTTGTCCGTAACCAGATAGTCATAAAAAATACTGGAATAGTCGGAAATTAAAATGTCAGTAATTGATAATAATTCATTTGTATCAATAAAAGCAGGAATCAATGAATCATTCATGCGACCTGATTTTTTCAATTCTTTGTAAACGACCTGATGAGGTTTCAAGAGAATCTGATATCTGTCCGTATCAATCATAGATTCTACGGTTCTCTTAAAATCGATATATTCATTCACATCAATTTCCGGACGGTTGTAATCACTGCCTTTCCATGTAGGTGCATATAAAATAATTTCTTTTTTGGAATCAATGTCGATTCCGTATTTTTGTAAACTTGATATAATTTCTGCTTTATCTGTATGAAACAATCTGTCATTTCGAGGATATCCCTCTTCAATAATTGTACCCTCATATAATCCATCTAATTTATATTTATCCAGAAAAACAGAAGTCAAAAATGGATTGGCAGAGATTATATAATCGGTAGATAAAAAATTCCTAAGGACATTGGAAATCGTAACAGGTGCATCCGGCATATCAAAGCCCAGACTTTTAATTGGTGTACCATGCCATGTGTTCACATAGACCTGCCCTTCCTTCTTACAATAATAAAAAGGAAGAGAAACATTTGTGATAATATATTTGGCAGAAGCTAAATATCTCAGGTGGTCATCGCTGTGTCTGGCAATTGCAAATACATTTTTGTTATTTTGAAACTGTTCCATAATCGGTTCGTTTCCATATCGGTCCTCAATTACCCACACATGTGTATAATCCTTAAAATCCTCATTCTTTATTAATTCAAGAAACAGTGCATATGGATTACAAATCATACCCCGTCCAAAGTACGAATCATACAAAATAACCTTATCCTCAATCAATAAATTTTTATAATATTTTGCATATGTGGCACGTCTTTTTGTTTCTTTTAAATTGACGGCTTTTGTTTTAATTTTACCTAAAATACCCATACCAATCTCCCTAAAATTCAGATAGAGATATTATAGTACAAATTGAAAAATAAGGAAAGGGATAAGAGGGAATAGGAGGGTATTAAAAATTTGAAAAAATATATAGTTATTAGATAAAAATAAGTTGTATTTATATACAGAAATTGGTAGTATACAATTATAAGGGGGAAAAGATGGACGGAATATAAACAACAATAATTATAAAGAAAAAATACCCCTTATCCATAAGAGTAAGCAGCATATATTAGAACAGGCTCTGACATATGCAGGAACTCTTTGTGGATAAAGGGGTTTTTATTCTATAGGAAAGTTCTCTGAACTTCCTATAGAATAAAGAACGCTCCGCTAAGGATGCGCAGCTCGCGGAGATGTAGTTATGCTAATGCAACCGCTCGCGCGCGAAGTGTTGCAAGCGACACTTTATTATATAAAAGTGTTTTAAAAAAGTAAAAAGAAGAGAGGAGAAAGTGAAGAACAAAAATTTTTAAAACATCTGAATGAAGCACGGAAAATCTCATAGTATTATAAAACATATGAGAAGATGAATCAAAAAAATGGGAGGAGAACAAATGAAGAAAAGAATATTAAAAAGCACATGTGCAGTTATATTA
>CAJUBZ010000011.1 GCA_910584795.1 uncultured Eubacterium sp. | reverse complement strand
GCAGCTTGCGGAGATGTAGTTACGCTAACGCAACCGCTCGCGTGCGAAGTGTCTCAAGCGAACACTTTATTTATTATAAAATTTAATGTATAATTAAGTAAGATAATAAGTAAGATAATAAGTAAGTTATTTTGATTAGAGGGAGAATAAATTGGACAGATATATACCACCTTTTACAATAACAAATAAGATGTTATCGTATGTTTCTTCTATATCGGAAAAAATAGGGGAAATTAACTTTATGCGTGGGTTAGAAACCAAACCACATTTACGTCGGAATAACAAAATAAAGTCAATATATGCATCTTTGAAGATTGAGGCGAATTCACTAACACTTGGACAAGTAAGAGATGTGATAAATAACCACGTTGTATTCGGAGAGCAAAGAGAAATACAGGAAGTGAAAAATGCTTATGCGGCCTATGAAAAAATGCCAGAAATTAATCCATATAGTGTGAAACACTTAAAGGATTATCATGCAATTATGACCAAGTATATTGTTGAGGAATCAGGAACTTTCAGACAAGGAGATGAAGGGGTTTTTAGTGGGGATAAATGTATTTTTGTTGCACCACCACCGCGTTTGGTATCTGGATTGATTAAGGAATTATTTGATTGGATGAAACATGAGAAAGATACAATACACCCATTAATATTATCGGCAGTATTCCATTATGAATTTGTGTTTATACATCCATTTTCAGATGGCAATGGAAGAATGGCCCGCCTTTGGCATACAGCAATATTAGCGAAATGGAAATCTGTTTTTGAATATATTCCTATTGAAAGTCAAATTGAAAAATTTCAGGATGAATATTATGCTGCAATTGATATATGCAATAAAGAAGCAAATTCTAATTATTTTATTGAATTTATGTTGGAACAAATAGATAAAATATTGGATGAGGTAATTGGGCAAGTAGAGCAAGAAAATGAAATGGTATCTGAATATGTAAAGAAAATGCTAAATGTGATGGAGTATGATGTCCCATACACTGCGAATACTATTATGAACAAATTAGGAATAGCTTCAAAAGAAACATTTAGAAAGAATTACATGAACCCGGCTCTAAATTTAAAACTAGTAGAAATGACAGTTCCAGACAAACCGAGAAGTAGAAATCAAAGATATGTTAAAAAATAATAGAGCTCATATTGACGATTATTATAAATGGTCAATATGAGCTTCTAATCTATCTTTCGCTTAGTGGCACATATTCTGTTTTCTTTGCCACATTCTTATATGCCGGACGAATAATTTTTCCGGCGTTAATAATCTCTTCCAAACGGTGTGCACTCCAGCCTGCCATTCTGGCAGCAGCAAAAAGAGGTGTGTATAATTCATCAGGAAGTCCCAGCATGGAATAAACAAATCCACTATAGAAATCCACATTGGCACTGACTCTTTTTTGTCTGTTGTGAGATTTAGAAATAATTTCCGGTGCCAGTCTTTCAACATTTTCATAAAGTTTTAACTCATCAGTACGTCCTTTTTCAATCGCCAGTTTTTCTGTAAAGCCTTTTAAGAGTTTTGCTCTTGGGTCGGATATTGCATATACAGCATGACCGATACCATAGATAAGACCGGATTTATCATAAAGGCGTTTGTCTAATATACCACGCAGGTAACTCTTAATTTCTTCATCATCATTCCAATCGTCAATCGTTTCTTTTATATTGTCAAACATATGTTTCACCTTGATGTTTGCACCGCCATGTTTTGGGCCTTTTAACGAACCAAGAGAAGCGGCGATAGCAGAATAAGTATCTGTTCCTGAAGATGATACAACATGGGTTGTGAAAGTAGAATTATTTCCACCGCCATGTTCTGCATGTAAAACTAAAGCTAAATCTAATATTTTAGCTTCAAGTTCTGTATAAGAACTATCCGGACGCAATAATCTTAAAATATTTTCTGCTGTAGAAAGCTTGGGATCCGGATTAATAATATGTAAATTATCACCATAATGATAATGTCTCATTGCCTGATAACTATAGACAGAAATCAGTGGAACTCTGGATATCAGGCTTAAACTCTGACGGAGAACATTTGGTACGGATGTGTCGTCAGGATTGTCATCCCAGGAATACAGGGATAATACACTTCTTGCCAGCTGATTCATCATATCAGAGCTCGTTGCTTTCATAATAATGTCTCTTACAAAAGATGTAGGAAGTGTCCGGTATTCTGCCAGAACATTATTGAAATTCTCTAAACGTTTTTCATTTGGTAATTCTCCAAAGAGAAGAAGGTATGTTACCTCCTCGAAACCAAATCTTTTTTCTTCAATGAATCCTTTTACTATGTCCTCAATGTTGATTCCTCTGTAAAATAACTGTCCTTCACAAGGGACTGTTACACCATCCACAACTTCAAATGAGTGAACATCACCAATTTCGGTAAGACCGGTTAAAACACCTTTTCCCCCTTTTTCGCGAAGCCCGCGTTTTACTTTGTATTCTTCATACAAATCAGGGTCAATACAGGAGTTGGTAATACACCTGTCAGCATACTTATTGATTTGTGGCATAAGCTTTGCCTCGTCAAATTCTCTGTTGATATTTATCATATAAATCCTCCTCCTTTATTATTTTTGGTGTTTAAAAACACGCTACAAGATGTTCATTCTACCATAAAATTGCATTTTTCTCAAATCAGGACAATATTACTGAAAAAAAGCAGGAAGAAAATTGTAGATATGATACAAAACAGTAGCTTTTTGTGTTAAAATAAAATAGAGTATGTATATTTGTATATAATAGTATATTTTTTTAGATAAAGAGGCAGAACAATGGATATTTTTGACTATGCAAGAAATATAAATAGTGAAAAAGAGTCTCCTTTAGCAAGCAGACTCAGGCCAAAAACTTTAGAACAGGTAGTCGGTCAGGAGCATATTATCGGCAAGGGGAAACTTTTATACAGAGCAATTAAGGCTGATAAAATCAGTTCCGTTATTTTTTATGGTCCTCCCGGTACCGGAAAGACGACACTGGCAAAGGTAATTGCGAATACTACCAGCGCAGAGTTTATGCAGTTAAATGCTACCGTGGCAGGGAAGAAGGACATGGAAGGTGTAGTAGAGAAGGCAAAGCAGACCATGGCGATGAATGGAAGGAAAACGATTCTTTTTGTAGACGAGATACATCGCTTTAATAAAGGCCAGCAGGATTATCTGCTTCCATTTGTAGAGGACGGGACAGTTATTTTAATTGGAGCGACAACAGAAAATCCATATTTCGAGGTGAACACAGCTCTGATTTCACGGTCTATTGTTTTTGAACTACAGCCATTAACAGAAGAGAATATTAAAACACTGATACATCGTGCTGTAGAAGACAAAGAAAATGGAATGGGCATTTATAATGCAGTAATTGATGAAGAGGCAGTAGAGTTTTTGGCAGGATTATCCAATGGAGATGCAAGAACGGCACTGAATGCAGTAGAATTAGGCGTTCTTACTACAGAGCCCGAGGCAGATGGAAAGATACATATTACATTAGAGGTAGCAGAGCAGTGTATTCAGAAGAGGGCACTGCGTTATGATAAGGGAGGAGATAATCATTACGATACAATATCTGCCTTTATTAAAAGTATGCGGGGATCTGACCCGGATGCGGCAGTTTATTATCTGGCGAAGATGTTATATGCAGGTGAGAGCGTAGATTTTATCGCAAGAAGAATTATGATTTGTGCAGCGGAAGATGTAGGAATGGCAAATCCACAGGCTTTAGTAGTAGCAACTGCTGCGGCAGATGCAGTACATAAAGTGGGAATGCCGGAGTCACAGTTGATTTTGTCAGAGGCAGTTATCTATGTGGCAACTTCTCCGAAAAGTAACGCAGCCTGCAATGCGATATTCAGTGCAATGGAGACTGTGAAGAATACAGTCACTGCAAAAGTTCCGGTACATCTGATGGACTCTCATTATAAGGGGGCGTCAAAGCTGGGACATGGCATTGGATATCAATATCCACATAACTATCCAGATCATTACGTGAAACAGCAGTATCTGCCGGATGGACTGGAAGATAAAAAGTTTTATGAACCGGGTGACTTGGGATATGAGAAAGAAGTAAAGAAATATATGTTGAGGTATTTTAATTGAAAGCATTAATCGAAAAACTGGCATCAGGAAATGCAGTATATGAGACTGCAGATGCACAAATATCTGAGAATAAAATAGCGGTGGAGCTTGAAACCGGGGATACGGCAGAGGGTGAAATCAGTATCAAAGGAAAAAACGGAATGGCAGTGAAAGGAATTGTGTATTCTACAGACAGCCATTTATCTTT
The DNA here is from genome assembly GCA_910584795.1 of uncultured Eubacterium sp. GTDB lineage: Bacteria > Bacillota > Clostridia > Lachnospirales > Lachnospiraceae > Eubacterium_G. Next base: position 80,212 of record CAJUBZ010000011.1, on the reverse strand, counting down.
TGAGTACAATCAATTTAATGGAGTGAGCAATAAAGTTCATTATATTGCTGATGGAAGGAATCTGATTCCAGGACAGATATGCAGCGGAACAATCAGTGTTGTAACTACGGCAGGGGATTATGCGATTCCTTTTTCTATAACAGTGAAACAAAAGGAAATTGACACAACTATCGGAAAAATTACGAATCTGGAACAGTTTGTGAAATTAGTTCAAAAAAGTTATGATGAAGCATTGATTTTATTTATCTCAAAGGATTTTGTTGAGTATTTTTTAAAGAATGACAATCATGCTATTGCGCTATATAAGCAGGTTATGAGAAATTCTAACAGAAACATTGCATTAGAAGAGTTTTTGGTTGGAATGGGATTAAAAGAACGTGTGAAAATCAGCATAAAGAATAAAATTAAAGAATATACGGACCTGACAGAAAACTATGGGGATATTCTGCAGATTGCGAGAAGCAGCTGGGGATATGTGGATATTGATGTAGAAGTAGCCGGAGAGTTTTTCTATAACTGCAAGGAGAAAATATCCGGAGAGCAGTTTAATGGGAAGATAGCTGAATATCAGTATTTTATCAATGCACTGAAACTGCATGGGGGCAGTAATCCGGGAAGAATTATATTTAGGACTGCAAATGAAACGGTGACTTTTGATGTCGTTGTTGTAAATCCTAAAAAGCAGATAGATGATTATATCAGATGTAAGAAAAGTGACTTATATCTGGTAAAAAATTATTTAAAATTCAGAACAGGAAAAATAGACGGTAAAAGATGGATTAATGAGACTACTAATATCGCAGAACAGAGATTAATGAAAAATAAATGTGATATAACAGGGCTTTTAGCAAAAGCTCAGGTATCTGTTTTAAATGGAAATGAAGAACAGGCGGGCAAGTATCTGAAAAGAGTGGCAGCAGAAGTATCTGTAAATACATCCAGAAACATCATTGCATATTGCTATTATTTGTACATAAAGGCATTGTATAGAAATGAAAACAGTTATACCGAGCAAGTGAAAAAGGAGATAGAGGAATATTACGAAGGAGGTCATGACCGGTGGCAGCTATTATGGCTTCTATTCCAGATGGATGACAGATATGATGAAAATCCGAGTTTGAAATATACACTCATAAAAAGGATGTTCAGTAAGGGCTGTAAGAGTCCGATTATGTATTTTGAGGCAGCAAACGTGTTAAATCAGCAGCCCGAATTACTGCGTGTAGTAAATCGGTTTGAACTGCAGGTTTTAAATTTTGCAGGAAAATATCATATGATAGGTGATGAATTGGCAAAACAGGCAGCAGATGTCATTATCGAAGAGAGAGACTATGATGAGAAATATATTAATATTCTCAGCAGAATATATGAGGATACAGACAGTAATGATGTATTAGCATGCATTTGTGGTGCAATTATTAATGGACACAAGAAAAGCGATGAATATTTCGTGTGGCTTCGTAAAGGGGTTGAAAAAGAATTAAAAATAACAAATTTGTATGAATACTATATTTATTCTATTGATACAAGTAACTACGCTCCATTAGAAAGGGCAGCATACAAATACTTTTCTTATGGAACAGATACCCTGATGTTTAACAAGGATTATTTCTATGCCAATATGATTGAGAACATAGATAGACAGGATGAGTTGTATGCGAAATATCATAATGGTCTGCAAAAGTATGTAACAGACCAATTGTTACAGGGAAATAATAATATTCATCTGAGTAAGATTTATTCTCATCTATTAACGGATAGTTTTCTGGAAGGAGAACTATTAAAGTATATGCCGGAAATCATGCACACTTATCGTATTGTTGTAAACAATAAGAATATTAATAGTGTAATTGTTTCACATAAAGAGGTGGATACGATTCAGTCTGTTCCATTTATTGATAGAGAAGCATATATCAATTTATATACCACAGAACCAATTATTGTGTTTATGGATAATCAGGGAAGAATATTGGCTGATATTAAATATGAGTTGGAAAAGATGGAGATACATGCCAATATTACTAATCAGGGAAATAATCTGATGACTAAGTTGATGCAGTTAGAAAAGGTAATGGGAGCACCAGCGGATTATCAAGGGAAGACATTTCAATTAAAGGAAATAGAAGAATCAAATAAATTAACAAAAGAATTTAGACGGAGTTTTAGAGAATTTATAGTAAATTATTACTATAAAGGTTTTGACCAGGGAGATTTGGATAATTATATTTTACAGTTAGATATGGAACAATTATCCATGCAGTCAAGATGCAAAGTGATAGAAATCTTAATACAGAAAAATCTTTTAGATATTGTTTATCCGTATATTGAAAAGTATGGGTATGGGAATATCCGACGGGAATTGTTGGAAAAAATCTGTTTGTATTATGTTGATATGGAAGAATATCAGGATAATGAGATTGTCACAGAGATGTGCGCAGAAATTTTCCGAAATGGCTGTAGAGAGGACAAGGTATTATTATACCTTGGACAGTATTATGGCACAGGTACATTGGAATTGTATCAACTGTATCTGTCAATGAAGGCAAAAGGATTGGAAGACAATATATTGTCAGAGAGATTATTAGTACAATATGTATTTGAAGGAAACACGGAGGATAAGATTTATGACATTTATGAGTCTTATCTGAAAGGACCTACAGCAACTGTAATTCGTAAGGGATTTTATACATATGTAACGTATAATTATTTCATAAAAAAAGTTCAGTGTCCAGAAATTATCTGGGAGATATTAGAACAGGAATATGATAATGGACTGGTTACACCGCTTATTTGTAAGATTGCATTTGTGGAGGAACTATCAAAGAGAGAACAACTGACAGAGAGACAGATAAAGATATGTGATGTGTTGATTGATGGTTTGGTAAAAGAGGGTATTATCTTTGAGTTTTATAAGAAATTTAATAAGTGGTTTAAAATTCCGTTTGATTTGGTAGACAAAACGATTATTGATTATAGAACTAATCCAAAGCACAGGGTCAACATTACATACAGAATACAGAATTCTTTTGGAAAAAGCAAAGAAATAACAGAAGAAATGAAAAGTATTTATCAGGGAATATTTACAAAGAATATCATTATGTTCTATGGTGAAAAGATTGACTATAGTATTACAGAATATTCTGATGAGTTCCCATATGGAAAGGTAGTAGATAATTCCTCTATAAGAATTACAGAAAAAAATACATACAATGATGAAAGCCGGTTTGGAATGATTAACGGTATGATGATTTGTAAAGATGTAGGACGTGATGAGGCAGCAAGAGAAATGATGCAGTCTTATGAATTATATAAAGATGCCGGACGTAAGGTGTTTAAATTACTTTAGGAGAACACTGATTTTAAAAGGAGGGAAAAACATTGGCGAAAGAGATGATACTTGGAATTGATTTTTCCAGAGATTATGCGCAGTTAGCATATATTGACAATAAAGGTAATCCACAGTCTATCAGCATGGGGACTGCGGACAATTATCTGATACCGGCAGTGGTCTGCTATAACAGTGATTTAAATGAATGGTCCGCAGGGGATGAAGCGGTCAATAAAGAGCGGCTTGTAAACAGCAAGGTATATAGGGATTTACCATTTTTATTTCAAGAAGATATCGACAAGGAAGAACTGCATCAGGTAATGATGGTATTCTTTTCTTATTTACTGAAACTGGCAATTAATGAGGGAAATGGCAGATTGATCAAAAATATATTAGTTACAGTTGAAGAGATAAATCCTGCGATATTGAAAGGAATAACAGAAGTTTTAGCAGGACTTGGCTATGGTGATGAGGAAGTGAAAATTATCAGCCATTCTGAAAGTTTTGTATATTATAGTCTGAATCAGAACAAGGATATCTGGATTAATAAAGTGTTGTTTTTGGAGCTGAACAGGCATCAGTTTATCTGCAGGCGTCTCGAGGTAATTAAAGGAAAAGAACCACATGTGGCAGATGTTGCAGTGGAGGATTTAAGTCAGATGCTTCAGTTGGAGATGGTGGAAAAAGATTCCAAGGCAGCCGATGAAATTCTTGCGGGCTATTTAGAGGAATTCTTAAAGGAGCATGTAGTATCCGGAGTATACCTGTCCGGCGAAGGTTTTTATAAGGATGGATGGCAGAAAACATTACAGCTGATATGTAGAAACAGGCGTGTCTTTAAAGGAAATAATCTGATTGTAAAAGGAGCAGCTTACGGAGCTAAGGAGACTTTTCTACCATCTACACTGGATAAATATTTAATCTCATGCAAGGGAAGAACAAGAGTTAAAATTACGATGGCACTTGTGTATAAAGGAAAGGACAGCAATATTATTCTTTCCAATATTGGAGACTACTGGTATAATGCCCGTTCAACAATTGAGTGTATTATGGAAAAGCCTGCACAGGCAGTGTTTGAAATACAGGATTTAATTACACATACCAATGAGACTTTTAAAATGGACTTGAGAGAGTTTCCGAAGAGAGAACCAAATACGACACGTATTCAGGTGGATTTCAAATACACAGATGAAAATAAATTTGAAATTAAGATTAGCGATCTTGGTTTTGGTGAGTTTTTTAAAAGTTCAGGGATGGTAGTAACGAGGGAAGTTACATTGCAGTAATATAGAATGGAGATTTTATGAATTATATTAGATTATGTACAGTGCATTCAGATAAGCCTTATTACATAAAAGAAGTAAATAAAAATATTTATTCGATTGAAGAGATTAGTTATTATTTGTACAATTATCTGTACTTAATTGATGATAAGTTCTTTAATGAAGAGTTGATAGAGTATATTGATAAAGAATTAGAGCAGACCCACATTGCAGCAGGCATCAGACAGATTATTGCCAATGGCGGGGAACTTGGAGAAAAAATTGCCTTTGTTATTAAGAACTCAGAGTACTATACAGATAAACTGGCAGAAAAGCTGGAGAATCATTTAGAGGCTCTCTGTTCAAAAACATCAGCAGAACGCTGGAAAGCAAAAGCTGATATTCTGATGGATACAGAAAAATATAATATGGCAATCAATTATTATAATAATATTCTCAGTAAGGCAATTAATAATGAGTTGCCGGAGCGGTTTTATGGTGATGTTTATAATAATTTAGGTGTGGCATATGCAAGACTGTTTGAATATGAACAGGCAGCAGCAGCCTTTCGATGTGCATATCGTTTAAATAAAGCGAACGAATCACTGGAGTCGGTTATTATGTGTGATTTGCTCACAGATAATAACAAGAGATTAAGAATCGACCAGGATAAATACGGAGTGACAGATACGATTATTAATCGTTTGAGGGCAGAAATTATCAAGTTAAAGGTGGAGATTCAGTCTGATTGGGATGAGGAAAAAGAGTCTGATTATATCAGAAAGTGTCAGAAAGAGTATATTGTTGAGATTAATAGTTAAAAAATAGTGTATTTATGCTTTTGTTAGTAAAATAACAACATTCTTCATAGTAATCATAAAAAGAGGTAAAACAGTGATATAATCTTTTGGAATAAAAATACAAAAGAGGAGTATCAAAGAATGAAGAAATATTTTTATCAGAGAAAAAAACAAATTTTATCAGTATTATTAGCGCTGGCAATTATTGCCAGCAATTTTAATGTTCAAGTGAATGCAAAGCAGGAACAAACAAATGTAGAAACAAAAAACATAAATACTGATAACGAAGGAAAAACTGAACCGGTAGCAATTAAAGAATTGAAAAACGAACGGACAGTAGACAGCAATACATATCTGTTAAATAACGGAATGAAAAAGACAGTCTATTATTCAGACAACATCCGTTATGAAGAAGGTGGAAAAATAAAAGCATATAATCCTGAGCTTGTAAAAACGGATGAATCTGATAAAGAAGAAGCAGGAAAGTCAAAAGTTATTTCAGACAGTAACGCAGAAGAGTATAAGTATGTAAATGAAGCAGGAGATACAAAGCAGTATCTGCCAAAAACAATGAAAGAAGAAACCCCGGTATTATTAACAAATAATAAATACAGGGTATCTTTTGCACCGGTATCAGACGAAAATATGCAGGAAGATACTATATTTGAAAATAAAACAAAAGCAGTAGAGATAGAAAATCAGGAAGTAACCAATATAGTTACGGAGAAAAGAGAAGAGAAAAAAGTAAAAGCAAATTATAAGTATGTAAATAAAGATGTATCATTGTCATATCAGTCATTAGAGCATGGAATGAAAGAAGACATCATATTAGAGAGTGTTCCGGATACAAACACTTTCTCTTTTGTGATGTCTGTAGAAAATATGATGGCAAGGCTGGATGATGTTGGTGGTGGAATTACATTTATTGATGAAGACACAGACAATATTATCGGTGGAATACCAGCACCTGTAATGCATGATGCAGGTGATAAGGGATATAGTGAAGAAGCATATTATGAGTTGGATCAGTTGGAAAGTAAAAAGAAAAATGTTAATAAATATATTTTAAAAATTGTAGTAGATGAAAAGTATCTTACAAGCAGTGAAAGAGTATATCCGGTAACAATCGATCCTTCTGTTACATGGAATGGAACTGGTGATTTGCCGGATGTATATGTATTAAAGTCAAGTGGTGCAACAAATTATTTTTCCAGTGGAGTAAAGACTTTCTCTGTAGGAAAAGGAAGTCAGGGATTTTTTAGAAGTTATATCCGTGCAATGGAATTAACGAATAGAGTAACCAATAAATATGTTGAGAGTGCAAAACTAACCATTTATGAAAATGGGGCAAATACAAAAGGAGCAAAAATACAGATTAGACCGGCATTAGCAGATTTTAAGTGTAAGACTGTTACATGGAACAATCAGCCGGGTGGAACGAGTGCTGTGCTTGCTTCCTTTACAGCCAGTGGGACATCTGGAGCAAAGAAAGTAATTGATTTAACATCATGGGCAAGAAATGTTGCAAAGGGTTCTGGTGATGGAAATAAAAATTATGGTCTGTTATTCCGATTGGAAAATGAAAGTGCATCATCTTATGTGAAATTTTATGGAGCCAGAAGTACAGATACAGCGAAAGTCCCGAAACTGGTGGTGACCTATTATGATGGACCAACGACTGCTTCCGCTGTAAGCGGAGTCAGCAGTGCGGATGCGGGAAGGATATATCTTCGTGCCGGAGAAAGTCTGAAAGTAAACTGGTCAGGAATATCTTCACAGGCTTTAAGTTATGTGCAGTATCGAATTGAAAATGCATCAGGTACAGACGTTGTAAAATATTCGGATAGTACAAAACTGGGTACAACAGCTTCAGGAACAAAGACGATAAGCGTTGGTTCTCTGGCTGAAGGTAAATATAAGATATATGTGCGTGGCGTTGATCATGGTGGAATTAAAGGAACAGGAAAGGCTGCGACTTTTTATATTGATAAGACTGCACCAGAGATAATGAGTCTGTCGTTAGATCCGACATATGGCAGCGGACAGTACAGTGATGTGGAACCGGAACTTACATGGAATGTTAAGGAGACTTATCTGTCATGCGTTCAGGTTAGTATAAATAATGGGGCTTATAGAACAATCGGAACACAGAATAATGATTTTGAAGATATTACAGGACTTGTATCAGGGAAGGTGAACCAGATTCATGTAAGAGCTGTTGATAAGGCGGGAAATATCAGTTCTTATAATGGATACCAGTATGCATATGACTGTGACGCACCGGTAATTAAAATGTCAGTTAATCCTGATACAGATGAGAATAAGTATGATGGTTCTTCTGAAAAGCCTGTATTAAATTATGAAATCAGCGACAGTACTTTGAAAAATCATAGTTTGTTTGTAAATGATGAAGAACAGAAACTTACCGAAAGCAAGGGCAGTGTGAAATTGGAAAGTGTAGAAGAGGGAGAGAACAGTATTGTAATCTCCGCAGTTGACAGGGCAGAGAATGAATCAGAAGAGGAGATTATTTATTATAGGGATGTTACAAAACCGGAGAGAGGAACCGTAAAAGTAACGCCGAAAACGGGATTTTTGAATAGCAGTAATAAAATACCTACAATTAAGTGGAATGGAATAGATGATGATAATTTAGCAGAAGTGCAGGTTAAGATTGATAATGGAGAGTATAGAACTTTAGGATTAGCAGCAAGTGGAGAAGCTATGCTTCAAAGCAGTAGTTTTTCAAAGGATGGTAAGTATAAAATTACTGTTAGAGGAATTGATAAAGCAGGAAATTGTTCGGATGAGATAACGTATAATTATTACTATGAAGCAGTGGATTATGAACTTAATGATTATACTCCAGTTGACGTATATACTGTAGAGCAGATTAGTGGAAATACGATTCTTAGATTTTCATCAAAAAATGGAAAGTTCAGAGATGATGTTCAGTATCAGGTGTATAGAGCAACTACGCCAAATGTTGTTTTGTCACAGAATACTTTATTAAAAACCGTAAGTTCAAAGGGGGCGATAAAGCTTGAAGGAAATGCTAATACGACGTATTATTATCGACTTCGAACTATTAGAGTAAAGAATGGAACAGCTCAGTATAGTGATTATTCAGAGGAGATTAGTTCTACAACGCTATCAACAGATATCCCTGAAAACAGGATGGGGCAAAATAGTATGTATCAGTATTCATCTGTAAGAACGCCAAATGGAGCGGGTTCTATAGAATTATCCAGAGGAAACTTTTCATATAGTCAGGAAGATATTTCTCTTCCTGCACCACAGCTCCCGGTAAATATTATTCGTGTTTATAATTCTAAGAATGAATCTAAATCATCAATGGGATATGGATGGAGACAGTCTTATGATATGTATGTGTCTGAAAAAGACAACACTGCATATTATATTGATGGAACAGAGGCTGTTTATACATTTACAAAGTCAGATGATAAGTATGCTTGTAATGAGACACCAGATATGTCATTAGAGATAGATGATGATGTATTAAATAGAACTATTACAAAAACAACAACTAGTCAGTTTGGAACAGATACGAAAAATACCAAAGATTTAGAAATAGATACATATTATAAAGTGACTACAAAGGATGGAGAGACATATAGATTTGATGAATGTGGACGACTTTTGTTAATTGAAGAAACAAACGGAACTTTTGTATATATATCATATAATGCCAAAGATGGGCATATTAAAACAGTAGAAACAAGTAAGGGACAGGTGGCTGAGTACTCATATAATGAGCAAGGTCTTATTAACAGAATAGTGGCTGCATCAGGGACTGAGTCAGAATATAGTTATAGTTATGAATATGAAAATGAATACTTGGTTAAAGCAATATTTAATGGTAAAGGTGGCAAAAAAATAGAGTATAAGTATTCATATACAGATGGAAAACTTGCTGCGATTACTGATGCTGAAGGAAATCAATATAAAATAGAGTTTGAAGGTCGTTCTGTTAGTAAATTTATATATCCAAACGGAGAGTTTGAGAAGTATAGTTTTACGGAAAATCAAATTACCACAAGACCGAAAACAAAAGTTAATAAGTTTAATAATAATGGCACTAAATTAAATGAAGAAGAATTTTATTTTACATTATCCGGGCTAATCATTGAAAAAACAGATGCAGCCGGAAATAAATCATCATATTCATATGACAGAAATAATAAAACGCTTCTTACGGATATGGTTGATAGTCAGACATACTATGCTTTAGAAGGAAATACTGTGGTACAAAAAGCAGTAACAACTAAAGAAAGTAACAAATATGATACTTATGGAAATGTAATACAAAGTACTGATGTAGATGGTTCTATTACAGAATATACATATGACTATAATAATAAAGTATCAGATGTGGTAAAAAATCAGCCAGTTACTATGAAGACAACAGATGCCAATGGTGTAGTGACAGCAAATGAAGCATATGAGTATGATAATTTTGGAAATGTCGTAAAGGAAATTGATTATATAACAAATGTCATGACTTTGTATTCTTATGGAAAGGATGGAGAAGTAACTACCAGTCAGGAATTGTTGGGAAAAGATGTCAATTCTCAAAATTTTGAAGAGACAGCATTGATGACTTCTGATGAAAACACAACATATACATCTGATGGAGATGAATTAACAGAAGAACTGGAAGAAGGAACAGTAGAAGAAAAAAACGCATATTTCTATGATGAAATAGGAAATGTAACATTAGAGGTTACAAGCCAAACAGATATCGGTGAAGAATTACTGCAAAAACTTTCAAAAAAAGATATAAAAGTTGAAGAAATTAAGGAATTCATAAAAGGGACAGATATAGTAGTTATGACATATCAGTATGATGATTTCCTTAGAACTATTAAAACAACAGAGATATCAAAAAAAGGAGTACAAAATACAGAGAATAAATATAACAATAATGGAAGTATTTTAGAAGAAAAAGATGAAAAAGGCAGAGTAACAAAATATACCTATGATTCTATGAATAGAGCTGTAAAGACGGAATTGATTGTTGGCACGGACTCAAAAGTAACGAATACATCATATTCATATAGTAATTTAAGCAGAAATACTGGATTTGGACAAGAAATTCTGTATAATATCAGTACTGTTACCACGACAAATAAAAAGGGGGAAGTAGTAGGAAAAACATATACAGACTCAATGGGCAGAACAGTAAGAGAGATGAGCAATGGATTGTATAAAGACTATACATATGACAAAAGTGGAAAAGTCTATACAACTTATGTAGGAGGAACAGATGAGTCAAATCCGGATTTAGCAGTAGACGGAAAACTTTCAGTTTCAACATATGATGAAATGGGTAATCTGACAGCAACAATTATAAATCCAGAGGTTAACGGCTCGTCATTTAAAGTAGGAGATAATTCTATTGTCACAAAGAATGAATATGACAAATCAGGAAATCTGAAATCAACAACAGATGCAAATGGTAATACGACATCCTATGAATATGATGAGCAGGGAAGGATTCTTAAAGTTACAACAGATGGAGGTGTAAAAGGTACTTATAGCTATGATAACCTTAAGAAAGGTGAGGATGGAACGTATGAGTCAGTTGTAGAAACTTTGACTTATGCAAATGGAGCTGTTGCAAAAACAAAAACAAATGGTTCCAGTCAGATAATGTCTGTAAAAGATGAAACGAATGATGGAAGTATTGAAACCACATATGAGTATGATAAAAGTGGTCAGCTTATATGTGAAACTTATTCGGATGGTTCTTGTGTAAGGTATGAATATGATATAGATGGAAACCAGATTAAGAAATCGATGTATAATTCATTAAACAACAAAAATGTTAATAGTCAAACAGATTATACTTATGATTCGGAGGGAAATATACTAAAATCTATTGACTCAAAATCAGGAACTCCATATAGATACACTTACTATGAGTATGATTCATATGGAAGAAACATATCTATAGCAGAGGTAAACGCAAGCAGTGAACCTGATGTAAATACAATCAATGCTTCAAAACTAAAATATGTATATAATGTGGATGATAATATTGAAAAAATATACTATCCAAACAATAAGTCAGATAAACTTAAAGGCATTCAGTTTGTCTACAATAAAGATAAATGGATAACAGAGATTGACGGACTCTTTTCAAATGATGAAACAACCGTAATCCGCCAGTACGTTTATCATAATGACGGTAAGGTAAAGACAATTAAAGATTATGAGAATTTTTTAAATAAGGGTTCAGACTATATTGAGAGAGATTATGCTTATGATGTGTTTGACAGAGTAACAACTATGAAGTATTTTAATAGTACAGATGTCAATACAATCCTTGAGCAGTATGAGTATCAATATGATAAAAATTCAAATATTACATATGAGCATGAAGTATTTAATTATGAAAATAATGTAAAAGATGAGGAGATTCGTTATACATATAACAGTTTAAATCAACTTACAAAGTCTGAAAAAACAGATAATCTTACATATAAAACAACGACATCATCTTACAAGTATGATAGTGTAGGAAACAGAACATATGAAGGTGTATTTTCATTTTATACAGTGGATCAGACAAAATCAGAGATAACTGGTAATTACACATACAGCAGTTATAATGCACTAAATCAATTGAAATCTGCGACAAGAATAGAATCAGAAGATGGGAAAAATGTAAAAACATACAGTTATTCCTATAAATATGATGATAGGGGAAATCAAGTAGAGGTAATTGATGGTAAGGCAGGAACGACAACAACTTATGAATATGATGTTGAGAATCAATTAATCCACGTGAGAATTGATAAAAATGGCACAAAAGTATCAGAAGAGTATAATGAATATAATGGTGCAGGTCAGCGTATCAAGAAGAGAGATATTATAATAACTGACAGTGGAAAAGAAGAAACTAATATGACATGTTATTACTATGAAGGCAGTCTGCTTCTTTACACAACGAATGAAGAAGGTGTTAAAACAAGTCAGAATATTATTGGAAATCAGAATAATGCATTTGCAACGATTCGATATGATGGTAATAAGCAGAGCGAATATTTCTATTCCAAGGATGTGCAGGGAAGTGTTACAAATCTGGCAGATAACACAGGAATGTGTTCAAAATCATATAATTATACAGATTTTGGTGAGACGGAAGAGAGATTTGAATCTGAGGTTGATAATGAAATTTGTTATACAGGCGGAGTGTATGATGATTTAACAGGACTGTACTATTTAAATGCTAGATATTATGATTCGGGTAATGGAAATTTCTTAAGCCAGGACACATATCGTGTAGGTAATTTGTATGGATACTGTAACGAAAATCCAATGAATTATGTGGATCCGAGTGGGCATAGTGCTGTTGTTGTGTCGGGGGGAGTTTATAGTAATGGAGCAAAGAAAAATAAGGGTTATTATTATGAATTTATAGAGCCTGCATTGAAGAAAATAAATGAACTTTCATCTGTAAAAGGAAAAACATATTGGTATATTGCTGATAATGGTTGGACAAAAAAAGATAGGAAAAAGTTTAAAAAAAGAATTAAGAAAAAAGCAAATGTAGAATTAAAATATTTTAAATCAGCAAAAGGATTTATTAACAAAATAAATTCAAAAAAATTTAAAAATGACAAAATTTCAGATTTTACATTATTTTCGCATGGATTTGCTGGGAAAATTGCATTTGGGTATAATTATACGAGTGGAAGTGGAGATAACAAACTAACATTATATACTAAAGATATCAAAAAGATAAAAAAACGTTCATTTAATCATCCATATTGTACATTTTATTCTTGTAATACTGCTACGCAGGATGATGAAGGAAACAATTTTGCTTCTACATGGTGTAATAGATTTGGAGGTGATGTTATAGCATATGCTGGAAAGACAGATTATGCAAAAATTAATTATCAAAAAAATTATAGTTGGATAGAGCAGAAAGTTTATGATTTATTTCATGATGAGAAAAAGTATATAACTGCAGCTTACTGGTATCCAACAGGAATAAATGGAATTCATATTAATGAACCAAGAATAAGCGCACCATAGGAGGATGTTATGGATGAGTTGATTGTATTTTTTTTGAAATATAATTGTGATATTATTTTATTTATTATCAGAATTATTTTGGGAGTAATTCTTATTCTCCCTTTTTCAAAAAATGAAAAGGAAAGAATTAAAAATATTAAAAAATATATTGTTTCAAGTTATTATATTATAATTTCAAGCATTATAATTGGTGGGTATTTTTTTGAAAGGGGAAATCTAATTGTAATTTTTAGTATTTGTATATTTTTGTGTTATCAAATTATTTTTATTACAACAAAATTTAATATTGCAAGTATTGTTCTATTATTTTTAATTATTTATGAAATTTTAGAAATTATTATGTACGGGTTTAATATAAAATTCAGTACAATATTTAAATTTGATGATGTAGTAGATGTTGATTATTTAAATGTGTACATAAAATTAATTTTTTCATTAATATTAGGAATTGTAATGGCTATATATTTAAAAAATAAAAAAATTAATATTTCCATTAATTTAAAATTTTTAATCATAGGCAATTATTTTATAATAGGTGCCATGTTTGGAGGGGTTAATTATCCTCACGAAATCCTAAAAGGATGGGAAGATGTTATGATTCCAATGCTAAATGTTAATTTTAGTCCTTATTTTTATTGGATAATAATAATAGAGAATATTTTGGTGTATTATTATATCATGAAAAAAAGAACTAAATTTATAAAATAGTATCGATTTATTGGCTGAGCCCTTATAATGGTGTGAATTACAAATTTATAAAAAAAGAGCCATATGTTCTGAAGATTTACTTTTTTACACAACGAATGAAGAAGGTGTTAAAACAAACCAGAACATTATTGGAAATCAGAATAATGTATTTGCAACGATTCGATATGGTGGTAATAAGCAGAGCCAATATTTCTATTCCAAGGATGTGCAGGGAAGTGTTATAAATCTGGCAGATAACATAGGAATGTGTTGAAAATCATACAACTATACAGATTTTGGTGAGACAGAAGAGAGGTTTGAATCTGAGATTGATAATGAAATTTGTTATACAGGCGGAGTGTATGATGAGTTGACAAGACTGTATTATCTTAATGCAAGGTATTATGATTCGGATGATGGAAATTTCTTAAGTCAGGATACATATCGTGTGGGTAATTTGTATGGATATTGTGGTGGAAATCCGATATCATATATAGATCCGAGTGGGCACAGTGCTGTTGTTGTCTCAGGTGGATCTTACAAAAAAAGCAAAAAGGGATATTATTATGAGTTTATTGAGACTGCATTATATCAATTAAAGAATTGGGGAGAAAGTAAAGGGAAAAAGTATTGGTTTATAGCAGATAGAGGTTGGAAGAAAAGTGATAGAAAAGCGTTTAAAAAGCAAGCAAAAAAGTATGGAACAGTTAAACCTATATTTTTTAAATCCACAGATAAACTTATAAGTAAATTAAATTCAAAAAAATTTAAAAAAGATAAAATATCAGATTTTACTGTATTTTCACATGGATTTCCAGGAAAAATCACATTTGGATATGATGGTACTGATGGTACAGATAACGATGAACTAACCATGAAATGTTCTAAAATTAAAAAAATTAAAAAAAGAGCTTTTGCTACTTATCCAACTTCAATTTTTTATTCATGTAGAACAGCTGCAACAAATTACAAAGGCAAAAACAATTTTGCTCAAAAATGGTTTAAACGTTTTGGCGGAGCAGTTATTGCTTTTGAAGGACAAACAGAATATAGTGAAATAAATTATTTTCCAGGATATAAATGGTGGCAAATGCGCAGTTATGAACATAAACATGGAGGGAAGGAGTTTATAACCCCAGCAAGACAATTGCCGACAGGTATAAATGAGATATTTTATTCAAACATTAAAGGAGATTTTCTCAATAGACCATATTACTATAGTTAATAGTAAGATTAATTAAATATAGTTTTTGAGTGGATTATGCTTTAATAAGTTTTGGAGAGGAGAAAAGAATGCTGGATTTGTATATAGATATACATGGTCAATTTGTAATTACTTTATTTAGAATATTGATTGGAATAATGCTACTTATCAGTGAGAAAGTAATACCTAGAAAAGTCAAGCAATTTATTGTTACAACATACTATGGGGTATTATTTGGTGTGTTTTCAATTTATATATCAAATCTTAGAGTAGGCAGTATACTGATAGGCGCCATATTGGGATTAATTGTTAGTGTGATGCTAACTATTTATAAGAAAACAGATCGTATTACTAATTTAATAGTATTGTTTATAATTTTTTATGAAATAACAGAGACAATAGTGTATTTTCTAAAATTTGATTTTTATAAATATGCTACTAATATCAATGAAATATATGCGGATCATAGAACAATATATTTTAAATTAGTGGTAGCACTTTATATTACAATAATTAGTTATATTGTTATAGATAGTAAGGATAAAATTAAAAAAATTTTGGAGAGAGTCAAATTTTTCTGGTTAGGAGTATTTTTTATTGTAGGAGCAATTTTTGCTAACACGATACATCCATTAGATATTCCTGATGAGTGGGAAGATTTATATCTTATATTGCTAAATATTAATTATAGTCACTATGATTATTTAGTACCTATATTTATTTTAGTGCTAATAGGATTAATAAGGATGTTTATTTATTTATTAAAGAAAACAAATAATAAGATTGATTAGAAAGTAAAAACAATACTTTTGAGATGATTATTTTGAACGAAAATGTTGAACTTCAGGTTGTATGAAATGGTACTACAAGTCTAGAAAAAGTTACACGTAAAGTAAATGGGTTCTAATGGATAGAAGGAATGTAGAAATTATTAAAAAATGCTAGAGAATTCTAAGGTAATTGATGAGAATGGTAATAAGATAAGCCAGAATATCATTGGGTTAGAAAATAATACAATACCAGTATCAGGTATGATGATTGGCAGAGAGCATATTTTTACTTGAAAGATATACAGGGAAGTAGATCTGTAATAACAGATGATGAGGGAGATTATGTAGAATCTTATGAGTATACAGACTTGGGAGAAACGAAAAAGTTAGGAAATACAGATTTCTATAGTGAACAATGTTATACTGGAGAGGATTGACGATTAGAGGGAGTACGGAAAATATAATTTAAGGGAGAATTCTAATGAGAAAATTATTTGTCACATTCATTGCAATACTGGTTTGTTTTGGAGGGTGTAAATTTAACAGTAGTACTAGTGATAATAAGACTAAGGAAGCAAGTGTCTATGTTACGGCAGAGGAAAAAGAAACGGATGTTATGTCTCAAGAATCAGAGCGTAGTTCCAAGAGAGATGAAAATGTGAAATATTTTTGGAAAGATGGAAACATTTTTTCTATCAAAATTACGTATGCGATGGACGGAGAGGAAAATTTCTTAAAATCAAAAGGATACGCAAAAATTCATAAAGAAAGGGACTATAATAACGGCACAATATATCAAGTTATTGTTAATTCAGATGATGAAAATATTAAAGACCGGAGTATGGCATATTTCTATGTGGAAGATGAGAAGATTTTTGCTATTTCTAGTTATGATAATTCTGATGAAATAGACAGTAATAACCTTCAACTAGTATATCAGAAGAAAAATATTGAACAAGATGATGGAAAAGGACTTCGCTATAGTATAATGGATGAGAGGAATATTGTGAAATTTAACTTAGACATTTATTTAGTTGAAACCAATTATTTTCATCAAATGGAATGGGGAAAATGGAGAAATATTAATCTATATAAAACTGGATATGGGGCAGGAAGAGATTTGTTTCAAGTAGAGTTTATAGAGAAAGATAATAGTTATTCTATAGAAAATCAAGAAATCTTAGTTAAAGATTTTCTTTTAGAGATACCTCAAATTAATTATTTAAGCAATGAGAATAAAGAGCAAAAACTTAATGGAATATTGGTTAATACTGTCAAAAGACAATTAGATAGATTATCATCTGGTGGTAGATTCCATACATTTGAGTATTCGATTGAAACGAAAACGAATACAAAGTTAAGCATTTTGTTTACATATGATTACTATGATAGAAAAACAGCACATCCATGTATATCGGCATTTGCAGTGAATCTAGATTTGGAAGCGGAGAAAATAATAAGTTTAGATGCTTACAAAGAAAGAATTAAATTGTTTGAACAGAAAGCTTTTTCGCATGTTACAAAAAGAAAAACATCGTTAAAAAATGATGGTGGTGTATTAGAAGATAAGAGTATTGATGAATTATTGGATGATATGGATAACAATAGTTTTTACTTTGCAAATAATAAAATAGGTATTATTTTTGAGGTTCCTTATGCATGTGGTGGATATAGTATTTACGAGGAAAAAGAGTAGATTGCCAGAAATATTTGTAAGAGTTAAGTTAAAGCGAAAGGATTTGTATGGAGATACTCATATTTTTGTATAAATTAGATATTATTGGATTTATGAAAGTTATAGGTCTTTTATTGGGGGTAACTTTGTGTCTCTTTGCCATAAAGATTCCGAGGAAAATATTATCTTTTATGATGTGTACATACACTGCAATAATTTTTGGAAGCATAATCGGTTTCGTACTCATACCATCATGGATTTCTATTATATTAGGAATCGTAATGATATTTATTATCTTTTTCTTTGTGGAAAGCTTCTTTTATTATTCTGCAATGTTTACAATAACGTTTATTTTTGTTACAGACATAATTTATATTTTAGGAACGATAGTTTGTAACATAATCATTGAGAGTGGAAAGAAGATAGATTTGTCTGCAAAAGAAGAGATATGTCTATATCATTGGTTTGACATACAAGGATATGATACCACAGACAGATTATTATTAGTTGCTTTGTTTATGGCAATGATAATAGGCATTTTATTTGCAAAATTAAATAATGATAAAATATTTGTATTTATGTGCAGTGTAATTGGAGCGATTCAGATAGTAGGGGGGATATTTTCGTATCCATCGATTATAGCATCAGTGGATAAGGACAGAGAAATTGAATGTTGGGAAACAATTTTTATACCAATGTTGAATATAGAATTTGAGGAATTAGCATTATATATGATTATGCCAATTCTTATAATAGCGATTATATGTTATATTATACAGACAAAGATAATAATCAAGTTATTACAAAATGCTAGAAGAAGAGAAAGAAAATGAAAAAGAAAAATTTTATTATATTGATTGACACTGTTTTATATATTGTTTTTTCAATATTATATGCATCAAAAGGGTTTGCACTAATGCTTGCGGAAGAAACGGCGAGAGCACATGTGGTGTACGATAAATATGGGAAAAGTTATAGTTATTTAAATTTTAAACCGATAAGCATAATTTTATATAGAGTTGGTGCTTTAGGATTAATTTTAATAGGTATAATTTTTATCGTATTTAATATATGCATTCATTCTTTATTCCGTTCCTTTAATTATAGAAGATAGCTTTTTTACAGAAGTTGGAACAGAAGGCGTGAGTTTTGAATTGTTTTAGTCTAATATTTTTGAAGGGGATATTTATTCTGACATGCGAAAGAATATAATCCACGGTTGACAAAAACCTATAAACTCTTTATTATATTTTTATATGTAAAATGCTGTGAAGAAAAGGAGTAGTAAATAACCTTCCATAGAGAGAAAGGGATGGTGGAAGCCTTTCGAAGAAGTGTTTATGAAGGTAGTTTCTGAGCAGTTATGGTGAGAAAGAGCAGAGATGCCCATTAGCTATGACCGGTTCGTCCCCGTTAAAAGATATGATGAGAGATAAACAAAGGTGGTACCGCGATAATTCGCCCTTTTGTGTGCTACCAATACATAAGAAAAAGAGCAGCACCGCTGCTCTTTTTCTTACATATGAAACAAATGAACGATATCCATGTTTCATAACGTGTTGGTGTTTATAGGAAATCTTATGAAAACAACAGGAGAAGAAAAGATGAAAGAATTTGAGAAGAATTATAATCCGGCAGAGATTGAAGACAGATTGTATGAAAAATGGCAGGAGAAGAAATACTTCCATGCAGAAGTAGACAGAAGCAAGAAACCATTTACCATTGTGATGCCACCACCCAATATTACAGGACAGCTCCATATGGGACATGCTTTGGATAATACAATGCAGGATATTTTAATTCGTTTTAAAAGAATGCAGGGATATAATGCATTATGGCAGCCGGGTACTGACCACGCATCAATAGCGACAGAGGTTAAGATTATTGATTCTTTAAAAGAGCAGGGAATTAACAAGGAAGACCTTGGACGTGAAGGATTTTTAGAGAAAGCATGGGATTGGAAAGCAGAGTATGGTGGACGTATCATTAACCAGTTGAAACGCCTTGGTTCATCAGCAGACTGGGATAGAGAGCGTTTTACAATGGATGATGGATGTTCAGATGCGGTACAGGATGTATTTGTAAAGTTATATAATAAGAAATTAATTTATAAAGGTTCCAGATTAATTAACTGGTGTCCGGTATGTCAAACATCTATCAGTGATGCAGAAGTAGAACATGTAGATATGGCAGGTCATTTCTGGCATATTAATTATCCGGTAGTTGGGGAAGAAGGACGTTTCCTTGAGATTGCAACAACCCGTCCGGAGACATTACTTGGTGATAGTGCTGTTGCAGTAAATGCCGAAGATGACAGATATAAGGACTTAATTGGAAAGATGGTAGAATTACCATTGACAGGTCGCCAGATTCCGGTTATTGCGGATGAACATGCAGATATGGAAAAGGGAACCGGTGTTGTTAAGATTACACCTGCCCATGACCCGAACGATTATGAAGTTGGAAAACGCCATAATCTGCCGGAAATCAATATGTTAAATGATGATGGAACAATCAATGAAATCGGTGGAAAATACGCAGGTATGGACCGTTTTGATGCCAGAAAGGCTATCTTGAAAGATTTAGACGAACTGGGTCTGTTAGTAGAGACAGAAGATTTGGTTCACAGTGTAGGAACACATGACCGTTGTAAATCAACAGTAGAACCGATGATTAAACCACAGTGGTTTGTGGCAATGGAAGAGCTGGCAAAACCTGCAATGGAAGCTGTAAAAAATGGTGATTTAAAATTAATTCCGGAACGTATGAATAAGACATACTTTAACTGGCTGGAGAATATCCGTGACTGGTGCATTTCACGTCAGTTATGGTGGGGACACAGAATTCCGGCATATTATTGTCAGGATTGTGGAGAAGTTGTTGTTTCAAAAGAAGCACCGGCAGTTTGTCCAAAGTGTGGAAAGAATCACTTTAAGCAGGACGAAGATACACTGGATACATGGTTCTCATCCGCATTATGGCCATTCAGTACACTTGGCTGGCCGGAGAACACAGAGGATTATGATTATTTCTATCCGACAGATGTTTTAGTTACAGGATATGATATTATCTTCTTCTGGGTTATCAGAATGGTATTTTCAGGATTGGAGCACACAGACAAGCTTCCGTTCCATACAGTAGTGTTCCACGGACTTGTTCGTGACGATCAGGGACGTAAGATGTCCAAGTCATTGGGAAATGGTATTGATCCATTGGAAGTAATTGATAAATATGGTGCAGATGCCCTTCGATTTACATTGATTACAGGAAATGCACCTGGTAATGATATGAGATTCTACTGGGAGAGAGTTGAAGCATCACGCAACTTTGCAAATAAGGTTTGGAATGCTTCCAGATTCATTCAGATGAATCTTCCGGAAGAAAACATTGACTTAAATAATAAGCCTGAAAATTTAACAGATGCAGATAAATGGATTCTGTCAAAAGTCAACACATTAACAAAAGATGTGACAGAAAATCTTGATAAATACGAATTAGGTATTGCAGCCGACAAAATTTATAACTTTATTTGGGAAGAATTTTGTGATTGGTATATTGAAATGGTTAAGCCAAGATTGTACAATGATAGTGATGATACAAAACAGGCAGCTCTTTGGACATTGAAGAAAGTATTAATTGATTCATTAAAACTTCTTCATCCATATATGCCATTTGTCACAGAAGAAATTTTCTGTACATTACAGGATGAGGAAGAGTCAATCATGATTTCTAACTGGCCTGAATATACAGAAGAATACAATTTTGCAAAAGAAGAGGCAGCAGTAGAGACAATCAAAGAGGCAGTTCGTTCTATCAGAAATATTCGTTCAGAGATGAATGTAGCACCGAGCAAGAAAGCAAAGGTCTTTGTTGTATCAGAGGATGCAGATATTCGTGATATATTTGAAAACGGAAGAGTATTCTTTGCAACACTTGGTTATGCCAGTGAGGTTGTTATTCAGTCAGATAAGTCGGATATCGAAGATGATGCAGTATCAGTAGTGATTCCAAAGGCTACCATTTATATGCCTTTTGCAGAGCTTGTAGATATTGAGAAAGAAAAAGAACGTCTGGAAAAAGAAGTACAGAAGTTAGAAAAAGAACTTGCCCGTGTAAACGGAATGCTTTCTAATGAGAACTTTGTAAGCAAAGCTCCGGAGAAGAAAATTAATGAGGAGAAAGAGAAGAAAGCAAAGTATGAGCAGATGATGGAACAGGTAAAAGAGCAGTTGGCAAGATTGAAATAGAGAATAATTGTCAGTGATATGTAGTAAAACACAGCAAAGTGAGGTACGAATATGATTAATTTTGAAGAAGAAATCAAAAAGTTTCATCCCAGCCTTGAAATTGAAGAAGCAGAGGATGCGATATACAACAACAATATTTCTGACATTACAGATGTAATGATTCAGATGATTAACGAACTAAAGGTAGAAGAATAATAGGCGAAGGATGGAAAGATAGATGATTTGCTATAATTGTGGAAGCGTTCTTACCAATAGTGACTATTGCAGTCAGTGTGGTATGGACGTAAGCGTATACAAGAGAATCGTGAGATTGTCCAATACTTATTATAATGCAGGTCTTACCAAGGCAAGAAACCGTGATTTGGCAGGAGCAGCAGATACGCTTAGAAGATGCGTTAAGTTAAATAAGCGTAATATTGATGCGAGAAATCTGTTAGGATTGGTTTATTTTGAAATGGGTGAGACGGTACAGGCATTTTCAGAATGGGTAATGAGTACCAATATTCAGCCGGACAATAACCCGGCAGATAAGTATCTGGTGGCAATTCAGCAGGAAAAGGGTAAGGTTGATGAATTAAACCATACGATTAAGAAGTTTAATGTAGCACTGGACTATGCCAGAAGTGGCACAGATGATATGGCGATTATTCAGTTAAAAAAGGTTCTGAATCAGAATCCGAACTTTATAAAGGCATATCAATTGCTGACGCTCCTTTATACAAAGAATGGACAGTATGAAAGAGCTAAACGTACCATTAAAAAGAGTATGAAGATAGATAAGTGTAATCCGCTTAGTATCAGATATCTGCGGGAGATTAACAATTATCTGGAGGAAGAAAAGAAAAATAATCCGGATAGAAGAATGGAACGCAGAAGAAGTCTTAGAGGAAGATTAGTTGATCGACCATATTTAAGTGGAAATGATGTTATCATTCCAAAAACCGATTTTAAAGATGCACTGACAGGAGCACAGAGCATTCTTCATATTATTATTGGTATTCTGCTCGGAGCGGCATTGGTTTATTTTATAGTGACACCGGCAAGGATTTCCAGTGTGACAGACAGAGTAAATGATACAAAAGTTGAGTATAATCAGAAGATTGCGATTAAGAATTCTACCATTTCTGAACTACAGAATCAGGTGGATACAATTAAGGCTGACAGAGATAAGTTAAAAACAAGTTTGTCACAGTATACGGATACAGGAAATACTTTAAGCACGAATTACAGCAATCTGCTGGAAGCAGTTCAGTATTATTTAGATAAGGATTATGATAAGAGTGCGAAATCTTTAGAAAAGGTTGATGGTAAGATGAAAATGGACTCTGCTCCATTTACGAAAGTATACGAGGCGTTAAGTAAGCAGCTTTCATCACAAGTTGAAAAAGGTGCATTTGATGCAGGAATGACAGCTTATGAAAATGGAGATTACAAGGAAGCGGTTAAGCAGTTTGAGAAATGTCTGGAGACAAATAAAGATAATGATGAAGCAATGTATTATCTGGGATATGCTTATACCAGAGATGGCAATGAGCAAAAAGGTCAGGAATACTTTAAAAAGATTGTAGATGATTATCCGGACTCTGATTTTTATACAAGAGCAAAGAATCAGCTGCCGGAAGACAGTCAGGAACCAGAAGAATAATTGGATATAAGTACACAAAAGAGAAGGACATAGAAGTCCTTCTCTTTTCTATTATATGACGAAAAATGAAATTTAAGGGGGATTATATGGAAGTTTTATATGAAGTAAGAGGAGAAAATTTGTTTATCTATTTACCGGAAGAGTTAGATCATCATAATTCGAAGGTTATTACAGAACAGTCTGACTGGTACATTGTATCTAATCAGATTCGAAATATTGTTTTTAATTTTAAGAATACTAATTTTATGGATAGTTCAGGAATTGGCGTAATTATGGGCAGATACAAGTTAATAAAGACCAGAGGTGGAAATATTACTGTTACAAACATAAACAAAGCCATTGACAGAATTCTTACCATTTCGGGCTTATATAAAATTGTAAATAAAACAGAAATGATAAATTTAGCTGAATTTTAGGAGGAATTTATGGAAAATAATATGAGTATCGTATTTGACGCAAAATCTCAAAATGAGGGACTGGCACGAATGGTGGTGGCAGCTTTTCTGACAGAATTGGATCCAACCATTGAAGAATTGAATGATATTAAGACAGCGGTGTCAGAGGCAGTAACCAATTCTATTATACATGGATATGGAGAACAGAAGGGACAAGTATTTATGAAGTGTAATCTCAAAAAAGAGAATAATGAAAGTTTGTTACAAATTGAAATTAAAGATCAGGGAGTGGGAATCGACGATATTGAAAAGGCAAAGGAGCCGCTATATACAACGAAACCTGAGTTAGAGCGTTCTGGTATGGGATTTATGTTTATGGAAATGTTTATGGACAATATACATATTGAATCAGAAAAAAATGTGGGGACCACAGTGTATATGTCGAAAAAAATAAAAGATAATAAGAATAGATAGAGGTAGTATGGATACATTAACCCTAATAAAACAGGCTCACAAAGGAGATAAAGCCGCCAGGGATAAAGTACTGACAGATAATACTGCACTAATATGGAGTATCGTTCGAAGATTTTTAAATCGTGGATATGAAGGAGAGGATTTATTTCAGATTGGTTGTATAGGGATGTTAAAAGCAATAGACCGGTTTGATTTGGAATATAATGTGGCATTTTCAACATATGCCGTTCCTTTGATAACAGGTGAAATCAGACGTTTTTTAAGAGATGACGGTATTATAAAAATCAGTAGAACGATCAAAGAGAATCAAAATAAAATAATTGCTGAGACAGAAAAATTCAGGGAGAAATATCATCTTGAACCTACCATTGAACAGCTGGCAGAAATGTGTTCCCTCTCTAAGGAAGATGTAGTAACAGCGATAGAATCTCTAAGAAGTGTAGAATCTATATATAAGGAAGTGGACAGTTCCAGTGATGGAAATGGTATTAGTATATTAGATAAGCTGGTTGATAAAACCAACAATGAAAATCTCGTTATTGACAGAGTGTTAATTAAACAGTTGTTAGACACTTTAGAAGAAAATGAGAGAAATATTATTATTTTGAGATACTACAAAAATAAGACACAGTCTGATATTGCGAAAGAAATAGGCATTACACAGGTACAGGTATCCAGACTGGAAAAAAAGATATTAAATAAGTTAAAAAAACAAATTAATTTTTAAAAATTGGAATATTGGAGAAATTCTTGGAGATACTGACAATATTGTGATGGTAACAGTTCAGCCATGCACAAAAAAGTGCAGGGATTCACAAGGACTGTTTACAGGACTTTGAATTCCTGCATTTTTTTGTATATGGTAATCCAAATCAGCGAGAAGAAGCGAAGCGAATTCGAGCTGTTAGCTGAAAGGTTACATGTTATAAAGATAAAAAAGAGGTGCAATATGAAAATATTAAGAATTATGTTTGTATTACTTATTGTTTTAGCTGTTACAGGTTTTAGTGTTTTTGCATTAACAGAAGATAAAGAAGCGAATAAAAAAGAAATTGCAGTATTAATATAGGTGGTCTTATGAGTGATATATTATACATTAAAATGGATCAGTGTGCGGAAGTTACCAATGATTATGTAACAATTGGTGACGTGGCAAAATTGGAATGTAAAAATAAAACAGTAGTAAACAAATTAAAACCTATAAAATTATTAAATGACAATTCCAATGGAAAGAATAGATATATTGTGTCTATTATGAAAATTTTTGAAATTGTGGATCAGGAATTTCAGAACGTTGAAGTTCAAAGTATTGGAGAAACAGACTGCATTATCGAATTTAAGAAAGCGAATAGTGATATTAAATGGCTGGAAATTCTTAAGGTAATTGTAATATGCCTGATTTTATTTTTTGGTGCCGGATTTTCTATTATGTCCTTTAACAATGATATTTCTGTTGGAAGCATGTTTGAAAAAGTATGTGAATTGCTAACAGGAGACAAAAATACTGGAAAGACAGTTATGGAAGTAGGATATTCGCTTGGTTTAGGATTGGGAATTCTTACTTTCTATAATCATTTCGGACCAAAGAAATTATCTAAGGATCCTACACCAATTGAGGTGGAAATGAGAAAATATGAAACAGAGATTAATCAGGCATTAATTGATGGACATAACAGACAAGATGGAAAGTTGGATGTAAAATGATGATATTAAAATATATTGTTCTGGCACTCACTTCAATTGGTGGTGGGGCAGTGATTTCAGGTGCGGTGTTTGCATTGATTTCTTCCACAGGTGTTGTTACAAGAATGGCAGATAAGACCAAAACCGCAAAGCATGTAAGAATATATGAAACTGCCATTATATTAGGTGGAATATGGTGGAATTTGTTTTGGATATTTTCTATTGATATTCCTTTTGGAGCAAATTTTTCACAAGGATTTCAGGTAATAATGGGATTAGCTCAGGGAGTTTTTGTAGGATGTCTGGCGGTGTCTTTAGCAGAAGCATTAAATGGAACTGCAATTTTTTCTAGAAGAGTAAAACTTAAAATGGGGTTAAGTTTTGTTGTTTTATCGATTGCACTAGGAAAGGTAGTGGCAGCGTTAATTCAGTTTGGAAATAACTGGGTGAAAAAGTAGAAGAGTAGAGGTTGAGTATGGAAAGTGAAGAGAGAAAAAAACAATATAACGAATATGTGGAAAGAGTAACACCAAATAATAATCTGGCAAAGGATATGTTCAATGCTTTCTGGATTGGCGGGCTAATATGTGTAATGGGACAGGTATGGTTAGAAATCTTTATGTATTTTGGCATAGGAAAAGAAGATGCAGCCAGTTGGACAACATTAGTTTTAATATTAGAAAGTGTACTGCTTACGGGATTTGGACTTTATCCTAAGATTGCAAAAGTTGGGGGTGCCGGTTGTCTTGTTCCTATTACAGGATTTGCGAATGGTGTGGTATCTCCTGCGATTGAGTTTCAGGCAGAAGGACAGATTTTTGGTGTCGGTGCAAAAATATTTACGATTGCAGGTCCGGTAATTTTGTACGGAATTTTCTCAAGCTGGGTTGTAGGAATTATCTATATGATTTTAAAGGCATGTGGAATTGTGTAAGAAATAGAGCTGTTACATTATATTTTCCCACTGGCCGTTAACATGTCTGTCGTTCTACGCACTTATAATTTTGTCAGTATCGTACTAAAAAAGCAAATGCCTGTTTACACAGTCACTTGCTTTTTTATTGCGATAAACTGAAATTTATGTAACAGTACACAGGACTGTACTGTTACAACTTTGTTTATTTATGCTTTTTTAATAGATTCAAATTCATCAATGATTTCCTGCTCTGGTGCTTTTGTAAGTAAACTTACAACTACGATAAAGATGCAGGCAACAATAAATGCAGGAAGCAGCTCGTATACATCAAGTACTGTGTCAGCAAACTGAACTCTGATAACGAACTTCCATACAAATACCATTATACCGCCGGATAATAAACCGGCAATTGCACCATACTTGTTTGAGCGTTTCCAGAACAAGGCAAATAACATAATTGGTCCGAATGTTGCACCAAATCCTGCCCAAGCAAAAGATACGATTGTAAATACATTACTATCCGGGTCTGCTGCAAAGAATATTGCAATAATGGATATTACGATAACAGAACATCTTGCAACAATAACTTTTGCCTTATCAGATAATTTTACTCCAAATACGCCATCCATTAAGTTTTCTGTAACACTGGACGATGCAGCAAGAAGCTGGGAATCAGAAGTTGACATAGTTGAAGCAAGAATACCTGCTAAGATAACGCCGGCAATAATTGCAAAGAATATACCATTCTCACTTAAAACACGGGCTATCTCAACGATAATTGTTTCAGTTGCAGATCCTTCTAAAGTTTTCAGAACACCAGCCTGTGACATGCTGTATCCCATAATACCAATAAATAATGCAATTGCCATGGCGATAACTACCCATACACTGGCAATACGTCTGGACAGTTTGATTTTGTTTTCATCTTCAATAGCCATAAATCTTAAAAGAATGTGAGGCATACCAAAATATCCAAGTCCCCACGCAAGGGTAGAAATAATTGTGATAATACCATATGGTGAAGATGTGTTATTAGCAACATCAAATGTTGCATTAAAATCTAAGAAACCAGGAAGATCCTTAACATTTGCAAATACCTGATCAATACCACCTACAGAATTAACTCCAAAAATAACTACAATAATTAGTGCGATAGACATAATAATACTTTGAATAAAATCGCTTGTACTTGCTGCAAGGAAACCACCTAATGTTGTATAGGCAATAATTACAATTGCACTGATAATCATTGCTGTCATATAGTTAATTCCAAATAATGAATTAAATAATTTTCCACATGCAGCAAAACCTGAAGCTGTATATGGTACAAAGAAAATAATGATAATCATTGCGGCAATTCCATTTAACACACTCTTGTCATGATATCTCTTTGCAAAGAAGTCAGGGATTGTTATTGCATTGATTTTGGCAGTATATCGTCTAAGTCTCTTGGCAACAATGAGCCAGTTAATGTATGTACCAACTGCTAAACCTACGATAGTCCAGAAAACATCGCATACACCTGATAAATATGCGAGGCCTGGAAGACCCATTAGCAGATAACTGCTCATATCAGAGGCTTCAGCGCTCATAGCAGTTACAAAAGGTCCCAGCTTTCGTCCGCCTAAATAAAAATCTCCGGCATCATTATTCTTTTTTGCATAATAAATACCGATTCCTATAATTGCTATCATATATATAACGATAGAAATTAAAATACCAGTTTCTGATGTTGTCATAATTTTGTCCTCCAAAAATAAAATTCTTTTCTATTTTATAAAAAAATGTCGATTTAATCAAGTAAAACACTAAAATGATACAACAGTTCAGTCATGCACAAAAAAGAGCAGGAGGCAAAAGGACTGCTCGCAGGACTTTTGTTTCCTGCTCTTTTTTGTATATGGTGAGCCAAAACAGCGAGAAGGAGCGTAGCGTATTCGAGCTGATGGCTGAACTGTTGTACCTTTATTTTTATCATTATATGTTGAGCCAAAACAGCGAGAAGGAGCGCAGCGTATTCGAGCTGATGGCGAACTGTTTCTAGAGATTCAATAATAGAACATTCTTATAATAATTAGAATAATTAGTTAATTTCAGGAGAAAATAAAGAATAAATAAGTGAAAAATGTAAAGGGGAGAATATGGGTAGAATCGTTGGAAAACAAAGTATAGCCTTTGATGAACCGGCATATATCATTGAGGGTGCATCCATTGTGGGAGAAAAAGAAGGAGAAGGACCTCTTGGAAAACAGTTTGATGTGGTAGAACAGGATCCAATGCTGGGGCAGGATTCATGGGAAGAGGCGGAAAGTTTATTACAAAAAGAAGCAATACAAAAGGTGTTGTTTAAATCAAATATGAATAAGGAAGATATCAGATATATTTTCGCAGGAGATTTGCTGGGGCAGTTAATTGCTACAACATTTGGAATTCTGGAATTTGAAATTCCGTTTTTTGGTTTGTATGGTGCATGTTCAACGATTGGAGAAGCTCTTAGCGTAGCCGCAATTACAGTTGAAGGTGGTAATGCAAATAATGTTATAGCAATTGCATCCAGTCATTTTGCCAGTGCTGAGAGACAGTTTCGTTTCCCATTGGCTTATGGTAATCAGAGACCATATGCAGCTACATGGACTGTGACCGGAGCAGGAGCAGTGATAGTCAGTAAAGATAAGGGATTTGCAAAAATTACGGGAATTACAACAGGAAAGATTGTTGATTATGGTGTAAAGGATGCACAGAACATGGGAGCATGTATGGCTCCGGCAGCAGCAGATGTAATATATACACATTTTAAGGACTTTAATACGACAGCTGAGGACTATGATAAAATTATTACAGGTGATTTAGGAATTGTTGGAAAAACAATTTTATTGGATTTATTGAGGGATAAAGGCTATGATATTTCAAAAGTGCATATGGATTGTGGAATTGAAATGTTTGATGCAAGCAGTCAGGATACTCACGCGGGCGGCAGTGGCTGCGGTTGTGCGGCAACAGTTCTTACATCATATATATTTAAACAGTTAAAAAAGAAAGCATGGAAGAAAGTGTTGTTTATTCCTACAGGTGCACTGATGTCACCGGTTAGTTTTAATGAAGGAAACAGTGTACCGGGAATTGCACATCTTGTACAGATAGAAGCATGTTAAATCATGTTATAAAGATCTTGAAAATTTGCATGAAGTCAGTTTAAAAATAAAACGATGAAAATGAGAGGATGAAACAGATGATTTTTATAAAAAGTTTTTTGGTTGGTGGTGTGATATGTGCCATTGTACAGATTTTTATTGACAAGACAAAACTCACACCGGGAAGAATTATGGTTGGACTCGTATGCCTTGGTGTAATACTTGGAGCAATAGGAATATATGAACCGTTTTCAAAATGGGCGGGATGTGGTGCTACAGTACCTTTGATTGGATTTGGAAATAATCTTTGGAAAGGGATGAAAGAAGCTATCAGTGAATCAGGAGTTCTTGGATTGTTTAAAGGAGGATTTACTTCCAGTGCAGTAGGAATATCAGGAGCGCTTATTTTAGGATATCTGGCATCACTTATATTTAAGCCTAAAATGAAATAAAATAAAAATCCTGATGAACCGCAGTAATAAAAAGGATTATTTTAGTTCAAAAAACTATATTATTTATCCAAATATTGTAATTATTAAGTTTTAGATTAAGAAAATAAAGGAAATAAAAGAATTGCCTTACAAAATTAAGTTTAAGACCTTGTTTGCTTGATATAATTAAGAAATTAATATATAATTCTCTTTAGTGTGTTAAAGTGAGCGTTATATCTGCCAGTTTACACATGGATTAAGAAAAATATATTAAGGAGGGCTACAAAATGTCATATGTAGACGAGGTATTAGCAAAAGTTCATGAGAAGAACGCTAGCGAGCCGGAATTTTTACAGGCAGTTGATGAAGTATTAGAATCATTAAGACCTGTAATTGAAAAAAATGAGGAAAAATTTAAAAAGGAAGCTTTACTTGAAAGAATCTGTGAACCGGAAAGACAATTCAAGTTCAGAGTTCCTTGGGTAGATGATAACGGACAGGTACAGGTAAATACAGGATACAGAGTACAGTTTAATTCAGCTATCGGACCATATAAGGGTGGTTTAAGACTTCACCCATCAGTAAATCTTGGAATTATCAAGTTCTTAGGATTTGAGCAGATTTTCAAGAATTCACTTACAGGACTTCCAATTGGTGGTGGTAAAGGTGGTTCTGATTTCGATCCTAAGGGCAAATCAGATAGAGAAGTTATGGCATTCTGCCAGAGCTTTATGACAGAACTTTGCAAATATATTGGAGCAGATACAGACGTTCCTGCCGGTGATATCGGAACAGGTGCCAGAGAAATCGGTTATATGTTTGGACAGTACAAGAGAATCCGTGGAGTATATGAAGGTGTTCTTACAGGTAAGGGACTTACATATGGTGGTTCTTTAGCAAGAACAGAAGCTACAGGTTACGGATTACTTTACTTAACAGAAGAGTTAATTAAGTGTCATGGCGAGTCAATGGAAGGAAAGACAGTTGTTGTATCAGGTGCTGGTAACGTTGCTATCTATGCTATCCAGAAAGCTCATCAGATGGGAGCAAAATGTGTAACATGTTCAGATTCAACAGGTTGGATTTATGATTCAGAAGGAATCGATGTAGATCTTCTTAAAGAAATCAAAGAAGTTAAAAGAGCAAGACTTACAGAGTATGCTGCAGCAAGACCTTCAGCTGAATATCATGAAGGACGTGGTGTATGGCAGATTAAGTGTGATATTGCTCTTCCATGTGCTACACAGAATGAATTACATCTTGATGATGCAAAACAGTTAGTAGCAAACGGATGTAAATGTGTTTGTGAAGGTGCTAACATGCCTACAACAATTGATGCAACAAAATACTTACAGGAAAATGGCGTATGGTTCGTTGGTGGTAAGGCTGCAAATGCAGGTGGTGTTGCTACATCAGCTCTTGAGATGTCACAGAACTCAGAAAGACTTTCATGGACATTTGAAGAAGTTGATTCTAAGTTAAAGAACATCATGGTAAACATTTACCACAATATTGATGATGCTGCTAAGAGATATGGTTTTGAAGGTGACTACGTAGTAGGTGCTAACATTGCCGGATTTGAAAAAGTAGCAGAAGCTATGATTGCCCAGGGTGTTTGCTAATTAAAAATTTAAATAAATGCGAGAAGGGGCTGCAAATAAGCCCCTTTTTTAATACCTTCTTTGTTATTAGACTACCAAATTCACAAAAGATAAAAATAAATTACATATGTATATAAAAAAATAAGAGCTAATATATGTAAATTGGTAGATAACATGGAAAATAATTTTGAAAAATACATTGGGAAACTCAAATAATAATACTCTATATATGTAAATATTAAATGTGCTCTATGGGAAGGACAACAGAAACCGTGTCAGCATTGGCTGACACGGTTTTTACTTTTTAGATATTTACTTAACGAAGTCCTTTTTAGGATAAATGTATTATTAATTTTCTGGTGTTTTTTGTTTCTTTTTAGTTTCCGGCACTTTTTTTGTTTGAACTGGTTTCTGAGTAGGCTCATCATTGCCAGATTGTATTTTCTGTGTTGTTGCTTCAGTAGTGGTCTTTTTTGTAACATCATTAGAGTTTGTTTTAGTTGTAGTGTTTTCTCTGCTGTTTTTTGTATAATCATAATTATTTGAGTAATTACTGGAATGCCAATTACATTTTCCAGGTTCGCTGCCTGATTTGTAGTATTCTGTATGTGTCTTAGGACAAACGCCCTTGATGGCAACTTTTCCTGAAGAATCACAAATCTCTACAGAATGAACATTCTTACCACGTTTAAAATCTTTCTTTTTATAATTTTTTACCTCATCAATTCTGGACATGATTTTTGACCAGAGACGTTCATGAAAAACCTGATCACCGGAAAGTGATTTGTTTTCATCATATCCTGTCCAGATTGATGCTGTAAGATATGGTGTATATCCGGCAAACCATAAATCATACTCACTGGATGTTGTACCTGTTTTGCCGGCAGCAGGCATGCCATCTGATAGTTTACAGGCAGTACCGGTACCTGATGTTACTACGCTTTCCAGTGCTTCTGTTAAAAGAGCAGCAGTGGATTCCTTTAAAACAGTACGGGTCTGTGGTCTTGTTCGGTCTAATATAACACGTCCATTACTGTCAATTACTTGAGAATAAAACGCTGGCTTGGTGTATGTTCCTAAATTGGCAATAGAAGCATAAGCAGCAGTCATTTCTAAGTTTGTAACACCATCTGTAATACCACCCAGAGCTAAAGCTTGCTGAATATCAGAAGTAACAGAACCATCTTTTTCTACGCGGTTGTCTACTAATGTTGTAAAACCAAAATTACACAAATAGTCATATCCCAATTGTGGGGTGATTTCTGTTAATGTTTTAACAGCACAGATATTCATTGAATCAGCAATTGCCTTTTTTACAGTAACCGTTCCACGATATCCTTTATACCAGTTTTTCACTGGACGACCGTTAGAGTAACTATAAGGTTCATCTACAATAGTAGTAGAAAGAGTATATCCCATAGTGTCAATCGCTGGTGCATATGCTGATAACACTTTAAATGTTGAACCTGGCTGACGTGTAGAATCAGTTGCACGATTTAGAGATAAACTAACATTTTTCTTTCCACGTCCTCCTACAACAGCTTTCACGTATCCTGTGTTTTGATCCATTACCGTAAATGAAACCTGAGGCTGTGGGTTGTAGTAGAGCGTTTCGTATTGCGTATATCCCTTTTTCTTGCTTAATCCTTTTTTATAATATTTTTTCTTTAAATGTTTTTTGTATTCTTCTACAGTAGCTTTAGCAGCTTCTTTTGATGAATAAATTAATTGGTAACTGCTGTCTCCTAATACGGTTTTATGATATGCGCTGATGTCACTTTCGTCGTAATTATCTACTGTGCCGTCAGGATTTTGTACTGACCATGCCCAGTTTATAGAATAATAAATAGAGTAAGGATAATTAGAGTCGTCTGAGGTCTCTTCATCGCAAATCTGCTGAATTTTTGAATCCTGTGTTGAATAAATTTTGAGTCCTCCACTATAAACGGCATTGTATGCCTGAGTATAGGTGTATCCTTTTGTTTTCTGTAAATCTTCCATAACTTGGTTAATAACTTCATCAACAAAGTAGGAATAAATGTTTTTATTATTCTTTTCTAACTTATTATTAACTTTCTGAATTCTTGAATAAACATCGTCTTTTAATGCTTCTTTATATTCTTTTTTAGAAATATGACCCGCTGCACGCATATTTTTCAAAACTTTCTTGCGACGTTTTGCATTTTTCTTAGGATGTGTAATCGGGTTAAGTGCAGAAGGGTTCTGAGTAATGGAGGCAATTACAGCAGATTCAGAAATCGTCAGTCTGCTTACATCTTTATTAAAATATCTAAGAGATGCTGCCTGTACTCCTAAAGTATTAGAACCTAAGTTGATTGTATTTAAATATGTCTCTAAAATAGTTTCTTTTGATGTGACTTTCTCAAGTTGTACTGCCAGATATTGTTCCTGGATTTTTCTTTTTACAGAAGCCATAAAAGTTTCATTGGTCCAACTGGTAAAGACATTGTTTTTTAACACCTGCTGTGTCAGTGTACTGGCACCTTCAGATGCATGCATTGTAGTGACTGCAATAAAAGCGGCTCTTCCAATACCTTGGATATCAATTCCGTTATGTTCATAAAAGCGGGCATCTTCCGTGTCAATAAATGCCCAACGTAAATGCTCAGGGACCTGATCCAGAGAAACTTTAATTCTGTTAGATCCTGTTGTAATTAATTTGGCAATCTCTTTATTTTTAGAGTCATAAACAGTAGTAGAATACGACGATGGTACGATGGAAACATCATCTATGGAAGGGGCACTTTTTATAATTCCATGGATAATACCAAGAAATAAAAATCCTGCAATAATAATAAAAAGGACAAATATATATAAGAAAAATTTAAATGCTCCAACCAAAGATTTAGAGAGTACTTTTCGTTGTATTGATACTAAATCTTTTTGTTTATCAATGGTTTCTTTGTATCCGAAATTCATACAAAACCTCCTATTCCGTTCAATTATATCAAAACTCATAGATTAAATAAAGGGGAAATAAGGCGAAATGTGGATATACAGGAAAATGTGTGGTAATATAGTAAATACTGTTTATATAGCAGTGATATGTGAATTTTATGAATGAATTAGAATAAAGGAAATCGTATGCAAGAATTTTTTATTGTTGAAAAGCCAGGGCAGGGAGAAATCGTAGAAAAAAAGTCAAGATTTATAGCACATGTACTGCCTATACAAAGTGAAGAAGAAGCTTTAGCACATATAGAGAGAATAAAAAAACAATATTGGGATGCAAGACATAATTGTTTTGCTTTTATAATAGGAAGAAATAACGAAATACAAAGGTTTAGTGATGACGGAGAGCCTCAGGGAACGGCAGGAAAACCAATACTGGAAGTATTAACAAATGGTAATATTCACAATACTTTGATAATAGTTACAAGATATTTTGGTGGTACACTGTTAGGTACAGGAGGGTTGGTACGTGCTTATGGACAGTCAGCTAAGGCGGGGTTAGAAAATGCACTTGTCATGCGTGTATGTGAGGGTGTCAGGTTTGAACTGATATGTGATTATAATAGTATTGGTAAGATTAAATATATTATGGGACAGATGAGTATTTCGGCAGAGGAAGAATATGGAGCAGATGTAATACTTCACATTAATATGAAGAGAAGTGACTTTGAAAAATTCCAAAGTCAGGTAGTAGATGCCACTAGTGGAAAAGCTGTATGGGGAGTAACAGAGATTACCCAATATAAGGAAAACATTGAAAAATAAAAAGATTGTGGTAGAATAGGTAGGGCACTTTAGCCAGGTAAGGAAGGGATAAAAAATGATAAGAGAAGATGTTAGAAATATAGCAATTATTGCCCATGTAGACCATGGTAAAACGACTTTGGTAGATGAATTATTGAAACAAAGTGGTGTTTTTAGAGAGAATCAGGAAGTAGCAGAAAGAGTCATGGATTCTAATGATTTGGAAAGAGAAAGAGGAATCACAATTCTTTCAAAAAATACAGCTGTAACATATAAGGATACAAAAATTAATATCATTGATACGCCGGGACATGCTGACTTTGGCGGCGAGGTAGAGCGTGTACTGAAAATGGTAAATGGTGTTGTTTTAGTGGTAGATGCCTTTGAAGGTGCTATGCCACAGACTAGATTTGTGTTGAAGAAGGCATTGGAACTCAGCCTTCCGGTTATTGTTTGTATTAATAAAATAGACAGACCAGAGGCAAGACCGGAAGAAGTAATTGATGAAGTTCTTGAATTATTTATAGAACTTGATGCAAATGAAGAACAGTTAGATTGTCCATTTGTATTTGCATCAGCAAAGCAGGGATTTGCAAAGATGGATATGAATGATGCAGAAGAGGATATGAAGCATTTATTTGAAACAATTATTGACTACATTCCTGCACCGGAAGGTGATGCGGAGGCTGATACACAGGTACTTATCAGTACAATTGACTACAATGAATATGTAGGGCGTATTGGTGTTGGTAAGGTTGATAATGGAACAATTAAGGTAAATCAGGATGTAACATTGGTAAACTACCATGACCCTGAAAATGCAAAGCGTGTAAAAATCAGTAAATTATATGAGTTTGAGGGATTGAATAAAGTCGAAGTGCAAGAGGCTACGGTAGGAGCGATTGTAGCAATTTCCGGTATTGCGGATATTAGTATTGGTGATACTATCTGCTCATTGGAAAATCCGAAACCGATTGCATTTCAAAAGATATCAGAGCCTACAATTTCTATGCAGTTTATGGTAAATGACAGTCCATTGGCAGGTCAGGAAGGAAAGTATGTAACATCACGTCATATTCGTG
The DNA here is from genome assembly GCA_910584795.1 of uncultured Eubacterium sp. GTDB lineage: Bacteria > Bacillota > Clostridia > Lachnospirales > Lachnospiraceae > Eubacterium_G. The sequence continues at coordinate 43,097 of CAJUBZ010000011.1, read as the reverse complement.
ACAGACTGATGAGAGAGTTAAATACAGATGTCTCTTTAAGAGTAGAGGAGACAGAGGATATGAACTCCTTCAAAGTGTCTGGACGAGGAGAATTGCATTTATCTGTTTTAATTGAAAACATGAGGCGTGAAGGATATGAATTTGCTGTCAGCAAGGCAGAAGTTATATATAAACAAGATGAACGTGGCAAAAAGTTAGAGCCGATGGAGGTTTGTTATATTGATGTTCCGGATGAATTTTCCGGTGCCATTATTGAAAAGTTAAGTAACCGAAAAGGTGAATTGCAGGGAATGGCTCCAACTGGTGACGGTTATACACGTTTGGAATTTAGAATTCCATCCCGAGGTTTAATTGGATATCGAGGACAGTTCATGACAGATACGAAGGGAAATGGAATTATTAATACAGTATTTGATGAATATGATACATTCCGTGGAGAAATTCAGTACAGAAAACAGGGTTCGTTGATTGCTTTTGAAGCAGGAGAAGCGATAACCTATGGATTGTTTAATGCACAGGAGCGAGGAACTCTATTTATCGGACCGGGTGAGAGAGTTTATTCAGGAATGATTGTAGGACAGACAGGAAGAGCAGAGGATATCGAAGTAAATGTTTGTAAAACAAAGCATTTATCAAATACAAGAACATCCAGCTCAGATGAAGCATTACGTTTAGTTCCAAAGAAAGTGTTAAGTCTTGAGCAGGCATTGGAATTTATAGATACTGACGAACTTCTTGAAATAACGCCGGAGAATTTGAGAATCCGAAAGAAGATTCTTGACCCGACACTTCGAAAGAGGGCAAATATCAGAAAACAGAATCAATAAAAATTCGGACTGCAGGGGTGGTTCGAGTATAAAAGGAATACACTTGGAAATTTAATGTTTCCAAGTGTATTTCTTTTTATTATGATTAATCAACTTTTTTATCTCTGCAAATAGTAAAGAGGGATTGTTTTAAAACTTTTGGGCTGAAAAAATACGATGATTTTGATATATCCAAAATACTTCTACGGCAAAAAATAATTACACGTACAAATTTTATCTTTTATATATTTACGTGTAATATTTATCTGCTTTTGGAAAAATTCAAAGAATATTACACATATGAATTGATTTTTTCACTAGATATGCGTGTAATATTCATCAATACTTCATTAAAATCCTAAAAAGATTACACGTATAAAATCATTTTTGGAATGAATTTATGTGTAATCATTTTCTAAACTTTTGGAAAATACAGCAAATTTACATGTGATTTATTGGTTTTATCTAAATCTATGTGTAATTGATGTATATCTTGACAGTGAAGAAGACGATAATATATCATTGGAATTAGTAGTAAACATGATTAGCATCAGCATAAAAGCAGATGGTGAACTGATGAAGAAATGTAAGATATTGGGGAATGTTTTAGGATTGTGAAAAGGTATAGGAGGAAAGCTGGCATGAATATAACGAAATTTAAGACACTGTTACAGGTATTTCTTTTGGTGTGTGTGGGTAGTGTGCTTTGTTCCTGCCAGATAAATGATGAATTATCGGAACAATCTAAACAACAGGAAAAGTCACCCCAGCAGTTATTGAAAGAACAAACCATAGATGATAGCCATGATGCTTTTTTGGTGGATACTGGTGGCAAGTTGGGAATATTGCTGATAACAGTAGAGGTGGTAGGTAAGAGGGAAGATGATTCTGGCAGGCAGAAGACTATATTTTCTGTATGGAATCCGAAAAAGATGGAACAGCCCATTCAGACATTTATAAAAAAGACTATGATGGGTGTTGCGCTGGAGCATCACAATGTGGCAGACGCTAACTTTGATGGTTTTCAAGATTTTGGGTATCTTATTGACAGGGGAAACCAGCCGAATTACTGGCATTATTGGCTCTGGAATGAGAAACAGACTAAGTTTATATACTGTGAATCCTTGAGAGACATTTCCGACCCACAGTTTAAAATAGAAAAAAAGGTTGTGACCGGATGGAATCGTGACAGTGCCTCATCTGGAGTCCATACGTTTTATCGCTGGATTGATGGAGAATTAACTTTGCTACGCAAAATTGAAATTCATGGACCGACAAAGGAAGGCATGCAGATAGGTACTGTGAGTGATCTGACTGATGGGCAAATGATAGAGGTATATCGAAATGAATGGGTCTGGAATGGGGAGACTTTTGAGTTGGATTCGAAATGGTATGATTTGGACTATCATGGTGAATCTGAATAGCAAGGAAAAACAGTTGCAATAGTAAAAAATATGAAAAGTATTCTAAGTAGGGATAGTAGAATATTAAAGCTATTTCTATATATAAACTGAGTGTCAAAATCAGTGTTTTGGCACTCAGTTTTTTTAATTAAGTATTTCAAGTTCTTGCATTTCTACTGAATTATCATTTTGGCAGTAAAAATTTGCTATGCCCACGGAAACTGGATAATTAAAACAAAGTATATGCAAAAGGTATATATTGGAAATAGTTGTTCGAAATATAATGGATTTTATATATGTAAATTATGTATACCGATTTCTTATTCATAGTAGTAAAATAGCAATATGGAGGTAAGAGGACAAAATGTTTAATTTAAATGCAAACGAGGAAATAGGTAAATATTTAAGCGAGTTAATTATCAGGAAATATAAAAGTTATCGTCAGTTTAGCAAAAAATGTATTGAGGCAGAAGGCAGAGATGGAAATGATGACAGACTGATAGATAACATGAGCAATCGCATATCACAAATTGTGAAAGGAAAGAAATCAGTTCAATTGAGTGATCTTCCAATATTCACCAGACTTTTGGATGTGTCGTGTGAGGAAATTTTAAGTGCGGGAGAATGCTTTGGAACAACAAGTAATCATTTGACAAACTATGATGTTGCTTTTACTGAAGAACAGGATGTTTGGGAGGCATATGTTCATAGGGAGGATAAAATAATTTTGAATACCGATGAATATGGAAAAACTATTATTGACTATGCGTTAGAGTTTAAGAATTTTAAATTATTAAAATATTTTATGAAGCAAGGATATATTTGGTTTGTAGATGATGTAAATGATTGGAACGTGTCGGATATATGGACACTCTTTCAAGGAGGAACATCAATTGAACCTAGACCTTTCAGAATGGATGATGATATACGTTGGCATTTTTACCCGGCAGACAAGACTTTACAAAGTGGAAGCATACATCAACTTCAACAAGCCAATGAACTACAGTGTGAACTGAAGTACACACTTGCAGGTTCTGATGATTTGAGAAGAAAAATGATTATTTTGGCAATTGAGAATAATGAAGTAGAACTGATGGAGCAACTTCGGGCAAGAGAGAATTTTTCATTATACATATTGAATGAAAGACCAATGAATAGACTGACAATGATGGGGGAAGATGTTGATAGTTACTATGATGAGGACGTACTGGTTCATATTGCAGGGGCAAGTGAACAGATATTAGATTACTTTTCAAAAACATTTGAAATAACGAATCGATTTGGACGAACCGATAAGTTTATATTTCCATATATGACGTATTTGTTGGATTGTCTGATAAAAAACAATAGTTCATATTCAGAAAAAATGTTGAAATGTGCGATAGAGCATAACCGATATGCTTACAAACGCTTAAAAAGATTAGTGGCGAATGCAACGCAGGAGCATGTTAAATATTATATGCAATTTCGGAACGAAGAGGATTATCGGAATGAAGAAGAGAGAAAACTCTACAGCCAATATAAAAAAACATGTCATGAACAAGAACGGGAGAAATTAAAGGAAAATATTTATTTTTATGGATGTGACAATATTATTATATCTTTTTGGGATGTATGTGGTGAAAATAAATTTGCAATGGTTACTACAGTTGTCCACACAACTGAGAATTCAAGTGATAACAGAATCAATTCATTAATTGAGGAACTGAATGGTTTATATCATAAAATTTGTAATATAAAGGGAAGTTGCGAACAGATAAAATTGCAAGCGGATAAGGTGACATACTTATAGCAATTAATTGTGGAGGAATAGAATATGATTATGGAGCAAGAACCTCTGAAAAATATACAGCAGACGGAAAAGACTGAGAATAAAAAGATAAACAGAAAATCAAAAAAGTTTATCATTATTGCAATTATTTTATTGGTAGTAATAACTGCTGTTACAGTAGGAACAACGCAGTATCGAAAGAGAAAAAATGAGGAAGAGGTTAGAATTCGTAAACAGCAGGAGAGTGTTGCAGAGGAAGAAAAGCAACGCAGGCGTGAATATGCAGAAAAATTAGAACTTGTAATAAATAATATGCTGTTAGGTGCGGCTGATGCTGAAAGTTGCTGTAATCTCATACGGCGGGTTTGGAGTAATGCAATATATGAAAAAGATGATGACGAAACTGATAAATATACAAAAGTGAATGGGTGTTTTGTTTCTGATTTTAATGACGCATTAGATAACTTGTATGAAGACTCGGATTTTCAGACACAGATAAGCGATATCGAGGAGAATCAGGAAACAGTGATTTCTATAATGAAGGAACTTCAAAATCCACCGGAAGAATATAAGACAGCTTATAAGAGTTTGGTTGAGTGTTATGATGCTTATCTGACATTTACCAACATGGCAATTTATCCCGACGGCAGTTTGAATACATTTTCAGATGATTTCGATGATGCGGATACTGAATTTTTGCATTGCTATGATACTATGAAAATTTATCTGCCGGATGCAAAATAATATATTAAAGAGAAAATCGATAAAAATAATTTCATAAAATCTTAAGAATATCCTTTGTTTCTATTAAGAAATAAAGGATATTCTAATTTACAGAAGAATCACAGGATTCTTAAAAATATCACTGGGACACAAATCAAAAATAAAAAACTTGACAATAATTGTCCTAGTATATATAATACAAATTGTGTTAATTAAAATAGTACAATTAAAGAAAAGAGGGAATGGAGAATGTTAGAAGCAAAAGCGTTGAAAAAGGTCTATAAGACAAAAAAAGGTGTGTCTGTAGAGGCACTAAAGGGAGTATCTATTAAATTTCCTGAAAAAGGAATGGTGTTTCTTCTTGGTAAATCAGGAAGTGGTAAATCGACACTTTTAAATTTACTGGGAGGATTAGATAAATATGACGATGGAGAAATTATCATAAAAGGAGTTTCTTCAAAGGAATTTAAACAGAGCCATTTTGATTCCTATAGAAATACATATGTAGGATTTATTTTTCAGGAATACAATGTATTGGAAGATTTCACAGTTGGAGCAAATATTGCGTTGGCAATTGAACTACAGGGAAGAAAAGCTACAGATGATGAAATCAATAAAATTTTAAAAGAAGTAGATTTGGAAGAGTTTGGAGACAGAAAACCGAACGAATTATCAGGTGGTCAGAAGCAGAGAGTAGCGATTGCAAGAGCTTTAGTAAAGAATCCACAAATTATTATGGCAGATGAGCCGACAGGAGCCTTGGATTCAAATACCGGAAAACAGGTATTTGACACATTGAAACGGTTATCAAAAGAAAAACTGGTAGTCGTAGTATCACACGATAGAGAATTTGCAGAGCATTATGGTGATAGAATTATCGAACTTGCAGATGGTAATGTATTATCTGATGTAGAACGAAAAGACAGTAGTGATGTCAACCAAAATGAAGAAGGAATTGTGTTTGGAAAAGACGAACTTATTATCAGAAAAAATTATCATTTAACAGAAAAAGACAGAGAAATGATAAATGTTTATCTTGAAGGCAGAGAACAGGATGTAAAGGCGGTTATCAGAGATAATCAGAAGGTTGGGTTTGGAAAAACAGATGAAAGTAAAATTGTGGCAAAGCAGGGAGATTTCAGATTAATAAAGTCAAAGCTTCCACTAAAAAATGCTTTTAAAATCGGTGCAAGCAGCCTGAAATATAAAAAAATAAGACTTGCAATTACAATTATATTGTCTTTTGCAGCATTTTCTATGTTTGCTCTGGCAGACACTTTTGGTAATTACGATCATATTAAGACATGTACAAATTCGATATCAGATACAAAGATTTCCTATGCTTCTGTAACAAAGTCAAAATATATAGATGGTGATTATGGATATTGGGATGATTGGAGTTACAAGCTTTCCAAGAAAGATGTTGAAAAAATCAGTAAAGAAACAGGCGTTGAATATAAGGGGGTTTATGTACCGACCAGTGGTGTTCCGGTTTTGGAAAATTATGATACAAGTGTAAAACTTACAGAAAGAGAAGATATTGAACTATACCCGACAGGTTTTTCAGGTTATATCGAAATTAATCAATCAGAGCTGAAAGAAATGGGATATAAAGTAGTAGAAGGCAGACTACCGGAAGGGGATAAAGCCGAGATTGCTATAAGTGAATATATGTATAAAACATTTGAAAAGGCAGGTTATGTAGATGAAAAGGGTAAGAAGGAGAAAATCAGTTCTTATAAAGATTTGGTAGGAAAAAATCTTAAAGTGGGAGAGGAACAGTATAAAATTGTAGGAATTATAGATACAAAAGTTGATTTTAATCGATATAAATCAATTATAGAAAATCCAACAGGTAAATCTTCGGCAGAACTTCTGACAACAGTCGCATTGTCTGGAGAGTTAGAGAGAATAAAGCAGTACAGTATTTCTTGTGTAGCCATAGTAGGAGAAGGAAAACTGAATCAGATGAAGTCTCAGAACAGTACAATGATTGAAATGAATCAGTTCTATATGAGTGTTCAAAATGGTAACTATATGGCAGGAGGTATGTATATTGACAAGTTATCCAGTTATGATTTGTCTAAAATTACATGGATTGATGGTGAAAAGAAAGTTCTAGGTGAGAAAGAGTTAATTATATCAAAAGGAGCAATGTATCATAATGAAAATCGGTTAACACAAAAGGAACTTGTTACTTATTTAAAAGAGAATCCAGATTTTACTTTAAGTTACAGCAAATACAATATTGATGAGGATAAAACGGAGAATGGATGGAAGATCGTAGGTATTGCAGATGTTGAGGATGAAATATATATTTTACCGGACAAAATGTATGATAAAAATTGGTCTGATAAAGATGGAGAATATAATTTTGCAGTGGCATCTATGCCGAAATTAAAATCAGACGTTCATGATTTAGTAAAATATTGTTATACAGCTAAGGGAGATACAAAGTATAAAATGCAGAATTCTGTGACCTATGAGTTAGATACCGTTGATGAAGTTTTAAAGGTTTTATCAAAAGTATTTTTATATGTAGGCCTTGGGTTTGCAATATTTGCGGCAATCATGTTATCAAACTTCATTGCTACAAGTATCTCTTATAAAAAACAGGAAATTGGAATCTTACGAGCAATTGGAGCAAGAAGTAATGATGTGTTTAAAATATTTTTCTCAGAGAGTTTTGTTATTGCAATGATAAATTTCTCTTTGGCAGTAATTACTACAGGAGTGCTTACATCTGTTATTAACAGCGTTATGCGAAAAGAAGTTGGAATACTGATTACTATTTTGAATTTCGGTCTCAGACAGGTAGGATTATTACTGGTTATTAGTATTGCAATAGCAGCAGTGGCAAGTTTTATACCAGTTTATAGAATCGCATCTAAAAAGCCAATTGAAGCAATACGTAATAGATAAATATTGTTTAACAAAAACAATATGATACTTGAAAATGTTTATGCGAAGTAATATAATGTAAATGCATTAATCATAAACCTTAGGTAACGTATCGTAATTCGTATGGAGGATAAAAGTATGAATTATGAGGGGTTTGTTCAGGAAGTACAAAGGGGTGTAAAAGAGATTGTTGAAAAGAAACTGGAAGATGGCATTGTGGTTGTCCGGAATGTATTAAAAAATAATAATGTAAGAATGAAGGCGATTAGTATTGTGCGAAAGGATGAGGATGCAACGCCGACAATTTATTTACAAAATTATTATGAAGAATATCAGCGGGGCAGGGCTATAAAAAGTATCTGCAATGAGATTTATGAAATATATCTTCGTGGTATAGATAATTTTAAGACAGATGTGAATATTCAGGATATTTCAGATTTGGAAAAAATGAAAGAAGTGATTTATTATAAGGTCATTAATTATGAAATGAATAAAACGCTTCTTTCAAAAATTCCACATTTTAAGTTTTTAGATTTGGCAATTGTATTTTATATTATGATGTCAAAGGATGACGAGGGACAGGCAACAGCATTAATTTATAATCAGCATATTGCGGGGTGGGAAATAACACCGGAAGAATTGAGGAATATTGCTTTTCAGAATATGTGGAACAACTATCCTGTTGTAGTTAGGCGGATGGAAGATATTGTGTCGGAAATGATTTTAAATGATATTTTGGGAGATGAAGAATGGGTAGATGCATATGATGATGAGTATGATGAGGATTGTATTAGTGAGGATACAGAATATGGTGAGTATACTTATGGTGAATTGAAAGGAATTGTAAGGGAAGAAGTTGAGAATTTGAAAATCGATGATTTGAATATGTATGTTATGTCTAACACGATGAAGTTAAATGGAGCGGCTTGTATTACATATCCTGGAGCAATTAGAGATTTTGCGCTAGAGCATAATAGCGATGTATATATTATTCCAAGTTCTGTTCATGAATTGATATTAATTCCCGATATCAAATGTTCTATAGATACGATTAATGATTTGATTAAAGATGTAAACCGCAGGCAGTTGGATCCGGTTGAGATTTTATCAGATCATGCATATATTTATCGGCTAAAGACTGGAGAAATAGAGTAAAAAAGATTCCAGAAGAATATTTCTTCTGGAATCTTTTTTTGATTAAGTGCACCTGACCGGATTCGAACCGGTATTGTCGCCTCCGGAGGGCGATGTTCTATCCATTAGACTACAGGTGCGAATGAATCCTTATCTATTCTACCCCAGATAAGACAATCAGGCAATATGAAATTCATATATATTTTCCCTAAAGTTGAATTTTAATAGTGTTTTTGATATTATTAGAGAAACGAAAAGATAAAGGAGATGTGTAACGTGGCAGATGATGAAAACAAGTTAAGTAAATCAGAGTTAGAAGATTTGCTGAAGGAAGTTGAACGGGACAGACAGCCAGTAAGAAAAGTAAGTAATCAGAAGAAAAAGTCTAGTATTAGAATAGATATGATTATAGCAGCAATCATTGCTGTTGTTTTGGTTGTTGGCATCGCAGCTGTTATATTTTATTTTGTAAAGAGCACACCAACAAAGGAACAAAAAGCTATGGCAGAAAATCCGTTGCAAGATGAGAAATATCCTGAAATTTCTGATGTAGTAAAGAATTATTTAAATGCATTTTTAATTGAAGACAGTGAGAAACGTGCAGAGACAATCGCACAATATGTAGGAAATTTATATGATATCAATAGTGTAAAACAGAAGACATATATATCAGGGTACAGCGAGATAGAATGTTACACAAAAGAAGGTCCCTATGAAAATACATATGTAGTTTATGCGTATTATCAGATGGGAATTAAGAATATCGAGACAACAGTTCCTTGTATTGACAGATTGTATGTTGTAAGAGATACAAAAACGGGGAATGTGTATATTCAGAATGATAGTGGAGAAGAAATTCACAAATACATGGAGAAAGTTACAAAAGATGCAGATGTACAGCAGTTGTTAAAGGATGTAGAAGTAGAGTTTGAAGAGGCGAAAGCATCAGATATAAAATTACAGCAGTTTTTTGATAAACTGCAAGTTACAGAAAATAAAGAGAGTGAGACGATAGCACAGCAGACATCAGCTCCGGCTACACAGCCGGTTACTACAGTTGTTCAGACATCAAATAAAAGTAACAAAAAAGATTCAAAGAAATAGATAGGGAAATAATCAATGGAAAAAATATGTTATATCGTTGGTGCCGGGGATAATTCCGGCACTAATTTTTTAAAGAAAAAAGAAGATTACGTCATCGCAGCGGATGGGGGCTTGTTATGGCTTCAAAAACTAAATATTGAACCGGATATGATTATGGGTGATTTTGATTCTTTGGGATTTGTTCCAGAGGGAAATAATGTGATTCAGCATGAAGTAATGAAAAATGATACAGATATGATGCTTGCAGTAAAAAAAGCATTGGAAATGGGTTATCAAAAAATAAAATTATATGGCGGGACTGGTGGAAGAATAGACCATACATTTTCTAACATTCAGACCATGTTGTATGCTTCCAGAAAAGGAGCAGCAATAGAAATGATAGATAGTACAAACAAATATCATGTTATTACAGATGGAGATATTCAACTTACGGGCGAAAGCCAAAGTGGATTTTCAATCTTTGCATTAGGTGGAACTGCACATAAAGTGAATATAAAAGATGCAATGTATTTATTACATGATTTCGAACTGACACCGGATAATCCTACAGGAACAAGTAATTTATTTATAGGAAAAGAAGTAACAATATCTGTGGAAAAAGGAAGTTTGCTGATTGTTTCATAAACTATAATTATAAAGGGATAAATAAAAGTGTATTATTTTTCTTGACAAATACTGACAAAACAGATAGACTATCACACATACAACAAAATACATTCGCTAGGGGTGCCTTGATTGGCTGAGAGATGTATATCGACCCTCATTACTTGATACGGTTAGTACCGTCGTAAGGAAGCTATATTTTATAATGGGAATTCTCTGGCGATTATTGTAATCAAAGGAGGAATTTTTTTATGGAAAAAACAAAGACATCAGTAAAACTTGTAGAGTGTGCTATCTTAATTGCTATGGCTTTTGTATTAAGCTTTATCAAGATCATTGATATGCCTTTTGGCGGTTCGGTAACTGCAGCTAGTATGGCGCCAATAATTGTGGCGGGATACAGACATGGTTTTAAATGGGGTATCGTAACAGGTTTTGCATATAGTTTGTTACAGTTACTTATGGGGCTTTCTAATCTATCCTATGCAACTTCAGCAACGGCAGGAATTGCAATCGTAATGTTAGATTATATTGGAGCATTTACAGTGTTAGGGCTGCTGGGTATATTTAAGAGAAACAGACATCAGACAGGTGTATTGGTAATAGGTACTGTTGTAGTATGTATGCTCAGATTAATCTGTCATGTGATTGTAGGATGTACTGTATGGGCAGGAGTATCGATTCCTACTGTTGATGGAGCTATTTATTCTTTGGTCTATAATGCAGCATATATGATACCGGAAACTGTTGTAACAGTATATGTGATAGCGTTGATATCAAATGCAGTGGATTTGAAATTAGACAGACCTGTAACAAGAAAGAAATCAGATAACATCATGGCGGTGTTAAATGGTGTTTTAATTTTTGGCATTGCGATTGTTACAGACTTTTTGTATTTATTTCAGAAAGTCCAGTCAGCAGAGGGATTTGATATTACCAGGATTGGTGGAGCAAACTGGGGACTTGTTGGAATAATAACTTTTGCAGGTGTGGCTGTAGGTGTGATTGTTTATCTGCTTACAAAAATATTTGTCAAAAAGAAACAAAAATAATGAATAAAAGTACATTAAAAAAGAATCTGTTGTTGCAACAGATTCTTTTTCTGTGTAAAATATTTTGGTAAAGATAAATAGAAAACATCTTGTCGGGAGACAATAATATGACAGAAAAAAGATTCAAACAACAAAAAAACAATATAGAAGAAATCCGGTTGAACAAATTTTTAAGTGACTCAGGCTTTTGTTCCAGAAGAGAGGCGGACCGCCTTATTGAAGGAAAAAAGGTTACAGTTAATCATGAGACAGCTGTAATGGGGCAGAAAGTAACACTGAAAGATATTGTAAAAGTTAATGGACAGATAATTTCGAGAGAAGAAGAACAGATTGTAATTGCTTTTAATAAACCGGTTGGGGTTGAATGTACAACAGATTCAGGAAATCCGGATAACATTGTAGACTTTATTGGTTATCCAAAACGTATTTATCCAATTGGACGTCTGGATAAAAATTCTCAGGGGCTGATACTTTTAACAAATGATGGGTCTTTGGTGAATCACATATTAAAGGCATCAAATTACCACGAAAAAGAGTATGTAGTAACAGTAGATAAACCAATAGGCGATGAGTTTGTCCAAAAAATGTCTTCGGGTGTTGAGATATTAAATCAAGTGACCAGACCATGTAAGGTTACAAAAGTAAATAAACATACATTTCATATTATTTTAACGCAGGGGCTCAACAGACAGATAAGGCGTATGTGTGAAACACTGGGATATAAAGTGCAGAAACTAAAGCGGATTAGAATTATGGATATTTATCTGGGAAATCTGCCTTTGGGCCAGTATCGAAATGTGACAGATGAAGAACTGGCACAAATAATGAAATAGTAATCCGTCAGATAATAAATATAGACGATGATTGTGAGGAAAGAAATTGGATAAAACAGTCAGGATTAAAGAATTAGTAGAAATTTTAAATAAAGCATCAAAGGCATATTATCAGGATGCAAATGAGATAATGTCAAATCTGGAGTATGACAGGTTGTATGATGAATTGGCAGATTTGGAAAAAGAGACTGGTGTGGTAATGACGAACAGTCCGACAATTCATGTAGGTTATGAGGTTGTGAGTGAACTTCCAAAAGAACGTCATGACAGTCCCATGCTTTCTTTGGATAAAACAAAAGATGTCGGTGCATTGGTGGAATTCGCAGGAGAGAGAGAATGCATTTTATCTTGGAAGTTAGATGGGTTAACAGTAGTTTTATCCTATGAGAATGGGAGTCTGGTGAAAGCAGTTACCAGAGGGAACGGTCAGGTAGGAGAGGTCATTACAGCCAATGCCAGGGTGTTTCAAAATGTGCCTTTAAATATTCCTTTTCAGGGGAAACTTACTTTACGTGGAGAGGCACTGATTAAATATTCTGATTTTAAAATAATTAATGAACAAATAGAAGATGCTGATGCAAAATATAAAAATCCACGAAATCTTTGTTCTGGTTCAGTTAGACAGTTAAATAGTGAGGTGACAGCCGGACGAAATGTGAATTTTGTTGCTTTTGCATTGATTCAGGCAGAGAACGTAGATTTTCATAATTCCATAGAACGGCAGTTTCAGTGGCTGGAGAATCAGGGGTTTGAAGTAGTGGAGAGACGTATAGTCACAGGGGAGAATATGGAAGAGGCTGTGGCATATTTTTCTGAGCAGGTAAAAAAGAATGACTACCCATCGGATGGATTAGTTTTATTGTATGATGATATTGCATATGGAGAATCTCTTGGAGCGACCTCAAAGTTTCCAAGAAATGGGGTTGCTTTTAAATGGGAGGATGAGCAGGCAGAGACAGTTCTTGATTATATTGAGTGGAGTCCCAGCCGTACCGGGTTAATTAATCCGGTTGCAGTTTTTGAACCGGTGGAATTAGAAGGGACAACGGTTACCAGAGCAAGTGTCCATAATATTAGTATTATGGAAGAGTTAGAATTAGGTGCCGGTGATAGAATTAAAGTATATAAAGCCAATATGATTATTCCACAAATATCAGAAAATCTTACAAAGTCGGGAGTAAAAGATGTTCCTGATACTTGTCCGGCATGTGGAGGAATTACAGAAGTAAAAAGTGAAAATGGTGTGAAAACATTATATTGTCCTAATAAGAGATGTCCGGCAAAGCATATTAAATTATATACATTGTTTGTTTCAAGGAATGCAATGAATATTGATGGACTGTCAGAGGAGACATTGGAAAAGTTTATCGATGCAGGATATATTCATGAGTTTGCGGATATTTTTCAGCTTGACAGATATGAAGAGGAAATTGTGAATATTCCGGGTTTTGGAAGAAAATCTTATGATAATTTGATGGAATCTTTGGAGAAAGCAAGAGACGTGGAAGTGCATGCCTTTTTGTATAGTCTGGGAATTCCCAATATTGGAGTCGCAAATGCAAAACTTATTTGCAAATATTTTTCCAATGATTTTGAAAAAATAAGAAATGCTACCGAAGAAGAATTAGTAGAAATCAATCATATTGGCGATAAGATGGCTGAAAAGTTTGTGGCTTATTTTTCAGATAATGAGAACAATTCTAGAGTAGACCGACTGTTGAAGGAAATAAATCTGATGAAACCAGAAGCAGACGATAGCGCTCAGACCATGGAGGGATTAACATTTGTTGTGACAGGCAGTGTAGAAAAGTTCCCTAATAGAAATGCCGTAAAAGATTATATTGAGAAACATGGTGGAAAGGTAACAGGTTCCGTTACATCAAAAACCAATTATCTAATTAATAATGATGTTATGTCTAATTCATCAAAAAATAAAAAAGCGAAAGAATTAGGAATTGAAATCATAAATGAAGAACAATTTTTACAAAAATGGAAGTAATATATTGAACAGTAGGACATAATATGGTAAATATAGATGAGTGTTTAATTTCTTATAAATATTTAGTAGGAGGAAGAGACAATGCGTGATGATATTATAGAAATTATATGCGAGATAAATCCATTGTGGGATCCTGATGATGAGGATATGAGTATAGCAGAGTTCCTTGAGTCAAAACAGCTTATGGAATTAATTGTAACTCTGGAAGATAAATATGATATTGATATCCCATACGATGAACGCAATGAAGATAATTTTGATACGATAGATACAATTATCGCATTATTACAAAGTTTAGAGTAAAGAAAAGGTATAGAAAAAAGCAGTTGACATATCAACTGTTTTTTTTATATAATTTTCTTGTACTATTTAGATTAATACAATAAATACAAAAATAGAGAAAGGGGGAATTTATATGTTGACAGTAAATTTCAGTTCAAGAACGCCGGTATATCAACAGTTATATGATGATGTAGTAAGGCTGACATCACTAGGTGTGTTAAAAAGTCATACCAAATTACCTCCGGTCAGAACATTGGCGACCGAACTGGGAATTAACCCCAATACTGTGCAGAAAGCATACAAGATGTTAGAATTGGATGGATATGTTTATTCAACAGTTGGACGAGGAAGTTTTATTTCGGACAAATTAAATCAAAATGAAGCTGAAAAAATTAAGGTTAGAAAAGATTTAAAGGAGGCCATGGACCGCGCTTATAAAAGAGGGATTACCATAGAGGAAATGGTATCTATGGTAAATGAAATAACTGACGGAGGGAGCAGAAATGATTGAAATTAGAAATCTGACAAAAAGATTTGATAAAACAGTAGCAATAAATAATTTGGAGTGTGAAATATCAGAAGGTACAATCTTTGGGCTGGCAGGAAGTAATGGAAGTGGTAAAAGCACATTGCTAAGGACATTATCGGGGGTATATGAACCAGATGAGGGAAGTGTTTTTATTGATGGAGAGAATGCATTTGATAATCACAAAATTAAAGAAAGATGTTCTTATATTTCAGATTACCCGTATTTCTTTAATGATAGTACAGTAGAAAAGATGGTAGCATTATACAGGAAATTATATCTAAATTGGGATGAGGACAGATATATGAAATTGTGTTCCATGTTTCCCATTGCAACAAATAAGAAAATTATAAACATGAGTAAGGGTATGCAGAGGCAGGCATCATTAATTCTTGCATTTGCTACATGCCCGAAGTATTTATTTTTAGATGAGATTTTTGACGGATTAGATCCGGTGATTCGAAAAACATTAAAATCCATGATTATTGAAAATGTTACAGATAGCAATATGACTTGCATTATTGCCTCTCACAATTTACGTGAAATTGATGATATTTGTGACAAGATTGTATTGTTACATAAAGGTGCTTTGGTAACAAATGAAGAGACAGATGAATTAAAAAATAAGATGCATAAAATTCAGTTAGCGTTCACAGAGTCTCCGGATAAAGAGGTATTTAAGAAAATTCATGGTGAAATTATCAGTCAGGTTGGAAATTATTATGTAATTATGGCAAAGGGTGATTTAGAGTTGATTATGAAGGAATTAAATGATCTAGAGCCGGCATTTATTGAGGTGATGCCATCGACATTAGAGGAAGTATTTATAAACGAAATGGAGGGTGTTGGATATGGAAAATAATAATACATGTTTGACTTGGCAGAATAAAGCTCTTAGTATGTTTGGATGGACCACAAAGAGATATAAAGGAATATCCATTGCATATATAGCAATGCTTTTTGTGACATTTCCGTTAATAGAGATACTTGTCATTTTTCAAAACAAGGATAGATTTATTTCAGACGGAGTAATCGATATGTCAGCTATGAATGTTGTTGGATCGTTATTCGTTTTTGTGACGATTGTATTTACAACAATATTTTCCATTGTGGTTTTTTCATATATGCATAATAAACGGTGTGTCGATTTGTTTGGCAGTTTGCCGGTAAGCAGAAGAACCCTGTTTTTTACCCGGTATATATCAGTGCTGGCACAAACCATACTTCCGGTGATAATGATAGGAACAATAGGAGCATTACTCACATTAAAAAGTGAATATTTTTTAAGTTCTATGAGAATGATAGCAACGCTTGTACTAGGGGTAACAGGAATTGTTTCTTTTATAGCAGTACTGTCATTGTGCTGTGGAACTGTTGTAGATGTAATTGTCAGTTTTTTGGTAATCAATGGTGTTTATCCGATTTGTATTTTGATATGTAATATGTTTCCGGCAAGTATACTGCCAGGGTTTGGGAGTGAAGAGAATATGAGTTTTTCACTTTATACTTTGTTAAGTCCGGCACTTGCACCATTTGCAGGAATATGGGAAAAAGAAAAAGATTTATATATTGTATGGTGGATTGTTTTTTCTCTGATATTAATTGGTGTGTGCTATGTGTTAAGTAAAAAGCGTAAGGCAGAGACAGCCCAGAATGCATTTGTTTTTGTTATCGTAGAACAAGTTATAAAATTCTTTTCCGGATTTACAGTTGGATTTGGAATGGGGTGGATTTTTGCACAAATTGGCGGGAGCAGCAATGACTCTTATAAAAGTCAGTATGTATGGTTTTTTGTGGGACTTTGTATTGGAGCATTTCTGACAGCAACCATTTTGCATTTGATTTATCATAGAGGAGTTTCGAACATCTTATCCAGTTTACTTATAGGAGCAGCTGATGTGGCAGTGGCAATGGTATTTGTTGTAGTAATTATTACAGGAGCGTTTGGATATGATGAAAGAGTGCCGGATGTTCAGGATGTTCAGGCAGTAAGTGTTATTATGGATGGACAAGGCAGTTATCATGTAAATGGAAAAGATATAAGAAGGAATTATATAAGTGAAAGAGACCTCATAGAAAATGTCGTTGCAGCACATAGAGTAATTATCAAACAGGAAATGACAGCGAAACAAGGAACATATCCGATTGATCTTGGTTCAAATAGTGCACATGCTATATACAATGATGAAGAAGATCATGTAGTAGGTGAAGTGGAGATTTCTTATCGATTAAAAAATGGAGAGATAATTAATCGGGAATATATAGGAATTTATTCACAAGAAGAGATTGAAAAATTGTCTCAAAGTTTAGGGTTGTATACAAATGAGCTACAAATATTAAAAGAAATACCTTTAAATGAGATGGATAGAATCGATTTGGAAGATAAACAGAATATACGGATTAATATAACAGAATCAGTGGAAAAAATAAAAAAAATAAAAGATGCTGTTATTAAAGATTACATTTCTTTAGGAGGGGAAAGAGTTACATCAGGAACTATAGCTTATACACTTTATTTTCCGTGTTATAATTTAAGAGATGAGTATATAGAAATTAAAATTCCGATAACAAAAAAATGTAAAAATACAATGAAGATACTGGATACAGAATATAAGAATAAAGAGTTGATATATTATCAGCAGACTCTTATGTTCAATGGAAATATATACAGTAATTCAGAAAGTAGTAAAAAAACAGTTTATTTCAGGATGCCTGATAGCTGGGATAAAGGGGCAAAGATATCAGCAGTATTATATGATTCAGCTATAGATGGATTTTCATCGAATGGACTAATGGATATGAGAAATCATTGCAAAAAAGTAAAGGATAACCTATGGGTATACACGTATTGGGAGCCGGAAAATATAGAGCAGGATGGGTATCAGTATACAAGAATTATGTTTTATCAGATACTAGACAATAAAGTGAATATATCAGGTTGTATCAGATTACCAGACAGTCTGAAGAAACAATGCCTTGTTTTGGGAAAGAAAAATAAGATATTGATAGATAGTTATAATGAGGCAATGTATAAGTATCAGTGGCAGAGTTTGAAATAACTTTGCCGGCATGGCTAAATTTTGAAATAGTCTTATTGACCGAAGAGAAAATAGTGATATAATAAAATAAGGCTTAAGCTCGAAAAAGGACAGTTTTGGCTGTCCTTTTTCAATGATGACAATAGAAGGAGGAATAAAAGATGGACAAGAAAAATATTGACTGGGCAAATCTTGGCTTTGGTTATGTAGATACTGACAAGAGATTTGTGGCAAACTTCAAAGATGGCAAATGGGATGATGGACAGTTAACAGAGGATTCAAACGTAGTCATTAACGAATGTGCCGGAGTATTACAGTATGCTCAGACGATTTTCGAAGGAATGAAGGCGTATACAACTGAGGATGGACGTATCGTCACATTCCGTCCTGATTTAAATGCGGCACGTATGGCTGATTCAGCCAGAAGACTTGAGATGCCGGTATTCCCAGAGGATAGATTTGTAGAGGCAGTAGTACAAACAATTAAAGAGAATGCAGCATATGTACCACCGTATGGTTCCGGAGCCACATTATATGTCAGACCTTATATGTTTGGCAGCTCATCGGTTATTGGTGTAAAACCGGCAGAAGAGTATCAGTTCAGAGTATTCACTACACCGGTAGGGCCTTACTTTAAAGGCGGGGTAAAACCACTGACGATTAAGGTGAGCGATTTTGACAGAGCTGCACCACATGGTACAGGACATATTAAGGCGGGACTTAATTATGCAATGAGTCTGCATGCAATCATGACCGCTCATGCAGAAGGCTATGATGAAAACATGTATTTAGATGCTGCAACGAGAACAAAGGTTGAAGAGACTGGTGGAGCAAACTTCTTATTTATTACAAAAGATAATAAAGTAGTTACACCGAAATCAGATAGTATTCTTCCTTCAATTACCCGTCGTTCTCTGATGACAGTTGCAAAGGACTACTTGGGACTTGAAGTTGAAGAAAGAGAAGTTCATGTAGATGAATTGAAGGATTTTGCAGAATGTGGTCTTTGTGGTACAGCAGCAGTTATCTCGCCAGTTGGAAAGATTGTTGACCATGGAGAAGAAATCTGTTTCCCTAGTGGAATGGATGATATGGGACCAATTACAAAGAAATTATACGATACATTAACAGGAATCCAGATGGGAAGAATAGAAGCACCGGAAGGCTGGTTAGTTGAGATTAAATAATATCATAAATTTAAAAGTCCGCTTATATATTAGTAGGCGGACTTATTTTTAAAAAGAAACAAAAGGAGAGACGAAACAATGTGGAGCAGGGTAGAACTGAAAACAAGTGCGAAACAGATATTACAAAAGAATTACTGGGGAGCAGTGCTGGTTGGATTGATTTTGTCTATTTGTCTGGGAGGAATCAAAGTAAGATATATATTAAATATGGGCATTTCTGGAGCGAACAGAGCAACAGGTATGCAAAGTAATATTATCAGCGATGGTTTGGGAAGAGATTTTAATTATGATATCTACAGTTACTATGACAGCATAGTGAGAAGTGTTATAGAGTTCATGAACAGCATCTCTTATACAACAATCGTGACTGTTTTAGCATTGATATTGGTTATTTTCATGGCGGCAGTGACAATATCAGCACTTGTTTTAGCACCAATACAGATAGGTTGCTGCAGATGGATGCTGAAGAACCGGACAAATAATCCACAGTATGATGAGGTAGTTTTCGGATTTCAAGATGGATATTTGAATATAGTAAAAATTATGTTCTGCAGAAATTTATTTATTGCATTATGGTCGTTACTGTTTTTTATACCGGGATTTATAAAAATGTATGAGTATCGGATGATACCATATCTTCTGGCTGAGAATCCGAATATGAGTATGAGTGAAGCTTTCAGCAGAAGCAGAAATATGATGTATAATAACAAAATGGATGCGTTTGTGTTAGAACTATCATTTCTGGGATGGTATTTCCTGACAGCAATCACAATTAGTCTGCTGGCCGTTTTTTATGTAACTCCATATGTTTATTTAACACGTACAGAATTGTATGTTGCATTATGTCAGACGCCTAGAAACGGTGATGCAACACAGGACAATGGAACGACAGGTCAGTATGACAGTACCAGAGAAAATTATGATGAATACAGAGAAGTTTAGGAGAAACAAATATTTTGACAAAATTTTTGTTTATTGTACTAGACAAAAAAAATATAATTTGTTAAAATTATAACAAAGTTGAATTCTTTTAAAAATTTTTATATATGGAGGATTGATATTATGTCAAAGAAAGTAGTTATTGCAGGCGCATGTCGTACAGCAATCGGTAGAATGGGTGGAGCGTTAAGTACAACTCCAGCACCAGTTTTAGGATCTATTGTTATTGAAGAAGCACTTAAGAGAGCCGGCGTACCAAAGGACGCAGTTGATCATGTATATATGGGCTGTGTTATTCAGGCTGGTCTTGGACAGAACGTAGCACGTCAGGCATCAATTAAGGCAGGTCTTCCAATTGAAACACCGGCAGTTACAGTAAACGTTGTTTGTGGTTCAGGTCTTAACTGTGTAAACATGGCTGCGCAGATGATTCAGGCAGGAGATGCTGATATCGTTGTAGCAGGTGGTATGGAGAATATGTCAATGGCTCCATATGCATTACAGCAGGCTAGATTTGGTTACAGAATGAACAATAACAAGATCGTAGATACAATGGTAAACGATGCTTTAACAGATGCATTCAATGATTACCACATGATGATTACAGCTGAGAATGTAGCTGAACAGTGGAATATTTCAAGAGAAGAATTGGATGAATTCTCAGCAAATTCACAGCAGAAATGTGAAAAAGCTATGGCAGAAGGAAAGTTCAAAGACGAAATCGTACCAGTTGTTGTTAAGAACAGAAAGGGCGATATCGTAGTAGATACAGATGAAGGACCAAGAGCAGGTACAACAGCAGAATCACTCGGCAAATTAAGATGCTGTTCAGGTAAGGCTGATGGTGTTATCACAGCTGGTAATGCATCAGGTATCAATGATGGTGCTGCAGCAGTTGTAGTTATGAGTGAAGAAAAGGCGAAAGAATTAGGAGTTACACCTATGGCTGCATTTGTTGGCGGAGCACTTGGTGGTGTTGCACCTGAAATTATGGGTGTTGGACCAGTTGCTTCAACAAGAAAAGTTATGGAAAAGACAGGCTTAACAGTTGCTGATATGGACTTAATCGAAGCGAACGAAGCTTTCGCAGCACAGTCAGTGGCAGTTGCAAGAGACTTAGAATTTGATATGAGCAAAGTAAATGTAAATGGTGGAGCTATCGCACTTGGACATCCAGTTGGAGCTTCAGGCTGCCGTATCCTTGTTACATTATTACACGAGATGCAGAAGAGAGATGCTAAGAAGGGTCTTGCTACACTGTGTATCGGTGGTGGAATGGGCTGTTCAACAATCGTTGAAAGAGACTAAGTGAAAATATACTGGTTTGAGGGTGTCTCTGCCTTCAAGCCAGTTTGTTGTGTGTTGACTAGAGTTTTCTGTATAATTATAATTAAAAAGGAGAAGTAATATGGAATTTATTACATATGAACAGGATGGATTTGTTGGTGTTATCACTATCAATCGTCCAAAGGCGTTAAATGCTTTAAACAGTCAGGTTCTTGAAGAGTTAGATGCTGCACTTGATGCAGTAAATCTTGATGAAACAAGAGCACTGATTTTAACTGGTGCCGGCGAGAAGTCATTTGTAGCTGGTGCTGATATTGGAGAAATGTCTACACTTACAAAGGCAGAAGGCGAAGCTTTTGGAAAAAAAGGAAATGACGTATTCAGAAAGTTAGAGACATTTCCTATTCCTGTAATTGCTGCAGTGAATGGATTTGCTCTTGGTGGTGGATGTGAGATTTCAATGAGTTGTGACATCAGAATCTGCTCAGATAATGCAATTTTTGGTCAGCCGGAAGTTGGTCTTGGAATTACACCGGGATTTGGTGGAACACAGAGACTTGCAAGACTTGTTGGACCAGGTATGGCAAAGCAGATGATCTATACAGCTAGAAACATTAAAGCTGATGAAGCATTCAGAATTGGTCTTGTAAATGCAGTTTATCCACAGGAAGAATTGATGGCAGCTGCAAAGAAGATGGCTTCAGGTATTGCTATGCAGGCCCCTATTGCAGTCAGAGCTTGTAAGAAAGCTATTAATGATGGCCTTGATGCAATAATGGATGATGCAATCGTAATCGAGGAAAAATTATTCGGAAGCTGTTTTGAAACAGAAGACCAGAAGGCTGGAATGGGTAACTTCCTTGAAAAGGATAAAGAAAAGAAATTAAAGGTTGTACCTTTTAAAAATATGTAATTGTAATGAACCACGAATCGTAACCAGGCGGACCGTGGATAAAAAATAAAATTTAATCTTGGAGGAATAAAGATGAAAGTTGGAGTAATTGGTGCCGGCACAATGGGCCAGGGAATCGCGAAGGCTTTTGCTCAGGTTGATGGATACACAGTAGCATTATGTGACATCAAACAGGAATGGGCTGAAGGTGGAAAAGACAAGATTGCAAAAGGTTATGCAAGACTTGTAGAAAAAGGAAAAATGACACAGGAGAAGGTTGATGCTATTTTAGACAGTATCACACCGGGACTTAAAGAAGATTTATGTGCAGACTGTGATTTAATCGTTGAAGCTGCATTTGAGAACATGGAAGTAAAGAAAACAACATTTTCTGAATTGGATAAGATTTGTAAACCAGAATGTATCTTCGCTTCAAATACATCATCTCTTTCTATTACAGAGATTGGAAATGGTCTTACACGTCCAATGATTGGTATGCATTTTTTCAATCCTGCAGATAGAATGAAACTCGTAGAAGTGATTGCCGGTGTAAACACACCAGAAGAAACAGTTGCAGAAATCATTAAGATTTCAGAAGAAATTGGAAAGACTCCTGTACAGGTAAATGAAGCAGCAGGATTTGTTGTAAACCGTATCTTAATCCCAATGATTAATGAAGCAGCATTTATCAAGATGGAAGGTGTTTCTGATATCGCAGGTATTGATGCGGCAATGAAACTTGGAGCTAATCATCCAATGGGACCATTAGAATTAGGAGATTTTATCGGTTTAGATATCTGTCTTGCAATTATGGATGTTCTTTATAATGAAACTGGTGACAGCAAATACCGTGCTTGTCCATTGCTTCGTAAGATGGTACGTGGTGGAAATCTTGGTGCTAAGAGTGGTAAGGGATTCTATGTTTACAATGCAGATAGAACAAAAACACCAGTAGATGCACAGTAAGATTTGGCAAATTTTAAATTTATAAATATTTATAGATGGAGGAATAAGAAATGGATTTTACATTAAGTAAGAAACATGAGATGGCTAGAACTCTTTTCAAAGAATTTGCTGAGACAGAAGTGAAGCCTTTAGCTCAGGAAACAGATGAGAACGAACAGTTCCCTGTAGAAACAGTTGAAAAGATGGCAAAATATGGTTTCCTTGGTATTCCGGTTCCAAAGGAATACGGTGGACAGGGATGTGATCCTTTGACATATGCAATGTGTGTTGAAGAATTATCAAAAGTTTGTGGTACAACAGGTGTTATCGTATCAGCGCATACATCACTTTGTATCGATCCTATTATGACATATGGTACAGAAGAGCAGAAGAAGAAATACGTAACTCCACTTGCAAAGGGTGAAAAGTTAGGTGCTTTTGGTCTTACAGAGCCGGGTGCTGGTACAGATGCACAGGGACAGCAGACAAAGGCTGTTTTCGATGAAACTACAAATGAATGGGTATTAAATGGTTCTAAGTGCTTTATCACAAATGGTAAATATGCAGATGTTTACATTGTAATCGCTGTAACAGGTAAGGTTGAGAAACGTGGCAGAATGATGAAAGAAATTTCAGCATTTATCGTTGAAAAAGGAACACCTGGATTCTCCTTTGGTACAAAGGAAAAGAAAATGGGTATCCGTGGTTCAGCTACATATGAATTAATCTTTGAAGATTGTCGTATTCCAGCTGAGAATTTACTTGGTGCTAAGGGTAAAGGTTTTGGTATTGCAATGCATACACTGGATGGTGGACGTATTGGTATCGCAGCTCAGGCTCTTGGTATTGCAGAAGGTGCTTTAGAGACTACAATTGAGTACGTTAAGGAAAGAAAGCAGTTCGGAAGAAGTATCGGACAGTTCCAGAATACACAGTTCCAGTTAGCAGATATGGCTACAAAGGTAGAAGCTGCTAAGATGTTAGTATATAAGGCAGCTATGGCTAAGGCTACTCAGAAGGTATATTCTGTAGAGGCAGCACAGGCTAAATTATACGCAGCAGAAGTTGCTATGGAAGTAACAACTAAGGCTGTTCAGTTACACGGTGGTTATGGTTATATCAGAGAATATGACGTTGAAAGAATGATGAGAGATGCTAAGATTACAGAAATCTACGAAGGTACTTCAGAAGTTCAGCGTATGGTAATCTCTGCAAACTTATTAAAGTAATAGGAGGTACTAATCGTGAAAGTTATCGTATGTATAAAGCAGGTACCTGATACAAAGGGTGGCGTACAGTTTAACCCGGACGGTACATTAAATAGAGCTGCAATGCTTACAATCATGAATCCGGATGATAAGGCAGGTCTTGAAGCAGCACTTAGATTAAAAGATAAGTACGGCGCAGAAGTTACAGTTCTTACAATGGGACTTCCAAAGGCAGAAGATGTACTTCGTGAAGCTATGGCTATGGGCGCTGACAATGGAATCTTAGTAACGGACAGAGTTTTAGGTGGTGCTGATACTTGGGCTACATCTACAACAATTGCCGGTGCTATTAGAAATATTGAGGACTATGACATTATTATTACAGGACGTCAGGCTATCGACGGTGATACAGCTCAGGTTGGACCACAGATTGCTGAACATCTTGGACTTCCGGTTATTTCATATGCAGAAGGCATTGAAATCGAGGGAGACAGCGTAATCGTTAAGAGACAGTATGAAGACAGACATCATATGTTAAAAGCAAAGATGCCGGTTCTTATTACAGCTCTTTCAGAATTAAATGATCCTAGATACATGACTCCAGGTGGAATCTTTGATGCATGTGATGCTGAAATCACAACTTGGGGAAGAAAAGATTTAGTTGATGTTAATGATGGAGATTTAGGTCTTATGGGTTCACCTACAAAGATTGCTAAGGCTTCTGATAAGGTAAGAAAGGGTGCAGGCGAAAAGGTTGCTCCTGATTCACCGGAAGAAGCAGTAGATTACATCATGGACAAATTATTAACAAAACACGTTATTTAGTAGAGAGGAGATTATAATTATGCAGAACATTAATTTAGAAGATTATAAAGGCGTATATGTCTTCGCTCAGCAGGTAGATAACGAATTAAGCGGTATCGCATTCGAGTTACTTGGAGAAGCAGGAAGACTTGCAAAGCCATTAGAAACAGAAGTTACAGCAGTACTTCTTGGAAAAGATGTTAGTGGTCTTGTAGATCAGTTAGCAGAATATGGTGCTGATAAGGTTATCGTTGTGGATGACCCTGCACTTGAAACATATAGAACAGAGCCATATGCGCAGGCTTTAACAGCAGTAATTAATGAATTCAAACCGGAAATCATGTTAGTTGGTGCTACGGCAATCGGTAGAGATTTAGGTCCTACAGTTTCAGCCAGAGTAGCAACAGGTTTGACAGCTGACTGTACATTATTAGAGATTGGTGATTTCCCAATTAATCCAATTCCGGGAAAAGAGCAGAAGCACAATCAGTTACTTATGACTCGTCCTGCATTTGGTGGAAACACAATCGCTACAATCGCATGTCCTGACCACAGACCACAGATGGCAACAGTTCGTGCAGGTGTTATGCAGAAGGCTGAGCCTAAGGCAGGTGCTAAGGCAGAAGTAATTAACTTTGATGCAAAATTAGAAGAAAACAGCAAATATGTTGAAATCCAGGAAGTTATCAAGGCAGTTACAGAGACAGTTGACATTATGGATGCTAAGATTTTAGTATCTGGTGGACGTGGTGTTGGTTCCGCAGAAAACTTTAAAATGCTTGAAGACCTTGCAAAGGTTCTTGGTGGTGAAGTTTCCTGTTCAAGAGCTGTAACAGATAATGGCTGGTTACCAGTTGACAGACAGGTAGGACAGACAGGAAAGACTGTACGTCCACAGGTTTACTTTGCAATTGGTATTTCAGGAGCTATCCAGCACGTAGCTGGTATGGAAGAGTCTGACTTAATCATCGCAATCAACAAAGACGAAGATGCTCCAATCTTTGATGTAGCTGATTACGGTATTGTTGGAGATTTAAACAAAGTAGTTCCACAGCTTACAGAAGCAATCAAGGCAGCAATCAACGCGTAGTTTTGAACAAAGCGACTTAATATAAGAAAAGAGAGAAGGTTGAATCGTGCTTGCACGAATGAGGCTTTCTCTCTTTTCTTATATTGCGGTATTCTGCGAATACCGCGTGCAGATTGACCGAAGGTCAAGATGCTAAGTCGTTTAGTATACATTTCATAAAAGTGTGCGATACCGCGTGCTTATAGATTTGCCGAAGGTAAATCTATAAGAGACGTGCGCGAGAATACTTTTCTGTTCAGAGAGTTTCTCTAATCTTTTGTTAAACTACCAAACTCACGGAAACAACCAATTACACGTATTTTTTTCTAAACTATCAAATATACGTGTAAAATCTCTTAAGATTCCTAACAAATGAGAATAAATTACATGTGCTTTTTTTAAAATTGTGGAATATACGTGTAAAATGTCTTGAGATTTCTGTCAAATGAGAATAAATTACACGTATTTTGTTCCAAACTAATCAAATATACATGTAAAAGAGTTTGGAATCCATGTAAAAAAAGTTTTTTCTTGAAACGGCTACGGCAGATGATTCCTATTTTCGATTTGCAGAAGATTTTTTAAATAATACAATAAGCATACAGAAATTAGAAAAAGCGATGCATTTGGGAAAATTAGGGGAACAGATTGTATTAAAAAGTCAGAAAGCATTTGAGAGGATTCAATTTTTGAAAGAAAAATCAGAGTATGCTGATCGTAGTATCTATTATGCAAAAAAGCAGAGCAGGGATAAACAGGCACGTACCCATTATAAAAAGATAAAAACAGATATATTATCAGGTACCTTTATTAGAGATATTATGAAAGATAATTTAGGGTCAGAATAAAGGAGAGGTATGAGAAAATGAATGATGAGTATCTTGGAGGAATGAAAGGAACATTTGGAGCAATGTTTGATTATGCCATAAATAATTGTAGCATGGACGGAGATGAGTTTATGGATATGATGATATGTTCTGGAATTGCAAATCAAATAGAACATACAAATCCTAAGTTTGTAGCAGGAAGATCAGGAATAGAATTAGCCAGAGATATTGCAGATGAAATAGGATATGATTTAAAAGAGAATAGTAGCGTAATAACTGTGGATTCAAGAAGCGCAGATTATTGGTGCGGGTGGGCTTTGATTCAATATCAAAATTATAGTGGACATAGCTTTAAACAAATACATAGACTGATAAAATATAATGAACTGTTAAATATGTACCCGAAGTATCATCAGATGGATATTACAAAATTATATAATTATTTAGATGATTTACAAGGAAAGAGGAAAAATTTACTGAAAAAGCAAAGAGAAGTGGCAGGGCTATCTCAGTCGGAATTAGCAGAAAGAAGTGGCACCAGTCTTAGAACTTTACAGGCATATGAGCAGGGAGTAAAAGATATTCGGAAAGCACAAGTAGAAACAGTGAAAAAACTAGCAGAGAGTATCGGGTGCGAGATTGATGATATCATATAAGTTTATAAAAAGAATGAGTGTGTAAGCATATATCGGCTAATTTTAAATTAAAATTAGCCGAAAAGCAGGAGGGCATTATGTAATATATTACAAGAAGGCTTGATAAGTATGTGGGACAATCGGAAAAATAAATTATTTCTAATTTAAATAAAAATATTTTTATTAATAGAAAAGTCGCTTTTTGAAAAGGGTTACACTTAAAGCCTTTTTTGCATAGTTTCCCTTTAAAAATAAACAAAAAATATAAAAACATATCAAAACGAAAAAGAAAAAATCTTGCATAGATAAAAAGATTTTTATTGTTTAAAATCCACAGAATTTAGAAACGTTTCTAAACTCTGTGGATTTTTGATTTTTGCTATGTTATTCTAAAAATATATTAGAGGGAGAAGTGTCGAATTATAGAAAAGGAGAAGTATTTATATGAAAATAATTTTAAAAAAAGTAATTTCAATGATGCTTTGTGTATCACTGAGTATTTGTGGCAGCAGTGTAAACAGTAATACTGCAAAAGCAGTAGACCGCAGTAAACCTTGGCTGTTGTCAGCAAACAGACCGGCTTATTCTTCATCGAACAATGGTGGAGATGTGGCTACTTTTGCTACGGATGGAAGACTGAGTACACAGTGGGGAGCAGCAGCCAATTTGGCTGACCAGTGGCTGGATGTAGACTTAGGTGGAAAGGCTGATATAAGCAAGGTCGTTATTAACTGGCAGAATAATGCAAGTTATGGTGTGGCATATCAGATTTTTGTATCTGATGATGAAATTAACTGGACAAAAGTTTACGAGACAACCAGTGGAAATGGTGGTACAGAAAAGCATGTGCTTCGTGATGATGGAACGGTAGACTATACATATTATCAGGATACGATTAGTACAGATGGTACCGCAGGATATAAATTGACACAGAAAAATGGACGTTATGTGAGAGTATTGATTAATTATAGCAAATCTCAGGCGGGTTCATCCGATAAAAAATCAGGCTGGGGAGCATCTATCAGGGAAATAGAAATCTATGGTATCGGCGATGAAGATTGTAATGAGCCTGTATCTGATGCAAAAAATATTGCTTTAGGAAAAAAGGCAGAGGCAACATCTTATGCAACACCTTGGTGGGCATCTACACCTATGGATGGCTCGAATGCAGTAGATGGAAATTATGATACATACTGGTTATCAGAAGGTGATGATAATGTACAAAGTAAGTGTAATCAGAGCCTTACTGTAGATTTGGGTGCTAAATATACTTTAGGCCGTGTGTTTTTGCAGTGGCAGGTAGAGTATGGAAATATCTGGGATTTACAGGTGTCAGAAGATGGAAAAAAATTTAAGACAGTTTATAGACAGTTAGAAGGAAATGGCGAGGATGAGGATATCAGATTCTATGCCGAAAATGTGAGATATGTAAGAATGCAGGGAATCCTTATGGGCCGTGGTTCCGGATATTCTGTTAGAGAATTACAGGTATACGAATATCAGGCAGGGGATGAAAAAGTAACAAATACAATCGATAAACTTCCGGAGAAGAAAGTAGTAAAGTTAGGAAAAGGAAGTTATGTGATAGATGATGCAAATCTTTTGCAGCCAAGAGAGCCAAAGTATGTATCATCAAAAATAAGTACACCAATTCCTTCCAATGACTGGTGGACATCTATTATATATACGCAGTACAGTGACGTTATGCCGGCACTTCCTATGGCATATAAATATTCTGCAACAGGATTATCAATGTATTATACAGATGGATTATACAATCGTGCAGACAATGGTGGTATGGGTGTTGACAGCAGACATTTTGATCTTACTGTAAATTCAGCTGATATTACAGGAAAGGCCAGTGCAAAATTAGATGGATATGGTGATTGGTCTGTTAATGTAAAATATAGTGATAATGATACACCAAAGATGTTGAGCACTTTAATTAAGGGTTCTCCTTATGCATATACAACATTTGCAAATCCTAATTCAGTTGAATTAAGTGTGAGCAATTTAATTAAATTCATGGACAGAAATGGAAATGAAATTATTAAAGAAGATGGAAAAGCAGTAACTGTAGATCATTTTGCTGTGGAAACACAGAATGAAAGCGAGGCACCGGGTGATGGAAATAAGAAACAGTATCATTATTATGGTGTATATATGCCGGAAAATTCTACAGTAACAAAAGTTGGAAATAAATTAAAAATTAAACTTGGAAGCAATCAGAATTACCTAGTGGTTGGAGCTTTAGCAGTAGAAGAAGCAATACCATTACTTGCAAGTAAAGAAGAAACAGATAAAATTGCAAATCCGGAATCATTAAGAGATGGCGATGCAGTGAAACAGTTAGAATATATGTATAAATATGCATATTCGTATGTAACAGATACAGTAGTTGATTATAATTATGACGAGGCAAAAGGAATTTGTACAACGAATTATAAAACTACAGTTTCACAAAAAAGAACAGGTACAGGAATTTCAAACACAACTTTAATGTGTATGATGCCACATCAGTGGAAATATTCAAATGATTCTTATGCGCAAGTAAATGATAAAGCTTTAATTTACACATCCAGTAGAGGCGATTTGCGTATTCATGAAGGAAATACTTTTTCATACAGTCAGGAGTTTCATGGAATTATTCCACAATACACGACACCGAGTGAGTCAAACAGCTATGATGAAGAATGGATGTATGCATATTTGAAACAGTTTACAGATAGTGCATTGAAATCCTACTGGGTAGCAGATCCTTACTGGGAAGGAAAAAAGTCTCATCCTATAGCAATGGGAATATTGATTGCAGAACAGTTAGGAGAGTATGAGACTAGAGATAAACTGATTGATGTATTAAAGAAGATTATGCAGAATTGGCTGACTTATGATGGGGAAGCGGATTACCCTTATTATATGTACTATCATACAAGCTGGGGAGCAGTTAGTGGTGATGGTGGAGACCATGGTATGGCTATTAACTTATCAGATCATCATTTCTTATGGGCATATTTTATATTCCCGGCAGCAGTGTTGGCATCTTATGATGATACATTTGTTGAAGATTATGGTGAAATGATAGAATTACTTATCAGGGATTGTATGAATCCAGATAAGGATGATACGATGCTTCCATTTATGAGAAACTTTGATGTATACGAAGGACACTCATGGGCTGGTGGATATGGTGACAATAACAGTGGTAATAACCAAGAGTCTGCGTCGGAAGCCACATTTGGCTGGGCAGGATTATATCTTTGGGGATTAGTTACCGGAAATAAAAAGTATGAGAACGCCGGAATATGGGGATATACTTCAGAGATTAATGCCATTGAGCAATACTGGTTTAATATTGATAAAGGAACAGACAGAGACAGCCATAATTGGGCAGGAGATTATGGTAAAAAGGCTTATGGCGACAGCAATGTAAACAGTATTCCTTATATTGGAATGATATGGGGACTTGGTTATACAAACGGAACATATTTCTCCGGTAATCCATGTTGTATTATGGGAATTCACATGCTTC
Organism: uncultured Eubacterium sp.; assembly: GCA_910584795.1. Taxonomy (GTDB): domain Bacteria; phylum Bacillota; class Clostridia; order Lachnospirales; family Lachnospiraceae; genus Eubacterium_G. The sequence continues at coordinate 11,600 of CAJUBZ010000011.1, read as the reverse complement.
CGGTTACACCGGCAATTACATATATGGGATATGATAAAAAAACAGCCGGAAAGATTTGGACAGAGTATGAAGAGGTGCAGAGAGCATATCAGAAGAAAGTATCAGCAGAAGGCAATTCTGATCCGGAAGGATGGTATCATATTCTATGGCCATATATGGCGTTGAGTGATTCAGAAGGTGCGGCAAAACGCTGGTCGGATGAATATAGATCTCACTTAAATGAGAATGGAGATTATGTAGGTGGCGTTCTGTCGACAGATGAGATGTTCAATTCTTATTGGTATATTCAGAATATGTGTGCAAAAGGAAATATTTGTACAGACATCTGGAGCAGCAATTATACTTCTTATCAGGTATTTAAAAAGACAATTGGCGGAAAAACAATATATTCAGCACAGGTATGGAATCCAACTGATAAAACAACTACTGTAAACTTTGTGAATGAAAAAGGTAATCTGGGAAGTGTGATAGTTCCAAAACATGCTTTGGTATCTGTTGATCCTACGAAGAATGAAGATAAGACACAAGATACAGAATATGTTCCGTATGAAAGCAGAGATAAAGTGTGTGATATTCCGGGGGTTGTAGAAGCAGAAGATTATGATACAAATTTTGGATGTGAACCGACAACGGATAATACGGAAGGTGGATATATTGGTTGGATAGATGATGGAGACAGTCTTTTATATAATCTTAATGTAGAGGAAGAAGGAGATTATGTTGTAGATTATAGAGTACAGTGTACAAATAGAGAAAAGAACAGTGCAATTAGATTAAAAACGGACAACGATGCAGATTATATTCTGACAACATATCTTGACAATTCAACTACAGATTGGAAGAATGTAAAAGATACAAAGACGATACATTTAAAAGAAGGTCAGTATCAGATGAAACTGCTTTTAGTAGATGGTGGATTTAATTTTAATTATGTAAAGATATACAAAGCCGGAACAAAACCACCAGTAGCAGATTCGGATGATCTTACCATGGCTGATTTGACAGGTTATCCTGAAATTAATTTAAGTGGAGCAAAGGTTATTGATGTTTCGTCAGAAGCGAATAACACAAATACCGGAGATAAGATTATTGATGGTGATTTTGGAACAAGATGGGAATCAAAAGCAGCAGATCCACAATATTTGACAATTGATTTAGGACGTGAAGAAGAAGTTGGTGGAATTAAGATTTACTGGGAAGCAGCTGCTGCAAAGAAGTATGTTATCGAAACGTCGACGGATAATAGAAATTGGACGACTGTATTTACACAGGAAAATGGTAAAGGCGGTGAAGGTAATGGTGATGAAAATAGAAGTTCAGGACTTGAGTCTGTTTCATTATCGAAGGTAACGAATGCACGTTATGTGAGAATTTATTGTGTTGAGAGAAAAACCGGATATGGTGATTCTATTTATGAGGTAAAACTTTATGGAAGAGGTGTAGATCAAAAGGAACAATTGAATGCACCACCTGTGTTGGCAACATTAAATGGTGATAAGATTGAGGTTACATGGGATGCAGTAGAACATGCACAGAGTTATATTGTTTATAGAACTTCACCGACAGCTACGAAGAAAGTTGTTGCTACAGTATCAAATACAAGTTATGTAGATGAGAATCTCAGCAGTTCAGGAAAATATACTTATTATGTAGTTGCAGTACCGGCGTCAGATAGTAAGAATTATGTTAAAAGTGGTTATAGTAACCCATCAAATGTAATCAATTATAACAAACCGAAACCAACGGAGCCACCAACAGAACCAACGACGGAACCATCAACGGAGCCACCGACAGAAGCACCAACGGAGCCACCAACAGAAGCACCAACAGAAGCACCAACGGAGAAACCGACAGAACCGTCAACGGAAAAGCCAACGGAGAATCCAACCAAGCAAAATGTGGAGGAACCAACAAAGACTGATGATAAATCTGAACACAAAATTAATAAAATCTTTGTGTATAAAAAATTGAAATATCAGATTAAAAATACAACAAAGAGAACAGTTAGAGTCTTTGGGGCAAAATCTAAAAAAATCAAGAAGGTAAGCATTCCGAAGAAGGTTGTTTATAAAAATGTTACTTATAAAGTAGTTGAAGTGAGAGCAAATGCGTTTAAAGGATGCAAAAAACTGAAGAGTGTTACAATTGGAAGCGGAATAACAGGAATTGGTAAAAAAGCATTCTTTAAATGTAAAAAGCTTAAAAAGATTTTGATTAAGAGTAAAAAACTTAAAAAGGTTGGTAAGAAAGCATTTGGAGCAATCAATAAAAATGCGGTGATAAAAGTTTTCGCAAAGAGGAAAAAGAAATATACAAAATTGCTGAAAAAGAAAATCACGAAAGGAAATAAGATTGTGAAGAAATAATGGAATGATGCGTATAGCGGAGAGAATGACTGATAGAATTCTCTTCGCTATATTTTTTGTTAAAAATTTACATAAATATTAATTGAAAATGAAGATTTTTGTAGATAATATAATAAAAATCTGATAAGATATAAGTGAAAATTTATTTTCAGGTCGGCGTAGTGCTTTTAGATGAAAAATAAAAGCACTATATTCAATTTATGCTTTAAGCAAATAATAAGAAAGGAAAAGTATAGCAGAGCTATACGAAGGAGAAACATGATCGAAAAAATTTTTAAACTCAGTCAAAAGAACACAACAGTAAAAACTGAAGTGGTGGCAGGTATTACCACATTTATGACAATGGCGTATATACTTGCAGTAAATCCTAACATCCTGGGTGCAGCAGGTATGGATCCGACAGCGGTATTGCTTGCAACATGTTTAGCATCATTTATTGGTACAATGTGCATGGCATTTATGGCAAACTTACCATTTGCATTATCAGCAGGTATGGGATTGAATGCATTCTTTGCATTTACTGTTTGTGGAGTAATGGGACACTCATGGAAACTTGCTCTTGCAGCAGTATTCGTAGAAGGTATAATTTTTATTATTCTTTCGCTTACGAATGTGCGTGAGGCAATATTTAATGCGATACCTCTTACATTAAAAAGAGCAGTTTCTGTTGGAATTGGACTGTTTATTGCATTTATTGGATTGCAGGGAGCTAAATTATGTGTAAATGAAGATTCAACACTTGTAACAATCATTAATTTTAGAGATAATTTTAATACTGCAGGTATTTGTGCATTGTTAGCGCTTATCGGATTGTTTATTACAGCTGTATTATACATAAAGAGAGTAAAAGGTTCTATTCTTATTGGTATTCTTGCAACATGGATTTTAGGAATGATTTGTCAGGCGGTAAAATTATATGTGCCAGATGTTGAAAATGGATACTATAGTTTGTACCCAACATTTGCAATGACAGATTTTTCAGCTTTAGGAAAAACTTTTGGACAGATATTCAGTGGTGGTGTTATCAGTGAAATTAAAGGAGATATTCTTAATTTTGTAATTATCGTATTCTCATTCCTATTTGTAGATATATTTGATACATTAGGAACTTTAATCGGTGTTAGTTCAAAAGCGGATATGCTGGATGAAGAAGGAAGACTTCCTGAAATTAAACCGGCATTGTTAGCAGATGCTGTTGCTACAAGTGCAGGTGCCGTTCTTGGTACATCAACGACAACTACTTTTGTTGAATCAGCTGCTGGTGTTGCAGAAGGCGGCCGTACAGGTCTTACAGCAGTTGTTACAGGATTGTTATTCTTAGTATCGATGTTATTTGCACCGATATTTACAGCAATACCAGGTTTTGCTACAGCACCGGCATTGATTATGGTAGGATTCTTAATGTTTACATCCATAAAGGATATTGTTTTCTCGGATGAAAATATGGTAGAAACAATTCCGGCATATATTTGTATAATAGCTATGCCATTGTTCTATAGTATTTCAGAAGGTATCGGATTAGGAATAATATCGTACGTTATCTTAAATGCTGTTTGTGGTAAGGCAAAGAAAGTTAAACCTCTGATGTATGTTTTAGCAATTTTGTTTATACTAAAATATGTATTTTTATAAAATAAATAATAATAATATTTTTAGGAGAGGCTGTCGTTTGACAGCCTCTTTTCACTTTTATATTGCTTGGTGATAGCGTATATGCTATCATTAAATTGTAAGATAAATTGTAAATAATAAAATTTAAAAGAAACTTTTAAGTTTTATTATTAAAATGGTGGGAGTACAGGTACTTGTAGTTAGGATCTTAGGAGGCAGATATGACGAAAGAAATTGATGCATTAATAGAAAAATTAGTTATGTACAGAAAAGAAAAGAATTATTCTCAAAGGGCATTGGCATACCTATGTAATATACCGCAATCGACATTGGCAAGAATAGAATCAGGAAGAACTATTCCACAGATGGATACGTTAATAAAATTGTCAAACGCATTGAATTTAAATCTACAATTGGTGGAGAAGAAGAGTTCTATTCCAGAAGTTCAGAGATGGGATGGATTGAAGTTTTCTGCTTACTGGAAAGATGAACTGATAGCAAAGGTAATAGTACGTGGGACAAATGTTGATATTACAAGATTTGTACTTCATCCGATAAAACAAATTTTTTATTCAGACAAGATGAATCTTTATCAATTATCTTGTGTTTTAGAGGATAGATGCTGGGATAGAGAAAGAGCAGATATCAATGATATATTAAAAGCGTTCGGATTGAAATACTATGATCCATTAGAGATCGTGAAAAAGACCCACGGTGTATCTTATAATGACTTTTTGTGGTTTCAATTTGCAGGAGAAAAACTGAGATATGCTGATATGATGTCGGGGAGGGTTATAAATGATATATGTTGAACTAGACAAAACATTTCTTGTTTATAATAGTGGTACTAGTGATGGAATACAAAGTAAATTTTTTAAAGATGGTTATTGGTACAAAACAGATTTGTCAGGAAATGAAGGGGAAGTAGAATATTTGTGTTCTGGTGTTTTGCAATTTTCAACATTGAACACAGATGAATATGTAGTGTATGAGCAAGTGAAAATAAATGAAAAAAAAGGATGTAGAAGTAAGAATTTTCTTGAGAAGGATGAAAGTTTCATTACTTTCAATCGTTTGCATAAAAATACAACAGGGGTATCTTTGCATAAAAAAATAATGGAATATAGTGAACTGACAGAACAGATAACGTATGTGATAGATTTTATTCGATTGATGTGTGATATTGATGTGACAGATTATTTGCGAAAGATATTTACATTGGACTATATTATTTTAAATGAGGACAGGCATTTTAATAATTTAGGAATTATTATGAGAGAGGATGGATGTTACAGAACTGCACCGATATTTGATAATGGTAAATCATTGTTGAATGGAAACTTTAGCATTAAAAGCGATTTGCCAATATCAGAAAATGTGAAAAGGGTAGTTGCCAGACCGTTTGGGGGAACACATAAAAAGATATTTGATTTTTTTGGAAAAGGGTTTGACCTTGATATAAGTAATGCGATAGAATGGGTAAGAAGTCAAAGGGGTTCATATACTAAGGATGTATTGTTATATCAATTGACTATGTTTGAGAAAGAAAAGGTAAATGATCATGAAATTAGAATGGAAACAATGTTTTAAAATCGGGGTGACTTTATTCATTTTATATTTGTGTACAACATATTGGAAAGTTCTTATGAATATACTTGGAGTTGCACTCCACAGTATTACGCCGATTATTATTGGAGTATGTCTGGCATATCTTATTAACTTACTGATGGGATTTTTTGAACGGTCACTTTTTCCAAATGGTTTTAAAGGAAAAATTAATGAATATAAACGTACAATCTGCATGATATTAGCGGTGACGGTAACGGTATGGTTTGTAGCGTTGGTGATTTATTTGGTTATACCTGAATTTGTTAAGTGTATTAGTGTATTTACAGAAGAGCTGCCACCTTTGATCAATGATGTTTCACAAAATAAACTAATACAGAAATTAATTCCGGAAAATGCCTTAAATACATTGAAGGATTTAGATTGGACAACATATATTGAAAAAATAAGCAAGTTTTTATTTGCTGGAGTAGGGGGAGCTGTAAATACTGTAGCTAGTGTTGCAACATCTGTAGCCTCCACAGTGTTTACCATTCTTATGGGAATCGTATTTTCATTTTACATTTTAACCAGTAAAGAAAAATTGTTATCTCAGGTGAAGAGAGTTTCCAAAGTAGTATTAAAGGAGAAATTCACAGAAAAATTATCTTCTTATATTCGAATTATGGATGAATGTTTTCATGATTATATTGTAGGAAAATTATTGGATGCAGTTATAATTGGAATAATGTGTGCCATAGTCATGTTGATTTTCAGAATGCCGTATGTAGTTATGATATCTACATTACTGGGAGTTACAGCCTTAATACCGGTCGTTGGAGCTTATGCAGGTACTGGAATTGGTGCGTTTATGATGCTTACAGTATCACCTTTTAAAGCGTTAATGTTCATTATTATTATTTTAGTAATTCAGATTATTGAAGGAAATTTAATATATCCGAAAATTATGGGATCTTCATTGGGGCTTCCGGGAATCTGGGTATTAGCGGCAGTTACCATTGGCGGCAGCACATTTGGAATTCTTGGAATGTTAATTGGTGTTCCTATATTTGCTACGATATATAAAATAGCAGGAGAAGGAATTCGAAAAAGAGAGAATAAAAAGAATAGCTAATAAGGGATATATATGGAAAAATGAAACGAGGGTGTAAAAAGTTCCTGTTAATTAAGGAGTTTTTACACCCTCGTTTTTAATTATTGTATGATTTCATCATCCGGTATAATGATTGAAGCAATGATATAGGCTACAATTCCGGTACCACAGGAACAGAGGGTTAAAAATGCCCAAAGTAATCTGATAATAGTAGAATCAATATTAAAATATACTCCAATACCACCGCAAACGCCGGATAGCATTTTATCTCTAGATGATTTATATAATTTTTTGTTCATAAATACTCCTTAGTATTTCATAGCTTCTTCTTCGCCGCTTATGACCCTGATAGCACCTTGAGCAAGAGCAAGTAATTCATCTTCTCCAGGATATACTGTAACAGGAGCAATCCATTCTACAGCTTCTTTTATTGTGTCCTGAGTAATTGCATTGTATGCAATACCACCGGTTAAAATAATTTGGTCAACTTTGCCGCCAAGAACAACTGCCATGGCACCGATTTCTTTTACTAACTGGTAGTGGAAAGCATCCCTTACAAGTTTAGCATTTGCATCAGTTTCAGCCATCTTTACAAGATCTCTCATGTCGTTGGTTCCGACATAAGCATTGAATCCACCGTTACCATTAATCATTTTTCCGATTTCTGCCTGTGTGTATTTACCGCTGAAACAGAGTTTCATAAGTGCACCGGATGGAAGACCACCGGCTCTTTCCGGAGAGAAAGGACCATCACCATCTAAGGCATTTGCAACATCTATAACTTTTCCGTTTTTATGTGCGCCAACAGAAACACCACCGCCCATATGAACAACGATTAGGTTAAGGTCTTCATATGCTTTTCCTGTTTCCTTTGCATATCTCTTTGCAACAGCTTTTTGATTTAAAGCATGGAAGATAGAAATGCGAGGCATTTTAGGATGACCTGATAACCTTGCAACATCCTGTAATTCATCAACAACTACCGGATCTACAATGTATGATGGAACATTAATTTCTGACGCGATTTCTTTTGCAAGAATACCACCAAGGTTTGATGCATGCTGTCCTTGTTTACCAATCTTTAAATCTTCTAATAATTCAGGTGTTGTTTCGTAAGTACCGCCTGGAATTGGTTTTAATAAACCGCCACGACCAACAACAACGTCAATATCATTCAGGTCAACGCCTTTTTCTTTTAGAACGCTGATAATAACATCTTTTCTAAAATCTTTCTGATCGTAAATTGTAGCATATTGTGCAATTTCCTCTGTAGAATGTCTTAATGTTTCTTCCATAACCTGTGTTTCATCTTCATATACACCAATTTTTGTAGAAGTAGAACCAGGGTTAATAATTAAAATTTTATATGCCATTTTTTATCTCCTTTATATTAATAACTTTAGAATAAACTACCTAAGTTGTTTATTTCAGTTTTTCAGCAACGATAGCAGCAAGAGCAATAGAATTTACTTTTACTTCAAATTCATCAGAACGTGATGTAAGGATAACAGGAGCACTGGTACCTGTTAAAATATTTCCGTTTTTGCAATCTGCTGTATGAACCAAACATTTATATGTAATGTTACCTGCATGGATATCAGGGAATAATAATACATCAGCATTCCCAACGATTTTTCTGTCAGTAGTTCCTTTGTGGAAAGCCGCCTGTGAATCAATAGCCAAGTCTAATGAAAGTGGTCCGTCAATAATGCAGCCTTCGATTTCTCCAGCTTCATTCATTTTTGTAAGAGCTTCAGCATCTACTGTACAAGGCATCTTAGGATTAACAACTTCCACAGCCGCAAGTGGAGCAACTTTAGGGCATTCAACACCACATGCATGAGCAATCTCTACAGTATTTCTAATAATGTTTGCCTTTGTATCAAGATCCGGATAAGGAACGAAAGCAACATCTGATAAAAATAACAGATGATCAATGCCCTTAACTTCAAACACACATACATGAGATAGAGTCTTATCTGTTCTAAGCCCAACTTCTTTATCTAAAACGCTTCTAAGGAAAGATTTTGTATCAATCAAACCTTTCATATACATATCAGCTTCACCATCGTGAACCAGCTTGACGGCTGTTCTGGCAGCTTCGATTGTATCTTCTACATTAATAATTTTGTAAGTGCTTAAGTCCATTTTTATAACACTTGCGATGGTTCTGATTTTGGATTCATCACCAACTAATATTGCATCTGCAATTCCTCTGTCTTTTGCAGCTTTTACAGCTTCTAATACAGCATCATCCTGAGCACATGCTACAGCAACGGTTTTCTTTGGACATTCTGCAACCTGTGCAAGTAAATCATCAAAACTTTTACTCATTTTCGTATACCTCTTTTTATTTATTTCTGCAAGCAACAAGTCAAGTAAACATGTTCGTACATTTATTTGACTTTTGTAAACCACCTTAAATAATAGCACTGCCTATAGGGGACGGTCAAGTGCAAATACGTAGTAATATTGGTATCATACAATAAATATATAGTAGTAGAATAAAGACATAAGTATTGACATATATAATACTATATGATATATAATATTGTATAAAAATAAACAAGGAGGCTAAAATGGTTTTTAATACAGGTTCAACGTTATTAGATGCCATTGTATTGTCGGTTGTTTCAAAAGAAAAAGAGGGAACATATGGATATAAGATTACACAGGATGTGAGGAATGTTATAGATGTATCGGAATCTACACTATATCCTGTTCTCAGACGCCTTCAAAAAGAAGAGTGTTTTGAAACTTATGACAAAGCAATTGATGGCAGAAACAGGCGGTACTATAAAATTACGGAGAAAGGCAGTGCTCAACTTGCTTTATACAAAGTAGAATGGAAAAATTATTCTACAAAAATATCAAATATTTTGCTAGGAGAAGATACGCTTAAAAAAAATAATGAAGAAAGGCTAGGTAGCGATAATGACTAAAAAGGAATTTATGAAAGAATTGGAAAGGCGGCTGGCAAAAATCCCTGAAAATGAAAAAGCAGATGCATTGAATTATTATGAAGATTATTTTGCTGATGCAAAGATACAGAATGATATGTTAGTACCAGAGTCAATGGGTACACCGGAGGATATTGCAAAGCAGATTATTGAAGAGGTTGTGCAAAAAGAACAGTCGGAAGAATATTTTAATGAAAATGCAGATATAGAATCTGATAGAAATGAGTATGTACCTTATTATAGAAGAGGGGAGCAAAATTCATCTCAGAATAAAAATAATAATTTTAATGAGAAGAATGTTCACCCGTCAGGTGAGAAGGTAAAAAATAATGATGCAAAAATTGTTGCAATTATACTGTTGGCAATATCTTCTCCGTTTTGGATAGGGTTTGTGATTGCTGCCGCTGCATGTCTTTTTGCAGCATTAGTAACGTTAGGAGCCTTGGTGTTTGGATTTGGTGTATCAGGGGTTGCACTAGTTATAGCAGCATTTTTATCAAGCAGTTTTGCAGGAGGAATGGTGTTGGCAGGAACAGGATTACTACTGACTGCATTGGCTCTTATCATGATAATTCCTTTAGTTCTGTTTTGTGTCAGATTTCTGCCATGGCTGTTTATCGGCATTGTAAAAGGCTGCAAAAGACTATTTGGGAACGGAAAGGAGCAGGCATAATGAAGAAAATGTTTAAAATATTAGGAATGACATGTGGTATATTAGCAGGAGTAGGAATTGTTCTGGTGGCAATTGGTGTTGTTAATGGTGGAAGAGAAGTAGTTCAGTCCGATGTTATGGAAAACAGGTTGTCAATTGATTTTGAGAAATGGTTTGATGACTATGATGACGATATGAACACAATTAATAAAGACTCGATTATTAAATTACAAAAGACTGAATACGAAATTCATTCTATAGAAGTACAGGCAAAATATGGCGAAGTGAAAATAAATCAATGGAATGAAGAGGGATTTGGAATACAGAATAATGCAAAATCATTGAAAGTAAAGTATGAAGTAAATAATGGCCTTTTGAAAATTTCTGTATCCAGAAGGATTGCCATTTCCGCAAATCATGGAGGAGAGGTCAATGTTTTTATTCCAAAGGATAAATTAAATAGTGTGGATTTATCCATTGGGGCAGGCGAGATGAAGTGCAGTGCTATTTATGCAGACAATTTTAAAATTGATGTAGGGGCAGGAGAAGGAAAGATAGAGAATAGCCAATTGGAACAATGTAATATTGGTGTGGGAGTTGGTGAAGTTGATGTTGAGCATACTTCGGTCAATAATATGAATGTAGATTGTGGTATGGGAGAAGTAAAAGCTAATCTTGATAATGGCTATAGAGAGTTTGATTATACATTAAAAGTTGGTGCAGGTGAAATAGAATTGGGTAATGAAAAATATGCAGGAATATCCAGGTCCGTAAAACTATCGAATGGTACAGGAAGGAACATAGATGTAGATTGCGGTATGGGAGAAGTAAAAATAGAATTTTATAAATAATTATAAATTCCGGTTTGTGGGGAAGTGACTCTCCTGCTGGAACAATGCAGACAGCGAATATCTTCACCTCGAGTCTTGAACATTTATAGAAAATAAAAATAATACTGAATATTTTAAGCACCGACTTCATCTTCGAAAAAATCCTGATGATTTTTTCTCAGGTAAGTCTGGACATTTGATTTTGTGAATCAAATGTCCGCTTAATATTCAGTATTATTTTTATATTATAAATGTAATCAAGACTCTCAAGTTCCTATACTCGCTGTCTGCATTGTTTCAGCAGTGAAATGTCTCTGCCCCTACAAAATTGGAATGTTCAAACGGGAAAATGGATTGGTAACTTTGATATGCGAAAATATACTTCTACGGCGAAAAAAACAATTACACATACTAATTCAATTTTTTCATATATTTACGTGTAATATTTATCTGCTTTTTGGGAAATCCCAAGAATATTACACGTATAAAATCCTTTTTTCAATAAATCTACGTGTAATATTA
>CAJUBZ010000010.1 GCA_910584795.1 uncultured Eubacterium sp. | reverse complement strand
TAATATAACTGCACATGTGCTTTTTAATATTCTTTTCTTCATTTGTTCTCCTCCCTGAAATAATAAAAGTTAATAACATCCTCCTTCTATACAAAAATCCCTGAGCAGCAACCATGCCGGTAAGTCAGATTCTATCTGATACATCAATCTGGTTCTGCTCAGGGATTATGTTTTTTATTAATGTTTTTCATAATACAATCGTTCTATATTCTCTTTTATTAATTGTATCATTAACTTTATTTATTTACAATATTTTCCATAAAGAATATCTATAAAATGTATTTTCATACGATAATCCATCTCATTTTAATCCTGCCCCAAGTCCTCTCGCAGATATAAAAATACATGGAATTCGCAGAATGCCGCAATAAAAGAAAAGAGAGAGTATTCTCTCGTTCATGCAAGCATGATTCGAGGTTCTCTCTTTTCTTTTATTCGTCGCTCTGCTCAAAGCCGTACCTACTTCGAATCCGCTCCTTTCAGTCGCTTCTTCTCAGTAGAGGGCTGCGCCCTATAAATAAAAGAGAGAGTATTCTCTCGTTCATGCAAGCATGACTCGTGAATACTCTCTCTTTTATTTGCACGGCTTTAGCCTAACTATTTCATCTGAGCTGCTACTTCCTCAGCAAAGTTCTCTTCTTTCTTTTCAAGACCTTCACCTGTCTCAAAACGAACGAACTTCTTAAGAGTAACTGTTCCATCAGCCTGCTTTGATACTTCTTCTAAGTATTTAGCAACTGTCTGCTTTCCGTCTGCAGCCATTACATATGTCTGGTCAAGAAGACAAACTTCTTTTAACTGCTTTGAAACACGACCCTCTACTAAACCATTGAAAATCTTATTTTCCATAATTTCAGCCTTCTTAGTTAAAGCAATTTCGCTTAATGAAGCCTTTGCTTCTTTTGAAAGGAAGTTAAATAAATATTTATCATTCTGCTTTTCTTCGTAGATAGCTTTATCTTCATCATTTAACACATTCTGGCTTAATGCTTCTGCAAAGATATCCTTTAAGATTGGCTTTGGAAGTGTATCTGGCTCATTTAATGCACTGTCAACTGTAATTTCTCTCATCTTAGCAAGTTCATCCACTGAGATATCATCTCTTGAAACGTACTGTGGGTTCATAGCTGCGATCTGCATTGCAATTGTCTTAATTGCAGCATTTACAGTGTCGTTTGCTGGAGCATCAGCTTCAACTAATACACCAATTTTTCCGCCTGCATGAATGTATGATGCTATAACACCATCTGATTCAATCTTTTCAAATCTTCTGATGTTCATATTTTCACCTATAACTGCAATCTGTGATACTAATTCATCTTTTACAGTTTTCGTTGTATCAAGCTTCCATGGTTCAGCCATGAATGCGTCCATATCTGCTGCATCTGTATCAATAATCTGGTCAGCAACATTTGCAACGAAAGTCTGGAACTTTTCGTTCTTAGCAACGAAATCTGTTTCAGAGTTTACTTCAACGATTGCTGCCTTACCATCTTTAACTGTTGTATAAACAATACCTTCAGCTGCGATTCTTCCTGATTTTTTTACAGCTGTAGCTTCACCTTTTTTTCTTAAAACTTCAATAGCTTCTTCCTGATTTCCATCAGTTTCCACTAAAGCGTTTTTACAAGCCATAACACCAGCGCCTGTTAATTCTCTTAATTCTTTTACCATTGCTGCTGTAATTGTCATAATTTATTCCTCCTGTTAATCTATTCCTATATACTGCTCAAAAGTTTTTTCACAAAATCACTAGATAAAAATCAAATATACCTCAATACTACTTGATTTTCTGCTAATGAATATTATTCAGCATCATCTGCTTCTGTTTCTTCAACCACTTCTTCTGTAACTTCTGGAGCAACCATTTCTTCACCCTGGTTTGCTTCGATTACAGCATCAGCCATCTTAGAAACAATAAGTTTTACTGCTCTGATAGCATCATCATTACCTGGGATAACATAATCTAATTCTTCAGGATCACAGTTAGTATCTGCAATACCAATTAAAGTAATTCCAAGTGAATGTGCTTCCTGAACACAAATCTTTTCCTTCTTAGGATCTACAACGAAAATAGCATCTGGAATTCTCTTCATATCCTTGATACCACCAAGGTTCTTCTCAAGCTTATCCCATTCTTTCTTTAAGTTTACAACTTCTTTCTTAGGAAGAACATCAAATGTTCCGTCTTCTGCCATTCTTTCAATATCTTTTAATCTCTTAATTCTTGACTGGATAGTCTTAAAGTTTGTGAGCATACCACCTAACCATCTCTCGTTAACGTAGTACATTCCACATCTCTGTGCTTCTTCTTTGACAGCTTCCTGTGCCTGTTTCTTTGTTCCTACGAAAAGAACAGTACCACCATCTGCTGCAATATCAGCTACTGCTTTGTAAGCTTCATCTACTTTACCTACTGACTTCTGTAAGTCGATGATGTAGATACCATTTCTCTCTGTGTAGATGTATGGAGCCATCTTAGGGTTCCATCTTCTTGTCTGATGTCCAAAATGAACACCTGCTTCTAATAATTGTTTCATTGAAATAACGCCCATTTTTCTACCTCCTGGTTTTTAATATAATCCTTGATATTGTTCCGCCAAACATTTTGACGGCAAATATCATACCTTCCATCTGCTTCTCCAAATCAGACTACCTCGAGCAAAGGCACCGGTCTGCTTCTCCACAGATGTGCTTAATGCAACTCAAATATCATAGCATAAAAGAAATATGCTTGCAACTGTTTTTTCCAAAACACTTCAGCCGAAAACTCAAATAAACTTCGTTTCTTCGGACTCGCTAAGCCTTTCGGCTTTTAGATGGTTGGCTGCACCCCAACTTTTCTTTAAATTTAAACAAAGCCATGCTACAGTGAGATTTCGCACTTCGCGCTTCATCTCACTGTCTGGCTGCGCCCTATATAAATAAAAAGATAGAAGCTCTCTCGAAAGCAAACTTTCATCGAGCTTGCATCTTTTTATTTATGCATGGCTTTGCTTACGCAAATTGAGCCATATAGAGATTATAATAAATCCCCTTATACTCTAATAACTGCTCATGGTTTCCTTCTTCAATAATTCTTCCCCCTTCTACTACAAAGATTCGATCTGCTTTCTTAATTGTAGAAAGTCTGTGTGCAATTACAAATGATGTCCGCCCTTCCAATACTTTTTCAATGCCCTTTTGTACCATAAGTTCTGTTTTTGTATCAATACTAGAAGTTGCTTCATCTAATATTAAGATTTTAGGTTTCGATACCATTGTTCGTGCTAATGCCAGTAATTGTTTTTGTCCAATAGATAATCCGCCACCTCTTTCCGAGAGTTTTGTATCATATCCTTTTTCCATCTTAATAATAAACTCATGCGCATTAACCGCTTTTGCCGCCTCTATGATTTCCTCATCTGTCGCATCTAGCTTTCCATAACGGATGTTATCTTTAATAGTTCCTGAAAAAATAAAGTTTTCCTGCGTCATAGTTCCAACCTGACTGCGCAGACTTTCGATAGTTACATCCTTAACATCATATCCGTCAAGAAGTACCTTTCCTTCATTAGCATCATAGAATCTGCTGATTAAATTTATAATAGTAGACTTACCGGCTCCTGTAGAACCTACCAAAGCAATTGTTTCACCTGGCTGTATTTGAAAACTCACATCTTTTAATACCGCTTCCTTGTCATAACCAAAAGTTACATGATCAAATTCTACTCTTCCTTCTAACTCAGGAAGTTCTTCTGCCCCATCTTCATCTGTAATCTCCGGCTCTGTATCTAAAATTTCAAAAATTCTTTCAGCCCCTGCAATATTAGTTATTATCTGATTATAAAAATTGCTCAGATTATTTATTGGCTGCCAGAACATATTGATGTATGTTCCAAACGCCAAAAAAGTCCCAACAGAAATATGTTCTTCTTTCAATATAACAATTCCTACAAAATACAACGAAAGGCATCCTAATCCCCATGAAAGATCAATTGCCGAACCAAAACAATCGCTCATTCTCACCGCCTCTCGAAAAGACTGCTTATGTTCTTTTATTAATTCATCAAACGTCTCTTCGGTTTCCTTTTCTGCCGTAAAACTATGTATCACTTTCATTCCCGACATATCCTCATGAAGAAAAGCATTTAAATTAGAAGATTTCTTTCGAAACAACTGCCATCTCGGATGCGCTTTAACCTCTATATAAGATGTTGCAAAAGCCATAAATGGCGTACTGATTAGTGCCGCCAATGCCAGCTTAGGATTCTTTGCAAACATGATTGTTACCACTGCTGCTACAGTAATAAAATCTGGTATTAATGTAGTTACACAATTCGATAATACATCTTTCAGAGAATTAATATCTCCAATAATTCTTGATAGAATTTTTCCTGTAGGTCTGCTGTCAAAAAAATGAAATCCAAGTTTTTGAATGTGTGTATATAATTCCTGTCTAATTGTAAGAAGTATCTTATTACACATCTTTGCCATAATATACATTCGGCTTTTGATAGCAAAGGTTACCAGTAAATTTAAACCTAAAGCAATTCCCAGCAACTTATATAATCCTGCATAATCTTTCTTCCCAATATAATCATCAATTGCAGCTTCAATAATCAGAGGGTTTACCAACGTAACAGCCACACAATATCCCATGAGGACCAGAACAAGAAGTATTGTCCATTTGTATTTCAGTAAATATGCAAACAGTCTTTTTAATGTGTGGAGTTTGCTCTTTTCTATACTATGTTCATCTTCCTTAAAAGAATTATATGCCATTATATCTGCCCCCTTTCTTCTGTAATAATATCTCCATATTGTGCCAGATAAGTTTCATAATACAACCCTTTTTCTGACATCAATTTATCATGTGTTCCTCTCTCAACAATCTTTCCGTCCTTTAAAAAGATAATTTCATCTGCCTTTCTGACAGCACTGATTCTGTGAGCAATAATAACCTTTGTTACATCCTTTAATTCTTCCAAGGCAATCTGTATTTGCTGTTCTGTCTCCATATCCAGTGCAGATGTAGAATCGTCCAATACTAATATTGGATTTTGTTTTGCAAAAGCTCTGGCTATACTAATACGTTGTTTCTGTCCTCCGGAAAGTCCCACACCACGCTCACCAATAACGGTGTCAAATCGTTTTTCCATGTTGTCCGCAAACTCACTGACCTGAGCATTGTCAGATGCTTTCATGATTTCCTCTTCTCCAATAGAATGTTTTTTTCCCAACTTAATATTTTCCGAAATTGTATCCGAAAACAGAAATACATCCTGCATAACAGGTGCAACACTTTCCCTTACCTGTTTTAAGGACATCTGTCTGATATCTACATCATCCATCTTAATTTCTCCACTAGAAACATCATAATATCTGGACAGCAGATTAATAATCGTAGATTTTCCTGAACCGGTCTCTCCCATAATCCCAAGAGTTCCTCCCGGTCTAACTGAAAAACTGATATCCTCTAAAATTATCTTTTTATCATCTTTACCATAGCATACCTTGTCAAATTCAATTTTTCCTTTTACTGCATTTAAAACTATAGGATTTTCCGCTTCCTTTATAGATGGTGTTTCTTTATAAATCTTTTTGATTTTTTTGTTGGAAGCAACCGCAGATGAAAAGCTATTCGTGAGCCATCCCAGCATTTCCATCGGCCACACAATATTATTTGAATATTCCACCATCGCACTTAGCGTACCTAAGGTAATACTTCCTTCAATTGCATATCGCCCTCCAACAAACAATGTCAATAGCGGAAGAACTTTCGTAACCACCGAAAAATATGGATAATATTTTACAAAAACCTTTGATTGTTTCATATTTAATTCATAGTAACGTTTATTATGGGATAAAAACTTTTTAATCTCATACTTCTCTCTTGCAAATGCCTTAACAGTTCTCACTCCTGCAAGATTTTCTTCTGCAACCGTATTTAACTCTGCATTTTCTTCACTAATTTCCTCATAAACAGCCCCCAGCTTTCTTTCCATAATTAATGCAATGCACCCACAAAAAATCATGGCAGCTGTAGGAATAACAGCAAGCCTGACATCCATCGTATACATACAAAATAGTACAATGGAAGTATGGATAAAGACCTCAATCAAAAGCATACTTACATAACTAAGACCATCCCATATTTTGTCGATATCATCTTTTATTCTAGACATCAGTTCTCCGGTATCTGTCCTGTCAAAAAAATCCTCACTTAAATTCTGTGTATGTACAAATAAATCTTTTCTCATAGAACTGGCAATATCAGAACCTAAACAGTCAAAAGTATACTCTTTTATATACTGAAAAATGCATCTGCCTAATCCAACCGCCAAAATCCCTAGCAGCAAAAACTTTAATTTAGACATCTGCCCACCCACAATGACATCATCAATAATATGTTTTGTAAACTGTGGTGCCATCAAATCTAAAGTAACAGAAATAATCATTGATATAATTGCAATGAAATATTTCCATTTAAATCTAAAAATATATGTTGATAACTTTTTCATTCCTTGTCTCCTAATGTTTAATTTGTAATTTTCTGTATAAGAAAAACCGTAGTAGAAAACTACCACGGCAAATAAGATAAAATATTATTGAATTAATTGAAATGATATTAATTCTTATATAAGCCGGAGGTATTTTTCCATAATCTTTTATTTAATTTATTATCTTTATTTAAATTATTATATGTTCTCATTTTATTAACCTCCTTTTCTAAATTTTTTACTCATGTTTTATTAGGTTATACCTTTAGGCAATATTTGTCAATTCTTTTTTATATAAACTATTAATAATTTCGCATCCTTTAACTCATTCTGGTACACCTAAGCGTACTAACAAAGAAAGAGAGCGGACCAAAGTCGAAAGTTTACTTTTGTACTTTTGGTCCGCTCTCTTTCTTTGCCAGTGCTTCATACTGTTCTGACTTTTTATTTCTGCTTGCCTTGCTCTTTACTTCGCACAAATCCACATTCTACATCAGCACATGCCAGTTTGTTACCTTTTTCCACCATGTAACCACCACACTGTGGACATTTCTCTGTAGACGGTTTCTGCCATGACATAAAATCACATTCCGGTCCGTCTATACATCCATAATATCTACGTCCTTTCTTCGTCATGCGGTATACTACATCTTTACCACACTTTGGACACGGAACTCCTACCTTCTCAAGATATGGCTTCGTATTTCTACACTCCGGAAATCCCGGACATGCAAGGAACTTACCATGCGGACCATATTTGATAACCATCCTTCTTCCGCATTCTTCACAGATCTCATCTGATTCCTCATCTGCAATTTGAATCTTCTCAAGTTTTTGTTCTGCATCTTTTACCATTGCATCAAGATCCGGATAGAAATTTCTAATAATAGTCTTCCATTCTACTTCCCCCTCTTCCACAGAGTCTAGAAGAGATTCCATATTTGCAGTAAACTCTGTATCAACAATTACCTTAAATGCTGTCTTCATTACATTATTTACTGCCTCACCTAATTCTGTTACATAAAGATTTTTCTTTTCTCTTGTCACATATCTTCTTCCAACAATCGTACTAATCGTCGGTGCATAAGTACTTGGACGTCCGATTCCCTGCTCCTCCATAGCTTTTACCAATGCTGCTTCTGTAAAATGGGCCGGTGGCTGGGTAAAATGCTGATTTTCCTCAAATTTAACAAATTCCAGTTCTGAATCTTTTTCCAATTTTGCAATCGTATTATTCGTCACCACTTTTTCATTGTCACTGTCCGTATAGATCTTCATAAATCCGTCAAATTTAATTTTTGATGTTGACGCAGTAAATACATAATTCTCAGCACCAATCTTAACATTAAATGTATCATATACTGCATTTCCCATACGACTGGCAACAAATCGTTTCCATATTAATTGATACAGTCTGAACTGATCTCTTGGAAGCTGTGCTTTTACCATATCAGGTGTCAATGTGACATCTGTTGGCCTGATAGCTTCATGTGCATCCTGTATCTTTTTTGAGGCTTTCTTAGAATTTACCTCTTTTGTCATATAATCCATACCATAATTTTCTTCAATAAATTCTTTTACCTGTGCCTCTGCTGTCTCTGATACTCTGGTGGAATCTGTACGGAGATAAGTAATTAAACCAATACTTCCACGCCCCTTAATATCAACACCCTCATATAGCTGCTGTGCAATACGCATCGTCTTCTGCGTCGAAAAATTCAATGCTTTAGATGCCTCCTGCTGCATCGTACTGGTTGTAAATGGTATTGGGGCTTTTCTTGTTCTATTTCCTTTTTTAATATCATTTACACTAAATTTACTGTCTTTTAATTCTTCAATAATCTTATCCAGCTGTTCCTTACCAGTAATTTCTATCTTTCCTTTTTTATCGCCATAGAAACTTACCGTAAATTCTTTATTCTTGAATTTTAAAACTGCATCCATATCCCAATATTCTTTTGGAATAAATGCATTAATTTCTTCCTCTCTGTCACAAAGCATACGAAGTGCAACTGACTGAACACGGCCTGCACTAAGCCCTCTCTTTATTTTCTGCCAAAGCAGCGGACTAATGCTATATCCTACCATTCTGTCTATAACTCGTCTAGCCTGCTGGGCATCTACTAAATCCATATCAATCTCTCTTGGATTTTTCAATGATTCTTTAACAGCCGGTTTTGTAATTTCATTAAAAGTAATTCTTGCAGTCTTCTTATCTTCCAATTTTAAAGAATTTGCAAGATGCCATGAAATAGCTTCTCCTTCACGGTCCGGGTCAGTCGCCAGATAAACTTTGTCTGCTTTTTTAACATAACGACGCAGTTCTGCCAGTTTTTCTCCCTTACCTCTGATGGTAATATATTTTGGTTCATAATCATTTTCAAAATCAATTCCCATAGAACTTTTAGGCATGTCCCTAACGTGTCCGTTAGATGCTACCACTTCATAACTGGAGCCTAAAAATTTCTTAATCGTTTTCACTTTTGCCGGTGATTCCACAATCACAAGATACTTTGCCATAAACATCTCCTTTTTAAAGATATTAATTTAGCCTCGAATAACAATTATATGATGGTTGCTCAATCAGCCCCCTCAACTGTAATTGTAACAACATCTCCACAAGTCTTTCATACTTTAGTCCTGTTGTTTCTATTAACTCATATATATTTTTCGGCTGTAAACTTAACTCACTATACAACAACAAAAAATCTTTTTCAAGTGTTTTTTCTACTGCGTCATTCAAATATAGCTTATTAAATACTACGTATTTAAGTTCTTCTAAGATATCTTCCACACATGTCACCATGCCTGCTCCGTTCTTTATTAGTCGGTTGCACCCGTCACTTAACCTGTCTCCAGCTCTGCCTGGAACTGCTAAAATATCTTTCCCCTGTTCCAACGCCCACTCTACCGTAATTAATGAACCACTTTTCTCTTTTGCCTCTATTACAATCACCTTGTCTGATAATCCACTGATAATTCTATTTCTCTGTGGAAAATGCCATGCTAATGGCGGGCTGCCCGGTGGATATTCTGATATAATACCACCATTGTTTAATATATCTTCATATAATTCTATGTTTTCTGTAGGATAACAGATGTCAGCACCACACCCCAGTACTGCAAAGGCTGGTGCTTTTCCCTCTAACGCTCCTAACCCACTATATGTATCAATGCCTCTTGCCATTCCACTAATTATCTGCACATTATTTTCAGACAACCCTCTTGCAAGACTTTTTGCCATATTTCTTCCATATCCTGAACACGCTCTCGCTCCTACCATAGCTACTATCGGCAGACTGTCATCCGGTAATTTCCCTTTATAAAACAAAAAATACGGTTTATGATTATATGGAAATAATCTTTTCGGATAATTTTTATCTTCAATGCAGACAAACTGTATATTATTTTTCTCAAGATTTTTTATATATTGTTCCGGGCTGAAACGCTTCTTACTTTCATCTAAAGATGTAATTTCCTTATCACTCAGTCCTCCTTTTATCATTAATTGTTTCTTATTAGCACAATAAATATTTTTTACACTTTTAAATTGTTCAATCAGTTTTTTTAACTTTTCAAAGTAAAGGAACTCCACACTTGAAATCCATAACCAATACTCTCTATCACTCATACATTTCCCCCTTTCCCTATCATCTTATAACTAACAGCCTCTGCCAGTTCTTCTATGGAAATCTTTTCTTTTTCTTTTAAGTCTGCAATCGTTCTGGACACTTTTAATAATTTCTCATAAGCACGCACACTCAGTTCCATTTTTTCAAATATATCTTTTACTATACCTTCCTCTTCTTTTTGAAGTTTGCAATATTTTTCTATCATAACTCCCTGCAGCTGACTATTATAATGAATTTTTTCATTCGCATAGCGTTTTCTTTGTATAGCAGCTGCTATGTTGACACGTACTCTGATTTCTTCCGAACTCTCCTGCTGTCTTTCGTCTTTTAATTCCCAATATGACACCGGATTCATATATACACATAAATCCATCCTATCCAATATAGGACCACTAATTTTCTGTAAATATTTGCGTACTTCCCTTTCGGTACAATCACACTTATTTCTATCAGGATAAAAACCACACCTGCAAGGATTAGTCGAAACGTTCGTTTCACTACAATTTAACAATTATATCCCCTAAATAGGCAAAAGGGGTTCATTTGAACCCCTTTTCTTCTGTGTTTCTTCTATTTAAAATATACAGCACTTATTCCCCTGTAATAATTACAAAGCTGAACGTTTTTATAACCAAATGTTGCTCCTTTTCAACATCATCTGGTGCAAAATCTACTATCCTTGTTTCAAAATCTTTTGTTATATAGAATACACCAGTTTCTCCATCTGCTAAAGTTGCTGTCAGAAAGTATCCTTTATATTCTTCTCCCGTATGGTTACTTGTTGCTTTCAAAAAATATATGCGGTGCGTCTTTCTTCCATTTGTTTTTCGCTCTGGCAGGTGAACTCTTATACAACGTATTGTTCCAACTGTAAACTCATAGGTCTCGTACTCTTTATAATTTACTTTTTCCCCAATACCATCGTCACCATAAATCATTTCATACATTCTTGGAATCAAATCATCTTCCATGATTTGGTTTAAAAATGAATCTGCTTTTTCATAACCATAATATGTTCTTGGGAAAAGACTATATTCCATTTCGTAATTAGTATAGTCGATTTTATCAAATTTCATAATGCCATGCCTCCTTATATTCGTAGCATACATATTACCATTGTGGTAACATATATCAACTTAATATCGAGGCATATATTTCACAAAAAAATAAGCACAAAATTGTGCTTATCTTATAAATCAGTAATTATGCAAATTTGAATTTACAATTCTATTACAACTTTTCTAATTCTTTTATAAAAAGTGGAAACACTGTTTGATCAGTCATAAACTCAAATGATAATGAGTGACACATCGCCTCCCCATATATAATACCTGACACCTCTATATGTCCGAGACTATCACCGATAAAACTTATTCTTCCACCATACCCAATTTCTTGAAATACCACTGTGTTAATCTTAAAACGGAGCAACTCTTTTAATTGACTCACAAACAGTTTCCATTCTTTATAGTCACATTCACATCCGTTTGCAAATCCTGAAAATAACCCTGATTTAACTCGTATATCAAAAGAACAGTTATAAGGATTTCCAGACGATTCATCCTCAACACTATGATGAAAATTAACTATTTCTATTTTATTTCCACAATATTCAAGTTTTGCGCTCATTTATCCTCCTCTGCAAATTCTGGTTTATATGACTCATTATATATCAATTTTGTATTCAAGCAAAGACCACTCTAAATTTTTTCTAAAGTGCTCAATATCATTTTACTATTCAACTTCTATCTCTGTTCCATCCCTAAAAATTATGACTGCCCTGACCTTTGAGTAAATTATCATTTTATCTACAAGTTCAAACCATAATACTTCATCAAATTCGCTTATAATCTCTTGTGTCTTTTCCACTATATCAATAATCCCTTGAAGTCTTGAGTTTTTGTACTCACATTGCTTAATATTTATAAGTATTTCTTCTCTCTTACTTTTTGCACGTTCATATTCTTTTGTAAGTTTATTATATTTCTTTTCATACTCGACAGCATCAATAATACCTGCTTGGCTTATCAATCTTTGTATGTGCTCATAAATAATGTTCATATCTATTTCCAAATCATCTCTCTGTTTTTCCAATTCTTCAGTATCACAAGCAATTGTTCTTATTTCTTCAAGATTTTTAATAATTTCTTCTTTATCCGTAAGATATTTATTAATGCCCTGCACCACCCACTCTTTCAATTTTTCATCTGTAACAAACGGTGTAAAACATTTATGACCATCCTTATATTTTCTGATACACCTTTGTCCCACTTTTTCATACTTGCTGTTTGCGTGAGTGACCATTCTTCCGAACATTTCTCCACAATCTCCACATATTAACTTGCCTGAAAAAATATTGTTGGATGAATACCTTTGTTTGTAATTACGCCTTTTTTCTATTTCTTCCTGAACTCTGTTAAATTCGTCCACAGAAATAATCGGCTCGTGGTGTTTTTCAACATAATACTGTTTTAGCTCTCCACTATTTTTCTTCTGCTTTTTTGTCAAAAAATCTTCCGTATATGTTTTTTGAAGAAGTGCATCACCTTTATACTTCTCATTAACTAAAATATGCTGCACTGTTGATATCCACCATTTTTCTTTTCCCGCAGGTGTCGGTATTTTCATTTCCGTCAATCTTTTTGCTATTGCTGCCGGCGCCTGTCCCATTAGATACCATTTAAAAATCATTCTTACCACTTTTGCCTGTTCTTCGTTGATAACAAATTCTCCATTCGGGCCTTTATCATATCCCAGAAAAGTGCTGTATGATACACTTACCTTCCCGTCGGCCATAGCCTTTCTCTTTCCCCATGCAACATTTTCGGAAATTGACCTCGATTCTTCCTGCGCCAACGAACTCATAATGGTTATTAACAATTCGCCTTTTGAGTCCAAAGTCCATATATTTTCTTTTTCAAAATAAATCTCAACACCTTTTTCCTTAAGCTTTCTGACTGTCTGCAATGAGTCAACCGTATTTCTTGCAAATCGGCTTACTGATTTTGTGATAATCAGATCAATCTTTCCATCAATAGCATCTCTTATCATGTCATTAAAGCCTTTTCTGTGCTTTGTACTTGTACCTGATATTCCCTCATCAGCGTACATTCCAACAAACTCCCAATCTTTATGCGCTTTTATGTAATTTGTATAATAATCAAGCTGTGCATCGTAGCTGGTTGCCTGCTCTTCCGAGTCCGTTGAAACTCTGGCATACCCACACACTCTTTTCTTTTTATTTCTTACTATCGGAGTAGAATTGAATCTATTAAGTGTGGCAGGTATCTCTGTTACTCTCTTTCCCATACTTTTCTCTCTCCATTCTTATGATTTATTTCAATATGGTCTTCGTATACCACAGCATTTTCTATATACTGTAAAAAGTACGAATCCACATTTTTTTCCTTTGTCGTCTCAATAAGTGCCTTTCTAAACTCACTGTCATAAAGCCGTTTTAACTTACAACTACGGCAGTTCCATATCTTTGTTTTAACTCTCTTTCCCTTTTGCCCGATATTCCATGTATCACTTTTCAAATAGCTCCCGCAGCATCCACATTTTATCTTTCCAGAAAATGCTCCGTATCCCTTTTTGTATGTTCTTGTTATCTGCCTTGTTTTTCCCTGTCGGAGTTTAAAATAAATACCGTCAAGTCCTATTGTTACAAGCGAAACATGATCTTTCAGATACTTTTCATCAAATTCGTCAAGTTTGAATGCTTTGCAAAAATCTTTTTTTAGTTCTTCTTCATAAATAGGCTTACTGCAGCATACAGATTTTCCTTTTCGCTCTCTGGTATTGCATACCAGTTTAATTCCATACTTTGTACGTCTTCTGCTCATAGAACAGCCACAAATTTCACACTTAAGCATTCCCGAAAAAGGACCGTATTGCGGATTTTTGTTTGCTCGAATTTCTGCTCTTTGTTTCCTTATGATTTGCACTCTTTCGTATTCATCCTGGGTTATAATTGGCTCAAACATTTCTTCTACAGCATATCTTGTAAGCTCGCCTTTGTTTTCTCTTCTCTTATGTTCTTCAGTAGTAAAACTTTTTTGAAGAATCATTGTTCCTGTATATACAAAACTTGATAAAATATACTTTACCGTCGATTCGACTAATTTTAGTTCTTTTGCAATATTGTAAGCAGACTCTCCGGCTAAATACCTTTCATAAATTTCTCTTACAATCTTTTCCTGTTCCGGCACAATTCGAAACATTTCTCCATCCCATATATACCCCAATGGTGCTTTATGTCCGTTTGGTATTCCCTGTTTAAACTTCTTCTTAATTTTCCAGGTAATATTTTGTGAAATAGATCTTGATTCTTCCTGTGCAAATGAAGCAAGAAGCGTTAACATAAGCTCCCCTTCATCTGACATGGAATGTATCTTCTCTCTTTCAAAATAAACATCAATTCCAAGTTCTTTAAGATGTCTGGTCACTTTTAAAGTCGTGACGGTATCTCTTGCAAATCTGCTGATGGACTTAACCAAAATCAAATCAATAAGTCCGTTTTCGCAGTCACTGATAAGCCTGTTAAATTCATCCCTTTTCTTTGTACTTGTTCCGGTAATACCCGCATCTGCATAGACACCTACAAATTTCCATTCCGGATTGTTTTTTATAAGTGAACTATAATAACTTACCTGTGCTGATAATGAATGTAATAACTGGTCCGTTACAAGCGATACTCTGGCATAAACAGCCACTCTTTTTCTTTTTAAAATAAGAGGCTTTATCGGGCTTATTTCACTTACTATTGGCATAAACTCCCTCCTTGTCAGTATCACATATTCCCTCTTTCAGGCATTTTATTCAAGTCAATTTCAGCTGATAACGTACCAATCTTTGGCTCATATTTTTGTGTGAATTTTGTATTGATTTTGACGTAGTCCTCATTATCAATAACACCCTGTTCCAAAAGATTTCTTGCCATACTCATTGTTACAATATACTTTGTTTCATTAGTCATCATATCTTCCACCTCCGAATCGGTCTAAAATGTAACAATCGAAAGTGCAGTATTTTCTTGGCTTTTTCCCATAAGCTATAAATGTTCTTCCACAACCGGCACACACAATTTCGTGGTTGGCTTTTCTGTTAACCTGATCAAGATGGTTATTCCACCACTTGTTTCTACATTTATCACAGCAGAATTTCTTTATTTTACGACCTTTATTCTGTTTTACTTCTTTGCCACAATTAAGACATTCCAGAACCTCCGCTTGTTCTTTTGCCCTTACTCCGCCAAGTCCGTGTCTTCTGCAGTATGTTTTTACCGTGTTTTCATTAATATTTAATTCTTTGGCAATAAGCCTGTAACTAAGCCCCTTTGCCCTTAAAACTCCTATGTTTGCTCTCTGCACATCGTTCATGCCATACCTCCGAATTTTAATAAAAATAATTTCTTCTATATTTCGGATAAATGACAACCCTTGTAAAACAGGCAAAAAAATAAAGCCTATAGACCGCTTTGTTTAAAGCAATTTATAAGCTTTGAATTACATAAACATAAACATTTTATTATCATCCATTCTGTATATGTAATTTTCTGTTCTCATATAAAATTGTCCGTATTGATCATAAAAATAATCTTCCCGACTTCTAACATAAACTATTTCTCCATCATCAATAGCAATTATAGGACAATATTTTCCTTCAATAATTCCACCAATTCCGGCAATTAATGCAAACCCAATTACTGCAAATGCCATTCCTGCATACATTACACTTACACACAAAATTGCACCTACTAGCTGAATTATAAACATACATATTCCTCTAATTATTCCAGCTTTTAAAATTAAAATAACCAGTATTAATAACAAGATTAACAAACCTATAATTTGAAATGTTATAAAAGGAATGTTAATTTTAAAAAATGATACAACTTCTCGATAAAAAAAGACCGGGATAAAAGCTAATAATATAATTGCCATATAACGCTTATATACTATTTTTCCTGTTTGCCAAATATAATCAGCAGTTACTTTTATTACAAATACAGCAATCGCACAAACAACAATTCCTAACACTAGGTACAGTAACAATTCCTGCACATTTACCTCATCCACTTTATTAAACATAATTTTTCCCTTTTAGTGAGATGAAAAAGCCCAGAAGATTGTCTTAATTGATTTTATCAATGCCTTAACAGTCCATATAAGAGGATTTATCAAATCATGCACTGCTTCGCCAAATCTGAATGTTATTAAATGCACCCATATTTTTAAATATGGCATAATCACCTCGTTCATATATTCTTTTGGAAAAAATAACAATGTTGTAAGAGACCACGTCATCAAAACAGGAGCCAAAACTATCATAAACGTAACTGAATCTTTAAAGCCACCACAAACTACCATAACTGCTGTCCAAATAATCGCTATAACAAATGATATCGATAATCGTACTTTTACACTTCTTTTTGTTAAACCATCCATTTTTCTTCCTCCGTTCTTTAACAATGTTTTATTTATTACTATCTTGTAAAGATAGTAATAACGTGATATGCGTAGTATATCACGGCATTTTTGCATAAAAATAAAGCCTATGAGATGCTTCCCACAGGCTTATGTTTTTATTATCTTTCTTTAAATTGTTTACACTCTTTTACTTCATCAGGATCTTCGTATGTCTTATACCACTCACAATACCACTTATATCCACTCTTTTCCGTAGGATCTGCATATTGGCATTTTTTACATTTTCCCCAGTTTTCGTATCCCATAATTATTCCTCCTATCGTTACAAATTAAAATAATTTTCCTGCAATCTACCACATTATTATTGTATTAACCACCTACAAAACTCACTCATACGGTTCTTGCATTAATTCCATTACGATGTCACTTATTCTTTTGTTTTTATATTCATCATACAACCCGTGATATACAAAATCACAACGTGTACCTTCAATTTGTCTTGCGATTAGTAGATGTGTTGCTATTCTATCACGTATATCTTTGTCATCACGCGGTCCGCGTAACATATGTAATGATCTTACGTAGCTTAACAAACAATCTGCCGCATCTCCTCTATCCTCATCATAACTATTTAAACCTACTTTGCCTTTTTCATACTTTCCGTTTTCATAATCTCGTACAAGTCTTTCTAGGTCTTTTTCCAGTTTATCACAATATTCCAACGCTTCATTATATCTATCTTGAAATCTCTGTTTTTGTTTTTTTCTAGAAACAATAAACTCATCATATAACCACCAGATACCAATAACCATAATTATAAAAGCAATTTTATCTAAAAGCATCTTTTTTCCCTCCGCCTCTTCATCAATGTTTTTATTTATTACTATCTTGTAAAGATAGTAATAATGTGATATGCGTAGTATATCACGGCATTTTTGCATAAAAATAAAGCCTATAAGCCACTTCATTCCAAAGTAACTTATAGGCTTTATTACTACATTTCTTTTACATAATCCAAACTAATCCAACCTGCACCGGACTTAAGTTTTCCCCATCCTTTCTTCGAGCCTGTACCCGACTTTTTCTCCGTGATGGTAAATGTACCGATACCCGTATACTTACCGGTTTTTACATAGGTTGTTCCCGGACCTTTTCTGATATTTAAATCCTTAATTGATACCTTAACCTTAAACTCCGCAGCTGTCTTTTCCATTTTTGTAGATACTGTAGTTGAAGATTTCTTTGTTGTATTTCCCATTTTTGCTTTTACATCTTTCCTAAACTGTTCCAATGTCAAACCATATTTATTCCATATATGCTCAACATCTCCGTGATTGCTGGCAATGCCGAGTTCATGCCCTTTTCTATGGGAAATAATGACATTCTTTCCCATAGGATTTAACTTGTAATCCTTACAGAGTTTTGCAAATAATTCAACGGCAACTTCGTATGTTGCAAGAACGTGTTTCTTTGTATTCTTACCGTCTTTTGTTTCTACAAAAGATGAACCGCCTACATATTTGATTGTAGACGGTTCTGTCATTTCAACACCAATATATGAGTCATTAGCACTTCCTCCCGCATGCCATCCCCTTCTCTTCCATGGAAGTAACTGATATACATTACCACCCGGTTCTATAATGGCATGTGCAAGTGCTGTTGCTCCTGATTTGTTCCAATTACTGATAAAAGGTATTGCTTTTGGCTGTGGACATCCCACAGAATGAATCATAAGTCCCTTTACCGTAATTGTTTTACCTGCCTTATAGCAGTCTGCTTTTATACAATAACTTTTAATTATCTTCATTGTCGTCTTCCTCCTTTAACTGTTCTAATACATCTCTTAATTTTTTCGGCACGGGAAGTCCAAGTTTTGTTACATTTTCAAGGATGCTTATCCCCTCATTCGATAAGTAGAAAAATATAACTGCAAGCCTTACAACACTTCCCTCTTTGACGATATTTGCATCAATTATCGATGCTATTGCAACAAGACAAAATATCGCTATCTTCTTTGCAATCCCTTGAAATCCAACCTCGCTTGAGAGTTTTTGTTCCACTATGGCAACCATGATTCCCGTGATATAGTCAATAACTACAAAAGCTACGAGAGCCATAATAAAACCATCTAGTCCTCCAAAAACCGCTCCAAGTGCCCCTCCGAGTGCTGCCCATGCCATCTGCATTGTGTGTACCATTTCTTTCATGTTTCTCTTCTCCTTTCGCAAAAAAAATAACTGCCCTAGGCTGTTCTCTTCCACATATAACAGGTAATATATGGCTGAATATTGTTGTGTGCCTGACCGTTTCCTACCGATCCTGTATATCCCGTATTTCCATCTGTTATGCCACTAAATTCATGACTGTGAGTTGCATCAATTGTGACCGTATCGTACCCTTCTTTAGTGGTGGTTGACGCAGGATTTGTGGCTGTTCCACTTCTGCTAAATACACCACTCGTCTTAAGATAACCCACAGCTTTTGATACAATGCCCTCTATCTTTCCACTAACGGCTGTTTCTACTGTTGTTCCGCTAAATCTGTGCGTGTGATTACTAAGGTAATGTGTGTGTCTTGGAAGTTCTGACGTTGATAAAATGTGCTGTTTTTCTCCTCCAATTTTTTCAACATCCTTAAATTCTTCCTCACCGTCACTTACACCTATCGCAACTCTTCCCTGTCCCCATCTTATCCATGTACCGCCAAACAGCGTATTAGGGTTTACATTACTTGTTGACATATAAATGCTTCCAATTGGATAAATGGTATTAAAGTTAAGTTTGTTGTATGTTTCATTTAATTTATTAATTATTTCATTAGCATTCTGCATTAAAGTTGCATATTCTTTAACTCTGTTATTTTCTGCCGTAACCCTATTTGACTCTGCACTTTTTCTATTTGACTCTGCACCACTGTATTCTTCAACCTGGTTATTAACTGCCATTAATCCGTCATGAATGCTCTGTCTTACATCTTTGCCATATACTGCATCAAGTATCTTTTTCAAGACCTGCGTTATATCCGCCATTTTCTTCCTCCTTTGTCATTTCCGCCACATATTCCCTTGATTTTAAATCCCTGATGTCTGCAAGAATCCCTGATACAATAAAATCCAAAAGATACGATGGAATCCCCCTTTTCTTCTGAATTTTTATAATTTCCTTTGTTATTTCATCCTTTGTATCATCAAGGATTACACCTAAAGGCATGACTTTTTCATTATTCATTTTTCTCAATCCTTTCACTTATTCTATTGACTTTTTCCGATACACTGTTAACCTTATTTAATATTTCAAGCATAAGATTAAATGTCTCATTTTTCTCTGTTTCTGTTTTTGTTTCTTCCCTTGCCCGGTGTTTTGGCGCATTACCCGTGCTTACAATCAATTCTTCCATGTCCATAACCACTCCTTACCAATAGCCAATAACTATTCCATTTTTTACTCTTATATGTGTTGTTTCCTTTGACAGTTTTCCATTACTTAAACTTACACTTGATACAATGGGAATTCCGCCCGAATATGCTTCATATCCGTCAGCTGAAATATTGCCTATTTCAAAGTCGTTTAGTTTGTACCACTCACCATACACATCACATCCAACATGAAGTCCTGCTTTTGTATAAATACTGTTTGCATGGCTGTAACATAGTATTGCCGTGTATGAAGTATCATTTGCCTTTTCCTTGTATGCCCATGCCATATACTTCCCCTGATATTCAAGGTCAAACACCAGACCCTTATGGCTTTCATTATCTGCCCACTGTGCCGTCCCTATTGCTCCAACATAATAATTATCCCTGTAAAAATGATTCCCGGTATAATTGAACTTCGATACTAACTTATCCTGTGTATTATAGATCTGCAGTTCTCCGTCTTTTAACTTAACGTAGTTACTGATACCGTTCCATGCTGTCTGCAGTTCGGAGGCTATAAGCGACTGTGCATATATACTGTTTGCAGCAATATATCTTCCGTTTATGTGACCATCCATTGTGATTGCAGTACCATAACTTCCGTTATATCCGGTTGAAGAATATCCCAATCCGTTTAAGTTCCACCTCCATACTTTTGTTGCCGTCTGAATATCATTTGTATTCATGATAAGAATCTCATTCGGTCTTGTTACCACATATCCTGTTGTGGCAGACTTTATAAGTTCCGATGCATTTTCTATTGCCATTTTTATAATATCCGACTGTGTTGGCAGACTGTTTACCGTATTTTTAATATTCTCATTTGCCTGTGTGCTTCTTTCAGTAAGCGAAACTTTTACATCATTTCCAAGTTTTACTGTATTGCTTTCAGGTCTCTGCAAATCTATGCTTAACTGCGATACCATGAAAAACCTGTCAAGTCCGTGCGGTTTTGAAACAACCCTTATGTCATCTCCAAGTTTTATGCTGCTGACATCCACGTCAATAACACTTAAGTCTATGGCACTTACCTCAAGTGTCAGATTTTCATACTGTGCATTGTTTAAATACTCTCTGCCCTTTGTCACAAGATTTTCAGGAACAGTCACATCATCAAAATTTACAACCTTTGTTATAACTCCATACTGTTTTATAAGTCCTGTATTTTCCACATAAGGAATACCACCGTTAACAGATTCAATGTTTGTATAGGCATCAAGCCCCTCTACCTCACTTTGCTCAAGTCTTGCCCCAAGCGGTATGACTCTTGTTGCTATGTCCGTAACCGATATATTTTGTGAAAAATCAAGAAGATTCTGCCCAAATTCTATGATCTGGTCATTTGTGGTATCATAGCTCTCAATATAATCAATATATCTTTTTCCTTGCACATGCCTTATTCTTATATGACCACCCAGTTTATTTACCAGTTTCTCATTAATAACCGTAAGGGTATCCTCCCAGTTTGTATATCTGTAGATTTCGTCATTGGAATCTTCTACGGTAACAGCTCCCACATAGAACATCTTTGAACTGTCCTTATCCTGTATCTGATTATTGTGGTTTGTGATAATTTCCTGCAGGAATGCCCTGATACTATAGTGATGAAATGCCTTTGGTGGTTGATAAGTGTCAAGGAGATATGCAAGTTCACCCTCACACGATATGTTCTTTATGTTATAAAAATCCTTTTCCTCACCTATAATTCTTCCATAAAAAACAACACCTCCATTTTCTTCTACCCTTATTTCAGAAGTCATTCTTTTCATTTTGTCATAATAAGGATTCCCCTCATCAATACAAAAAGAAAAGGAACCTGACTTTGAATCTGCAAGTTCCAGTTTTGTATTATATATCTTAAGTTGGGTATCCCCTGGTCTGTAAATTAAGTTATTATCAAGATATACTTTATACACTACAAACTGCCTCCTCTGTAATCAATGCTTACTGTGTATGTTCCTGTAAAGTAAAGATGAACTCCCTCTTCTCTTATTAAAACATCAGGAAATCTGTTCTCTCCCTCCTTAAGGCTGTAGACTTTCCCATTGCATACAACAAAATTTGAAATTCCTGCTATACCTGATACAATGCACCTTAATGCAACTGGCATTGTACTTCCCACAATAAACTTATGAATTGTATTTCCGGCTACTTTGATATCCTTATAATCCTCTCTTATAACTCCGGTTTCAAAGTTAAAACTATCCCATTCCCAATCTTCAAGTGAGGAAAACCTGTCGTACTTATAGGGTTCACAGTCTATTTCCATTAACATGGTGCAAATCTTTGTGCTTCTGTCTGTATCCTTGACCTCTGCCCTTCCTTCAAAATAGTAATCAGGCTCGCTATCCAATATGACCTTTACCTTTCTTCCATGAAATATGTTGCTTATCTTCCTTACAAGAATCGGCCATTTTACTCTGTCTGTCTTTGTTCCCAGCTCAAATTTAAGTTCTCTTTTCTCATAAGGAACATATCCCGTTATACTTTCCGTTAAATCAATTCTTTTATTCGAACCGGGAATAGTCACATAGTTGGTTATTACTTCAGCCTCCCTGACTACATCGTTGTTGCCTGTTACAAGTCCCAAATCCTTAAATGTATGAATACCGTTAATATAAGCACCAAATCCTTCATCTCTTAACTTCATTACTTCATTCCTCTTTCTGCCTTAAACCATTCTCTTCCTAATGTCCTGTCAATACCTCCTGCCAATTCCCCGACAAGTACACCCTTATTCATGTAAATTGGGTGTCCGTGACCTGCTATCTTTTCTGATATTCCATTGATTATCATTTCTGCCACAGCAGACAACTCTGTATTCTGTGTATTCTTCCCTGTCATAACAGATCCGTTTACACTTACATCTCCCAAAGACATATCTGATGCAAGTTTTGAGACAGCACCCGTTACCACTTTCTTGCTTTTATTAATGCCATTAGCCAGTCCCTTCATAAAGTCAGGCATCCATGACTCATAATCGGTAAGTGGTCCTTCATCGGGAACGGAAAAGTGAAGGAAGCTCTTAATTTTATCAGCAACTCCTTCAACTGCATCTTTTACCTTTCCTATACAGCTCTTTATTCCCTTAACAATACCATCTATAATATCTTTTCCCCACTGCAATGCTTTCTTTGGAAGTCCGGTAATATATGTTACTGCTTTTTCAAAACCGTCTTTAATGGATGTAAAGATATTTCCCATCGTATTCTTTATACCTGTCCAGATATTATTAAAAACATTTCCCACATTTGTTTTAATGCTGTTTACTACGCTGCTGACTGTAGATTTTATTGTATTCCATACGGTGCTAATTGTAGTTTTTATTCCGTTTACAACTGTTGTTATGGTCGTCTTTATTCCATTCCACACGGTTGTAATTACAGTTTTAATCCCATTTACAACCGTTGTTATGGTCGTTTTGATTCCTTTCCATACGGTGCTTATCACAGTCCTAACTGCATTTAATACCGTTGTTACCGCTGTTTTTATTGCATTCCATACCGTACTGATAACTGTCTTTATCGCATTTAAAACTGTTGTTATAACTGTCTTATAAAGCTGGAATTTGGTCTTTATAAATGTATAAATTACGTTGATTACCGAGGTAAATATCAGTTTTATGCCATCCCATATACCGGAAAAGAATGATTTTATTCCATTCCACACAGTAGATATGGTTGTTGAGATTGCTGTCCAGATGGTAGTAAATGCCGTGCTTATTGCATTCCATACAGTTTCAAACGTTGCCTTTATCGAATTCCATACATTTACTGCAATCTCTTTAATTTTGTTCCAGAGATTTATCCAAAATTCTCTGAAAGCATCACAGTTATTCCATAGATAAATAAAAGCAGCTACGAGTGCCGTAACTGCTGCTATGATTAAAAATATCGGATTTGCAAGCATTGTCGTATTAAGAAACGCAAATGCTGTTTTTACTGCTGTTATAACCTGTGGTATTTTTGATACAACAGTTATTACCGTTCCTACGGTGCTTATTACTTTTCCTATGATAACAAGCACCGGACCTATCGCTGCCACTATCATTCCAATCTTTACTATCAGCTTTTGGGTTTCAGGACTCAATCCTTTAAACCACCCTGTAAGACCTTTTATTTTTTCTGACAGTGAACTCAACATGGGCCCCAACACTTCTGATATTGCAGAACCAAGACCACCCATTGCAAGTTTTACATTGTTCATGGCTGTTTTAAAGTTATCAATACCATCCTTTGTGCCACTATAAGTGCTGTCAACAGTATCTCCATACTGCTTCATTGAACCTTTCAAATCATCAAGGGATATTCTTCCTTCTCTTATGGCAGAGGTCATTTCTGCTGCCCCTTTTGTCCCAAACACCTCGGATGCAATACTTAATGCCTCTGTTTCCGTTTTTGCCCCCTTGATTGACTTCATTGTCTCTTTAAGTCCAGCATCCATTGATTTGCCGTCCTTTGCAAAGTTTACAGATGCTTTTCTCAAACCTGCTATTGCAGTATCAGCATTTACACCGTTTTGTTCAAACTTTGCAAGAAGGTTAATGGACTGTGTAAGATTAAGCCCCATGCTCTTAAATGTCGCTCCGTTCTTTTGAACGGATGACATAAGAGTATCCACAGATATACCTGTTTCCTGTGCTTTTGATGTAAGAAGTCCTAACAACTGGTTTGTATTTTTTGTTTTTACACCCCACTGCTCCATAATTTTATTTGTGGTGCCTATGGATGTATTAAGATCCGTATCATTAATTTCTGCAAACTTAATAAAAGAAGCTGACATTTTCTCCAGCTTCTTTCCCGTGACTCCAAATCTTGTATTAACTTCTCCGACAGCGACTCCCACTGAATCCATATCAGTCGGCATTGAACCAAACACGTTATCTGCACTCTTTTTTAGTGAATCAAGCTGTTTTCCCGTTGCTCCGGTTTTCTTAACAATGGTATCGTATCCTGAATCCACCTCTTTAAACGATTTGACCGCTGCAGTGCCGACACCAATCAAGGGAACTGTTACCCCTTTTGTTATTTTCGTACCCGCATCTGATACCTTATTTCCGAACTGTGTGACTTTTGCTCCTGCATCAGCCATAACCGTGCCGAAACTCTTCTTTGTGCTTCCCAGTTCCTTTTCAAGATTTTTAAGGTTAGATTCCGTTTCCGCAATTTCCCTTTGAAGGGCATCATACTGTTCTGTACTGATTTCTCCATTTGCCAGCTGTTCATCTGCCTGAACGGATGCCTGTTTTAATGCATCCAGTTTTTTCTTGGTATCCTCTATTTCAGAAGAAAGAAGTTTCTGCTTTTGTGAGAGAAGTTCCGTGTTTTTAGGATCAAGTTTCAGCAACTTATTTACATCTTTTAACTGTGTCTGCGTGGATTTAATACTTGAATTTACACCTTTCAGGGCACTCGACAATTTGGTTGTATCACCACCTATTTCAACAGTTATGCCCTTTACCCTGTCAGCCACTTCTCCCACCTCCTTTTCAGGCAACAAAAAAAACATCTACTATTCTGATAGATGTTTTTGTCATTTATTATGTATTTTCACAATCTTCCCAATTCCAAAATTCTATATAAAACCCTATTTTGCTTTTTTCTTTTTTGCACTAGACCAATTAGAGTAATAGTTCTTTTTGTCAACCGTTTTGTACACTCTAATTCTAAAATAGTATTTCTTTTTGCTTTTAAGATTTTTAACCATTTTACTCATACTATTTTTATCTTTTATTATTATTGTTTTACAACTCTTTTTAAATTTTTTATCTGTACTACATTGAACCTGATATCCAGATATTGCTTGTTTATGCTTTTTCCAATTAACACGTATTTTCTTATTATACGATTTCAGCATCGAAATACTTGTTCCCTTCGGAATTACAGTTATCATCACCTGTTTTTGTGCCTTTTTATACTTATTAGTTCCTACAGCTGTGATTGTTATTTTTGCACTGCCAATTGCTTTAACAGTAACTTTTCCCTTTTTATCAACTGATGCTACTTTAGAATTACTTGACTTATAAGTCATAGAAGTCTTTGCTTTTGCATTTAATAAAAATTTGCCATCTCCTAATTTCTTTGTAAACGTCTCTTTTACTTTTATTGTTTGATTAATAGCTTTTTCCTGCCATGACTTGCTATTCAGGAATGCAATTATATCCTTTCCTACCTGTTCGTCAACTTCTATCTTCTCAGAGTTAATTAATTGTGTTGCATCAAATTCATATGTAATATTTTTGCCATCACCTTTGTGATATATTTCCATTTTTGTTCCATTATGTAAGATTGGATATTGATATACTTTGCCATCCCCATCAATAATAACAGTATATTTGTATGGGCAATCCAAATAATCATTTTGATTTGAAAATGTTATTTTCATACTATATTTCCCGTCATTTTTCAAACCTTTAAAACATTTCCTAATTAGTGCATCTTCATCTTCTTTTGCTTGCAAAAAATAGACAGTTTCCCCAGAATGTGCATTGGTTAAAATATCATGAAGCCACAAGGTTTTTCCTGCATAGTATGTTTCAATCGGGCTACCATATAAAAGTAGCATACGATTTTTGCTACCATTACTCTGTAATTGCAGCTTAATATCTGTAATGCCTGCTCTTCCACCAGTTACAAATCCATTAACCATAGATATAATTGTTCCACCAACATCTATAGCTGAAATGGCCAAATTATTATTAGGATCTGTAAAAAAATTTGACTCTTTCCATGCATTATTATCCAATGCACTTCCATCATTTACTGAAATAGATGAAACAATTGCATTGATCCAATTAAAATTTCCCGATTTTATCACTGTTTCTTCTAATGTAGTCCACTGATTGTTATTCGCAAAATCATTATACGCACTTGAAATATAATTTTTCCCCTCGTAATTAAGAATATAATTTTTTTCTCCATTTAAAGCATTTGTTTTGTATAAATTCGACTTAGGTATGATTAAATCCCCTGAAGAATTATATATATTTAAATTACTAGCAATAACATTTGTAGCATAATCAGTAAATCTACTGTATGAACCAATTTTCTCCCATTCACCATTATCATTTAGCTTGTATTGATTATATTCTCCTACAACACTAGCTCCTTTTATGTCTAAACTTGAATCCCAACAAATATATGCCGCATTTGAATTCAGTTCAATATTACAAGTTGTCATTTCAATTCTATCATTCCTAAATCCCTCTTTAAATATTACCCAATATGATTGTCCATCCACTGGATACGAAGGAAGGTTTGACAAATCAATTGTTTCTGCTGCCTTAACATAATCACTTGTACCACTTATTCCTAAAACACTACCCAAAGCTAACATTATCAATAACGCTATAAGCACTTGCTTTTTCCAATTTTTGTTTGCTCTTTCCATTATTTTTTAGCCTCCTTGTATTCTTAATAATATATTTAAGATTATTATAACAATAAGCATATAAATTCACAATTTAAAATCGGTCAAAATCTTCCTGCGTTGCCACTTCCCTGTAATCTGCATCATCATTCCTGCTTTCCACATACATATCATTTATCATTCCTATGGAAAGCAGGTC
This sequence comes from uncultured Eubacterium sp., assembly GCA_910584795.1. GTDB lineage: Bacteria > Bacillota > Clostridia > Lachnospirales > Lachnospiraceae > Eubacterium_G. The sequence goes on along the minus strand of CAJUBZ010000010.1, from coordinate 60,025 downwards.
TAAATCTGCTATAGATATTCCAAGTTGTACGCATCTTAGGAGGAACAGAGGGGTTGTCATTTCACGCTCTGTCGGGCGAAGTTTTTTTTAGCCTCAATATCTGTCTGTGTGTTAAGTCCCCATAATTCTATGAGTTCCGGCAGTATCTGATAAATTGAAAACGTGTTAAAATTATCAAGCCACTCTTCCGGTGTATCCTCAATATCTGGATTGGCATGCTTAGCCATTATAAATGCGATGTTTTCAAAAAGTTCAAGGCTGAACATATCAAGCGTGGAATCATCTTCTTTGCTGTCCGACAACGCTTTTTCAAGCAGACTTAAATCTTTATAGATATCTCTTCCAAATTTCAGTCTGTATATTCTTGGGATTGCTGCCGAAGCCTTAAATTCCACCTTTGTTTCATCTATTTCTATTTTCTTTCTTATACTCATATTACACCTTCCTATTCTACCGTAGTTTCCTCAACCGGCTCATATACTTTTTTGTACCAGTTGTTATATGTCTCTTCCGCTGTTTTATCTCCCGTCTTTGCCTTGACATATCCGTTTGCAAGAGGTCTTGCCTTAATGCTTAATGTTTCCGTCTGCACTTCTTTTGACTCTTCATTTGTCTTTGACTCTACTTTTGGTCTTGCTGCAGAACAGCTGTATAAAACGTGTCTTATTTTATGTACGTCACCGTCAAACTCAAACATCAATGCAAAGTGCGCTCCTTCTGCATTGGAGTTTTCAATCAGCACCTCGTTTACATCTTTTATCTCTCCTAAAATCTCCACAAGAAATTCTTCAGGAATAAGTGCGATTTCCAAATCCCCATCATATCCCATATTATTGTTTACAACATAATACTCCACACCGTCAGCATAAAAACTTTCAGGTTCTCCATTTGGATCAAGTGAAAGCGATACTGCACCGGGTAATGGTTTTGGCGTAGCATAACTTATCTCTCCGGTTTCATCCACACTGATTAATGCATAGTGGACATTGCATATATTAAACTTAACTTTATTTTTCATTTATTTTAAACCTCCATTTCATAAAGTATTTCATACAGTTTTTCCGACTCAATCCATACTTCCGTTTTTTCAAAAAAGAGACCATGCCTTTCAAACACAGCCTCTATCTTTCCCTCAAGCTCCATATTTTTTTCATCCATGTAAACCTCTATATTTAATGCATTTTTCTTAAAATACGCTATTCCATCAGCAGCAAAATTTGAAGTCCTGGGGTAATAAAACACAGCAAACGGTGGCTCCGGTGACTCTCCTTCTGCAAAATGGTCATAAGCATGGGGGATTCCTAATTCTTCAATAACCTCTTTTACCTTTTTATGTTCCATTCAAAGCCCTTTCTTTATCAGCTTCACAAGTTCATCTTCCCCTTTTTTCTCTGCCTCCTTAATATGTGGCATGGCTTTTACCCTTCCACCATTTCTTTTTGCATGACCATGTTCGAGAAGATGTGCTATCTGATATCTGTTCTTACTTCTGACTACCATCGTCAGAGCATTAGCAGTTTCTTTTACTTTCTTTACAGCCCAGCTTTTTGCATACTCTCCAGTATTCTTTGGTGCATTTGCTGATATTTCTTTTCTTACAGTAGCACTTGCACTTTTTACACTTTTCTTTACCACGTCCGTTGCAACGTTTCCGTAATCCTTTAATCCTTCTTCTATTGCATCTGCAAGTTCATCCACACTGATATTTGACATACCATCACCTCTTAACTTTTCCTGCTCTTAACTTTATCGTCTGATTTTTATACATAACATTATCGACAAAAGTAATATTATACTGATTTTTTCTGAACAAAATTCTGTAATGCTCGCAGTCAATATCCTTTAATTCACTGCAGTATCTGACAATAAAATATATCTCATCCTGTGCATTTACCTGTGCCGCCTGATAATATTCCTTTCCCGACAAGTTATTAACATAGGCATAACATTTAAAATAATCTTTCCACTTATTTTTATGATTGCCTGTTTCATCAACCACAAGTTCAAGTTTCTGTATTGTTATACGCTCCCTCATTTCGTTTATCACTAAAATACCTCCTTCCTCACCTGAAAAAGAAGATATTTTAATGTCTGTGTAAGCTCCTTATGATCAGCCTGTTCCCTATGCTCATACATATACGCACTTGCATAGAGAACGGCATTTTTCATAAGTTCTTTATTTTCTTCCATGATGCTTATGTCACTTCTTGTAATGTCAATACACATATTTTCTGCCATCGTAATGAGGCTTAAAATATACTCATCCTCATCTGCCGAATCCACTCTCAAATACTGTTTTGTTTCTTCCAAAGTTACAAGCATCCTTTATCCCTCCTATGATGCTTTCTTAACGGACAAAAGTTTAACCGCTTCGCTTAAAATCAGCTTTCCATCCACCCTTTGGGATGCAAGGAATCCTACCTGTCCGTTTGTTGCATAAAGCTCGTTTAATCTCTTGAAGCTTCTGCCATCCCTGTCAGCAATCCAGTAATACGAAAAATCACCGAAAGCAAGCGGTGTGTTACCACTTTTTACTTCCGGTGCATAAATGGATGTATGATATGGTCTGTTTAAAATCATGTCAGGAGTTCCGACAGATACGGACGGCTGCCAGATATAATTTCCGTTTCCGTCCTTTAACTTTCTTAAGGCTTTTACGGTGGAATCATTTAAAATCCACTTTGCCTTGTTTCTGTATGGAGCACGAAGGGAATAATATAGATCCATCACATCATCAAATGTAATGTTTGTTCCACTTGATGTTACTCCAATCTCTCCGCCACCTTTTTCATCAAAGATTCCTGTAGGTTTACCGCTTCCATCTCCGACAAAGAATGCCTCTTCTTCTTTTGTTGCTATTCTTCTTGAGAATTCTTTTGCTATATATCCTTCAATATCAAATACGCTGTCATTTAAAAGTTCATCTGATACCTTAATCATTGTGGCAAGTTTATATGCTGAAATTGAGGTCTGCCCGAAAGTATCATCACTTTCAGGATACTTTGCATTTTCGTCAATCCATGCTGCCTCACCCTTACCCGTAACAACAGGAATTTTTCTGTCCCCGTTTGATGTCTTGATGACCGTTGCAAGCCCCCTGAAAAAATTCTCTTCTTCAAGTCCTTCAACAAGTTTTCTCTCAAACTCGTCAGGTACAAGATAACCACCTTCCGAATCTTCTCCGATTGACAGACTGTTGTTTACGTCATAATAATTTTTCTTTCTCATTGCATTCCAGAATTCTCTTTTGTATTCTGCCGATGCCCTTCCGGTTTTGTTTTCACTGGTTCCTGCTCCCGGCTTATCAAGAATCGGCTTTGATGTGGCCTTATTTAACTCATCATCAATTGCTGCCTGTCTCTGCAGTCTTTCGATTTCCTTGCCGAGATTGACCACATCTGCTTCCATGCGGTCATAGGTCTGCGTGTCCTCTGCTGAAAGAAGGCCGGCACTTCCCCTTCTTGAATCAAGAAAGTTCTTTGCGGCCTCCCATGCTTTTGCCCTTTTTTCCATTAATTCTAATATTTTACTCATATATGCCTCCTACGGTTTTAATAAATTTAATCTCTTTTCCAACTGTGCTATCGGTGTTTTTCCTTTCGTCTCATCTTCCACTTTGTTAAAAAAAGAATTAGTTACTGACTTTCTCTGGAACATGATAGCCTCAAGACTGTTTTTCTTTTTTTCATCCTCTTCGTCATCATCTTCCTGATTATCTTCTTTGCCTTCTTCCGGCTCATCATCTTCTTCTCCTATTTTGATATCTTCCTTCTCATCATCCTTATCCTTGTTAAACAGAATTTCATCTGCAAAACCAAGATCCAAGGCTTTCTTGGCATTAAACCAGCTCTCCTGATCCATAAGTTTTGCAATCTTGTTTCTTGACAATCCTGATTTGCTCTCATAGGCATTAATAATGCTCTCCTTAACCTCATTTAACATATCAATGGCTTTTTCCATTTCTTTCGTATCACCCATTGCCACGGTGGCAGGATTATGTATCATCATCATTGCCACGGGGGACATACACACTCTGTTTCCTGCCATTGCAATTACGGATGCAGCTGATGCAGCAATCGAATCAATCTTTACCGTAATATTTCCACCATAGTCTTTTAGCATGTTGTATATCTGTGCTGCCGCAAACACATCACCACCCGGAGAATTAATCCACACGGTAACATCCCCCTTACCGTTTAAAAGTTCATCCTTAAACAACTGTGGTGTAACCTCATCTCCATACCACGTTTCATCGGATATTTCCCCATTTAAAAAGAGAGTTCTTCCACCCTCTGCTTCATTCCTTACCCAATTCCAAAATTTTCTCTTCATCAGAACCTCCTTATTTTTTTATCCTCTATTTCTTCAGCTGTACTTTCCGTATTATCATCATTTTCCGAATTGTCTGTCTTTGCAAATGCTCCTGCATCCTTCAGCTTTGTCATGCTTCCGTTAATAAGATACAGATTTCCTCCTTCCTCATCAGACAACGGATTCATATCTTCCATTTCCCTTATATCGTTAGTAGAAAGCCAGCCATTTTGTCTGCCGGTTGCATAACCGTTCATTCTGCTCTGATAATCACCACGAAGCAGACCATCAACATTTAACTTTATTGCATACTCTTTTTTCTCCGTTGGAAGAAGCAAGGCTTTCCTTAATGCCTGTTCCCATCTGATTACCCACGGGTCAAGAGTGTACTTAACAAATTCAAGCGACTGCTGTTCTATATTTGAAAAACTGGACTTTTCCAAATCTCCCACCATATGTGGGGGAATTCGATAAAGTCTTGCTATTTCATTTATTTGAAACTTTCTCGTTTCAAGAAACTGTGCTTCCTCCGGCGGGATTCCTATCTGCTGATATTTCATTCCTTCTTCCAAAACAGCAATCTTGTGGGCATTGTTTGAGCCACGATACACAGAATTCCATGATTCCCTTACCTTTGACGGATCTTTCAGTATTCCCGGATGTTCAAGTACACCTCCGGGATTTGCACCGTTTGCAAAAAAGCTCGCACCGTATTCCTCACAGGCCATAGTCATTCCTACTGCATTTCTTGCCATGGCAATGGGAGAATATCCAATTAAACCGTCAAACCCAAGTCCCGGTATATGTAAAACCTCATCTGCTTTAAGAACAATCTGACCATACTTATTTATGGTTGGATTCTCATCCGAATATCTGCTATAGATATACACAAGATTTCCTTTGTTATCTCTTTCCACATCTATCTTGTTTGGCATTAACGGATACAATGCAACCACCTCTCCCTTACCATTTCTGATAATCTGTGCATAAGCATTTCCCCAAATTAAAAGATGACTCATAAGTGTTTCCCTAAACACAAATGAAGTCATCTCCGGATTTGGTTCATCATGTAAAATATTGTAAAGAGGATGGTTAAATACCCTTTCCTTACTTTTATCTCCCATTTTATATATGTGAATCGGAAGAGATGCAATTGCCTCTGACAAAATTCTTACACACGCATATACTGCTGTTGTCTGCATGGCTGTCATTTCATTTACAGATTTACCGCTCGTACTTCTTCCAAACAAAAACGAATATTCTCCGTTGCTGTATTTATCCGTTACCGGCTTATCCCTTGATTTTCCAACTCCTAATAATTTTCCAATTCCCATAATCTCATCCTTTTCTTAAACCGTGTTTCCAATGGTAACTTCAACAGAGCCGCTGGTATATGATACTTCTACCCTTACATTATCATTTCCTTCCATCCCTGCAGCGACATAATCAGATACGAAGGCATTCTGTTCAGGATCGAAATAGAGAAGTGCCGCAGTAACCATTCCATACCTGTCTTTTGTTCCAGTCATTGCAATAACGTGTGTTGCAGGTGTACTGAATGCAACTTCTCCGTCCATGCCGTAGACTTTTATTGTTTTTCCCCTTCCATCCAGAATAAAATACAGTTTATTTTCTTCAAGTCTTTTAACCTTATCAGCAGATATGATTTCAACACCAACATTGAATGCCTTCTCTTTTACCGTCTCTGCTATTTCATCTGCTTCCTGCCTTATCTGAATCAGTTTTTCCTCACCCATGTCTGTAATTTTGGTAAGGTTTACATTGGTTACATTATTGAGATTTGTGATATGACCATCTGCAACGTTATTAATATTTCCGATATGGCCATTCGCTGCATTTGCCATTCCTAAAATATGTCCGTTTGCAAGGCTGTTAATATTTGCTATATGACTATTTACTGTATTTGTAACATTTGTCATCTGCTCATTTACTGCAGTAATAATCTTATTGATAAGGTTTGTGGTTTCCCTGTCAAGCTCTGTTAATGCTCTCGCCATTGCATCATTAATATTTGCCACAGCTGTATTTCCTGATGCTTCAATGTTCTGCATTCTTCCATCAGCTAACGAGTTAATATGTGAAAGATTAACATTTGTTACGCTGTTTAGATTATCCATATGCCCAGTAACATGGGAGGTTATGGCATCAAATGCATTGCTCTTTGCACTTTCCACCTGACTCAAGATACTGTTTAAAGTATTGTTAAGAAGAGTTGTGCCGGAAGCAATTTTTTCATCTATCTCCTCGCTCGTTCTCTCTAAACAAATCAGTTCCCTTATTATCTGATTATAAAGGCTGATGTCTATATCTTCTTCCTCATCAGTCGGTGTTCCCATATTAATCTTCTTTGTCACGATACTGCTTGTAATTCTTTGACCATTATCATTGTCTCCAAACACACCAATGCTTAAGTAACAGCTTTCCTTAAAAATGGAAGAAGGAATATCCCCACCATACACTTTGTCATCCGACATAAGTATTCTTACTGCTTTGTCCCTATCATATACTCCTGTATAAATGACTACTGTTTTCTTATATCCATTCCACTCTTTTGAAAAGGAAAACTCAATGCTTACAGTCTTAATATCTCCACTGTTGATTTCTTCTGTTGTTCCCTTCATGATGGTTGCCATTTCATTATCAACCTTTATTTTTATTACGCTCATTGTACCTCCTTCATTGAATCAAACAATCACCTACCAACGATAGATGCTTGTTTAATTTAAAGAACAATATTTATTTTTATACTTTTGTATATCTTGACAGATATACAAAAGTCTGATATGCGTAGTATATCAGCAAAAATTTCCCCTAAATTGTAATGATACCTCTCTCATCATATACGCTTCCCATACTTACACCATCATTTCTAATTGCCCTATCAAGTGCCATAATAAGAGCTATCGCACCGTCAATCTTTTCAGTTGACTTTGCTTTGTCAGCCTTAATATTTCCTGCGGGATCTTGCCTTATAAATATATTATCCATATTCCATCTTAAAACCGGATGTCCTCCATGTGCGATTTTCTTTTCAAGAGTCAGCTTCATCAGTTCCTTTGTCGGTGGAGACATTGACGCAAATCCCTGTCCCATTGCTACTACAGTAAAACCTGAATTTTCAAGGTTCTGTACCATCTGTACAGCACCCCATCGGTCAAATGCAATCTCACGAATGTTAAATCTCTCTCCAAGTTTTTCTATGAACTTTTCAATATATCCATAATGAACCACATTGCCTTCTGTAGTGTATATGTATCCCTGCCTTTCCCACAAATCATAATTTACATGATCTCTTCTTACTCTTAAATCAAGTGTTTCTTCCGGCAACCAAAAATATGGTAAAACCTGATATTTGTCCTCCTCATCTTCCGGTGGAAACACCAAACAAAAAGCTGTAAGGTCTGTCGTACTTGATAAGTCAAGACCACCGTAGCAGACTCGTCCCTCAAGTGATTTTTCATCTACTGCAAAATTACAGGCATCCCATTTATCCATTGGCATCCAACGTACTGACTGTTTTACCCACTGATTAAGTCTTAACTGTCTGAAACTGTTCTCCTCTGCCGGATTCTGCTTTGCAGATTCGCAGGCTGCTACAACCTTTTCCATCTGTATCGTTTCTCCTAGCGAAGGGTTAGCTCTTTTCCAAACCTCTGGATCTGTCCAATCTTCATCTTCTGATGCACCAAATATTACCGGATAGAATGTAGGATCCGTTTTTCTCCCCTCAATGATATCGACTGCTTTTTGGTGCAATTCATAACAAATGGAATTTGTATCATTGCCTGCTGTAGTAATCAAAAAGTATAACGGCTGTTCTCTCGCATCTCCTGAACCTTTTGTTAACACGTCATACAGTTTTCTGTTTGGCTGTGCATGCACCTCATCAAGAACAAGACCACTGACATTTAATCCGTGCTTTGTTCCTACTTCAGCTGATAATACCTGATAAAATCCGTTGTTATAAATATTGTCAATTCGCTTTGTTGCAACCTTTATCTTGCTTCTCTTTTCAAGAGCCGGTGTCATCTCACACATCACTTTGCCTACATCAAATACAATTGATGCCTGTTGTCTGTCGGCTGCGGCTCCGTATACTTCCGGCGATGCCTCTCCGTCACCGAACAGTAAATAAAGTGCAATAGCCGCTGCCAGTTCTGACTTACCGTTCTTCTTTGGGATTTCTATGTACGCTGTTGTAAACTGTCTCTTTCCGTTTTCTTTAAGAATACCGAAAATATTACGAATTATTTCTTCCTGCCACGGTAATAATTCAAACGGCTTTCCTGCCCATTTGCCTTTTGTATGGCAAAGACATTCTATAAATGTTACTACATAATCTGCCTGCTCTTTATCGTAATATGAACCTTCAGCCATAAACCTTGTTGGTTCAAATTTCTTCTTTGCCATTTACTCCTCTTTTCTGCAACAAAAAAGAGCCCACAGGCTCTTTCTTTGTTTTTATAATACTCTCATTTTAATTGCAGGAATCTTTTCATTTTCTCCTGTTTGCCAGTCTTTATTTCTTGCATTTACGGTTGTTAACCCGTTCATGTAAACTCCGTGTTTTTCAAACTCTGCAATAATCTTAATCAGACTTGAAAATGTGGAGCTTATCGTAAATTCATCAATTCCTTCTGCCTTTAATGTTTCTACAATTTCCAAAACATCATGATCCCAAATGACCTCGTTAAAATCAATAAGGTCATTCCCCAACTCTTCTTTTGCCGTTCTGTATGCCCAAAAAAGTGTGTAATTAATTCCTTCTTCTTTCAGGCTGATGTTTTTCTGTGATTCAATAATCTCCTCAAATCTTCTAATCTCTTTCATGGTATGTTCCTCCGTTTATATTTTTTCCCTTTCGGTATTATATATATCACTCTAAACACACTATTTATCAACTGGATTTAAGGTTATAAAATACACAAAGATTTATACATAAATTGTGTATATTATGCCGGCATATTGTTATGAATGATTTTTAATATCTCGTCCTGCTCCTGCATCTTTATGCCGATGCTTTCAAGAGCCTCTCTCGTTCCACAATCGGGGCAGATTTGCGTTTTTCCGTCAACCCTTGACAATGCCGGAACTCCCCTGTAAATGTTGCCACATTTCGAACAGATTTTTTCTTTAATTATTTCTTCTTTCTTCATCACACTTCCTCCTGCTCTTTTCTAGTGCTTCATGCAGGATTTCCAAATCAAATCCAAATGTCATATATCCTATCATACAGGTATCAATATAGTGTGCACTCGGCATTCCAACAGGTCTTTCCTCATGCATGATGTACACATAGGTCTTTCTGATTCTTTCCTTTCTGCTCCTAATTCCAGCGATTGGAAGTTTCATTTCCTTTTTGTAATAAAATGTCGGAAATCCCTCATATCTGTCAAGTGCTGCTTCGTCACTCTCTGTAGTTTCCCACACGGCAACTGGAACACTTGAACCCTTCTTGGGTTCAATGGTAAGGTACGAACCTGTTTTGCTCCCCTTAAATAAAAGTTCATAATCCGGCACAACTGCTGTGCCAATAACTCTGGCTTTTGGACACCTTATTCTCATTTGTGCAATGTTTAGGTTACTTCCATAAGCTATGTAGTATCTTTTCTTCATATCACATACTTCCTTTCCGAAGGGAATACCCTTCTACCACCTTAAGCCCGCTCGTGGCGGGTAAGGTAATACAAGGCTGTTTCCTTCTTATCTCGCAATTCTAAATGCCGTATCTCCTTCTAGTCTCTTTGTAAGTATTTCTCTCGCTGTTTTAAATTCATCCCCGATAAACCCAAGTCGAAGAAGCCATGTTCTCATTGCATACTTTGGATTCTCGTTTTGCTGTGGCTTGGAGCTTGCAAATCTTACTTCTTTTGCCATCTGACTTAATGCCAGACAAAATTGTATATAACTTTTAAGTTGTCCGGCATGCAGACCGTTTCGTTTTCCACCCTCAGGTGCATCAAATTGGAAAAGCCTGAACTCAACTGTTCCTTTCGTAAATGTTGCATGAAAGTTAAGCATATGGTATCTGCTGTCATTATAATGTTGTGTTCTTCCGTAGCTTGCTCCGTTGCTTGTGTACCAAATGTCTGCAAGATTTGACATCGTTTTAGGTTTCTTTTTGTTTACTTGCTCTAAAAAGATTGGGTTTACCGTTCTGCAGAACCTGTTCATCCTTTCTCTGTCAAGTTTTAGGGCTTTTGCAATCAGTTCTTCGTGGCTTGCCATAATGTTAGCCAGGTTTTTCAGGCTCTGTGGTGTGTGTCCTTTTGCTCCGATGTGAATATGTACTCCACATCCCCTTGTTGCATCGCTTTTTGCTCTGGCATGTCTTAACTCTCTTATAAGTTGCTGCAATGTTTCAATGTCCTCGTATTTTAAAATTGGTGTTACAAGTTCGCACTTCTGACTTTCTGCTCCGCGAATGCTTACATCCTTTTGAAACTTCCATTCTCTGCCCTGCAAATCCCATGCTGACCATGTGTCGTAACCGTTTCTTCCTGCTGTGTATTCATGGCGACCTCCTTCAAAAAAGTCTGCCGCAACCCTTGCTGCGTGTTCCCTTGTAATGTTGTTCATTTCAACCTCAACTCCGATTGTCTGCTTTTTCATTTCTCTTATCTGGTTTGTTATTTTCTCGTTCATTCTCTGAACCTCCCTGTATGTTTTCCTTTCGGTAGTATATATATATCACTCTAAACACACATAATAGCAACCTTATTTCAGACAATAATATACACAATCATTTCTGCATTTTTTGTGTATATTATTACGGTTATTCCTCATCACTGCATTCATCTAATCCTTCAAGAAGCTTGTTATAAATCAAAACATATCTTTGCTGTTCGCTCCCTTCACTGCTTGCCATTGCCTTCAGGAAAAATGCTACTGCATCTTCTCTTTTATCCCAGACACGTTCTTTTCCATAGCAAATGGTTTTTACTGTATGCAATTTATTACATGAATCCTCACCATAAACGACTCCGAGGCAGCTATGGTTATCCCAATTTACATGAATTGTCCCAGTATCATCAACGAATTGTACTGTTCCCTTATCCCCTGGTTCCAATTTGCTATACGGATCATCCATTGCTACAAGTTCTACCCTTGTACCTTTTGGATATTCTTTTTTAATTCTGTCTACGATTTCTTTCTTTGGAAAAATCATGCTCTCTCTTCCTTTCTTCTTTTAAATGCTGATGAACCGTCAAGTCTTGACAGAAGTATTTTTCTGTCTTTTTTATATTCATCACCTATATAACCAAGCCTTAAAAGGAAACATCTGAATGCATACTTTTCATTTAATATTTCCTGCTCTCTCTTAAGTGTACGCTTGCTTTCCCGACTTGCCTTGCACAGGGCAGATACAAATTTTATATATGTATCCGATTCTTCTTCGGAAATTCCCTTAAACCAGGGAAACACCACACAACTGTCGTTTACTACTATCTCGGTACTGTCAATTTCAAGAGCCTTTTTAATAAGATTTCCTTTTGATATCAGAATATTGTTTAAATTATCAATATTTACTTTTTCTTTTGGAATTGAAATATTAATAAGCTGAAATCCATCTTCCATTTCATCCCATTCTATCGGTGTGTTTCCTGTTACATCCACACAGGCATTTATGACATCTGCCGTATTGTTCATATCATCATTTTCAAAAACAAGTGCCCCGTCTCTTGTGATCTCATAAATGCCAATCCTATAAGAAAATGTAGGTACTCCCTGATACCGGGCTTTCTTACCAGTCGCCTCTTCTATAGCTTTTACCATTTCTTTTCTCTTTTTTCCTGTTACATTAAAGTGTAATATCATATCTGCACCCTCCTTTAATTTTTGTAAGTACATATATCACTCTAAAAGAAATAAATAGCAAGCATTATGTGGATTAATTTTCAGAATAATATGCTATTCCCGATAAGACATAAACAACATTTGGAAGTGCTACCCCATTACCCCACATTTTATATTCAGCTGAATCTGAACGGGGTGCTTTTAACCACTTCCTTATCTGATTATCCGTCTTTGGCTTTGTATTCTTGCCAAGAGCCTTTGCATGTTCTTCAAATACCTTTTTCCAAAAGGCAATATCAGTATCTGTCGGTTCTTCTATCTCAAGCTTCTCACACCACCAGTCGGGAAATCCCTGCAGCCTCGCACACTCCGTAGGAGTAAGCCTTCTTACTATATAATCCGTATTACTTTCATCATTTATAATCGGTGGATCTTTATAATCGGTTGCTACAAGTGTGTTTGCCACATTTTCTCCTGCCGATGTAAAAAACGATGCTTTCGATGATGAAAATACCGGATGTGCCACACCACCAGCTCCCGAAGCTACAATGGTAGGTTCAACTTCCTCTTCTATCTGAAAACTAAACTTTGCATTATAACCCTGATTCATCGCAGGTCTCCCAATTCCAAAGGAAGGCTCTGCCACAAAGTTTTCTTCCGGATTCTTCAGCATCTGGCTTGACGGCCCTTTTGGTCCATCAACTGCCGACAGGGTTGCATGCTTTTTTGCAAATGCTACAGCGTGTTGTTCAGTAGCATTAAGTGTATACATGACTTCTGATTCTTTATACCCGTTACCTCTATGCGATGGTCTGCTGCCGTTTCCTTCAACAACTGCAACTCCTCCCTGATTCGAATCCGGAAAGTTGCCTCCGGTATCAATGGTGCGTGCCGTATCAGTTTCATATACATTGGCTCTTATATTTTTTGTTCCCTCTGATGTAAATCTCACATCAAAGCATTTCGATTCTTCAACCACAAACGGCTGATTATTTCCACCCATTCCAAACGTGGAACTTATGGTTTGTGATACAGCAAGCGGCCCTTTATACCTCGAATCCTGACTGTGATTTTCAAACATTAAACCATCATTGCCTGTTTCTTTAATGCTCTCTCCAACACCTGTGGCAGTTCTTTGCCACGGATAGCAGCTCTTTTTAGAATCCCAACACATGCCTTCTGACTCAAATAGTATTTTTCCGGCACTCCAGCCATCAAAATCTGCGACAAGGTAGATTCGATTTCTTCTCTGGGGGACACCCCAAAATTGAGCATCGAACACCCGCCAGGCAACTGTGAAACCATCTCCCATGATTCTTCCTGCCTTCTCCCACTTTGCAGGTTTAGGTACATACACCTGTCTTTCTTTAATCTTGCAGATTTCATTAAGGACTGCCCTGAAATCTTCCCCTTTGTTTGAGGAGAATGCTCCGGGGACATTTTCCCAGACAATGTATCTTGGATATTTTCCATTTGTCTCCTCCCTCATTTCTTTTATTATCCTTATTGCCTCATAAAAAAGAGACGATCTTTTACCATCAAGACCATCTCTTTTTCCTGCCACACTCATATCCTGACAAGGACTTCCAAATGTGATTATATCTACCGGATCTATTTCATTTCCTTTAAGTTTCGCAATATCACCGTAATGCTTTATACTAGGAAATCTTACAGCAGTAACTCTTCTTGGAAACGGTTCAATCTCACAATTCCACAAAGGAGTAATTCCTGTAAGAACTCCACCTAATTCAAAACCCCCGGAGCCTGAAAAAAGGCTGCCGAGGGTTAATCCTTTTTTATTCTGTTGTTCCATTTTGCCTCCCTTCAGATTTGCATAATAAAAGCACCAACCATTTCTGATTGATGCTTTCACCTTTATTTCTTCAATTGTTTGCTGATATCTCTTCCGGCATACATAATACGAATAATACTAACTATACCTTTTTCATCATCGGGCAAATAAAATATGATGTAATTATCCACCGGAAGAAATCGCAATCCCATACTGTGCCAAGGTTCATCTTTATATAAAGCATGTCTCATTGGAAATTCATCAAGACCTTTAACTTCATCCATGATTCGTCTTGTCTGCTCTTTTGCCGTATTTGGAACAAGTAATTCATATGCTATATACTCATATATATTTCTCAAATCTTTTCTGGCATCAGTTGAATACTGAATCCTGTAACTCATACTCCAAAATCACGAAACATCTCTGTCTCTATTTCATCTGCCGAATAAACCTTGCCCTCATTTACCGACTTTATACCTTTTGTTATCTCTGCATCAAATTGTTCTTTCGTTAATGCTTCATAAACTAAAGGAGTATCTTTTGGTAACTTCATTTCGAACGGTATTCCTCGTTGCAATACAATCTGTCTTAAAAACATACCCACTGCATTTGACATTGGGATTCCCAAGCTGTCTAATACCTGTTCTGCCTGTTCTTTTATTTCAGGCTCAACTCTTGCATATACGCTAGATGTTCTTGCCATATCATCGCCTCCTTTTTCTTTTCTTTATTATAAGCGACTTGCTAGCAAACTGCAAGCGTTTTGCATATTAATTATCTAACGTATTAATTTCATTCAATACATCCTCATACATCATCTTTACACCATCTCTAATAACATACACATTTGATACATCATTATTCTTAAATTCCAAAAATCTTTTAACTGCTACATCCACAAACTTTGGCTCCAACTCAATACCTAAACACACTCTGTCCATCTGCTCACAAGCCATAAGTGTTGATGCAGAACCAAGAAAACCGTCAAATACAATTCCATTAGCCTGTGTGCATTGTTTAATGAGATATGCAATTAAAGGTATGGGTTTGCTTGATGGATGACCGAATCCATCCTCTTTTGAATTTTTTATTCCGTCAAACTCAAATATGCTCTTTTGTTTCTGGTCTCCGTACCATTTGTGCTTTCCGTCTTTTCTCCATCCCCATATGATTGGCTCCATGTTAAACTTCCAGTCGGTTCTCATTAAAGGGGCTCTCGGCTTTTTCCATATAAGACCTGCCCCAACTTTAAATCCGGCATCCTCATACGCATCATAAAATACTCTTGCTTTCATTGTTGCATAAAAAACATATATGGATGCATCTACAGCCATAACAGATTTAAAATTGGTAAATGCTTTCATAAGGAATTCGTACCCTTCCTTATCGCTTAAGTCATCGTTTGCAATTCTACCCGATGCATTTTCAAGTGAAACAAAGTATGGCGGATCCGTACAAACAAGATTACACTTCTTATCTTCAAATAGTTTTTCGTAAGTTTCCTCCTTTGTTGAATCCCCACAGATTACTTTATGTTTTCCTATATGCCAAATATCCCCTGGCTTTGAAAAGCACGGTTTTTCAAGCTCCTCTTCCACATCAAAGTCGTCTTCTTTTGCATCATCTGTATCCGGTGCTAAAAGTTCTGCTATCTCCTGCTCGTCAAATCCTGTAAATGAAACATCAAAGTCCATTCCCTCCAATGCCTCAATTTCGACTTTTAACATTTCTTCATCCCATCCTGCATCCATTGCATATCTGTTGTCAGCCAGGATATATGCTTTCTTCTGTGCTTCTGATAAGTAATCAACAAACACACACGGAACTTCCTCTATTCCTTCTTCTTTTGCAGCCATTAATCTTCCATGACCTGCAATCACGTTGTACTCTTTATCAATAATGACCGGATTGATAAAACCAAACTCACGAAGGGAAGCACGAAGTTTATTAACCTGCTCCTGGGAATGGGTTCTTGCATTATTAACATATGGTATCAGCTTTGACGTTTTAACTAGTTTCATTTCTGTTGTTGTCTTTCCCATAAGCTTCTCCTAAAATAATCCCCACTCGGCAAACTTCTCAAAGCCTCCAAGTTCACTTATATATTTTCCTGCAATCTCTACTATTTCGCTGTAAGGTCTGCCATCTACTGACTCATCACCTATTGCACAGCAAAGCTCCACAGTTTCTCCGGTCTTTTGGGCTTTAAGAAATGCATAAATATTTACAGACACATCTGCCTTTGACAAATCTTTGCCATGAAGTCCTCCACCTGTTATGCTTCCAGCCATATCAGATCCTAGTTTTCTATTTGTTGCACCACTGTCAACATCAATTCCGCCACCCCAGTCTCCAAGCGGATTTATTTCTGCCTGTGGATAATTCTCTTTTAGCCTATTCTTGTCAGCATTGCTCTGACAAATAATCAGTCTTGTCTGGTCTAATATATATTTGCCATCCGCAGGATACTCTTTAAATATATCCCTTGCAATTTTCGACAACGCTTCCTCTTCTGCACTTAAAGGTACACCTTTAAATATTCCGTTATCACCACACTTAAATCCTTCAGACTGGTTATCAGATAAATGTTTATCCTGTGGGTAAATTGAAATGTCACAGGTTACATCACCCGCGATTCTTGCAATTGCCTGTGCAATATCCTTTCTGTTAAGTTCTGTATCTGTTTCAATAATTGTATGACAGATACCATGTCCTATCAGTACCTCAACCGCGATTTTAGGATTTGGTGTTTCTTTGTATGCCAAATCGACTACCGCTCCTGCTATTCTGTCTGCAACCTTATCAGGATGCATTGGATTTACTTTTTCTATCATTTTTATCCTTTCCGGCTTCTCAAAAGCCTTTCCATCAAATCATCCTGTGGACTTCCTGAAAATTCCACCGAGCAGTTTTCCTTTACTACCTGAAAGATTTGATACCATACTGAATTTACCTGTTTCATGTACTGTTGTGCCATTGCCACATAAGGAGAAGCACAAGCAGCTCCTGTTGTAGGATGTTTTGCTAAAAATCCATACTCTGATATTGCTTTTTCGCACTGTATCCACCTTGATACCGACATCGCATACTGCTCAACAAGCTGTATGCTTACTAACTTTTCACATCCTCTTTCCTTAAGCCAAAGCCATGTTTCCTTAAACACTTCATCTGCACCTAAGTCATCACCATTTTTTTGCTTTGCACTAAGGTAGTCTTTTGGATTGGGAACTTCCTCTCCTTTAAGGTCTGCCGTCTCCTTAAAATCCACAATCTTTATTTTTCTTCCTCCTGGATTCCCATTCTCCAGCTTTTCTGTTAGTGCCTTTGACTTTCTTCCACTTCCGGCTCTTGGACCACCTCTTGCAGTTCCGTCCTTTGCCATTTTTATCATCTCCTAACTGTTTAACGATTTAGGGTTTAATACCCTGTTTGATTTCGCTTTTTTTGTGCGTGAAGGGGCAGCACCGTTGCTCACGCTCTTCTTTTTTAGAGATTCGCATCCCCCATCCCCTTTCTTTTTATCATAATTAATGTTATTATTATAATTGCTATATTAATATTGGCTATAACTCTTATAGCGGTTGTACTTACAACATCCTTCTCAATAGAAATTGCTACTCTCATGACCTATATTACACAAACTGTTATTCAGTTTATTTCTTTACTATCAGAAAGGGACAATGCAATGGATAAAAGACAGAACGGTTTGGCAGGCGTAGTGTTTGGGGCAGTAGCCTTCTGTTGGAGAATAAGAGTAAGCAAACGCAGTGGGTTCGAATCCCGCCTGCCTCATTAAGAGCTGTATGATACAGCTCTTTTTTAATGCCACCTGTCTCCACGCTTCGCATGTATCTTCGCATGACAAGACCTGCAAAGCGAAATCAAATTGTCTCTGTCATGTGTTCCACCTTCTGACAAAGGTAACTTGTGGTGTACCTCTTCCACCGCTACCATCACACCACGCTCATAGCACAGTTCACAAAACGGATGAGTTTTAACATAAGTATCCCTTATTCTCTTCCATGCCCTGCCGTAACGCTTGCGTGTTCTGGGATCTCGCACATACTTCTCATAATGTCTGGCTTCCTCTCTCTTGTGTTCCTCACAAAACCTCTCCTCCGTAAGGTTTGGACAGTCGGGATGATGACACGGATGCTTTGCTTTTCTTGGCATCACACACCTCCTACTTTTGGCATAATAAAAGCCCTTACAGTGGCACTGCCACCATAAAGGCTTTTCGATTTATATTATTTTCTAGTATAACAATATCACATGGCAATAGGGGTACTCAAGGTGAACTAGGGGTGAACTGGGGGTGAAGTAGGGTGCTGTATTTCAAAACTTTTAATCGCATCAGAATGAATAGTCTTAATCCACCTTTCAGAATATCCCATTTTATCGGCAATTTTTGAAATACTCATAAACATCAAATATTTATATCGGAGTACCATACGTTCATTTTCTTTTCCCAATAATTCAATTTCAGCACCAATCTCTCTTTTGACCTCGTCCAGTTTTTCAATATTGTCAGCGATTTCTTCCGCCAGTAAATCTGCCTTCTCAATATATTTTTCATATACGGCATCATGGCTTTTTGATGTTATGACTTTATCTCCAAACTGTATTGCAGGCATACTGCAGGCCATCTCCCTGTAAAATGCCATATCTCTTGTTTTATTTTCTATCTCCCTTACAATCTGATAAGGCATATCCAGATATTCTCTAGATGTCATACGAATCCTCCTTAACACTCAAAATTTTTAAGAAGTCTTTGTATCTGTGTTTCTTTGTATCAATGTATCTTTGAATCTTAACAACCAATTGCTGCTTTTACGTCAGCCACGGACCGGACAACAAGTGCTTTTCCTCCGGCTTTATTAATTTTTCTGATTGTTGCTTTTTGAAGTCCTGTTGCTACACCTGTATCTGTCTTAACTTCAAATCCATAAAATCTGCCCTCAATACAGGCTATAATATCAGGTATTCCTGCCCTTCCATACATCCCTCCATGCTCTTTCCAGTAAAAACAGCGTGGAACTGTTTTTAAAAACTCTAGTATTGCTCTTACAATGTCTGCTTCTTTCATTGCTGTTACCTCCGCTGTTATTTCCTATCTTCCTTTACACTTTTGACATATAGACATATCAATTTCTATTTTTTAAAAAATAAATTTATAAAATAGTATTAAAAATAAGAAAAAATAAAGATAATATAAAAAGAGATAGGATTTTTGGTGTTCTTTGTGTCATGGTGTCTATGCCAACAGTTCCTGTAATCTGATGCCCTTAAGCACACGTCTTTTTCCCGTTGTATCTTTTCCTTTCTCTACATTGGTATAATACGTGGTTAATCCGCTTACAAAAGTCCTATGGGCACAAGGCTTTAATCCACACTCCTCGCAGTATGCCTTATAAGCATTAAACAGTTCTGTAGAACCCGCTACTGCATTTTCATCAATTTCGCAACATTCTTTCGCAAATGATAAAATAGAATCACTATCCTCACGATACTGTTGTAACTCTGCTTCATTGACTGCTGTTTCAGAAAATCTGTAGTCATTTCCCATAAGTCTCTTTAAACCTTCAAGTGCAAACTGAAAAATACCATCAATCTCCCCACTAAACCTGTCCACAAGATACGGATCTCTTTTATCCTTTGGCACGGTTTTGCTGAATCTGATTATGATAAGCCTTCGATAAAAGCCCTCACTTCTGTCACCATAGTTTTTTGGTATGCTGTTGCATGAAAACAGAAGTCTTGCTGTGGACTGAAAACTGAAAGGATGCTTGTTTTTCTTTTCAACCGTAAGATAATCCTCTCCTACAAGCGCCTTAAAGATACCGTTATCATCAATGTTCTTTGTCGGAAGGTCTGCAAATATATTAGCCAGTTTTCCAAAAAGTTCTGCTGTCTTAAATCTCTCATTTAATGCCTGCCATGAAACATTGCTTACATTTTCACGTCCAAGAAGCAGTTCATTTATCACACGAAGAAGTACCGATTTTCCAGCACCTGCCACACCAACAATTACAAAACATTTCTGTGCAGCGTTTGACGGAATAAGAAAATATCCAAGCATCTCCTGAATCAGTGCCACCTGCTCCATATCACCATTCATGCTGTCCTTTAAAAATTGTTTAAACATAGGACAGTCTGCATCTTTGTCATACTTTACTGATAACTGCATTGTTGACAGATATTTAGGTGTATGTTCCGTAAGTGTATCCTCTAAAACGTTATACAGACCATTTCTTAAATTGATGATATATGGGTTGGCATTCAAATCCTTTACGTCTTTTCTAATCTTCATGCGCCACTGTTTTTCCGCATCAATTATCTGATACATCTTTGTTTCACGAGGCAGCATTTTCATTTGACACATATGCTGTGCTTCCATTTCGGGCAGATCTTTATATACACCACCGGAATACGCATAGTGCTGTTCCGTAGCAAAAATGACCTGCTCACTTTTTGCCATTTCATCAGCCATAATTCCCGGCATAAATTTAAGTCCCGTCTTTGTTGGTTCGTACCATTTGGGAACTTCGTCCGACAATTTTGCCTTTCTTACAGACAATCCGTCTTTATATTCTTTCGCTTTTGACTTGTAGTAGGGCTCCAGCATTTTTACTTCACTAATTTTGAATTTAAAATGTTCTTTCAGATAATAATTTAATAAAAAAACCGCAGTTCCCAGGTCTTGGTTATATAAATATTCCCTTATAAATTTTCTTGCAGTTTCCATATCCGCTACAGCCTCATTTGCAATCGGCAGACTCTTAATCATATCTGTCAGACCTTCTTCACTCATCGGTCTGTAGCACAATGCTGCCGGAGACTTGCATTCACACTTTCCTGATTTTATTTTAGGACACTCAAAACCACACTCTTTAATCTTTTTACATGTAATAGGTCTTGTCTGCGAATCCAGGAAATGATTTATTTTTTTCTGTGTTTCCTGATAATCATAGTTCGGATATTCTTTTGACAGTTCATGAATCATTTCGACTCCACTATCAAATACCGAAAGATTTGTAATCATTGCATACCAGTCATGCTCCGAAAGTGTCTTTGCATTATCCCTGCAGTGCTTAATAAAATCACACTCATGCAGCACCATATTTAGTCCTATTTCAGAACCTTTCTTTGTTTCAGATACCTGCTCTTCCAGGGGCTTTGGCAGGCACTCAAGCAGCTCATCCTGTGTATACTTTCGCTCTGGGTGAAATGATATACATGTAACCTCTATGGGTTCTTCCTTGCAGTGATTAAATCCGGGAAGCCTTAATACTCTGCTCTCATTTACGCACATCGGATCTCCCCTGAAATGCTGTATAAGCTGCTTTTGCACGGTTCTAAATTTATTAATGTCACCGTCTTTTATAAACCAGTAGGTATGTAATGACTTTCTTGTCTTTATGATAAGTGATGGGGCAAGCGGGAATGCATCAATCTGTGCCCGCTGCTCTTCAATGGATAAGCTATCACATTCAACAAACTGTGCATTAATTCTTGTAATGGAGCTGTCATCCTGTCCTCCGTAATTTACTACATAAAAAATACCTCTGTTTTGTTCATTGTGTTTTTTTAGCACTTCTTCCATTGTCGCAAACTTTCCAGCCTCAACATTTAACTTACATCCCGTAAATGCATCTCCTTTTTTGTCAGCAAACACACGAATACATACTTCCTCATCCGGATTAAATAAACTGCTTATTACATCTTTAGCTGATACTTTCATTTTAGATATCCTCCATCCTGACATAATAAATTGCTTTTCCAAGTTTCTTTGCCTCTCTTATCTCCGCATCCATTCCCTCTGACATTCCATCCTTCGTAACAAAGCAGTAAACTTCATCGCATACTGCAAGCAGGGATAAACCATACATTAAGCCCAGTTCCCTTGAATCCTTGTCCGTATCATCAAGTCCTAAAATAGCCGGATACAATAAATGACTTGCTACCGGCTGCTTATGTCTCTTAATTAAAAATCTGCAGGCTCTTATAGCATCCTCTGTATTTTTTTCTATATCTCCTGCATATCTTGATACAACATACACCTTCCTTTGGTGTTTCATCTCATACTGCCTTCTCCATATTTCTTTTTGTTCCCTTCTGTAATCACGCATCATTCTTCCTAAAGCCATACCTGCCGTAGGATCCTTATAACCTTCGCTGTTTCTATACATAAGTTACTCCTCCAATTCTTTCATATTTCCAAACGTCTCTCCTGCAGAGCCTTCAACTATTAACGGTAAATCAAATGAAGGAAAAGGCTGTTCTTCCATGCATCCTTTGATAAATGCATATGATTCTTTCAGCTTGTCCTCCGGAATAATAAATGTTAATTCATCATGGATCTGCAGTATCGGTTCTATATACGGAAAATCAGACAACCCCTGTAAAATCTTTGCCATTGCAAGTTTTAAAATATCAGCTGCTGTTCCCTGTATCGGAGTATTCATGGAGCACCTCTCTGCAAAGGTTCTCTTTCCCCAGTCATTGCTTCTTATCCCCCGCAGATACCTTCTTCTTCCAGTCATGGTTTGTGAATATACTTTTCTATAGGCATCGGCTTTTGTTTCTTCCTGCCAGGTAACAAGTGCCGGATATCCTGCTTTTAAGTTTGCAATAATTTCTTCGCATTCCTCATATGTCTTTTCAACTCCTGCCTTAAATTTCAAAGTTTTCTGCAGACCTCTTGGAAACAATCCATAAAATGTTCCAAAGTTTACATTCTTTGCAATTGTTCTTCGCTCTTTATAATTCAGTGCATTTTTATCCTTTGCTTCACTATATGGAATATCGAATATGACTGATGTTGTTGCAGCATGAATATCTCCACCGTTTCTGTATGTATCAAGCATAAATTCATCCCGACAGTAAAATGCCCCGACACGAAGTTCAATCTGCGAAAAATCACATGACAGGATTATCTTACCCTTTGGTGCTTTTACAAAGTTTCTGATACCGATGGGATCGTTCGTTTTTCTTGGCATGTTCTGACAGTTTGGCTTTGTACAGTTAAACCTTCCGGTATCTGTTGACAGGGCAAACATCTCCGGATGTATTCTGTGTGTTTTTAAATTGATATATTTAAAATATCCGTCAATATATGTCGATTTTATTTTTCCCCACTTTCTGTATTCCTGAACCAAAACAAACAGATTGGAAAGTTCCGGTCTGTTTGTGTCACACCACTCCTTTAACATAGTCATTGTCATATCATCTGCTGCCTCTTTATTTGATGCTGTTGTTTTAAGTACGGGCAGTTTCAATGTTTTATACAGATAATCCTTAAATGCTTTGGTGCTGCAGTTTGCACCAATCTTTATATCGCCAATAACAAATGCTATTTCTTTCCTTAAACGCTCCATCTCTTTTTCAGCTTCTGCTTTTCTCTGCTCCATGAGCTTTAAATCCATAGGCACACCGTTATGTTTCATTATTCCGATATATACTGCAGTAGGCGATTCCAGATTTTCCACAATCCATCTGTGCTTTGGCATAAATTTGTCAAACCAGTCATTAAACAGCATATATAACCGCAAAGCAAAGTCCGAGTCAGCACACCCATATCTGACGGTCTCTAAATCATGTCCGTTAAGTTCATCAAAGTGCTTCCCATTTGTCACATCAGAAAATGAAGGCAAAGGTTCATGGCATAATTCATCCGCCAGTTTCTTTAATCCTGAATCGGACAGTTTCCGAAACTCATAATTATTCTTAAGTGTCATCTGTGATGCACATATCGTGTCATACACAGGCATCTGTATAATGATTCCGTTATGATAAGCCTGTGCCGATTCATACGAAATGTTATGGGCAATTTTTGTAACAGCCTTATCCATCAAAAAAGACTCAAGAAAATCAAAAAAAATTTCTTTATTCATATTTTCCCCTGTAAGATGTGCTATCGGTACATATATCCCCGTCCTTTCTTTTACGGAAAAACTGCACCCTACAATATGGCTCTTATGGACATCAAGTGCTGCCCGTTTTTCATCACGGTATTTTTCATCCGGTGCTGCCTCAAAGTCAAATGCCACAACTTTTGAATCACCGATATATTTCTTTATTTCATTCAGTGTTGTTACACACTTATAATCTGTTTCTGTTCTCATTTCGCTCCTCCTAAAAAACCGGGAGAATCTCTCCTCCCGGCATGCTAAAAATGTAATTTTGTTATTTAAGTGGTTCTATTACCTCACCTGTTTCCTGGTCTACGAACACATTGTCATCCTCAATTAATGCTGCAGGTGTGAGATTTGCTGCCAGTTCTTTCATCTGATTGATTATTGGTGCCAGGACTTCTTTTTCACTTACCGTAAGAATTCTGTCCTTCTTGAATACAGCCTGTGAGAAATTAATACCTTCTCCACTTGTTGATTTTTTTAGCGTTATCTTTGTTACAACAGCACTTGGGCGAAGTCCTTTTGAGATAAGGCGCTTCACATAGTTACTGTAAGATCCGACTGATCCCGGCGGAAGCGATAACACTACCGGAAATATTTCATTTTCCTGCAATATGTATAACATTCTTCGGTTCTTACAAGCCTTACTCTTTCCATCTCCCGAACCAAACTTATTATAAGGACAGTCTTTGCACTCTCCTCCCGGTGTTCCATATCCTACCTTTCCGTCAAATGAACCACAATCCGGTGGATTTGAACCTCCTGAATACTTTTCTGTGTAATAAGAATTAACAGCATGATTATAAAGAATAACTCCCACGATTTCTTTTACCATATCCGTCTCTCCTTCCTCATCAGCCGGTACTTCAAATGCCGTTCCACCACCTGCAGGGATTTTAATTTTATCAAGTGCAAACTCCAATCCGTCACAATCCTCTGCCAATACCGTGTTTATCTCTTCCATGTTTACAAGTTCAGCATATCCTCCTGTCTCAATAATTTCTTCTTTCTTTTCAATGTTATCTGACATCTTTTAATCCTCCTATTTCTTTCTTATTCCGATTGATACCTTTTCAAATGTATTAACATTTTCCTTAAGCCACTCCGGTATCTCATCATCGTTCTCTGCCATTTGCTCTTTGATAAAACTTGATAAGGTGTTGCTGTTTACCGTTTCCACTACAAGCGAACCAAATCCATTCTCTTTTAGAGCCTCCATGAGTGCATCTTTCTTTCCCGATGCCGGAGATGCAAACAGTCTGCTTTTTAAGTAGAATGTATGTCCACTATGGGTAAAGTTATCAAGTTCAACCTCTGCCATCGCATCAGATAATGCACGATCAATCTCTTCAATTTTGGCTCCGAGTTCTTTACTGCGTTTGTCTACTTCTGCCTTTGCTTCTTTAGTTGCCTGCAGTTGATCTGCTAACAACAAAATTTCTCTGTTATCCATGAATCTTTCCTCCTTCCTCTATCATTAGGAAAAAAGACAACCCTTATGTACCGGATTGATTTTTCCTACATATATCGGAAAAAGGACAACCCCATAAAAATGGGCAAAAAATAAGACCTACGAGTTTGTTAATCTCATAAGTCTTATTGTAAAAATTATTTACTTTTTAATTTTAATTTTCTTTATATTACTCCAACTACTATACTTATATTTCCAACTATTATACTTTGTGTCCCAATATTTTATAGAAACTCTGTATTTAAAATAATATATTTTCTTTTTCTTAAATTTCGTTATAGTCTTACTTGATGTTTTTAAAGTGCCATGATATCTCTTGACTTTTTTCCCTTTAGTAAAATTTTTGTTTTGAGCATACATAATTTCATATTTTGTTTTTGTTGAAATCTTTCCGCTATATGAATACTTAGGCTTTGATAAAGTCAACTTGACTTTCTTACCCTTTACGTTTTTCAACTTGATATTTGGCTTTGAAATTATAGGTGTTGTATACTTTGTAACCGACTTATTTTCCGTCTGTATTTCATTATTAATAACTTTTTTTTGCTCATTTATGCTTCCGTCACTACTAATAGTTCCAGCATAACTATAAACATTTGTAGATGAAATATTTAAATGCAAAGCAGGTCGTACAGCTGCAAATTCATGGTCTACAATAGCACCACCATAATAAATACTCCCGTCATTATCTACTCCCATAGCATTAAATCTATCAAATCCCGGTGAACGCAACAACCAATGCGCCATACCAAAACAATTGCTATTAGTACTATTTTCAGCACCCATTGCATGAGCATAATCACTTGACAATAATCTTCTTGCCCTATCTTTTTCTGCTTTGTCGGCTGGAAAACCATATTTGGCATCTGTAATTTCAGCATATGAGAGTAAATATACTTTGTCGATTGTATCATTTCCTCCAATAGTCCCATAGAAAAAATTATCTTCATTTATTACATTCGTATTATATATTGCATTTTTTTCACTTGCCGTAAAGGCACTGTTTAAAAATGTATTATTTAGATAACTCCTGAGCGAAGATGTTTCCCAGCTGCAAGCAGAACAAGTGTCATTATATTTAATATCATTTAATCCCAAATCAGCAAGTAAAAATGCATCATTTCCATTTACTGAAAGAATTCTCCATTTTATTGGTTCATACTTAAAATAATGATATCCGTTTGAATCTCCACCCGTCGACCAATCATAGCAACCATCGTAATATACCTCTCCATTCCAATAAAAAATACCACTGGTTGCATATATTGCATCGCTACTTTTTATCCTTTTATATCTGACTCCATGAATAACAGTCTCTCCATTCACATCATATACAGCCTCTGTAATTTCCGCAGTAGGCTTTGCTATTTCTGATTGTGGATAATTTCCAAACCAAACACAATCCCATGTAACAATACCGTTATCATCAGTTTTAGGATTTCGTAATTCACTTGCTTCTACAATTGCTTTTCCGCTAATTAGGGGAATAGTCAGTATCAATAAGATTGCTATAAGGACTACTCCAATTACTTGCTTACACCTTAATCGTTCTTTCATTAATTCTACCTCCGACATAGCTTTCAACACACCGTTATTAGTTCTTTTTAGACAATGTTTTATTTAGTACTATCTTGTAAAGATAGTACTAATGTGATATGCGTAGTATATCACGAAATTTTTGCGATTTTTCCACAGAATTTTACCCTTCTTATTCGAAAGGGTTATTTCCATTCCTGTAATCATCCACCAACATCTTTGCTAAATTAACTTTATTTCTTAATGCACTTAATACTTTTACATCAACTGTTCCTTTGGCTACAAGATAAATATACAAGCAGTTTTCTTTCTGTGACACTCTGTGTATTCTTGCTTTCGCCTGCTCAAAATTACTCATACTGTAATCAAGAGAATAGAATACCATAGTGGATGCTGCCGTAAGTGTGATACCAAGCCCGGCCGCTGCAATATTTCCTACAAACACCATACAGTTATCTTCGTTTTGAAATCTATGTATCTCCTCATCACGATCTTTTACACCACCACGAATAACAGCATATCCTATTTTCTTTTTAACAAGCATTGCCTCAATGTCATCAAGTTCCGGAACAAAACGTGCCATAACCACTATTTTCTTTCCTTCAGCAACAGAAGAATCAATAATATCTTCCAAATAATCTATCTTGGCTTTTGATACAAGAGTAGTATTTTTTTCATCATCCGTAAGATGTCCTCCCGTGACCTGTGATAACCGTAAAAGTTTTGTCAGAATATTAGGTGCTGACACTTCACTTTCTCCAAGCTCTGCATAAGATTCTTTTTCGAGCTCTTTATATAATTTCATTGCCTTTGGTTCTAGCTCTATTTTTCTCACTTCTTCAATAATTTCCGGCAAATCCAGGCACTCCGATTTCGTAACACGAAATGCTACGGAGTGTAATCTTCTCAAGAAATCTTCTCGCATACTTTCCCGAAATACCGGTATATGATTTCCATAACCCATCATATCAAAGTATCGATTACGAAACTGATAAAAACTTGTCCCAAAGATCTCTTTATTTACAAATCGATATTGGCTATGTACGTCTATTTCTTTATTTGTAATAAGTGTTCCTGTAAGCAGACATCTGTATTTTGCATTATCAGAAAACTTATGCATTGCTTTCGACTGTGCTGTTCTTCCCTCTTTAATCTTGTGAGCCTCATCAGCACAGACCATATCTGCATGAAACTTTAGCAGTTCTTTTTCAAGTCTCCATGCACTCTCATAATTAACAATTACAATCTGAAGTCCTTCATTTTTAATTTGCAACAGTTGTCCCTTTTTCTTTGCACTACTGCCTTTAAGAACAGTTATAGTTGCCGGGTAATCTGCAAACTTCTCGATTTCTTCCTGCCATACTCCAAGCAATGATAACGGAGCACAGATTAAAACTCTGTTTACCAATCCGAACTGATACATTATTCCCATTATGCCGATAGTTATAAAAGTCTTGCCACACCCCATCTCTGCCAATATGGCCACACCATTACTTCTTATAGCTGATGGTGTAAGACCAAATAATTGGCAGGCAAAATCAAATGCATTTTGTTGGTGAGCAAATGGTCTGCCTTTAACAGGCATCGGTAAACTATTAGCATCCATATCCGTTTACCTCCACCTGTTTATTTTCTTTATCCGGCATTTCATAAAACTCTACCGTCTTTACTGTTTGTCCAGGTTTCAGAATCAAAATCTGTGTTGCATCGCCAAGTAATGCTGTAATAATTCTTTTTGGCAATTTTAATGTTCGGTTTGTTAAAAGTTCCTCTTTCTTTTTCTGCCTTGTAACTAAATTAACTTTTACTTTATGCTTCATAGTGCATATCCTCCATTTCCTAATAATTTGTGGTATTTCCACCTATAATCAGAAAAAAGGACAACCCTATTTATCGCACTCATATCCAGCATCAGTTAATGCTTTTGCAACTCTGTTTATAATCTTCTGTTTTCTCTTACTGAATGCCTGTTTTGATTTATTTGTTCCAAGCCGGGCATTTTCTTCATCTTTAATTTGCTCTAAAAACTTCCTCTCTCCGAAATGTTCATAGAATAATGTCTGCCAACTTTCCGGCATTTCATTTACTACTGCACAAACCAAATCTATGATTTCATTTTCACTTGGTTCTTCGCCAAATAATTCTTTTACCGGCTCTCCCATATATGTAGCTATATTATCCAATAAATTGAATTCAGCTCCTGAATCATCACCCACACTAATATTCATATCCTTAATATTATTGTCACAAAAACGCTCTTCTGCCGTGGCCCATTCACGATCCATGCTGTCCTGAAACTCTATCCAACTTGTATTTTCATCGTTTTTTATTTTTGTTTCTATTATCTCGTTAGTATCCGGATCTGCTTGAATATATGTATATGAACCGTCATTCTCTTGCCGAAGTGTTTCTTTTATATATCTTCCGGTATCTCCGTCATAACGGTAATAAACATAAGTTCCATCACTTTCCATATGTGCTTCCTTGTTATAATAATTAATTGATTCTCTTTTCATGGTTTCTTACCATCCTTTCTCCTTGGAGAATCACGAAAGGATGTACATATGGCTTTGATGACCTGCACAAAAAAGTACACAAGAATTAAGCGGTCAAATATACTTTTTTAAACCTGTCCTATTTGGACTTAAATTTAAAATATGTACATCCCGCTTGCTTCCTGTGCACTTTCATATAATCAGCAAGTGTGATTCAGTTTTAATTTTTTCTTGAATCTTATAGATTCAGTTCTTGCTATAAACATTTACACCAACAACTCAACTTATAAGTTTTAGATATATAAGATTAATTACCGTGAATAATATTGACCTACATTCATATCCCATTAATATATAGTTTTTTTATTAGTTTACTAAATTTCATATTTTTACATTTTTTTGCAGAAATAAATTTTTTCTACCTATTTATTCTTCGTTTATTTTTTAATTTTTTCTTTTAAACGACAAAAAACCAGAGTTAATATCACAAATAGAACTTATCTATTTCTAATATCAACTCTGGCATTTAGTATCTCGTATATTTCGGATCAAAGCTCAGTAGTTAATTCTGATTTCTTTAATTGTTCTTTTATCTCACTTAAATAAATTTCTCGCATTACTTTTTTACTGTCTTTTAAAACAATTTTTATATCATCACCATTTGCAGATTCAGCATCGAAAACCCGTTTGCCTTTTTTATCAAATATTTTAATCATCATATCGCCTCCAATTCTCATAATCATCATAAGTTTCCGGTCGATATTGTATGAATGGATTACTAATTAAAAAAAGTTCAAATTTTTCACGCTCCTTAACTGTCAGGTAAACAGCTTTCGATTCCATTTTTTCTCCAGTAAGCATCACCTTAAATAACCCCCTATCTTCTTTATTTTTTGTAATTCCAACACTTCTATATCCTTCCAGAAATGCATACTCATCAGGAACACTAAAAAGTTCATCAATATAATAAGTGGCTGGTTTAAATCTGCCACTATATACTTCACTCAATTCAGATATTCTCCATTCATTACCATACTTTTTTGCTGTTCTCAATTTTCCTCTTCGTATCCATTGTCTAACAGTTCCTACTTTAACTTTATAGAGTTTTGCATATTCTTCTACTGTCAAAAAGCGTGCATCAACTCTTATCAGTTCATATTCAGTATCAATGTCTAAATCCTTATCAATATACTTTCCATCATCATCTAACGAATACCAATATGAATAATGACATAATGATACTGTTGCACAACTTTCATTTATTTTATATGAATAACTCCACCACGGTTCTAATTTGTCAAAAAACTTATTATGTTCAACTTCTTCTATCAACTTATTTATCATATTTAAAAACAAAGATTTAAATTCCGCAGAATGATGCATCACATCACTAAAATCTTTTAATGATTCAAATGCATTCGCTTTCCATTTCAAATCTTTTAAAAGCACATCTTTCGTTAATAATGCTGTTTTTTCAAACTCCTCCAATACTTCATCTAAATTTTCTATTCTTAAATCAGACATTTTTGCCTCCTTTTACTGTATTGTTGCAATACACTTTGTATTTTATCAATACGATAATAAATTGTCAACAAAAAAGACCTGCGAAATAAACACATTTATGTGTCTATCTTTCGCCAGGCCTTGATAGCTATAATTTCTTATGCTTCGATTCGCTCAGTGCGTAATTTAAAATTGTGACTTGATATTGATACGATTTGTTTGCATATAGGACATTTAATTATAATGCGCCCTTCCGTTTTTGCATCTATATCAAATAATCTCTTATTTTTGCAACACGGACATGCCACATGTACTTCTTGCATTCACACCCCTCCTTAAAAATTAAACGGCAAACCATTATCATCTATTGGATCATCCTCTAAATCGTCATTCATAAAAGCTTCTATTGCATTTTGCACTTCCCTTTTTAATTTTGGATGTTTCATTCGTTCATTAACTGTTTGATACAAAACATCAACCATCGGATTTAATAGAGACTTTTGCTTATTAGTTACTAATAATTGACTCCCTAAATCTGGTGTATACATCCATATCTCTTTTGCCATCGTATTTGTGTCCCCTGACGTATATATATTTTTTTGTATATTCATTAAATAAAGATATACACCATTTTTTAACCTTAAATTAAAACATTTTCCGCTAATTATAGTATTTGTACCAAAACTATTAGATTTGAAAATTATGCGTGTGACTTGATTTGGGTAACCACATTCACTTTCCTCATAAAATGTTTCATAATCAAAGAGTGGATGTTCAACATATCCATCCTGATCCGATTCCATTCCATTTAAATCATCGGATTTTTCTACTTCCCAATCCAATTTATCCGCCAAAGTGTCTGCCTTTACCTTATCCAAGAAACTTTGTATATACTTTTCAGTTGGTGTCATTTCCGATAAATTTACTGAAATAAGAGTGTCTATGCTTACTTTTAACATTTTTGCTGCCGTAGCGATAAACTCAATACTTGGCTCTGTTGTATTATCTGGCTTTTCTAATCTTGCAAGATAACCTAAACGAAAACCTGCTTCCCTTTCTATTTGTCCTATTTTTACATCACTATCTTTCATTAAATAGCGAATATTGGAAAAACATAATGCTTTATCAAATGATTTATACATTGTATTACTAATTCGTTGTAATTCTGTCAAATAAGATAACAATCTAGTATTTATCTCCCTATATTCTTCAATATGATCAATACTATCTGGCTCAATCCCATACGATAAAGCCAACTCCTTTATTTTTTCTGTATCCTTTAATCCCTCTGGATTTTTATTTGATACACTCTTAAAAAAATCTTCGATAAGCACAATCTCACTATTTGTATCGTTCATTCTGCTTGTGATTTTTTCAATCGCCTCTGTAACTTCTTCTTTTTTAGCAGTACCAAGGGAGGCATACTGTAAAAATTTTTCTATTTTCTCATCATTTTTTTGCACATCTACACCTCTGTTTAAATTTTTATAGTATATTTATACATCTTTCGCATTTATATGTCAATATTTTATTTAATTCCTTATTTATGCCATATATATGCAAATTGCGTATTGGTATTTAATTATTACGCTAATGTTTTATCTTTATTTCATAAAATTGCAAAAGCCCAACAGAAGAAAGATATCTACTAATATCACTCTCTTCTGTCAGGCCTCTGAAAAGGGAATGTCACTAGGCCGCGACAAATATATTCTAATTTTCTTTTTTACTATAATTTATCAGGTAGCGAATCTGATAAATACAATATACCGAACGTTTGTTCCTTTGTCAATACTATTTTTCTATTTCAAAGACTAATTTTATTACATCTGTCAACTGTTGTTTTGTTCTTTCTTCATCTTCTTCAAATATGAAAGGTAGTCTTATAAAATGTACATTAATATTTCCACCCGAGCTCTCGCTTACAGCAAAAGGAAACTCCTCTTCTTTTTCCTCATATCTATACATTGGATAAAGAAGATACACATCTTCAATATCTCTTTTTCTTGCATACTCAAGAACCTGATATAAATCACTTTGTTTTGCCTCATTACTTATTATTGACTTGTAATCTGGATTATCCTCAAATCTAGACATTTCTTTATACTTTGTGTCTAGTATAAATACTTTTCCCTTGAATTCGGCAAGTATATCATGTCTCATAGTAAATGCTGCACCACTCGTCTCTCCTTTATAAATAATTTTTTCTACAAGACTCATCCTACTTTCTTGCAACATTACTCTTCCACCATATTCATGAAGAACTTCCTTCATAAAGCCACCAATAAATCCTTCAAACAACAAATCAGTAGGAAACAAAAAACAAAATGATTCATTTGTATCTATAGAATAATTTGACATTTTATTTAATAAAAACATTTTACTCATACTAATAATAATTCCATAGTGTCTATGCATCTTGCTCAATCTAATGCCATTACAATCATTTGGAGAACATGGTGTGTCTGATATTTCATTTAATCGTGTCAGTATAGTTCTTATTACTTTCTGATTTTTCTTTGATGTGATATTAATCAACTGTTTACAAGTATATTTGATTATTCTATTCACTTTATTATCAAATTCAAAATTGGAATATGTACAACGAAACTTATCTGCCTGACCATTTGGAATTTTATTTACAAAATAATCTTTAATATCAAATTTTCCCTTTATGCTTGTACAGTCCTGTGTGTCATCTACATACTGATAATATAATCCTCTTTCAATCGCGCTCTTGACATATCTGATATACAAAGTAATAAATAATTCTTTTAAATCTTCTTCATCACTTAATTCACTTGAGATATTAATAAACGGATAATCTAATTTATTACAATGTTCAATCCATTTGACTAGATTTTTAAGAAGATGTTTTGGGGTTAAATCATCTGTATCATGATCCTCTTTTTCCGTACTAAATACTCTGGGATAAATATTTAATTGTTCACCTCTAAATACTATCGTTCCTATATACTTCTTTGTTCTTATCCCTTGTTGCCCTGTAAAATCTAAAAACTGCTGTTGGCTACTAATTTCTCCATCTTCATAAAAAACAGCTCTTTGTTCCCAATTCTGTTGAAGAAACTCCTGCAACTCATCAAGAGAAGATTGTGATTGCCAGGAACTTGGTAATTTAGAATTAGCAAGTTTGCTATACTCGTACCTGTCAAGAATCATATTATTCAACCTTATCCTTTACACTTAATCTTCCAATTTTATCATCCACAATTTCAACTTTTGCATCCGCCTTACTAATTGCCTCTGTCAAAATCTTTGCAACTTTTTTTCTATTATCGTAAAAATATTCATATAATAATGGAATAATATTGTTATTCAAAATATTACATAAATCTTTTTCTTCTTTGTTCATAAAATATGAATGACCTACCAAAAGGTCTGTACTATCAAGTTCATTTACTAAAGATTCATTTATATTTTCAAAAATCATTTTAAGAACATTGTTTTTCACAAGCCTTGCATCTGGCTTTTGCTCCACAAAATCAAACCTTCTTCTTAATGCCACATCAACTAAAGAAATTGATTTATCTGCAGAATTCATCGTTCCAACAATATAAAGATTATTTGGAACAGCAAACTCATCACCCGATTGCAATGTTGCACTCATTTCATTAAGTTCTCCCCAACGTTTGTCCTCTTCTATTAATGTAATCAATTCACCAAATATCTTTGATATATTTGCTCTATTAATTTCATCAATTATAATAACATAATTATTATTCTCTGTATCATTCAACGCTCTATCCGCAACTTGCTTAAATACACCGTCCACTATTTTGAATTTCATAGTATCGCTGTTTTTATCAGGTCTAAGACCTTGAATAAACTCTTCATAACCATAATTCTGATGAAATGTGGTAAACACAATTTGACCATTTTTAACTAACTCTTTATACCTATTTACATTCGCTTTTCTATCTGTATTATTAGCTCTGAATTCATCAAGTGGAATATTATCAATAATTGCCAATGCATTCTCAATCATAGAATATGTCTTACCTGTTCCCGGTGCTCCATATACAATATAATTAAGTGGAAATATCTTATTTACTCTCGGCAACCTTTCAATTTCAAGACAAGTCCTTAATTCCAACATATCAGTTATATCCTCCTCGTCCGTATCTTCGTCCATCTCTTCATCAGTATTAATCGACCACATAATTTTATTAAACATGACATTAGAAATTTCACATTCATTTACAAATTCTTTCATTTCGCCCAAACGTTCGAAAGGATTTGCACCTATCTCACGACCGATTCGCTCTAAGGCGATTTTTTGTGCACCCTCACTATAAATTGGTGGATAGAAGTCTGGATAAATCATATGATAATATTTTAAAACCCATATTTTATTGATATAGCCATCTGTCACATCTACTAGCCTAGTGTATACATTTAAAAATTCATCAACTGTATCTAAATTATCACACTCGGCTAAAATTTTTGAGCCTTCTACTAAATAATCTCTAATTTGAGTTCCAATATTTATTGCCTCATCTTCACTAATGTGAACTGGCTTTTGTGTAGTTCCTGTTATCCATGATTTTTCTTTTGGACTATAGTATAATCCATATTTTGAGGCACTACCACTTTTTATACTTCCAAAATACCCTCTATTTTTCTTATCATACTCCATTATTCGACATAAATTGTCTTTATTATATGGATTTAAAAATATTGTTGATAAGAGATCTTTCCCCGTTAAGTTTTCTAAAAAATCTGGGGGAAACTTTTCTTGAAAATCAATATATAATTGATCCGCTTCTTCATCTAGTGTTGGATATTCTTTTGCCTTTTCTCTAAACCATTCTGGTGTAAGAATTTTTGAGCTTTCATCTCTTATTTCCATGAATTTATCAACATTATAAATTTTTAATTTGTCTAATCTTGAACCATATCTTTCCTTTACTCTTTTATTTAAGACAATTTTTGTACTCCCCCCAACTTTACCGTCTTCCTGCAAGAATTTCCATCTAACTAACATCATAATGGGTTTTGCATCAGTATACTTTTTTGCTGTTTCATCTAAAACAACATTACCTTGGTTTCTCTTTAGTATTAGTTCTTCTACCGCATCAGAATAATTTGTTGCACGATCTTCCATTTTCCAAAGCAAATATGCAAATTCAGAGTATGTAAGATACGATACCTTGAGCAAAGTCCTAATAAATAACGGTGGTATTTCTATATCCGAATCAGAATCACTACAGCCACAATTATTTCTTCCAAAAATCACATTTTCCAATGAATACATTATTTCATCATGCATTTTGTCATAATCATGCTTTATCCATACTTCATAAAACCTTTTTCCACTTTCTGTTATTCTTCTTGGCGAGGTGTTTTTTGAGAAATCTTCCCATTCAGTAAATCCATAATATGAAGTCATTTGAACTTTTTTCGTATAAGATGAATGATATTGTCCATCTCCAATAACTTTTTTGAGTTGTTCAGTAAAATCACTATTTTTCATCCAGCCTCCGTTTTCATAATAAATTTGCAAGGCTGCTATAATTTCCTCTTCTATTGCACTATTTTTAGGCATTATTACTTTTCCCATACTTTTCTCCTTATAACTGATTCACTAAAACTTTCATTATCTCTTTCACTAATTTTGAAGGGATGCCCTCTCCTATAACTTTTCTAATAAAGCCTTCACTAGCCCAAGCCGGTATATTCCAATCTAGTGGTAGAGACATCACTATCAACAATTCATATATAGTTAATACTCTAGCATCTGAATATAATTCTTCACCATTTTTACTTAAATACTTTCTTCCCGGATGAACACATGCAAGTGATGAAATAACACCATTATTTTGTGTTATTGTTCTACATGGCATATCCCATTTTAATCTGCGATAATTATTATGATGTGCCTTAACAGGGGTTCCGTCCTCTTTTTGGGGATAATACTTTTCATTGTATATAGCTGATTTTCCTGTAGGGGTATACATCATCCATTCTACTTGTTTCCATGAATGTGTTGGTGGATAATGCCATTTAGATATTGCTAAACCTTTCTCCCTCTTACGTTCATATTCTGGAAATACCTCTAAAGTTTTTTTAATTCCTTCTCTTAGCAACGGATCTAGCGATGGAAGCATACCTATTGCTTCTTTAAGTGTAACTTCCTTTTGCTTTTCTGGAAATTCCCACACAACATTCTGATCCCTACGAACTAATAAGAATATATTTCTTTCACGAAGTTGAGGAACACCATAATCCTTTGCCATTACAAGAGTATTCTCATTAAACTTGTAATTGTAACTAAGCTCATTTTTGATATATTCGGGAATTAATACTATTTCTTCGCCAAATCTAATTTTAGTTGTTAATTGTTTTGGAACATTCTCCAATAAAACAAATTTTGGATTTACTCTCTCTATTACATCTATAGCATATGATATTAATTGATTTCTAGGATCAAATTCTAATCGTTTTCCTGCTTCACTCATCCCCTGGCAAGGCGGTGTGGCAATGATAAAATCTATTCTTTTTTCAATTGCAGACTTAACTATTTGATTTCTAACATTATTGTTTGTAATATCTCCACAAATCATCTCTGTTTCCGGATATATGTGCTGATAAAATTTTGCTCTATCAACTTCTATTTCATTTGCCAGCAAAATATCCACACCTATATCTTTCATATAAGCTTCGGCAATTCCCACATTTGCGAACAACGATAGTCCTCTTAATCTAGTCATTCTTTTTTCTCCTACTTTAAATTTTCAAAAACTTTCTTAACAAACAAAGGTGGAATACCTTCTCCAATAATTCTACGTAGAAAAGCTTCAGATGTATCATCTGGTATCGGCCAATCGTCTGGTATACTCATGATTTTCATCAATTCATATAACGTTAATGCTCTTGCATCCGAATATATATCGTTTTCTTCGCTATCAACATATTCTTTTCTCCCAGGATGAACATTGTTTTGAGAAGATATCTTTCTATTATCCATTGTGACTGTGTACGCTGGTGTATCCCAATTTTGACGCTTATATGTATTTTTAAAGCCTTTAACTGCACTACCATCTGCTTTGATCGGATAATAATGTTCATTATCAAACGCTGTATTTCCCGAAGCAGTATGTTGCATAACTACAACCTGCCTTTTTATATGTTGAGGCGGAGTATGCCATTTTGAAATTTTTCTTGCCTGTTCTTCCCTTTCATAATAATGAGGAACAATTTTTAATAGTTCTTCCTCATCTACATCTGTTATATAGGGATCCAACATTGGCAAATTCCCGATGGCATCTCTCATCGTAACTATTTTTGTATCTTTTAAAGGAATAGTCCATTTTCTTTTTTGATCATTTCTAGTCATCAATACTAATGCCCTTTCTCTTGTTTGTGGAACAGAATAATTTTTTGTATCAATAACTTCTTGACATATACTATAATCCCTTCCTAATTCATTTTTAAGCAAATCAGGAATTTTAATTTTCCTTTTGTTAACAATTATTTCTGTATTAAAGAACATCGGAACATTTTCTATTAACACATATTTTGGTTGTATATCTTTTACCGCTTCTATAACTTGACAAACTAATCTATTTCTCACATCATCTTCTAGTTTTTTTCCTACTGTACTCATCCCCTGGCAAGGTGGTGTTGCCATAATTATATCTACTTGTCTATCTTTTGACTCTTTAATAATTGTATTATATACATTAACATCCGTTATATCCCCACAAATCATATGTGTTTCAGGATATATTTTAGAATATAATATAGCCCTTCTTTCAATCAATTCGTTAGCCACTACTACATCAAAACCAACTTGTTTTAAATAAGCCTCAGCTACACCGATATTAGCAAACAATGACAGTACTTTCATATTATCTTTTCCTTCATTCTTTAAAAGTTCATCTTGTGTGTTTATAAATTCTGCATACAGTTTTACTGCTTTCTTTATCTGAGAGCGGACTGTCGTTGAAAGTATATTAAATTCGTCCATTTGTTCAAGATTGAACAAATATACATTATCATTAACCCACTCCAATATATTATTTGCTCTCTTAAAGCGCGAAACTATATTACTAATTGTTTTCATCCCGTAATTTTTATCTGCAAGCCATAACTTGAAATTACTATAATCGTTCATACATTACCTCTTTTCGTATTATAACTAATCGTCATTTACATGATAGCATAGCCCCAAAAAGGCGTCAATATTTTGACGCCTTTTTTTGGATTGAATAGTCATACATAATGCCCTCTAAATTATTGATAATAATTTTACAGCAACTAATCTATCATAATAAGTACTTGCAAAAGATTGTCGTTTTACTATCTATTACTCAATATATCAAGGACAAGAAAATACTCTCTTTGTACTAACTTACCTTCACTGCAACAAACATTATCTTTTTCTTCATATCATTTGTTCTCACTTTTCTATTCTATCTCCCCCTTAATGATAACAATTATCGTTTGTCTCCTATCGTTAATAGGGTGTCATTCTCATAACTAAATTTGCTATATATGGCAATAACAAAATCTCTACTTGAACCATTCCACCCTTTCTACTTCAATGATACCCTACACAATTTTTATTCCATTTTAATTCTTTGTTTTACTTATAACTATCTGCTGATTTTCAAAATCTCTAGTTAAAACAATCTTGTATGATTTTTAACACTTTGACGCACATCAAAGAGCAAATAAGCACACAAATTTTTTCTATTTAAAAACTGCAGTTATAATAGTATTTATAAACCCTATCGTTTAATTGTGCAAACATATACGTTGAGATTTTCATTGCTGCAAGCAGCATAAAATCTGAAGGAAAATAAAAGGTACCTCCTACCCTTGAAACCACTACCTGTTTATCTTCTAAAGGCTGCCTTAATGCTTCCATAACATTCCTTGAAAACTCCGGGAACTCGTCCATATAAAGTACACCGCCATGTGCCAATGTAAGTTCTCCTGGTTTCGGCACAGAACCTCCCCCTGTCAGTGCTGTTACTGTAGTCGTATGATGAGGGTTGCGAAAAGGCCTCTTTTTTACCATACTTCCATTAAGTGTTCCTGCAATACTTTGAATTTTTGATATTTCAATTCTCTCCTCTTTTGTCATATCCGGCAAAATTCCCGGAACTGCCTTAGCTATAGCTGTCTTTCCAGTTCCCGGAGTTCCTACAAGCAATAAATTATGCATACCTGCAGCTGCAATCTCTGCCGCTTTTCTTGCCTGTATTTGTCCTTTAATATACTTAAAATCATCTTTCTCACATTCTATCAATTCCTGCTTTAATTTAGATGTTTCTTCTATATAATATTGCCTCGAATTTAACATCATTACCAACTGATTGAGACTTTCAACACCAATAACATCTAATTCCTCTATACATCTGCACTCCCCTAAATTCTCTTTAGATACAAAACACTTTTTTATTCCTTTATCAAGGGCATAAAGTACCATTGGCAGAACTCCGTTTACCGAAATCACTTTTCCATCTAACCCCAGTTCTCCTATGAACATTTTATCCTCTAAGCCACATTGCACAATCTCTAATGCATATAGTATAGATACTGCCACAGACAGATCAAAATGTGTTCCTGTCTTTCTTATATTTCCCGGAGAAAAACTAATTGTTATCCTCTTGGGAGGCAGGACAAAACCTGAATTTCTTATGGCAGTTCTCACACGCTCTCTGGATTCCTTGATATCAGACGACAAAAGACCTACCATATCAAAAGATGGCAGGCCATTACATATATCTGTTTCTACCACAACCGGCAACACCTCTACACCGGTTATAGCAGCACAATTTATTCTACATACCATAGCATGCTCCTCCAATATTCCTATTCTAAAGAGCAACTAATTATAGGTAAATATATCACGCAATATATGTGTTGTCAAAGGCTTTTTTTAATTTTTCTAAGGCTTTTTTTTCAATTCTGCTTACATAACTTCTGGATATTCCCATATCAGTTCCTACTTTTTTCTGAGTAACTGGAGCTGCCCCGTTTAATCCATATCTTCTCACTATAATTTCTTTTTCTCTATCTGTCAGTACAGCATCTACATATTTTCTCACTCTGACAATATCTTCAGCTTTTTCCATTTTATCTAAAGTATCAATTTCATCATTTTCCACAACGTCCATCAGACTAATTGTATTTCCTTCTTTATCCATTCCTATAGGCTCATTTAACGAAACTTCTTTATTTCTTTTCCGTTCACTTCTCAGCATCATCAATAATTCATTTTCAATACACTTTGAGGCATAAGTTACTAATCTGTTTCCTTTAGATGGATTATAAGTATTCACCGCTTTGATAAGTCCTACAATTCCAATAGAAATCAAATCTTCATTGTCACGATTTTCACTATAGTATTTTTTTGCAATATGAGCCACCAGTCTTAAATTTCTTTCAATGAGTATGTCCTTTGCTTCTTTATCTCCCTGCTTAAACCTTTCCACACATTCTCTCTCTTCTGCTGGTGTTAAAGGTTCCAAAAAAGTCTTCACACTTCGCACCTCTCGACATACTTAGTTCTATATTATGCAAAATATGATTTTATCGTGCCTGTACTATACACGAAAAAAACGGACTGAATGTCCGTTTTTCGTATCTACAGATATAAATTATTTAACTGTTTACCTGCTTCTCTTCACTTTTTACCCTAAGTATATCACCTGTTTCAAGTTCCATACCAAGATTTATAATTAACTGCTGTTTTGGATGTGGACAACTTTCCATTTCATTTCCTTCTTCATCCTTTATGCATACTACCTGCACTTCTATATCATTGCCATCGGCTTTCATGATTTCAATGGTCTGTCCCACATAAAATTTGTTTTTCTGCTCTAATCTATATTCGTTTTCAGAAACTCTTTCACCTATAATTCCAAGATAAACATATTCTCTCTCGTACACATTGCTATCATAAATCTGTGTCGTCTCATCTGGCTTTCCAAAGAAAAATCCTGTTGTATACTGTCTGTATGTACACTGAGAAATGAATTCTTTATACTTAGGTATATTTTCCTGATACTTGTCCGGGTTCTCTAAATAATCATTAACTGCCATTCTGTATGTTCTCGCAACCGTAGCAACATACAATGCTGTCTTCATTCTTCCTTCTATCTTAAAGCTGTCAATTCCTGCATTTATTAATTCAGGAATATATTCTATCATACACAAATCTTTGGAATTAAAAATATAGGTTCCACGTTCATTTTCTTCTATCGGCATATATTCTCCGGGTCTGCTTTCCTCCATAACTGCATATTTCCAACGGCATGGATGAGTGCATGCCCCCTTATTCGCATCCCGTCCTGTCATAAAACTACTGAGGAGACATCTTCCGGAATAAGATATACACATTGCACCATGAATAAAAGTTTCAATTTCCATATCTTCTGGTATATTGTTTCGGATTTCTTTAATTTCATGTATAGATAACTCTCTGGCAGATACTACACGTTTTGCACCTAATCCATACCAGAAATTATATGTTCCATAGTTTGTATTGTTAGCCTGAGTACTTACATGCAGCTCCATATCCGGCAAAATTTCTTTTGCAATCATAAAAACTGCCGGGTCAGAAATAATCAGTGCATCCGGCTTTACTTTTTTTAAATCGTTAAAATATGCCTTCACCGGCTCAATATCTGCATTATGAGCCAAAATATTAGCTGTTACATACACTTTCACTCCATACTGATGAGCATATACTACACCTTCTGTCATCTCTTCCAGCGAAAAGTTTTTCGCCTTTGCCCTCAGTCCAAAAACTTCTCCACCAATATAAACTGCATCAGCACCATATCTGACAGCTGTTTTTAAAACTTCCAGGCTACTTGCCGGTACTAATAGTTCTGGTTTTCTCATTTTATTTTTCCTCTTATCTTTCACTCTATAGTCAACACATACTAACTCGTTTTGTTTCATATAATTTTTATTTTTTTACCGATATAGTAATCCCGTCACCAATTGGTATAATGCTTGTTTCCAGTTCGGGATGATTCTTCACTACTTTCAGATATTCCCGCATCCGCTTATGAATCGTTCTGTCTCTTCGTCTCACAACATATTTTGACTGTATCAAATCCCCTTCCTGAAGTATATTATCAGTGATAAGAACAGCCCCTTTTTTCATTAGACGTAATACTTCCGGTAAAAAATTAATATATTGAGCTTTTGCTGCATCCATAAAAACAAAATCAAACTGATTTTCCTCTAATGACGGCATGATTACTAAAGCATCTCCTTCTAATAATTGTATCACATCGCTTTTTCCTGCCAGTCTTATATTTTCTTTTGCAATAGGAATTCTCTTTTCATAATTTTCAATTGTAATTATTTTCGCCTCTGAATCAATACATTCACTCATTAAAATGGCTGAGTACCCAATTGCAGTACCCAGCTCCAATATTTTTGTCGGTCTTTTTATTGACAGCATGACCCGCAGAAAACTTTCCATTTCTTTTCTGATAATAGGCACCTTGTCCTTATGTGCTTCTCTTTCTATACTTGTCAAAATTTCCGTATTAGCACTCTCTAATGAATTCATGTACGAAACGATTCTTTCATCTACTATCATATGAGTCTCCATTCCGCATCTTTTCTAGCACCACATTCATTGTAGTCCTTCATTATTCACTCTGATTTTTCTTATCTTCCTTCTTTTCTTCCGGCCCCTCTTTAATAATCTCATATATCTCTTCACCGGATTTAGATGTATTAAATATATAAGTTCCCGGTTTAATGGTTTTTGTATCATATACATAAGATTGTATCTTAAATATTGTAGTGTCTTTTATGATTCCGTATTCTTCTAAAGTATCTGCCAAATCATCAATTGTTGTCCCCTCTTTTACTGTAACGGGCATATCCGTACCAGGAGAAGGATCAACTCCTTCAGAATAAAAAATTGATGAACCAAAATTAAAAGCAGCTGTAGCACAAATCACAATTACTACTACCATGATAACATACTTGCATATTTTAATCGAAACATTGGCAAATCCTTTTGACGTGTTACTCTTATTCATATATACTCCTGACTATTCTACTTCCATAATAATTGGTAAAATCATCGGACTTCTTTTCATTGTTTTCCATAAATATTCACCAAGACTGTCCTTAACAACCATCTTAATTTTGCCCCAGTCAACATTTCTGCTTTCGAGACAATCTAACAATGCGTTGGTAACTACCTCTTTAGCATTTTCAATGAGATTTTCAGACTCTCTTACATACACAAATCCCCTTGTTACAATATCCGGTCCTGCCAGAATCTGATTGGAATACTTTTCTAAAGTTAATACCACAATAATAATTCCGTTTTCTGCAAGATTCTGTCTGTCTCTCAATACAATGTTTCCTACATCACCAACACCCAGACCGTCAACCAGTACAGAACCAGCCGGAACTTTTCCTTCTACTTTTGCCGATTCACCATTGAGTGCCAAAACATCTCCTGATTCTAGCAGGAAAACATTTTCCTTTGGAATTCCCATACTTTCAGCAAGTCTGCCATGCTCCTTTAAATGCTGATATTCCCCATGAACCGGGATTGCATACTTTGGTTTTACTAATGCATACATTAACTTAATCTCTTCCTGACATGCATGACCTGAAACATGAGTATCCTGGAAAATTACTTCTGCCCCCTGATGATACAGTTCGTTAATCACTTTTGTTACTGCCTTTTCATTTCCCGGAATCGGTGTAGAACTGAATACAATCGTATCACTCGGTTTGATATGCACCTTTCTATGAAGAGATGCTGCCATACGTGATAATGCAGCCATAGATTCTCCCTGACTGCCAGTAGTAATCAA
Organism: uncultured Eubacterium sp.; assembly: GCA_910584795.1. Classification (GTDB taxonomy): domain Bacteria; phylum Bacillota; class Clostridia; order Lachnospirales; family Lachnospiraceae; genus Eubacterium_G. Next base: position 15,350 of record CAJUBZ010000010.1, on the reverse strand, counting down.
AACTAACTGGTCATCTGTATAATTGTCCATTTCCTCTATACTAATTAATGTATTTTCAGGAATTTTCAAGTATTCCATTTCTCTTGCAACCGAGATAATGTTTACCATACTTCTTCCCTCTACAATTACTTTTCGTTTATACTTACATGCTGTATTGATAATCTGCTGAACCCTGTCCACATTAGATGCAAAAGTAGCAATAATAATTCTGCTCTTTTTATGTTCTGCAAAAATATGTTCAAAAGTCTCTCCAACTTTACGCTCTGACGGGGTAAATCCCGGTCTTAAAGCATTCGTACTGTCACACAGTAGTGCCAATACACCTTTTTTTCCTAATTCACTAAATCTTGCCAGATTGATGGCATCGCCAAACACTGGTGTATAGTCCACCTTAAAGTCTCCAGTATGAATAATAATTCCTTCAGGTGTGTGTATGGCTAATGCCGCAGCATCTGCAATACTATGATTCGTTCTGACAAATTCTATTCTGAAATCACCTAAATGAATACTCTGTCCAAACTTAATAACTTTTCGTTTCACGGCCTTCAGCAACTCATGTTCACTTAATTTTCCTTCAATAATCCCCATCGTCAGTTTTGTTGCATAAATCGGTGCATTTACTTCCTTTAATACGTATGGCAATGCACCAATATGATCCTCATGTCCATGAGTTATTACAAATCCCTTAATCTTATCTATATTTTCTCTTAAAAAAGTAATATCCGGTATTACACAGTCGATACCCAGCATATCATCTGTTGGAAATGACAAACCACAATCCACAACAACAATACTGTCATTGTACTCAAAGGCAGTCATATTCATTCCAATCTCTTCCAAACCTCCTAATGGAATTACTTTTATTTTTGAATTGTCACTCATTATTAATTAAACTCCTCCTAATTCTTATTTCCGTTCACGTATTTTTACGCACAAACATAAAAGGTCTGATTTGACCTCTCATCACTCCATAGCTAATGCCCGAAGACCAAGTCTTTAATCTTCAACTGTTACATCAATATCTTCCAGCAATTCGGAAAAAATTTTCCCTATGTAATCAATCTCTGATTCATCATCTACTAATTCATAAACAGCTTCTTCATCTCCGTCATCAGATATATCTTTTAATATATAAGCTTCTGCTTCCTCATCCTCACCATCACTATCTGTCACGAGAATGTAATTTACATTATTAATTCTTGTTTCTTCGATAACAAACATCTCTATCTCTTTGCCATCTTCGTCTACAAAAACAATCATTTCTTCCATTTTAACACTTCACCTTTCAAAATTATCGACATTCATATTTTTTCTATTCTGCATTACTATTCATATAATCTTCAAGTATTACCTTTGCTGCAACCATATCTACATAATGATATCTGTCCTCTTTTTTAATACCCATCAAATCTATGATTTCGTACGCTTCAACCGTAGTAAGCCTTTCATCCTGAAAAACAATCTCTTTTCCTGTTCTTCGCTCCAACATCAGAGCAAATTCCTTTGTTTTCCTGACCCGTTCTCCCTCACTTCCATCTAACATAACCGGATATCCAAGTATCACTTTATCCACTTGATACTCTTCAATCAATGTCTCGATTCGTGCTAATGTCTGCCTTAATTTATTAGGAGACTTCCTTCGGACGATTTCCACTCCTGTTGCGGTAAGCCCCAGTTCATCTGACACTGCAACACCTACTGTTTTCGAACCAAAATCTAAAGCTAATAATCTCATATTTTTTTGACCTTTTCCAATCAATCAAACCTTAAGAAACCTAAAAAAGATTACTTGAGTTTATTATTGATATAATATTTTACAGCTTCTTCAATGAGTTCGTCACGCTCAACCTTCATTATCAGGCTTCTCGCATTTTTATGACTGGTAATATAAGTAGGATCTCCCGACATAATATATCCCACAATCTGATTTACCGGATTATATCCTTTTTCTGATAATGCTTCATATACCTGTTTAAAGATCTCCTCTACTCCCAATTTCTGTTCTTGTCCTACATTGAAATACTGTGTGTTTTCTAAATTATTCATCTCATCACGTCCTTTTTTTGCCTTTTTTGGCAGTATATTATAAGTTTAATATAAAAGTTATCTAGTGGCAAGCATTATTTCATCATTTATAAAGTCTTTTATCTCAACTTCAATGACTTTACCTGACACATCTTCTTTACTTTCTATTGCAACTTCTATGTAATTCATAGTGTGTCCTACATAATACTCTGTTCCATTTATTTTTTTTATTTCTTCAATCAATACAGATTCTTTCTGTCCAATGAAACTCTTTCTGTAATTTTTTGTCAATTCCAAACCTGCTTGAATCAAAACCTCACTACGTTTCGTTTTTTCTTTTTCTTCTATCTGATTCGGCATATCTGCTGCTACTGTTCCATTTCTCCTTGAGTATTTAAACACATGCAGTTGTGCAAATCTTATAGTCTGTGCAAACTCTAATGTAGTTTCAAAATCAGATTTGCTTTCTCCTGGAAATCCTACAATAATATCTGTAGTAATTGCAGGATTGCCAAATGCCTGCCGTAACATTTTACATTTTTCTAAATATTCTTTCGTAGTATAATGCCTGTTCATAGACTTTAAAACACTATCACACCCGCTCTGCAGCGACAAATGAAAATGTGGGCAGATTTTTTTTACATTTTGTAATCTATTTACAAATTCCTCTGTGATGATTTCCGGATCTATCGACCCAAGCCGGATTCTCTCAATTCCTCCTACCTCGTCTGCCATCTCAATGACATCAATTAATCGTTTGTCTTCATCCTCATAAAATCCCAAATTAATTCCAGTTAAAACTACTTCAGAGAATCCACTTTCTGCCAGTCTCACCATCTCTTTTTTTATATTAACCAGTTTACGGCTTCTTATTCTTCCTCTCGCATACGGAATAATACAATATGAACAGAAATTATTACATCCATCCTGTATTTTCATATGTGCTCTTGTATGTTCTGTAACCGTAGAAATTTCCAGATCTTCATATTCTTCAGTATGATTAATGTCTATTACATGTACGTTCTCTTTTTTTTCAAAATAACTATCAAGAATCTGCACAATATCTTTTTTCTTATTATTCCCAACAATAATATCTATAGACAAATCTTCTTTCATTTTCTCTGTGGCAGTCTGAACATAACATCCTGTAGCCACTACCACTGACTCAGGATTTTTTGCCTTTGCTTTATGAAGCATCTGCCTTGATTTTCTGTCTGCCATATTGGTAACAGAGCATGTATTTACAATATAAACATCTGCTTTTTCTGTAAAATCTACAATTTCATATCCACATTTCTCTAATAATTGAGTCATAGCTTCTGTTTCATAAGAATTTACTTTACAGCCTAAATTGTGTAATGCTGCCTTACGCATAAAACTTCTCCTTTTTCGACAATTTTACTATTTTTTTAATTAAATTTATGATTTCTCTGATTGAACAATACGCTAATACGTGATATTATGTATTTATTAAGAAAGAGAGGTGTGTTTATAATGAAAACAGTGACAATCAATCTTGGTTCAATCGATAAAGTAAAATCTTTTGTCAATGATATAACAAAGTTTGATAGTGACTTCGATTTAGTTTCAGGCCGCTACGTTATAGATGCAAAATCAATTATGGGAATCTTTAGTTTAGACCTTTCAAAACCAATTGATTTAAATATACATAGCGAATCAAATGTTGAAGATATTTTAGAAGTACTTGAAAAATATAAATAAATTGACTTCCTTCAGCGTAATCATATATTATACAGCAATATATTATTACGTTGGTTGTTTCTTTTCAGGGACTAGACAGAAATGGCTAGTCCCTTTTTTATTTTATGATGAACAACTTTTACTGAATCTTAATCAATTCTGCTGTATTTACAGCTTCATCAAACATTCTTTCAATCTCTTCTGCAAGTTTTTTCTCTGAATTTTTTATCACATTAATATTTGGTTTTGTTACCGGATGTTTTGCTACAAAAGTAGTACAACAATCTTCATATGGAAGAATAGATGTTTCGTAACTTCCAATTTTTAAGGAGACATCCACGATTTCCTGCTTGTCAAAAGCAATTACCGGTCTGAATACCGGCATTGTACAGACTTCATTGGTTGCCGCAAGGCTCTGCATCGTCTGACTTGCCACCTGTCCAATAGACTCTCCTGTAATCAGCCCGTGAGCACCTTCCTGTTTTGCAAAATGCTCAGCAATTTTCATCATGTATCTACGCATAATAATTGTCAATTCATCATGCGGACATTTATCATAAATGTACATCTGAATGTCTGTAAAATTCACTACATACAAATTCATCGCTCCTGAATACTTCGATACAATTTTTGCTAAATCTACAACTTTCTGTTTTGCTCTCTCAGATGTATACGGCGGTGCATGAAAATACACTGCATCTACGACAACGCCACGCTTTGCTGTCATCCATCCGGCTACAGGACTGTCAATACCTCCTGATAAGAGAAGCATCGCTTTACCTGCTGTTCCTACAGGCATACCTCCCGGTCCTGGAAGTATCTTGGAATAAATATTAATATGATTTCTAATTTCTACATTGATAATCACATCAGGATGATGCACATCCACACGAAGCTGTGGAAAAGCATCCAATATTCTGCCGCCTAGCTCTGCATTGATTTCCATGGAATTCATTGGATAATTCTTTCTGGCACGTCTTGCCATCACTTTAAATGTGAAATTTTTCTCCTCATAATTCTCTTCGATATATTTCACAACATTTTCTGCAAGATCATCGAATCCATTATCATCTATCTGTACCATCGGGCAGATTCCAACGATACCGAACACATGCTGCAGGGCGTCAACTGCTTCGTCATAATCGTATTCACTCAATGCTGTGGCATAAACTCTTCCGTTTTCTTTTGTTACCTGAAACTCTCCGTCTATTTTATCCAGAGCTCTTTTTGCATTATCTACCAATGCATTTTCAAATAAATATCTGTTCTTTCCTTTTACACCAATCTCGGCATATTTTATCAAAAACGCTTTAAACATCTCTTATCTCCTTACATACTTTCTCAAAACCGGCAATAATTCCTTTAACTGCCCTATACAATAATCAATTTCTTCTTTTGTATTAAACTCACTAAAACTGAATCGAATCGTTGAGCCTAACAAATCTTTCTCTATATTCATGGCTTTTAAAGTTCTGCTGATAGATGGTCTGTTAGACGAACATGCACTTCCTGCGGAAACATATATCCCCCTATCTTCCAAAGCATGAAGCAGCACTTCACTTCGTACGCCGCCAAAACTTGCACTGACAATATGAGGTGCCCCCTCACTGCCCTTTCTGCTGTTTACCGTCACATTTTCTATTTCTGATAATCTGTCTATGAGATAGTCTTTTATCTCTGTCATCCTCGCAACATTTTGCTCCAGATTATCATAACAGTCTATTGATGCCTGTCCAATACCTGCAATTCCCGGTACATTTTCAGTTCCGGAACGGATGCCATCCTGCTGTCCTCCACCAGATATAATCGGATTAATTTTCGTGTTCTTTTTAATATAGATAAATCCACTTCCCTTTGGTCCATGAATTTTGTGACCACTTACTGTCAGAATATCAATATTCTCTTTTCTCGGCTTGATTTCCATTTTGCCAAATGCCTGTATCGCATCCACATGAAATATAACCTTAGGATTTACTGTCTTAATATACTTTCCAATTTCACTAACAGGCTGAATTGCTCCAACCTCATTATTAACATACATCACAGAAACAAGAATGGTGTCCTCACTCATTTCTTTTTTCAATGCTTCCATATCTACCACACCAAAGTTATCCACTGGAAGATATACGACATCATATCCTTCTTTTTCCAAATACTTCATCGGACTTGCCACAGATGAATGCTCTATTTCTGTCGTAATTATTTTATTTCCACTGCGGTTATTTGCTTCTGCCACTCCCACGGTTGCCAGATTATTGCCCTCAGTACCGCCAGAAGTAAAATATATTTCTTTTTCATCAACCTTCAAAATTTTTGCAATATTCTCTTTTGCTGTCTTTATATATTTCTCAGCCTCCACGCCAACCATATGCATGGATGACGGATTTCCGTAATCCTCTACCATTGTTTTTATTACAATGTCTTTTACAGAATCTGTCACTTTCGTGGTTGCTGAATTATCAAAATACGCTTCCATATTTTGCACCAAACCTTTCTAACTAAGGAATTCTCCCTATTTTCTATTCTTCCATAAAATACATCAACACTGACATTAACATCATACCTGCTGTCTCAGTTCGAAGAATTCGCTTTCCTAACGTAATTTCCTTTGCCCCACTTTGCTGTGCCATTTCTATCTCTTCTTTTGCGAAGCCACCTTCTGAGCCAATAAAAATTCCAACGTTCATTCCCTGTGCTATCTCAGAGACTATCTGTCTTGTATGTTCCATATTTTCTGCTTCCTCATAAGGAATCAGAACCATGTCCATATCTTCTGCCATTTGTAATGCCTGACCATATGTTACCGGTTCATACACCTGTGGAATAATACCACGTTTCGACTGCTTTGCTGCACTCTCTGCAATCGCATTCCAACGTTTTGTCTTGGCTGCTGCCTTTTTTGCATCTAATTTTACAACACAGCGCTTGGTTGACATTGGAATAATCTGATAAGCACCCAGTTCTATCATCTTCTGGATAATCAACTCCATCTTATCACCCTTTGGCAATGCTTGGAATAAAGTCACCTTAATTGGAAGTTCCCGGGTCTGCCCATTAATATCTTCTATATCCACAATTACTTCATCTTCGTTAAACTGACGAATAGCGCAAATATATTCTCTATCACTACCATCACTGACTAAAACAGTCTCTCCTATTTTCATCCGTAGAACATTTTTTATATGATTCACATCTTTGCCCGTTATGGAAACAGCCTCTTCACCAATCTGCTCAGGCTCTACAAAAAATCGATACATCTCTTTTGTCCGAATTTCCTTTCACTGTTATTTTTTTACTGCAATAATACTGCGCCAGTCCCCTTGATTTACAACATCTTTTAATTCCAGATTATCATTACTTCTGACGGCTTCTTTTACTTCATCTTCTTTCATATAGATGATACCTGATGAAATAAACATCCCACCCGGTTTTAAAAACCTGTCTACCATTCCTGCAATTGGAATAATAACATCTGCTAAAATATTTGCCACAACAATATCGTATTGTTTATTTTCAAATTTTGCCTGCAGCTGCTCATCATCTAAAACGTTTCCTGCAATCACTTCCATATCGTCCATACTCATTTTATTAACTGCGAAATTTTCTCCCACTGCCTGTATTGCTGCAGGGTCTATATCCGTCATATCCACATCCGCTGCCCCTAATTTTTTTGCAACAATAGATAGTATTCCACTGCCACAACCAAGGTCTAATACATTATCTCCATTTTTTACATATTTTATCAACTGCTTAATGCACAATTGTGTAGTATCATGCTTTCCTGTACCAAAGGCAGTACCAGGATCTATTTCTATCATTTCCATATTTTTATGTTCTTCATCTAACTCTTCCCATGTAGGCTTTATAAAAAAATTATCGACTGTAAAAGACTTAAAATATTTCTTCCAGTTATTGACCCAGTCCACATCCTCTGTCAGACTTTTTTCAATACTTCCTTCCCCTATATTGATAAATGTATTTGCTTCTTTTAATTTTTCACGGAGTGTATTTAATAATAGTTCATCGTCCTTATCTTCCGAATTTTCTTCTGTGTAAAAACTAATATAAGCTGTCCCATCATCCTCCGGAAGGTCTGCAAGATAGTCAATGAATTGCGCTTCTTTGTCTTCCTGTGAAATCTGTACATTATCCTCTATCTGCACACCACTTATCCCTAATTCCATAAGGATTCCACTGACAAAATCTTCTGCCTGTGTTGTTGTTTTTAACCTATATTTATTCCACTTCATAAAACTCTCCGTTCTGAATCATGTATATACTACTCTATATCGTATTTTGCCAGGCCCGAAGGGCGTGCTCTGCAAAGCAGAGTTTTGAAACGGTTATCATTTACCATTTCAAAAGCTATATTCTATCGAAACAAACTCTTTAACCGAAATATCATACCATAGAAAAGGAAAATGCGCAAATTGACAACATAAACACATATAACAAAAGAACAGAGTCTATCTCTTTATACACCCTGTTCTAAAAATAACTATATAAGTAAATTTTTATTCGGAAACACATTCCTTAGAATAAATCCCTTCACCATTACAATCTACATATCTGGCAATCACAGTAACAGTATCGACATTCACACATTTTTGTATACCATTTGCAGTGTTTTGGAGTGTAGAATCTTGTGCTGCCATAGATTCTAATTGTTCAGCCATCTCATCTGTTTTTTCTATGTTTTCATATGTATAAGTATAAATCAATTTATCATCTTCCGCAGTAATTTCCAAATTCATCCCCGAACCTTCCAGACCCTTTTTTAATGTTTCAAAACCTTTTTGTGACTCATCAGAATTCAAAAAATCTGACACGGTGTCATATATTGACTTACCTTCTTCCTGACCTACTTTCGTATCTTTCTGCTTATTTTTTTCGCTGCCACAAGCTACTAAACCAATACTCACAACAAACACAATCATAAGTAATAATAATTTAGAAATATTTTTTTCATAATTTTTCCTTTCCCAAATCCATCCACGGACATCTTGCTAACATTTCTCATAATCTCTATAACTACATGTTATATATAACAATATTGTTTTAATTTGTCAAATTAAGTTGTTCTTACACCTGGCAAATAACATTTTGTGAAAATACAATATTACTTGCCAAACTTTTACTACAAAAAAAGGATATTGCACATAAAATCCTGTACAATATCCTTCAATAAATTCAAAACTATTAGAACTTTATCTTAGAAAAATTTCTTTTTCTTTTTTTTCTCTTGTTTTTCTTCCGTTTTATTATCACCAAACTCATTTAACGTGTTTCCTGAAATCTCATCCAATTTCTTTATCAACTCTTTCTGTTCGCTGTTAAGTTTTGTTGGAACTTTCACAACCAATGTGGAGTACTGGTCTCCTCTAGCATTCTGGTTGTGCACATGGCAAACTCCTTTGCCTTTCAGTCTAATGCGGGTACCTGTTTGTGTTCCTGGTTTTATATTAAACTTAACATCTCCATCAATCGTTTTCACTCGAATATCGCCGCCTAACGCTGCCTGTGCAAACGAGATAGATGTTGTGCTGTATAGATTCATTCCGTCACGCTCAAACTCATTACTTGGTGCTACACGAATATCTACCAGCAAATCTCCTCTTGGTCCACCATTTGTTCCCGGCTCGCCTTCTCCTGTCTTTCTGATACGCTGCATATCATCAATACCTGCCGGAATCTCAATGCTGATTCTCTTTCTCGTATTTTTATAACCTGCTCCATGGCACTCAGGACATTTTTCTTTTATTACCTTTCCTGTACCATTACAATCCGGACATACCTGTGTACTCTGCATCATGCCAAACATGGTCTGCTGACGGGATACATACTGTCCCTGTCCATTACATTTACTACATGTCTCCGGTGATGTCCCCGGTTTTGCACCATTTCCTCCACAAGTCTTACATTCTTCTTTATAATTGATTGTCACTTCCTTCGTGCAGCCAAAAACAGCCTCCTCGAAAGTAATTCGAAGTCCGGTTCTCACATCAGCGCCACGTCTTGGTCCATTACTTGGTCCTCTACGGCGTCCACCGCCAAACAAATCACCGAAAATATCACCAAAGCCGCTGCCACCGAAAATATCACCGAAATCAAAGTCACTAAAGTCGAATCCGCCGGCACCTCCGGCTCCACCTTCAAAAGCTGCATGACCGAACTGGTCATATTGTCTTCTCTTATCGGCATCACTTAATACTGCATACGCCTCTGATGCCTCTTTAAACTTTGCCGCTGCTTCTTCATCTCCCGGGTTTGCATCCGGATGGTATTTCTTCGCCAACTGTCTATATGCTTTTTTCAATGCTGCTTCATCGGCGTTTCTATCAACTCCCAGCACTTCATAATAATCTCTCTTATCTGCCATAATAATACCTTCCACTCGTTAATCGTGGGAAAACCCGTCCGTTTTCCACGGGCGGGATTTTCACCGGTTATGTGCCTGGATTCTGAATTCCCTGCACCTTTGCATTTTATACTTCTGTAAAGTCTCCATCTACTACATCATCTTCCGGAGCTGTTCCTGCACCCATATCAGGACCTGCACCCTGAGCGCCTGCAGCCTGAGCCTGCTCATACATCTTTGAAAATAACTGCTGTGCAGAATTCATCAATTTTTCTTTTCCAGCCTTTAATTCTTCAACCTGTGCTTCTGTTGGCTCATTCTCTCCAATTGCTGAAACTGTAGCCTTCAATGCATCAATATCAGCCTGAACTGCCTGCTTGTCAGCATCTGCTAATTTATCTCCTGCTTCATTCATTGCCTGCTCTGTCTGAGTGATAATTGCATCAGCCTCATTCTTCGCATCAATTGCTTCTTTACGTTTCTTATCTGCTGCCTCAAACTCTGCTGCTTCTTTTACAGCCTTATCAATATCTTCATCAGACATATTAGAACCTGCTGTAATTGTAATATGCTGTTCTTTTCCTGTTCCAAGGTCTTTTGCTGAAACATTTACGATACCGTTTGCATCAATATCAAATGTAACTTCAATCTGTGGAACACCTCTTCTTGCTGGTGGAATTCCATCTAATCTAAACTGTCCAAGTGACTTGTTATCTCTTGCAAACTGTCTTTCACCCTGTACTACATTAATATCAACGGCTGTCTGATTGTCTGCTGCTGTTGAGAATATCTGACTCTTCTTTGTAGGAATTGTTGTATTTCTCTCAATCAGTCTTGTAGCCACACCACCCATTGTCTCGATAGATAATGAAAGTGGAGTTACATCAAGAAGAAGGATATCGCCTGCTCCGGCATCACCTGCTAATTTACCACCCTGAATAGAAGCACCAAGTGCTACACACTCATCCGGATTCATCTTTCTTGATGGCTCATGACCTGTCAACTGTTTTACCTTATCCTGTACAGCAGGTATTCTTGTAGAACCACCTACTAATAATACTTTTCCAAGTTCTGATGCTGAAACACCTGCATCCTTTAATGCATTCTGCACCGGAATGGCTGTTCTCTCAACAAGATCTCTTGTTAATTCATCAAATTTAGCCTTTGTCAATGTCATATTTAAATGCTGTGGTCCCTGTTCATTTGCTGTAATGAATGGGATGTTAATTTCAACCTGAGTTGCTGATGAAAGTTTCTTCTTAGCATCTTCTGCCTCAGCCTTAATTCTTTCCATAGCCATGTTATCATTTGAAAGGTCGATACCTGTCTTTGACTTAAAGTCTGCTACCATGTAATCCATAACTTTTTTATCAAAGTCATCACCACCAAGTTTGTTGTCACCATTTGTTGCAAGAACTTCAATAACACCATCACCGATTTCGATGACAGATACATCAAATGTACCACCACCTAAATCGTATACCATAATCTTCTGCTCGCCTTCATTATCAAGACCGTAAGCCAACGCTGCTGCTGTAGGCTCATTGATGATTCTCTTAACATCAAGACCTGCAATCTTACCGGCATCTTTTGTAGCCTGTCTCTGTGCATCATTAAAGTAAGCCGGAACAGTAATCACTGCTTCTGTTACTGTCTCGCCAAGATATGCCTCTGCGTCAGCTTTTAACTTCTGAAGAATCATTGCTGAAATAGCTTGTGGTGTATAATCTTTATCAGCAATTTTTGCCTTATAATCTGTACCCATATGTCTCTTAATTGATGAGATTGTTCCATCTGCGTTTGTTACAGCCTGACGTTTTGCCTGCTCACCAACTAATCTTTCTCCATCTTTCTTAAATGCTACAACAGATGGTGTTGTTCTTCCACCGTCAGCATTTGTAATAACTGTAGGTTCTCCACCTTCCATAACAGCTACACATGAGTTTGTTGTTCCTAAATCAATACCAATAATTTTTCCCATTTTGTTTTCCTCCTAAAACTTTACAAAATTAAACCAAGGGCTCAGCCCCATTCTTTACTATGATTCATTGTAAATTTCCTTACAATTCTGTCTTTCAAACTTAATTGGCTACTTTTACCATACTGTGTCTTACCACAGTATCTTTATATTTGTAACCTTTCTGTAATTCCTCAGATACAATGTTTTCGCCTAACTCGTCATTGTCCTCATGCATTACAGCATTGTGAAGCTCAGGATCAAATTCCTGCCCCTTTGCCTCAATTGCCTCAACTCCCATATCTTCCAGAGTCTGCAATAATTGTTTATAAATAAGATTCATTCCCTGTCCGACAGGAGAATCTAAATCCTCTTCACTTAAGGCAGCCACACCTCTCTCGATATTGTCTACTACCGGCAGAATCTTTTCTACGATAGATCTTGCACCCACTTCAAACATCGCCGACTTTTCTTTGTCACTTCGGGTTCTGAAATTCTGAAACTCTGCAAACAGTCTCTGATACTTGTCATTTAATTCCTCTATCTGCTCGTCTTTTTTATCCTTTTTCTTAAAACCTTTCTTTTTCTTTTTGTCGGGCTTTTCTTCCGTCTCTGCTGTTTCTTCTTCATTGTCTGTTTTGATATCAGACTCCTCAGCCGCTTTTTCTGCCGCTTCTGCGACATCTTCTGATTCTTCTACAGTATCTGCTTCTCTTTCAAGCCCTTCTTCCAAATCCTTATTTTCAGTAGTCATTGGACTCTCCTTTCTCTTACTCCTAGCTCTTAACTTACGCTTTGTCTCTTCTGACATTTTATTTTCTATTGATTATCACCCTCGTTGTCTAAACTATTACTTAATTGTTCTTTTACAACTCTCAGTGTTTCTACAACCTTTTCATAATCCATTCTTTTTGGACCAATAATACCAATTGTCCCCTTAAATCCATCTTCTAATTCATAAGTTGCCGTAACCACGCTGCAATCCTTCATGGACTGAACCGGACTTTCGCTTCCTATATATACCTGAATGCCCGTTTCTTCATCACTCTCATTAATCAACTCTGTAAGCTGTGACTTCTCCTCCAATGTTGTCAAAAGCTGACTGGCTCTTTCTTTATCACTGAGTTCCGGATATTTAAATATATTCGTTGCACCAGAGGTATAAATCTTCATCTGTGCTTCTGTGGAAATAGCCTCTGTAATCGCTTTTAATACTTCATTTACCAGTCCCTCAAACTCTCCTGCTTGAGATGTCAGTGCTGAGATAACACCCAAATTTATCTCTTCCATTGATAAACCTGCAAGTGCTGTATTTAATGCCACATTCAGCCGGACAATCATTTCCTGACTAACCTCACGGCTAACCTTAACAATCTTATTGACTACATGATTTTTATCTGAAACAACTGTACATAACAATTGTTTGTCATCTAATATAGATAATTGAATAAACTTTATTTTATTTCCTTGAGACTTTGGCGAAGATACCATTGTAGCATAATTGGTGTTGTTCGCCAGTACCTTTGCCATATTCTGAAGCAGCGTTTCTACCTTATCAACCTTTTCTATCAGAAGGTCTTCTTTTTCAGTAACTTTTCGTTCCCGCTCATCCAGCTGGGAAAGTTTGTCTTTTAACATATTGTCAACATATAATCTGTATCCTTTATCTGTAGGAATACGGCCTGCTGATGTATGTGGCTGAACAATATATCCCATCTCTTCCAAGTCAGACATTTCGTTTCGAATGGTTGCTGAACTCAGATTCAAATCAGTATACTTAGAAATTGTTCTGGAACCTACCGGTTCTCCGGTCTCTAAGTAATTTCGAATGACTGCATCAAGAATTTTTTCTTTTCTCTCACTTAATTCCATAGACATCTCCTTTCTATGGCTTTGTGTTGTTAGCACTCATTTGTTTCGAGTGCTAATATTTATTCTATGCATTAATCTATCACTATGTTTTTCCTTTGTCAACAGTTTATTTTAAAAAGATTTGTAAAAAAAATATGAACGTATAAAGATTTCATTTTCTAAAATCTTTATACGCTCTCAAAATTATAAAATATTCTAAATGTTTACTTTATTACACAGTTTCTGATACCCTGAAACTTTCTTCAAATATTCCACTAACACAGCAATCACCAAACTAATTAGCAACAACACAATAACAATCAGTGAAGCATATTTAAATCCATATATAAATTTTCTAAAATAAGTTGCTCTGATAAATGTATGAATTAAAAAGATATTCATAGAATATTTACCTATAAATGCAAGTGCAGCGTTTAAATATTTTACCGGACAGATAAATTCATATAAAAAATATATTATAAAAAATGGGATGAATCCGTCCTTAATTTCAAATAAAATTGAAGATATGCTACTTTGTCTGAAAATAATCAAGCCAATAATAATTATAATTCCTATTATAAACTTCAAAAATTTATTAACTGTCGCCGAGTCTTTTATCATCTTAAATTCCCGCATTTTTACCAGCCAGTCTTTATCAGCACAAGCAATACCAAGCAATACAACCGGCGTCCAATGTACAAGAGATGATGTTGTCAATCCCAGCTGTCTTGATAAAATTGAAAATATGAGAAACATATACCAAAAGCCAATTCCGCTATAAATTTTTATCAATATTGGAAGAATGGTAACTAACGAAACTGCCAGACTCATATACCACCATGTTCCTACTAAAGTCGGAGTTCCGAACAGATTTGCTATTCCCAGTCCGTCAATTAAGAAATATGCAACACCTTTTATGTTTCTACCATACGTTTCAAATGGTAATCTTGAATATATCATACAAAATATCTCACAAAAAATAAAAACAAAAATCCATCCTGTATATAAATGAAACATTCTATGCTTTGTATACGATACCATTTGCTTCCCTGTGACATTCAAAGTATTATTTCTATTTTTTAAGGAAACAGTAATGCCATATGCTGTCAAAAATACAAACATGGGTACGCATATTTTAAGAAAGGATGCCAGATAGATTACGATGTCCTGAGTCAATGGCGAGAAAATCACTTCATATCCTGCATATCTTTTCGCAGATTTAAAACAATGATGTATCATCAAGAATATGATTGCCATTCCTTTAATAATATTCGTATCCTTTTTTGTAAAACCTAATTTCTCCATTCTTTCTCTCCCAAACAAATTATCTACATTATAATAAATTTCTGTCACTATTACAAATTCCGGTTTGTAGAGGATTCACTTTCCTGCTGAAATCAATAGAATGTCTCTGCCACTACAAAACCGGAATATTCAAACAGGAAAGTATAGACAGGC
>CAJUBZ010000009.1 GCA_910584795.1 uncultured Eubacterium sp. | reverse complement strand
AATATGGTATATCAATAAGTAAGATAGACAAGAGGGTAGTGGATACGTGTTTCGATTTCGAGGCACGTATCTTTTGCAAGTATGTAAAGGAAATGGTTTTGTAGTAAATGAAGTGAAAAAGTGCAACAAATAAGCTTATTCCGGCAATTAATAAACTTTCACATAAATTTGTATTTCATTGGATAAAATGTTACAATACAGACAGATTATACAATACAAGTTTGTGAGAGGTATCATATGAACAATGGATTTATCAAAGTAGCAGCGGCAACTCCGAAAATTAAAGTAGGAGATTGCGAATACAATGCGAAAAAAATATGTAATTTGATTGAAACAGTTTATAATAGTGGAACACAGTTGGTAGTTTTTCCGGAATTGTGTATTACAGGGTACACTGCCAGTGATTTGTTTTTACAAAAATCGATGCTGGATAAGGCTATGTCGGCTTTATTGAGAATTATTGTACCATTTAGTGAAAGCAAAGAGATTATTTCTATTGTAGGAATGCCAATGATTTTTCACGATAAGTTGTATAATGTTGCGGCCGTAGTTTATGATGGAGAGATAATGGGATTTGTACCAAAATCACATATACCGAATTATTCGGAGTTTTATGAGGCACGTCATTTTTCATCAGGAGAAGGAATTGAGGGATATAAAGATATATATTATTATGATTTAGATGAAGAAGAGGAGCCTATAGTAGCTGGTTCTTATATTATAAAGAATTTTAAGTTGGGTTCTAAAGCACAATATGATGACGAGTACGATGATGAATATGATGATGAGACTGATATGATACAGGAATCTGTTCCGTTTGGAACAAATCTGCTATTTAAATGTAGTAACTTTGATAATTTTACATTTGCAATTGAAATATGCGAGGATTTATGGGTGGCAAATCCACCAAGTACAGGGCATGCTTTAGCAGGAGCTACAGTAATTGCCAATTTATCAGCCAGTGACGAGACGATTGGAAAGGACAGTTACAGATGTAGTCTTGTATCAGGGCAGTCTGCAAGAACAATTTCGGCTTATATTTATGCAGATGCGGGAGAGGGAGAGTCTACTACAGATCTAGTTTTTGCAGCACACAATATCATTGCAGAAAATGGGACAATCCTTGCAGAAGCGGAGAAATTTACGAATGAGATTGTTTACGCAGATATTGATTTAGATAAACTGGCATCAGAGAGAGCAAGACTTACTACATTTGTACCTACAAGAGATGCAGAATCTGAGTATGAAGAAATTGAGATTGAACTGGAAGAAAGAAAGTTTGTTTTTGACAGGAAGATAGATAATGCACCTTTTGTTCCATCAAATGAGTTAGAAAGAGAAAAAAGATGTGAAGAAATTCTTGTAATTCAGACGATGGGATTAAAGAAGCGGTTGGATCATACCGGATGTGCTCATGCAGTAGTAGGAATATCGGGAGGATTAGATTCTACATTAGCGCTGTTAGTAACAGTTAGAGCGTTTGACAGTCTGGGACTCGACAGAAAGGGTATTATCACTGTAACAATGCCGGGATTTGGTACGACAGACAGAACATATAATAATGCATTAAAGATGATAGAAGTCTTAGGATGTACATTGAAAGAGGTAAATATTGCTGAAGCGGTGGAATTACATTTGAAGCAGATCGGGCATGATATGAATCGTCATGATATCACATATGAAAATGCACAGGCGAGACAGAGAACATATCTTTTGATGGATTTTGCCAATGAGTATAATGGAATGGTTATAGGAACAGGAGATATGTCAGAACTGGCACTTGGCTGGGCAACTTATAATGGCGACCATATGTCTATGTATGGTGTCAATGCAGGAGTTCCAAAGACTTTAGTAAGACACTTGGTTCAATATTTTGCAGATGTAACAGAAGAAAAAGAGCTTGCAGCAGTTTTGTCTGATGTATTAGATACACCAGTGAGTCCGGAACTTCTACCACCAAAGGATGGGAAGATTTCTCAAAAAACAGAGGATTTAGTGGGACCATATCAGTTACACGATTTCTTCTTATATTACATTTTGAGATTTGGATATACACCGAAGAAAGTTTTATTTTTAGCACAGGAAGCGTTTCATGGAATATATGACAATGAAACTATTTTGAAATGGTTAAAGGTATTTTACAAAAGGTTCTTTTCACAGCAGTTTAAGAGAAGCTGTCTGCCGGATGGACCAAAGGTGGGAACTGTAGCAGTATCGCCAAGAGGCGATTTGAGAATGCCGAGTGATGCCTGTGTAAGAGAATGGTTAGAAGAACTGGAGGAATAGAGAAAAAGGTCGCATTTATTCTGCGACCTTTCCTTTTACTCCTTTGTTGATTGTCTCTACAATTGCATCATATAGCATAGAATATGTATACTGACTGTCTTCTGAAAATTTGACGTTATCTACAGATTGCGTGTCTACAATTTGTTTTGCGATATCTTCAAAAGCCGGTTGCACAAGAGGATACATTGTAGCAATTGTATCACTGACATTGTCTACGGTGATAGCATTGATATGATCACTATCCAGTGTTACAGATATTTCCATTGGATTGCCATTGAGTGTTACATTGGATGTATACACACCTGCTTCAAATTGGCTGGACGTAGTTTCATTTTCTTTTTTTCCTTGGTTCTTATTGCAAAACATAAAAATTAAAGAAATTACAAGTACAATACCAAGGAGTACAAATACTACGGTGTATATAAGCTCCCTTAAATGAAATACCATAAATTTTGGACTTTTTCCCATATTGACTCCTTATTAAATATTTTTTTCTATAATCTAATCTATTATAAAAATCCCGAAAGTATTCTAAAAAAATAAGAGTTGCACCTTGACAGAGAGAAAAATTAAAGATAAAATCTTTATGACCAAAACAGTAAAAATAGTCATACAACAGTAAGGAGTAGATTATGGCAAGAGGTTTTTCAGAGCAGGAAAAAGAAAATATCAAAAGAAATTTAGTAGAGTGTTGTAAAAAGAATTGGACAAAGTATGGATATAAGAAAACCAGTGTGGATGAATTGTGCAGACAGGTTGGCATTTCAAAGGGGGCGTTTTATCTTTTTTATAAGTCGAAAGAGACACTTTTCTGTGAAGTTTTATGTTATGTACAGGAACAAATATGTATGGATGTTTCAAAGATTTTGGAAAAGAAAAAAGGGAAAGAAGGCGTTGTTGATGCTTTAAAATATATTTATTTGGAGTGTGACAGAAATAACTTTCTATACAATGCACAGAGTACAGATTATATGAATTTGTTAAATAAATTATCCGGTGAAGAGGTAGAAAAGATAGAAAAATCTAACAATATGTGTCGGAAACTTTTTTTGGAACATGCTCATTTGAATTTTAAAGTTTCCAGAGAACTGGCGATGTCTGTTATTTATTCTTTGATAATGAATATAAAAAACAAAGATTTCCTTCCATACAGCCATATCGAAACTTTCGATTATATGGTTGGTTGCATGGTTGATCATTTGTATGAATAATCTGTTTTGATAAGTTAAAAAAATAATGTAGTTTTAGAAAGTGAGGTTAAAATGAAGACAGAAATAATAACAAAAAATAATATAGAGATTGCAGTGATTTACAGTGACGAATATCTGATTAAAGATGTTCAATCTGCTTTGGATTTTATTATGACAGTAAAATATGAAACAGGATGTAAAAATATTGTTCTCAATAAAAGTGCGGTAACGGAGGATTTCTTTATATTAAGTACCTGTCTGGCAGGTGAAATATTACAGAAATTTATCAATTATGGTGTGAGGTTTGCAATTTATGGAGACTTTTCAAAATATACAAGTAAACCATTAAAAGACTTTATGTATGAAAGTAATTTAGGAAAAGATATTTATTTTCAGCCAGATGTTTCTCATGCAGTTGAAAAACTTTGCGGAACTGTTTAGAAGTACTTAAAATTAATAATTTTCCATAAATCACATTGAAAAATGTATCTGCTATCAATTATAATTGGAGTAGATAATTGGAGGTTTTTATGGCATTACAATTTATTATGGGAAGAGCCGGAGCAGGAAAAACATATACATTAATAAAGAATATGATTGACAAATCAGTAGAGCTGCCATATGAGAATTTTGTGGTAGTTGTTCCGGAGCAGTATTCCATGGAAACACAAAAGGAAATATTGAATCTTCATCCTAGAAAAGGATGTTTTAATATAGAGGTTACCAGTCTCACAAGACTTGCTTATACAGTTTTGGAAGAGCAGGGAGTGAGAGATATTCATGTAATGGATGATTTAGGAAAGACACTGGTTATTCGCAAAGTTTTAGAGGAATGTAAAGAGCAGCTGCAGGTATATCAAAGTAAGGTTTCCATGATGGGATTTACAGAGAAAGTAAAGTCTATTATTTCAGAGCTAAAACAGTATAATATCAATGAAAATCAGTTGTTAGAAATGTGTGAAAAAACAGAAGAGTTTCCCTCTCTTCGCATGAAATTAGAAGATGTTTATTTGATAAATCAGGCTTTTGACAATTATATCAGGGATAAAGCGATTACTAGTGAGGAATTATTGACACTGTTGTGTCGGTACATACATAAGTCAGAGTTTATTAAGAATACATATTTTTATTTTGACAGCTTTACCGGATTTACGCCTGTTCAGTATCAGGTGTTAGAGCAGTTGATGAGATATAGTCCTATGATTACGATGGCTGTTACACTTCCGGAAAGTGAAGCGGCATTTCAAGGATATACCCCATATGAGTTGTTTACGTTAAGCAAAGAAACCATTGTGAAAACAAAGGAATTAGCTATAAAAAGCAGCGTAGATATCCTTTCGGATATAGTTATTGATTTGGAAAATGACAGTAAGCAGAAAGAGAAATCAAGACTCGGACGAATCGATGATGCATTAGCATTTGTCGAGGGAAATATTTTCAGGAATCATGCAGAAACAGTGCAGAATCGTGTTCCAGGGCAGAGCATACCGGCAAAATATACAAAAAAAACAGAGGCAGTAAAAATCTGTATGCTTAGTAATCCAAAAGCTGAGGCAGAGTATGTGGCAGGAGAGATTTCCAGATGCATTCAGAATAAAAAGTATCGTTTTCAGGATTTTGCAGTAATAGCAGGAGATATTGAAGGTTATTATAAATATATTAAACAGGCATTCATAAAATATGATATCCCTTGTTTTATTGACCATAAAGAGAATGTGCTGGCAAACAAATATGTGGACGGGATATTAGCTGCATTAGATGTCATTGAAAAGAATTTTTCTCATCAGTCAGTAATGCGTTTTATTCGTCTGAAATTTATGGATTTAGATCAAAACGAATGTGACATTTTTGAAAATTATGTATTAAAATCGGGCAGAAGAGGGTATAAAAGTTACATAAGAGAGTGGAAGAGAGTCTACAAATTTATGGAAGATTCTCACATTGACATTGTAAATAAAATCAGAAAAGAACTTGTAGAGGGATTTTCTGAATTAAGAGAAGTTTTTGTAAATAAGAAATCTACGATTACTGATAAAACAAGAGAATTATATTTGTTTACAAACAGACATCATATGCAGGAAAATATTTATCAGGATAGTTTGTATTTTAGAGAACAGAAACAGATATCATTGGAAAAGGAATATCAGCAGATGTCAGAAGCAATTATCAATGTTTTGGACAGGCTGGTATCTCTTATGGGAGATGAGGTTGTTTCTAACAGAGAGTACATGGATATTCTGCAGGCTGGTTTTTCTCAGATTCGGATTGGTATTATTCCACCGGGAATTGATACGGTTATGGTGGGAAATATTGAAAGAACCAGATTAAAGGATACCAAAAAGGTGTTGTTCTTTTTAGGAATGAATGACGGAATTGTACCAAATACCAGTGTAGGTGGAGGAATTATTACGGACAGCGAGCGTGATGTGCTGAGTACAAAGAATTTTGAAATGGCACCGACGACAAGAGAGAATATTTTTAAACAGAGAATTTATTTATATTCTCTGTTTGCAAAACCTCTAGAGCAGATTGTTCTTTGTTACAGTCAGACAGGAGCAGATGGCTCAGCTCTCAGAAAGTCTTATATCATCGGCACACTGCAGAATTTGATTGATAACTTACAGGTACAGAATATTGACAGAATAGAGACGACACCGGAGCATATAACAAATCAAAGAGTGGCATTGGAATATGTGTCAGAAAATATGAACGCATTCCGTAACAATCATGATAATGCATTGTTTACATATCTAAGCAATCTTTTATACTCTGAAGAAGATACAAAACAATTTATGAAATTGATTGCAGATGCGGGATTTTATAATAATAAAAAAGAGGATATGCTGGAAGCATTATCCAGAAAACTATATGGTCTTCCCGGAAACATCGGTATTACCAGATTAGAAGGTTATGCAAGATGTGCGTATTCCCAGTTCCTGTCTTATGGACTAAAATTGCAAGAGAGAGAAAAGTTTTCTATACAGGCGTATGATATTGGAAATTTGTATCATAAGTCTATACAAAAGTTTTTTGAGATTGCCCAAAATGAAAAGACTGATTGGAAAGAAATTACGGATGAAAAAAATAAAGAACTAATATCCTTTGCTGTAGATAAGGTTTTGGCAGACTATGAAAATGAGGCACTGGAAGGGTCAGCTAGAAATAACTTTATTACCAGTCAGGTCAGAGAAATCGCTATGAAAACTACGAAAGTATTGGTAAATCATATCCGTGCAGGAAAATTCCAGCCGGCGGAATATGAGATTCCTTTGGAGCATGGAGTGATTGACAGAATTGATACCTATGAGACGGATGACAAATTGTATGTAAAGGTTATAGATTATAAATCCGGAAAAGTGACATTTGATATTACGAAGGCTTATCACGGTATTCAGATGCAGTTGTTAGTTTATATGAATGATGCCATGAATTATGAAAAGAAACATAGTAATAAAGAAATAGTGCCTGCAGCCGGATTGTATTTTAATATTAAAGATCCTTTTGTTTCAATACAGAATGTGAATGATATTGTTAAACATTACAGAGAGACTCATCCGTCAGAAGAAAGAACAGATGAAGAAATTATGAATCAGCTGGTATTTGAAAAACAGCTTCCAGAGTTTCAGATGTCGGGAATTGTGAATACAGAAGACTCGGTAATCAATGCTGTTGATGAAGTTTTTGAAAAGGGAAGCAAATCACAGATAGTAAAGCTAACGAAGAAGAAAGATGGGCAGCCGGATTCTAACAGTCAGGCATTAGATCAGAATACTTATAAAAAGCTGATAGCATATGTTTCTGATAAAGCAGATGAAATGAAAAAGCAGTTATTTGCAGGAAACATCCATCGAAATCCAATAGAGGATGCGTGTAGGTATTGTGCTTACAGAGGAATTTGCCGATTTGATAGATCATTGGGAGATAAATACAGGAAACTCGAGAAAGTAACTTATAAAAATATTGGAGATTTGATGGAGAAAGAGCATGAATTGGACCAGTAAACAGTTAGAGGTTATCAATACAAGAAATCGAAATATTTTAGTTTCTGCCGCAGCCGGTTCCGGAAAAACGGCTGTATTAGTAGAGCGTATTATCGGACTGATAACAGATAAAAAAAGCGATGTAAATGTAGATGAGTTATTAGTTGTTACATTTACCAGAGCGGCAGCAGCTGAAATGAAAGAGAGATTGAGGGAGCGGTTAGAGGAACTGCAAAAAGAAGAAAACAGTGATAATATTGAAAAGCAGCTGGCATTGTTAAATAATGCAACAATTACCACGATTGACAGTTTTTGTGCAAAGGTTGTAAAAGAAAACTTTGATAAAATTAACTTGGATCCTGGATATCGTCTGGCTGATGAAACGGAAATTGATTTATTAAGAAATGATGTTTTAGAAGAATTACTGGAAGAATATTATTTATCGGAGTCGGAGGATTTTCTAACATTAGCAAAAAAATTTTCCGGTGGAAAAGTCTATGACAATATATTTAGACTGGTAGACACTATTTATAAAAAAGCAAAGGGAGAAGTATCTCCGGAAAAATGGGTAAAAAATCTTGTAAGCAGTTATAGCTTTGGCAGTGAAGAAGAGATGTTCGAGGGAAGGTTATTTACTGAAGTATATAAAATTTGCCAAAGACAGATAAGTGACTGCAGAGAAAAATTAGTGCAGGCTATAAATATAGCAGAAGAAGACAATGATGTTATGGATTTGGCAGAGAATGCAGAAGCATTTTTGGCTGTGGTGGAGATGTTGCTGGAGTGTAGTGATTATACACAATTACATAAATCAATCAATCATTGCAGTCTTCCTGCAATTTCGAGAAAGCGAAAAGGTACACCGGAGATCAGGCTGGGTGCAAAAGAACTGATTACATCAGTGCGGGATTATATTAAATCATTAGCAGAAACATTTTTTGCAGAACCTTTAGAAGACATGTATCAAAATGTAATGAATTGTAAAGATACTGTTCAGATACTGGCAGAGATAACGCTTAAATTAATGGAGCGGTTTGCACACGAAAAAAAGGATAAGCATATTGCCGATTTCGATGATATTGCGCATATGGCTTTGAATATCCTAAATGACATTGATGAGAAAGGGAATCCTCATCCGACCAAAGTGGCAAGACAGATGGCAAAAGTTTATAAAGAGATTATGATTGATGAGTATCAGGACAGTAACTTTGTGCAGGAAGCTATTTTAACCAGTGTGGCAGATGGTCAGGGAATGGGAAACATGTTTATGGTAGGTGATGTGAAACAAAGCATCTATCGCTTTCGAAATGCAAAGCCGAATCTGTTTTTAGACAAGTTTGATACCTATGAAGAAGATTTTGAAGCAGATTATTGCAAGATTATATTAGATCAGAATTTCAGAAGCAGAAAAGAAGTCATAGACAGTGTGAATTTTCTGTTCGAGCATATTATGTCCAAAGAATTGGGAGGAATAGATTATAGAGATGGCAATGGATTAAGACTTGGGGCTGACTACGCAGATATACCAAAAGGGCAGGATAACAGAACGGAATTTGTTGCCATTGGATCAGATAAAAAAGAAATGGAAGCAGCCTTTGTTGCTGCCAAGATAAAAGAAATTACAGATCCGGTAAAAGGAATGAAAGTAGAAGGCAGGGACAAAATTATGAGACCTGCCAGATATCAGGATATTGTTATATTAATGCGTGGCATTAAGAGCAATGCAAATATTTATCTGGAGGCTTTAAGTAATGCTGGAATTCCGGCGTATGCAGAATCCAAAAGCGGGTATTTTGATTCACTTGAGATAAGTACAATTATGGATATGCTGAATATTATTGATAATCCAAGGCAGGATATTCCTTTAGTAGGCGTTATGTCCAGTGCAATGTTTGGTTTTACAGATAATGAACTGGCAGTGTTAAAGTCAGAGAACAGTTATATTTCATTTTATGATAATGTATGTGCCTATGCAGAGAATGGAGAAAATGAAACACTGGTTTTAAAAGTAAAATCTTTTCTTAAAACATTAGAATATTTTAGAAATTGTGATTATAAAAATTCTGTCTATGATATGATAAATGGGATATTAGAACGTACGGGATTTCATTATTATGTATCAGCATTAAGTAATGGGAAACGGAGATTTTTAAATATAGAAAACTTAAAAGAAAAGGCAATGAATTATGAAAAGTCCAGTTACAGAGGATTGTTCAATTTTGTGCGGTATATCGAAAAAATTAAGGAATTGGATAAGGATGAGGGTGAAGCATCTGCTGTCAATGAAAACGATAATATTGTCCGTATCTCTACCATTCATAAAAGTAAAGGACTTCAGTTTCCGATTGTATTTCTGTGTGATACGAATAGCACATTTATATCAGATAAAGAGCCTGTAAATATTACGGATGACGGACAGATTGGATTGGATGCGATTTATCCGGATATAAAAGTTTCCGTTACACCAATGTATCGACAGTATGTTAAGAAAAAAAACAGTGAAGAAGATCGTGCAGAGTATTTAAGATTACTTTATGTAGCACTTACCAGAGCAAAGGAAAAGCTATATATTACAGGTAAGGTGGGGCAGGATATGGAGAAATATTTAAAAAAATGTGAAAGTATCCATGTTAACACTGGTAAAGTTCTATCCAATAGTGAATTAATGAATCATTCGTCTTTATTTCAGTGGATGAATCTGATTTTTCATAGAGATAACCAAATTGTTCATTGTGTTCAGGTAACAGAAGATGAGATAGAGATAGAACAGGCGGGTGCTGTAGTCGTAGATGAATTAAAAAAAGCAGCATTTGAGCAGTGGGAAAATGCAGAAATTCCAAAAGATATTTATGATACCATTGTGTCAAATTTTGAATATAAATATCCATATGAGGAAGACATTAATTTGTGTGCCAAAGCGAGTGTTACAGAATTGAAAAAAGAGAGCATGGAGGATGAAGAGGCAGAACATCCATATGATATTGGATATGAGAAATCTGACAGAGAGCTTATTGTTCCGAAATTTATGAAGGAAAATGATAAAGAGGAACAATCGCTTTTTGGTGCCGAAAGAGGAACGGCATATCACAGAGTATTTGAATTGTTAGATATGGAATGTGAGGATTATACAGAACATGTTATTTCTGCTATGATTGAGAAACTCGTGGAAGCAAAGCAGTTATCACAGACGCAGGCGGATTGCATTCAGATAAGAGATATTGTAAAATTTACAAAGTCCGATGTTTTTGTAAGAATGAAAGAAGCGTATGGAAGAGACGAACTGTTCCGAGAGCGACAGTTCCTGCTGGGAGTTCCTGCGAAACAGATCAAAAAATCCGGTTCTGAAGAGACCATGATTATCCAGGGAATTATTGATGTCTGTTTTTTGGAAGATGGAAGATATGTTATTATGGATTATAAGACAGACAGAGTGGATAACATGGAGGAACTAAAGGAGAAATATGCGAAACAGTTAGAGTGTTATCAATTAGCACTGGAAAAAATCACGGGTATTTTGGTATCTGAAATGATTATTTATTCTGTTTATTTGGGAGATGAAATTCGTATTTAGATAGTGGATTTTCGATATGAATCTAAATTTTGCGAAAAGATTATTCGAGAGTAGTTCCAATGAGAAGGAGATATATATGATTATTCCAAAGTATATAAAAAAAGGAGACACCATCGGTGTTACAGCCACATCCAGTGGTATTGTTAATGAACTGAAAAAAAAGAGAGTTGCAAATGCAACAGAGCAATTAAAAGAAAAGGGCTATAATGTGCTGTGTACAGATAATGTATTTCAGGCAGATTGG
The DNA here is from genome assembly GCA_910584795.1 of uncultured Eubacterium sp. Lineage (GTDB taxonomy): Bacteria > Bacillota > Clostridia > Lachnospirales > Lachnospiraceae > Eubacterium_G. The sequence goes on along the minus strand of CAJUBZ010000009.1, from coordinate 93,815 downwards.
AGAGGCTGCAGTGGTACAGGGGTTGAAAGAGCCAGGCAGTTTAATGAGTTAATTTCAAATCAGAATGTGGCTTGTATTATATCTGCAGCAGGCGGGGATTATCTGATGGAGATGCTTGACTATGTTGACTTTGAAAAAATCAAGGCAAATCCAAAGTGGTTTCAGGGATTTTCAGATAACACCGGGCTGGTATATCCTATTGTAACTACCTGCGATGTGGCAGCAGTTTATGGCTGCCATATTGGAGATTTTGGAATGAAACCATGGCAGAGACCAGTGGATGATTCATTAGGAGTGTTAGATGGCAGTAAAAAAGTTCTTGAATCTTATGAATTTTACGAGTCAGAGCGTCATGAATATATTACAGGGTATGAAGGGTACTATAGTGACGAGAGGGGAAAATGGATAAACGCCAGAGGAGAGGATAAAATAGAAATATCAGGAAGACTTCTGGGTGGCTGTCTGGATGTTATCGTTTTTCTTCTCGGTACAAGGTATGATGGTACAGAACAGTTTGTAAAGAAATATGCTGATGATGGTATTATCTGGACATTAGAGAGTTTTAATATGGAAGATGTTGTTTTGATTACACATTTGTGGCAGATGAAACAGCGGGGGTATTTTAAAAATGCAAAGGGGTTTGTATTTGGAAGACCTTTAATGTATAATACGTGGATAGAACAGCCTTATAAAGAAGCGGTGATGTCTATATTGGGAGATTTAGATGTTCCTATTATATTTGATGCTGATATAGGACATAAGGGACCACAGTTTTCTTTAATTGAAGGTGCTTTGGCAAAAGTTACCAGTGAAGGTGGAAAAGGAGTTTTAGAATATGCTTGAATTAAGAGACATTAAATTTAGCGTGACAGATGATAATGGACAGACAAAGAACATTATTAATGGTGTCAGTTTAAAAATAGATGAGAGTAAGTTTGTGGCAATTACAGGGCCAAATGGCAGTGGAAAGTCGACACTTGCGAAATTAATTGTTGGAATATTTCAGCCGTCCGGCGGTCAGATTATTTATAATGGTACTGATATTACGAATATGTCTATTTCTGACAGGGCAAAACTCGGTATCAGTTTTGCGTTCCAGCAGCCGGTTCGGTTTAAGGGAATTAAAGTAATTGATTTGCTCCGCATGGCATCAGGAAAACAGCTGACAATCAGTGAAGCATGTGAATACTTGTCTGAGGTTGGACTTTGTGCAAGAGATTATATTAACCGTGAGGTGGATGGCAGCCTTTCGGGTGGTGAATTAAAAAGAATTGAAATCGCAACCATTATTGCAAGAAGTTCAGAGCTTTCAGTGTTTGATGAGCCGGAAGCAGGGATTGACTTATGGAGTTTTAACAGCCTGATTAAGGTGTTTGAAAAGATGCAGGAAAATAATAATAATTCTATCCTGATTATTTCACATCAGGAAAGAATACTAGATATTGCAGATGAGATTATTTTGCTTGCAGATGGTAAAATAAAGGCCCATGGCAGTAAAGATGAGATTATGCCAATGGTGCTGGGAACAAACCAGAGTGGTGTTTGTGAAAAATTAAAGGCATAAGGAGGAGTCATGGACAGAATACAGATGGAACTATTTGAGCAGCTGACAGGTCTGCATGAGATTCCGGCAGGTGCTTATAATATTAGGGCAAATAGTGAAAAAGATAGTAGAAATACAACGGAAAATATAGATATTGTCACAAAAGATGACAAGGATGGAATTGATATATATGTAAAACCGGGAACAAAGAATGAGAGTGTGCATATTCCGGTAGTGATTAGTAAAACAGGGTTAGAAGAATGTGTATATAATGATTTCCATATAGGGGAGGGCGCAGATGTGCTGATTGTAGCCGGCTGCGGCATTCATAACAGCGGAGACAAACGCTCCCGTCACGATGGCATTCATACATTTTATATTGGAAAAAATGCCAGAGTGAAATATGTGGAGAAACATTATGGAAAAGGTGATGGTAATGGCGAGAATGTTATGAATCCGACAACCGTAGTGAATATCGAAGAGGGTGGTTTCATGGAAATGGAAACCGTCCAGATAAAAGGCGTTGATTCTACAGACAGAGTTACCAGAGGTACGTTAGAGAAGGATGCAAAGATTGTGATTACAGAACGTCTGATGACACATGGAAATCAGGTGGCTACGACGAGATTTGATGTGGATATGAATGGGGATGGCTCCAGTGCGAATGTTATATCCCGTTCTGTGGCAAAAGACAATTCGAAACAGATATTTTATTCTGTCATTAATGGAAATGCAAAATGCAGTGGACATTCCGAGTGTGATGCGATTATCATGGATAATGCGAAGATTAGTGCAATTCCGGAAATTACTGCGAATAATCTGGAGGCTTCATTGATTCATGAGGCAGCGATTGGAAAGATCGCAGGAGAACAGTTGATTAAACTGCAGACGTTAGGGCTTACGGAAGAAGAGGCAGAAGAGCAGATTGTAAACGGTTTTCTCAGGTAGTATATTTTTCATAATATCTGCATATTTACTAATAAAGAAGTTACGTAGGTATCGATATGAATGAAAAACAGGATAATCAATTAAATATGGCTTTGGAGTTGACACCGGAGCAGTTAAATAAATCCCAGGAGTTATCGGTAGGTTTTAATGAATCTTCCAACTCCTGGGATTTAATTGTTAAGTATCAGGGAAATTTGGACAGGGTACGTGAATTAGGGGTTACAGTGAAAGAATTATCTGGAGGTTATGCAGTATTAAATGTACCCGAATTGTTAGTGGATACGGTATCTGATTTGGAGGAGATTATATTTGTAGAAAAACCAAAAAGTTTGGAATTTAGCGTGATTCAGGGCAAACGAATCTCCTGTGTCAATGAAGTGCAGGTACCGGGTTCTGTTATAGGTGGTACGAATGGTTTGTTTGGCGAGGGAGTAATTATTGGTGTGGCTGACAGCGGAATTGACTATACGAATCGGGCTTTTTGGAATGCGGATGGAACGACAAGGATTCTAAAGTTATGGGATCAGGTAACAGATACTGTCTTTGATGAGGAACAGATCAATGAGGCGCTGCTCAGTGATAATCCCTATTCAATTGTTAACTCCAGAGATATATCTGGTCATGGTACGCATGTAGCAGGAATCGCAGCAGGAAATTATGCGGAGAACAAAAACCAGAATTTAGGAATTGCCACAAAGAGTAAACTGATTATTGTAAAAATGGCAGAGCCTGCAGAGAATTCTTTTCCTAAAACGACACAACTAATGGAAGCTGTGGATTTTATTGTGAAACAGGCGAATGAATATGGAATGCCTTTTGTAGTTAATATCAGTTTTGGTAATACTTATGGTTCTCATGACGGAACCTCTTTATTGTCCACTTATTTTGATTCAGTAATTGATGCAAACAGAATGGTAATGGCAATTGGATCGGGAAATGAGGGAGATAGTGCAGGACATGCGGGAGGATATATCAATGTGAATCGCGGAAATACATCAGACAGATCTTTAGAAGAAAGGAAAGATATTGAACTGCAGGTGTCCGAATATCAGGGGGCTTTTGGCATACAGTTATGGAAAAATTATGTAGATGAATGGGGAGTTCAGATAACTGCCCCTTCTGGCGATTATACGCCGGTAATTAATAGAGATGGGTATATATTTACATATGAATTGGATGGAACAACGGTGAAACTTTTGTACGGAACGCCGAAACCGTATAGTAAATATCAGGAAGTATATATTAGTCTGATTCCACAGAACAGATATGTAAAAAGCGGGATATGGAATATCAGTATCATCCCTGAGAGAACTGTAAATGGCAGGTATGATTTATGGCTTCCGACGAGTGGTTCTATTAACGAAAATACAAGATTTCTTACACCGGATCCTTTTATAACGTTGACTGTTCCGGCAGGAACGAGAAAAGCAATAACCGTTGGGGCGTATAATGGGAACAATGATTCTATTGCATCATTTTCGGGCAGAGGTTTCACAAGAGAGGACAATCAGATAAAGCCGGATATTGTTGCACCGGGAGTGAATATTGTATCCGCATCAAATACAGGCGGTACAACCATCAGAAGCGGCACATCTATGGCAACTCCCTTTGTGTCAGGCAGTGCGGCTTTGATGATGGAGTGGGGAATTGTGAGAGGAAATGATGCTTTTTTATATGGAGAAAAGGTCAAGGCATATATGATAAGAGGAGCGAGGCACTTAGCGGGAATCAATGAATATCCAAGTGAACTGGCAGGATGGGGAGCGCTGTGTTTGAGGGAGAGTATACCGAGATAGAGGAATTCCATGTTTTCATTGTAGTTTATAAAATTAATTGGTATAATTAGGAAAAAGAGAACGGACTAAAAATTAAATACAATAAGTAACTAATCTATTACCAGAAGAAACAGGGAATATTTATTAAAGTATTATTTTATATTTGCATTCAGAATATTGTCTGAGGATTTTGTATAGATTTCAATTGTTTATCAAAGTGCAGGAGGGAGAATGAAAATGAAAGTTTATGGTAAAAAGTTAGTTTGCAGGTTGTTAGTGGTAGTGATGGTTATATCTCTATTTCCGGCTATTTCAGCAGTTGGCTATGAATCTCAAACAGAAGACGGATGGAAGTATAATTGGTTGAGCAATGGAAATATTGTAATTATTGGTTATGTGGGTGAAGAAACAAATGTAACGATTCCATCAGAGATTGAAGGAACAAGAGTTACCGCAATTGGTGATTGGCAATACTTTAATAAACCAATAACAAGTATCACAATACCGAACAGCATTGAAGATATTAGCATTTACTGGTTTTCAGGATTTCATAAGTCTGAAAACTGGCACAAATTAGAAAGTATAAATGTGGACAGTAATAATAAGAATTACAGTAGTGAGAATGGCGTTTTATATACGAAAGATAAGCTGGAATTATTGTTATATCCACAAGGAAAAAGTGGCAGTCGTTTTGTAATTCCGAACGGTGTCAAAAAAATAGGTTATTTTGCATTTACAAATTGTGTACAATTAACAAGAGTAAGCGTTCCTAAGGGTGTTATGGAAATTTCCACCTGTGCGTTTAAAGGATGTAAAAGTTTAAAAGACATAACTATTCCAAACAGTGTGGTATTAATAGGAGCAAATGTATTTAGAGATTGTGCACAATTAACTAGAATAACCATTCCAAATAGTGTTACGGAAATTTCCACCTGTGCATTTATGGGATGCAGTAGTTTGACAGATATAACCATTCCGAACAGTGTTACAAAAATTTCCTGCGATGCTTTTGAATACTGCACGAGTCTGAAGAGGGTAGTGATTCCTAAAAGTATTACATCAATAGGAAGTAATGCGTTTTATCATTGTAAAAAACTTAAAGTAGTTAAGTTTATGGGAAAAAAACCAAAATTTTTTCCAGGTAATCCGTGGGAACGAAATCCGGCTGTTTTTGAGCCTGTTTTTAATGATACTCACAAAGACTTTATAATTTATTATCCGAAAAAATATAAGAAAAGTTGGAGTAGATATACATATTATCGGAAAAAACCGTATTGTTCGGTAAAGAAAATTAAAATTAATAAGAAAACATTAACGCTTAAAAAAAAGAAAAAACGGCAGTTGCGTTATATAATTACTCCCAAAAGTGCTACAAATAAAGCTGTAAGATGGAAAAGTTCTAATCCAAAAGTAGCAACAGTTTCTAAGAAGGGGATTGTTAAAGCAAGAAAAAAAGGAAAATGTACAATTACAGTGATAACGAAAGATGGAAATAAAAAGGCAAGGTGTAAGGTTATTGTTAGATAACTCATTTACAAACGTTAAATAAAATCACTTTATAGTTATTGGAATTTGATTATTTTTTGTTATAATACCAATAGGAAAATTGAAAGGGCAAAAGCATAATAAGGAGGACTATATGAAAATAGTAAACAGAGTTTTAGCAATTGTAATATCAGTTGTTATGGTTCTTACCATTATGCCTGCAGTTTCAAAAGAGAACAGCGTAAATGCGGCAGAGGAATTTATCATTGTCAGCCCAAAAGACAATGAGCTAAAAGGAGCAGGATATTTTGATATTACATGGTCTGATATACAGTCAGGCAATTTAAAGAATTATCAATTGTATATTGATGGAGAATTAATTGCAACAACAAATGATGCATCATATGACTATTACACAACCAATGTGAAAATGTATGAAGTATATGTTAGAGCAGAGCTGAATTAACGGATGGAAGTTTTCAAAATACACCAGTAGTGAAGTTTGGTGTAACCAAAAAAGGTTTGTGCGTTAATAGTGAGATGGGGAGAAAACTGGACCCGCGGGCAATGAATATGGGATGGTACTATGACTGGGGAGCTGGTAAATTACCATATACTCCATATCGGTATGTTGAGTTTGTTCCAATGATATGGGGCAATGGTGGTGAAGGAAATATTTCTAGTATTGCATCCGATGGATACAAATATTTGTTAGCATACAATGAACCGGATATGGGAGGAGATGTTGGTGGTAGTAATATTTCTGTAGATACTGCTGTGGCTAACTGGCCAAAGTTTACACAGTATGACAGTTACTATCTTGGAGCACCGACACCGGCATTAAGTCCGTCTTGGGGTACTGGAACAGATGGAGGATATTGGTTTCGTTCATTTATGGAGCAGGTAAATCATGATACAATTGATTTTATTCCATTGCATTGTTATTATGGACAATATGGTGGTGCAGCAGGTGCACAGGCATTTCTTACTGAGGTAGTAGACAAAACCTATGAAATGTATCATAAACCTATCTGGGTTACAGAGTTCGCTGTCAGTGGATGGGGATATGACACAGAATGGGCTAGAAAAAGTGTGGAAGAGTTTATATCTACAGCGATTAAGGGATTAAATGAGAGGCCCTATGTAGAGAGATATTCATGGTTTTCTTTTGATACAACCGATAATAATAACGGAGCATCCGCTCTTTGGACCAATGCAACAGGGGAACTTACAGATTTAGGTAAGATTTATGTGAATGAAGGAAATCCGGAAGGGTATGTTGCATCAACGACAGATGATTATGGATATTCTTTTAGTGAGTCTACCAAAAAGAGTCTTTTAGATGACACAGTAACTGTTGATAATACAGTCTATGAAGATTATGCAAATCAGCCGGAAGTAACCGTGTCAGCATCTTCAGGCCAGAATTCTGCACAGAATATTATTGATAATGATATTAGCAGCAGGTGGGAATCGGAACATGGAAAAGACCCACAGACTATAACCATTGATTTAGGTCAGATTAGAACAATCAAGAAGATTGATATTATCTGGGAAGCAGCCAGTGCCAAAAGATATACATTGGAAGTTTCAGAAGATGGAGAAAATTATCAGACAGTTGCAGATATTGAGGGAGGAAGCGGCATTCAAAACAGGCTGGATGAAATTCTATTAAAAGAAATGGTAAGAGGACGCTATGTAAAAATGAATGGAATCTCAAGAAATACAACCTATGGTTATTCAATTTATGACATGGCAGTATATGGAACAGAACAATGGATTTCTAAAGAAGATGGACTTAATATACAGGGATTTCAGATTAATACGACTTATGAAGGAAGCAGAGTGGTAGGTTCTGTTGAACCGGTCATTGAAGGAAAGAAAGTTGTAAACTGGGGATTTGTTTATGGCTTAGATGCAGTAAAAAGTGAAAAAACAGGTATCACGAATGAAGATTTATATATAAGAGAGGACAATGAATATATTAAAGCATATGAATCGACATCGAAAGGAACTCTTCATGGTAAATATGGACAGTCTGACACAGCAACATATTTTGCAAGAACTATGAGTTTTGGAAAGAAAAATTTGACAGCATTTACATCCAGATATAAAGTAAGAGCATATGCACTTATGGAAGATGGTACATATTTATATAGCGACGTGGCAGAGTATACCGTATATGATGTAGCAGACCGGTTATATCAGGATAGTCAGTTTATGACGTTGGTCTCCCATAATTATGCATATAATACAATATTGAAATTAGTAAATCCAACTTATCAGGAATTGGAATATGGCTGGGGAAGCTCGCTTGTGAAACCTTAAAAATAACAGGAAAGGGTTACAATAGAATGAATTAAAGAAGAAAATTTGTTTGACATTTTTAGAAAGAGTGCTATATACTAATAACAAATAAAAACAATTGCCTGTAAAAGGGAGTAGTTCGCAGTGAAAACTGTTATGCTTTTCGTCATCACGTTTTATACCGGAGAGCATACTGAGATAAGAACGAGACTTTTACCGTATTTTTAGTACGGTAAGGGTCTCGTTTTTTCGTTGTATATAAAGTTATTATTTTAAAAGTTAGGAGGAAGATTTATGGCAGGAAGAAATGTGATTGTGACGGAGAAACATCAAAGTATTGCAGGAGTGTTTTTGAAACAGTTTTGTGACTTGTTAGTTTTAATATTAATTTTTATAGCTGTAATATCTGTATTATCAGGAGGAACAGAAAATGCTGTTGTGATATTTATTGTTATATTGCTGAATGCTGTTTTAGGTACGGTTCAGGAAGTTAAAGCAAGAAAATCCATAGAAGGATTGAAAAGACTCTCTTCTCCAAAAGCAAAGGTAATATGTGAGGGTAATACAGTAGAGATAAATAGCATTGATGTAGAGCCGGGGGACAGACTGCTTGTTGAAGCAGGTGATATGATTGTTGCAGATGGTAATATTGACAAAAATTATTCACTAAAAGTGAATGAAAGTGCAATTACGGGTGAATCTGTGAGTGTAGAAAAAACAGATAAGGGTTATTCAGGAACCTATGTAACATATGGAAGAGCAGAGATTGTGGTTACATCGATAGGTATGGATACGGAAATCGGAAAGATTGCAACGATGCTGAATAATGAAAAAAGCAGGAAGACTCCATTGCAAATAAGTTTAGACAGATTCAGCAGAAATCTGGCGATTGTTATTATGGCAATTAGTGCAGTTGTATTTTTATTATATTGGTTAAGAGGCTGGAATGTGTTAGATTCTTTGATGTTTGCAGTGGCGTTGGCGGTGGCGGCAATTCCTGAGGCATTGAGTTCTATCATTACCATTGTTCAGGCGATTGGCACGAGCCATATGGCAAAAGAAAATGCGATTATCAGAAACCTGAAAGCAGTTGAAACTTTAGGATGTGTTTCTGTTATATGTTCGGATAAAACAGGAACGTTAACACAAAATAAAATGACAGTAAAAGATATATATGTAGAAGGGGAATCTATGATTCCACAATCATTTCAAATGGACAGTGAGGGAAAAACACAGTTGCTATATTGTGCTGTGTTAAATAATGATGCGGAGTTTTGCGAAAGTGGATTGAGAGGAGACCCTACAGAGACTGCCCTGCTTGATATGGGAAATCAAATGAATCTTTCCGGCAGTGTGCAAAAAATAAAAAATGAAATCAGACGGACAGAGGAGCTTCCTTTTGATTCTGAAAGAAAGATGATGAGTGTAAAATGTTTTATTGATGGGCAGGAGACTCTTTATACAAAAGGTGCTTATGAGGTCATTGTCAGCCGATGCAGGTATATTGTTGAAAAGAATCAGGTGCGTGAAATAAATAGCCAGGATAGAGAGCAGTTGGATAAATATAATACAAAATATGCGGGGAAGGGAAAAAGAGTATTAGCTTTTGCATATAAAAATACAGATGAAGATCTGACAATCGAATGTGAAAATGAATTAATATTTATAGGATTGATATCTATGATAGATCCACCAAGAATACAGTCAAGGGATGCTGTAGAGTCAGCAAAGATGGCAGGTATAAAAACTGTTATGATAACAGGTGATAATGAACTTACAGCAGCATCTATTGCAGAAGAGGTGGGAATATATCATGAAGGAGATATTGTTTTTAGTGGAAAAGAAGTGGAAAGAATTTCAGATCAAAAATTATTGGAGGTATTACCAAAAGTATCTGTTTTTGCAAGAGTTTCTCCAGAGACAAAGATACGAATTGTAAAGGCATGGCAGCAGTTGGGAAATATAACAGCAATGACTGGGGATGGTGTTAATGATGCACCGGCATTAAAAAGAGCAGACATCGGGGTCGGTATGGGAACAGGTACGGAAGTAGCGAAAGATGCTTCGGATATGGTTATAACGGACGATAATTTTTCTACCATTATTCAGGCAGTATCTAATGGAAGAAATGTTTATCGAAATATTAAAAATGCAATTGTCTTTTTGTTATCAGGTAATATGGCAGGAATTATCACTGTATTGGTTACGTCATTGCTGGCATTACCATCTCCATTTACTGCAATACAGTTATTATTTATTAATCTCGTAACGGATTCTTTTCCGGCATTAGCAATTGGTATGGAAAAAAATGATAAAAGCCTGTTAAACCAGAAGCCGAGAAATCAAAAAGAAGGAATTTTAACAAAAGAATTTTGTGGCAGAGTATTATGGCAGGGTACACTGATATCTGTTGTAACACTAATCTCTTATTTTATCGGATTAAAAACTAATCCGGAACTTGCTATGACATATGCATTTATTACATTGACAGTTGCAAGACTGTTTCATGGATTTAACTGCCGGAATGAAGGTTCCGTATTCAAGATAGGATTATTTTCAAATAAATATAGTATCGGGGCTTTTTTATTAGGAGTAATGCTTGTTTTCATGATTATATATATTCCATATTTGAAATATATATTTAATGTTCTCACAATTTCAAAAGAAGGACTGTTTGTTATTTTATTACTATCTTTTATTCCTACAACAATAATTCAATTAATAAAATATATAAAAGAAAAAACAAAAAATAGTATTGGTTTAATTGAATAAAATGGTTATACTATATTTAAAAGAAATTAAGGTGAAAGATGATTTCAACCTTAACCTGTTAAAAATAAAATTACAGGTATATATAAATAAAGAGATAGGAGGCTGATTATGGCAGTAATAAAAGTAAGTAAGGAAAGTTTTGAAACAGAGGTATTAAAAGCAGAAGGGAAGGTGCTGGTAGACTTTTTTGCAGATTGGTGTGGTCCTTGTAAGATGTTAAGTCCAATAATAGATGAGGTGGCAGAAGAGAATAGCAGTGTTAAGGTTTGTAAGATTAATGTAGATGATGAGCCGGAACTTGCCATGAGATATAATGTTATGAGTATACCAACGGTTGTTGTAATTCAGAATGGAGAAGAAGTTAATAAATCTGTAGGGCTGGTATCTAAAGAAGACATCTTAAATCTGGTAAAATAATTATATTTATATCAATTTTTTTTGCTATGGTAATTAAGGAGAGCGTATGAACAAAGTAGATTATGATATTATTATCGTTGGAGCAGGCGCATCAGGAATGACTGCCGCAATATATGGAGTAAGATCCGGGAAGTCTATTCTGCTAATTGAGGAAAAAATGTATGGTGGACAGATTATTAATACACCTCAGGTAGAAAATTATCCAGGGATTGAGAATATATCAGGGACTTCTTTTGCTACGAATTTATATAATCAGGCAAAAGGACTCGGTGCAGAATACATGAATGGAAAAGTAACAAAGATTAAAGATTGTGGCAATACAAAGAAAGTTACGGTAAATAACAATTCATATACTGCGAAATCAGTTATTATTGCCACAGGAGCGAAAAATAGAACATTGAATGTTTTGGGAGAAAAAGAACTGACAGGCAAGGGAGTATCTTATTGTGCTACATGTGATGGAATGTTTTTTAGAAACAGAGATGTGGCAGTTGTTGGCGGTGGAAACACCGCTTTAGAGGACGCATTGTTTTTGTCTGATTATTGTAATAAAGTTTATATTATTCACAGAAGAGATACGTTCAGAGGAGAAAAACAGTTGGAAGAGTCCTTAAGGGCAAAAGATAATGTAGTTTTTTTGTTAAATCGTGTTGTAGAGGAAATCCAAGGGGAAGAAGCTTTAGAATCCATAATGGTAAAAGAAAAAGATGGAGATAAGTCTGAGAAAATATCTATCAACGGTTTATTTATTGCTGTTGGACAGGTACCAGACAATGATGTTTTCTCAAATGTTGTGAAATTGGATGAATATGGATATATTGCAGCGGGCGAAGACTGTAAAACAAACTGTGAAGGAGTTTATGCGGCAGGCGACTGCAGAACCAAATCTGTAAGACAACTTACTACAGCTACATCTGATGGAGCTGTGGCAGCACTTGGGGCTTGTTCATATATTAATACCAAGTCGTAGGAGGAATTCATGAAAAAAGATATCAGGAAAAAAATCTTAATTGTTGAAGATGAGGAGAAATTGCGGACAACGGTCTCTGATTTTTTGAAACTATATGATTACGATATTATTGAAGCAAGGGATGGTGAAGAGGCAGTTTGGGAGTTTGAAGAACAAATGAACGAAATTAGCCTGGTTCTTTTAGACATCATGCTGCCGATTTATGACGGGCAATTTGTATTAAAAAAGATTCGGGAAATCTCAGAGGTGCCGGTCATCATGATGACAGCAAAATCAGGAGATTATGAGCAGATTAAAAGCTTTGGAAACGGTGTAGATGATTATATCAAGAAACCTTTTATGCTGGCAGTTTTAAAGGCAAGAGTAGAGGCTGTGTTAAAACGTACACAAAAGGAAGAGGATAACATAGAAGAGCTTGTAGCAGATAAACTGAGACTTGACTGTAAAGCCAGAAAGATTTATGTGGATGGTAATTATATTATTACAACACCAAAAGAGTTTGATTTATTAAAGTTCTTTATACAAAATCAGAATGTGACACTGAAACGGGAGCAGATTCTGGATGCAGTCTGGGGAGCAGATTATGATGGAACTTATAGAACTGTTGACACAATTATTAAGCAAATCAGAATAAAACTAGGAGAGGAATGTCCGTATATTAAATCAATATATGGTATAGGATACATATTTGAGATTTAAAATGTTTAAAACAATAAAAAGTAAAATGATTATCATGCAGACTTTGATGATTTTTAGCATTCTTGGTATTTTGTTTGTCGCATTCAGTGCATTTTCAGAAGAATATTATTTTAATAGAAAGATGCATGTGATTAAGAAAGCCTTTAATTATTTGACAGAGCAGGATATTCGTCATATTTCTTATAAGGATAAAGGCATTATGTCTTTTGAAGAGCAGAAATTAAGGTTTATTATTTGTGATGAAAATTTTGAACTGATTCATGTCACAACAAAAAAGCAGAAGAATAAAAAAGTACTGAATGCAAAAATAAAAAATCAAGTTATTGATAAAATGGATCGGTATAAGTTAAACGAGTTAAAGATGCGGAATGGTCCGGGTAAAATTTCAGGAAGAGCAATTATTTCCCAAGATGGACATCAATATTATGTATATATTTATGAATTAAAGACTAATATGAAAATACATTTTTCATATTATACACTGTTTTTCGGAATGGTAATAATAGTAGTTGCAATTGTAGGGATTATCGTGTCGATTATTATTTCTAATATGATTTGTAAACCGATAAAACAAATAGAAGCAAATACGAGAGAGGCTGTCAATAACAATTATAATATTAATATTAGTGAAGAACAGGAGTTTCTGGAGTTATCGGGGCTTGCTGAAAGCATCAATAAAATGATGGTTAAAATCAGGGAACAGATTGAAAGTCTGGAAGAGGAAATTCAGAGAAAAACAAACGCTGAAAATTTAAGAAGACAGTTTGTAAATAATGTATCCCATGAAATGAAAACGCCTCTTGCTATTATTTCAAATCAGGTTGAGATGTTAGAAATTTTGCAGGATGAAAATAAGAAAAAAGAATATTATCAGTCGATTATTGAAGAGACGGAGCATATGTCTCAGATGATTAATGATATGATTATTATTTATTCGATACAAAATGATGAAGAGAACCTTAAAGTTTCTTATTCCGATATTATTGAGTTAGTTGAGTTCACATGTAGGGATTATGACAAACTTCTTGAAATAAATAATATTGCGATACATGAGGATTATCCAAAGGAATGTTTTGCTCAGGTAAATGAGAAATTTTTTACTCAGGCGGTTAGTAATTATATAACAAATGCAATCAAGCATTGTAAGGATAATGGAAATATTTTTGTCAGACTATTATCCTTTGAAGATAATATTCGTGTAGAAGTAGAGAACGATGGGACCCCTATTGATGTTAGGAAAAAAGATAATATATGGGACATGTTTTATCAGGGAAACGATGGCAATTTAAATGGTCAGAAAGGAAGTGGTTTAGGACTTCATTTGGTTAAAAGTATTGTGGAAATGCATAATGGAAAATATGGATTTGAAAATAAAGAAAATGGAGTTGTGTTTTATATTGAACTTCCTAAAGTACAAAAAACAGATTCACAGGGTTGAATATTGTCGAAATAAGAGATATAATTGGAATGTTTGGACACCTATGTTTGAAATTTAAACATAGGTGTTTATTGAGGATACAGTAGGAGGAAATATTATGAACACGGAAAACGTGAAAACACAAAAGGGCTGGCGCTCTAACAAGTGGATCAGAGCAGCAATCCCTGCATTATTATTACATTGTAGTATTGGTACAGTTTATTGTTGGTCAATTTTTAGTCAGGAAATAGCAGATTATATTGGCTTTTCAAAAGGTGCTACAGAGTGGGCATTCAGTTTTGCAATCTTTTTCTTAGGTATGTCAGCAGCCTTTCTTGGAAATGTTGTAGAAAAAGATATACATAAGTCATCTCTTATCGCAACAATATGCTTTGCATGTGGTATGGCTGGTACAGGCTTTTTCATTTATTATGGTGGTGCTCACAAAGGCAGCATGATTGCATTAATTGGAATTTACATATGTTATGGTTTTATCATGGGTATCGGACTGGGTACAGGATATTTATCACCGGTAAAAACATTAATGCTTTGGTTTGAAGATAGAAAAGGTCTTGCGACAGGTCTTGCAGTAGCAGGATTTGGTGCAGCAAAGGCGATTGCAAGTCCAATTATGCAGAGTCTTCTTGACAATTTAGGAAAGGGCGGAATCTTTAAAATGTTCTGGATTCTGGCTGTAGTTTATTTTGTTATGATGTTTGTTGGTCATTTGTTATTAAAGAAACCGGAAGGATGGCATGAACCACAGAATAAAGAAGATAAGCAGAGCATTCTATCAGTAATTAAGACAAAGCCGATTTCAAATTATGTTGGTATATGGTTAATGTTCTACATTAATATTACTTGTGGATTAGCTTTAATTTCACAGGAAAAAATGATTGTGAAGTGCATTGGACTTGCTGGTATTGTAGGTGTTATTTCTACAGTTTCTGCTGTGTTTAATGCAGGTGGACGTCTTGGATTTTCTGCATGGGCAGACAAGATGAAAGATAGAAATACAATTTATAAAATTATATTCGCACTTTCGATTGTATTTACAGCTGCGGTTATGTTGACAGGTGGTATTAAGAATGGTGAGGGAAATATGTTCCTTATCGTACTTGTACTTGCGTTGATTTTTGTTGTGAATGCAGGATATGGCGGTGGATTTTCGAATGTACCGACATTGTTATCTGACCATTATGGAATGGGAAGTATCAGTGCAATACATGGTATTACATTGTCAGCATGGGGATTTGCTGGACTTACAGGTAATCAGCTTGCCAACTGGATTGTAGAACATTTTGGTGAGCCAAAGACAATCATGAGCCATGGAGAACCAATAGTTGTAAATCCGACAGGATATCAGTATGTATTATATGCAACAATCGCACTCTATGTTGCGGCAATGTTAATTTGTCTGATTATGGTAAAGCCTACAGATAAAGCATTAGAAGCAAAGAAAGCGAAAGTAAATAAATAGGATAGAATAGGCTGAGACTTGTTAAAAATAAAAATAGTGTAGAAAATACGGTTGTATATTTTCTACACTATTTTTATTATTATCCCTTTGTTAGAAAAGGGATAATAATTATATATTTAGAATCATAATGTAGCGTTAGGATTTGAAAAGAAAAAAGTCTGGTGGAAAGATTGTAAATATTACAAACAAAATAAAAATCAGTTCCCATATTAATATTAATTTTACAGGTCTGCAACGAAACGCGTAGTTTTTATAAACAAAAGCCATTACAAGAAAACTGATGACTATACCGATGATAAAAATAATAATATCTATTACGAGAATACTTTTCTGGGTAAAAAACGTATATAGATAAAACAGTACCGGAATGGAAACTACACCACATAGAAATCCTATAATTGCAGAAAGAAGATAATTACAGTTATTTTTTCCGAATTTGGAGTATCCTAAAAAAATCCAGAGACTCATCGGAAAATATAAAAGTTTCAGATGTTCCCATACACTTTCATTTACAGGAGAGAAAATTCCTACAATTACATTGGAACCTGACCAGCCATAAACAAAGTGGAGCAGTGTTCCGAGGATAAATGTAAAAATTATTCCGAATAAAATAAATCTATTAAAATTTTTTAACATGTATTGCTCCTTTCCCATATACATATATAGTGTATGTATTTTGAAAAAGAATATGTGCAACAGTTCAGCTATGCACAAAAAGAATAGAGATTAAAACGGACTTTTTACCGGATTTTAAATCTCAGCTCTTTTTGTAAATAGGGTGAGTCATAACAGGGAAAAGAGTAAAGCTTTATGAAGCAAATGTCTAAATTGTAATAAAGTGTCAAAAAAAATGGTTATAAGATTGTTGACTTTTTAATTTAAAAGGTTTAAGATACTGTTTACACAATTAAATCCAGTAAGGGCTAGTACTGGTTTCGACAGGGACTTGGAATCTGGTGAAGCTATTCGTAGGTGATGCGTCAAATCACAAACTTAAAATTAAACGCTGAAGATAATTTAGCTTACGCTGCCTAGTTGCAGCTGTCACGAATAAGTCTCCTACAGCTTGTTCGCTGGCATCGACTTTCGTAGGGAACTCTATATACAAAGCTTTGCGTATGTAGAAGCAATATGAAGCTACCAAGGGATAAAGGATGTTCGTTTCCGTTATTCTGAGGGAAAGTAAAAGAACGGACTATGATAGTAGAAGAACAGTGGAAGGGTTTTTGGACATGGGTTCGACTCCCATCTAGTCCACTAAAAGGTCTGACAAATAAGAAGATTTGAGATGAAACTGACAATGAGGCAACCTAAAGGATTATTTTTAGCAGAATCTTTTTTCAATTTGTTATCAAATAAAATGAGGTACAAAGTTTTTGTACCTCATCTTTATTTTCAGTTGAGAAAATAGAAAAAATAAAGGATATAGAATTAAGAGCGCTAAAATATTTTTGTTAATTGAATTCTATGAGTCAGATAATGATACAAAGATTATAAATTTTATAAAGGGATTTTGTATTAAGAGAGTCGTGACATAGAAGGAAAATGGATTGATTCCCGTCTAGTCTGTTTAAAATTCTGGTTTGTCGGAATAAAAAAGCAAGTGACTGTATAAACGGCATATGCTTTTTTATTGCGATAAAATCATATGTGCATAGTATGACATACACAATAAAGCCATATAAAGAAAATTAAAAGCTGACGAATGATAAACAAATGCGAAATATAAATATCGGTTCGTAGTAGGAAAGTCTCCTCGATAAGCCGGAATTCACTTTTCTGTTCATGAAATCTACACATATTATTGTTAAATTATAATAAATAAAATATAATAGATTTTAATGAGCTAGGAGGTTAGTATGCCGGAGTTGAAGATTTTAATGGTAGATGATGAAGATAGAATGAGAAAACTGGTAAAAGATTTTCTGACAAGAAAACAGTATAAGGTAGTTGAGGCGGAGAATGGTGAAGAAGCAATTGATTTGTTTGTGAAACATAATGATTTTGATTTAATCATCTTAGATGTAATGATGCCCAAAATGGACGGATGGGAAGTGTGTCGTGAAATCAGAAAAGTCTCGAAAGTTCCTATCATTATGCTGACTGCAAAGGGAGAAGAGAGCGATGAATTGTTAGGTTTTGAATTGGGTGTGGATGAATATATTTCAAAACCTTTTAGTCCAAGAATTTTAGTGGCAAGGGTAGATGCTTTGCTGAGAAGAACCAGCAATATAGACCAGAATGAAATTGTAACGGCAGGTGATATTGAAATCAATAAAGCAGCTCATCTTGTAATGGTCAAAGGTGAAGTCGTAGATTTGAGTTTCAAAGAGTTTGAGTTGTTGACTTATTTTGTGCAGAATAAAGGAATTGCATTATCTAGAGAAAATATTTTAAATAATGTTTGGAATTATGATTATTTTGGAGATGCCAGAACCATAGACACTCATGTAAAAAAGTTGAGAAGCAAGTTGGGTGAATGTGGAAAATACATTTTGACAATCTGGGGAATGGGATATAAGTTTGAGGTAAATTAAATGAGAAAATCGATCCGCTATAAAATGGCAGCACTTATTATTACAATTATGACAGTATCAATGGCTTCTGTAGTAATATACAGCAGTCTTTTTATGGAGCGGTATTACAGCAGTACGAAGCAAGTATCGATTAAAAATGTATATTACAATTTAAGAGATATTATAAAAAATGACAGCAATATTACAAATACGTTTAGTGTTGATAAATTAAACCGTGTATGCGAAACATCAGGGGTAACCATGATTGTTGTGAACGAGAATGGAAATGCAATTTATGAGTATGGTGCAGGACAGAAACTTACAGATATCTGGAGAGATATGATATTTGGAAGAAGTACAGGACAAGGTGGAGAAACTGTTTTGATTGAGTCCGGAGAAGGATATCAAATACATTCTACAGTGGATAAATCTTCAACAGATAAGTATTATGAGCTGTTTAGTACATTCGATAATGGAGGTTCGGCTATTGTTCGTATGTCTGTTGAGAGCTTTAAGGAAAGCATCAGTATTTCTAATAATTTTTATTTATGGATAGGTGTTATTGCTATTATTATTGCTACGATAGTTATATTAATTGTTACCAGTAAGTATACAAGACCTTTGTTACAGTTAGCAGATATATCAAAAAAAATGTCTGAGTTAGACTTTGATGCAAGATATACAGGACATCATAATGATGAATTAGGTATCCTTGGAAATAGTATGAACGATATGTCAGAAAAACTGGAGAAGGCTATTTCTGAACTGAAGTCTGCCAATATTGAATTGCAAAAAGATATTGAGAAAAAAGAAGAAGTAGATGAGATGCGAAAGGAGTTTATCTCAAATGTATCTCATGAATTAAAAACGCCGATTGCATTAATACAAGGATATGCGGAAGGATTACAGGAAGGAATTACAGAAAATCCGGAAGATATGCAGTATTATTGTGATGTGATTATGGATGAGGCAAATAAGATGAATAAAATGGTAAAGAGTCTGCTTACTTTAAATCAATTAGAGTTTGGAGATTCCCATGTAAATATGGAGCGGTTTAATCTTATTTCGGTCATCTATGGTGTGATATCTTCTATGAAACTTCAGGCAAAGCAAAAGGGGGTAGAAATACAGTTTGCCTGTGATGAAGAGGTTTTTGTCTGGGCAGATGAATTTCAGATAGAAGAAGTAATTACGAATTATTTGAGCAATGCACTGAATCATGTTGATGAAAATAAAATAATAAAAGTAGAAATTATCAGAAAAAATGGTATAGTAAGAGTAGCAGTTTTTAACACAGGAGAAAATATACCTACAGAAGATTTAGATAATATCTGGATTAAATTCTACAAAGTAGATAAAGCACGAACCAGAGCTTATGGCGGAAATGGTATTGGTCTTTCTATTGTCAAGGCAATTATGGACAGACATAATAAGGCATATGGTGTAATTAACAAAGAAAATGGAGTAGAGTTTTGGTTTGAGTTAGACTGCAATAACTTAGAAGAGAGGCAGAGTGAATGATTGCAATAATTGATTATGATGCAGGAAATATAAAAAGTGTAGAGAAAGCATTTCAGTTTTTGGGAGAGGAAACCGTTTTATCCAGAGACAGAGATGTGATACTTTCGGCAGATAAGGTAGTGCTTCCAGGAGTAGGTTCCTTTGGAGATGCAATGACAAAATTAAGAGATTATCATTTGGTAAATACTATTTATGATGTTGTAGATAAGAAGACTCCATTTTTAGGGATTTGTCTTGGGCTTCAGCTGTTGTTTGAAAGCAGCGATGAGACAACAGGAATGAAGGGACTTGGAATATTACCGGGAGAGATCGTAAAAATTCCGGACAAACCGGGTTTTAAGATTCCACATATCGGATGGAATTCATTAGAGCTCATAAATAGCGGAAGATTGTTTGAGGGGATTGAAGAACAGTCTTATGTTTATTTTGTACATTCATTCTACTTAAAGGCAAGAGAAGAACAGATAGTAAAGGCAAAAACAGATTATGTGGTAGATATCCATGCATCTGTTGAAAAGGATAATGTATTTGCATGTCAGTTTCATCCAGAGAAGAGTGGGGATGTAGGATTAAATATATTAAAGAATTTTGCCAGAATCTGATAAAGAATAAAAGGTACATGTGTAACAAAGATATTTATAACATTGGATTTTGTGTAGATTGGAGAAATAAATGCATACGAAAAGAATTATTCCGTGTTTGGATATAAATAACAACAGAGTTGTAAAAGGAACGAATTTTGTGAATTTGAGAGACGCAGGCGATCCGGTAGAAGTCGCAAAGGCATATAATAAAGCAGGTGCAGACGAACTTGTTTTTTTAGATATTACGGCATCATCAGACCATAGAGCAACAGTAGTAGATTTGGTCAGAAAGGTGGCTGAACAGGTTTTTATACCATTTACAGTTGGTGGTGGAATCCGTACTGTTGATGATTTTAAGGCATTGTTACGTGAAGGTGCTGACAAGATCAGCATTAATTCTTCGGCAATCATGAATCCGAATTTAATCAGTGAGGCAGCAGATAAGTTTGGGAGTCAGTGTGTGGTTGTAGCGATTGATGCGAAAAGAAGAGCAGATGGCAGTGGATGGAATATTTATAAAAACGGCGGTCGTGTAGATATGGGGATTGATGCCGTAGAATGGGCCATGAAAGCGAATCAGCTTGGGGCAGGAGAAATACTTCTAACAAGCATGGACTGTGATGGTGTGAAGAAGGGATATGATTTAGAACTGACCAGAACGATTGCCGAGAATGTCTCAATTCCTGTAATTGCATCAGGTGGAGCAGGAAGCAGGGAGCATTTTTATGATGCACTGACAGAGGGAAAGGCAGATGCAGCCCTTGCAGCATCTTTATTTCATTATAAAGAATTGGAAATCATGGATTTGAAACATTATCTGAATGAAAAAGGAGTATCGGTAAGGATTTAACATAAGAAAACGAGAGAAAAGTTATGAAATATTATTTTATCGTGAACCCTGACAGTGGAAGAATGGAAAAAGGAAGAATTGAAAAAAATATTCGGACAGCCTGTCTGAAAAGAGAGATATCCTATGAGATAATGTATACAAAAAAAGAGGGTGACGCGAAAGCACTGGCTAATAGAATTCCCGATAAAGAGTGTGTTGTTTTTTCAGTGGGAGGGGATGGAACATTAAATGATGTGCTGAACGGAATTATGTCATCAGAACATAAAGTGTTAGGCAATATTCCAACAGGCAGTGGAAATGATTTTGAAAAGACATTAAAAAAGTATTCTTCAGGTATTGTTACGATTGATGTAGGACGGATTAATCATCGTTTTTTCGTAAATGTTGTATGTTTAGGTATGGACGCTGATGTGGCAGAAAACTTAAAACATGTGCGACATAGAAAATGGATTCCGGTAAGTCAGAGATACAATGCAAGTCTGGTTTATACATATTTTAAATATCAGTTTAAGAAACTGAAAATTACTATGGGAGAGACACAGGTAGAGAATGAGTGTACAATATTAGCCATTGGAAACGGTCAGTATTATGGTGGTGGATTCCGCATTGCACCCCATGCATTATTGGATGATGGAATGTTTGATATCTATTTTGTGGAAAAGATGTCTAAGCCAAAAATAATTCCGATTTTGTTAAAGCTTCTCAAAGCGAAACATGAAGATTCGCCTTGTGTGAAAAGATATTCAGAGAAAAAAATTATAGTAGATTCAGAGGAATTTTGTACATTTAATGTAGATGGAGAATCCATGTGTTCAAAGCATTTTGAGATTGAATTGATACCAAATGCGTTAAAAGTGTTTAATGATAGAAACTTTATTGAGGAAATTATATAAAAAACATTTTAGGAGGAAAATTATGGGAATGATTGACAATGACTGGGTAGAACCATTAAATATGGAATTTAGAAAGCCGTACTATAGGGATTTGTATAACTTTGTACGGGAGGAATACAGTAGGACTGTAATATATCCACCGGCAGATGATATATTTAATGCTTTTCATTTTACACCTTTAAAAGATGTAAAAGTATTATTGTTGGGACAGGATCCATACCATAATGTAAACCAGGCACACGGTTTGTCTTTTTCTGTTTTACCCGGAAATGATACACCGCCTTCTCTTGTGAATATTTATCAGGAGCTACATGATGATTTGGGATGCAATATACCAAATAACGGATATTTAAAAAAATGGGCAGAGCAGGGCGTATTGCTGCTTAATACAGTACTCACGGTAAGGGCACATCAGGCAAATTCTCATCAGGGGCATGGATGGGAACAGTTTACAGATGCAGTAATTCAGGCAGTGAATGCTCAAGACAGACCTATTGTATATTTCTTGTGGGGAAGTCCGGCAAGAAGAAAAAAGTCTATGCTTACGAATCCCAAACATTTAATATTAGAGGCACCACATCCAAGCCCGTTATCAGCATATAGAGGATTTTTTGGATGTAAACATTTCAGTAAAGCAAACGAATTTTTGAAAGCAAATGGTGTAGAACCGATAGACTGGCAGATAGAGAATATATAGGTGAATAATATGAGTAATATCGAAACGAAAGTGGTAGAATCACTTTTTTCTATGCAGGATTTAGAGTACAAAAGATTTCATGCAAAACTGATTCCAAGTGTTCAAGAAGAACTGATTATTGGTGTAAGAACACCAGAGCTTAGAAAATATGCAAAAGATTTTGCTAAGACGGATGAAGCAAAAGAATATATAAAGATACTTCCGCATAATTATTACGAGGAGAATAATTTACACGCTTTTATATTAGAGCAGATAAAAGATTATGATGAGTGCATTGCAGAAGTAGAACGCTTTCTTCCATATGTAGATAATTGGGCTACTTGTGATATGATGGCACCCAAAGTATTTCAAAAGAATCGTGAAAGACTTTTAGAAAAAATAAAGATATGGATAAAAGCTGATGATACATATACGATTCGTTTTGCAATTGAGATGTTAATGAAATATTTTTTAGATGACACATTTGATGTGATGTATCCTGAAATGGTAGCTGAAGTGAATTCTGAGGAGTATTATGTAAATATGATGATGGCATGGTACTTTGCAACGGCGTTGGCAAAACAGTATGATTTGACATTACCATTTATTGAAAATAAGAAGTTGGATAAATGGACTCATAATAAAGCAATCCAGAAGTCTGTTGAAAGCAGAAGAATTACTTATGAACAGAAAGATTATCTGAGAACACTAAAAATAAAGTAAAAAAATTTTAGGAAAAAGAATAAATCTCCCACTAAATGTAAAAACTGTATTTAAAAGTTAATGCATTAGTGGGAGGTTTTTTATGGAAAATAATAAAGAGGAAATGCCTTTAGGATTGGGGTTTGGTCTGGCGATGAATGATAATGCAATGGAGCATTTTTCAAATTTGACAGATTCAGAGAAAAAACAGGTTATAGAAACAGCAAGAACAGTACAGTCAAAAAAAGAAATGAATAGTTTAATACAGGATATTGCAAAAATGTAGACTTAATGAGGATTGGGTAAAAACTTAAACAATGATAGTTTATGTTATAACAGAATACTGCACTGGGATTTATCTAAGAAATCCCAGTGCAGTATTCTGTTATTATAGTATAAAATGTCGATAAGTTATAAATGTTATATCATATTATTATGACAATTCGCTGATAAAATTTAACAAAATTTTACAATTATTAAAAGAGGAGGAAAAGCAAAAATGTTGTCACATCTAGATGCTTTAGAGGCAGAAGCAATATACATTATAAGAGAGGTTGCAGCAGAGTGCGAAAATCCGGTAATGTTGTATTCGATTGGAAAGGATAGTTCGGTTATGCTTCATCTTGCTATGAAAGCGTTTTATCCGGAAAAACCGCCATTTCCATTTTTACACATAGACACAACATGGAAATTTAAAGAAATGATTGAATTCAGAGACAGAATTTCAGAAAAATATGGAATAGAAATGATATCTTATTCTAATGAAGAGGGAATCAGACAAGGAATTAATCCTTTTGAACATGGAGCCGCTTATACGGATATTATGAAAACGCAGGCATTAAAAGATGCTTTAGATAAATATGGATTTACTGCAGCATTTGGCGGGGGAAGAAGAGACGAAGAAAAATCCAGAGCAAAAGAAAGAATCTTTTCTTTTAGAAATAAAGAACATGCATGGGATCCTAAAAATCAAAGACCGGAAATGTGGAAATTGTATAATACAAAGATTTTTAAAGGGGAAAGTATTCGTGTTTTTCCAATATCCAATTGGACAGAAAAAGATATCTGGCAGTATATAAAAAGAGAGAATATTGACATTGTTTCTCTATACTATGCAGATTACAGACTTGTAGTAGAGAGAGAGGGAAATCTTATTATGGTAGATGATGACAGAATGAAACTTTTGCCAAATGAACATCCCGAAATGAAAAGGGTACGTTTTCGAACATTAGGCTGCTATCCTTTAACCGGAGGAATAGAGTCGGAAGCAGATACGCTGGACAAGATTATAGAGGAAACTTTAGGCGCAGTGTCATCAGAGCGAACAAGCAGAGTTATTGATAACGAGGCAGCTGGCAGCATGGAGAGAAGAAAACGGGAGGGATATTTCTAAATGAAGAGTCTGTTAAAATTTATTACGTGTGGAAGTGTGGACGACGGAAAATCAACTTTAATAGGGCATATGTTATATGATGCAAAACTGCTTTTTGCAGATCAGGAAAAAACGCTGGAATTAGATAGTAAAGTAGGAAGTGCGGGTGGAGAAATAGACTATTCGCTGCTATTAGATGGTTTAATGGCTGAAAGAGAGCAGGGGATTACTATAGATGTGGCATATAGATATTTTACGACAGAAAAAAGAAGTTTTATTGTAGCAGATACACCGGGGCATGAGGAGTATACCAGAAACATGGCTGTAGGAGCTTCATTTGCAGATTTGGCAGTGATTTTAATTGATGCCTCGGCAGGCTTGATGACGCAGACAAAAAGACATATAAGAATATGTGCTCTTATGGGAATTGAATATATCGTTTTTGCTGTGAACAAAATGGATGTTATCGAATATCAGGAACAGATATTTCTTGATATAGAAAATGAGATTAATGATATTGTAAAGGAATTTAGATTTAAAACTGTAAAAATTATTCCGGTGTCAGCAAAAAAAGGGGATAATCTTACCAATCATTCGAAAAATATGATGTGGTATAAGGAAGAAACTTTGTTAGAATATCTAGAATCTATAGATGTCTCAAAAAAAGAAGAAAAAGAAGAGCTGGTATTGCCGGTTCAAAGGGTATGCAGACCGGATAGAACTTTTAGAGGATTTCAGGGAGAGATTTCTGCAGGGCAGATAAAAGTAGGACAGAAAGTCCATATATATCCAAATAAAGAACAGGCAGAAATTAAAAAAATCTTTGTAACAGATAAAGAAAACGAGTGTGGAGTCAAAGGTCAGGCAGTAACCGTACAACTGAATAGAGAGGTGGATGTTTCAAGAGGATGTGTTATATCATCAAGTGATCATCTGACAGTAAGTAATATTTTTAATGCAAAAATATTATGGCTGGATAATACACCATTGATAGAGGGCAAAAATTATTATCTTAAAATAGGAACGAAAATGCTCTTAGGAACAATCATGAAAATAAAATATAAGATTGATGTGAATGAGGGAAATCATCTGCCTGTGAAAATATTAAATAAAAATGAGATTGGCTGTTGCGATATTGTTTTAAATGAAAGAATAGCCATTAGTCGTTTTGAGGACAGTAAAGAACTTGGAGCATTTATTCTTATAGACAGGGTAAGTAATATGACTTCGGCATGTGGTGTTGTAGAACATACTCTTAGAAGAGGAGATAACATAGTTTATCACAAAATGGATATTGATAGAATAAAAAGAGCAGCAAGTTTAAATCAAATTCCAAAGTCTATTTGGTTTACCGGATTGTCAGGTGCTGGAAAATCTACATTGGTAAATGAAGTAGAAAAAAGACTGTTTGCAAAAGGAAAACATACGATGGTTCTGGATGGAGATAATGTGAGGCTTGGTTTAAATAAAAATTTAGGATTTGAAGAAAAAGACAGAATTGAAAATATTAGAAGGAATGCAGAAGTGTGCAGGCTGATGAACGATGCAGGATTAATTGTCCTGACGGCATTGGTAGCACCATATCAAAAGGATAGAGATAATGCTAGGGATATAATAGGAGAGGAATCTTTTATCGAAGTATATGTCAGTACATCATTAGAGGTTTGTAAGAAAAGAGATGTAAAGGGGCTTTATCAGAAAGCACAAAATGATGAGATTCCAAACTTTACAGGAATCAGTGCTCCATATGAAGTTCCAATTAATCCGGATATTATTGTAGATACAGAAAATCGGTCAATAGAGGAGACTGTAAACTATATTATGCAGGAATTAGAAAGATATCAGTTATAATGTATAATTCGGTGGATTTTCACCCAAGAAATATTACAGCAGATGGAAAATAAAAGGAAAGGATTGAAATAGAAACGATATATGAACGATTATAAAATAAAGAGAATAGCAAAGAAATTATACGTTGCTATGGGTCTGCCTCAAAATACTATTACAGTTAAAAACGCACAATGGATAAAAGAACAGTCATTAAAATATAAAGAAGAGCTGCAGAGAAATCTGGAAGTGGAAATCGAAACTAATATTATAGTGAAAGAACCATATCCGTTACAGTCGAGGGCAATAGAGAAGGCTATAGAAATAATTGTAAATCAGAAGAAGTATAAATTTAGTAATATGCTGATAATAAAAAATCCATATCAGTATGCACCTCTCTGTGCAATGGCTATATTTTATACAAAAAGAGAGAGGAATGTGAGGGTTACTGTTTTTGGAAAAGAAGACACTGAGAATATCTCATATGAAGTTAAATCAGGATGTTATCATACAATTCCAATTATGGGATTGTATCCGGGAGCAAAAAACAAAATAAAAATTGAACTTTTGAGTAAGAAGAATAGAGTAAAAAGTAGAGAAATTTTTTTGACAACAGATAACTTAAAAGGAAAAAGTTCAGGAATAAAAGTAAACAGCACAGCATATTCTTCGAAAAAATATGCATATGATTTAACATTAGTTTATGGTGGTGACGATGGTGTTTTTCCTTATGCATTTGACAGAAAAGGAGATATCCGGTTTTGTTTTTCTATGGTACCGAAAACATATGGTTTTAAACCAATATCAAAGGGAAGATATCTCTTTTTAGATAAGACTGTTACAAGACATACAGATACAAATCCAACATCCATACATATGTATGAGGTGGATCAGATGGGAAGATTCTTAAAACGTTATAATGTTGAAAAAGGTGCACACCATGATTTTTGTGAACTTGATAATGGAAATTATGCAGTAGTATCTAATTCTTTTGATGATAATACGATTGAAGATTCTGTTATTGAGATTGAACATAATACTGGAAATATTGTGAATGAGATATGGCTGAAAGACTATGTTGACAGTCGTTTTGTAGATTCTCCGGACTGGGCACACATTAATACATTGGAATATGATAATCATGACAAAACATTAATGGTATGTCTTAGAAATCTTCACGCAGTCATAAAACTAAATTATGAGAAAAAACAGGTGGAATGGATTCTGGGAAATCCGGAATTTTTCAAAAATTCTTCAATGGAAGATAAAGTGTTAAAGCCTGTTGGAGATATAGAATGGTTTTTCCAGGCACATTCAGCTTATTTTATAGATGAAGAATGTGATGATAATGGATATCGGAAATTAATTATTTATGATAATCACATTAATAAGAGGAGGCCGGTCAGTTATTATAACAAAAGTCAGAATTCATATGCAAAAATATATCAAATTAATGAGAGGGAAGGAACAGTCACATTATATAAAACATTTGTTACAGATAAGTCTATTGTGCGTTCGATTGCTATTTGCGAAAAAGAGATGGGCAGAGTATGTGTTATGAATGGAAAAGTACAGAGTGACGATTTTGCGAAAGGAACAATCGTAGAATTTGATTATCAATCCGGTGAAATTCTGAATAGATATACAATGAATTTTGGGTTTTATAGAGGATATCCTTTTCATTTTTGTCCTGAGGACATGAGTAGAAATATGGAAATGGGTGCAGATTATTGTTTTGGAAAACTATGTGAGATAGAGGAAGTTTCGATGCCGGATATTACAAAAGCTGAAAAAGTGCCTCCGATAATTCTAGAAAGTAAATATAGCAGTGAAAAGGAACGTACTGAAAATTTAAAATCGTTGGTTATGAGCCATCCAGAACAGATAGACTGCGAACAGGATATGGCGAGAATTAAGCTTTATGTTGAAGAAGATTTATTATGTGTAAAGATGATAGATCATTTGCTGGACGGAGTGTATCTGATAGGAAAGGAACATGCATACTATAAAGATTTATCACAAACATCTCAGAAAAGACCGGAATATTTTGCCAGAGTTTTTGTGGGGGAGGTTATTTCGTTTAATGGAATAAAGGATGATAAATATACAGTTTATTATAATTTAAAGAACAAATTGTATAGGACAGATAATTGGATTCAGATAAGAAAGGTTGAGAAAAATGAAGAATAGATTATGGGTTTTTACTATTTTAATTATGGTATTATTTGTGACAGGATGTGGAAAAGATGAAAATACTTTGAATGTTGCATATTTTGATAATATTACACATGGACAGGCATTGGTGATGAAGTCACAGAACATGCTTCAAAAAGAGCTGGGAAATGATATGAAAGTCAAGTGGTTTTCCTTTGATGCAGGAACGTCTTTGGTAGAGGCTTTGTTTTCTAAAGACATTGATATTGGGTATATTGGGCCGGTTCCGGCAGTGTCTGCAAATATAAAATCAAAGGGCGATTTTGTAATCATAAGCGGAGCAGCAAAGGGAGGAACGGTTCTGATAGCAAAAAAAGGTTCAAATATTCGGTCTGTAAAAGATTTAAAAGGTAAAAATGTATCTGTTCCATCTATTGGAAATACACAGCATTTATTGCTGTTAAAGTTATTAAAGGAGAATAATCTTTCAGTAAAATCAGATAAAGGAGATGTTAACATTGTTGAGGCAAATAATGCAGATGTAGCTAATCTGATGAAAAATGGAGATATTGATGCAGCGATTGTTCCGGAACCGTGGGGAAGCACATTAACCGGAAAAGCAGTTGCCCAAACAGTATTGAATTATAAGGAAATAGCGGATAATGGTGATTATGTGGTTACCACAGTGATTGTGAATAAGGATTATATGGAAAGTCATGAAGAGGTGGTGAAAAAGTTTTTAAAAGCACACATTAAGGCAACAGAATATATTGTGCAATATCCAAATGAAGCTGCAAAAATAATGAATCATCAGCTAAAAGAGGACACGGGTAAAAAAATTGAAGAAAATATTATCTCAGATTCTCTAAAGAGTATCTCTTTTTCATCTGATTTTGGTGAAAAATCTGTTATTGAATATGCTCAGATATGCAAAGATATTAATTTCATAAAGCAGATGCCAGACAATGGAATTATAAGTGACAAATTAATAAATAGTGTTTTGGATAGTAGAGAGTAGTGAATAGACAGAAAAGATAGGAGAAATATATGTTAGAATTAAAAAATGTATCAAAAATTTACGATAATGATACAGATACATTAAACAATATTAATCTGACCATAGAAAAGGGGAGTTTTACCTGTATTGTCGGTGCTTCCGGTTCTGGAAAATCCACATTGCTGAAATTGATTGCAGGTTTGGAAAGACCGACATCAGGAGAAATTATATTGGATGGTAATCCGGTTATTTCACCATCAAGTGAGAGGACTGTGATGTTTCAGGAATCGGCATTATTTCCGTGGCTGTCCGTGATTGACAATATTAAATTTGGATTGGACATAGCAGGATTATCAAAAGAGGAAAAAGAAAAAAGAGCGATGTACTATTTAAGAATGGTAAATCTGGAAGCGTACAGGGATTATGCAGTTCATCAATTGTCAGGAGGGATGAAGCAGAGAGTATCTTTTGCGAGAGCACTGGCTATGGACAGCAAGATGTTATTGATGGATGAACCTTTTTCGGCTTTAGACAAACAGACAACAAATCATTTAAGAAAGCAGGTGGAAAAAATATGGGAAAAGACCCATAAAACAATTATTTTAATAACACATAGCGTGGAGGAAGCAGTTTTTTTTGGTGACAGGGTACTATTTTTGTCGAGGAACAGTCATAGAATCGAGAAATATTGTGATATAAATTTGGGTAGACCTAGAAATATAAAATCCCCTGAATTTCTGGGATATCGTTCGGAAATATTGGAGTGGATAGAAAAGGATGTAGACTTTTCGGAGGAGGAAAAGGTTTATGTATAAAAAGGACAAAAGACAGACAATACCGGGCAGTATTTTATTTTTCGGCGGTTTGCTGTTGCTATGGCAAATTGTGTTTTGGATGGGAACAGAGGTTTTTGGAATATGGGAGAGTTATACATTTCCAAGTGTTGCGGGAATTATAGAAAGGTTTATTGAACTTTGGATAGATGGGACGATTGCAGAGTCAATAGGATACAGTCTGGGGAGAGGAGTGATTGGATATATCATATCCTGTATGATCGGATGCATAATTGGAGCGGTTATCTTAAATGTAAAGTATCTTAATATATATTTAAAACCTATGCTTATGGGAATACAAACACTTCCAAGTATATGTTGGGTACCTTTTGCAATTTTGTGGTTTGGACTAGGAGAAAATTCTATTTTATTTGTAATAATTATGGGTTCATCACTGTCTATCGCGCTGTCAGTGGAAAGCAGTGTTAGAAACGTAGAAAAGATTTATGTACAGGCTGCAAGTACAATGGGAGCAAAAGGAATAAAAATGTTATATAAAGTAATTATACCGGCAGCTATACCCATGCTGATATCAGGATTTAGACAAGGCTGGTCATTTGCATGGAGAGCATTGATGGCAGGAGAGGTTATTTCCTCGTCGGTAGGCCTGGGTTATACTTTGATGGTTGGAAGAAACCTGGCAGATATTAATCAGGTAATGTTGGTTATGATAATTATTGTTATCATTGGAATTATTGTAGATAAAGTATTTTTCTCATTGATTGAAAAAAGAGTATTACGAAAAAGAGGATTGTATATCGGTTAATAAAATTATTTTTGTCAGAGAAGTGAAAAAAGGTATACTGTGCGGGATTATCATTCCTGACAGTATACCTTTTAGAAAAAATATATAAAGAAAATTATCTGCTTTATTTATCTTTTGATAATCTCTTATTGGCTGTAGCCAGCATCAGTTTGATGCGATTCAGTTGATTTACCTCACTGGCACCAGGGTCATAATCCACCGCCACTATATTGGCTTCCGGATACATCGTACGCAATTTTTTAATAACACCTTTTCCTACAATGTGGTTTGGTAAACATGCAAATGGCTGTGTGCAGACGATATTTGGGACACCGTCATGAATTAAATGAAGCATCTCACCAGTAAGGAACCAGCCTTCGCCAGTCTGGTTACCGATAGAAACCACTTTTTCAGCCATTTGACTCATTTCCCAGATATCTGAAGTAGGAGTAAAATGTTTGCTCTTAATTAAAGCTTTTTTGGCAGAATTACGCATCCATTCAATTCCTTGGATTCCAAGATTGCTGAGACGGACTGTTTTTTTATCAAAACCAAGATTGTCGTGTTTAAATGTTGCATTTCTAAATCCGTATAAGAAGAAGTCTGCCAAATCCGGCATGACAGCCTCAGCACCTTCTGCTTCTAAAAGTTTCACTAAGTCATTGTTGGCAGTAGGAGAGAATTTGACTAAAATTTCACCTACGATACCTACTCTGGGTTTTTTAATATTTTTCACAGGAATTGCATCAAATTCCTCTACAATTTTTCTCATATTCTTTTTAAAACGTCTGATGCCTAATTTTTTATGAGATAATTCTTTACAGAGTTTATATTCCCATTTCTTATGAAGGGCATTGGTTTCCCCCTCATTAACCTCATAAGGTCTGGTCCGATATACGACTCTCATAAATAAATCTCCATATAATGCAGCTTGAACTGCCTTTAAGGCAAATTTTGGAGTGATTTTAAAACCGCTGTTTTTTTCCAGACCCTGCAGGGAAAGAGAGAGTACAGGGATATGTCCCATACCTGCCTTTTCCAGCGCTCTTCTGATAAATCCGATATAGTTCGTGGCACGGCAGCCGCCACCGGTCTGGGTAATTATTACTGCTGTTTTGTTTAAGTCATATTTACCGGAGAGCAGAGCTTCCATAATCTGTCCAACCACAATTAGGGAAGGATAACATGCGTCATTATTTACATATTTTAATCCCATATCAACACAGGATTTTTTACTTTCCATAATTTCAAAATGATATCCACAGGAATTGAGTGCTGATTGTAACATCTTAAAATGAATTGGACTCATCTGTGGTGTAAGAATAGTGTATTTATCATCATACATCTGCTTTGTGAATTCCACCTTATTAATGGAAGAAGGCTGAATATACCGTTCAAATTTGTTCTCGGAACGAACTCTGATTGCAGCTAGCAGTGAACGGATACGAATTCTTGCAGCGCCTAAGTTATTTACCTCATCAATTTTTAAAACTGTATAAATTTTTCCTGATTTTGTTAGAATGTCACTGACACAGTCTGTTGTAACGGCATCTAAACCGCAGCCAAAAGAATTTAGCTGTACTAAATCAAGGTCATCTCTCGTTTTAACATAGTTGGCAGCACGATAAAGCCGTGAATGGTACATCCACTGGTCGGAAACAATCAATGGACGTTCAACCTCAGCCAGATGAGAGATAGAGTCTTCTGTTAAGACAGCAAGACCATATGAATTAATCAGCTCAGGAATACCATGATTGATTTCAGGGTCTACATGATATGGACGTCCTGCCAGAACAATACCACGTTTACCATTTTGCTCCATATATTTTAGCGTTTCTTCCCCTTTGCGGGCAATGTCTGTCCGTGAGGCAAGAAGTTCTTCCCATGCAAGATGTGCTGCATTTTTTATTTCAATTTCTTTTATGCCGAATTCTTTTGAAAACTCTTCCACGAGACGTGTTGTAATTGTATCTTCATTGGTAAGAGCAATAAAAGGATTCATAAATTTTATCGAAGAATCTTCTAATTCTTCTACGTTATTCTTAATATTTTCTGCATATGATGTAACTATTGGACAATTATAATGGTTGTTGGCATCAGGAGTTTCATTTCGCTCGTATGGAATACAAGGGTAAAAAATAAATTTAACTCCTTCTTTAATGAGCCATGCAATATGTCCGTGTACAAGTTTGGCAGGGTAACATTCGGATTCGCTCGGAATAGACTCAATACCCATCTCGTAAATTTTATGGGAAGATTCCGGTGAAAGAATGACGCGATATCCTAATTCCTTAAAAAACGTAGCCCAGAAAGGAAAATTTTCATACATATTCAGGACTCTTGGAATACCAACAACTCCTCTAGGGGCATTATCTATGTCTAAAGGCTTATAGCCAAATATTCTCTGTAATTTATATTCAAAAAGGTTTGGAATATTTTCTTTATTTTTTTGTCCGCCAATACCTTTTTCACATCGGTTACCACTGATAAAATGACGCCCATCGGAAAATTTGTTAATCGTAAGGAGACAGGCATTGGTACAGCCTTTGCATCTTGTCATGGAAGTTTCATAAGAAAATGCTTCTAATTGCTCTAGAGAAAGCAATGTAGTGGATACTCCATGATATCTTTCTTTTGCAATTAAAGCAGCACCAAAGGCACCCATGATACCGGCAATATCCGGTCTGATGGCATGTATTTCGGCTACTTTTTCCAGACTTCTAAGGACGGCATCATTATAGAATGTACCACCCTGAACAACTACTTTGCGGCCTAAATCCTTTGCATCGGATATTTTAATAACCTTGTATAAGGCATTTTTAATAACAGAGTAAGCAAGACCAGATGAAATATCAGCTACGCTGGCACCTTCTTTTTGGGCCTGCTTTACATTTGAGTTCATAAAAACAGTACATCTCGTACCTAAATCTGTAGGGTTAGAAGCAAATAATGCTTCTTTCGCAAAATCCTGTACAGAAAAATTTAATGATTTTGCGAATGTTTCTATAAAAGAACCACATCCGGAAGAACAGGCTTCATTTAACTGAACGCTGTCTACAGAATTGTTTTTGATTTTAATACATTTCATGTCCTGTCCGCCTATGTCCAGAATACAATCTACCTGTGGCTCAAAGAAAGCAGCGGCATAATAGTGAGCGACTGTTTCTACTTCGCCTTCGTCTAACATAAGCGCTTCTTTAATCAAAGCCTCACCATATCCTGTGGAGCAGGAGCGTACAATATGAGTATCCTCCGGTAATTTTTTATAAATATCCTTTAAGGCATCAATAATTGTCTGTAAAGGGTTTCCGTTATTTCCACTGTAAAATGAGTAGAGTAAAGAGCCGTCTTCAGCGATTAAAGCAGCTTTCGTGGTGGTAGAACCGGAATCAATACCGAGAAAGCAGTTTCCTTTGTATGATGTAAGGTCGCCCTTTTTTACTTCAGCTTTTTTATGTCTTGTTAAAAACTTGTCGTATTCTTCCTGATTGTGGAATAATGGGTCAAGACGTTTGATTTCCATGGACATCTTAACACCTTTTGATAATTGCTCATATAAATCTACAATATTTACACGAACGCTGGATTTATGATTTAGTGCAGCACCGGTTGCGGCAAATAAGTGAGAATGCTTTGGAGCTACAATGTGTTCATCATCTAATTTTAATGTTCGTATAAATGCTTTTTTTAATTCGGGTAAGAAATGAAGGGGTCCTCCTAAAAATGCAACAGTACCTCGAATTGGTTTACCGCAGGCAAGACCGGAAATCGTTTGATTCACCACAGCCTGAAAAATAGAAGCTGCTAAATCTTCTTTGGTAGCACCTTCATTAATCAAAGGCTGGATATCTGTTTTGGCAAAAACACCACATCTCGCTGCAATAGGATAAATTGCCTGATAGTTTTTTGCATATTCATTTAAACCTGAAGCATCTGTCTGTAAAAGAGATGCCATCTGGTCGATAAAAGAACCTGTACCTCCTGCACAGATACCATTCATCCTCTGTTCAATACCATTTGTAAAGTAAATGATTTTTGCATCTTCTCCACCTAATTCGATGGCAACATCTGTCTGGGGAGCATAGTCTTCCAATGCAGTGGAAACAGCAACAACTTCCTGGACAAATGGAATTTTTAAATGTTCTGAAAGTGCAAGACCGCCGGAACCTGTAATCATAGGACACAATACAATAGATCCCAGTTTGTCATGTGCTTTTTTTAATAAAGAAACTAAAGTCTCCTGAATATTTGCGTAATGTCTTTCGTAATCTGAAAAAATAATATTTTTTTCTTTATCAAGTATTGCAATTTTCACGGTAGTAGAACCGATATCAATACCCAAACTGTAATAATCATTTTTATCCATATCTTCACCTTATCCTTAATATGGTAACAGTTCAGCCATGCGAGACAAAACAGATATAACAAGTAACTGCTTGCAGGCAATTTGTCATATCTATTCTGTTTCATATGGTGAGCATCCACAGCTCGAAAATCCTACGGATTTTCGAGCTGGTGGCTGAACTGTCACGAAATTGCGCTAATTGACAAAAAATATCAAAAACGACTATTTATTATATAATAAATAGGAAGAAAACTCAACTATCTTGAAAAGACAATTCCAAGAAAAAACTATGCTTATATAAAGTATATTTAGATAATGAATAAAAGATTAATAAGATTTGTTTTTCGTAAATAAAGGACAAAGTAGTTTGACAAACTAAGGTGTAGAAACTATACTGTAAGATGGTTATTTATATATGGGGAACAATACCCTAAAAGGAAAAACAGGAGTAAAAAATATGTCAAAATTTGAAAAAAAATTAGGCAGATATGCAATACCGAATTTGTCATTATATCTGATAGTTGCATACATCATTGGTTATGCTATACAAATACTTAGTCCGGATATGTATCAGCTTCTCATGTTTGATCCATATATGATTTTTCATGGACAGGTGTGGAGGATTATAACATGGATTCTGATGCCGCCAGAGGTATTAGGTGTATTTACTATTATTATGCTGATTTTGTATTATCAGTTAGGAAGAGGGTTAGAACATACATGGGGAACATACAAATATAATGTATATATGTTTTCTGGTTTATTATTTACAATAATAGGGGCATTAGCTTTATATGTTGTCATGCTTATTTTATATAGTGCAGGAATACTGCCTGGTGAAATTACAGCACAGATGCTGAGTTACGGCATTATCAGTCCGGGACAGTTTTTTGGGACATTTATCGGTTTATTTGTCAGTACTTATTATATCAATATGTCTATTTTTTTAGCATATGCAGTTACGTATCCGGAAGAACAATTAATGTTGTATTTTCTGGTTCCGATAAGAATAAAATGGTTTGGATATTTGTATGGAGCATATTTAATATATGATATTTTTAAAGCATTTAAAACAGGTAGTTTTGTTGTAGGTATTACAGTTACAGTTTTGATTTTTGTTTCATTATTAAACTTCTTAATTTATATTATTTTTGGAAAAAATCGTGCACGTTTCAATCCGAAACAGGCAAAAAGGCGGCATGAGTATAAGCAGTCGGTGAGACAGGCAAAACCAAAAACATATGCGAATGGAGCAAGACATAAATGTGTTATATGTGGGCGGACAGAGTTAGATGATCCGAATCTCACATTTAGATATTGCTCAAAGTGTTCAGGGAATAAAGAGTATTGTCAGGACCACCTGTTTACTCACGAACATCATTAAAAATCAGGAGGCAGAAAATGCAGCAGAGATTTGATAGAAGTGCAGGAATATTGATGCCTGTCAGCAGTTTGCCATCGCCTTATGGTATTGGAAGCTTTGGAAAAAGTGCATACGATTTTGTTGATAATCTGGTGAAAGCAAGACAAAAATTTTGGCAGGTTCTTCCTTTGGGCCCTACCAGTTTTGGAGATAGTCCTTATGCATCATTTTCCGCTTTTGCAGGAAATCCTTATTTTATTGATTTAGACATGTTGGTGGAAGAGGGACTGCTTGAAAGAGATTATGTGAATCGTTTTATGTGGAACATGGAAGAACAGTATGTGGATTATGGATTAATTTATAATTCCAGATTCAAAGTACTGCGGGCTGCTTTTAAAAACAGTAGTCATGAGAACTTAGAGGAGTATAAAACATTTTTAAAGGAAAATGAATACTGGCTGGAAGGTTATTGTCTTTATAGTGCCTGTAAAAATAAGTTCGAAGGAACTTCATGGACGGACTGGGAGAGAGAAATTAAATGCAGAGACGAACAGTCTTTGCAGGAATTAAACGAAGAGTTAAAGGATGATATAGAATTTTATCAGTTTATTCAGTATAAGTTTTATGAACAATGGAATCAATTAAAAGATTATGCCAATGAAAAGGATATTAAAATTATTGGAGACATACCATTATATGTTGCAATGGATTCGGCGGATGTATGGCAGCATACAGAATTATTTCAGTTGGATGAGGAATTAAATCCTACGAAAGTAGCCGGTGTACCACCGGATGTATTTTCAGAAACAGGACAGAGATGGGGAAATCCTTTATATGATTGGAAGAAGTTAGAAGCAGAAGATTTTTCATGGTGGAGAAAGCGGATGGAACACTCTGCCAGATTATATGATGTAATCCGCATTGACCATTTTATTGGCATGGTTAAGTATTATGCAATACCGGCAGAAGATGAAGATGCCAGAAACGGAGCATGGGAAAAAGGACCGGGTTTGAAACTAATAGAAGTAATTAATGAGTCTATTGGTGATAAAAAAATTATTGCCGAGGATTTAGGTGTTCAGATGCCGGAAGTAGTAAAAGTGTTACAAAAATCAGGATATCCGGGAATGAAAGTTTTGGAGTTTGCCTTTGATGGCAACAGAAAGAATGACCATTTACCATATTACTGGACACAAAATACTGTGGCATATGGCGGAACTCATGATAATGATACATTAATGGGATACTTTACAGGGCTGCAATATTGGGAACTAGGATATGTTCGTGAATACATGGAATGTAGAAATGGCTCTATTGAAGAGTTGGTTGATAAGATTTTTAGGACATCGTATGCCAGCGTGGCAGATTTGGTGATTTTCCAAATGCAGGATGTCTTAAAAGTTGGAAATATAGGAAGAATGAATCTTCCATCCTCTATGGGAACAAATTGGCGCTGGAGAATGTTACAGAGGCAGTTTGGACCGGAGGAAATAGAAAAACTTAGATATTTGTGTGATATTTATGGAAGATAAATACATAGTAAATATTTATAAACTATAAAATGCACGATATGCAAAAGTAGTCATAGAAAAGAATTAACAATTTAGGAGGACTGAGAAAATGACAAAGAAACCATTTGTGACAAAGGAGCAGGTTGAGGAGATTGTAAAGAAATATCCTACACCGTTTCATATTTATGATGAAAAAGGATTTATGGATAATGCCAGAAAGGTAAATGAGGCTTTTTCATGGAATAAAGGGTTTAAAGAGTATTTTGCTGTAAAAGCAACTCCAAACCCATTTATTATTAAAAAGTTAAAAGAAGCAGGATGTGGTGTTGACTGTTCTTCTTATACGGAGCTTATGATTGCAGATAAGTTAGGTTTCAGAAATGATGAAATTATGTTTTCATCTAATGAAACTCCAAAAGGCGAATTTAAATATTGTAATGACTTAGGTGGAATTATTAATCTGGATGACATTACAATGATTGAAGCAATGGAAGAAGAATGTGGAATCCCTGAGACAGTCAGCTGCAGATATAATCCGGGTGGAGTTTTTGAAGTCTGCAATGGTATCATGGATAATCCGGGAGATGCAAAATATGGCATGACACCGGAGCAGATTGTAGAAGCGTTTAAGATTTTAAAAGCGAAGGGTGTTAAGAACTTTGGAATCCATGCATTTTTAGCATCTAATACAGTAACAAATGAATATTATCCAATGCTTGCAAAAACAATTTTTGAATTGGCAGTAAATCTGGAAAAGGAAACAGGAGCAGATATCAAGTTTATTAATCTTTCCGGTGGTGTTGGTATTCCATATACACCGGATCAGACACCAAATGATATTATGGCAATCGGTGAAGGGGTCAGAAAGGTATATGAAGAAATTCTTACACCTGCAGGAATGGGTGATGTGGCAATCTTTACAGAGATGGGAAGATTTATGATGGGACCATATGGTGCATTAGTTACACAGGCAGTTCATGAGAAACACATCTACAAAGAATATATTGGGGTAGATGCCTGCGCGGCAAATCTGATGAGACCGGCTATGTATGGTTCATATCATCATCTGACAGTACTTGGAAAAGAAGATGCACCATGTACAGAAACATATGATGTGGTAGGAAGTTTGTGTGAGAATAATGATAAGTTTGCTATTGACAGAAAACTTCCAAAGATTGATATGGGTGATTATATATATATTCATGATGCGGGTGCACATGGATTTGCTATGGGATATAACTATAATGGCCGCCTTCGTTCAGCAGAGTTACTTCTGAAAGAAGATGGAACAGTGGAAATGATTCGAAGAGCAGAGACACCGAAGGATTATTTTGCTACATTTGATTTCTGCGATATTATGGACTAAGAAAGAATCGTGAACATTATGAAAAAGATTGTTGGAGACTTGTTAAAAAATAAAAACATAGATTATAGTTTGCAGGAA
Organism: uncultured Eubacterium sp.; assembly: GCA_910584795.1. GTDB lineage: Bacteria > Bacillota > Clostridia > Lachnospirales > Lachnospiraceae > Eubacterium_G. The sequence goes on along the minus strand of CAJUBZ010000009.1, from coordinate 53,669 downwards.
TATTATGGCAGATTTATGGAAATAAATAATAAATATGCAATGATACGTCTTGCAATGAACTATTATACTTACTATGTTGTAACATCCGAGGATGGTGGAATGATTACACCGGGATATCAGGAGTTTGTAGATAAAATAAATGACTCTATTGAAAAATATATGTGTGATGCCGGCGATTTGTCTGAGGAAATTTCAGAACTAGAAGAAATTCGCAGCCGGATTATTGGAAAGGTAAGAGATATTACCTGTTTTGTAGACAGATATAATATTTATGAACATGCATTAAACCGTGTCGAGTATCGTTTTAAAGATGAGAGTTATCCAAGTGGATACAGTGATGAAAACTATACCAGACAGGTGATGCAGTTTATTCTGGAAGATGAAGATAACATGATGATTAACAGTAAAATCAAAGATGTTATCGGACAGCTTCCGGTACGTCTTACAAAAAACAAATTCTTTGAGATGCTGTCAAATGGAATGAGTATTTATAATGGTGGAACGAGAGAAGGTCTAAATGACTTTTTGTATATGATTCGCACCTGCTCGATGTTAGACAGTACAGATACCATGGAAACGAATTATCCACATCTTTTAGAGGCTTTTGAACAATTAAATGATATGAAGTTTAAGGACATGTCAGAAGCAGACTATAATGAGATGAAAGATAAATTGTCAGATATTACGACTTATATTGATGACGAAATGGACAGTTGCATGATGATACAGGAAATTTTAAATGACCTGTTACTGGTGCTATACACTGATTCTTATAAAAAGTCAGATAATGTTGTAATTGCCTGTGATGAGATCGTAAAGGACACTAATCTGTTATTTATGGACAAGTTTTCTCCAAAGTCTTTAGAGGAAATAGAAGATATGTTTGTTATGTTAGAGGGTGAGCAGGAAAAATTATATCCGATGCTTTCATCTTTTGATATTACAGACCAGATAAAAGACAGTTATTCAGAGAAAATCAATGACCTTGGTTTAAAAGAACAGTATGATATTATATGGAAACTTCCGAAACTCAATTCAGACAGTATGTTTGTGGAGATGGACAGGTCAGAAGATACAGCGGTGGTTGATGATATTTATTTAGAAGGACAAAAAGAAAAATTGGTAAGTGCATACAGAACATTGTTTGCAGAAAATGATAAGATGATTAACAGGGCGGTAATGTCAGCCGTGTTATCGGAACTTCCTATTTTCTTTAATAATATCAGTGAATTACAGGATTACATTTATAACACGTTATCTATCTGTACAGACAAAGCAGAAAAACTGGCGTGTATAGAGTTAATCAATGGAATAATGGCGGAATAAAAATGATTTGGTATGAGGATTTGTATGTGGGATATAATCTGTTGGATAAAAAAAGACAGATTGTAAGAAAAATTAAAAATGGTAAACAAATGTTTAATAAATACGTGATTACTCTGCCACAAAATGACTATGATACTTTGGAAATTTATCCGTCAAATGTTCTAATACAGAAATGGTATCGGAATTCAGATATGGTAGTCATCGGCATTGCCGAAGGGAAAGAAGAGGCGATGGATATGATGACCTTGATTATTATGGAGTGTCTGGAACAGACAGGTAGTGTAAATGTAAAAAATTTTATTATGGAGCAGATGGATTAGCCTATGATACATATATTATTGATGATTTTAAAAATAATTGGAATAATTTTATTGGCTATTCTTGCACTATGCCTGTTGATATTGTTTTTTCCGGTAACTTATCAGATAAGAGGACAGTTGAATGAAAATAGCTATCGGGTTTTTGTTAAATGTGGATGGCTGTTTCATTTGATACATTTCGGAGGGAGATTTACTAATAAAGAAAATAAAGCACGACTTAGAATTTTTGGAATACCAATTAATTTATTAAAAGGAAAAAACAAAAAAGAATCAAGAGAAAATAAGAGTTCTGATTGTAACGTGAAAAAAAAAGTAACGCACGTGGAGGAACAGCCACAAGAGAATACTTCACAAGAGAAATCAGAACGAACACAGCAGGAACTAAGCAATTACAAGGAAGAGCAACAGGAAAAGGAAAATAATAAGCACGATAAGATTTTAGAAGATAAGAAAAATTGTGTAGATAAAATTAAGGCTTTTATTGAAACAATTCATGAATGGATACAAAAGACAGTAACATTTTTGAAAAATGCTTTAAACAATTTAAAAGCAACATATAATAAAGCAAAAGAATTCAAAGAGTTTGTTACTGCAAATACAACAAAACAAGCATATCGTTATGGAAAAGAAATTGTTTTAAAAGCACTAAAGCATATTTTTCCTAGAAAAATAAGGGCAGATATTCAGTTGGGATTTGAGGAGCCGGATATTACAGGAAAGGCGCTGGGATATATTGCAATGTTATTTGCTGTATTTCACATTAATCCGAAAAGAATATCAATAGAACCTTATTTTAATAAAAATGTAATAACGGGAAATATTAAAATGAAAGGACATTTTATTGTAGGTGTTCTTCTCATATATGTATTAAAATTCTATTTTAAGAAAGAAATTCATGATATCATAAAAAAGTTTAGTTAAAACAAGGAGGCGTTATTATGGCAGACAACAAAAAAACTACAGACGATTTATTAAAAGCAATGGAACAGTTTATTACTACAAAATCTGTGGTTGGTGAACCGGTAGTCGTAGGTGAAACAATTATTTTACCTATGGCAGATGTTTCATTTGGTATGGGAATAGGAACTTTTGCAAAAGGAGAAAATGGCACAGGAGGAGTTGGTGGGAAAATTACTCCAAGTGCAGTATTGGTTATCAAAAATGGCTCTTCAAAATTGATTAGTGTAAAGGATCATGATGGGATATCCAGAATTATAGATATGGTTCCGGATATTGTAAATAAGTTTACAAATAAAGAAGAGGATTTTGATGACTTAGATAATGAAACAGAAGCGTAATATTGGGGAAAGATACTGCATATGCTGCATATAATAAACTATAACTTTATAGATAAAGTGGGTGTAGTATGCATAGATTATGTGGATTTGCTTTGTTTTGGATGGCTGTGGGTATGATTATATCCATGTTGATTGAAAGTACCTTTTTTGTAGTTTGCATTATTATTTTAAGCTTAATCATAGGTTTTAATTTGTTTTGCAAAAATTAAAGATTGTACAAAATAGAAAAAGAAGAGAGAGACAAAAATGAAGATATCAGATTTATTTCAGGAAAAAACCGTGTTTTCTTTTGAGGTATTTCCGCCGAAAAAAGAAAGTGGTGTAGAAACAATTTATAAAACGTTAGAGGAATTAAAGGATTTAAATCCGGACTTTATCAGTGTAACATATGGTGCCGGCGGCTCAGGTGTGGCAAATGCAACAACCATAGACTTATGTTCAAAAATAAAAAACGAATATCACGTTGAAACAATTGCACATTTATCGTGTTTATATAATACAAGAAAGAGTGTGGACAAGATATTGGAACAGTTAAAGGCACAAGGTGTTGAAAATATTCTTGCACTAAGAGGTGATGTGAATCCTGATTTTGAAGTAGAAAAAGATTTTAGGTATGCATCAGATCTGACAGAATATATATTGTCAAAAAACATGGGATTTCATGTGTCGGGGGCTTGTTATCCGGAGGTGCATCAGGAAGCGGATAGTATGATTGCCGATATTAAAAATTTAAAAAAGAAAGTGGAGGCAGGTGCAGAACATTTGATTTCTCAGTTGTTCTTTGATAATCATGCATATTATGATTTTATTGATAAAGTAAGAATTGCAGGAATTGATGTACCTGTTGAGGCAGGTATTATGCCTGTTACAAATAAAAAACAGATAGAGCGTATGGTTTCTATGTGTGGGGCAAGTATTCCTGCAAAATTATCCAAAGTACTTCAAAAATTTGGAGATGATCCGATAGCAATGCGTGATGCGGGAATTTCTTACGCGGTAGATCAGATTATAGATCTTGTTGCGAGTGGCGTGGATGGTGTTCATATTTATACAATGAATGACCCGTATGTAGCAAAAAGAATTACAGACAGTGTTGCAAGTATTGTTAAATAAAACAGGTAAAATAGGAAAGAGGACAAGCGTAGTTATAGAAATATAATTTACATAGTTCATAAATAAGTTTTGTTATGAATCATCGTGAGAGAAATATTGTAATTGAAGATATAAATTTTAATGAGGCTCTAAGGTATCTGGGGTATGGAGAAAATGTCCCGGATGATAAAACAGAGGAGCTTCTTTTATCGTGTGGAAAATTATTGCAGCGTTTTATGGAAGGAAAATTTGTTTATAAAGTTTTTGATTTAAAGGATGGGCAGATTCAGGGAGCAGATTTTATATTACAGGGGCAGGCTATAAGGAATCATTTGAGAAATTGTAATAAGGTTATTTTTATGTGTGCAACTTTGTCTGCCGGTGTGGATTTGCTGATAAGAAAACAACAGATTATAGGTATGGCAGAAGCTATGATAACCGACAGTCTTGCATCTGCAGTCATTGAGCAGGTCTGCGATAAGGCAGAGGAGATAATATTAAAAGATTTTATGGAATATGAACACACATGGAGATTTGGTTTAGGATATGATGATTTTCCATTAGAATGTCAGAAACAGTTTTTAGACATAGTGGAGGCGCCAAAACGTATTGGTGTATGCGTCAATGATAGTATGATGCTGACACCGACGAAGTCTGTTACATGTGTGATAGGTCTTGGGCATGGACTTAACACTTCAAGCAAAAAAAGTTGTGAGATGTGCAGTCTGCGGGAAAAATGTCAGTTTCGAAAAGAAGGGCTGACTTGTGGAAAATAGATTTGTTTGTATTTATTATTAGTGAATGAAGTGTTGAAAAATTAGGAGAGAAGTATGGCAAAAGATATTTTTAGGCAAGAGTATATTATATTGGATGGCGCAATGGGCACAATGCTGCAACAAAAAGGAATGGCAATAGGTACGATACCGGAAACTTTGAATATTACGAAGCCGGAATGGATTATTGATATTCATAGCCGGTATATTGCAGCCGGGGCAAATATTGTTTATGCTAACACCTTTGGTGCGAATCGATATAAAATGGAACATTCAGGGTATTCCGTACAAGAACTGATTGGTGCGGCAATTGATAATGCAAGAGAGGCATGTAAAGGTACAGAAACCTTGGTGGCATTGGATATGGGACCGATTGGACAGTTATTGGAACCTACAGGGAGTCTTTCTTTTGAAGAGGCATATGATATTTTTAAAGAAGAGGTTTTGGCGGCAAAAGAGGCAGATATTATCGTTATTGAGACAATGACAGATTTAATGGAGACAAAAGCCGCAGTGCTGGCAGCGAAAGAAAATTCGAATCTGCCTGTTATTACAACCATGACCTTCGAAGAAAATATGCGTACTTTTACAGGATGTTCTGTATCTGCCATGTGCCTGACTTTGGAAGGACTTGGAGTAGATGCATTAGGTGTGAACTGTTCTTTAGGACCAAAAGACTTATTACCTATTGTAAAAGAAATTTCAGAGTGGACAGCACTTCCAATTGTAGTGAAAGCAAATGCCGGACTGCCTGATCCTTTGACAAATACATATAATGTATCTGCGAAAGAGTTTGCTGTAGTATGCAGGGAAATGCTGCGGTATGGTGTTAAAATTCTAGGCGGATGTTGTGGAACAACACCGGAATATATTTCGGAATTGAAAGAAATGCTTCAGGATGCGGCAGAAAAAGGAGAATTTATAAGACCGGTATACAAAAGAGAACTGGCAGTATGTTCTCCGTTAAAGACTGTTGTAGTGAATCAGCCAAGAATTATTGGAGAAAGAATTAATCCAACAGGAAAGAAACGTTTTAAGCAGGCATTAATAGAAAATGATATGGATTATATTTTGGGACAGGCTATTGAGCAGGTAGAAGCTGAGGCTGATATTTTAGATGTAAATGTAGGCTCTCCCGAAATTGATGAGCGGGAAATGATGATAAAAACAGTCAAGGCACTTCAGGGAATTGTGGATGTACCTTTACAGATTGACTCTACAAAACCGGAGGTTTTAGAGGCAGCTTTAAGAGTCTATAATGGAAAGCCTATTATAAACTCTGTGAATGGAGAAGAAAAAGTATTGGATGCAATTCTGCCGGTAGTAGCGAAATATGGTGCGGCAGTTATAGGACTGGCATTAGATGAGAATGGCATTCCTGACAGCGTGGAGGGACGTGTTGCCATTGCCGAGAAGATTATGAATAAGGCAATGTACTATGGTATTCCAAAGGAAGATATCATTATAGACTGTCTTACCCTTACAGTTTCTGCAGAACAAAAAGCATGTCTTGAAACATTAGAGGCATTGAGTATTGTTAAAAATCAGTTAGGATTAAAGACTGTACTTGGAGTGTCTAATATTTCATTTGGACTTCCGAACAGAGAAATTGTAAATAAGACGTTCCTTACAATGGCACTTCATAGCGGTTTGGATTTACCGATTATTAATCCAAATGTTTCATCTATGGTCTGGGCTGTTAAGACTTATAAAGTTCTTGCAGATATCGATAAAAATTCTATGAGCTTTATTGAATATTCCAATAGTCATGTACCAGAAACTTCTGTTACAGCCAGTGTCAATAATATAGAAATAAAAGCAGATACATCAGCTGTTCATTTATCATCTGTTGAGGCAGAGGCAATTTTTCATGCAATGGAAACCGGTATGAAGAGTGAAGGAAGGAAGCTGACAAAAGAATATCTGACGAATAAAGACCCTATGGAGATTATCAATGAAATGCTGATACCGGCTTTGGATGTAGTTGGAGATAAGTTTGAAAAAGGTAAAATTTTTCTTCCACAGTTGATTTTGGCGGCAGATGTGGCGAAAGAGTGTTTCGATGAAATAAAGACATATCTGGCAGGTAATGGCACGAAGTCGGAGTCTAAAGGAAAAATTGTTCTTGCCACTGTAAAGGGGGACATTCATGATATTGGAAAGAATATCGTAAAAGTAATATTAGAGAATTATGGTTTTGACGTGATTGATTTGGGGCGAGATGTGGAGCCGATGAAGGTGGTTGAGGCGGCAGTGGAGAATCATGTGAGTCTCGTTGGTCTGTCTGCATTAATGACTACAACGTTATGTTCCATGGAAGATACAATAAAATTATTGAGACAAAACAATGTAAATTGTAAAGTTATGGTTGGTGGTGCAGTGCTGACAGAAGATTATGCAATGAAGATTGGTGCGGATTATTATGCGAAAGATGCAAAAATGAGTGCTGACATTGCAAAAGAAGTTTTGTGTTAGGAAAGTTCAAGGAGTTTTGTGTCAGAAAATGCTTGCATTTTCTTTCCAACTCTGTTATGATAGCCTTTGTGTCAGGTCGAAAGAGTAGTTTGACCTAATTTATACAAGGGAGGTGCTATTATGGCTAAATGTAGTATTTGCGGTAAAGGTGCTCATTTTGGAAATGCAGTGAGTCATTCACATAGAAAAACAAACAAAATGTGGAAGTCAAACGTAAAGTCTGTTAAGGTAAAAACTGAAGGCGGAGCAAAGAAGATGTATGTTTGCACATCTTGTTTAAAATCAGGAAAAGTAGAACGCGCATAGGGTTATAGAAGCTGTGTTAGTTCGATTTTGTCCTGCGGGTTTCATCTCACTACCGAACTTCGCTCTATATAAGTAGAGAGTTGTGCTAGTTCGATTTCGCCCTGCGGGCTCCATTTCACTACCGAGCTTCGCTCTATATAAATAGAAAAAGAGTGTGTATCAAAAGTAAACTTTTGACTCACGCTCTTTTTCTATTTATGCACAGCTCCATCTTTCGCTATTGTCTTTTTTTACCAAAAAGAGTATAATAACCATAACTGTGTAAACTAATATGTAAATAAATATAACAGTCCAGCCATCAGCTCAAGATCCTACGGATTTTCTTGCTGTACTGGTTCACCAAATGATATAATAGATTTGGCACATAGTCTGTAAGCAGTCTTTCGTTATATAAATTATATCGCATGGTTGGACGGTTAACTCATAAAGGAGGAACATATATGAAAGGTAAGATGAATACTGAAATGGGACAAATTTTAATTAGTCCGGAAGTTATCGCAAAATACGCAGGTGAGACAGCATATGAATGTTTTGGAATTGTAGGTATGGCGATGGTCAGCATGAAAGATGGTCTGGTCAGATTACTAAAGAAGGATAGTTCAACAAAAGGAATAAATGTAGAGATAAACGAAAATAATGAGATATTAATTGATTTTCATATTATTGTAGCGTATGGTGTTAATATAGCCACAATCGCAGATAATATTATTTCAAGTGTGAAGTATAAAATAGAAGAGTTCACTGGCATGACAGTGAAAAAAGTCAATATATTTGTTGAAGGCGTAAGAACAATAGACTAATCAGTCTTACCCTTAGGAGGATAAAATTTTGGAAATAAATGTAATTGATGCGCAGATGTTACAGAAGATGTTTATTGCAGGCGCAAAAAATCTTGAAGCAAAAAAAGAATGGATTAATGAGTTAAATGTATTTCCGGTACCGGATGGTGATACAGGAACGAATATGACGCTTACAATTATGTCAGCAGCGAATGAAGTTGGAGCAATTGCTGATCCTACCATGGAGACAGTAGCGAAGGCTATTTCTACAGGTTCTCTAAGAGGTGCCAGAGGGAATTCCGGAGTAATTTTATCGCAGTTATTTAGAGGATTTACTCGAGAAATCAAAAAATATGATGAGATTAATGTAGAGGTTCTTTCTAAGGCATGTGTCAGAGCAGTTGAAACAGCATATAAGGCAGTTATGAAACCAAAGGAAGGTACAATTCTGACAGTAGCAAAAGGTATGGCTGATAAGGCATGCGAAATGTTGGGAGAAAGTGATGATTTGTCTTATGTAATTGATGAGATAATCAAGCATGGTGACTATGTGCTGAGCCAGACTCCTGAGATGCTGCCGGTATTAAAGCAGGCAGGAGTTGTAGATTCCGGTGGACAGGGACTTATGGTTGTAATTAAGGGAGCATATGATGCATTCCTTGGAAAAGAAGTTGATTATACATTAGAAACAGCAGGTACAGGCAGCAGTATGGTTGTGGATGATATTCCGTTAGACGAGGCTGATATCAAGTTTGGATATTGTACAGAGTTTATTATTAACTTGGACAATCCAATGCCACAGGAAGAAGAAAAATCATTTAAAGACTTCCTGGAATCTATTGGAGATTCGATTGTGCTGGTTGCAGATGATGAGATTGTGAAAGTGCATGTTCATACGAATCAGCCGGGAGAGGCATTTACAAGAGCATTAACATACGGTTCTTTATCCAGAATGAAGATAGATAATATGAGAGAAGAACATCATGAGAGACTTATTAAAAATGCTCAGAAAATGGCAGAACAGCAGAAAGCTGAGGAAGAAAAGGCAAAGGCAAATGAGCCAAAGAAGAAATATGGTTTTATTGCTGTTTCTGTAGGTGAAGGATTAGATGAAATTTTCAAAGGTTTAAATGTGGATTATATTATTTCCGGAGGACAAACAATGAATCCAAGCACAGAGGATATTCTCAATGCTGTGGATAAAGTGAATGCAGAAAATATATTTGTTCTTCCGAATAATAAAAACATTATTCTGGCTGCAAATCAGGCAGAGAGTCTGGTGGAGGATAAAAACCTCATTGTTATTCCGTCAAAGACAATTCCGCAGGGAATTTCAGCAATGATAGGATTTATAGAGGATAGTACACCGGACGAAAATAAAGAAGCAATGATAGACAGCATGTCATATGTGAAATCAGGTGAGGTAACATATGCTGTCAGAGATACTGTGATTGATGATAAAGAAATCAGAGAAGGCAATATTATGGGTATCGGCGATGCAGGGATGTTAGCTGTTGGAGAAGATATTGCAGATACTACTGTTGAAATGATAAAAGAAATGCAGGATGAAGATTCAGAAATTGTCAGTATATACTATGGAGAGGGTGTAACCAGTGAGGATGCAGAAACTCTTTCAGAGAAGATTACAGAGGCTCTTCCGGATCTTGAAGTGGAAGTTTATCCGGGAGGACAGCCAGTGTATTATTATATTGTATCTGTTGAATAATGGAGGCGTTATGGATGAGGTTTTTGTAGAACAGATTATTAAAAGAGGAACGAATATATCAGGAGTATTACTGCGCATATTTTCTGTCTTTGTTGTTCTGATAGGTGTAATGAGCATACTTTGGTTAGGTATATTAGGTTTTACTCTAACAGTTTTGCTGGGATATGCTTCTTATATGGTATGGTTATATACTAATGTGGAATATGAATATTCTCTTTTGAATGGTGATTTTACTGTAGATAAAATCATGGGACAGAGCAGAAGAAAAAATATTGCTAATTATAATATCAGGGAAGCAGAAATTATTGCTCCGGTCATGTCAGAACAAGTTGTGAGAGCTTCTATGAATGCTGTTTTGAAAGATTATTCGTCAGGGAATAAAAAACGTACAGTTTATGCCATGATAATTAATAATGCAAATGGCAAGGTGAAGGTGTTGTTTGAGCCGAATGAAAAAGTAATTGAGGCCATGCACCATGTACGACCAAATATTGTGATTAAGGCTGAATAAGATTTTTGGTAACAGTTCAGCCATGCGATACAGAACATTTATAGCAAATGACTGCTTGCAGACAATTTGATATATATGTTCTGTATCATATGGTGAGCCAAATCAGCGAGAAGAAGCAAAGCAAATTCGAGCTGATGGCTGAACTGTTACGTTTTTTGTCAATAAAAGCGATATAGTCATTGACTGTGTCGCTTTTTTGTGTTAGTATTTTCGATAAAATAGCGTGAAAATTGTTTGCGTTTTTAATACAAAGAATTGAATATAAGGAGGAAGAATCAGTGGGTAAGATTATTGGCGAAGGAATAACATTTGATGATGTGCTTTTAGTACCTCAGTATTCAGAGGTTACACCGAATATGGTGGATTTGACTACACATCTTACGAAAAAGATTAAGTTAAATATTCCTATGATGAGTGCCGGAATGGATACAGTTACAGAACACAGAATGGCTATAGCCATGGCTAGACAGGGTGGTATAGGAATTATCCATAAAAATATGACGATTGAACAGCAGGCAGATGAAGTAGATAAGGTTAAACGTTCTGAAAATGGTGTCATCACTGATCCGTTTTATTTAACTCCTGAACATACATTAAAGGATGCAAATGACCTGATGGCAAAATTCAGAATCTCAGGTGTTCCTATTGTTGTTGGAAAGAAACTGGTAGGTATTATTACAAACCGTGATTTAAAATTTGAAACAGATGGAACAAAGCTGATTAAGGATTCTATGACTTCAGAGGGATTAATTACAGCGAAAGTTGGTGTTACATTAGAAGAGGCAAAGGCTATTTTAGCAAAGTCCAGAAAAGAAAAATTACCAATTGTAGATGATGATTTTAATTTAGCAGGACTTATTACAATTAAAGATATAGAAAAACAGATAAAATATCCATTATCAGCAAAAGATGAGCAGGGGAGATTACTTTGCGGTGCTGCTGTAGGGATTACTGCAAATGTTATGGAGAGAGTTAAGGCATTGGTTGAAGCAAAGGTAGATGTGATTGTAATTGATTCCGCCCATGGTCATTCAGCAAATATCTTTAATACATTAAGAAAGATTAAGGCAGAATATCCTGACTTACAGGTAATTGCAGGTAATGTAGCAACAGGTGATGCAACAAGGGATTTAATAGAAGCAGGTGCTGATGCTGTTAAAGTAGGAATTGGACCAGGTTCTATTTGTACTACCCGTGTAGTTGCTGGTATTGGTGTTCCTCAGGTATCGGCGATAATGGATTGTTATGAAGTGGCAAAAGAATTTGGTGTACCGGTTATAGCAGATGGAGGTATTAAGTTCTCAGGAGATATTGTAAAAGCGATTGCAGCAGGTGGAAGTGTTTGCATGATGGGGTCTATGTTTGCAGGCTGTGATGAAGCTCCAGGAGAGTTTGAGTTATTCCAGGGACGTAAATATAAGGTTTACAGAGGAATGGGAAGTATTGCGGCAATGGAAAATGGAAGTAAAGACAGATATTTTCAGGCTGATGCAAAAAAACTTGTTCCGGAAGGTGTTGAAGGACGTGTTGCATACAAAGGCAGTATTGAAGATACTGTATTTCAGTTGATGGGTGGATTACGTTCAGGTATGGGCTATTGTGGAGCAAAGGATGTTGAGACATTAAAAGAAACAGGAAAGTTTGTGAAAATTTCAGCAGCTTCCTTAAAGGAAAGTCATCCTCATGACATTCACATAACAAAAGAGGCTCCAAACTATACTACAGAAGTATAAACATTGCAAAAAAATATATATTAATTTATCAAATTATGATAAGATAAAAAAGGATCTTTTATTTATAAAGATTCTTTTTCATTACTTATTTAAAATACTATAAAGGAGATAGAACAGTGGAAAACAACAATCAGGAAAATTTAAAGGAAAACAAGATAGAGGAAAAGAAATTTGATTTTACAAAATTAGTTGTACCAGCTATTATTGCAGTGATTATTATTGTTTTTGCAATTGTTGTATACTGGTCAAAAAGTATTAAACCAAAGGCAGATATTGATAAAGAACTTGGATTTAAAACAGAAGATTATATTTCGGTAGGAGATGTGACGGGTCTGAAATATGAAGTTACACAGGAACAATGGGATGAGTGTGTCAGTGAAGATACAAATTATCACTATGAAGTAGATCGTGCAGCAAAGGATACAGATCAGGTTGATTTTGATTATACAGCATATATCGATGGGAAAAAAGTTCAGGATTTATCAATGGAAGAACAGTCTATAGATATTGGAAGTAGTATTAATAGTGGTGCATACAAAATTTTTTCGGACAAGATAAAAGGTCATAAGAAAGGAGATAAAATCTCCATAAATATAGAAAACGGTAAAGATGCAAATGTATTGTCCATGGATAAAATAGATTATTCAGGGAAAAAAATCAAGTATGAATTAAAAGTATTAAACGTTAATAAACTTGTAGTTAGTAAAGTAACAGATAAATGGGTTAAGGAAGAGTATTTTGAAGAGAGAGGAGTTTCCAATGTTGATGAATTCTATGAATGGGAAAAAGAATATATCAAAGAGGAAATTGTAAAACCAGCATTGTGGAATCAAGCAATAGAAAAAGTGAATTTAAAGGCAATTCCTGCAGAATTTCAGCAGCAGGTAATTGATACAATGGATGCGGATACAGAAGCAGAAGCAGAATTTGCAAGTGTATCTGTTGAAGAGTATAAACAAATGAATGGATTAACCGATGAAGTAATACAGGAAAATTACAATGTTGAATTAAAGTCTGAGTTATTGTTATGGCAGTTGACAAAGGATTTGAAACTTACTGCAACGAAAGAGGAGATTGAAGAAGAATACGAAAATTCTTATGCAGAAGCGAATCTGGATAGTGCAGAAGAAATGAAAGAGAAGTATACAGATAAGGAAATGAAAGAACTTGTATTATTAAACAAAGCACAGGATTATGTATTTAAAAATGCAAAGGTTAAATATTCATATAAGATAAAATAATTATTGCGAACTTCAGAATTTACAAATATATAGAGTTAAGATAAAATAAACTTGTAAAGATATGTAATGCTAAGAATAATGTAAAGGTAGGAGGTATTATTATGTTTAAGTTAAAAAAAGTACTTTCTTTGGTTATGATTGCTATTATGACCGTTATGGTTACAGGACAATTGTTTAAAGATGTTCAGGCAGCAGGTAATCCTTACTTGAATTACAAATCAGTTTATGTAGTAGCGGGAAAAACATTTAAAGTAAAAATGTTGAATGTACCTAAGGGAGCTAAGATAAAATGGCGCAGTACAAATAAGAAAGTAGCTACAGTAAAAAAAGGAAAGATTAAAGGTGTCGGTAAAGGACAATGTAAAATCAAGGCAAAATATAAGAAAAAAACTTATACTTGTAAAGTAAGGGTTCAGGAAAATTTAGTAGTGTCTTCTAAAAAGTTTACAAAAGTAACTTTAGGAATGTTAAATGTCAAAATGGATGTACAGAAAATAACTTATACAGAAGATGCTGAACCGATATATGCTGGAAAACCAGGACAGTTTCAATTGAAGGTATACAATACCAAAAAGTCAGCAAAATGGAAATCAAGTAATGAAAATGTTGCTACCGTTAGTAAAAAAGGGTTAGTAATTGCAAAAGCGAAAGGAAAATGCAAGATTACAGCTACTGTAGCAGGAAAGAAAGTATCATGTTCAGTAATTGTGACAGACTATAAGGATCCTGTAAAAGCAGCAAACCAGAAAATTATTTTCGAAATGTTATCCAGGTTAAACAAGGATAGAATAAAAGTGAAAGCACAACCTTTAAAGATGCTGGATAAATTAATTGAGATTGCAGACATCAGAGCAACAGAGATATCTGAGAAATGGTCTCATGAAAGACCAAATGGTCAAAGCTTTAGTACTGTTTATAATCAGGTTGGTTTTAAAAAGGGAAAATTAATTGGCGAGAATTTAGCCTACACAGCTGATAAACCAGAAGATGTAACAAAGTTTGTGGCATATGCTTATAAACATTTATATGGTGAAAAATATCATAAAGAGAATATGCTAAATCCAAAATATGAATGTATTGGGATAGGATATTTTGATGCCGGAAATATGATTGGAGATTTTGGCGAATTACTAATTCGGTCATACTGGGTGCAGGAATTTTATACAAAATAAAAATAAAATTGATTTTTAATAATTTACTTATTTTGGAAATTGTGATAAAATTAGTCTATAACGATTTGAGCGTATAGGCTAATTTTTTTTAGTTCACTTGGAAACGTTTCCGAAAAATTTAAGGAAGAAATACTTAAAATGAAAAAGGGTATTGATTCATAGATGTTCGTCCTAGTAAAAATGGGGGTTTTACTAGGGCGAAGTTGGGTATATACAAAAATTCCAAAAATATTTTATTGACATTAAAATGTATGATGTTATAATTAGTACACAATAAAGCGTTGACGAGGACAGTAGATTATCTGGAGGGTCACAGAGAGAGAGGCCATGGCTGAGAGCATCTTACAGAAGGGTAATTGAAGACTACCTCTGAGTGACTCTAATCCAGTCCGGTGATTCCGTTATCATCAAATTGAGAGGCTCTTGAATTTAGGAGCAATCAGGGTGGAACCGCGTATATTACGTCCCTGTTTATGGAAACATAAACAGGGACTTCTTTTTTTGCTACTGTTTAGCACAGCAAAAGTGAATAAATAAGCAGATGTGAAAGCTTGCTTTCATATATCTGATTATTTATTCAATTTTATTGAGCGTTCAGCTCAAGCGAGACGTAGTGAAACGGAGTCGAGCTGTGCTAAACAATATAGTAAAATAAGAATGACAAGGAGGAAAAATCATGAAGATTACATTAAAAGATGGATCAGTAAAAGAATATGCAGAAGCTATGAGTGTTAGTGATGTTGCTTTTGATATTGCAGGAGGTTTGGGAAGAGCTGCCTGTGCAGGAGAAATAGATGGAGAGGTTGTAGATTTAAGAACTACTATAGATAGAGATTGCACTTTGAATATTTTGACTTTTAAAGATGAGGCCGGAAAGGCGGCTTATCGTCATACAGCATCGCATGTGTTAGCAGAGGCGGTAAAAAATCTTTTTCCAGAGGCAAAGCTGGCAATCGGACCATCAATTGATGATGGATTTTATTATGACTTTGACAGCGAGCCTTTTTCCAGAGAGGATTTGGATAAAATTGAAGCGGAAATGAAAAGGATAATTAAAAAAGGTGCAAAACTTGAAAAATTTACGCTTCCAAGGGAAGATGCCATTAAATATATGGAGGACAGAAATGAACCATATAAGGTAGAATTGATTAAGGATTTACCGGAGGATTCAATTATATCTTTCTATAGTCAGGGAGAATTTGTAGACCTTTGTGCAGGTCCTCACCTTATGAATACAAAACCTATTAAAGCGTTTAAATTAATTTCATCTTCTATGGCATATTGGAGAGGTGATTCAGATAAAGCAAGACTTCAGAGAATATATGGTACAGCTTTTGATAATAAAGAGGCCTTAAATGAATATCTGGAAATGTTAGAGGATCAGAAAAATAGAGACCATAATAAGCTTGGACGTGAAATGGAGCTTTTCACAACAGTTGATGTAATTGGACAGGGACTTCCTTTATTACTTCCAAAAGGAACAAAAATGATTCAAAAAATGCAGAGATGGATTGAAGATTTGGAAGATAATGAATGGGGATATACAAGGACAAGAACACCGCTAATGGCAAAATCTGATTTGTATAAGATTTCCGGACATTGGGATCATTATACAGATGGCATGTTTGTATTAGGAGATGAGGAAAAAGACAAAGAAGTTATGGCACTTCGTCCTATGACATGTCCGTTCCAGTATTATGTGTATAAGGCAAGCCAGAAATCTTACAGAGATTTGCCATTAAGATATAGTGAAACATCTACCTTGTTCAGAAATGAAGACTCGGGAGAGATGCACGGTCTGACACGCGTTCGTCAGTTTACTATTTCAGAGGGGCATTTAATTGTACGTCCGGACCAGATGGTAGAAGAGTTTAAGGGATGTCTTGCTCTTGCGAAGCATTGTCTTGAAACATTAGGAGTGGAAGAAGATGTGACCTATCATCTCTCAAAATGGGATCCGGAAAATAAAGAAAAATATATTGGTGAACCAGAGGTTTGGGAAGAAACAGAACAGCATATCAGAGAAATACTGACAGAACTGAATATTGAATTTACTGAAGATGTCGGAGAGGCTGCTTTCTATGGACCTAAGGTGGACATTAATGCTAGAAACGTATATGGAAAAGAAGATACGATGATTACCATTCAGTGGGATGCTCTTTTAGCGGAACAGTTTGATATGTATTATATTGATGAAAATGGAGAAAAGGTACGTCCTTATATTATTCATAGAACATCTATGGGTTGCTATGAAAGAACACTTGCATGGTTGATTGAAAAGTATGCAGGTAAGTTCCCTACATGGTTATGTTCGGAACAGGTAAGAATTCTTCCGATATCAGAAAAATACGAAGATTATGCACAGTCTGTTGCAAAAGCTTTGAAGGCAAGACATGTTGATGTGACAGTTGATTCCCGTTCAGAAAAAATCGGATATAAGATTCGTGAGGCGAGACTTGATAAACTTCCATATATGCTTGTAGTCGGACAACAGGAAGAAGCTGATGGAACAGTTTCTGTCAGAAGCCGATTTGCCGGTGATGAGGGAGTTAAGCCATTAGATGATTTTATTAATCAGATTTGCAAAGAAATTGATACAAAGGAAATCAGAGCAGTAGAAATGGATAATGAAACTCATTAAATAGTGTTAAAAAATGGAATTTTATAATTGAATAAATTTTAATAAAGACTCCACAATATTTGTATCGGGATTCCGAAATAAATATTGTGGAGGTTTATTATGACAGTATTAAATTGTAGTGTTAAAAATTGTTACTATAATAAGAATTCAAAATGTTGCAGAGATGGTATTTCTGTAGGCGGCACAGATGCAACAATTAAGGACGCAACATATTGTGGTGATTTTAAGGAAAAAAAAGATAGTGTAACAGCAAAATCAGAACATTGTGACTGTGGTCCGGAAACACGATTGGATGTAAGATGTGATGCGGTTCGTTGTACATTTAATGATAATTGTAAATGTCATGCCAAAGAAATTACTGTAGATGGTAATGGGGCTACACATCAGAGTCAGACAGAGTGTGGAAGTTTTGAATGTAATTGTTAGTTAATAGGGTGCTATAACGTGTATTGATATTATTGTTGCAAATAATGTTGGTACATGTTATAGTTGACCAGTACATAGAGTGTAAAAGTAATCAGTAAATATGATTTTATTGGAAAAAACTTGACAATTATTTCATATGATGTTACTATATCAAATGTTGAAAAAATAAAGCAGAGTATCCGCTCTCACCCAGACGCACGAAGCGATTCGAGGTTTATATTTTCTAAATGAGATAATATATTTGGAATTATTATAACTAGTGGATAGTCTGTAAGATTATCCACTTTTTTTGTTACTAGTGAGAACAGCATATAAAAATCAAAATAAAAATAGGGTGCTTGCACACAAATTTATATTTGGAGTTTTATATATTGAGCGATTAGCTCAATTGAGACGAAGCAAAGCGTAGTCGAGATGTTCTCAGCATATAAAAATCAAAATAAAAGTTGGAACAGATTTAATGGAGGTGCAATACTATTAGCGAGTTAATGATCAACGGACAAATCAGAGATAAGGAAGTTCGTTTAATTGGAACGAATGGAGAGCAGTTAGGAGTGATGTCTGCAAGAGACGCACAGAAATTAGCGGATGAAGCAGAACTTGATTTGATTAAAATTGCTCCAAAGGCACAGCCTCCTGTTTGTAAAATTATGGACTATGGTAAGTTCAGATACGAACAGCAGAAGAGAGAGAAAGAGGCGAAAAAGAAACAGCATGTTGTTGAGACGAAAGAAATCAGACTCTCACCGAATGTGGAGTTAAATGATTTAAAAACAAAGGCCAACAATGCTAGAAAATTTATCACAAAAGGTGATAAGGTTAAGGTCACTCTTCGATTCAGAGGAAGAGAAATGGCTCATATTGGTAGTAGCGCACATGTTTTGGATGACTTTGCAGAAATGCTTGAGGATATTGCTCAGGTTAGCAAAGCAGCAAAACTTGAAGGCAGAAACATGACAATGTTTTTAGAGAAAAAACGTTAAGTTTTTAGAACATATTTAAGGAGGAAAAAAACATGCCAAAAATTAAGACAAACAGAGCAGCTGCAAAACGTTTTAAAAAGACAGGAACAGGAAAACTTAAAAGAAATAAAGCTTACAAATCACATATCTTAACAAAGAAAACAGCGAAGAGAAAAAGAAATCTTAGAAAAGCAACAACTACTGATGCTACAAATGTTAAGAATATGAAGAAGATTTTACCATATTTGTAATTGTTCAGAGTCAAATGATTTTGAAAAAACATATGACGAATACTTGTATTCGGAAATATGTCTTTTGAAAAATATTTGGCGAGAATGCCACAGTGAAAAAATCTTTGATTTTTGAACTAGGACGATGAACAATTATATATTAGAATAGTTAGGAGGATATAGAAATGGCAAGAGTAAAAGGCGGAATGAACGCTAGAAAGAAACATAATAGAGTATTAAAACTGGCTAAAGGTTATAGAGGTGCTAGATCAAAACAATATAGAGTAGCAAAACAGTCAGTTATGAGAGCTTTAACAAGTTCATATGCAGGAAGAAAGCAGAGAAAGAGACAGTTCAGACAGTTATGGATTGCCCGTATCAATGCTGCTGCAAGAATCAATGGTCTTTCATATAGCAAATTTATGTATGGATTAAAATTAGCTGGTGTTGAAATGAACAGAAAAATGTTAGCTGAAATGGCAGTAAATGATGCAGAAGGGTTTGCAAAATTAGTTGATGTTGCAAAGGAAAAATTGGCGTAGTAACGAGCCAGGCGAATGCGTAAGCATTCGATACATAAAAAAAGGGACGAGTTGTTTCCATTCATGGAAAAACATTTCGTCCCTTTTTTTATGTAATGAATGTGCTTATGCACATTCATCTGGCGACAGACGGCATGAGCAATAAATCGAACAAAGTGAGATTTATGTGAATAGTATCTGTTATTTAGTAGAAATAACATAAGAATTAATAAATAAACTATTGACACTGTCTGTCAGTTATGGTAATATTTTTCTTGCGTCAAATCGCATGCGGAAGTGTCGGAACTGGCAGACGAGCAAGACTAAGGATCTTGTGGGCATTGCGCTCGTGTGGGTTCAAGTCCCATCTTCCGCATTTGCTATTTGAGATGGAAGTCAATGGACTTCCATTTTTCATAAAAGCATATAATATGAGCAGTTGTGGCGGAATTTAGGTGAGACTCGAAATCTTTGATTTCGCAAGTCGAAGTTATATGAAGCCAGTACAACATGCACAAAACTTACGCAGTTGTGGCGGAATTGGCATACGCGCATGATTCAGGTTCATGTCCATATTACTTGGGTGAGGGTTCAAGTCCCTTCAACTGCATAAAGCCTTGTGGAAATCCACAGGGCTTTTTCTTTATATAAAAAGACAAATCAAAGTGAACTTTTGTTCTTCATTTTGTTATAAAATTGTAGTATAATTACAGTAATTATGACAATATGCATTTTTCGGAGGGCAGATATGAATATCAGGGAGAAAAATGAAGAACTAGAATTAAAGATTTTAAGTCCTTATGCAGCAAAGAGTTGTGAAAGTAAAGGCAGGGATAGAGAAGAAGAACAATGTGATATCCGAACTGTCTATCAGAGGGACAGGGATAGAATTATTCATTGTAAGGCGTTTAGGCGCCTAAAGCATAAGACACAAGTATTTCTGGCACCAATGGGGGATCATTACAGGACCAGATTGACTCATACTTTGGAAGTGGCTCAGATTGCAAGAACGATAGCAAAGTCATTGAATCTAAATGAGGATTTGACAGAGGCTGTTGCATTAGGACATGATTTAGGTCATACACCTTTTGGGCATGCAGGGGAGAGAACACTGAACCGTGTATGCAGTTTAGGTTTTAAACATTATAAGCAGAGTATACGTGTAGTGGAAGTGTTGGAAAATTATGGGAGAGGATTGAATCTTACAAAGGAAGTAAGAGATGGAATTGTTAATCACAGAACCACAGGAAATCCTTCTACATTGGAAGGAAAGATTGTAAGACTTTCTGATAAAATTGCCTATATCAATCATGATATCGATGATGCTATCCGGGGGAAAATAATAAGTGAGGAAGATATTCCAAAGATATACACAGATGTATTAGGGAATAGTACGAAGAGTCGGCTCGATACACTGGTTCATGATATTGTTAGAAACAGTGTAGGACAGCCGGATATCTATATGTCAGATGAAATCGAAAAAGCGATGATGGGACTTCGAAGTTATATGTTTGAAAGCGTATATACGAATCCGGTAGCAAAGAAGGAAGAGGCGAAAGCAGATGAAATGCTGAAACAGTTATTTGCATATTACTTAAAACATACAGACCAGCTTCCGGAAGAATTCAAATATTTAATTTATGAATGTGGGGAGAAAGAAGAACAGGTAGTTTGTGATTACATTGCAGGAATGAGTGATCAGTATTCTGTGTCTGTATTTCAGAAACTATTTATTCCAAAATCATGGAAAATGTAGTTTATATAAAACAGTACCATAGCTATTATAAAAATACATAAACAAGTATATTTGTTGGAGGAGAAATGTTTTATTCAGAAGATATTATCGAACAGGTAAGAACTGAAAATGACATCGTTGATGTAATTGGTGATTATGTGAAGTTACAGAAAAAAGGTAGTTCGTATTTTGGACTATGCCCGTTTCATAATGAAAAATCACCGTCTTTTTCCGTGTCTCCCCATAAGCAGATGTATTATTGCTTTGGCTGTGGTGAAGGTGGTAATGTTATATCATTCTTAATGAAATATGAAAATTATACTTTTGTAGAGGCAATGGAAGTTTTGGCAGACAAAGCAGGAATTCAGCTGCCTAAGATGGAGTATTCAAAAGAAGCCAGACAGGAAAAGGATTTAAAAACAAAAATTATAGAAATTAATACTGAGGCAGCAAAGTATTTTCATTATCTTTTACGGTCAGAACGAGGGAAAGCTGCTTATAATTATCTGTCCGGACGTCAGCTTTCTAATGAAACAATTGTAAAGTTCGGACTGGGATATTCAGATAAGTATAGTAATAATCTTTATCAGTATCTAAAAAAGAAGGGGTATAATGATAATGAATTAAAGGAAACAGGTTTGTTCACCTTTGATGAAAAGCGTGGTGTAACAGACAAATTCTGGAATCGTGTTATGTTTCCAATCATGGATGCAAATAACCGTGTGATAGCTTTTGGGGGGCGTGTGATGGGAGATGCAAAGCCTAAGTATTTAAATTCGCCGGAAACAAGAGTTTTTGATAAAAGCCGTAATCTCTATGGGTTAAATGTTGCAAGAGCCTCTAGAAAGGATTATCTGCTGATCTGCGAGGGTTATATGGATGTTATCAGTCTTCATCAGGCAGGCTTCAATAATGCAGTGGCGGCCCTTGGTACAGCATTTACATCCAGACATGCTGCTTTAATTAAACGATATGTCAAGGAAGTAGTACTGACATTTGATAGTGATGAGGCAGGTATCAAGGCGGCACTAAGAGCGATTCCGTATTTAAGAGATGCAGGTCTTGCGATTAAAATATTGAATATGAGACCATATAAAGACCCGGATGAGTTTATTAAATCTATGGGCAGGGAAGCTTATGAGGATAGAATTAAAAATGCGACGAATTATTTTATCTTTCAGGTGGATGTAGAACAGAAGAAATACAAATTAAACGATCCACAGGAGAAGACAGCATTTCATAAGAAAGTGGCTGAGATGTTACTGGATTTTAAAGATGAGATTGAACGTGACAATTATCTGGAATCTGTGTGCAGTACTTTTAATATTCCAAAAGACGGACTGGCAAAACTGGTAAGGAAAACCGGGCTTACTTATGTAGGGAAGGAAGATAAAATTAACGAAGAACCCCGTATCTCAAAAAAGGCAAAGAAGGAAGATGCATCTGTCAGTGCGCAAAGAATACTTCTGACATATTTATCTGATAAAGATAAGTGGTTCAAAAAGGTGGCGGAAGTGATTTCGCCGGAAGATTTTATTGACCCATTTTATAACAGGGTTGCTGTTTTGTTCTGGGAACAGATGGAAGGTGGACAGGCAAATCCTGCTCAGATTATGAATCATTTTGAAGATGAGGAAGAGCATAGAAAGGTGACGGAGCTTTTTGTGTCACCAATTCGGGCAAATCTTACCCTTGAAGAACAGGAAAAGGCTGTTAATGATGCGGTTTTAAAAATAAAAAAAGAAAGTCTTGATTATAAAGCAGCCACGGCAACAGATATTGCTGAATTACAACAGATCATTAAAGAGCAGAATAAATTGCAAAAAATACACATTACGTTAGGATAGAAAATTTTATGTTATCAAAGAGACTAAAAGCCGTAGCAGATATGGTTACCAAAGGAAATATCGCAGCAGATATAGGCACAGACCATGGGTATGTGCCTATTTATCTAGTGAAAAATAATATCAGTAAGAGAGCTTATGCTTTGGATATCAATGAAGGTCCATTAAAAATGGCTGATAAAAATATAAGATTAGAAGGATTAAGTGAGAAGATTACTACTGTATTGTCTGATGGAATGGAACGGATGAAGGATAATATGGCTGAATCTGTTATTATTGCAGGAATGGGTGGGGATCTGATTGTGGATATATTATCAAGAGGAAGTTCAGTAAAAGGTGTAAAAGAACTGATTTTATCTCCGCATAAAAGAGTGGATCTGGTCCGAAAGTTTTTGATTGGAAACTGCTGGGAAATTATTCAAGAAGATATGGTTGTGGATGGTGGTAAATATTATACGATTATAAAGGCTGTGAAAGGGCAGAATACAGAATATACGGATGTTGAGCTTTTATATGGAAAATATCTGTTAGAAACAAAAAATCAGATCTTAAAGCAGTATCTGCAAAAAGAAAACGAGAAGTTTTCAAAAATACTGAATACAATGAAAGAGAGTGGAAACAAAAATAATTTTCAGATAAAGGAAGTTTTAAAATTGAATCAGAAAGGCAGGGCATACTATGATTAATGTGGAAATTTCTAATGTAGTATATGAATATGAAGACGGAACAACAATCTATGAAATAGCTAAGGATTTTAAAAAGTACTACGAAAATGATATTATTCTGGCAGTATGTAATGATAAATTGTGCGAATTGTCAAATGTATTAACAGAAAACAGCAAGATAAGATTTCTTACTACTGCGAATCATGTGGGTAGTGAATGTTATCGGAGAAGTGTTGTATTTATGATGCTGAAAGCGTTTTATAAAATAGCAGACAGGAAAAGTTTTGATAAGTTAAGTATACAATACTCTGTGAGCAAAGGATATTATTTTAAAGTTTGCGGTGGAACAAAAATAGACAATACATTGCTGCGCAGGTTAAAGGCAGAAATGGATGAACTTGTAAAACAGGATATTTTAATTACAAAGGAAACCTTTTCTACAGGAAAAGCCATGGCAAAATTTAAAAGATTTGGTATGATGGACAAAGTAAATTTGTTAAAATATCGTAGAGCATCCTCTGTTAAGATATATAAAATGAAAGGTTTTGAAGATTATTTTTATGGTTATATGGCATATTCTACAGGAATATTGAAATATTATGAATTAATCCCATATGACGAAGGGTTTGTACTTCAAATGCCAGTAAAAAAATCTCCAAAAGCTGTACCGGAGTTTATACCACAGAATAAGGTATCCAATACATTAAAAGAATCTGCCAGATGGGCAGAAAGATTAGGCGTGGCAACAATTGGTCAGGTGAATGATAAAATTACAGATGGAACAATCAATAATATATTGATGGTTCAGGAGGCACTTCAGGAGAAGAAGATAGCAGATATTGCCAGTGACATTGCATCCAGGGAGGGAGTCAAAGTTGTCATGATTGCTGGGCCTTCTTCATCAGGAAAAACTTCTTTTGCCCATAGATTATCCATACAGTTAATGGCGCAGGGAATGAAACCACATCCGATTTCAACAGATAACTATTTTGTAAACAGGGAAGATACGCCAATTGACGAAGAAGGAAAATTGGATTATGAAGTTTTAGAGGCTGTGGATGTGGAATTGTTTAACAGACAGATGACAGAACTGTTAGAAGGAAAGCAGGTGGAGCTTCCTGACTTTGATTTTGTTTTAGGAAAGAGGACATTTAATGGCAATTACGTAAAACTAGAAGAGGATGATATTCTTGTTATTGAAGGAATTCACTGCCTTAATGATGAATTGTCTTACAGTCTTCCGGAAGATAGAAAATATCGTATATATGTCAGTGCTTTAACTCCATTAAATGTTGATGAACATAACAGAATATCTACATCGGACTTGAGATTGTTGAGAAGAATTGTAAGGGATATCCGTACAAGAGGAACAACTGCGGAGCATACGATTGAAATGTGGAAAAGAGTCAGACGTGGTGAAGAGAAATATATATTTCCATATCAGGATAGTGCGGATGCAGTTTTTAATTCTGTTATGGTGTATGAATTATCTGTTTTAAAAGTGTTTGCAGAGCCGGCATTGTTCAGTGTGCCAGAAGGAACCGATGAATATTTAGAGGCTAAGAGACTTTTGAAATTTTTGGATTATATATTGCCGCTTCCAAAGGAGAATATTCCGCATAACTCCATTTTGAGTGAGTTTGTGGGGGGAAGTGTATTTCCTGTGTAAGAGTTTCGTGATTCGGTTGTGGAAGTTTCGTAATTCTTAGTTGAAAAAAACAGATAAATATGATAACTTAGGTTATTGTGAGTAGGGCAGACGATCGCTGCTGCTATTACCGAAAGGATGCAGGAGAGGAAAGTCCGGGCTTCATAGGGCAGGATGCCGGCTAACGGCCGGTGGAGGTGACTCCCAGGAAAGTGCAACAGAAATGAAACCGCCATTTATGGCAAGGGTGAAATGGTAGTGTAAGAGACTACCGCTTTCATGGTAACATGAAAGGTCCGTGTAAACCCCATCCGAAGCAAGACCGAGCAGAAAACATTGGTTGCCCGCCAGTTTTCGGGTAGGTTGCTTGAGCCAGGTGGTAACATCTGGCCTAGATAGATGATCGTCCACGACATAACCCGGCTTACAGCCTTACTCATGTTATAATATCTCCGAAAAACAGGTTCTGTGGTAATATCTGAAAACTGCAGAATTTAAATATTTGTAAGTATAAAAAGAGACCACCAATTTTAAAAACACCGACTTCATCTTCACCGAATCTCTGATTGATTCGTTTCAGTGAAGTCTTAAAATCTGTTTTTGTGAATCAGATTTTAGTTTTAAATTAATGGTCTCTTTTTATACACAAATATGTTTAAGTTCTTTTATGTTTTCAGATATTACCACAGAATCTGTTTTCTCGCTATATATACAACATGATATAAAAGGCTATATCGACTTTATTAATGATTTGATGAGTTTGCAGAAGTTATCGGATGATTGAGAAGCAACAATTGCAACATCTTCATCGGACAGTGGTTCGGCGGATATGCCGGAAGCTTTGTTGGTAATACAGCTGATACCACATACTTTAAAACCACAATGGACAGCGGCCATGGCTTCGCAGGCAGTGCTCATCCCGACGGCATCTGCCCCTAGAGTTTGGTAGGCTCTAATTTCGGCAGGGGTCTCGTAATTCGGACCGGTTGTCTGCAGATAAATTCCTTCTTTTATGTCGATATTCAGTTCTTTTGCACATTGCTTTATGATGTCGTTTAGTTCTTTGTTGTAAACATGGCTCATGTCAGGAAATCTGGTTCCTAATTCATGAACATTCTTACCAATGAGAGGAGAAGGAACGAAAGAAGTAATATGGTCATTTATAATCATGAAATCTCCAACATTCAGGTCTTTTTTGATTCCACCAACAGCGTTGGAGAGGATTAGTGTCTCTGCTCCAAGCATTTTCATAAGGCGGATAGGCATTACGACCTGTTGCATAGTATATCCTTCATAGTAATGAATACGACCGTCCATAGCGACGATTGGTTTTTGATGAATATAACCGAAAATAAACCGTCCATTATGCATTGGATTGGTACTGACTGGAAAACCGGTCAAATCGTGATAGTCTATCGTACAGACAATATCAATGATATCAGTAAATTTGTTGAGTCCTGAACCTAATACAAGGGCTGTTTTTGGTATAATGTCTGTTTTTTGTCTGATTTGTTCCAAACATAAAGTTAAATTTTTATATACACTGGTCATTCGTGGATTCCTCCAATTCTTTTTCATAAAAATACAGTTCTAACCTTGAATATTTGTTGTCTATAATGTATCATTTTATTAGCGAAAAATAAATACTTTTGGAGGGTGAAATGAGACATTTGATAAGTCCATTGGATTTTTCTGTAGAAGAATTGAACAAGCTGTTAACGCTTGCCAATGATATTGAAAAAAATCCGGAGAAATACAGTGAAGCATGTAAAGGAAAAAAATTAGCCACATTATTTTATGAGCCAAGCACAAGAACAAGACTGAGTTTTGAAGCGGCGATGATGAATCTGGGAGGAAATATATTAGGATTTTCTGAGGCGACATCCAGTTCTGCAGCTAAGGGAGAAAGTGTTGCTGATACCATTCAGATTATATCTTGTTATGCAGACATTGCGGCTATGAGACATCCTAAGGAAGGTGCAGCATTGGTTGCAGCGAATAATTCGGCAATTCCGGTAATTAATGCCGGGGACGGAGGTCATCAGCATCCCACACAGACGTTGACAGATTTATTGACGATTCGGTCTTTAAAGGGAAGATTGGACAATGTAACCATCGGACTATGTGGAGACTTAAAGTTTGGCAGGACAGTACATTCTTTAATTAATGCTTTGCTAAGATATGATAATGTTAAATTTGTCTTAATTTCACCAGCGGAATTAAAAGTACCAAAATATATTATAGAGCATATTGAGGCGGCGGGTGCTCAGTATGAGGAAGTGACAAAATTAGAAGAAGTTATTGGAAATCTAGATTTGTTATATATGACCCGTGTACAAAAGGAACGTTTTTTCAATGAAGAGGATTATATCCGCTTGAAAGACAGTTTTATATTAGATAAAAAGAAAATGAGACTGGCAAAAGATGACATGCTGGTACTTCACCCATTGCCGAGAGTCAA
Source organism: uncultured Eubacterium sp. (assembly GCA_910584795.1). Classification (GTDB taxonomy): domain Bacteria; phylum Bacillota; class Clostridia; order Lachnospirales; family Lachnospiraceae; genus Eubacterium_G. The sequence goes on along the minus strand of CAJUBZ010000009.1, from coordinate 25,784 downwards.
TGAAATATCTGTAGAAGTGGATAAAGACCCTAGAGCAGTTTATTTTAAACAGGCACAGTATGGCGTATATGTGAGAATGGCTTTGATTTTAACATTGTTGGAGGTGGAAGTATGCTAAATATTGATTCAATACATAATGGATTTGTCCTGGACCATATTCAGGCAGGTCGCTCTATGGCAGTATATCATTATCTGAATCTGGATGATTTGGACTGTCAGGTAGCGATTATAAAAAACGCTAGAAGCGGAAAGATGGGACGAAAGGATATCATTAAGGTAGAAGGACCGTTAGACATTGTTGATTTTGATATTTTAGGTTTTATAGACCATAATATTACAGTGGATATTATAAAAGATGGAGTATTAGTAGAAAAGAGAGAGTTGAAACTTCCGGAGAAAATCACTAACGTTCTTCATTGCAAGAACCCTAGGTGCATTACATCAATTGAACAGGAACTGGCACATGTTTTTGTTCTTACTGACAGAAAGAACGGATTGTATAGCTGCCAGTACTGCGAAGAGCAGCAAGGTAAGTTGTGGGAGAAATTATAAAAATTCGATGTGAATATAGGTGTGTTTGTAGAATTTGCAAATACAAACAATATAATATTAAATGTAAAAAAAGAGAAGTCAGCTGATTATAGAATCGCAGTTGACTTCTCTTTTATATGTTGATTGACATGAAGTTATAGATAGTATAATATAATAGTATATCAATGGATCGGATAAAATTTTATAAAAAGGAGGAGCGAGTCTAAAAGCAGATAAAATTTATTTATAGACAAATACTGCTGGGATTTAAAAGTTTTGTTTAATAAGGGGGGACTTTAGGCGTTTGTATTAAAACGAGATGAAAAATATATAGTGGAGTTTCCCTGACAGAACGAAAGATAACTTAAGTGTAAGAAAGAGTTGCTTACATTTATAGCATTGCGTTCTTGTCAGGGACTTTGTTTTTTATGAAGGAGGAAGGATTATGAAGATACATTTGTTGAAAAGATGCGTTGTCTTATTGCTTGTGATGATTTTAAGTTTCGGCACATTCATAGATACATATACGAATCAGGTAAATGAGGCTGGCTTGTCAACAAGAACAGAAGAAAAAAGTGTTATGAAACAGGAAACGGAAGTAATAAGAGAACTGAAAGAATTCAGAACAGCAGATTCTACTACATATCTTTTAAGTGACGGAAGCAGAAAACTTGAAATAAACAGTTCAGACATAAGGTATGAGAAAGACGGAGAATACATAGATTATAATCCGGCTTTGAAAAAGATGGGTGAAAAAGACAGAGGTGTTTTAAGAAAATTAACAAAATCAACAGATATCTTATTTGATAATGAAGTGGAAGATTATCAATATGTCAACATTGAAGGTGATGCAAAACACTATTTTCCGGAAAAGTTGAATGAGGATACAGGTATATTTATGAAAAAAGATAAATATACGATACAGTTTTCACTTGTGATTAAGAATGAAAAAAATGTTATACAGAATACAAAGTTGAATCAAGAAAGAGAAGAAATATTACAGGAGATACAAAAAGAGGAAATCAAAGAAAATCAAATTATCTACAAGGATAAAGAAGAAAATATCCAATATAAATATACATCTTATCCGTCTTATGTAAAAGAAGAAATTATATTAAAGAAGGCTCCGGTAAGAAATGTTTTTGAGTTTGCTTTTACTCTTTCAGGGATGAAATTAGAAACGGTAGGTCCGGATAAGAGCATTCAGATTAAGGACAAGGATACAAATGTTGTAGTTGCATATATTGACAGCCCGAATATAAAAGATAAAAATGAGAAATACCGGTATGACGTGGTTACTTATGAACTCGAAGAGCAGGAAAATGAGACATATTTATTGAAGGTAGTTGTGGATGAGGATTATTTAAAATCTTCTGAAACGGAATATCCTGTAACCATTGATCCGACTGTTGTATGGATGGATTCTCATCTTGAAAGTGCTACTGTTTCTAGTTTTAGTGGGAACAGCAGTATGAATTTGAAAAATGGGGCATCGTTTGAAGTGCAATACTGTGGAATAAACAGGGTACCATTGAATAATACTGAGTTCAGATGTTATGTTGATACAATGATTAATCCATTATCAGGTGAAATAGGAGAATTTGATGGTTCATATGTTAAATCGGCAGGACTTAAAATAGTGGAGTATAGTGATTTGCCTAATAATACAGGGACAATAGAAATAAGAACACCTGAAGGGACATGGAATCCGGATACGATAACATGGAATAACTGTCCGCAGATGGGTAGTAAAGTATGGGCACAGTTTCAGACAAAGGGAACAAAGGGGGCAGCGCATAAAGTAGATTTGACAGAATGGGCTCAGGCACTGGCTTATGGAGAGATAAAAAATTATGGACTAATTCTAAAAGCGAAGGAAAAGGGGACGAGAGCATATTTTTATGGTTCGTCACTTAGTAATTTGAATTATATGCAGTTGAGCATTGTATATTGGCCTTATGTAGCGCAGGTTAATCATAGTTATGATCATGGTTATAATGTCAGATATAGTCAGCCCCAATATGGAAATATTCCACCGGCTCAAATGATAGCTGGACACCAGGAATGGGTAAGTTCGGTGTTTGGACAGTTATTTGGGCTGAAAATCACATCAGGGATGCCACAGTTATATACATCTTTGGCAGATGAGTGCAAGGAAAAACGAGGACTGACGGTTAATTTGGACACAATAGAGGAGAAGTGCCCAGGAGGGGAAGGACATAATAATATACCTACAGGTGCAATGGGAACTGGAGAACCTATAACCTCTACTTGCACTCATATGTATGGGGCACACTATCATTTTTGTAGAAATAAACCGAGTACATTAACTCCAATACAGAGATGTGAAGTGCTATGGTCAGGTCATACATATAATAATAAAGATAACAATGAGTTTAACCAAAATTGGTATTGGAGGAATAGTATTATACTTACGTGGAAAAGAGAGGTGGCTACACGTTACGAGGAAGAAAAACGTAGTTTGTTACATGAACTAGGACATTGTTTTGGTGCACCTGATGAATATTGTAAAAATTCAACTATTCCAGCAGATAGAGATTGTGGAAACCTAGGATGCCAAACACATCACCCAGAAAGAAATGCAGGGACTTGTATTATGGGAATTTATTTTCGTAAGGGTGTGACAAATCAGGATATAAATACATTGTTTTGTAAGTATTGTACAAGTGATAAACCGTTAGGAATTCCATATCATTTAAAACAATATAATAAAATAAAATAACGAGAGGTTTGATAAGAATATGAGAAAAGTTGTATTGATTTTTTTTTTAGTGATTTTTGTTACAGGCATATATTTGGGGTCTAGGAACTCTCATGAGTCAATGGATAATAAAAGTATCACTTCAAATGGAAAGGGAACAAAAAAGATAGTACACCAGTTAGGCGAAAGAACGAAAATTGATAAACAGAATACAGTTAGTAAAGTTTCTCACGAAAGTGTAGATAATGAAATGGAAACCTTCAAAAAGATAAGTTCAAATAGCATATATGATAGTTCTTTTTGGACAGATAATGTAGAAAAGTTAATTAATTGGATAAAAAGTGCGGATAGTAATGATGCAAGGAAACATTTTTTAGAGTATGCACGAAAAAAGAAAAAGATATTAGTTGTAGAATCTAAAGAAAGTGGATATCAATTGAATTCAATTATGGTTCCACCTGATTATGAATATATGACTTATATATTTAGTAAGGGACAAAAATGTATATGTGTTAATGTAAACTTGTCTGACAAAATGAAACAACAGATGTCTGATTCTAAAAAGAATTATTCGCTTGAGAAGGTTATGACGAATTATAATAAAAAGTTAAAGGAAACTTATAAAAATTTTCAATATAAAAAGGATGAAATTGAAATTTTAAATGAGAAGACTATTATTTATTACAATGATGGAAAATATTATGAAAAATTAAATGGTGAGACAAAGTTGATTTCTCCAGGTGCATTTTTTGAAATATGTAATACAGAGGTACGAATGACATTATATGCAGATTTAAAGGAAGAAAAGTGGGATAACAAATATTTAAAATTATTTAAGTTCAAGGTTGTAGAGTTGGCATAGTTGGAGAGGAGAAGATTATGAAAATGAAAGAAAAATTAAAAAGAGGTATTACATTTGTTTTAATTTTATCAATGGTATTTTCAATATTTATGAATATTTCTGTTGATGCATCTGAAACATTGGCAGAGGGAGAGTGGCTGTATGAAATTGTTGACGGCGATATAGTAATAAGTGGTTATACAGGAGAAAAATCAGATTTAACCATACCATCAGTGATAAATGGAAAACAGGTTAAGGAAATAGGATACCAAGTATTTCAAAATCATCATGAATTGATGAGCGTTACAATTTCAGAAGGAATAGAAAAAATAGGATATAGTGCATTCGCTGAATGTTCAAATTTAGAAAAAGTTGTGCTTTCAGATACCGTAAAATCAATCGAAGGCATGGTATTTGATAATTGCACAAAATTAAGTGATGTGACATTTCCAGAACATATGGACTTTATTGGTGAATATGCGTTTTTTGGAACAAATTTAGTGAATGTGAAAATTCCAGATGGAGTTAAATCTATTGAGGAGGGGGTTTTTCAATATTGTAATAGTTTGAAAAATATAATGATTCCAGAAAGTGTTCAAGATATTGATAATAGGAATAATTTCGGATATTCTGCATTTTTGGGGTGTGCAAAACTGGAGAATGTTCATGTAGATGAAAAAAATAGTAAATATAGTAGCAAAGATGGAGTTTTATATACGAAAGATAAAAAAGGGTTACTGTTTTACCCATTTGGGAAAGGCAGTGTTGAATTTATAGTTTTGGATGTGGTGGAATATATTGATAGCGATGTGTTTAGAAATCATGTGGAATTGGAAAGAATAGTAATTCCAGACAGTGTGAAAGTAATAGGAAGTTACAGTTTTTCAGGATGCGCAAATTTAAAAGAAATACATATTCCGGATGGTGTTACAATAATACCTTTAAGAGCGTTTTCCGGTTGTTGTTCATTAGAATCTATAAATATTCCTAATAGTGTCAAATCTATCGGAAGTTATGCTTTTTCAGGATGTAGCGCCTTAAAGGAAATAAAGCTCCCGAAAAGCGTGGATAATATAAGTTATATATCCGATTTTGAAAAAGTTGAAGGACCTCAGCCAGGGAATGGTGTGACATGTTTTAGAGGATGCTCTAGTTTAGAAAAAATTATTGTAGACAGTGAAAATAGCAAATATAGTAGCGAAAAAGGTGTGCTATACAATAAAAATAAATCGGCTATTCTATTTTATCCAGAAGGACAAAAGGATACTGAGTTTGTGATTCCAGATGGAGTGCAAAAGATTGAGGAGAATACATTTTATAGTTGCATGAATTTGAAAAAAGTGACAATTCCAAAGAGTGTTGTTAGTGTTTCAGATTCTTCATTTGTTCAGTGTGAAAATTTTGAAATAGCAGAATTTATAGGAAAAAAACCGGAAAATTTAAATGCGTTCTGTAAAAAATGTAATGTGAAGCTGAAGATTCTTTATCCGCGAAAATATGAATTAAGTTGGAAGCATTATAGCGTTCATCCAATCATAGCATATGGTGAACCATGGATAGGAGTGCAGAGGATTTCTATAGATAAAAGTCAGTTTACAATTACAAAAGGAAAAAGCAGGCAGTTAAAAATGGCGATATCTCCAGCAAAGGCAGATGACAAATCCGTTGTCTGGTCTACATCCAATCCAAAGGTTGCAACAGTATCACAGACCGGAGTTGTTAAGGCAAAAGGTAAAGGAACTTGTATTATCAGCGTTATTACTAATGAGGGAAAGAAAAAGGCAACATGCAAGGTTACAGTAACTGTACCGGTAAAAAAACTGAAATTAAATAAGAGTAAGGTGTCTATTAAGAAAGGTAAAACTTATAAATTAAGATGTATGATAACACCAAAGAATGCAACGAATAAAAAGATTGTTTGGAGCAGTACGAATAAGAAGATTGCAAAAGTTACTAAAGGTAAAATAAAAGCTCGAAAGAAAGGAAAGTGTTATGTTATTGTGAAAACAAAAGATGGAAAAAGAAAAGCAAAGTGTAAAGTTGTTGTGAAATAATAAAAGAGGGTGTCATTTTTAGATGACACCCTCTAATTTCGTAGCTTATTCTTCAACGGATTTGCTATCGCTTTCCAGATTATCATTTTCTTTTGAGGTTACGATAACTTTTACCAGTTCGATTCGTTTATCGTCCATTTTGATAACTGTAAGTTTGCAGTTGTCAATGGTAACGGAATCTCCCTTGTTAGGAAGTCTGTCAAGATGTTCGATAATCAGACCACCCAGTGATTCGTAATCCTCGGAATCTATTTCAGTTTCTAACTGATCGTTAAAATCGTCCAGATTAATAGAACCTTCTACAATATATTCATTTTTGCCCACCTGACGGATAACCTGTTCTTCAGCTTCGTCAAACTCATCATGGATATCACCGATAATTTCTTCCACAATATCTTCTAAAGTGATAAGTCCTTCCGCCTGCCCATATTCATCAAGAACGATACACATACCAGGCTCTTTGTTTCTCATCTCAAGAAGAAGGTCGTTTAATTCTTCCTTTTCATGAGTGAAATATGGTTCACGCATCAACTGGTGAATATCAAAATTATTACGGTTCACACCGTTTAACATCATATCCTTAATATTAAGGATTCCAATAACATTGCCGGTATCTTCTTTGTAAACAGGCATACGGGTAAATTTATCTTCCCGAATGATTTCTAATAACTGGTTGTAACTGATATCTTCAGAAATCATTGTCATGTCAACCTTTGGTATCATGATATCTTTAGCACAGGTATCTCCAAAATCGAAAACATTGTTAATCATGTCCATTTCGTCTTCTTCAATAATACCTTCTTCCTGACTGACACCAACAATTGTTCTCAGTTCATCTTCTGTGATAGAGGCAGAATTCAGATTAATATTTACTCTGAATATCTTTAAAATAAAACTGGAAAATGCATTCAATAAAAAGATAACAGGTGTAAGGATCACCATAAAGAATCTAATTGGTTTTGCGTATACTAAAGCAATTGATTCTGCATGTATAGATGCAATTGTTTTTGGAATGATTTCACCGAAAATAATAATTACAAGAGTGAGAATACCTACACCGATACTAACAATCCAGGAAATCTTAAATACACTCTGTGTAAAAATAGTAGTGATAGAAGATGCTGCAATATTTACAATGTTGTTTCCAATCAATACAGTGCTGAGCATCTTTCTGGAATTTTCTAATATCTTGTCTAGAATAACAGCCCGCTTGTTTCCTTCCTCAACAAGCATTCTTAAGCGAACCTTGTTTGTAGTAGTCAGAGCTGTTTCGGCAGATGAAAAGAATGCCGAGAATAATAATAAAATAATTAATACGCATAGCAGGGCTATGTCACTGGGTCCCATAAAGTTCTCCTTTAAAAAATTATATTTCAAGTCCATTTTGTTTAACTTGCTACTTGAGATTGTACAAAAACATAATATTAAAGTCAAGAATCCGTAATAAAATATACGAATTTAAAATATAAATTATTATATGAAATAAAATGAAGAGGTATACAATGAATAAAATTATTGTCACATTTTTAAAAGAAACATTAATTGAAATGATAGTGAGTGCGGTACTGCTTGCGGCAGTTTCGTTTATTGTTTTGAGAATGACTCCTAGTTTTGCAATTACAAAAGTAATGATTTTAGCAATCTATGGAATTTCTACTTTTATTGGCGGATACATAATAGGAAAAGTAATGACAAAACAGAAATTTATCTGGGGGGCAGTTTCGGGTGTTATTTATTTTGCAATTATTGCAGTGATAGCATTGGTTGTAAAAGGGGGAATCGATACAGGAACAGTGGGTATTATCAGTGGTTTTGTAGTATCTGTAGTGGCAGGAACAATTGGAGGAATGATTAGCTAAAAAAAAGTTTGAAAAAATGACGTATTGTGTTATAATAACGTAAGAATTGTGCGTGTGAGTAATCAGGCGTAAATAATAATTGGAGGAATACCATGAAACATATTAAAACATTAAATCAGAAAACATTAAAGGATACAATGAAGAAAGGCGGTTGTGGTGAGTGCCAGACATCATGTCAGTCAGCTTGTAAGACATCATGTACAGTTGGAAACCAGACTTGCGAAAATAAATAAGTAAATAAGTTGTACGAATTTTACATATAACAGAGCCGAAATTTCGACTCTGTTATAGTGCGTTAAAAAGGGAGGACGTTATACAGTGATTCATCAGTATAAAAGCAATGGTTATAACATTGTTCTTGATGTCAACAGTGGAGCAGTCCATGTAGTTGACAAGGTGACATATGATGTTATTTCTTTGTTTGAAGAATTGGATGCGGATTCTATTGTAGAGAAATTAGTTCAGGAATATCCTGAGGAAGATATCAGAGAAGTAATAGAAGAAGTAAAACAATTAAAAGAGGATGGACAGCTGTTTACAGAAGATATTTATCAGCCTTTTGTTGAGAAGTTTAAAGAAACACGTCAGACAGTAGTAAAAGCGTTGTGTCTTCATATTGCCCATGATTGTAATCTTGCCTGCAAATACTGTTTTGCAGAAGAAGGAGAGTATCATGGTAGAAGAGCTTTGATGAGTTTTGAGGTAGGAAAGAAAGCGTTGGATTTTCTTGTTGCAAATTCAGGCAATAGAGTAAATCTGGAAGTAGACTTTTTCGGTGGTGAACCGTTAATGAACTGGGACGTCGTAAAACAGTTAGTGGAATATGGTCGTTCACTGGAAGAGGTGAATAATAAAAAATTCCGCTTTACACTGACTACCAATGGTGTATTATTGAATGACGAAATTATGGAATACCTGAATAAGGAAATGTCGAATGTTGTTTTAAGCCTAGATGGGCGAAAAGAAGTTAATGATAATATGCGGCCATTCCGTACAGGAAAGGGAAGTTATGATTTGATAGTTCCGAAGTTTCAGAAACTTGCAGACAGCAGAGAACAGACAGACTATTATGTAAGAGGAACATTTACACGTGATAATCTGGACTTTTCAGAAGATGTAAAACATTTTGCTGATTTAGGATTCAAACAGATGTCTATAGAGCCGGTTGTAGGTCCGGAGGAAGATCCATACTCCATTAGAGAGCAGGATTTACCAAAGATTATGGAAGAGTATGACAAATTGGCTTTAGAATATATCAAAAGAGAAAAAGAGGGAAACGGTTTTAACTTTTTCCACTTTATGATTGATTTAAATCAGGGACCATGTGTATATAAAAGATTATCTGGATGTGGTTCAGGAACAGAATATCTGGCAGTTACGCCTTGGGGAGATTTTTACCCTTGTCATCAGTTTGTTGGCGATGAGGATTTCCTGATGGGAAATGTAGATGATGGAATTACAAGAGATGACCTTGTTGGAACATTTAGTAACTGTAATGTATATTCTAAAGAAAAATGCAAAAACTGCTTTGCAAAGTTTTATTGCAGCGGCGGATGTGCAGCGAATTCCTATAATTTCCACGGCACCATTCATGATGCTTATGATATAGGATGTGAAATGCAGAAAAAAAGAGTGGAATGCTCAATAATGATAAAGGCAGCATTAGCGGATGATGCTGACCAATAAGAAAGAGGTAAAAGATGAAAATTAAAATGAACAAATCAAAGGGGATTATTGCATTTATAATTTCTCTTGCCGTACTTGCTTTTGCAGGATACGTAATCATGTTTGGTATTGGAGATCGTGGTAAAGCAGAATATATTACACAGGGTCTTGACCTAAAAGGTGGTGTAAGTATTACATATCAGGTAGCGAAAGAGGATAGAGACAGCTTAGATGCCAGTGCTTTAGAAGCTACAAGAGGAAAACTGGAGAGAAGAATCCATGCAAACTTCAGTACAGAAGCTACGGCTTACAAAGTAGGTGATGATAGAATCACAGTTGAAATTCCAGGTGCATATGATGCAGATGCAGTTTTAAAAGAACTTGGAAAACCGGGTATTCTTTATTTCTGTACAAAGGCTGAGAGTGGTGTAACACCGACTAAGAAGCAGTTGAAAGACAAAGAATACATTCAGTTGAAGAATGAAAAAGACAGTCAGTTTGATGGTTATTACAAAGTCTGGCTGACAGGTGATACTGTATCAGGTGCAGAAGGACAGGCTACAAAGGATGACAGAGGTCAGGTAAAAAATGTAGTAAATCTTCAGTTTGACACAAAAGGAACAAAAGCTTTTGGTGATATGACAAGCCAGAATGTTGGACAGCCATCTTACATTATTTATGATGACAGTGTATTGAGCTATCCAAACATTAATCAGGCGATTACAGGCGGACAGGCAGAAATCTCAGGAGGTTTTACATTGGAAGAAGCAGAACAGCTTGCTTCTAATATCAAGATTGGTTCTCTTGATTTAAAACTTGAAGAATTAAGCCATAGCGTACAGAGTGCACAGTTAGGAAACGATGCTTTATCAAAGAGTATCCAGGCAGGTTTTATTGGATTTATAATCATTATTCTATTCCTGCTGGCTGTATACAGAATTCCTGGACTTGCTGCAGGATTTGCTTTGATTTCATATATTGAATTAATGCTTCTTGCATTAAATGGATTTGATTTAACATTAACACTTCCAGGTATTGCAGGTATTATCTTGAATATTGGTATGGCTGTAGATGCAAATGTTATTATTTACGCCCGTATCAGAGAGGAGATTGCTGCAGGAAAGACAGTTAAGAGTGCCATTAGAATCGGATTTAAGAAAGCTACATCAGCCATTGTTGATGGTAATATCACAACATTAATTGCTGCATTAGTTCTTCTTTGGAGAGGTTCCGGAACAGTTAGAGGATTTGCAACAACTCTTGCAATTGGTATTTTCATTCAGTTATTTACATCTCTTGTTGTTTCAAGAGGACTTGTATGGATGCTTTACTATATGGGATTCCAGAAACCTGCATTCTATGGTAAAGAAAAAGTTAAAAAGACAATTAAATTTGTTGAAAAGAGAATGGTTTGTTTTGCAATTTCAATTGCTGTAATTGTAATCGGACTTGGCGGTATTGTATTTAACTCTGCAAAAGGAAATGGTGCATTTGATTTAAGTATTGAGTTTAAGGGGGGTACTTCTATTCAGGTACAGTTTGATAAAGACTACACAATTGATGAGTTTAATGACACTATCAAACCGGAAATCGAAAAAGTACTTGGTACAAAGGACATTCAGGGACAGAAAGATACAAATACAAAAGGGCTTTTCACAATTAAGACGAAAAAACTTGAAAGTGATGAAATGGACAACTTCAAGAAAATGTTAATTGATAAGTACCAGGCAAAGGATAACAAACAGAACTTTAATGATACAGAAATTTCAGATACAATCAGTTCTGAGATGAGAAGAGATGCTGTATTGGCAACAATTTTCGCAACAATCTGTATGTTGATTTATATTTGGTTAAGATTTAAGAATGTACATTTTGCTATAGCTGCTGTTATTGCATTAGTACATGATGTACTTATTGTTGTAGGATTCTATGCATTATCAAGAGTTACAGTAGGTACTACATTTATTGCATGTCTGCTTACCATTGTAGGTTACTCAATTAATGCGACAATTGTAATCTTTGACAGAATTAGAGAAAATAAAGAGATTATGAAACGTGGTGATACAATGATTCAGAAGATTGATGAAAGTATTACCCAGACACTTACAAGAAGTATTTATACTTCATTAACAACATTTATCATGGTATTTATGATTTTCGTAATGGGTGTTTCATCTATTAGAGAATTTACATTACCATTAATGGTAGGTATCGTAGCAGGTGCTTATTCATCAGTATTTATTACTGGTGCATTATGGTATATCATGAAGGGTAAGAAATACGATAAATAATCAGAGTTAAAGTGGACGGTATCACCTTACCCGGGTGATACCGTTCTTTGCTTATGGAGAATATTATGAATGAAAAGTGGTATCTGCAGACAAAAAAAGCAGATTTTGAAGAAATATCACGAAAATTTAATATTAGTAAAATTACGGCAAGATTAATTAGAAACAGAGATATTGTGGGTGACGAAAATATTGAAAAATATCTCAGGGGAAACACTGATAATCTCAGTTCTCCATGGCTGTTCAAAGATATGGATAAGGCAGTGGATATTCTTAAAATAAAAATCAGCGATGAGAGTAAAATAAGAATTATTTGTGATTATGATGTGGATGGAATTTGTTCCGGCTATATATTACATTCTTGTCTCAAAGAGCTTAGAGCAATGGTTGATATTGTGGTTCCTCATCGAATCGAAGACGGTTATGGCATTAATGAAAAACTGATAAAGCAGGCTTATGAAGATGGAATCGACACGATTCTAACCTGTGACAATGGAATTGCAGCCATAAGCCAAATTGAATATGCAAAGTCTTTAGGGATGACAGTTGTAGTGACAGATCATCATGAAGTGGTGTTTGAGGAAACAGATGATGGAAAAAAATATATTTTACCAAAAGCAGATGCTATTATAAATCAAAAGCAAAAAGAGTGCGTATATCCTTTTAAGGAATTATGTGGTGCAATGGTTTCCTATCAACTGATGTCTGCATTGTTTGAATCCATGGATAGAGGAAAGAATTATGTCAGAGGGCTTCTTCCATATGCTGCGATGGCAACAGTCTGTGATGTGATGGAGTTACAAGGAGAAAACAGAATCATTGTAAAGGCGGGGATAGAGGCGTTAAGAACGAATAATGATATAGGAATTAATGCATTAATGGATGTATGTAAAGTGGATAAAAGAAACATTGATGCATACCACTTTGGTTTTGTTTTGGGACCTTGTCTGAATGCCAGCGGAAGGTTGGATACTGCAAAAAAAGCAATGGAGCTTTTAGAATGTCAGGATAAAGAAGTTGCATTTACCTTGGCAGAAAAGTTGAAAAGACTAAATGATGAGAGAAAAGAACTGACAGAAACAGGAACAAAAGAAGCAGTCAGAATTGCAGAGCAGAGTGATGAAATAGTATTAGTTATCTACTTGGAAGATTGTCACGAAAGTATTGCGGGAATTATTGCCGGAAGAGTCAGAGAACAGTTCCACAAACCGGTACTTGTATTGACAGATGCAATGGATGGTGTGAAAGGTTCCGGTCGTTCCATTGAAAACTATGATATGCATGAAGAACTGTCCAAAGTAAAAGAATTATTTACAAAATTCGGTGGTCATAAAATGGCGGCGGGTGTGTCGCTGCCAAAAGAAAATATAGATATTTTGAGAAAAAAACTGAATGAAAATTGTAATTTGACAGAAGAAGATTTATATTTAAAAGTATGGATTGACATGCAACTGCCTTTAGAATGTGTTACAATGAATATGATAGATGAATTAAAAGTCATAGGTCCGTATGGAAAAGGCAATGAGAAACCGGTTTTTGCAGAAAAAAATCTAAAAGTTAATAAGATTCAGATACTAGGAAAAACCGGAAATGTGTTGCGCTTGACCATTGAAAATACGAATTATTATCAAATGACTGCCATGATATTTGGCAGAGCGATGGATTTTATGGCATTTGTAAAACGTAAATTCGGACAATCAGAAATTGACAAGGCGTTAAAAGGAGAGAAAAACAATATAGAAATAATGGCTACATATTATCCTAAAATAAATGAATATAATGGAAAGAGCCAGATACAGATTATTATAGACAGATTTTGTTAATAGCAGATAAAAGGAGGAACGAAAGATGCATGAAGTAGAAAAATATATAAGAAGTATACCCGATTTTCCTGAACCGGGTATTATATTTAGAGATATTACCACTGTGACCCAGAATCCGGAAGGTTTAAAGATTGCCATAGATTCCATGGCAGAAAAACTGAAAGATTTGGATTTTGATGTGGTTGTAGGACTGGAGGCAAGAGGATTTATTTTTGGAATGCCGATTGCATATTTACTTGGAAAATCTTTTGTTTTAGTTCGAAAAAAAGGAAAACTTCCTTGTAAAACAATATCTGAAAGCTATGATTTGGAATATGGTCAGGCTGAAATTGAAATACACACAGATGCTATCAAGCCAGGGCAGAAAGTGGTGTTGGTAGATGATTTGATTGCAACAGGAGGCACAATAGAGGCGGCAATTAAGTTGATTGAACGCCTTGGAGGAGAAGTCGTTGATAATTTGTTTTTAGTGGAACTAGCAGGATTAAAGGGTAGGGAAAAACTTTCAGATTACAGAGTAGATGCAGTTGTAACTTATGAAGGAAAATAAAGGAATTTTAATATGGCTGAAAATAATATGAACATTAAAATTGAAAATCATGGTGTCATTCCAAAAGAAGAGGAACAGGCAACACCGGAAGAACTCTATGCAAGACTGAATGAGAAAATTAAACATTATCATCCATCAGCAGATGAACTGCAGATGATTGAGAAAGCATATAATTTTGCCAGAGCATCTCATGGAGATCAAAGAAGGAAATCCGGTGAACCATATATTATTCATCCACTTCATACAGCTTTGATTCTGGCTGATTTGGAGTTGGATAAAGAATCAATTATGGCGGGGCTTCTTCATGATGTGATGGAGGATACTTCAGTAACAAGAGAAGTAATGATACAGGAGTTTGGCGAAGAGGTAACCGATCTGGTAGATGGTGTTACGAAACTTACCAAATTAGATTATGATGTAGACAAAGTAGAAAAACAGGCAGAAAACCTCAGGAAAATGTTTCTTGCTATGGCAAAGGATATCAGGGTTATTTTGATTAAACTGGCGGACAGACTGCATAATATGCGTACATTAATGTATATGACACCAGAAAAGCAGAAGGAAAAATCCAAAGAAACTATGGATATCTATGCACCAATTGCGGACAGACTCGGTATTTCTAAAATTAAGATTGAGTTAGATGATCTTGCTCTGAGATATTTAGAACCGGATAAATATCGTGAACTGGTAGTAGGGGTTCATGAACGTTTGGAACATAGAGAAGAGTTTATGAGCAATCTGATTGCAGAGGTAGCAGGACATATTGAAAAGGCAGGAATTAAGGCTACAATAGATGGAAGAGTAAAGCATTATTTTAGCATTTATAAAAAGATGGCAATGCAGAGTAAGACATTAGACCAGATTTATGATGTTTTTGCAGTACGTATTATTGTGGACAATGTAATGGAATGTTATGGCGCATTAGGAATCATTCATGAGAAATATACACCGGTACCTGGACGTTTTAAGGATTATATTGCTATGCCAAAACAAAATATGTATCAGTCTCTTCATACGACTTTGATTGGACCAAATGGTCAGCCTTTTGAAATACAGATACGTACATTTGAGATGCACAAAACTGCAGAGTATGGTATCGCAGCACATTGGAAATACAAAGAAAACATCACAGGTGATAGTGATAATGAGGAACAGAAGATTGCCTGGCTGAGACAGATTCTTGAATGGCAGAGAGATTTGTCAGACAATCATGAATTTATTGATTTATTAAAAGATGATTTGAATATGTTCTCTGAGAGGGTGTATTGTTTTACACCGAATGGAGATGTAAAAAATCTTCCAAGTGGTTCCACGCCGATTGATTTTGCATACAGTATTCATAGTGCTGTAGGAAATAAGATGGTAGGTGCCAGAGTCAATGGAAAGATGGTCAACATTGACTATAAGATTCAAAATGGTGACAGAGTAGAAGTTGTTACATCCAATAATTCAACCGGACCAAGTATGGACTGGTTGAAAATTGTTAAAAGTACGCAGGCAAAAAATAAGATAAATATCTGGTTCAAACAACAGAATAAAGAAGAAAATATTTCTAAGGGAAAGGAACTCATTGAAAAGTACTGCAAGGCAAAGGGAATCACCTTATCAGATATCTTAAAGCCTGAATATATGGAAAGAGTTCGTCTGAAATATAGTTATAAAGATTGGGATTCTCTTACGGCATCTGTTGGACATGGTGGTTTGAAAGAAGGACAGATTGTTAATAAACTGGTGTCAGAATATGAAAAAGAACATGTAGTGCAGATTACAGATGAGGATATTATAAATGCTGCTAATACTTCCAAAAATAATAATGAAAACAGAAGAAATGGCTCTAAGAGCGGCATTATTGTTGAAGGTATGGATGATGTGGCAGTGCGTTTCTCAAAATGCTGTAGTCCTGTTCCGGGAGATGAGATTGTTGGATTTGTTACCAGAGGAAGAGGTGTCTCTATTCATAGAACAGATTGTATTAATATCATCAATCTGCCGGACATTGAGAGAGTCAGATTGATAGAAGCCAGCTGGGCTGCCGATGAGGGACAGCAGGATGGAAGATATATGACAGAGATTGTTATTTATGCCAACAATCGTGTGGGTATTCTTACAGATTTGTCAAAGATATTTACTGAGAGAAATATCAATGTGAATAGTATTAACAGTAGAACAAGCAAGTCAGATATTGCAACAATTGCCATGACATTTGCGATTCAGGGTACCGAGGAACTCAACAGTCTGATTGCAAAAATCAGAACGATTGACAGCATTATTGATATTGAGCGAACAAGCAGTTAAAAAATAGTCAGGTTTTATCTGAAAGATTTAGATGAAACCATTTGAAATAATAAGGGAGAATCAAATGACAGAAATTAAAATTAGAAGTGTTCTTGTAAGTGAGTGTTATACAAATTGTTATTTATGTATGAATACAGAAACAAAAGAAGGTTTTATTGTTGACCCGGGAGGAGACCAGTTAAAAATTAGCACGAATATCAGTGATATGGGTATGAAACCAACTGCAATACTTTTGACACATGGACATTTTGATCATATTGGTGCAGTGGATGCATTGAAACAGCGATATGATATTCCGGTTATTGCAGCTGAGGAAGAAGATATGCTTCTTGTAGATAAAAGAGCCAATCTTTCTATCATGTTTGGTGAACCTACGACAGTGTGTGTTGACAGGTTTTTGAGAGATGGAGAGAATCTCACTGTGGCGGGAATAACGATGAAATTTATTTTAACTCCCGGTCACACGAAAGGAAGTGGCTGCTATTATTTAGCTGAGAATGAAGTGTTATTCAGTGGTGATACTTTATTTCATGCCAGCCGAGGAAGAACAGATTTTCCGGGTGGAAGCGAAGCGGCAATTATCCGTTCGATTAAAGAAAAGTTACTGACTTTACCGGGAGAGACAGAAGTGTACCCGGGACATATGGATATGACGACGATTGACAGTGAAAAAATATATTATTAAAGATATTAATCAGATTGGTAATATAATTTTCAAGGAAATGAGACAGATGACAGAAGGGATTCAATGATGATAGATATACAGATTCATCCCAGACAATTTGAATATGATGTTCAGTCTATGGTACAGGCTTTTTATACGGGACTTCCTTTTCAGATTAATTCTGATATAGAGAGCGCATACAGAGTACTTGAGGTGGAGTTTGCCGGAGAAAGTATTTGTGCCGGATTGTATGACGGAAATAAAGAGCTTTTTAAAGAGCAGATATCTTGTGAGTTTTTGAAAGATAAGGATATTACAGAAATATCCGGTTCTGATAGAAGAGACGCAAAAAATGCACTTAAGAAGCTTTTATATTATATTCTTAAAAAAGATACCGGACGTTACCTTCCGTGGGGAAATCTTACGGGAATCCGGCCTGCAAAGATACCGGGAATGTTAATGGAACAGGGAATGAGTGAGCAGGATGTCAGAATAGAAATGAAAGAAACTTATTTTATCTCTGATGAAAAGTTAGATTTAGCCATGGATGTATCAAAAATGGAAAAAAAGGTTCTCTCAAATGTGAATTACAAAGAAGGATACAGTTTGTACGTAGGGATTCCTTTTTGTCCTACAACCTGTCTATACTGTTCGTTCACATCATATCCGTTGAAAATATATAAAGATAAAGTGGACAGTTATATTGATGCCGTCATAAAAGAAATCATTTTTCTTGGTGAAAAGCTAAAGGGAAGAGAATTAAATTCTGTTTATATTGGTGGAGGAACGCCAACTACTTTAGAGCCGGAACAATTAGAGAGACTCATTACTGCATTGAAAGAAAATTTTGATTTTCAGACTGTGAAAGAGTTTACCGTGGAGGCAGGAAGACCTGATAGTATCACAAAAGAAAAACTGCTTGTATTAAAAGAGCAGGGAGTATCCCGTATATCTATTAATCCACAGACAATGAATCAGGAAACGCTTGATTTGATTGGAAGGAAACATACGATAGAGCAGGTTAAGGACGCTTTTTTGATGGCAAGAGAATGTGGCATGAATAATATTAATATGGACTTTATTGTGGGACTCCCTGAAGAAACACCGGAGATGGTGCGGTATTCCATGGAAGAGGCGATGAAACTGGAGCCTGACGGAATTACAATTCATTCACTTGCGATAAAGCGGGCATCAAGACTTAGCATGAATAAACAAAAGTACACAGAATTGTCCATGGAAAACAGTACAGAATTAATGAATATTACGAAAGAATATGCGTATAAAATGGGAATGAAACCTTATTATCTTTATCGTCAGAAAAACATGGTAGGAAATCAGGAAAATGTAGGTTATTCGAAAGAAGGACTTGAAGGTTTATATAATATTCTTATGATGGGAGATTATCAGGATGTGTGGGCAGTTGGAGCCGGAGCAGTGACAAAGTTACTGTCTGACGACAGGAAGAGTGCCACAAGAATTGATACTTTAAAAAATGTAGACCAGTATATTGAAAGAATTGATGAAATGATAGATAGAAAATCTTGTTTTCTTTTGTAATTAATAGTAAAATATGTAAGTTAGTAATAAAAAAGGAGCAAAAAAATGGCTTTAAGTAAAAAACCGGTAACCGGAATGAAGGATATTCTTCCGGAGGAGATGAAAATAAGAAATTATGTACAGAATGTAATTAAGGAAACTTACAATGCATTCGGATTTACACAGATTGAGACACCTTGTGTGGAAAATATTTCAAATCTTACAAACAAGCAGGGGGGAGAAAATGAAAAATTAATCTTTAAGATTTTAAAAAGAGGAGAGAAGTTAAATCTTGAAACTGCACAGAACGAGATGGATGTGGTAGATAATGGTTTAAGATATGATCTTACAGTCCCTCTTGTCAGATATTATTCAAAGAATGCAAATGATCTTCCATCACCTTTTAAGGCACTTCAGATGGGAAACGTATGGCGTGCAGACAGACCACAGAGAGGAAGATACCGCCAGTTTATGCAGTGTGATATTGATATATTAGGAGATTCAAGTAACCTGGCTGAAATCGAACTGATTCTTGCTACGACGACAACGCTTGGAAAGTTAGGATTTAAGAACTTCCAGATTCGTATTAATGAGAGAAGAATTTTAAAAGCAATGGCTGCATACAGTGGATTTGCGGAGGAATCTTTTGACAGCGTATTTATTATTCTTGATAAGATGGACAAGATAGGTTTAGATGGGGTTAAGGATGAGTTAATGAAATATGGTTTTGCACAGGAATCAGTTGAAAAGTATACACAGCTTTTTGCCGAAATCGAAAATCAGTCCGAGCCGATTGCATATCTTTCTGAGAAGCTGGGTGACTTTATGGGAGATGAGGTAAAACAGTGGATGGACGAGATTATCGACAGTGTCAAGGCAACAAAGGCATCTGATTTTGAGATTGTATTTGATCCGACTCTTGTAAGAGGAATGTCCTACTATACAGGAACGATTTTTGAAATTGCCATTCCTGAGTTTGGCGGAAGCTGCGGAGGCGGTGGACGTTACGATAAGATGGTCGGTAAGTTTACAGGACATGATGTGCCGGCGTGTGGATTTTCTATTGGATTTGAGAGAATTGTTCTCTTACTGATGGAACAGGGATTTAAGATTCCTGAAGATTATGATAAGATTGTATATCTTATTGAAAAAGGTGTGGATGGGGATAGACTTTGTGAAGTAATCGCTCAGGCACAGGAAGAAAGAAAAACAGGCACTCAGGTACTTGTTACCAGAATGAATAAAAATAAAAAGTTCCAGAAGGAACAGCTGATGGAGCAGGGATATGAGAACTTCAAAGAGTTTTATAAAAATCCTTTGAAATAATAGAAATTATTCATTTGCTACTGGAACAACAGAGTAAAAATGAGATATAAAGAGTTAGAGAAAAGTCAGGAGGAAGTATCATGGCAGAGTCAATGCAGGGACTTCACAGAAGTCATAGATGTACAGAGGTTAGTAATAAAAATATTGGCGAATCTGTTACTGTAATGGGATGGGTTCAGAAAAGAAGAAATCTTGGAAGCTTGATTTTTATTGATTTGAGAGATAGAACAGGTATTTTACAGCTGGTTTTTGATGAGAATGATGGTGAAGTATTTGAAAAGGCAAAAGAACTTCGAAGCGAATTTGTAATTGCTGTTGAAGGAAAAGTCAGAAAGCGTGACGGAGCAGTCAATGAAGATTTGGCAACAGGTGATATTGAAGTTACTGTAGATACACTTCGTATTCTTTCAGAATCAGAAACACCACCATTTCCGGTCGAAGATGATGTAAATACAAGAGAAGATTTAAGACTACAGTATCGTTATCTGGATTTAAGACGCCCTACATTGCAGAAAAATTTAAAACTTCGTAGTGATGTAACAACATTTATACGCAAATTTATGTCAGAAGAAGGTTTTGTTGAAATTGAGACGCCTACACTTTGTAAGTCTACACCTGAAGGAGCAAGAGATTATCTTGTACCAAGCCGTGTGCATCCAGGTGAGTTTTATGCACTTCCTCAGTCTCCTCAGTTATTTAAGCAGTTGTTAATGTGTTCCGGTTACGACAGATATATTCAGATTGCAAGATGTTATCGTGATGAGGACTTAAGAGCAGACAGACAGCCGGAATTCACACAGGTAGATATGGAGTTATCTTTTGTTGACATTGATGATGTCATTGATGTGAATGAAAGACTGATTCAGGCAATGTTTAAGGAAATACTAAATGTGGATATACCACTTCCAATGCCTAGAATATCATGGCAGGAAGCGATGGACAGATATGGTTCTGATAAGCCGGATACCAGATTTGGTATGGAATTAGTGAATGTAACAGATGTAGTCAAAGATTGCGGATTTGGCGTTTTTACCGGTGCTATAGAGAATGGCGGAACTGTTCGTGGTATCAATGTAAAAGGTCAGGGAGCAATGCCGAGAAAGAAGATTGACAAGTTAGTAGATTCAGCAAAAGGAAATGGTGCAAAAGGTCTTGCATACCTTTGTATTAATGAAGATGGAACATATAAGTCATCTTTTGCCAAGTTTATGACAGAAGAAGAATTAGATAACTTGGTAAAAGAGATGAAAGGTGAGCCGGGCGATTTGTTATTGTTTGCAGCAGACAGGAACAAAATTGTATGGAATGTACTTGGTGCACTTCGTTTAGAACTGGCAGAAACTCTTGAATTAATTGATAAAAATAAATGGAATTTCTTATGGGTAGTAGAATTCCCACAGTTTGAGTGGTCTGATGAGCAGGAAAGATTTATTGCAATGCATCATCCGTTCACGATGCCAATGGAAGAGGATTTAAAGTATCTTGATACGGATTTAGGAAAGGTTCGTGCAAAAGCTTATGATATTGTATTAAATGGTACAGAACTTGGTGGAGGAAGTGTCAGAATCCATCAGGCAGATATTCAGGAGAAGATGCTTGAGGCACTTGGTTTCACACAGGAACAGGCTCATGAGCAGTTTGGTTTCCTTTTGGATGCTTTTAAGTATGGAGTTCCACCACATGCAGGACTGGCTTATGGACTTGATCGAATGGTAATGCATATGGCTGGGGAAGATAATATCCGTGAGGTTATCGCATTCCCTAAGGTGAAGGATGCATCCTGTCTTATGACATCTGCGCCAAGTCCGGTAGATAATAAGCAGTTAGAAGAACTGGCGATTGATATTGTGAAGAGTGAAACAGAAGAAGCGGAGTAAATATGATACAAAAAGGCAATGGAGTCAAAAAAAGATTTCATTGTCTTTTTTTCTAATAATATAATTATGTCAATATAATAGATAGAAGATAAAACTGAGGAGTAGAAGGTATGAATATTAAAAATTTTGTTGCGTTAACCATTGCCGGTGTTATAAATGCATTGGGAATTACAATGTTTCTGACACCGGTAAAGTTATATGACAGCGGTATTTCAGGAACATCTATGATTTTATCTCAGGTGACGCCTGAGTTTCTTTCGTTATCGGTCTTCCTGATTATTTTAAATGTTCCGTTATTTTTATATGGATTAAAAAAACAGGGAAAAGAATTTACAGTCTATGCGATATATACTGTAGTTATATATTCTCTATGTGCATGGCTGATTACAGATATATTACCTGTTGATGTGAGCATTGTGTCACCAATGGCAGGCAGTGATTTGTTTTTATGTGCAATATTTGGAGGAATCATCTCAGGAGTGGGAAGCGGTCTTGCCATAAGATTTGGCGGTGCAATGGATGGAATAGAGGTTATTGCTATTATTTTTGCAAAAAAATTAGGTATTACAGTAGGAACCTTTGTAATGATATATAATGTTCTATTGTATATTTTGTGTGGTGTGATAATTCAAAGCTGGATTTTACCATTATATTCCATGGTTACATATGCGGCGGCTTTAAAGACTGTAGATTATATTATCGAGGGATTTGACCGGTCAAAATCAGCAATGATAATTACGGAGAAACCTGATGAGATTTGCAAGGAACTTTCAGACAAGTTTGAAAATGGAATTACAACATTAAAGGCACATGGCTATTATTCTGACAAATCAAAGACGATGATTTATTTTGTAGTTAATAGATTTCAAGTGGGAAAAATGAAAAGTATTGTCCATAGTATTGATCCGAAAGCTTATATATCCATTACGGAAGTAGCAGATATTTTTGGAGCAAATAATTAGTGTGGGGTTAAAAGATTTGTTAAAGTAAAGAAAAAAATAATGATTTATAAAAGTAAATAAATGTCTGGTATTTAAGGCAATGAAATATAGAATTTAATATTTCACTGCCTTTTTGGTTATGGTAAGATAAATATAATAATGTGTGCGAGGAGGTGAGCAGAAATGGATAATAAAGATATCATACATATTGCTATGCAGCAATCGGCATATGATTGTAATTGCAGTGCAGAGGATTTTTTAAGAAAAGAGAATGTAATCAATGAATCTGTACTAAGCGATAATGCAAGACGATATTTGAAACTTCCGTTAATTTGTCATATGGTTTCTTATGGAACAAATATTGTTGCGTGTGGTCGTGAGGATTTGCTTCCTGAAATTAGAAGATTTATGGATAGTGTACCTGATATAGAAAATTGTTTTGAGACACCAGGAATATATCCATTAAATAATATATTGAAAAAAGTAAATGCAGAAATTTGCTTTATGGCAGACTATTTTTTGCCGGATATTAATGAGGTGTATCGTACAGAACTTTATTGTGAATATGAGATGAGAGTTTTGGAAAAAGAAGATTTGGCATCACTCTATCTTCCGGAGTGGAAGAATGCTTTATGTGAAGATAGAAAACATTTAGATATATTAGCTGTAGGTGCCTATGACAATGACAAGTTGGTGGGACTTGCAGGGTGCTCGGCTGATTGTGATACGATGTGGCAGATTGGTATAGATGTTTTGCCACAATACAGGAGAATGGGAATTGCTTCAGCACTAACTAATAGACTGGCAAGAGAAACTTTTGAACGTGGGAAGGTACCATTTTATTGTGCTGCATGGTCTAATGTAAAGTCCGTGAGAAATGCCATACGCAGTGGATTTCGACCAGGGTGGGTGGAAATTACTGCAAAGGATATTGAGTTTGTAGAAGGAATGATAAGAAAAGGGTAAGGAGATAGTAATGCATGAAAGCAGATTATTTAAGATTGTATATTACTTACTTGATAAGGGACATGCTACCGCCCCGGAATTAGCAGAAAAGTTTGAAGTATCAGTCAGAACGATTTATAGAGATATAGATGCTCTGAGTGGTGCAGGTATTCCCATCTATGCAGAGACAGGTAGAAATGGCGGCATTTATCTGATGAAAATTTTTTGTATCCCGATTTTTCAGAACCGATAGACAATGACGTGGGAGAATATAATTTAATTACGCTTCGTTTTCCAAGGGAAATGGCATATCGTGTTTATGATGAGTTTGATAAAACACAAATACAGATACAGGAAAATGGTGATTTTATCGTTTCTGCAAAAATGCCTGAGGATAGATGGCTGACTGGTTTTTTGTTGTCATTTGGAACACAGGTAGAGATACTTTCGCCAGCATATTTGAAGGATGTAATAGCGAAAGAGGCAAAATTGATATATGAAAAAAATAAACCTTGACACAGGGTGTCAGTATTTCTTTGATAAAACTTTAAATAGAAATTTTAAAGAATTATGATAACAGAAAGGAAAACAAACATGGGAAGGCCAACAACAAAAGTAGATTTATTAACTGCAGCGACAACAAACTATGAAAAGTTTAATGCTCTTATAATGGAAATGAAAGAAGAACTGAGAGAACCTTTTAATTTTTCGGATGATGTGAAAAAGAAAGAAGCACATTGGCAAAGAGATAAAAATCTTCGTGATATTTTAATTCATCTTTATGAATGGCAGCAACTATTAATTAACTGGGTACAATCGAATCAAAATGGCGATAAGAAACCCTTTATTCCAGAGCCTTATAATTGGAGAAGTTATGGAGATATGAATGTTGAGTTTTGGGAAAAACATCAAAGTACATCATTAGAGGATGCAAAGAGCATGTTTCAAAAATCTCATGCTGATGTTCTGAAGTTAGCTGAATCTTTTTCAAACGAGGAATTATTTTCTAAAGGGATTTACAAGTGGGTTGGCGGAAGCACGTTGGGATCTTATTTTGTGAGTGTCACATCAAGTCATTATGATTGGGCGATGAAGAAACTAAAAGCACATAGGAAAAATTGTGCCAATAAGTAAAAGGACGGGGAGCACCCCGTCCTTTTACATATACCGAATTTTACGAAGTTCTTCCTGTAATTTTCCGGCATATTCAGCCAATTCATTATATTGCTCTGTAATATGCTCCTGTGTTGATTTCAGATTTGCAATCTCATTATTCTTTTCATATAACTGCTTCTGAACCTCTATTAATTTACTGCTTTTATCTGACAATGCAGATTTTAATTCTTCTATATTCTGTCCAAGAGAAGCAGTTTCTATTTGATTATCGGATGAATTACTAATATTGATTAACTTTTTGTCCTTACTTAAATAATAATAGTTTGAGTTTAAAACAAGTCCGATATTATCATTCGCTTTAAATACATCAAATCCATTATTGGTATCTATGTTTCTTTCAATAAGGCAGCTTTTGTTTGGAGCAGAAGATAGAATATAATATATTTCATATTTACCTGCTTCTTTATTATGGTTACAGTAAAAAATATATAATTCATTCTGACACATCAGTGGAGAAACATTTACAATTTCAATATTACGTTCGTTGTCTTCCATAGGAATAGATAAAAATTCTGTAAAACGATCCCGATTTAACATGGCTAATTTGATTTTGTTATCTGTTGATATGTAATAGATATATTTTTCTTTACAGGAGTATACATCAAAGTCCTTTCTTACATCATTAAATAAAAGACCTCGTGAAAGAATTCTTCCACCGGAAAGATCGGAAGAGCACACGTCTGAACTCCAG
>CAJUBZ010000008.1:116577-120982 GCA_910584795.1 uncultured Eubacterium sp. | reverse complement strand
TGAATATTCCGGTTTTGTAGTGGCAGAGACATTCCATTGATTTCAGCAGGAAAGTGAATCCTCTACAAACCGGAATTTTGCAAAGTTGAAGGGAAAGCGTCTTTTTGGTAAAATGACAGGAAGAGATTCATAAAATCTTAAGAAATTTATTTTGTTTCTATTAAGAAATAAATTGTATCTTATAGATAAGTAATCGAAAGATTGCAAGGAGCGGAGGAAATGATATGTACAATATTTTAGTGTGTGATGATGATAAAGAAATTGTTGAGGCGGTTGACATTTATCTGACAAAAGAAGGTTACAATGTCATCAAGGCTTATGATGGTGTAGAGGCAATCGAAAAGCTGAAAAGTGAAGAAGTTCATCTACTATTAATTGATGTCATGATGCCAAGGCTTGACGGAATTAGAGCAACTTTGAAGATAAGAGAAGAGAGCTGTATCCCGATTATTATTTTGTCAGCCAAATCAGAAGATTCTGATAAGGTCATCGGATTGGATGTAGGCGCAGATGATTATGTAACAAAACCGTTTAATCCACTGGAGCTGATTGCCAGAGTGAAATCACAGCTAAGACGTTACACAAAACTGGGAAGTATGACACAGCAGGGAGAAAAAGTATATACTGTTGGAGGCTTGGAAGTAAATGATGAGACAAAGCAGGTTATGGTAGATGGAGAAAGTGTGAAACTTACACCTGTAGAGTATAATATTTTACTATTGTTAGTAAAAAATCCGGGACGAGTGTATACTATCGAACAGATTTATGAGAATGTATGGAATGAAGAAGCTGTGGCGGCAGATAATACAGTAGCTGTACATATCAGACATATCCGCGAGAAAATTGAAATTAATCCAAAGGAACCGAGATACTTAAAGGTAGTATGGGGAATTGGATATAAGCTTGAAAAATTTTAGGGAGGATATGATTTATGAAGAGAATCATGTTGCATGTTATTATTCTGATGATGGCAGTTGTTAGTATGGTATGTGCCGGAAAAGCAATTGTTATTGAAGAAATTGAATATCATGGAATGACATCAGAGGAAGCAAAAAGCATTTATATAGAACACTATGCTTCTGGAATACAGCAGATTTTAGGCAAGTTTTATGTAGAAATGAATGGGAAAAAACTGTTAGGAAAAAGCAGGGATGCGAAATTTCAAGAGATTACATTTGATGATAGTCAGAATTGGATTTTTGAAGAAACAGGTTTTTTGTATTGTGTGTCAAAGGGAGATGAGATAGAAAATATTGTTACCAATATGGATGTTCGAGATAGCATAAAAGGAGTTGCTGTGTCTTTTAATAGAAATGGATTTGGAGTATATGGTAATGATAAAGATGAATTTGATATGCAGATGTTTGAAACAATGAACAACAAAATGTTTGAAAATGTTTCAAGTTTTTACTATTACGCAGATATAATGGATGAACAGGGAAATGTTATTGAATCAAGGAGAATGGTAATTTCATATGATGATTTGAAAGAATTCTGTAAAGACAACCAGTTAAGTTTCATTATGCAGATAAATGATGATTTTTCAAGAACTTATTTTGGGCAGTTAAAGCAGTCTATTGAAAAGAACATTACACAAAAGGATATTGAGGCTAGTAGAGACAGAGCATTAATATATGTGTTTGTATGTGGGTTAATTATTTTGTTATCAGTAATACCATTTAGTATTCTTTTAGCTACAGCAGGTATTAAAGAAAACGCTTCTAAAGTTGCATTACACAAAATAGATAAGTTGTGGCTGGATGTGGCATGCATAGGACTTGTATTTGTATATATTATGGTTGTCTCTGTTATTAAAGATATGACATGGGATGAAAGTAGAAATATTTATATGTTGTTTATTCCTATAGCTGTTGTCAGTTTTATCTGGGTCGAATTTGCACTGCAGTTTTTTGAGAGCCTGGCTAGAAGATTCAAGACAAAAACTCTGGCACAGACTACATTTATTGGCAAAGTTTTTCTTAAGATAAAAAGGGTTATTAAGAAAATGACTGAGAATATAAAACTGACAACCAAGGTTGTATTATATGGTATAGCAGGAATCATAGGAGTTATGTTCTATATTGCCATTACAGGAATGTTTGCCATGAGTTGGCTTGGTGTGTTTTTCTGGTTGGGGATTCTGGTTACTGCAGGATGTATATATATTTGGAATTATTTTAGAGAGAAGGAGATTATTATAGAAGAAACGAAAAAAATAGCAGACGGAGAGGTGGATAATAAAATCGATGCTCCAATGAAATTTAAATCCAATCGGAAACTGACAGAATCTATCAATGGCATTGGAGATGGAATCAGTAAGGCAGTTGCCTCGAGTTTAAAGAATGAACGTATGAAGACGGAACTGATCACAAATGTTTCCCATGATTTAAAAACACCACTTACTTCTATTATTAATTATGTAGATTTACTTAAGACAGATGGACTGGACAGTGAGAAAGCTTCGGATTATTTGGATATATTGGATAGAAAGTCTCAGAGATTAAAAAACCTTACTGAGGACTTAGTAGAGGCATCGAAATTAAATTCCGGTGTAATTGAACTTAACATAGAAAAGATTGATATCGTTCAGTTAGTAAATCAAAGTCTTGCAGAGTATAGCGAACGTTTTGAACAAAGTGGACTGCATGTGATTAAAAATATTACAAGAGACACCATAATTGTTCGTGCTGATGGAAGAAAGACATGGAGAGCTTTAGACAATCTTTACAGTAACGTCTGCAAATATGCAATGCCAGGTACCCGCGTTTATATTGATATTATTGATGAAGAAAATGGTGCAGTTGTTTCTATTAAAAATATTTCTGCCGGAGCATTAAATTTTAGTGCAGATGAACTGATGGAGCGGTTTGTCAGGGGGGATGTTTCCAGGACGACGGAGGGTAGCGGACTTGGGCTGTCCATTGCCAGAAGCATTATGGAAAGACAGAATGGAGAACTTAAGATTACGCTTGATGGAGATTTATTCAAGGTTGAGATGAAATTGATAACAGTTTAGCATACACAAAAAAGAGTATGGATTCATAAGGACTGCTTGCAGGACTTTAAATTCTTACTCTTTTTTGTATATGGTGAGCCATAGCAGTGGGAAGGAGAAGAGCGGATTTGTGCTGGAAGCTGAACTGTTACAAAAAGTATTGAAGAGGGGTTGACTTTAAAAAAGTACAACGATATAATGGTAGGGCACGTTTAAAGGGAATAGTGTGCCCTTTTGCATGCATGTGTAATGATTTAACACATAATTCTAATAACAGGAGGTGAAAAAGGAATGCCAACATTTAACCAGTTAGTAAGAAAAGGACGTAAGTCAGCGGTTAAAAAGTCAACAGCACCAGCTTTATTAAAGACATACAACTCTTTAAATAAGAAGATGAATGACACTGCTTCTCCACAGAAGCGTGGTGTATGTACAGCTGTTAAGACTGCTACACCTAAGAAGCCGAACTCAGCTCTTAGAAAAATCGCCAGAGTACGTTTATCTAATGGTATCGAAGTAACAAGCTATATTCCAGGTGAAGGTCACAACCTTCAGGAGCATAGTGTTGTTCTTATTCGTGGTGGTAGAGTAAAAGATTTACCAGGTACAAGATATCATATCATTAGAGGTACTTTAGATACTGCAGGTGTTGCAAACAGACGCCAGGCACGTTCTAAGTACGGTGCTAAGAGACCTAAAAACTAGGTCTAAATAGGAACGACTATATAGTCAATCACAGGTTGAATGATTTGTAACGGTTATTAGGGTTATGTTTTATAGATATCTTAAGCCGTGAGCAAGACACAACTTTAGTGAGTACCTATGATTTAATTAAAATAATTAAGGAGGGAAGCAATATGCCACGTAAAGGACATACTCAGAAGAGAGAAATTTTAGCAGATCCTATGTATGGTAGCATCGTAGTTACAAAACTTATCAATAACATTATGTTAGATGGTAAGAAAGGTGTAGCTCAGAAAATCGTGTACGGCGCATTTGAAAAGATTGCAGCTGAAACAGGAAAAGATGCTACTGAAGTATTTGAAGAAGCTATGAATAACGTTATGCCGGCTTTAGAAGTAAAGGCTAGACGTATTGGTGGTGCTACTTATCAGGTACCTATCGAGGTAAGACCTGAAAGAAGACAGGCTTTAGGACTTCGTTGGATTACATTGTATTCACGTCAGAGAAGTGAAAAGACAATGGTTGAAAGATTAGCTAACGAGATTATGGATGCCGCTAACAACACTGGTTCATCAGTTAAGAAGCGTGAAGACATGCATAAGATGGCTGAAGCTAATAAGGCTTTCGCACATTACAGATTCTAATTTAGTTATCATAGAGCATTGCAAACGAGAAAAGCGTTTTGCATTGTGCTTGCACAAATGCAAATACGGTTTTTGAAGTTTA
>CAJUBZ010000008.1:0-116477 GCA_910584795.1 uncultured Eubacterium sp. | reverse complement strand
TGAGGCGAATGCCTCTAGCGAGATGCAACGAAGTGGAATCGAGCTAGGCAATGCGTAGTAGGCGGGAAACGTTTATGAGGCGAATGCCTCTAGCGAGATGTAACGAAGTGGAATCGAGTTAGGCAATGCGTAGTAGGCGAGAAACGTTTATGAGGCGAATGCCTCTAGCGAGATGCAACGAAGTGGAATCGAGCTAGGCAATGCGGAGAAAATAAGAATCTAAACAATATTTGATTAATATGCAGTAATGCATGACATAATAAAGGCGTAAGCCTTAAGACTAAAAAGAGGAGGAAAAAATCTTGGCTGGAAGAGAATATCCATTAGAGAGAACCAGAAATATAGGTATTATGGCTCATATTGATGCGGGTAAGACAACATTAACAGAGCGTATCTTATATTATACTGGTGTTAACTATAAGATTGGTGATACTCATGATGGTAATGCTACCATGGACTGGATGGAGCAGGAGCAGGAAAGAGGTATCACAATCACATCTGCAGCTACAACATGTCATTGGACATTAGAGGATCATCATAAACCAAAGCCGGGTGCTTTGGAACATCGTGTAAACATTATTGATACACCGGGTCACGTTGACTTTACAGTAGAAGTTGAGCGTTCCCTTCGTGTATTAGATGGTGCGGTAGGTGTGTTTGATGCAAAAGCAGGTGTTGAGCCACAGTCAGAAAATGTATGGCGTCAGGCTGACACATACAATGTACCACGTTTGGCATTCATCAATAAGATGGATAAAATGGGTGCAGATTTCTTTTATTCTGTTCAGACTATTATTGACCGTCTGGGAAAAAATGCTATCCCGGTTCAGATTCCAATCGGTAAGGAAGACGATTTTGTTGGATTAATCGATTTGTTTGAAATGGAAGCATATTATTATAAAGATGATAAGGGTGAAGATATTGAAATCACAGAGATTCCTGATGATTTGAAGGATCTTGCTGCTGAATGGCATGATAACCTCATTGAGAAGATTTGTGAATTAGATGATGACCTTATGATGCAGTATTTAGAAGGGGAAGAACCTTCTATTGATGAATTAAAAGCTGTTCTTAGAAAAGCAACAATCGCTTGTGAGGCAGTTCCTGTATATCTTGGATCTGCATATAAGAACAAAGGTGTTCAGAAGATGTTAGATGGTGTTATTGAATTCATGCCGGCTCCAACTGATATTCCTGATATTACAGGTACAGATGAACAGGGCAATGAAATCGTAAGAAAATCTTCAGATGATGAACCTTTCTCAGCTTTAGCATTTAAAATTATGGCTGACCCATTTGTTGGTAAGCTTGCATTCTTCAGAGTTTACTCTGGTACAATGAACTCAGGTTCTTATGTATTAAATGCTACAAAAGGTAAGAAGGAACGTGTTGGACGTATTCTTCAGATGCATGCAAATTCAAGATCAGAATTAGATAAAGTTTATTCAGGAGATATCGCTGCTGCTGTAGGTTTCAAATTTACAGGAACAGGTGATACAATCTGTGATGAACAGCATCCGGTTATTCTTGAATCTATGGAATTCCCAGAGCCGGTTATCGAGCTTGCTATTGAGCCTAAGACAAAAGCCGGACAGGGTAAGATGGGTGAAGCTTTAGCTAAACTTGCTGAAGAAGATCCTACATTCAGAGCTCATACAAACCATGAAACAGGACAGACAATTATCGCCGGAATGGGTGAGCTTCATCTTGAAATTATCGTAGACAGACTTCTTCGTGAATTCAAGGTAGAAGCGAATGTTGGTGCTCCTCAGGTTGCATATAAAGAAACATTTACAAAAGCAGTTGATGTTGACAGCAAGTATGCTAAGCAGTCTGGTGGTCGTGGACAGTATGGTCACTGTAAGGTTAAATTCGAGCCTATGGATCCAAACGGTGAAGAGACATTCAAGTTTGAATCTACAGTAGTTGGTGGTAACATTCCTAAGGAATATATTCCAGCTGTTGGAGCAGGTATCGAAGAAGCTGCACAGACAGGTATTGTTGCAGGATTCCCAGTACTTGGTGTTCATGCAACTGTTTATGATGGATCATACCATGAAGTCGATTCATCAGAAATGGCATTCCATATTGCTGGTTCTATGGCATTTAAAGATGCTATGAAAAAAGGTGATGCAGTATTACTCGAGCCTATTATGAAGGTTGAAGTTACAATGCCTGAAGAATACATGGGTGATGTAATCGGAAGTTTGAACGCTAAGCGTGGACAGATTGAAGGAATGGATGATTTAGGCGGTGGAAAGATCGTTAGAGCATATGTTCCTTTGTCAGAAATGTTTGGTTACTCAACAGAACTTCGTTCATCCACACAGGGACGTGGTAATTACTCAATGTTCTTCGAGAGATATGAGCAGGCACCTAAGTCAGTTATGGAAAAGGTTATTGCTGCAAACGCAAAATAATCAGTGAGAAAATATAGTGAACAATCACAGTGACAAAATTCAAAGGATTTTTGAATTGATGGCTGAAGCGTTACTATATTTTCAAATGATAGATAAAAATAAGGCTTGAAAATATTCCCATTATAAAATATAATGAGGATAGCCTTTTAAAGCGAATTGTCAGGGGAATGCTGTGTTTTTACACGCATTCGCACGACATCGCGATAAAGATGGAAAACTGACGAGGCAGTTTTCTAAAATTGAAATAGACCAAGAGGTCAAAAAATCATATTATATAATTTTTATTAGGAGGATTACAAAAATGGCAAAAGCTAAGTTTGAAAGAACAAAACCACATTGTAATATTGGTACAATCGGACATGTCGATCACGGTAAAACTACTTTAACAGCTGCTATCACTAAAGTATTATCAGAAAGAGTTGATGGTAACGATGCTGTAGATTTCGCTAACATCGATAAAGCTCCAGAAGAAAGAGAAAGAGGTATCACAATCTCTACAGCTCACGTTGAATACGAAACAGACAACAGACATTACGCTCACGTTGACTGCCCAGGCCATGCTGACTATGTAAAGAACATGATTACTGGTGCTGCTCAGATGGACGGTGCTATCCTTGTTGTTGCTGCTACTGACGGTGTTATGGCTCAGACAAAAGAGCACATCTTACTTTCACGTCAGGTAGGTGTTCCAAAAATCGTTGTATTCATGAACAAATGTGACATGGTAGATGATGAAGAATTATTAGAATTAGTAGAAATGGACGTTACAGAAATCCTTGAAGAATATGGATTTGAAGATACTCCAATCGTTAAGGGTTCAGCTCTTAAGGCTCTTGAAGATCCTACATCAGAGTGGGGTGACAAGGTTATGGAACTTATGGCTGCAGTTGACGAATATTTCCCTAACCCAGAAAGAGATACAGATAAGCCTTTCTTAATGCCAGTAGAAGACGTATTCACAATCACAGGTCGTGGTACTGTTGCTACAGGTAGAGTAGAAAGAGGAACACTTCACTTAAATGACGAAGTTGAAATCGTTGGTGTTAAGGAAGAAACACAGAAGACAGTTATCACAGGTATCGAAATGTTCAGAAAACTTCTTGATGAAGCTCAGGCTGGTGATAACATCGGAGCACTTTTAAGAGGTGTTAACAGAGACCAGATCGAAAGAGGTCAGGTTCTTGCTAAACCAGGTTCAGTAACATGCCATAAGAAATTTACTGCACAGGTTTACGTATTAACAAAGGATGAAGGTGGACGTCATACTCCTTTCTTCAACAACTACAGACCACAGTTCTACTTCAGAACAACTGACGTAACTGGTGTTTGTAACTTACCAGCAGGTACAGAAATGTGTATGCCTGGTGATAACGTAGAAATCACAGTTGAACTGATTCACCCAATCGCTATGGAGCAGGGTCTTGGATTCGCTATCCGTGAAGGTGGTAGAACAGTAGGATCTGGTAAGGTTGCTACAATTATTGAATAATCTACGCGATGGCAATGAGCCATGCATGAATAAATAGAAAATACTCGGGGAGAGCTTGCTCTCATCCGGGTGTTTTTCTGTTTATGAATATAGGGCGAAGCCCGCGGCCGAGATGAAGCAGACGAAGTATGCGGAATCGAGGGACGCATGGCGAGTAGAGCAGATGATAAAAAAATAAAGAAGATTGCAGTCGTGTTTACACGAAACTGTGATCTTTCTTTATTTATGGGGCTCGTGAGCATTCTATGAATGTCTCGAACTTATTTGTTTGCAAGGCAATCTATAAGAAAGGCTTGCACTATTTATGGGCATTACCGAAGATTTCGGGAATGCCTTTTGTACGTCTTGAGAAGGGTAAAATGAGAAAAATGGCGACATGAGAGGAAGTATGTGGTTTTATTCCTGTGGGAATGGTATAATTTTAGGGGAAAATTTGATTGATAATTTTGAATTTGTGGAGGAAGTAAGAAATGTATATTGCAAATAAGTATTGGAATAACTATATCGGCGATACTGATGATAGTTTAACACTAGTGGCGTATTTGGCAGATAAAAATAAGGAAGAAATTTCTTTAGGGGAAATATTTTTCGATATTGGATTGGATAAACTAAATGGTGATTTTCGCGAACACGATGTTCCATTGACAGTTGTTTTGACAAATATGGAGTCGGATTTTGAGGATACATATATAGAGTTTTACTATGCGATTGATCTTATTACCGACCTTGCAGCTTTATTGCTAGAGTGTAAAATGAACGGAAGTATTAATCTATGTGAATTGTTTGGGGACGATTTAGAAACCAATGTATCGAATGTTTATATTACGGCTACACCAGAGGAACATAAACTGATAAATAAGATACTAACGGATTTTGTGTCTGCACCGTTAGATTATGATTTGAGTGAAATGTGTCCAGAAGAAGATATGCTGGAAATGGCAAGAATTTGTGGAGAATTGAAAAAAGAATTGTATAGGGAATAAGCGTGAGTATCGATAGTATAAAAATTAAATTCCAGTTTATAGAATTGAACAAATCGTTGGTTGACGGTATGTAAAAGTTTTTTGACAGCGTTTTCGAAGGTGTGTCAAAGCCTATTGATAGACGATTTTCTATAAATGAGTTATTATCCTTTCAGATGGAGGTCACAAATATGGAAATTGAGAAGAAATTAAAAGAAGCAAGAGCAAATGCTGGTTTGACACAAGAACAGGTTGCTGAGAAAATTATAGTTTCAAGACAAACCATATCAAATTGGGAAAGGGGAAAATCCTTGCCAGATATTGTTAGTATTATGAAATTGAGTGACCTTTATCAAATTAGTTTAGATGAACTATTGAAAGGAGACACAAAAATGAAAGAAAAGATTGAGAAGGATGTAAAGGTTGCGAAAGGTAATAAGAGATTAATATTAACAACAGCAATTGTGTTATTTGTTGTTGTAATAATTTATTCAATTAGCGCTTTCGTGGGTGGTGCGTTTTATGACTTTTGTGAGGCTGCTATAAGATGGGGAGTGTTAGGCATTAGTGTTGCTTTTGCTATAACATATATGAGCCAAAAAAACTAAGGTTATTCCCTAGAAACAGGATGAGTAAAATTCAAGTTTGTCAAGCTGAAAAAGATACAATTATTAAGGGACAATGTCATGGAATATAAAGAAAATGTGTTACGTTTTGAAGATTATTGTAAGCTACGAGAAAGTGTCGATTGGTTCTTTTTTCTAAAGAACAAACACAAGAAGCACTCAATAATAGTTTATACACGGTAACAGCAGTTGATGGTAATCAAATTGTTGGAATGGGAAGACTGATAAGTGACGGAATGTATTATATGATAGTTGATATTGTAGTACATCCTACTTATCAAAAAAAGGGTTTAGGAACTAATATTACTATTATGTTAATAGAATATGTCAAGAACAGAACAACCATTGGTGGGCGTTCTAGCATACAGTTGATTGCAGAAAAAGGAAAAGAAAAATTTTTTGAAAAAGTGGGATTTAAACGAATACCCCATGATTATTGTGGTTCGGCTATGAGAAAAGTCATTTATAAATAAGAATATAAGAGGATAAATATTAGATGATAAAAGCGATATTTATAGACTTCTATGGTACAGTTGTACATGAAGATGGAGAAGTGATTAAGCAGGTATCACAAGAAATATTTGAATTTGCATTGAATAGTACAGGCTTGTCTGCTGAGAAGGTAGTACATATTGGAGATTCTTTGAGTAGCGATGTGAAAGAAGCTTCATCTGTTGGAATAAATACAATATGGATAAATCGAAGTGGTAGAGAAATTCCATAGGGAGTTATTTCTGTTGGAAATTTATTAGAAGTGTATAATACGGATTTTTTAAAATAAAATTTCGACAAACCGTAAATTTGTAAAGGAGTATACTATGACGGTCAATATAGCAGAAACATTTGAATTATTGTTCGATAAAAACAACAAGGTTGCATATAAAGCATTACAGGAATTGCAAAAAGAAAGTGAAGAGGCAAATTGTGTTTATCCTTATATGGATAGATTAAGCGATATGCTTGACAGTGATAATTCTTATATTCGCACAAGGGGGCTTACATTAATTGCTTATAATGCAAAATGGGATAAAGATTATAAAATTGACGAAATCATTGATAAATATTTAAGACACATAACAGATGTTAAGCCCATTACGGCAAGGCAATGTATTAAACTGTTGTCAATTATCGTAAAGTATAAGCCAGAATTGAGGAATGATATTCTTTCCGCACTTCATAAGGCAAATCTATGTATTTATGATGATAGTATGCAACCATTAGTCTATAAGGATATTCAAAAAGTACTAAAAGAAATACAAGGATTATAAATGTATAAATTCCAGCTTGTAAGGAACTTGGTAATTAGAAATTTTTAGCATGGGATAATGTGGGATATGTGGAGGCGATATGAATGGCAGTACAGAATACAAAACGTGGAAGAATTATTACAGAAACAGAGCGTCTTATTATTAGAGAAATGGTGCAGTCCGATTTTGATGCATTGTGCAAAATATTGTGTGATGAGGAAGTAATGCGTGCGGCTTATGAAAGTGCATTTAGTGTAGAAGAAGTCCAAAATTGGATGAGTAGACATTTCAAAAGATATGAAGAGTATGGTTTTGGACTTTGGGCTGTTGTATTAAAAGAAACAAATGAAATGATTGGTCAGTGTGGATTGACAATACAAAGCTGGAGAGAAAAGGAAATTTTGGAGATAGGATATTTGTTTCAAAAGGCATATTGGCACAAAGGTTATGCAACAGAAGCAGCAATTGCGTGTAAAGAATACGCTTTCTCAGTTCTTAATGCTAGTAGCGTATATTCTATGATTAGAGATACACATATAGCTTCTCAAAATGTTGCTGTTCGAAATGGCATGAAAGTTGTTGATAGGTTTACTAAGAATTTCAGGTATGTAGATATGGGCTTTTTTCTGTATTGTGCAAAGAAAATAAATGAGAATTGCAAGAAGTAAAAGATAATGACAATTACCAGTTTTGTGGAGGGAATAACATAAATGAATTTATCAGATGTATCAAATGGACCGGATTGGATAGTATGGATAGGATTTGCGATACTGGCAGTGCTTTCCATAGTTCTAATTTCCGGTCATGGAAGTTGGTTTATTGCCGGATATAATACAGCATCGAAAGAAGAAAAGGCAAAATATAACGAAAAGAAATTGTGTAGAACGACAGGAATTGGGGTGGCAGTTATCTCTATCCTTATTCTTGTATCAGAATTGTTTGAGGATGTTTTACCAGCAAGTTTTGCATATGTTTCACTTGGAATTACTATTATTGATTGTCTGGTAATTTTTATTGTTGGAAATACGATATGTAAAAAATAGTTATACAACCCCATTGACCTTCACCGTATCCTTATTATTTGGAAAGTAAGCATTGTTGTGAAAGTGGATGTACTACACATCATACAGATAAATTATTTTCAATAATTAGAAAAAATAAATTTAATTTGAAAGACGCAAACAAAAAGGTGTGTGATACAGGATCTACCATAAAAGCCGTTAAATGGAGTGATTTTATCGGAAATTATAGTAAATATATTGAAAGCGCCTGTGAGAGACAAAATAATATTGATGATTATGAAATTTGTAAAGAAGTATGAGAAAATCTAGTTGTTTCTATTAATTGCACAGAGCAAAATAATTGATATATAAAAGTGTACTGAAAATGACAATGACTACATCATCTATGTATGGCAATTATAGTTTATGTAATGGGGACTTTGAATATTTAGGGTGTTATAAATTGGTATTTTCCAACGTTGTCATGTATCAAAAAAGCAGTTGATATTTCTTGTTAAATTGCTACAATAAAGACAGATAGAAGCGCATTTTCAATCATATAAGAAAGGGTCATTATATGGCAGTAGCAGTGAAAGATAATTATAATGTTGCGTTGAAAGAACAACAGAAAGAAGTTAGAGATATGGTTCTTGCCGGTTTGGAAAACATTAAAGAAGGCAAGACAAAGGACTTTAATGAAGTATGTGACAGATTGGAGAAAAAATATAGAGATGCAGCAGTACAAAATTACAATTAATGAACTGGCTGAGCAGGATTTAGAAAATGCAGGTGATTATATTGCATTTGAACTGCTCAATCCTATTGCTGCTGAAAATATGGTAAAAGGCATTAGGGAACAAATAAATAAGAAATTGATAAAGAGGTGGTAGAGGTGAAACGTTGCATTGCAATAACCGGTATAGTTGCTTGAAATAAATATATGGAGGAATAGATAAATGACTATATCGGAAAATAAAATATATCCCCGTACCGGTGATGCTGAAACAGTTTATTTAAAACAAGTAATTACTAATCCGAATATTGAGATTGGTGATTATACGATGTATAACGATTTTGCTCACGATCCACGGGATTTTCAAAAGAATAATGTGTTATATCATTATCCAGTCAATCATGACCGGCTTTTGATTGGAAAGTTCTGTTCGATTGCTTGCGGTGCAAAATTTATATTTACAAGTGCAAATCACTCTCTGAAATCTTTATCGACTTATCCGTTTCCTATTTTCTTTGAAGAATGGGGGGGAAACGTGGCAAATATTACTGATGCTTGGGACAACAAAGGTGATATCGTCATTGGTAATGATGTTTGGATTGGTTATGAAGCTGTTATTCTTTCTGGAGTGACAATTGGAGATGGAGCAATTATTGGAACTCGTGCAGTGGTGACAAAAAATATACCGCCATACACAATTGTTGGAGGTGTACCTGCAAAACCTATTCGAAAGCGGTTCGATGACATGATCATAGCAAAGTTGCTGAAATTGAAATGGTGGGACTGGCCAGAGGAACGCATTAAGGCAAATATGGAGATAATACAATCCGGTCGAATTGATGAATTAAAGTAACGCATATTGGGGAGTGGGGAGATAACATCTCCCCACGACTTTTAATTTGTAGAGTAGAAAATAAGAATTTGTAAGGGAGAGATAACTATGCTCGATAGATTACCTAGTGCAGAAGAAATGACTTTTTTAGTCGGACAATCATTACATGATGTATGGAATAAGTTATGCACTTTATATAATTCAGCAACTGAGATCAAGAAATGTTTTTCTGAATCATTTATAATACATTCAGATCGAATGAAAGAGGTAATAGATTAATGCAGGATTGGCATAAGCAAATTCAAAATATAATTGAAGAAATTGATTTGTGTATTAAAAATCATAATGATGAGGCATTAACACTGAAGAACCTTTCTCAAAAGTTAGGATATTCTGAATTTTATATTTCGAGAAAATTTAAAGAAATATCTGGAATACAATTTAGAGATTATCTGCGATATAGAAAATTGGCCTTTGCGTTAAAAGAAGTTCGGGATACGGAAGCGAGTTTTATAGACATTGCTTTTAATTATGGTTTTTCTTCTCATGAAGCATTTTCACGAGCCTTTAAGGAGGCTTATGGAATTACTCCCAAAGAGTATCGGCAACATCCGGTTCCGGTTGTACTTCGTACAATTATAAAACCTTTCGATTGCTATTTGATAGAAAGTGGAAAAATGAGAGAAGAATCTACGGAGAAAGTAAAGGTATACTTTGTCACAATTCCAACTCATAAATTTCTACATATCAAAAATTACGAAAGTATAGGATATTGGGATTTTTGGCAGAAGCAAAGTTTGATTCTGGGACAAGACTGCGAAACGATTTGCGGTCTACTTGATAGTATTAAAGGCAAATTAGATGATGAAGGTGGAAATGATGTTAATAGTGGCAGTGGTCAAATTATGGCATTTATCAATGAACCAGAAGGACGTATTTGCAGTTGGGGGATTCCTCTTGCAGAATGTTACGGTGTAAGGCTGCCGATTGATTATGAAAGAGAAGTACCACAACAAATGATATTAATAGATATTCCAGAAGGTGAGTATGTGGTTTTTGAACACGGACCATTTGATTATGAAGATCAAAATTGTGGTGTTGAAGAAAAGGTA
Source organism: uncultured Eubacterium sp. (assembly GCA_910584795.1). GTDB lineage: Bacteria > Bacillota > Clostridia > Lachnospirales > Lachnospiraceae > Eubacterium_G. The sequence continues at coordinate 106,055 of CAJUBZ010000008.1, read as the reverse complement.
GAGAAAGCTATGGCATCGTTTAATTATTCAAAGTATGGTTACGAATTGGATATGTCTTATGGAAGGGTGATGTATTTCTTTCATGAGCCGGAACGGTATTGGAAGTATATTAGACCAGTGAAAAAATTGTAATAAGATTGTAGGTGTAAAAAGGTAATGAAGCAAACATAAGCTATGTTCTTATTTTTTAAATAGACATTTTTTGGAAAATAATATATAATAATATGTAGAAATATTAGATATTATGTTGGGGGACAGTAGATGAGAATACTATTTAAATTAATAATAGAATATAATTTTATCAATTTTAGTAATGAATGTTGCAAGAGGTATCTGAATTATGTGGAAAAGAATTTCCGTGTGTTTGGATGCCTTTTATATTTCACAAATTGAAATGGACAAGAAAGGAGGTAGTTTATGAGATTTAAGTTAGAAATAACTTTAGAAAAACCTGAACTTCCCATAGAATATCGAAAGGCTATTTTATCTCTAATTAAAAAAAGTTTAACACATGCAAATGGTGGGAAATATTTTAAACAATTCTTTTGTGGAACAAAATCCAAAGATTACACTTTTACAGTCAAATTACCAAAGGCTGATTTTTATAAAAGTACGATTAAATTGGACAAGAGGATTTTTTCGGTAACATTTTCTACTTATGACAGAACAATGGGTTATATTTTATTTGCAGCATTGAGTGAACAACAAAAGGTAAAAATTCCGTTGTCAAATAATAATTTTTACAATATTACAAGTATTCGACTGCTGAAAGAGCAGGAAGTAAACAGCAATCAGGTATTATTCAAAATGTGTGCTCCATTAGTAATCAGAAAGCATAATAGGAACAACAATAAAGATTACTATTATGTGTTTCATGACGAAGAGTTTGTATCAGAAAGCCTTGCTGTTATTACAAATCAGTTGTTAAATGCTGGATATAATCAAGAGCAGATTAAGGATTTAAAAATAACACCAATCAATATGAAAAAAGTTGTAGTAAAACATTATGGATGTTCTATACCATGTAGTTTGGGTTATGTGATGGTTGAAGGAAATAAATCAGTGTTGAATTTTCTATATAAAAGTGGAATCGGATCTAGAAGAAGTGAAGGATTTGCTTTTGTAGATATGGCCATTGAGGAGGTGTAGGCGTGAGAAAACAGCTAAAAGACTATAAATATGATACAATTTTGTTTCCAACTGATTGGAGGTATGCAGCAGCTATTATAGGATTAAAACAATATTTTGATTTTTGGGGTCAGGAATTTCATGGTTGTTATGAGATATTCACAGTGACTGAGAATTGCAACCTATTTGATAATTCAGAGGAATTGTTGGGATTTGAAGGTCTTGCATATCGTAGGGAAAATATCATAGAAAAAAACTATTTATTGTTCGCAGAATATTTTTTTGGTTCGGATATGCAACATACGAAAGTGGAAAAGAAGTTAAAAAAAGAAGAATTTACAGAAGAAGAAATTAGGGAAGTAAATAGTCTGTTGACAGGAACTGAGGCAAATACAATTTTAAAAAAAGTATTTAAAGGTATCAAATTTGATGGAACGAATCCAGAGCAGATAATTGAATTACTAGAAAATAACAGATCTGAAATTATAAAAGAGACATTCAGAAATAAAATGAGTATGTATCGCAATTTTGCTAATGTAAAACTATTATTTTCAGAGCATAATCTTCATTGTAGATTGCTAGGATTCAATGTTGATAGAAATCGTAAGAGTAAATCAACATCGTATAATTTTGATACAAGAACCCTGGTTACGACAGATTGTTTGGAATTTGATTTCATACCATTTGCGTTTACAAAAAGTTATGACGCTGTCATGATAAACAATAATTATTCGATTGATTTATTGATGCAGACTTACAATAAAATAAATGCTGTATTGGATAATCTTTCAGAAAGGCAGAATATTAAAGTGACTTTGTTAAAAACGATTGCGGATTCTATTAGTTTTCTGAAATATGATGTGGAGGTTATTGTTAAGGAAAGAGATAAAGAGTATTATGAGTCTTTATTCATTAGAAAATCAGCAATTTCTGCAATGGAAAAGATAACAAAGAAGCTTGTTAGTAAACATAAAGAATTTGGTGATTTGAAATTTAGGCTTGAATTAGGAAAAGATTATTGGTTAGATGTTCAGGAAGAAATCGTAGATTGCTGTCTCAATTCTCTGGGATTTGAAAAATTAATAGAGAAATTATTAAAAATAAAAGAAATCAAAGGTGTAAATAGATTATATTTACATGGGATTATAAATATTCTTATTGAGTTGGATTGGGAATGGAAAGGAGAGATCAACAAAATGGAAAATGAAAAGAAATTATCAGAGGGTATTAAACGTGCTAAAAATTGTGCATTTGTAGTGGCAAGTTCGATACCAGAGAATAAGTTGTGTTCATATCGACAAAAATTAATTAGTGCTTTGGTATTTCATGATTATGACCGTGTAAGTGAAATTATATTGCAATTATCTGCATATGCAAGTGTTTCTATGCCATTTGCATACAAATTTTTTGAAAATCCGGAACAAAATAAAAATCTAGTTTTTGCTTTTGCAAATGGTCTGGAAAAATATATGGAAAATAAAGAGAAGTAAAATGAAAGTATTTAAATAAAAAAGATGAGGAGGAAATAGAAATGAGTAAAGCTTTAACAATTACAGTAGTTGCAAATATGACGAGCAATTATTCGGAAGGGTTAGGAAATATTTCGAGTGTACAGAAAGTGTTTAAAAACCAAAAAGTATATGCAATCAGAAGCAGAGAGAGTTTAAAAAATGCAACTTGCGTGCAGGCGGGATTATATGATGATTTGCATACACAGTTAGATGGTGCTATGCAAAAATATGTTTCAGAAGAGGTGAATGCGGCGACATGTAGAGCATTGGAAGGTGGATATATGTCCACGCAGGGTACAACGTATGTTAGAAACAGTTCTTTTTATTTGACAGATGCAATCTCCTGTGAGAGTTTTATTAATGAGACAAGATTTCATAATAACCTTTACCTTGCTTCGGCTCATGCAAAAGAGAACAATTTAAATGTGCAGCAGAACCCAAAAGAGGTAGGGTTGATGCCTTATCAATATGAGTATGATAAATCACTAAAGTCATACAGTATGACGATAGATTTGGATATGGTGGGAAAGGATGAAAATTTTGATGCAGAGGCAGAAAAGACAGAAAAAAATGATAGAGTTGTTTCATTGTTGAATGCGATTGAGAATTTATCTTTGGTTGTGAAAGGAAATCTCGATAATGCGGAGCCTATTTTTGTGGTAGGAGGATTGTCGGATAGAAAAACACATTATTTTGAAAATGTTGTTAATATCAAAGGACACAAATTAATAATAACAAAGGATTTAAAAGATAAAATATCTAAGGGATTTTATGTAGGATTGTTGGAATGTGGAGTGCTAGAAAATGAGAATGATATTGAAAAAGAGTTGAAGCCGTTATCCATTACAAGATTTTTTGAGAACTTAAAAAGCAACGTGAAAGAATATTACGGAGTATAGCTTATGAAAGTTGTAAGAATAAAGTTAACGCAGGAAATGGCTCATTATAGAAGAGAAGAGACGGTCGATAATAAAATGACATACCCTCTTCCTCCATTATCCACTGTGATTGGGGCATTACATAAAGCTTGCAGATATCAGGAGTACCATCCTATGGATATCAGTATTCAGGGAGAGTATGGTGGATTGATTCGGAGAGTATATTATGATAGTTGTTTTTTAAATTCGCTGCAAAATGATAGGGGATGTCTGGTAAAAATGAAAAATGCAGATATGTTGTCAAATGCGTTTGATATTGTTGCAGAAGCGAAGAAGGCACAGGGAAATGATTTTAGAAAAGGAATTACAATACAGGTTTATAATAAGGAATTGTTAAATGAATACAGGCAATTAAAAGATGTGTATGACGAGATTACCAAATTAAAATCAGAAAAACTGAAACCATATCTGGATAGAATAAAGCAGGAAAAACAAACATTAAAAAAAGTGAAAGAAAGTAGCAAAGAGAATGTAAGTAAGCTAGAGGAAATTAAACAAAAAGAAAAAGAGTTATCGTGTAAAGAAAAAAGGGCAAAAGAAAAATTTAAACAATATGAGCAGGATAATTATCAAATTCCGATATCAAAATTCAAAACTTTGACTAGAGGACCAAAGTATTATGAAATTCTTACAGATGTGCAATTGATACTTCATGTAAAAGCAGACGAAGATGTTATGAACGATATCGTAGATAACATCAGAAATTTAACAGCGTTAGGCAGGGGAGAAGATTTTGTAAATGTGGAGGAATGTAAAATTGTAGATATACAACTAGTACAAGAAGAGGGTGGGGAATATTATCAATGTGAGAAATCAGCCTTTATTGGGGCAAACGTATTTCTAGAAGATCAGATTATTCCAGAAGGAACGCTTCGTGAGGGAATACATATATATGGCACTAGATATTTACTGAATAAAAATTATGAGATTAAAGAAAACAAAAGAGTATTCAATAAGAAAAGTGTAGTTTATACTTCTAATTTTCAAATTATGAATGGTGCAACTAATGTTTTTATAGACAGATTAAATGATGAAAAGTATTATATTGTAAATTTACTGTAAATAGGATATGCCATCATGTAAAATGTTTATTGCTTACTTTTGGTGATGGTCTTGTTGTTATGGTGGAGGAAAGTTCAGGAATATGAAAGTGGAGAACGATACAAGATTGATAAATGATTTAAAAACAAAGTTTGCAAAGCCGGATGAAAGCATAAGGGCACACACAGATAAACTAAAAGTAGAAGCAAAGAGGTTGAAAAAATTCGGGTATATTAGTGACGAAATCTATTCGTTACTAAATGTAGCATGCGAATATCACGATTATGGCAAAATCAATGACAGTTTTCAAAAAAGAATAATCACTCGATCTAAATTTAATGAAGATCGAGAAGTGCCGCATAATGTTCTTTCGATGTTATTTTTGCCGGAAACTCTTTTTGAAAAAAAGGAGGAGTATTATATCGTGGCAATGGCGATTGTTTATCATCACAAATTGCGAGATAATTTAGTACAAATATTGGAAGAAAAAGCAGACATCATAGAAGAAAACATAAAAGGATACGAACAGTGTATTGCGAATTTATCAAAGATACGTAATCGGATAATAATACGTAGAATAAATGATCTGATTTGTAATAGAAATTCTAAGGCTATTATTGTGAAAGGATTACTACATAAATGTGATTACAGTTCAAGTGCTGGAATACCGTCAGAATTTATCAATGATTTTATGAAAACAAAATTGGAAGAACTGCGATACGAATGGAGACAAGAAGATAATAAGGCAGATTGGAACGAGTTACAGAAGTTTTGCATGAATAATGCAGAGGATAATCTGATAATTACTGCACCAACTGGAATGGGAAAGACAGAAGCAGGGCTATGGTGGATAGGAAATCACAAAGGCTTTTTTGTGTTACCATTAAGAACCGCAATTAATGCAATGTATGAGAGAGTTGCAGAAGATATTTTTAAGAGAGAAAATATTGAGGAAAGACTTGGGTTGTTACATAGCGATATGAGAGCTTACTATCTGAATGATGACAGAGAAATTAGTCATATAGAAAACTATATGGAATGTACCAGTCAGATGGCATTACCGCTCACAATATCGACATTGGATCAGTTGTTTGACTTTGTGTTTCAGTATCCTGGCTATGAATATAAATTGGCACAGTTATCCTACGCTAAGATTGTTATTGATGAGATACAGATGTATGATACATCACTACTAGCATTTTTGATTTACGGTATTGAACGAATTCATCAAGTTGGAGGTAAAGTAGCTGTGTTGACGGCTACTTTACCCCCATTTGTGGAATATGAATTAAAAAAGGTTCTTGACGGTGATTGTATTCAGAGAGATTATTCTGCTCAGGGAACAACAAGGCACAATATAAAAGTGATGGATAAGACAATTGACAGTGAAGATATAAGAAGAAAATACTATCATTTAATAGAAAATGATAAAAGTGCAAAAATACTTGTGGTATGCAATTCGATTGAAAATGCACAAAGCTTGTATGAAGAATTATCTGATTTAAGTGTGAAGTTGCTTCATAGTAAATTTATAAAAAAGGATAGAAAGAAAAGGGAAGAGGAGATTTTGAGATGTGGTAAAACCTTTTCTGAACATAATCATAATATTCTAAATAAAAAATATGAAATATGGATTAGCACATCTTTGGTAGAAGCGAGTTTGGATATTGATTTTGATTATCTTTTTACAGAATTAAATGATGTTTTTTCTTTATTCCAACGCATGGGAAGGTGTAACAGGAAAGGTGTAAAGGAGTGGTATCAACACAAAGCAAATTGTTTTATTTATTTAAAGCCAAGAGGAAGTGTTAAGTTATATATTGAAAATTCAGATATATACAAACTATCTAAAATGGCTTTGCAAGATAGGCAGGGAATAATCACTGAGAAAGAGAAGAAAGAAATCATAGATGTATATTTTAGTATTGACAAGATAAGAGGAACTAAATATCAAAAAGATTATTCCTATTGTAAACAAATTATTTCTGAAAATGTACCATATGAAAATCAGGCATGTAAAAAATTAAGAGATATTTCTACAGTGGATGTTATACCTTATGTGGTATATGAATTATATCGGGAAGAGATTGAGACTATCAGAGAAAAACTGAACAGCAATGAAGCAGTCACATTTGATAGGATTTCACAGATATCGAAGTTGAAAGAGTATTGTCTCAGTATTCAGGAGTATGAGAGAAGACAATGTGAGTTAAAAGGAGAAAAAATAAAACTAGGGAGAAATCATGCAATAGAAATTATTGAATGTGAATATTCTGAAGAATTGGGTTTTGTGAAAAACAGGAAAGAAAATAAATTATACGAGGAGGCACGGTTGAGGAAAGGAGGTATCTTTATTGATTAGTGAGTATAGTACAAAAAATATATCTGGAATGATGATTTATTATTATTTTGTGTGTAAGAGGAAGTTATGGTATTTTTGCCATCAGGTTTCTATGGAGCAAAATAATGAAAATGTGAAATTGGGAAAGATCTTAGATGAGAGTTCTTACATAAGGGAGAATAAGCACATCGAAATCGATGGTACAATTAACATTGATTTCATACATGACTATAAGGTATTGCATGAGGTGAAAAAGAGCAGAAAAATTGAGGAGGCTGGCATCTGGCAGGTGAAATATTATCTTTATTACCTTAAGCAAAGGGGAGTGGAAGGTATAGAGGGGATTATAGATTATCCGTTGTTAAAGAGAAATATAAAGGTTATATTGAATAACGAGGATGAGGCTGTGTTGGAAAGTGTTATTGAACACATAAAGAGAATAATTGATGGTCAGATTTCTAGTATTAATAATGAAAAGAAAAATATATGTAAATCATGTGCTTATTATGATTTATGTTTTATTTGATTTGAAATAATCGTAGATTAATTTATTAGGCGAAATTAAAGACTTTATTCATATGGGAAGGAGTGGTCGGATGAAGGGAAGTTATTATATTTTTTCTATGGGACAAATTTCAAGGAAGGATAATACTTTGAGATTTACAAATGAGGAAGGTGATACGAAGGATTTGCCAATTGAAAATATCGAGGAAATATATTTTATGTCAGAAATTACTTTAAACAGTAGTTTTCTAAATATTGTATCCCAGAATGGAATTGTACTTCATTTTTTTAATTACTATAGTTTTTATACTGGAAGTTTTTATCCAAAAGAAAAATTGCTGTCAGGGCAATTGCTTGTAAGACAGGTTGGACATTACACAGACAGTAAAAAAAGATTGGTGTTAGCAAAGAAATTTATACAGGCGGCATCTGCAAATATTTATAGAAATCTAAGGTATTATAATGGGCGGGGAAAAGATGTGGCAGAACAAATGCAGCAGGTTATTAATTATAGGAAGCAAATTGATGAACTATCAAGTGTTACTGAACTAATGGGGATAGAAGGAAATATACGAAGGAGTTACTATTCTGCATGGAATATCATTATTGATCAGGAGATAGAGTTTGATAAAAGAGTTATGCATCCCCCTGATAATATGATTAATACCCTTATTTCGTTTGTCAATACTATCATCTATTCTAAGGTATTGACAGAGATATATCATACACAGTTAAACCCTACAATTAGTTACTTGCATGAACCAGGAAGTAGAAGATTTTCTTTGTGTCTTGATTTGGCAGAAATATTTAAACCTTTGATTGGGGACAGAGTGATTTTTTCGTTATTAAATCGGAATCAAATAACAGAGAGAAGCTTTGAAAAAGAATTGAATTTTCTACACCTGACAAAAAAAGCATCACAAAAAATTATGCAGGAAATTGATTCGTGTATGAGTAGGACAATTATGCATAAAGAACTGGGAAGGAATGTTTCGTACCAATATCTTATACGGTTAGAGGCATATAAATTGGTAAAACATTTGTTGGGAGAAAAAGAGTATTGTGGATTTGAGATATGGTGGTAGTTAGATGTATGTTATTTTAGTTTATGATATAAAAGTTGATGATCATGGAAAAAGAAATCTGCCTAGAGTACATAAAATTTGTAAAAAGTATTTGACGCACATACAAAATTCTGTGTTTGAAGGGGAGATAACAGAAGGAAATCTAATACAGTTAAAGATGGAACTTTCGAAACATGTACGAAAGAATGAAGATTCAGTAATTGTATTTCAAAGTCGGGATTCGAGATGGCTGAAAAAAATGTTTTGGGGAATTGAAGAAGATAAGACTTCTAGATTTATCTGAAAAAAATTGTCGACCTATGATGAGGGGAAAAAACACCTTAGTTGACAATGTCTTTATTTGCTGGAACAGATGGGTGTTTTGTTATTACATAATTGATTAACAAATTAATTATTTATATTTTTTTATGAGGTAGACAAAAGGTATATCTCAAAGACAGTTAATATAGAGCCTTTGAGTCGACGGATATTAATAGAACCATAGTGGAATTTAAAGAGTGATATTCCGTCAATCATAACAGCGAACGCTACAATATTAATAGAACCATAGTGGAATTTAAAGGATGTATTCGTTCCACAGGATGTAAACCCAAGAGGATATTAATAGAACCATAGTGGAATTTAAAGCATATACAAAAGACGCTAAAAACGTATCTGAATATGTATATTAATAGAACCATAGTGGAATTTAAAGACAGTTACGTTTAACTTTTATCTTTCCTTCTATGGCATATTAATAGAACCATAGTGGAATTTAAAGGATATATCTTTTCCATCTGCTCTTTTATCTCGTCATAATATTAATAGAACCATAGTGGAATTTAAAGAAAATTGCCGCATTAATTTCACTCTGTGCATTTTCTGATATTAATAGAACCATAGTGGAATTTAAAGGAACACTGGCAGGAAGTATATCAAGAACTATCTCCAATATTAATAGAACCATAGTGGAATTTAAAGAACAAAAACATAGTAAATGTTATGTATGACACAAAATATTAATAGAACCATAGTGGAATTTAAAGAATATAATGACGCTGATATGCCAATTATTGATGATAATATTAATAGAACCATAGTGGAATTTAAAGAACATTCTACTAAGTTTTGTTAAAAAAACTTTTGATATTAATAGAACCATAGTGGAATTTAAAGTCGGTCGATACGTCAGAACCTACCAAATCAACAAAAATATTAATAGAACCATAGTGGAATTTAAAGAACATATGCATTACCGTAATGATTACGATTGTATTCATATTAATAGAACCATAGTGGAATTTAAAGGTTCATCAAGAAATAATGGAGGTGTTTCAAATTCCATATTAATAGAACTATAGTGGAATTTAAAGATAGAATTTTTATTCGTGCATTTACCCCAATATAATATTAATAGAACCATAGTGCAATTTATAGTTTTTTAGAGGTTAGTTTATTTATTTTAATACAGTATTAGGTACATGAGATTTTAGATTTAAATAGAATATAGTGATATAGTATAAGGTGAAAGAAACATTGAGGACAAATGTAGCATAGACAGCAATAAATATTTTGCAAAAAATGAGAAAATACATTAGATTATGTTTTGATGTTTAGTTTTTTTATTTTTTGTATATCTTGCTACAATGGGCATTAAAGCGCTAATTGCCATATATTAGACATAAGAGAAATATAAACAAAATATGCTGTGGATGCAGGTGATATAGGCACTAAAGTAACCAATGATATGATTCGGGCGAGGAATATCAAGTAACTGCCAGAGTATGATAACTTTACTCTTATATTACCGAAATAAAACATAATATAAAGGTATAGCATTGTATAATGAAATATTCACATACAGATGCTTGTCGAAAAAACAAGTATGAGTGAAGAATTTTACTCTGTTATATATACATAAACAAGGAGAACAAATATAACACAAACAATAATCTCACTGAAAAATGCAAGTAAAGAATATAGAAAAAGAATTGTACTGCAGGACATTCATCTCACTTTGGAAAAGGAAAAAATATATTTTTGTCGAACAGCGCAAAGAAAACAACAAAATATCGTAAAATCAACAATAATAAAGAGCAGATGTCAAATGATAACATATTGGCTATGGTGGAACTAGACAATACAGGGAGACAAAAAGTAAAAGATTTTTCTTTAGGGATGAGGCAACGTTTGGGCATTGCTATAGCACTTCTGGCAAATTCTGGTCGGCGGAGATTTTGAAAACGTGACAATTTATGCCAGCCTGCACTATGGGAGAGGAAAGGTTATTGCTAATTATATGTTGATGTTTTCGACACAGATGTTTTTTTGTTGCTGCAAAATACCATAGGATCGACTTATTTGATTATATCTGAGATGGATATGAGACAGGCAGCTGAAATAGCAATTTCCATTTATATGGGAAATGCTCTCAGTTACACTACAGATGTGAGCGTGCCAAAGATAGTGTTATCCTTTCTTGCGGGTTTGTTAGTGTATATTGGACAGATTGCTGTGTGTGGGAATATAACAAACTTTTTAGAGAATAAAAAGGAGAGTTTGTGCAATAAATTCATTTATTTTGTAAATAATAACCCAATAAGTACTATATATAGACCTAAAAGCTGAAATTTGTTAGTAAAATTATCTTAGGACTATATATGGGAGGGGTAAAATGAATTCTAGCGAAGCAGTTATTAAAAGAATTAATGATTTGTGTTTCGAAAAAAGAATGTCTTACTATGCCCTGGCATATCGTTCTGCTATTCCAAAATCAACATTAATGAATATTATAAATGGAACAAATCCTACAGTGTCAACATTGAATAAAATTTGTAATGGATTTGAAATGAGCCTGATGGATTTCTTTCAAGATGAATGTTTTGAATATTGTGAAGAGGATTAATTTATATAAGAATATATTGGGAAGAGTATAATACCGGTTGTGAAGTTTCACACTGGTATTTTTTTAATTTTATAATCTGTACAAAACATAGCATAATAATTTATAGTAACAGTTCAGCTATAAAAAAATCAATATAACGAAAAGACTGTTTATAGGAGTTTTTGGTTATATTTATATTTTTATGGGAAGAACACCCATATATGTGTTAAATTCATCTGCGAAGCAGATGTCGATGGGAGGAAGTATGAAAAATCATTTATCAAATCAAACAAGTCCATATCTGTTACAACACGCAGATAATCCGGTAAATTGGTATCCATGGTGCGAAGATGCTTTTGAGCGTGCAACGGTAGAGGATAAACCGGTGTTTTTGAGTATTGGCTATAGTACCTGTCATTGGTGTCATGTGATGGCTCATGAGAGTTTCGAAGATGAAGAGATTGCAGAGATTTTGAATCAATATTTTATATCAATAAAGGTAGATAAAGAGGAACGTCCGGATATTGACAGCATTTATATGTCAGTTTGTCAGGCGTTTACAGGAAGTGGCGGTTGGCCTACAACGATTATTATGACACCGCGACAAAAGCCTTTTTTTGCTGGGACTTATTTTCCGAAAACCTCAAGATATGGGCAGATAGGATTAAAAGAATTGCTTTTGGCTGTTTATGAACAATGGAAAACAGATAGAGAAGATTTGTTGGAATCCGCAGATGAAATCATTGCATTTCTGAATCGACAAACAACAGTTGGAGATAGGATAAATATGCAGCTTTTGGATTCTGCTTTTGAAATTTACAAAAGCATGTTCGATTATAAGTTTGGAGGATTTGGAGAAGCACCCAAATTTCCTACACCTCATAATCTGTTGTTTTTAATGCAGTACTATCAAAAGAATGGGAACGAAGATGCATTGAAAATGGTGGAAAAGACATTACTGCAAATGTATAGAGGAGGAATGTTTGACCATATTGGCGGTGGTTTTAGCAGATATTCCACAGACCGCTATTTTTTGGTGCCACATTTTGAAAAAATGCTTTATGATAATGCGTTGCTGATTCTTGCGTATTGCAGGGCATATCAAATCACAAAAAAGCAGGTTTATTGCGATGTTGCTGAAAAGACCGCCACATATATATTGCGGGAAATGACTTCTCCCGAGGGCGGATTTTATAGTGCACAAGATGCAGACAGCGAAGGAGTAGAGGGAAAATACTATTTGTTAGAGCCGGATGAAATCATTGGGCTTCTTGGAGACAAGGCAGGAAAAGAATTTAATCAGTATTTTGATATTACTGATAGAGGAAATTTTGAAGGAAAAAATATTCCGAATCTTTTGAAAAGTGAAATTATCAGGGAAAGATTTGATGATTTTATGCCGGAAGTATATGAATATCGCAAAAAACGATATACACTACACTTAGACGATAAAATATTGACATCTTGGAATGCACTTATGATTGCAGCAATGTGTCACTTATATCGTGTCAGCAGGAAGGAAATTTATCTTAAATCAGCAGTAAAAGCACAGGAATTTATTCAAAAGAATTTATGTGAAAAAAATACATTATATATCAGCTGGCGGGAAGGAAAGCACAGTGGAAAAGGTTTATTAGATGACTATGCCGGTGAGGTTTTTGCATTGCTTGCTTTATATGAAGCCACATTGGAGAGTATTTATCTTGAAAAAGCCAGGCAGTTTTGTAATAAAATAATTTCTGATTTTTATGATAAAGAGCAGGGTGGATTTTTTCTATATGGAAAAGAAAATGAACAGCTTATTATGCGCCCTAAGGAAACTTATGACGGTGCTGTCTTTAGTTCTAATTCGGCCATGGCATACAGTCTTGTGCGATTATATCTTATTACAGGTGAAAAACAGTATGGTGAATTGGCAGAGTGTCAGATGAGGTTTATGAGTACAGAAGCAGAACATTATCCAACAGGGTATGCAATGTTTCTTTTGGCATTATCAGATTACCATGAGCCACAGGAAAAAATAACGATTGTAGTTAAAGATAAACGGGATTTAGTCAATTTGTCTTGGAGAATTCCTTTGAATAGTGTGGTATGTGTTGTGGAAGGTCCGACAAAAGAATATCCGCTGATAAATGATAAAACCACGTTTTATATCTGTCGTGGGCGTACTTGTCAGCCTCCGGTAAATGAAGTGGACAATTTATGATTTTAAGTGTATCCTAAGTAGGTAGAAATACTTATTTAGGATATTTTTAATAGGAATAGTATGATATAATTTAAGGAGTAACACCAATGGAAAAGAATACTTTTGAGAGAATTTATGATGTCGTAAAACAAATTCCGGAAGGTAGGGTTGCATCGTATGGACAAGTTGCAGCACTTGCAGGAAATAAAAGATGGGCAAGAGTTGTTGGATATGCACTTCATGTGAATCCAGATCCGGAGGGTGTACCATGTTATAGAGTGGTTACAAAAGAGGGGAATGTATCAGAGGCATTCGCCTTTGGCGGAGGAAACAGACAGATAGAATTACTCAAATCAGAAGGTGTATGTTTTGAGAATGGGCATGTTATCATGTCAGAATACCAGTGGGAAACACCATGGATAGACTAAAAATTAAATAATAATAGAAAGGAAACATTATGATAATACATCCAATAGAACCAATATATAATAAAAAATCTGAGATACTGATTCTTGGAAGCTTTCCATCCGTGAAATCAAGAGAAGAAGGCTTTTTTTATGGACATCCCCAGAACAGATTCTGGAAAGTGACATCAGCAGTATTTAATGAGAGTACACCACATACAATTCAGGAGAAAAGGAAATTTTTATTGAGAAACAAAATTGCAGTGTGGGATGTTATTCGCTCATGTGAAATTACAGGTTCTTCAGACAGCAGTATCAAAGAGGTAGTAGTGAATGACCTGATGGAAATACTTAATACAACAGATATAAAACATATCTTTGTAAACGGGAAGAAAGCGTTTTCGTTGTATAACAAGTATACAAAAAAACAAACAAACATAGAAGCAATATGCCTGCCTTCTACTAGTCCGGCAAATGCGGCATGGAACTTAGAAAGGTTAATTGAAGAATGGAAGGTTATAAGAACACTGGATTAGATAAAATTGCAAAGTCTTATGACAAGGCAATTGATTTAGGGCGTCAAGGTATAGATCCATATGAAAATTTGCCGGATTACATAAAAAATAATCCCAATTATTTAATTTATAAAGACATGCAGGAGAATGAGACGTTATCAGACAGCGGAAGAAAAGAGATTGTAGAATTTTTAAATCCACAACAAGACATGAAGTGCATTGACTTGGGATGCTGCTTAAATTTGATGTTTCGTGGATACAAAGAGTGGGAGTCTATATATTATGGTGTGGATATTAGTCCGAAAACGATTGAATTATTAAAGCAATTTATAGAGAAAAATTGTCTTCAAATTGGTGCATTACATTGTGGCAGTATGCATAACACACCATTTGATGATAGTTTCTTTGATATTGGAACATGCATCGGTTCACTCGAGTATTTTAGAAAAGAGTTTGTTGGACAGGTGCTTTGTGAGATATATCGAATAATGAAATCCAAAGGGAAATTTGTTCTGGATATTCCAAATGCAGGCAGTCCGGAATTTGAAATTACTGCATTAATTGAAGAGTACTTGGGACGTCCGGATGAGTTTGATATGACGGTATCAGAATTTGAAAGTATGTTATCTTTTGGTTTTGAGATTAGCAAAAAAGAGGTTGTCGGCCCCATGATTCAATATTTTCTGATATGTAAAAAATAGTGTAAAGGAAAGAGTGAATAAGTATATTGTGTGAAGTAAGTGGTATAAAAGAAAAAAATTTATATAGAGAATAGATTTTCAATAGTATATTGATAAGTAATATATGAATAGGAGAAGAATAAATGAAATACAATTGGATAGATGGTTATTTATTAGAGAAAAAAGGAGTAACAAAAAATCTTCAGGAAGACTGGAACTGGATAAGATATTGTATTGAGGATAAGATGTTTGCGGCAATCTGTCTGGATGGTGAAGATAAACCATATTATATTAACGTAAAGACAGATCCACAGGAAAGTATTTACCTGCGTGAACAGTTTGAAGATATCATTCCGGGATATTACTCAAATAAAGTTCATTGGAACTCTATAAAGCCGGATGGTGCAGTATCGGATGATTTGATGAAACATTTATTAGATGAGTCTTATGCGTTAATCCTGGCTGGTTTTAGCAAGAAAAAGCAACGGGAAATTTTGGGGGAATAATAGTGAAATACATAAAGGAACAACATGAAGAAATGGAAAAAAGCGCCTGTTTTGAGAAAAGAAAGAGTTTATCAGAAATGAGTTTAGAAGAACTATGGAGGCTTTTTCCAATATCCCTCACTGAGCATCGGACCAACTGGAAAAAGTGGTATTGTGAGGAGAAAAATAATATACAAGAGATATTAAAACCGGATATAATGTATAAGATCAGCCATATCGGAAGTACCGCTGTTGATACAATTTGGGCAAAACCTATTATTGATATTATGGTGGAAATACCGAAAGTAAATGATATGGAGGAAATAAAGAGACAATTAGTAGGCAATGGTTATATTTGTATGAGTCATACTTCAAACCGGATTTCTTTCAATAAAGGTTATACAGACAATGGTTTTGCAGAGAAAGTGTATCATCTGCATTTGCGATATGCGGGAGATAATGATGAATTATATTTTAGAGATTATTTAAATGAGCACAAGGATGTGGCAAAACAGTATGAAGAGTTAAAATTGAAGCTATGGAAGAAGTATGAGTATAATCGTGATGGATATACAAATGCAAAAACAGAATTTATCAAAGAATACACGGAAAAAGCAAAGAGAAAGTATGAAAAGAGATATTGAATAATAAAATATCAATATTTGAAACCGCTTGAGGAAGATATATTCCCAAGCGGTTTTATTTAGCCTTTATTTGCGGATTGTACCTGTCCTGGCATTCACATAGTAAGTTTTTCCGTTTATTTTATGTTTTCCTCTGGTGTATTTTTTCCCGGAAGAACTAAAGAGATATGTGTGTATACCGTCAGAGTATGCTTTTTTACGGACAAGAGCTCCGTTGCCTTGAGCAAGGTAAGATGCACCTTTTACTTTGAACCATCCGACAGCCATTTCTCCGGTGGAAGGTTTTAAATAAAATTTGTGCTTTCCGATTTTTACAAATCCGGTTTTCATCTTTCCGTTTGTTTTATCAAAGTAATACCATTTTCCCTGCTTCTTAACCCATCCTTTGACTTTTTGATTATTATCAGTAACATAGTAGGTGCTTTTTCCTTTTTTTACAAATGTGCCGGTGATTACTTTTCTTTTTAATCCGTAATAAGAAACAATCGCATTGGCATCAGCTTCACCCAAAAATCTCCGCTTATCTTTTGTCTTAAAATATAATTCGCAGTCAGAGAGATTCGAGACGTATCCATGTTCTACAATGAGGCTTGGGATATTGTTCAACACACCATTTCTTACAATAGAATAATAATCTGCACGAGCGCCATTACGATATCGATCGTTACTTAATTTACGAAGCCAAAAACCACGGTTTTTTAGTCCAAGGGAATGGAGATGTTCTAAAAAATAACTGCCGAGTGCCTGAGTCTTTTTACGTATTTTATCACGATAACCAGATTGGTATGCGGGAAGTATCAATGCACCGGATTTGCCAGACCGATCATCTGCATTAATGTGCATGCTCACAAGAAAATCGACAGACAACCTTTTGGCAAGATTGTTACGGGAACTCAGACAGTCCCCCAAATGTAAGGAAGAAAGACAGCTCATATTATTGCGTGTCAGATACACAGTAATCCCACCATATTCATCTAATATATTTTTACAGGCTTTTGTAATATCTAAAACAACCTTTTCTTCTTTCAGACCATTTTCGTGAGCACCCATATGTTTCTTACAGTGACCAGGATCTAACAGAATAACTTTAGATTTTGTTGGAGACAGTTTGGAAATAACGTATTCCGGGGCTGGTGTTGTAGGTTGTTCTGTTGTGACCGGTTCAAAACTTGTGGTAGGCTGTTCTGTGATGGAAATATCATCCGCTGTTACTTTGTGTATTGGTAAAAATGTTTGTCCCAGTAAAGTTATTGTTAATAAAAGCGCAAGTTTTTTCATATATACCCTCATTGGTTCCTCCTAATATTTTAACATCATTAGTGTTTGAATTACTGTTACTTAGTATAACGTTGTTCCAGAGTAGACGCAATAGAAGTCTGCCATTAAAAAAATGTAATATTTGGTATATAATTACCATAGTAAAAAAACTTGTAGTAATTGGAAAAGCATAAAATGTATTAATGTGATAGACTAGTTTTTAAAAGGAGAAGTTTTATGAAAAGTAAAGATAGGTTAAATATAAAGAAAGATAATAAATCATTACAGTGGATTGTTGCCCCATTGCTTGAATGGTACGGGGAGCAGGCAAGGGTACTTCCATGGAGAGAAAACAGGGACCCATATCGTGTGTGGGTTTCAGAGATAATGTTACAGCAGACCAGAGTGGAGGCAGTGATAGATTATTATCAGAGATTTATGGAGAACTTTCCCAATATTAAAATATTGGCTGATGCGCCAGAAGAAAAGGTTATGAAATTATGGGAAGGATTAGGATATTATTCGCGAGCAAGAAATCTTAAAAAGGCAGCAGAGGTTATATGCAAACAGTATACTGGAAAGTTTCCGGAGGAATATTCTGAGATTTTGAAACTTCCGGGGATTGGAAAATATACAGCAGGGGCTGTCAGTTCAATTGCATTTGGACAGCCTTGTTCCGCAGTGGATGGAAATGTTCTTCGTGTAATAACCAGATTAGAAGAAAATGACGCAGATATTAAAGTTGAAAGGTTTAAGAAGCAGATTGGTGAAAGGCTGGAAGAGGTTTACCCTGCAGGTTATTGCAGTGAATTTACACAAAGTTTAATGGAATTGGGGGCTACGGTCTGTGTTCCAAACGGAGAGCCAAAATGTGAAAAGTGTCCATTGAAGAGTGGGTGTGGTGCATATAAAAATAATACGTGGCAGAAGTATCCGGTAAAACAAATGAAGCCACAACGCAAAAGAATTAATAAAACAGTATTTATTTTATCGGTGGGAGACAAAATTGCTGTAAGTCAAAGAGACAAACAGGGGCTTTTAGCCGGCTTATGGGAATTTCCTAATATAGACAGAAAAATGACAGAAGAAGAGATTGGCAAGTGGTTAGAACAAAAGGGGGTTGAAGTAATTCAGGTAGAAAAGCATAAAACTGCAAAACATATATTTACGCATTTGGAATGGTATATGAATTGTTATCATGTTATGTGCAAAGAAACAAATGACACTTTTGAATGGGTTTCAAAGGAAGAGTTAAATAACACAGTACCATTGCCTACAGCATTTCGAAAATGTTTATGATATAAAAAACTAGAAGGAGAATTATGAGAATAATGTTTAGAACAATTAACTGATTGGGAGTATGCATTTATTAAACAAAAATGATATTAGCACAACGTTTGTATTTTATATAAATGTTGTGCTTTTTTTAAAAATTTACTATCGTTGACGCAGAAATCACTATCGTTGACGCAGATTATATTTACAAAAAAATAAAATGAATTATGCTAATCCTTGTCCGGACAATACATAAGTATATACGGAAAGGATTATGTGTTGTTTAATAGTTTCTGGCACTTTATGAGACGTTGGTTTTAGTTGTCGATAAAGTAAGAATAAAGTTAAATTCTTCCGTAATTTCCGAATATTTGATATAATTATTATTAATAGTTGGGATTACGGAGGAGTTTTATGGAGCAGATTATGTCCGTTTTGACAGATGCATTGCATTTGTTAAAAATAGTTATTTTATGTGATTTAATATTTATGTTTCGTAAGAGAAAAAGAAAATTTATAACTGTTGTTTCTACAGTCATAATGCTTAGTCTCTCATTGTTAATGCATATTTATAATAATGACATGATTTCATTTGTTTGTTTTTTCATAACATTATGTTTATATATTTGTTTGATTTATAATGAAAAAATATATGAGTTGATCATCTCCGGTATTTGGATAATATTTTTGACATCAATGTTGGATTTACTGTTTACGGAGATGGTGACTGTATTATTTGATATGTTTAAGTTTACTAATGAACGGGTGGGAGAGTTGACGGCTTCAGCTGTTTCCCTGCTTTTTATATTATTGGCAGGCAAAATATATAAAAGTAAATATAAGATTGGAATTAAGAATATTGGGTTTGTAAAGTTATTTTTATTTACAATTCTTGCGACAGCAGATGCTTTTGTTATTATGAGTCTAGGCACAATATTGGTTGATGATTATAAGGGAAGTCATAAAGTTTTATTCTTGAATTTATTTTTGATTACAATCATTGGAATTTTCATACAGTTAGCTGCAGTTATCTTATTAATAATTTCCAGAGATACATATAAAGAAAAAGAACAAGCTACAGGAAAGTATCTAAATGAACAGATTAAACATTACAAATATTTGGAGCAGAGAGAAAAAGATACAAAGAAGTTTCGTCATGATATCAAAAGTCATATGCAGGTGCTTTCGAGTATGGCAAAGAATGATATGTATACAAATTTTGATGAATATATGAAAGATATCAATATTAAAATAGATAGTTTCGGAAATGTTATTACAGTGAATAATGGTATCGTAGATGCGATTATCAATAAATATTATTCTGAAGCAACGCAAAAAGGAATTAACATTGAGATAAAGGGAATGTTCCCGAAAAACTGCAGAATCTCAGCATATGATTTATGTACTATATTTTCTAATCTGTTAAGCAATGCAATAGAGGCTGCTGAAAAGTCTGCAGAAAAAGGGATTTCTATGGAATGTAGATATACAAAAGATAGCATTATTATTATTACAAAAAATACATTTAAAGATGAAGGACAATTTCGCCATAGCAAAATTATAACGACGAAGAAAGATATAGAGTATCATGGTTTCGGAATAGAGAATATAAAAGATGCTGTCATGAGGAATCATGGAATGATAGATATTGACATTGAAGGTAATATTTACTCTATTACGGTGATGCTTGCAAATCAGGAGGTAGAGAGTTGAAGATTGCAGTAGTAGATGATATACAGTTATATCGCGACAGAGCGAAAAAATGTATAATTAAATATTTTAGAAACGAGATTATTAATATTGATTTTTACGAAAGTGGTGAAGCGTATCTGGAGAGTGAAATCGAGTATGACATCTCTTTTATCGATATAGAGATGAAAGGTATGGATGGCTTTGAGACAATAAAGAAAGCAAGAAGCAGATATCCTGAAAGCGTTTATATGATTCTTACAACACATACAGAGATGTGTGACAGAGGATATTTGGTGAATGCCTATAGATATATTAATAAAGAAAAAATGGAAGAGTTAATTGTTGAAGCATTGGAATCTGCTGAAACTCTTTTAGAAAGAAATAAGAGAATTAAAGTAAATATTGTCGGAGAGGGAATAAGGGAAATTACTTTAAAAGATATATGTTATGTGGAGGGTGCCAGTCACAATGTCATTGTTCATATGAAGCAGGGTATGAAAAGGTGTAATACCAGCATGAGAGAATTTGAAAAGGAGTTGTGTGATAAATGGTTTTTTAGATGTCACAAATCTTTTATTGTAAATTTGGATGAAATTGAGAGGTTAGAGAATTTAATTGTGTATATGAAAGATGGAAGTGATTTGGACATTGCACAGAGAAAACTTTGGGAATTTAAAAGAGTATATTTAAAGAGAATATATGATTGCGGTAATGCATAAAGAGTCACGAAAGTGGCTTTTTTTATTGGGATAAAATATTTTAAATAATGCGTGAAATTATATAATAACACACTAGTACTATAAAAAATACTATCGTTTACGCAAAAATCACTATCGTTCGTGCAGATTCTATTGACCGATTTGTCAAATATTATTATTTTTGGGATGGATAGTTAAATTACTATTCAAAAGAGTGTGGATTTTATAATTACCATATCATAATGAAAAGAAAAATTGATATGGAAAAATGGGGGCGATGAAAGCACTAGGCTGTTTGGACTAGTGCTTTTGTTGAAGTTAAGAGTTTTTTATAAAAGTATGATGTATATATGTACAATGCTTTTATTTAATTTGGTAAAAATGTGTGATAAAATAAACTTATAAAAATGCTGAAAGGGATTACAATGATTAATACAACTCTTTGCTATATAGAAAAAGATAATAAATATCTTATGCTTCATAGAACGAAAAAAGAAAATGATTTAAATGAAGGAAAGTGGATTGGGGTAGGGGGAAAATTTGAAAAAGACGAAACACCGGAAGAGTGTCTTTTACGGGAAGTACAAGAAGAAACAGGTCTTACATTGACAAAGTATAGGCTGCGTGCAGTAATTACATTTATCTTAAATGAATGGGGAACAGAATATATGTATTTATTTACTTCCAATGAGTTTTCAGGTGAGATAAGTGAGTGTGATGAAGGGGAATTGAAATGGGTAGACAAGAAGGACATATTAAAGTTAAATATTTGGGATGGTGACAGAATTTTCTTAAAAAAATTAATAGAAGAAGATAATTTTTTTACATTGAAAGTTGTATATGATGGTGATAGATTAGTGGAAAGTGTGATTAAAGATTATTAGACAAAATATTTTAGGAGGAAAAATGACTGAAGAAGAGAAAATGTTAAGTGGAAAGATTTATGATACATCAGATGAAAATCTGGTGAAAAAGCGAGTAAATGCACATAGATGGTCAAAGGATTATAATAATACATATGAGGACGAAGAGGAAAAGAGGGCGAAAATTTTACAAAAACTTTTACCGGATATGGGAGAGGGGACATATATTCAGGGACCAATTCAATTTGACTATGGGGTAAATACGAAGATAGGAAAAAATTGTTTTGTGAATTTTAATTTTGTTGTGTTGGACTGCTGTCCGGTAACGATAGGGGATGATGTGTTCTTTGGACCTAATTGTACACTGGTAACACCTATCCATCCATTTTTAAAAGATGAGCGTAAAATTAGATTTAAGGAAAATGGAACTGCATATGATTTAGAATATGCCAGTCCTATAAGGATAAAGGACGGTTGCTGGATTGCATCAAACGTAACTATATGTGGTGGTGTAACCATTGGAAAAGATACAATTATTGGAGCTGGAAGTGTTGTGACAAAAGATATACCGGAAGGAGTATTTGCAGCGGGAAATCCGTGTAAAGTAATTCGTAAAATTACAGAAGAAGACTCAATTTTGTTAAAGAAACATTTATATTAATATTAGTGGTTGAAATGCGACAATATGTTCTAAAAAATAATGGTAATTGCAGAGTTTATACAGCGTCATTAGATGCATGTAAAAATGGAGGCGTTAGAATGGAGATTAATGAATTTAAGCGAAAGGCAAAAATTCTATTAAAACTGAATCATCCCCAATTAAATGGGAATGTAATGCATGGATAAAGTATGCAGAAAAAAAGAGAAAAAGAGGAAAGAAATAAAGAACCTAAAACATGGAAATCTAAAATAGAGAAAATTATATAACATAAGAAGAATCCCATCCATTGATATTTTATCAATGGATGGGATTCTTTTATGCTAAATAATAAACGGAAAATTATTTACCATTATCTCCACCTGGACCATCTTTTCTTGGACGAGATGATTCAGGTAATGGTTCTACGTTGTAATCCGGTTTGTTAGAAAACTTATCCTTTGGTAAATCTACTTCAGGAATATTTCCATCGTCATAAGCGTTTTTTGATTTATTATTTTTACCCATATTGCACCATCCTTTCAAATATAGGATAGGCAAATGTGTGGGATTTTATACGGGTAACTTAATCATAAAATCAAATGTTATTAAAATTCCAATGCCTCAATATTATGTTTTTTATAATGGAAAACAGGAATATTCCGACCAAATGAAACTGAAATTATCCGATGCATTTCAGATAAAGAAGACTGAGGGATTTGAATGGACGGCGGTAATGCTCAATTTTAATTATGGAAAAATAAAAAGTTAATGGATAAATGTAAAATTCTTCGAGATTATGCTATACTTGTAGAGAAGATAAGGAAATAACAGAAGAAGTATGCCAATATGGAGAATGGGGTTGTTAGAGCAGTGGAGGAATGTATTCAGGAAGGTGTTATGGCAGAGTTCTTGTTGGCACATAAAGCGGAGGTTATTGAAATGTGTCTTACAGAGCATAATGAAGAGGAAACAATGGCTATGTTGAGGAAAGAAGCTAGAGAAGATGGATTAGAAGAGGGAAGAATAATAGGCATAAAAGAAGGCAAAAAGGAAGAACACATTGACCTTATACGAGATGGGATTTTATCTAAAGACCAGGTAGCGGATCGGCTGCATATGAGTGTGGAACAACTAGAACAGGAAATGAAAAAGAAGGAGTTACAATGAGGCAATTATGAAAGCATACTTTGATTTATAGGAGAGTTCAGTGAATGATTGCATATAGAAGATTGAAGGAAGAAGAAATAAACAGAGAGTTATTCAGAAAATTTATACGTCACCAGAATGTTACAGACTGCTGGAGAAAAGAGAAGAATAATTGGGTTATTAAAAGTGATCCATTTATTGATGACTGGACAGAGAAAGATTACCAGATACTAATTGTTTGTTTAAAAAACACAATCGCTATAGGTGGTTTTGTTTTTGCAGGTTTCAGTGATAGTGATTTGAAAGGTTTTGTTTCTGTTGAACCTGAGTTATTTGGGGGCGAGCAAAAATACCTTGATTTATCTAGTATTCATGTATCTGAAGATATGCGTGGTCAGGGAGTTGGAAAAGCACTTTTTCTTGCAGCAAAAGAGTGGAGTAAGGAAAGAGGTGCTAAAAAGCTGTATATATCAGCTCA
Source organism: uncultured Eubacterium sp. (assembly GCA_910584795.1). Classification (GTDB taxonomy): domain Bacteria; phylum Bacillota; class Clostridia; order Lachnospirales; family Lachnospiraceae; genus Eubacterium_G. The sequence goes on along the minus strand of CAJUBZ010000008.1, from coordinate 81,682 downwards.
TTCAGCTGTTGAGAGTCAGGCGTTTTATAAGGCTATGGGATGTGTGGAAGCACAGGTATACAATCGAAAGCATGTGGAGGAAGAACCTTATGACTGCCAGTTGGAATGTGAATTGTAATTGCTAAACAATAGGTATGAACATATAATTTTTAAGATTTGTGAAAGTAGGAGGTTTCGTATGAGTAAGATTGTAATACTGGTTGGAAGTATTAGAAAAGATGGAAACACAGACCTGTTGACAAAGGTATTTGCAGAAGGTGCCAGAGAAAACAATGAAGTTGAAATCATATCAGTAGCAGATTATCATGTAAATCCATGTATTGGATGTAATTCCTGTTTTGAAAGAGAAGGTCATAAATGTTTTCAGCAGGATGATATGCAAAAGATTTATCCGAAATTGGCAGAAGCGGATGTTATTGTTGTAGCTTCACCGGTTTATTTTTATGGAATCAGTGCACAGCTAAAAGCAATTATTGATCGTTTACATACACCTATGAGAAATGAGTTTCAAGTTAAGAAGTTGGGGCTTCTTTTAGTGGCAGCAGCAACACTTCCTACAGTATTTGATTCTATCAAAATGCAGTATCAATTGATTCTAGATTTTTTTAAACTGGAAGATGCAGGCTCCATTCTTGTAAAAGGTGTTAAAGATATAGGAGATATTAAAGGAAATAAGGCATTGGAAGAGGCTTATGATTTAGGAAAATCAATAATTTAATAAATAGTTCAAAAGGAGATTAGAGAAATGGTTAAGCACATTATTTTATGGCAGTTAAAAGATGAATTTACAAATGAAGAAAAGGTGAGAATCAAGGAAGAGATTAAAGAGGGGCTAGAAGGGCTTCAAGGAAAAGTTCCAGGATTGTTAAGTATCAAAGTAAATATGAATGGGTTGGACTCATCCAATGCCGATTTGATGCTGGATTCAGCCTTTGTGGATGAAAGTTCTTTGAAAGGATACGCTGTGCATCCAGAACATGTAAAGGTAGCAGATGAAAAAGTAAGACCATATACAAAGAGTAGAGTATGTCTGGATTATGAAGAAATTTAAGTGGGACATCGAGAGAAAGAGAATATGAAGGTGGAATATAAAAACCCCGGCATTAAGCCGGGGTTAAATAATTAAAACTTAATTATCTCCAAGGCCAGAAATTATTACGATTGCACCAATCACATCTGTTATGTCTGTGTTCATCGTGCCTATCGTCTCTTCGTTCGTCATGCCAGTCATTCCTACGATCTCTGTTGTTATGGCATGAGTGGCAAGGTGTGTGGTCATGTCTGCGCCAAGAGTTTCCACATGAGCATCCCCAATTATTCGACATAAAATTCTCCTTTTTTCTTTATAGTATGCAGGACATGCTAGAAGAGGTGAATAATAAATGCAACAAAATTGAACATAAAATGTCAAGAATGTGTATGACAGAAACGCTATCATAGATATTGACAGGAGGAAAAGAAATGGATTGGATCAGAGGCTTTCAGAAATCTATAGACTATATTGATGAGCATATTACGGAACCATTGGAATATGAACATATAGCACAGCAGATGAATCTTTCAAGTTTTTATTATCAGAAAATATTTTCTGTTATATGTGGCATTTCAATAGGGGAATATATTCGTAATCGCAGACTTGCACTTGCCGGCAGTGAGTTACTGGCGACAGACGAAAAGATAATTGATATTGCACTGAAATATGGTTATGATACCCAGGAAGGATTTACCCGTGCGTTTACACGATTTCACGGTGTAACTCCCTATACAGCAAGAAAGAATAATATTCCATTAAAGGCATTTTCCAAACTGTCGATATCAATTTCAGTGAAAGGTGGAAATAGCATGAATTACAGAATTGAAGAAAAAGAGAGTTTTAAAATTGTAGCAAAAACACAGCGTTTTACAAAAATTGAGGATGTAAATGGAAGAAAAGATATTCCTGAATTTTGGACAAAATGCCATCAGGATGGAACTGTAAAGTTTTTAGAGGAAATTGGGAAAAAAGATGGTGCCTTAGGAAGCAACATTGTGGGAATGTGTATGGAAGATTCCACAATTGTGAAAGATTTTCCGTATTCTATAGGTGCAGAGTATAATGGAGGAACAGTACCGGAAGAGTATGAAATAATTGAAGTTCCAGCTACAACATGGGCGGTTTTTGGAACAGAAGGATTTATGCCAGAAGCGATACAGAAACTTTGGCATCAAGTTTTCACAGAATTTTTTCCAACATCAGACTATAAACCAGATAAGAACTTTGACTTGGAAATTTATCCAATGGGAGATATGAATAGCGAAGATTATCATAGCGAAATTTGGATTGCAGTGAAGAATGGAGGCGTGAATACATGACACTTTATTTACATGAACAGGAAATTAAACGAGAAAGTAGAGAAGAAGGTATCAAAGAAGGCAAACGAGAAGGACTACTTCTGGGTGTTCAAATTATGAAAGCGTATAATGCTGGTTCTTCCATTGAACAATTAGCAGAAAAATTTGAATTAACCATTGATGAAATCAAAACATTGGTTGATGCGAAAAAATAATAATGTTTATTGTAGCTTGAAATTTTAAATGTCATGGGAGTAATGCTCTCATGGCATTTTCTATTTAAGGATTATTTAATAATTGTTCAATTATAATAGGCACATCAGAAAAAAAGAGAGGAGCAGAAAATGTATTTGCGAATATTGAAAAAAGATTTAAAACGGAAGAAAACAATGAATATTATTCTGCTAATTTTCATTATTCTTGCTACAACATTTATTGCCAGTGGGGCAAATAATGTGGTATCGGTTATGACAGCTTTGGATAATTATTTTGAAAAAGCGGAGGTTCCCGATTATTATTTTGGAATGAGTGATGAATATGGATGTGAAAAAATTAAGCAGTTTGCAAATGAAAACCAATATCAGTGTAAATGCTTTGAACATATTTTAATTAATCCAAAAGACATAAAAGTAAATGGCAAAAAATTTAAATACACAAATACAACGATGATATCCAATTTGAAAAATTGTACAAAGTTGTTTGACAAAAATGATAATGAAATTGTAAAAGTAGGTGATGGAGAACTTTACGTTACAGCTGAATTATTCTATTCAGACAAATGTGATTTGAAACAGGGAGATGTTATTAAAATATCCATCGGTGATAAAACGAAAGAGTTTAAACTAAAGGGATGTATGAAAGATGCAATGTATGGTTCAGCCATGATCGGTCAGACAAGAATCCTTATCAGTGAAAATGACTATCAATATTTTGATAAAGAAAAGTCAAATTTTTGGTATGAAACATATTTCTATACGGACGACACAAAGTTTTTGGAAAAATTTAATCAACATGATTTCAATATTGAAATGAATGCTGATAGAAATATGATTAAAACAATGTATATTATGGATATGATTACGGCGCTAATACTGCTGATTGTCAGCATATGTCTTATGATTGTTTCCATGGTAATCCTTCGCTTTACGATTAATTTTACAATGAGTGAGGAATTCAGAGAAATCGGAGTGATGAAGGCTATTGGAATTACCAACGGAAAAATTCGAATGCTTTATATTTTAAAATATTTTGCGATAGCTGTTATGGGAAGTGCGATTGGATTTGGTATTAGTTTCCCGTTTGGTTCATTGATGATTCAAAATCTGTCAAGAAATGTGATTGTTTCTAATGGTGGATATTTTGTTTTGAACATTATATGTGCAATCTTAACAGCAGCAGTTGTAGTGGGATTCTGTTATTTCTGCACACGAAAAATTAAAAAATTTTCGCCAATTGATGCAATTAGAAATGGTGAACAAGGAGAGCGATATCGAGGAAAGGGGGTTATCGCTTTAAGTAAATCAAGGCTTTCACCGGTTTGGTTTATGCCGGTAAATGATATTTTTAGTGATATAAAAAGATTTGCAATCATGATATTAATTTTTGCATTTGGAATTTTACTGATATTGATTCCGATTAATACAATTAATACACTAAAATCAGACAATATTGTCAGTTGGTTCAGTATGGCAAAATGCGATCATGTTGTTGCACAGGAATTGCTGTTTGGTGTTTCAAAAGATAACGAAAAGATGATTGATGAAAAACTTAAGAGTATAGAAAAAATATTATCAAAAAATAATATTCAAGCAGATGTGTTTCAGGAAATATTATTCCGTATGGGGATTTCCTATTATGGAAAGAAAATGTCGTCTCTGGCATTTCAGGGAAAAGGGAAGGTTTCAACAGAGATGTATTCCTATCTTGAAGGGACTCCTCCCCAGAATAATAACGAAGTGGGAATCAGCCATGTAGTTGCAGATAATATTGATGCAGGAATTGGTGATACTGTTGAAATAAAATATGGTAATACAACAAAGAAATATATTGTAACTGCATTGTATCAGACTATGAATAATATGGGAGAAGGTATTCGGTTTTATCAGAATGAATCCCTTGATTATAAGTTTGCGGCAGGCTGTTTTGGAATACAGATAAAATATGCAGACCATCCGGACAATGACGAACTAACAAGGCGAAAAGCGATATTGAAAAAGAATCTGTCTGATGAAAAAGTTTATTCTACCGGTGAATACATTAATGAAATGATAGGTGATATTGCCGGACAATTGGAAGATGTAAAAATGCTTATTATAATGATAGTGCTTTGTATTAATGTTCTTGTTACCGTACTGATGGTAAAAAGTTTTATTACAAAGGAAAAGGGAGAAATAGGAATGCTTAAAGCAATAGGATTTAGAGACACTTCTTTAGTTGCATGGCAGACGATACGAATCGGAATTGTTCTGGTGATTGCAATTATTTTAGGAACATTATTCTCCTCTCCGGTTTCTAAATTTACATCGGGGCAGGTGTTTAAAATTATGGGGGCACAGAGTATTGAATTCACAATCAGACCAGTAGAAGTTTATATTATATATCCGTTGTTGGTGTTTGGAGTAACTTTAGTTGCGGCAACGATTACAGCATTACAAATAAGAAAAATATCAGCATCAGAAACATCAAATATCGAATAGAATGGTTTTTGACATCTTGCCGCCGGTTAAGAGAAAAGTCTCCTCCAGTTCACTATGGTGGAAAGGTAGGAGAGGCATTATAAATTAATTAGAGGAGAGAATTAAATGAAAAATATTTTAGAGGTTAAAGATTTATGTAAAACATATATCATTAATAAGCGTCAAAATAACGTGTTAAAGAATGTAAATTTTAATGTAAAAGAGGGAGAAATGATTGCTGTCATGGGACCATCCGGTTCTGGAAAATCAACACTTTTGTATGCTGTTTCAGGAATGGATGACATTACAGCGGGAGAGGTTGATTTCTGTGGCAAACGTATTTCTAAATTAAATGCAAAGGAACTGGCAGGACTCCGTTTAGACGAAATGGGATTTATATTTCAGCAAATGTATATGTTGAAAAATCTTACAGTGTTGGATAACATTATTCTTCCTGCCTGTCAGTCTGATAAAATCAAGGAGAGCCGTAAGGAAACGGTACAACGTGGGCAGGATTTGATGAGAAAACTCGGAATTATTGAAATTGCTGATAATGATATCAATGAGGTTTCGGGAGGACAGCTTCAGCGTGCGTGTATTTGTAGAAGTATGATGAATCGTCCAAAAGTGATATTTGCTGATGAGCCTACAGGGGCATTGAACCGCACATCTTCTGAGGAAGTTATGGAAGAATTAGCAAAAATTAATAATGATGGCACAACAATCATGCTTGTTACCCATGATGTTAAGGTGGCAGCAAAATGTACAAGAGTCATGTATATTGTTGACGGTAACATTGCCGGAGAGTACAATTTAGGTAAGCATGCTTCTAATGTACAGCTCCGTGAACGAGAACGCTCGCTGAACAATTGGCTTATGGAAATGGGCTGGTAGTTACTATATTGTGATCTGTCAGAGGAGATGGAATTGTTAGTCAAGATGAAATACTTTAGGAGGATTTAATTTGATAGATATTCTAATTGTTGAAGATAATAAAGAACTTTCCACGTTGATTTGTGATTTTCTTCGAGCAGAGAATTACATTGTCAGTATAGCAGAAGATGGTGAAAAAGCTTTGTTGCTGTATGAAAAATATGGCGCAAGGCTTGTCTTGCTTGATATTATGCTGCCCGGAATAGATGGTTTTGCAGTTTGTTCAAAAATCCGTAATCAGAGCAACACACCGATTCTTATTGTCAGTGCAAAAACAGAAAAAGATGATAAGATGAACGGATTGATCCTTGGAGCAGATGATTACATTGAAAAACCATATGATATTGATATATTGTTGGCAAAAATTGATGGTATTTTTAAGAGAAGATATTCCCTTGACGAAGTTGCAGATGGAAATTTATTATTGAATAAGGAAAATAGAACGGTAAAGAAAAATGGAAATCTACTGGAAATGACTGCAAAAGAATATGATTTACTTTTATTGTTGATGGAGAATCGGGGTAAAGTGCTAAATAAAGAATATATTTTTAATCAGATATGGGGATTTGACAGTGATTCTGAACCACAGACTTTGACCGTTCATATCAAATGGCTTCGCCGGAAAATAGAAGATGATCCGAAAAAGCCAAAGAGAATATCAACCATATGGGGTGTTGGGTATATGTTTGAATAAGGAGCATCTATGAAAAGTTATAATAGAATATTGATTGCTGTAGTTTTTATATTGATTGCAATTTTGGGGCTGTGTAATGTGTACATATATTCTATTAACAGTAATAATAGTAGTGGAAGACAATACAGAGTGGAAGCACAAAGGGTTGTAAATCAAATTGAGAGAGAGGGATATTTAAAACTTGATTTATCTCAATACAGCACGATTACAGATGTTGTTGTTTTGGGGAGTAAAGATGACAAATCCTTTTTTGAAACTGATAACGATTATCTTATTAGAAAAATTAATGGAGATTTTTATAGAATTGAATACCGTCTGTATGGTAATAACCGGAAAAACAGAATGATAGGAAGTATAAATTTCTTTTTGGCTTTAATGGCAGTTATGGTAATCGCAATTATGCTTTTTATCCGGCAGAAAGTACTAAAACCTTTTGACGAACTGAAGGAAGTCCCTTATGAACTTTCTAAAGGAAATCTGACGGTTCCGGTGAAAGAAAGCAAAAGTAAGTTTTTTAGTAAATTTGCATGGGGAGTAGATTTATTACGTGAGAATATAGAACAGCAGAAACAAAGGGAATTGAATCTACAAAAGGAGAAGAAAACTTTAGTTTTATCGATTTCTCACGATATTAAAACACCTCTTTCCGCGATAAAACTTTATGCAAAGGCTTTGGCAAAAGGGCTGTATAAGAGCAAAGACAGGCAGACTGAGATTTTTGACAGTATTCATGCAAAAGCGGTTGATATTGAGAACTTTGTCAATGAGATTATTAAAGCATCCAGTGAGGAGTTTTTGAATTTGGAAGTTATCAATGGTGAGTTTTATCTTTCACAGGCTGTGGAAAAAATATCTGATTATTATTGTCAAAAACTGGGATTAGTTAAAACTGGGTTTACTATAGGAGAATATTCAAACTGTATTCTCAAAGGGGATTTGGATCGTTTGGTTGAAGTCTTACAGAATATTATAGAGAATGCGATAAAGTATGGAGATGGACACAGGATTGAAATTTTGTTCTCAAGGGAAGAAGACTGCTGCTTATTAACTGTAAGAAATAGTGGATGTACTTTGCCGAAAACGGAATTACCACATGTTTTTGAAAGTTTCTGGCGTGGTTCTAATGTCGGAAATAATAGTGGAAGTGGATTGGGACTTTATATCTGTAGACAACTTATGTATAAGATGGATGGGGATATATTTGCAGATGTAGATCATGAAATGATGTGTGTCACCGTAGTAATAAGACAAGGGTAAAAGGAGGTGGAAGTATTTATTTTATCAACAATAGTTTCCACATCCTTTTTTACATTATTTTTGAGGCTATTTCTTATCTACACATTGATTTTTTCGTTTGATCCATTCAGTGGAAGCATCCATTGCAATGCGGCAGGCATTGGTCTGATCAAGAGAATTTAACATTACAAAGTCATGAATAGTACCTTGGATACGTATGGCAGTAACATCCACTCCTGCACAGCGGAGTTTTTCGCCCAAAGCTTCTCCCTCACTGCGTAAAACATCTGCCTGACCATTAATAATCATGGTTTCAGGAAAATTCTTTAGACATTCTGTGTCTGCACGCAGTGGAGAGGCAGTAATTTCGTTTCTATCAGTAGGATTTGTGGTATACTGATTCCAGAACCACTGCATTCCTGCACGGTAAAGATAATAATTAGTAGCAAATGTTCTATATGATGGAGTGTCAAAACAAGCGTTTGTCACAGGATAGTATAAAAGTAGTTTCTGAATTTCAGGACCACAGCACATTTGGGACATAAGACACATGGCAATCGCCATATTTCCTCCGACGCTGTCGCCGGCAACAGTCAATGTATTGCAGTTTATAGAATTGATGTTTAGTTTGCAACTGGTAAGTGTATATTGTTCACTTATAAGCTCCCAAATGTGTGACAGGACAAAAGAGCATTGCTCAATGGCTACAGGATATTTGGCTTCAGGCGAACGGGTATATTCAGGAAATACAATTAGCGAGTTAGTGCGTGCTGCAAGTTCTCTGACAAGTTTTTCGTGAGTGTGAAAACTGCCAAATACCCAGCCGGCACCGTGGATATAAAAGATTACATTTTGAATAGGCTTACAAGTTTTGGGAGTAACAAAATAGAGGGGGATTTGTCCCCAGGTTGTTTCAACTTTTGTTTCACAGATATCTGCAGGATATTTGTAAACAGGAGAATCCTGAGCTTTTTCCAACATTATTCGCCCTTGTTCAGGAGGTAATTGAAAAATGAGTGGTGGAATGGAACTTTGATTACAGACTTCTTCGGCTGCTGGTTCTAATGGAACACATCGTTTCATGTAGTTTTCTCCATATTAATTCATTATTAAAATATATGACACATACATTTATGTATTCAAAAAGATTTTTATAAAAACAATTGACTCTTACATTGTGGTAGGTATTATGATAAATATGAGCTCAAAAAACACAATATTGTGGAGGTAACGAGATGTTAAAAATAGGAGATTTTTCAAAATTATCCAGAGTTAGTATCCGAATGCTGCGCCATTATGATGAAATTAATCTTTTAAAACCAATAAAAATTGACGAGTTTACCGGATATAGATATTATAGTGAAGAGCAGCTTCCGGTTATGGCACGCATTAACGCATTGAAAGATATGGGATTTAGCCTTGCTGTAATCAGAGAGATTTTAAGGTGTTATAACAATAAGGAAGAGTTGGAGCAATATTTGCGTGTTCGATATGCTGAACTGGTTGAAGTTTCAGAGCAGACAGCACAACGGTTACGATTTCTGGAAACGGCCATAGAGCGGCTGAGAAAGGATGAGAATATGAATTATAATGTTGTATTGAAAACTTTGCCTGAGAGACAAGTAGCTAGTGTCCGCAAGATTATTCCACGTTATGAGCAAGAAGGAATATTGTGGAACATTCTTTTTCAAGAGACGAGTCATTTGAAACTTGTATTGGCAGAACCATGTTATATGAGTGCGATTTTCCATGACAAAGAATACAAGGAATCAGATGTAGAAGTAGAAGTGCAGGCTACTGTAAAGGGAAATTATCCAAATACAGAGAACGTAGAGTTTAAAATAGAGCCAGAGGTTACTGTTGCCAGTATTATTTTTAAAGGTTCTTATGAACAGTTTAATGACGTATATGCATCCCTTGCAACATGGGTAGAAGCAAATGGCTATGAATATTGTGGACCAATGTTTAATATTTATCATGTGAGTCCACATGAGACAAAGAATCCAGAGGAATTTGTGACGGAAGTATGTTGTCCGATACAGAAAAAGTAACAGGAGGAAGAGAATGGCATTTGATTACAAAAAGGAATATAAGGAGTTTTATTTGCCACCAAAGAAACCAGTAATTGTTGATATTCCGAAAATGAATTATATCGCAGTGAGAGGAATAGGAAATCCCAACGAAGAAGAGGGAGAATATAAAAAAGCAATAGGATTGCTGTATGCGATTGCTTTTACGATAAAGATGAGTTATAAGGGGACGCGTCAGATTGAGGGATATTTTCAATATGTTGTACCACCTCTTGAAGGATTGTGGTGGCAGGAAAATACGGAGGGAATTGACTATTCGAAGAAAGATGAATTTCATTGGATTTCCATGATACGTCTGCCGGATTTTGTAAGTAAAGAAGATTTTGCTTGGGCTGTGGAAGAGGCTGAAAGAAAAAAGAAAATGGATTTTTCGAAAGTAGAATACTTTACTTATGATGAAGGAAAGTGTGTACAGTGTATGCATATTGGTTCGTATGATGATGAGCCGGCTACGATAATGGCAATGGATAGCTTTGCAAGAGAAGAGGGGCACGAAGTTGATATTACACAAGAGCGTTTTCATCATGAAATATATTTGAGTGATCCCAGAAGGTGCGATGTGTCTAGGTTGAGGACAGTGGTTAGACATCCGGTTAGGAAGAGTGAGTGAGGTGTTGGTGAATAAGAAGGTTTCTCATGAGTTTGGGGCTTTGATTAGGGGCAAAATATTTTGTTAAATTCTGTAAATTTATGGGAAATTTTGTTGACTTCATTTTTGGAAAATGGGAAGGGTTAATCGAGGATAATCTCTTATTATCTTCGGTTAACCAAGAGAATAACTTACCTCACAACCACCCCATTCCGCGGATGTTTATTCACCAATATATCCTTTTGCTTTCTCATAGAAACATGGGTATATATTTCCGTCGTTTGAATGGAACTATGTCCTAACATATGTTGTATATATCTGATATCAACATCTTCCTTTAACAGATATGTAGCAAAAGAATGACGAAACATATGAGGTGTAATATGTAAACAAATACCCGCAATCTTAGCGTATTTATTTATCATTTCTCTAACGGATTGCTCAGAAAGACGGCGTTTTAGACGGTTAATTACAGCAATGTCGCGAATAACACATTTTCTTTCAAAATCTGTTTGGCAATAATTTAATTGTTTATAGATAGTAGAGAGAAAAGATTCGATTGTATGAATAGGAATTGTTTTAGGAAGTTTCTTCAGTTCGCGGAATTTAATTTGTAATTTATTAAAAGGGGTGAAAGAAATAATTTCTTTGTACTCTAAATAGTGAAAAAAAGCTTTGAGACTGGCAATTTTTCTTTTTACGGTTTTGGGTTTGAATTTAGAGTGGAGTGTAGTAATAAACTGTTCTAAAGTAGTAGAAAGAATTGCGATACTAAAATCGTTAGACACAAAAATACAATATTGTTTCAAATCTATACGGTAGGCTTTTTGTGTTTTAGAATCGAGTCTTTTTTGAAGTTGGCAGAATTTCAAGTAGGTGTCAACTTGGTTTTGTAAATTATTCATGGTATTTCTCCTTTGTATATTGTAATAAATAATTAATATATCAGTAAAATAAATAAAAATATATTTATTAGAAAATAATGTTGACAAGTACGAATTAAACATATATTATAATGTATAATTAAAAAGAGATGTTAAAAATCAATAAAGGACCAAAATGCGTAAGTTGAAAGAAAGTTGTTGATATTTTCTTTTAATATACATATAATAATATTAACCAAAGATATCTACGATTTGTCGGATTCGTGGGTGGAGGTTTTATCGTAAGTTTGGTTCACTTACACCGAATAGGCTTTGCCGAAGAGAAGAGAACCATCATAGACTTATAATGCTCCTGATTGATTTCAGGGGCATTTCTTTATGTATGAAGGATTTCATGATTATGAATCAATTATTATATAAATTTAATGAGTACAAAAGTATTGCAAATTATCAAATGGAATACGAGTTGGATAATGGGGATACAATAAAAGTTAAGCTTAGGCAAACTGATTTTCCACATCTAATAGGTTTACACAAACTTATTGATATACCGATAATTAGGCAGTTTAATGATAAGTCTAATGTAACTGTTAGTGCAAAGTTTATAATATCAAAAATAAAACGAGAGCAATTACTTACTGAAAATGTTATAAAGCATAGCAATTATTTTAATTTAATTAGTAAGAGATACGAACATTTTACAAAAGACAATATATTATCACTTTCTTATACAGATGCGTTAATTGATTTTAATGCAGATTTAATTTGTTCATCTTTAAAATCAAAGTACATATTATTCGAGAAAAAAGAGCAAGGATATAATCATTTGTGTATAGCTCAGAGCATTAAAGCAACTAAATATGTAGAGTCATTTTTTTATAATTCAACAGATTTATATATTAGAAATCAAAAGCTTATAAAGGTTAAAAAAATTAAAATATATGATTCTAAGGGAAATATTTATATGGAAGATTTATTATAGAAAAGTAAGTGAACCAACTTCAGGCTTGTGAATATCATAAAATAAAACGTTCAAGGACACTTTATGAATTGCAGATGTGAATTAAGCAATGTGGCAAAAGCTTACCTAAATAAATTTTATTGTATTTTAAATACGATGATAGATGAAATGACAGGTGTAGAGTTAAGCGACAGCATTTCCTATAATTTTATAGTTCAGATGATACCACACCACAGAGCTGCCATTGAAATGTCTGAAAATCTTTTACAATATACAACATGCATACCGCTACAGAATATCGCTTTGCAGATAATCGAAGAGCAGACAAAGAGCATAGAAAATATGCAGACAAATTTGTGTGACTGTTCGGAATTGATAAATGATGTTTCGGCAGTGGAGTCATACCAATGTAAGGTAAATAACATTATGAATACAATGTTTTGTGGAATGGAAAGTGCACCAAGTACGAATCGGATTAATGCTAATTTCATGCAGGAAATGATTCCTCATCATGAGGGTGCTATTGCATTGAGCCATAATGCTTTATGTTATGATATTTGTCCGGGGCTAATCTCTATTTTAGAGGCGATTATTACTTCTCAAGAGAGAGGCGTTCAACAAATGGAACAGTTACTACGAAGTATCAGATATTAGAATAAATAAAAAATCAGTATAGAAGGTAGAAGGGGCTGTAAAAGAGCCCCTTTTTTCTGTTATGAATCACTCTAAGTCGATCTGCTAAAAAACTATCCCTTCTTTTTTACTGCCCGATTTTATTAATAAAGATAAAAAATAATAGACAATACTATAAAAGTATGAAAGAATAAAGGAAGTCGTTTTATCAAAACGAGTTTTTATAATAGAAAGGCAGGAAAAATGGAGCGGAAAATGAAAAAGGTATCAGATTCTATGATAGAGCAGGTTTATCAGGTAAGACCGGAGCATTTAAATGGTGCAGGAAGACTTTTTGGTGGAAAACTGATGGAGTGGATAGATGAAATTGCGGGGTTGGTCGCTATAAGGCATACACAGACAAATGTTGTTACAGCATCTGTAGATAATTTAAGGTTTATCAGAGGGGCTTATCAGAATGATTTGCTTGTTTTAATTGGAAAAGTTTCTTATGTGGGAAATACATCTATGGAAATTCGTGTAGATACTTATGTAGAAGATTTAAATGGTATGCGAAGACCGATTAACCGAGCCTACTTAACATTGGTTGCGATTGATGAAAATGGAGAACCGGTGCAGATACCTGGAATTATATTGGAAAATGAAGGGGAAGAAGCTGAGTGGGAAGCAGCAAAACGAAGAAAAGAACTTAGGATTCAAAGGAAAAAAGAAGGATTTTAGGAGAGAGAATAATATGTCGTTGATAGATGTCAATAAATTATCATTTGGCTATGATGGAAGTTATGACATGGTTTTTGAGGATGTCAGTTTTCAAATTGACACGAATTGGAAACTTGGTTTTATAGGAAGAAATGGACGTGGCAAAACAACATTTCTTAATTTGTTATTAGGAAAATATGAATATAAGGGCAAAATCTATTCTAGTGTTAATTTTGAATATTTTCCATATTATGTGGAGGATAAAAGCAGAGAGACTTTGGAAATTCTCTGCGAAATATGTCCAGAGGTTATGGAATGGGAAATATCTTGTGAATTAGCACAATTGGATGTTGAGGATGAGGTGCTGTACAGACCTTTTGAAACATTATCAAATGGTGAGCAGACAAAAGTATTGCTTGCTGCTTTGTTTTTAGCGTCCAATGCATTTTTACTTATTGATGAGCCTACGAATCATCTTGATTCTGCAGCCCGTGACTCTGTAAAAAAATATCTTAAAAGGAAAAAGGGATTTATTCTTGTATCACATGACAGAGTTTTATTGGATGAATGTATTGATCATGTTTTGTCAATTAATAGAACGAAGATAGAGATTCAAAAAGGGAATTTTTCATCATGGTTCCAAAATAAGGAGCAACAGGATAATTTTGAACTGGCTCAGAATGAAAAATTAAATAAAGATATCAAGCGGTTAGCAGAGGCATCAAAGCGTAATGGAGAATGGTCAGGCAAGGTGGAAAAATCAAAAAAAGGAACAACGAACTCTGGCTCAAAAATAGACAGGGGATATGTAGGACATAAAGCTGCAAAAATGATGAAGCGTTCTAAGAGCCTGGAGTCACGTCAACAGACGGCTATTCGTGAAAAATCCAAGCTGCTGAAAGATATTGAAGTCTGTTCTGATTTAGAATTACGCCCGATTCATCATCATAGCAGCAGGCTGATAGAACTGTCACATATTGCAATATCTTATGATAATAAAGAGGTTTGCAAAGATGTAAATTTTACTGTGATGCAGGGCGAAAGAGTTGCTCTATCAGGTAAAAACGGTTGTGGTAAATCATCAATATTGAAACTGATTTGTCAAGAGAATATAAAATATACAGGAGAAGTTTTTCGGGCAGGAGGTCTGATTATTTCAGTTGTTCCACAGTCTACAGAAGGACTTACAGGTACTTTACAGGAATATGCCAGAGAAAGTATGGTTGATGAAACGTTATTTATGACAATATTGAGGAAATTGGACTTTCCAAGAAACCAGTTTGATAAAAGGATAGAGAACTATAGTGAAGGACAGAAAAAGAAAGTGCTGCTGGCTGCAAGTTTAGGAAAACAGGCACATATCTATATCTGGGACGAGCCATTAAATTATATAGATGTTTTGTCAAAAATACAAATAGAGCAGTTAATTCTGGAATATGAACCTACATTAATTTTTGTAGAGCATGATACAACATTTACAAGAAATATTGCTACACGTGTTATCGAGATAGGTTTGTAGAGAGTGATAATTAGGAGATTAGAATGAAATTAAAAAATGTGTTAATTGTCGTGAAAGATATTGACAAGTCAAAGAAATTCTATAAAGACATTTTTGGTCTGGATGTTATTTTAGATAATGATGGCAACGTGATTTTGACTGAGGGATTAGTGCTGCAGGAAGTTTCTATATGGGAAAAGTTTATACAAAGAGATGTCATACGTGAAAATAATGCCACAGAACTTTATTTTGAAGAGAAAGATATAGAAAAGTTTGTAGAAAAATTAGAAAACTATGAGGAACCAGTCTGCTACGTGAATCATTTGATGGAGCATTCATGGGGACAGAAAGTAGTCCGTTTTTATGATCCGGATGGAAATTTAATAGAAGTTGGTACACCGATGTAATATTATTAAACAGAAAATGGAGAGTAAAAGGAAGAAAGCTTATGTTATACCAAGAGGTAATCAATAATTTTACAAATATGTGTAAGGACATATTTTCGGATGACTTAACAGGCGTCTATCTGCACGGTTCTTTGGCTATGGGCTGCTTTAATCCTAAAAAAAGTGATATAGATTTTATCGTTGTAATAGAAAATGATATGACAGAAAAGCAGAAGATAGATTTTATGAACAGTGTTGTGGAACTGAATCAGCAGGCACCACCAAAAGGTATAGAAGTCAGCATCGTAAAGAAAGAATATTGCAAGCCTTTTGTTTATCCTACAAGATTTGAATTACATTTTTCTATTGCACATTTACAATGGTTTAAAAACAATCCTTACGAATACATAGAAAAAATGAATGGTACCGATAAGGATCTTGCTGCACACTTTATGATAATAAATCAATATGGAATTGTATTATATGGAAAAGAGATAGCCGCGGTGTTTGGCAAAGTAAAGGATGAATACTATATAGACAGTATATGGGAAGATGTAAAGAATGCGAAAGAAAATATTCTTGCAAGCCCGGTATATGTTACACTTAATTTGTGCAGAGTGGCAGCTTTTTTGAAAGAAAGGTTATGTTTATCTAAAGTAGAAGGCGGGAAATGGGCAGTTAGAAATGTGAACCAAAAGTATAAAAGGTTAATTTTAAATACATTGCAATGCTATGAAACAGACAAAATAATAAGTGAAGATAAAGAATTATTATTGGAGTTTGCAGAAGAAATGATAGAATTAATTTTGCTACGTATCGTTGCATAAATGAAAAGAAGTATTTATTGGAGGAAAACAAGAAGATAAAATATATAGTTCAGTGAATGGAGAATAAGAATGAAATTTATATCATGGAATGTTAACGGGCTGCGTGCCTGTGTGGGAAAAAACTTTATAGAAGATTTTAAAAAATTAGATGCAGATTTTTTCTGTGTACAGGAGACGAAACTACAAGAGGGTCAGATTGAGTTGGACTTACCGGGATATTACCAGTATTGGAATTATGCTGTGAAAAAAGGATATTCCGGAACAGCAATATTCACAAAGCATGAACCGATATCTGTAAGCTATGGAATGGGAATCGAAAAGCATGACCAGGAAGGCCGTGTTATCACTTTGGAATATAGAGACTATTACCTGATTACAGTCTATACTCCGAATTCTCAAAATGAACTGGCAAGACTGGATTATCGTATGGAGTGGGAAGAAGATTTTCGAAAATACCTGAACCATTTGTCACAAAAGAAAGGGGTAATTGTCTGTGGTGATATGAATGTGGCACACAAGGAGATAGACCTAAAGAATCCAAAGACGAATAGAAAAAACGCCGGATTTACAGATGAAGAGCGTGAGAAAATGACAGAACTTCTCGATAGTGGATTTACGGATAGTTTCCGATATTTTTACCCGGATGTAGAAGGTGTTTATAGTTGGTGGTCATATCGATTCAAGGCACGTGAAAAGAATGCAGGATGGCGTATTGATTACTTTCTTGTATCTGATAGCATTAAGCATAGAATGAAAAACGCAGTGATACACACAGATATATTAGGGTCAGATCATTGCCCTGTAGAGTTAGAGTGGGACTAAAAAAGAGGGAATCAAGGAACAGATTTATGAAAAATAATCAAGACAATTATTTTGAAGAATATATAAAAAATCAATCAGATGAAAAAGTAGAGATACTAAAGGATTTTTTTCAGGAGTTTCATACACATTGTCTACTGAAAAATACGGAAAAGAAAATATTGCGTGAGGACTTTGAGAAGGCAATTTTATATTATGAGACAATAGGAGTACCAATAGAAAAGGCATTAGAGTTATTGGATATTAAATATCTCGGTGGATTTTATGCCAGACCGCCCATATTGTGGTTTGCACTGGATGATGCTGCAAAAATTTATCCAATGTCTATGAAACATGGAAGTATGCCGATTTTTCGTATGTCGGTTTATTTGAAAAAAGATGTTGTTCCGGAGCTCTTACAGATGGCTTTGAATTTTACAATTAAGCGTTTTCCAAGTTTTGCAACTACGTTGAAAAAAGGATTTTTCTGGCATTATCTGGATACAGCGAAAAGACGATTCTGCATTGAACAGGAAAGTGATATTCCATGTCAGCCCATTCAGGTTTCATACAGCGGTTCGCAGTCATTTCGAGTTTTACATTACAATAATCGTATCAGTGTAGAGTTTTTCCACGTACTGACAGATGGAACAGGAGGAATGACTTTTCTGAAAACATTGACAGCGGAATATCTGAGGCTGGCAGAGGCAGAGATTGTGTCAGACGAAACACTTTGGGATGTAAACAATATTCCGTCTGAGGAAGAGTTTGAAAATGCTTTTGCTAAAGTGCCACAAAGTGATACAGCATCCGGATTTATTGATAAATCTGCGGTGCAGATGAGTGGCAGGCTTGCAATAAATATGCCCTGCCGTATCGTTCATTTGAAAATAGATACATTGCAATTGAAAGAGGCAGCAAAAAAATATAATACAACAGTTACTGGTTACTTATTGTTACTCATGTTTGTTGCGGGAAAAGCTGCAACGGATGAACTGTCAGGAGATATCAGTATTCAGGTTCCGGTGAATATGCGAAAATTTTACCCGTCAGAAACTGTGCGTAATTTTTCCATGTATTGCGGAATTCGGATTCCAATAGCGAAAATTAGTGATACACCTTCTATAATAGATGAAATTAATGAACAGCTACATAAAAAAGCATCAAAGGAAGCAATGAATGAAATGCTTACATCAACAGAAAAAATGGTAAATATGTTGAAATTTGTTCCGCTTGCTGTGAAACAGCCTGTTGCAAAAGTGATTTACGGATTTTTAGGAGATAAAATTTTTACGAATACCCTTTCTAATTTAGGTGTTGTCGAAATGCCGGCATCCATTTCAAAACATATTGACAGTATGGATTTTATTTTAGGAACGGCTATTACAAACCGTGCAGGATGTTCTGTGGTAACTTTTGATAATACAACAAATTTTTCTATTGCCAAGATGACGGTAGATCCTTCCTTTGAAGAAAAAATGTACGATTTGCTTCAGGCAGACGGAGTAGAAGTATGCGTAGAAGGGAGTGGTTACTATGAAAATTAAGATAACATATCCTTATGTAGAAAAGCGAAAATTAAAACGCCAAAAGTTTTTCAGCATGGTGAGATGGCTCTTTTTATTTGCAGCAATGATTTGTCCTATTTTAAACATAGTAATTGGTGGAGCAGCATGGAGCCTTGTTGTTTTAATGTCATTATATACAGCGTGGACATTAATTTTGTCTCCGGATTTGGTAGAATATAATCGTATCAGTCAGTTTATTAAAGCGATAATTTGTACATGCTTACTTTTAACATTGATCGATGTATTTTTGGCACCGGGATGGGCAATCGAGGTTGTTCCTATGGTTTGCTTTGGCGGACTGGTAGTTTCGGGGCTGATGTTTTTTACCGATATTGAAAAGCAAAAGCAGAATATGCTTCCAATGTTGTTGTTAATTATTTTTGCCATCGTGGGGGCAGTGATTGGTCTTGGTGTATGGCATGAGGAAAGCGGATGGGCATTGGCTGTGATGGGAGGCAGTGCATTGCTTTTGCTGTCAGCATGTGTAGTGACGCTTGGTAATGACTTTATACGGGAAGTAAAGAGACGGTTTCATACTTAATAAATTTAATATTTTATGATATTTCTAAAACCTCTTGATTTGTACGCAAAAATGCGTATACTAAAAGCGAGAGGTTTTTGATTATTACAAAATATTAAAGAGGCGAATAATGAAACTAAAGGAATTGCGAGAACTGAGGAATATGAGCCAAAGAGAAGTGGCAGAACTTAGCGGCATCAATTATCGCTCATATCAGGATTATGAACAAGGACATAAAGACTTGGCAAAGGCAAAAGGTGATATGTTATACCGCTTAAGTCTGACATTAGACTGTAGCATAGAAGATTTGTTGTCAGATTATATTGTGTATGATGCAGGAGAGGTTGAAAAAGACATAACGAAGATAGAAGATTTGACGAAATTTGAGGTGGAGCATTATAAAATTTTTGAACCAAATTATAAAATAAATGGGAGATGGAAGTTTGATGGCGATACATGTACGTTAGTTTTCAATTACAAAGGAAAATTAGTAAAACTTCCGTTTAAGGCATATTTCACAAAAGAAGCTCTGGTGTGGTTAAGTTATGCTGCAATGATGATGATAGAGAGATATATTCAAGATGAGTGTTTCAATAAAGTAGTTGAAGAAAAAATGAAAGGAGACAAGTTTCGTGATTGGTGAAAAGATATTTTATTTAATGCACAATGATGATATTGTAACTACAATTGATATTGATTTAGACACAGGAAATTTTATAAAAATCGCACCAAAAGCGAATTTAGACCTTCTTCCATTAGGTGGAAATATATCTCCACAGGCATTACGTAATTGGTGGAACAGACGGGCTGTGCCAATGAGTCAGGGGAATATTCAACATATTCTTATCAACAATGATATGAATACCCCACAGTTGTTTTTAACAAAAAATCTTGGTTTAAGTTTAACAGATCATTATTGGATCAAGCCGATAGACAGTACTTTGACTTGGGGGAAAGTAAATTTTTTTACAAATGATTTTATCGATGAAGTAGGAGAATTACAATTTAAGCAGAGTACATTGGGTTATAGTGACGGCACACCGGCAGTTTCTTATTATCCCAGTGCATCATTACAGGGAGATTTAAGAAAAAAGTGGGTTGTGAATAATGGAAAACGTTATCTTATAAAAGGAAATGTGGGAAAGTCGTTTCGTCAGAGTATTAATGAGGTAATTGCAGCACGTATACATGCGTTGCAAAATAAAATGCCATATACAAACTATGAACTATGTCAGGTTGATTCAGCTGATGGTAAGATTTATGGGTGCAGGTGTGAGAGTTTTACTTCAATCAATGTAGAATTTATATCTGCATATGATGTAATCAGTGCTCAGAAAAAGAGAAATGATATATCACAGTTTGAACATTTTATTAATGTGTGTGTAAGCAACGGACTAAGTAAAGATTATGTGAGAGAGTTTTTAGAGTACCAGATATTGACCGATTTTTTAATAACAAATGTAGATAGACATTTTAATAATTTTGGAGTATTAAGAGACACGAATAGTTTAAAATTTATTGGTATGGCTCCAATATTTGATTCAGGAAACAGTATGTTTTGGGATAATCCGGGCTACCCATGTCATAATGATTTGAAAAAAATAGAAGTTAACAGTTTTAAAAAAAGGGAAATGGAATTATTAAAATATGTGAAAAAGCCGACTTTATTAGAGTTATCTAAATTGCCACAGGAAGAGGAGATTATTAGACTTATTTGTAAAGATAAGCAGGGTGAAAAGTATTGTGACAGTATTATGCTTGGTTACCATAAAAAAATAGCTTTATTAGAAAAATTTTCACATGGAGAAAAAATATATCAACAGTTTTAGAGGAGGAACAAATGACAACAAAGAAGGAAGAAACGATCAGAGTAATTAAATTTACTTTATTCTCTATCTCAGCAGGTGTAATACAGATGTTAGCATTTACTCTGCTTACAGAATTAACGCTATTGCCGTACTGGCCACGCTATCTGACTGCGCTAGTATTGTCTGTTTTATGGAATTTTACATTAAATCGTGAATTTACTTTTAAGGCAGCAAACAACATTCCGATAGCAATGATGAAGGTGGCAGTTTTTTATCTGATATTTACACCGGTTACAACCATTGGTGGAAGTTATCTCGTAGAAACGTTAGGCTGGAATGATTATCTTGTAACAGCGTTTAATATGTTGCTTAATTTTGTAACAGAATATCTTTATGACAGATTTATCGTATTTGGAAAAGACATGAATACAAAAGAAAAATAGAGGAAATACATATGCAGAAAATAATTTTTTTAGACTTAGATGGAACACTTACCAATGATGAAAAGAAGATAACACCAAATACAAAGGAAGCTTTAATGGAGATTCAGAAACAGGGACATATCGTAGCTCTGGCATCGGGACGTCCGACGCCGGGAATGGTACCTGTAGCAGAGGAACTACAACTGGAAGAGTACGGTGGATATGTATTGTCTTTTAATGGTGGTAAAATTATTAACTGGAAGACAAAGGAAACAGTTTTTGAAAATGTAATGAATAGAAAATATATTCCGGAATTACTCAGGTATGCCAGACAGAATAATTTAGGATTAATAACCTATGATGCGAAGCATGCTTTAGTAGCTACTAGGATGGACAAATATATTGCAATGGAGGCCATGTTTATAAATAAGATTCCGGCATATATGACAGATGTTGTGAAATATGTAAATTATGATCCAAACAAATGTCTTTTTACCGCTGAACCGGAATTCTCAGAATATCATGAAAAAAAATTAACAGAGAAGTTTGGACAGGAACTTGGAATTTACCGTTCCTGTGATTACTTTATTGAAGTGGTTCCTAAGGGAATTGATAAGGCGGCATCCATTAAGTTGTTAATTGAAAAGTTAGAAATTTCCAGAGAAAATACGATTGCCTGCGGTGACGGGTTTAACGATTTGTCTATGATTCGGTATGCAGGGGTCGGTGTGGCGATGGAAAATGCAGTAGAGCCGGTAAAAAAAGAAGCTGACTTTATAACATTGTCTAATAATGAAGATGGCATTGCTAAAGTGATTGAAAAATACATATTGTAAATAAAAATATGACAGGGTTCAGAAGCTCTGTCATATTTTTTCTTGATTTTAAAACGTGATTTTGTTATAGTACATCTATACATTATTTGTACAGGTGTAAAAAAATTAAACTTGTGTTTGCAAACTACAAGTTTTGAAGGAGGAGTCATGGCAAATTCCAATATAACGAAAAAAGCATTGGCACAAAGTTTAAAAGAATTAGGTGCAACAAAAATATTAGATAAAATTACTGTAGCTGATATAACAGATTATTGTGGTGTGAACAGACAGACATTCTATTATCATTTTAATGATAAATATGAGTTACTGAGCTGGATATATAATCAGGATTTGTTTTTACCCTTAACGAAAGACTTGACTTTTGATAATTGGGTAGAAAAATTAGTTGAATTGTTTAAATACATGAAGCAGCAGAAATCGTTTTTTATGAATACAATTAAATCATCCAATAACTTTTTTGCAGAGTATAGTAACAAAATATTTGCAGAGTTATTTAAGAAGGCGATTACTGATTTAAACTTGTACAGTCGTTTAAGTGAAAAGGAGCAGGACATATATGCTAGATTTTTTGCATATGGATTGACAGGTGTTATTGTTGACTGGGCATTAAAAGGTATGAAAGAAAAAGAAGATGAATTAGCTGTATTGCTTCAGCATATTATTCTTAGAACAGAAGAATTAGGATATGAGATTTATATGTATCGTAAAAAAGAAAGGCACAAGTAAAGATTATAATCAACTGTAGAAAAAAAATACAGATAGTGGGAAATATATAATTTTATGTACAAATAGAAAAAGTATATAATTCTCATACAATTTAGAAAAACATTATACAATTTTATACAAGTGTAAAAAAATAAATCCCTTGTATGAAAATGTATAATGCTTTTTTTATTTTTGATTGTATACTGTAGTGTAGAAAAAATAAAAGAAAAGGAGTGTATTTTGTTATGAAGAGATATGTCCATAAAGGAATCAGTTTCGTTTTGGTAATGACAATGTCAGTATGGTGTCTGGCAGGCTGTGGTAGTTCTGATACAGAGAAGAACAATTCTGGCAAAAAGGAAGCAGCGAAGGAGGTAATGGTAAGTGCAAACAAGATGGAGGCATTACTGAACAGTAAAATTGGAGATGGTGCAGATACAGAAAAGAAAGAAACTGTATTTGTGGAAATGAATGCGGATGGGACAGTATCAAAGACGACAGTCAGCAACGTATTAAAAGTTACAGGTAAAGATAATATCAATGATGTGTCAAGTCTTGATAATATAAAGAATTTGAAAGGTGATGAAACATTTACTTCTGATAATGGGAGGTTACTCTGGGAAAACAGAGGAAAGGACATTTCATATCAGGGGACAACATCGAAAAAAACTCCTATTCAGTTAAAGGTAAGTTATTACTTGGATGGAGAAGAAATTACACCTGAGCAGATGGCAGGAAAAACCGGAACAGTAAAAATTGTTTATGATTATATGAACGATTCGGACAATGAAGGAGAGTTTGTTCCGTTTATAGCATTAACGGGAATGGTTCTCAGTGACAATTTTACAAACGTAAAAATAGATAATGGAAAGGTACTTGATTACGACGACTCCTATATTGTCATTGGTTATGGAGCACCGGGATTTAAAGAGCAGCTGATTGCAAAGGCAGATAAAGCAGAAGAGTTTTTGAAAGATATTGATATTCCTGAGTCATTCACAGTGACAGCAGATGTAAAAGATTTTGAAATGAACATGGCACTTACAGTTGCAACATCAGAAATCGGCGATATGGATTTAGAAGATACTTTGGATTTTTCAGATATAGAAGATAAGATGGCTGAATTAACAGATGGGACGAATCAATTAGAAAAAGGTGCAGGAGACCTTCAGAATGGTGCAGGAGAATTAAAGAGTGGTTCTGCAAAAATTAATGATGGTGCAAAAGATATTGCAAAATATACAGCAGATTTATATCTGGGAACTACAAAGTTGTTAGGCAGTTATGAAACATTTAATAAAGCGTTGTTAAGTGGCGTAAAGTCAGCAGACAAGGGAGCACAGAAGTTATACAAAGGTACGCAGAGTGTTAAATCAGCATCCAAACAGTTGGACAGTGGAGCAAAGAGCTTAAACAATGGAGCAAAAGAGTTAAACAGTGCTGCAGCAAAGGTAAATGAAGGTGCAGATTCTTTATCCTCAGGACTTAAAACAGCACAGGCAGCATTTGAAGATGTGAAAGACAGTCATGGAAATGTAAAAAGTCAGGGACTTAATAACGGTGCAAAGGCATTGGCGCAGGGAGCAAAAACAGCAAATGCAGGAGTAAAAGAACTGACAGGAACATTACAGGGAACACCGGATTCTATACAGGTACAAATTGATGGAGTTATCAAACAGGTTGAAAGTGCCACTGGCGGTGCGATATCAAGTAAGGAAGCATTGAATCAGACGGTAGAGGGAATCAACACAGCAGTTTCTAATGGAATGGAACTGAGTGCCGTTCTTCAGGCAAAGGGGCTGAATGCAAAAGCATATTATCAGTTAGTGCAGGCATATTATAGTGTTCAGACGTTGGAGACTGTAAAATCTACTTTTGAGAAACAGATTGCAGGTAAGACAGCAGAAATGAAAGCATTGTTAGAGGGAATGACCGCTTTGGAAAATGGAACTGCGAGTCTGAATACAGGTATTGGAACACTTTATTCAGGAATAAAAACATTAAATACAGGAGCAGGAACATTGGCAGCTGGTACAGGACAGATGGCAGAGGGAACAAAAAATTTATCTGGTGGAGCAAAAACATTGTCAGATGGAACTGGAAAATTAAAGACAGGAGCAGATACATTGAATGACGGAATGAAGTCTTTAACTGACGGAACAGCCGAAATGAATAAAAAACTTGGCAAAGCCAGTCCACAGGTAAAAGCAGGCATTCAAACAGTAGATACAGGTGCAGGTAAGATAAGTGGCGGTGCAAAGACTTTAGCGAAGGGAACAGGAACTCTGGATTCAGGTATTGTGACTTTATTTGATGGAACAAAGACATTAAAAAATGGTGTGATAAAGTTGAACAGAGATGGTATCAGCAAAATTACTGATATCTTTGGCAATGATACGAAGGATATTATTGATGCGGTAGAAGAGATATTGAATCATGGCAAATCATATCAATCATTTTCAGGAATGAATGAAAATATGACAGGAAGTGTAAAATTTATTTTCAAAACAGCAGAAATTAAGGAAGATAAGTAAAGGAGTTGGTAGTATATGAAAAAGTTAGGAGATCGTATTGTAAAAGCCAGACATGTGATTCTGATTGTCAGTATTTTACTGCTGATTCCGGCTGCCATTGGTTATTTCAATACAAGAGTAAATTATGATTTATTATATTACCTTCCGGATGGAATTGATACGATGGAAGGTCAGAATATTCTGATGGATGAGTTTCATGCAGGGGCATTTGGCATTGTTATGGTAGACAAGATGGATGATAACAATGTATCCAAACTCATTGATAAGATGAAAAAGGTAGACCATGTCAGTAAAGTGTTGTGGTATGACAGTTTCGCAGATTCCGGGATACCAAAAACGATGCTTCCGGATAACGTGTGTGATGCTTTTAATAAGGGAACTTCTACCATCATGATGGTAATATTTGATGATACAAGTTCCGGTGATGGTACAATGAAAGCCATCAAAGAAATCCGTTCAGTGACGAAGCATCAGTGTATGATTAGCGGAATTTCCGCGATTGTAACAGATACAAAAGACTTATCAGAGCATGAGACTCCGATTTATGTCTGTATTGCGGTATTGTTGTCAGTGATTATTTTATCACTTCTAATGGATTCTTTTATGATTCCAATATTTTTCCTGATAAGCATTGGAATGGCAATTGTCTATAACTTGGGAAGCAACTTTGTTGTAGGAGAGATTTCTTATATTACAAAAGCATTGGCAGCAGTTTTACAGTTAGGTGTTACGATGGATTATTCCATATTTTTGTGGCACAGTTATGAGGAACAGTTAGAAATAAATGGTGGTGACAATAAAAGAGCAATGTCTAACGCTATCACAGCAACGATTTCATCCGTAGTCGGAAGTTCTATAACAACAGTGGCAGGATTTATTGCACTCTGCTTTATGAGTTTTACGCTGGGATTGGATCTTGGTGTGGTTATGGCAAAGGGAGTCGTTTTAGGAGTTATTGCGTGTGTAACGATTCTTCCATCTATGATTTTAGTGTTTGATAAAGCAATACAGAAAACAAAGCATAGACAGTTACTCCCTGATTTTAAGAGAATACCGGGATTTATTGCGAAACACTATAAAGTATTTGTTGTTTTATTTATACTACTTTTAATACCGGCTGTATATGGAGAACGGAATGCAAAGGTATATTATGATTTATCCTTAAGCCTGCCGGATAGTTTGGAGAGTGTTTCGGCACAAAATAAATTATCAAAAGATTATGAATTAGGTTCAGCAAATATTATTTTGTTAAGTACAGAAACTCCGAAGAAAGATGTAAAGAAACTTTTGAATGAAGTTAAAAAAGTGGATGGAGTACAGACAGCACTTGGAATGGAAAGTTTTCTGGATGGTTCTGTGCCGGATTCTTTTATTCCTGAAAAACTAACCAGTGAATTAAAAAGTGATAAACATGAGATGCTGGTATTTATGTCAGAGTACAAAACCGGCTCGGATGAAGCGAATACCCAGTGTAATGAAGTAGAAAAGATTATAAAGAAATATGATAAAAGCGGAATGCTGGTAGGAGAAGCGGCATGTACCAGAGACTTGATTAAGATTACAAATAAAGATTTTGCCATAGTAAGTTTCGTATCAATATTCCTGATATTTTTAATTATTGCGCTGGTATTTAAATCGATTACATTACCGGTCATATTAGTTTCGGTGATTGAATTTGCTATATTTATAAATATGGGAATTCCTTATTATACAGGAGCAGTGTTACCATTTATTGCATCGATTGTTATTGGTACAATACAGCTCGGTGCAACAGTAGACTATGCAATATTGATGACGAACAGATATAAAGTAGAGCGCAGAATGGGCAAGGAGAGAAAACTGGCAGCAGAAGATGCTTTGATGGCTACAATAAAATCTGTTATTGTAAGTGCATGTACATTCTTTGGAGCTACATTTGGAGTTGGTGTTTATTCCAGTATTGATATGATTAGTTCTTTGTGCCTTCTTATGGCAAGAGGAGCAGCTGTCAGTATGTTATGTGTAATATGTATTCTGCCTGCAATGTTTATTGTTTTTGACAAGTTAATTGTTAAAGGCAGTGTCCGGTTTCTGAAATAAAATCCGGTTTGTAGGGGATTAACTTTCTTGCTGAAATAATGCAGACAGCGAATATCTTCACCTCGATTCTTGAACATTTATAGAAAATAAAAATAATACTGAATATTTTAAGCACCGACTTCATCTTCGAAAAAATCCTGATGATTTTTTCTCAGGTAAGTCTGGACATTTGATTTTGTGAATCAAATGTCCGCTTAATATTCAGTATTATTTTTATTTTATAAATGTATTCAAGACTCTCAAGTTCCTATATTCGCTGTCTGCATTATTTCAGCAGTGAAATGTCTCTACCACTACAAAACTGGAATGTTCAAACGGGAAAATATAAGCAGGCATTTGCTTTTTCTTGGTGCGATACTGACAAAATTTATAAGTGCGTTGCATGACAGGCATGTTAACAGCTGGATTTTGGAGATGTCGGGGTGGTTCGAGTCTTCAACTCCAACCTCTGATTTTTTATAAAATGAAAAGGCAGAAACACTCCATCTTGCTCTTATAAGAACCATCAAAGCAATTACACATATTAATTCAATTTTTTCATATATTTACGTGTAATATTTCTCTGATTTTTTTTGAAACCAAAGAATATTACACGTATAAAATCCTTTTTTCAATAAATCTACGTGTAATATTTATCAGCACTCTATTGAAATTCTAAAAATTTTACACGTAAATATTCATTTTTTGCCGAATCTGCGTGTAATCTTGTTCTAAACATTCTGGAAATCCCGCAAAATTACATGTATTTTATGGATTTTTATATAAATCTACGTGTAATTGATATATTAGGATTAACCACATGGTGGAAAAAGATAATGAAGCAGGTTATAAAGCCATACAAAGAAGATAAAAAGCCACTGATATGATAAACAAATGCGAAATGTAAATATCGTTTTGTAGAGGAAGCGACATTTCACTGATGAAAGAGAATACAGAGGGAATACCGGTACTTGAGATATTAATTCTATGTTTTCTTTTTAATAAATGTTCAAGTAATGAGGTGAAGGTATTCCCTCTGTATTTTATTTCAGCAGGAAAGCCTCTCCCCCACATCTCCGAAATCCAGCCGTTAACACGTCTGTCGTGCTTTGCACTTATGATTTTTTCGGTATCGCACCAAGAAAAGCAAATGCCTGCTTATGCAGTCGCTTGCTTTTCTCTTGCGTGCGATAAACCGGAATTTATAAGAAAAAAGTGCAAGTAACAAAAAGTAACGAAAAGTTTATATTGACAAGCAATGAGCTGAATACTAATATAGATTACATACAAATAGTGACTTCGAGAAAGGAGAAGGATTACGGAGGAAAAGAAAAACAATATTAATAAAAAATATAAGGACAGTGTGTTCACGGATTTATTTTTTGAGGATGAAAAGGCAAAAGAAAGAGAACTGGAGTTATACAACGCACTATTCGGGACAGATTATAAAATGGAGGATGTAACAATAGAAAAGATCCGCGTGGATGATGTCGTATATATGAAATTAAAAAATGATGTTTCATTTGGCGTCAATAACAGACTGCTGGTGTTCTGTGAACATCAGAGCACGATGAATGGAAACATGCCGCTGAGGGATTTATTGTATGTGGCAAGAACATATGAAAAAATAGTGCCGGTCAGGGAAAGATATAAAAAAGAAACATATAAAATACCACGGCCGGAGTTTTTTGTGTTTTATAATGGACAGTATGATGAAAAAGTGGAGTCTGTCCAGAAACTTTCCGATGCATATCTTGACAGTGAAGAAGATGATAATGTATCATGAGAATTAATAGTAAAAGTGATAAATATCAATACAAAAGCAGGTGGTGAACTGCTGAGGAAATGTAAGGTATTGGAGGAGTATTCCAAGTTTGTGGAAAAGGTACGGGAGTACAAAAATGCAGGTGTGGATGATTATATGAAGTCTGCGATTACATACTGTATCAAGAATCACATACTGGAAGAATATCTGTCAAGGAAGGGAAGTGAGGTCGTGAACTTTTTATGTGCGGAATATGATTATGAGATGGACCTGCAAGTGCATGAGGAAGAGGCTTATGAGAAGGGGATGATTGCCGGTTTGGAGCAGGGAATGGAGCAGGGAAGACAACAAGTTATAAAACAGAGTGTTAAGGCAATTGTCAGAGACAGCGTAAAAGAGAAAAAAGAAGAGAAACAAGTAATAGAGAAACTAATGGAGTATTTTTCTTTAACAGAAACAGAGGCAAAAGAGATGTACAATTTGTATTCTGTATAGGTGATATAAAATAACTATGAATAAACAAGTTGCTATTTGTATGAGAGAGGGTTCGCAGGCGAACTCTTTTTCTTTTTAGAGATTTTAAAAGATTATGTATTATTGCAATCTTCTTTATATTTATGT
Organism: uncultured Eubacterium sp.; assembly: GCA_910584795.1. Taxonomy (GTDB): domain Bacteria; phylum Bacillota; class Clostridia; order Lachnospirales; family Lachnospiraceae; genus Eubacterium_G. The sequence goes on along the minus strand of CAJUBZ010000008.1, from coordinate 51,611 downwards.
ATTTTTATGCTATAATTTTGTATAAGAATAGTAGGTACGGATTAGAAATAAATGCTAAATATTCAGAATATAATGAGTAGGAGGGTACAATTATGAAACAGGTAATTATTGCAATCGGAAGAGAGTTTGGCAGTGGAGGGCATATCATTGCACAAAAACTGGCAGAACACTATAATATACCTTTATATCATAAGGAGCTGTTAAGTCAGGTGGCTAAGGATGGAGGATATAGTGAAGAAATGATAGAAAGATACGACGAAAGACCTATCAGCCTGTCTTTTATGCCAATGCCAATTGTAGGTTCTGCTATATCTATTGAACAGGATGTAGCCATTAAGCAATTTGAGTTCTTAAGAAAAAAAGCAAATGATGAAAAAGAATCGTTTGTGGTAGTAGGAAGATGTGCCGACGAAATTCTGGCAGATAATGAGAATATGACCAGCGTTTTTGTTACTTCAGATAAAGAAAATAAAATGAAACGGGTTATGGAACGAGAAGGTATTGATGAAAAGGCAGCATTGTTAAAAATGAAGAAAATGGATAAGGTACGAAAAACTTATCACAATTTTTACTGTGAAAATAAATGGGGAGATTCCAGAGGATATGATTTGTGCATATGTACTGGGAATATTCCACTAGAAAATGTGGCAGATGTTATTATTCAATATGTAGATGCGAAAAGTAAATAATATTTAGGCAGTAGTTGTTAAATGAAATGTAGAAACTCCTTTGAAAACAAGGGAGTTTCTTTGTTTATGAATTCGTATTGTTTAGCAAGATTCTTTTTTTATGTTATATAAGTAAAAGGTTGAGCCATCAATGGGGTTATGATAAAATAAAATTCAATGGACAAGGTTGAAAAGGGGAGAGTAAAATAAGGAGGTTTCTTTATGAGAAAGAACATGAAAAAGGGCTTAAGTATCGTTCTGAGTCTGGTAATGACATTAAGTGTACAGGCATTTGGGCAGGCAGATTTGCAGAAGGTGGTTAAGGCAGATGAAAACTTAGTAACATCATTCAGATATGATTATGCGTATAGTACCCCAGGTTATGCCGATGGTACGATATACATTAATGCAAACGAAGATGGTGTATATAAGGTATTTTGGGGAGATGAGAATGGAAACAAATTAAAAAAAGGTAACTATGATTATTCTTATCTGGCAAGGGTTGTTGTCAAAAATGGTGTGGGTTCATTTAACATTGTTAATGATTATACAGCTATTCCGGAAGGTGCTAAAACAGTGGTGGTATATAAGCAAAGCAGTCAGGTGTATAGATACAATATTCCGGCGGACAGGCAGTTTAAAGCCAGTGAAAATTCTTACACATTTGGATCTTTATCTGATCCCCACTTTACCAGATATTCTTCTATAGCAGAAGATGATGCGGTACCGGCAATGGACAAGGCTATGGAGTTTTTAGATAACGAAGGAATAAGGTTTGTTGCCATGTCAGGTGATTTATCACAGGCAGGAGAACAACTGGCTCTTGATAGATTTAATGAAGCTTTGGCAAAGCATCCGGATATGACAGTATTGACAGCCATTGGCAACCATGATTCCAGAACTACCCTATCTACTAGTAATAAGTCTTTGTTAGATACATCTATTACCAGATGGTATAACTCAATTACAAGTACATATTTTACGGTAGAAGAAGATGGAACAGTGAATAATAAACTAAATGGTTATCCGATTCTTGCAAATGATGCGTTGACTAATCCGATTGACACAGTTTATAAAGAAACAGAAGAGGGAGAGGCGATTGATACAACAGTTCCTGGACTTGATTTTGTGACAGAAGCAGGAGGCAATATCTTTATTTTCTTTAATAATATTGCAAAGAACGGTGAAGTTTATGACACAGACAAACTGGTTACAACAAACCAGATGGACTGGCTGGAAGAACAGTTGGAAAATTATAAGGATAAGAATGTATTTTTGTATCAACATTATTATCTTTGTGTTAATACATTAGATAATGATGCGGTCGATTATAATAATTGTACTGGTGATCTAAAGAATCAGGGAAACTACTCATATGATTTAGATTTTAAAGATGTTGTAAAAACAACTAGTGGAAAAAATCTTCAATCCTTATTAACTCAATATAAGAACACTACATTGGTTACAGGACACTCTCATTGGCAGTATGCTATGCAGGGATTAAATGAAGGTATTAATTTTGGACGTCTGGCAAATGGAAATGGTGGAACAATGATTCATTTGTCCAGTGTTACAGAACCAAGATATATTGCAGATGAAGATGCAAATAGAACCAGTTTAAACGGTTATGCTTCGGAAGGAGCGACAGTTACAACTTATGATGATTGTACTGTGTACAATAATGTTGATTTTAACAATGAGCAATATGAGGCATATGCCACTTATATTGTTCCAACAGGAAACAATTCAAAGTACGAGCCGGTTAAAAATAAAGATTATACAAAGTCAACATCGGCTATTACAGGAGACAGTTATTTAGATGCTGAGGATTTAACAGAGATACAGTTATTAAAATCTGATTTTAATCTGTTGAAAGGTGCGTCTTATACATATAGCAGCAAGGGAAATGAAAATACAGATACAGCATTAACAGATGGACTTTCCACAGGAACATTCTGTAACACAAAATGGGGAGCCAAGGCTGACCAGAGAGTCACTGTCAAGCTGGATGGTGTTCAGGATGTAAGTAATCTGAAATCTTTTATGCTTTATTATGTCAGCGACATTACAGCAAGCAAAAAATTTAATATTCAGTTGTCTTTAGATGGTGAAAATTTTGAAACAGTTTATACATCAGGAGCAGATTATTCGTACAAGAATCGTGAACTGTTAGTAGATGCCAGTGTAATTCAGTTAACACAGTATCAGTATGTAAGATTGAATATGCTAGATGGTGCCAAGGATTATGGTTATCAGATTCGTGAATTGGCAGCTATTGGATATGAGAGAAACGCTGTACCGAACATGGCCGGAAGTGCAAGTACTGTAGAAGGTGGAGCACCGGTAGATGAATCAGAATATCTGAATACGGACTATAACCTGATTTATGCAGCAGATTATACGCAGAGTTCTGTAGGCAATGAAAATAAAGCAGGAGCGTTGACAGACGGAAAGACCTCTGGTGGATTTGTTAATACAGAACGAAACAGCAGTGCTAAAGAACAGACTTTTGTTATTGATTTAGGAAAGTCAAAAATACAGGAAGTGAATAATATTAATTTTCTATTATTGTATAACCAGAATGGATTGACAAATGTAACAGACTGGGATGCCTCAATTTCTTTAGATGGAGAAAATTATGAGAACATTGGAACATACAGTAATGTAGAAGTAGATCAGGAGCACTTTGACGTAGATTTATCCAATGTGACATTAGATAAATTCAGATATGTAAAATTACATCTTACAAATGGGAATACAGGATATGGATATCAAATAAAAGAATTTGCCGTTATCGGTGTAAATCCTGTCGAATATCCGGAAATAGGAGACCAGACAGCCAATGTGGCATCTGCAGAAAAGAACATGGCATTAAATAAGCCGGTATATGTTTCTTCTACATATGCTAATGAAGGAAAAGACAAGACAGTTCTTACAGATGGAAAAAAGGATAAATACTGGTCATCTGATTGGGATAGTAAGAGGACATCTGACTGGGTGATAATTGATCTGGGAGAAGAGATAGACGCTTCATTGATTGGAAGAGTACTGGTAAATTACAAGTCAGATAATACATTTTGTGGTGATTATACAATTCAGGTGTCAAAAACATTTGATGAGGAAAATCCTGATGATGGATTTTATGAAATTGGAAAGATGAAAGCAGTTTCATGGGAAATTATGCAGAAGAGTGCTGATGCAAATGGCTATGTGGCAACTGATATGACAGATGTTACATCAGACATGATAAGATATCTGAAGGTCAATATGAATGGACATGCGACATATGGATTCCAGATATATGAAATTGCAGTGCTTAAAAAGACAGACATTTCAAATGCACAGGTAGATGTAACACTGGATGGTGATGGAGAAGTTGTTGTACAAGTGACATATAATGAAAAGCTATTAGTAAAGAGCAGTGATTATATCTATTCTGTCAACTACGAAGGAAACAAGATACATGTAACTGTAACTGGGTTAGGTGAATATGGGGGCTCTGTATTAAAAACAATGGATATGGATGATATGCCTCTTAGCGAAGTAAAAAATCTGTCAGCAGAATGTACTGGAATTGGCTGTGCAGTAATATCATTTGAGGAGCCTGAATTATTGGAAGGCCTAGAGCAGACATATAATATCTATTGTGATGATGTATTATTAGCAGAAAATCAAAAGGCTGGAACATATGAATATAATGAGTTATCAGCGGGAAATCATGTATTCAAGGTTGTTGCAAAACGTGGAGATAAAGTTTCTAATGGTGTAACTATAGATGTTGATATTCAAGGCAAAGAGCTGACAAAGTGCAGTCTGAATGTAGAAGAAGTAACACATGTATTTAATGGAAAAGAGCAGACGGTTCCATTTACAGTAACAGATGGTGATACGCAGTTAGAAGAAAATGTAGACTTTACAGTATCATATAAGGATAATATTGATGCTGGAACAGCTACATTAATCATAACAGGCATCGGTTTGTATAAAGGGGAACTTACTTCAGAGTTTCAGATTGATACAGTTGATATTACGTCTGATATAGTAATCAAAGATTATTCAAAGGTTAGTACACAGTATGAGTATAAGAAAATGGAAATTCAACCAATTGTTAAAATGAAACAAGGTGATTACAATCTATCTTCGATGAAAGATTTCGAAGTTGAATATGTTAATAATATGAATCCGGGAACGGCAACAATTACTCTTCATGGAATTGGTAATTATACTGGAACGATTACAAAAACATTTACAATTAGAAAGAGAGCAATGTCCAATGTCAGTGTGAAGACAAGGTTTGAAAATAATGAATTAGTTGTAACTGTAAATGTTCCGGATAATGGAAGAACATTAGAAAAAAATATAGATTATACCTATACAACGCTAACAGATAATACAGGAAAAATTACAATTACGATTACTGGAATTGGAGATAATTGTGAAGGAACAATTATAAAGGTTATTGAGGCAGAGGACAATCCAAACAGACCTGTTCCAACAACAACAGCTGCTCCGAAAAAAGTTACTGTTAAGAAGGTAACCATAAAGAAGGCTGTTAATAAAAAAGGAAAGAAGGTTAAACTTTCCTGGAAGAAAGTTTCAGGAGTTAGTGGTTATAATATGCGCTATGCTTTTAACAAGAAAAAATTAAAGAAAGCCAAAATAAAAAAAATAAAGAAGAATAAAGTATCATATACAATTAAGAAGCTGAAATTGAAAAAATACTTTATTCAGATAAGGGCATACAAAGTTGTTGATAAAAAGACATACTATGGTGCTTGGAGCAAAATAAAAAAAGTCAGCATAAAAAAATAGAACATTATAATCTGTGACAATTTTAGGAGGTATGAATATGGGAGAGTTAACATTCAAAGGAATAAAGGTAGAAGAAATTGACCTGACCAATAAACTTGAGGGGCAGGTACAGTTGGATATTAGCCAAAGAGCTTCATTTAACGTAAAGTATACGAATGATAATTTACATTGTGCAGCCAATCTTACGATTGATATGATGGAAAAGAATATGCCTATGGATTTTAATTTTAAATTAAGTGCTACTGCCTTTTTAGACTGTGAAGAAGGCATGGATAAAAAAGAAATTCATAGAAAAGCATATGATGAAATTTATCCACATGTAAGAGCACTGGTAACTACTATATTAGTGAATGCAGGATTGCCACCGGTAGTCATACCAAAGGTAAAAATGGATGATTCTAATATAAAAATAGGCGGAGAAAAGGATTCCGATAATAATCAGTTTTATAGTTAATTTGATAATAAAAACATTTTTTTACATTTTTTGAAAAATACTAAAAATGCAAATGAGCGATTAATTAAAAAAATTGTGCAAAAGTTATTATAAAGAATTATAAAAGTAGGAAAATTAAGCAGGAAAATATACAAAATTAACAAAAAAATCAATTGTGTTTGCGCCTTATTGCAAAAAACATTTTTAATTTTTAAACTATAAGTGTATTAGATTTTTAGGTAACATAATAATCTAAACCCTTTCAATTTTGTGGCGTTTCGGAATAATCTGAAACGCCATTCCTGTTTTTAAAATCCAAAATACTTTGATTTTTTTAGATCTGGTGAGAGATTTTATTCTTAAAAGAAATCCCAATAATAAAAAAGAAATATTAGAAAAAAATATGTGAAAATAACAAAATAATTATGTTTAATTAGTTGACTAGAAAGAGTATAAAGTGGTATTATATAGAGAAATTGGGTTAAATTTGAAAAGAATTCTATAATAGATATAAGAAGTAAGGGTTAAAAAGAATTTTTGACTATAAAACTGTGTTAGAGGGAGAAACATAGTTACACTTCTGTAAGAAGCATTAGGAGGTATATTATGAAGAAATTAATTTTGGTAACATCGCCACCGGCGTGTGGAAAGACATTTGTCACAAGGAAATTAGCGAAGGCAATGCCAAATTGCGTATACTTAGATAAGGATACATTAATTACGTTATCAAAACAGATTTTTGTTGTAGCAAATGAAGAGTATAACAGAAGTTCAGATTTCTTTGAGGCAGAAATCAGAAATCCAGAATACGATTGTGTAATGGAACTGGCGATGGAAGCTTTGGAATATAATGATACCGTATTTATAAATGCACCGTATACTAGAGAGGTGAGAACCCCTGGGTATATGGAAAATTTAAGACAGGAGCTTCTTCAGAAGAAAGGTGCTGAATTGGTAGTTGTGTGGGTTCAGTGTGATAAGGAAGTCTGCAGACAGAGAATGATTCATCGCAATTCAGATAGAGATACATGGAAATTAGAAAACTGGGATGAATATATTAGTAAACAAAATTTTACTATTCCGGATGGAATTAAAAATTTGTTCCTGTTTGATAATTCAACAGATGATTCCTTTAAGAAATCTATTGAAGAGGCAAAGGAATATTTAAATAATTTAAAGTAAAGTTTTATGCAGTTGCAAAGTGATTTTTGCAACTGCATTTTTAATTTGTAGTAAAATATTGTTAAAAAAATATATCATTAAATAAATAAAAGCACAATAAGAACCATATATGGTCCTAAATGGAAAATTTTATTAGTAAAATGGACTTAGTATCATATATGGGAGGGGATTATGAATTCTAGCGAAGCAGTAATTAAGAGAATTAACGATTTGTGTTTCGAAAAAAGAATGTCATACTATGCCCTTGCGTATCGGTCTGCGATTCCAAAATCAACATTGATGAATATAATGAATGGGACAAATCCTACGATATCAACATTGAATAAGATATGTAATGGACTAGAAATGAATTTAATGGAATTTTTTCAGGATGAATGTTTTGAAATTTGTGAAGAGGAATGAGAGTTGAATATCTATATAAACAAAAATACCAGTTGTGTGTTCACACTGGTATTTTTATTGTATATAGACTTATTCCAATACTTGCGAATACCAATAAAAAGAATTATAATAAATAGGAATTTTTGTTGTTTATAATAAAATAGATAAAAGAAATACAACATGAGCGATACAGTGAAACAGAAGGAGAGGAAAAAATGACAAAAGTAAGAACAAGATTTGCACCAAGCCCAACAGGAAAAATGCATGTAGGAAATTTAAGAACAGCGCTTTATGAGTTTTTGATTGCAAAACATGCAGGTGGAGATTTTATTTTAAGAATAGAAGATACAGATAGAGAACGTTATGTAGAAGGGGCTGTAGATATTATTTACAGAACTTTGGAAGCAACCGGATTGATACATGATGAAGGACCTGATAAAGATAAAGGATTTGGACCATATATTCAGAGCGAACGTCAGGCATCAGGTCTTTATTTGGAATATGCGAAACAGTTAATAGAAAGTGGTAATGCATATTATTGTTTCTGTGATAAGGAAAGGCTTGCTTCATTGAAAACGTCTGTAGGCGATGATGGGAAAGAAATTACAGTATATGATAAACATTGCCTGAATCTGTCAAAAGAAGAAATTCAGGCAAATTTAGATGCAGGGAAGCCATATGTTATCCGCATTAATATGCCGACAGAGGGAACTACCACTTTTATTGATGAGTTATATGGTGAAATTACAGTTGAGAATAAAGAACTCGATGATATGATTCTGATTAAGTCAGATGGATACCCGACATATAATTTTGCAAATGTTATTGATGACCATTTGCAGGGGATTACTCATGTAGTAAGAGGAAATGAATATATTTCATCATCTCCAAAATATCAGAGGCTTTATGAGGCTTTTGGATGGGAGTCACCGAAATATGTGCATCTTCCATTGATTACAGATGAAAATCATAAAAAGTTAAGTAAGCGTTCTGGTCATTCTTCTTATGAAGACTTGGTCGAGCAGGGATTTCTGCCGGAGGCGATTGTAAACTATATTGCACTTCTTGGCTGGAGTCCGGAAGACAATCAGGAAATATTCTCATTGGACGAGTTAATAGAAAATTTTGATTATCATAAGGTGAACAAGAGTCCGTCAGTATTTGATATCCAGAAATTAAAGTGGATGAATGGCGAATACATTAAGTCTATGGATAATGAGAAGTTTTATGAAATGGCAGAACCGTATGTTCGTGAAGTAATTAAGAAAGATTTAGATTTGAACACCATTATGGATATGGTAAAAACACGTATTGAAATTTTTCCTGAGATTGGTGAAATGATAGATTTCTTTGAAGAACTTCCAGAGTACAGCCCGGAAATGTATACGCATAAGAAAATGAAAACCAATTCGGAAAATTCTTTAGAAGTGTTACAGGAACTGCTTCCAATATTGGAGGAAACAGAGGATTATTCTGCACAGGCACTGCATGATGTGGTATTTGAATATATTGCAAAGAAAGAGTGTAAGAATGGTCAGGCATTATGGCCGCTTCGTACAGCCGTATCAGGAAAGCAGATGACACCGGCGGGTGCTTTTGAAATTATGGAAGTGATTGGAAAAGAAGAAAGTCTTTCACGTATCAGAAAAGGAATTGAATTATTGTCCGAGTAATATATATTAGTATATAGTGTTTAAAAAGGTAAGGAAAATGAATATAGTTACTTTTAATATTCGATGTGACCATAAGCAGGACGGAAAAAATAATTTTGAGTACCGTAAATCAATAATTCAAAAATGTCTTTTGGAAAAGAAACCGGATATAATCTGTTTTCAGGAGATGCTTCCGCATATGGGGTTATGGCTGAGTGAGGTGTTAAAAGATTATCAGCTTGTAGGTTGCGGCAGAGAGAAGGATTTGACAGGAGAACAGATGACTGTGGCATTTAGAAAAGACAGATTTGAGATAGTCAGTATGGACACTTACTGGCTTTCAGATACTCCTTATTTACCAGGAAGCCGTTATCAGGAACAAAGTAAATATCCAAGAACAGCAACACAACTTTTGTTAAAGGAGACAGTAACGAACGATGTGTATTTAATTGTTAATACACATTTAGATCATAAAGACAGCAGGGCAAGAGTTCAGGGGATGAAATGTGTTTTAGATAAAATACATCAGACACAGATACAATGGGAGGCAATAGGAAAACTGCCTGTTATATTGTGCGGTGATATGAATGCCCATCCCGAGTCGCCAGAGATTGAAAGCATGAATCGCAGTGGCATTGTATGCGATGTCACAGAAGAGATATCAGGGACATATCATAACTTTGGGAAAATGGATAAACCTGTGAAAATAGATTATATTGCTGTAAGTGAAAATATCCGATTGGAGAAATTGGAGTTATGGAAAGATCAGAAAGACGGTGTATTTTTGTCGGATCATTATCCGATTAGTGCAACTGTGCATATACAAAGATAAAAATGTTCCATGGTGGATGATGATAAAATCTTGACCATTTACATTATAGTCAATATGTGATAATCTGAGAACGGAGAAACCACAACCGGAAAGGTTGTATTTATGAATTTTAATGAAAATCAAATCAAGGCAGTCAGCCATAAGAAAGGTCCGGCAATGGTTCTTGCCGGGCCTGGTTCTGGTAAAACCACTATTATTACCCATAGAGTTAAAAAGTTAATAGAAAGTGGAGTGCCACCGGAAAAAATACTGGTGGTTACTTTTACAAAAACAGCTGCAATACATATGCAAAAGAAGTTTTTTCACATTATGCAGGGGGAGGACTGGATAAGGGGAAGTTATCCGGTCTCTTTTGGTACCTTTCATAGCGTATTTTTTAGAATTTTGAAACTTACAAACAATTATAGAGGAGAAAATATTTTAGGAGAACGTGAGAAGTTTCAGATATTGAGGGAAATTGTTCTTAGAAAAAAGATAGAAGCAAGTAACAAGAATGATTTTCTCCATAATATCTCTAGTGAGATTAGTAAGGTTAAAAGCAATATGACAGATACAAATTCCTTTGAGCCGCAGTGCTGTAATCAGGAGACATTTCAATGTGTTTTTGAAGAATATCAAAGAGTATTGTCATATGAGCAAAAAATCGATTTTGATGATATGTTATTCAAATGTTATGAGTTATTTCAGGAAAAACCAAAAATATTGGAGAGATGGCAGCAAAATTTTGAGTATATTTTGATTGACGAGTTTCAGGATATTAATTTTGTGCAGTACGAAGTGATAAAGATGCTGTCATTTCCACAAAACAATCTATTTGTTGTGGGAGATGATGATCAGTCTATTTATGGATTTCGAGGAGCATGTCCGGAATTAATGTTCCAGTTTGAACAAGATTTTGTAGGTTATGAAAAGATAATATTAAATAAAAATTACCGCTCCAGTAAAAAGATTGTGGAAATGTCAGAAAGGTTAATTTGTAATAATAGTCATCGGTATGAAAAAAATATGCAGGCAGATTTTGCCGGAGAGGTTGAGCCGGAAGTCAAGCTGTTTAAAACACAATTTGAAGAATTGGAGTATGTTGTTCAGAAAATAAAAAAGTTAAAGTGTGAGGGGGTTACTGAAAGTGAGATTGCAATTCTGGTGAGAAACAATAGCCAGGTACCAGAGATACAGAAGTTTTTATATAACAGAGAGATAACGGTAAATGGAGGATATGGAAAAAAGTTTATTTATGAGAGTATCGTGGCAAAAGATATCATTGCTTATATAAAGGCTGCGTTAAGTTATCAGAATATAGAGATTCGAAATAATCAGAATTTGATATACATATTAAATAAACCGGTGCGTTATATCGGCAGACATATATTGGCACAGGAAAATATGAATTTCCATAAATTAAAAGAGACGTATGGACAAAGTCCGGAAGTAAAGAAGAATATAGAAAAACTGGAGTTTGATCTGCAAATGCTGTCAAAGTTAAAACCTGCAGCAGCAGTTTTGTATATCGAAAAAGGAATTGGATATGAAAAGTATTTAACAGATTATGCAAAAGAAAAACATATCAGGATTTCTGTTTTAAGAAAACACTTAGAGGAGATTAAAAACGACTGCGGCCAATATGATACATTGCAATCTTGGATGAAGGGCATTGTGGAAACGGATGAGGAGAACATAGAAGCAGATAATATAAAAATTATGACAATGCACAGTGCAAAAGGATTGGAGTTTGAAACAGTATTTATTGTAGATGCAAATCAAGGAATTATTCCAACATCGAAGGCTGTAAGAAACAGAGATTATGAAGAAGAGCGCAGAGCTTTTTATGTGGCAGTTACCAGAGCAAAGAAAATACTGGGTGTGTATGCAGTTACAGAAAATCTAGGGTGCAGAGTAGAACCGTCAATGTTTTTAAATGAAATGATTGTATGTAAAGAGAATAACAAAAATTAAAAATCATATTGACAATGACAAATATAGTAGTAAAATGATAGTACCACAAGTTAGTGGCGAAAAGTGAAGAAAGGATACAATGAGTAAAAAGGATAAACTGATTAAGAGATTAAAAAAAGAACCGAAAGATTTTACATATAATGAAGGGAAGACAATTTTAGAATATTTGGGATATATTGAAGATAATAAAGGAAAGACATCAGGGTCTAGAATTATTTTTGTTAGGGAAAGAGATAAGAAAAAGTTTTTGCTACATAAGCCACATCCAGATAAGGTTATGAAACGATATGCAGTAAAGCAATTAAAGGAGTTTGTAGAAAAAGAGGGAATGTAATATGAGCAATATTTTAGAGTATAAAGGATATTATACAAGGGTTGAATATGACAATGTAGATAAAGTGCTGTATGGAAAAATTGAGGGAATAAATGACTTTGTGAATTTTGAGAGTAGTAATGTAGAAAATGTAGAAATAGAGTTTCATGCGGCAGTAGATGACTATTTGACTTATTGTAAAGAGAAGGGGATAGAGCCTGACAAAACATATAGTGGCAAATTTAATGTTAGAATATCTAAAGAGTTACACAAAAAAATAGTGATTGAAGCTTTTAAAGAAGGAGTATCATTAAACCAATATGTTGAACGGGCAATTGGAGCTTATGCTAATTGGTGATAGCCAGCCAACAGTTCGAATCTGATACGTTTCTTTTGTGAATATTTAGTTAAATGTTCTGTGAATTTATTGCATTTTTATAGTACTTCTGATAAAGTTATACTTATTAAAAAGTGCTTAAGCACAGAAAGAGGAAAAAATGGGAAATAATCAGTTTGAAGAGGATGAAGATTTATTTGTAACACTTACATTAGAAGATGACAGTGAGGTTGACTGCCTTGTTGTAAGTATATTTGAAGCAGAGGGAAAAGATTATATTGCATTGCTTCCAACAGAAGGACCGGAGAATGAAGAGGGAGAAGTATTTATTTATAGATATTTCGAAGATGAAGACGGAGAACCGGGATTAGATAATATTGAGTCAGAAGCAGAGTTTTTCTTAGCATCACAGGCGTTCGATGAATTAGTAGAAGCCGGTGAATATGATGAGATAATTGATGAGGAAGAGAATTTACATTAGAGGTTAGAGAGATGCCATACGATGAAGAAACCAGGAGATTAATAGAAAACAGAAAGAGGAATGCTGAGTTCAGAAAAGAGCAGCAGATGAAAAAGAGAAAGATGACCTTGGCAGGTTTGGGCGGTGTTATTGCTTTGCTGGTTGTATTTATTATTATAGCAGCATCCTGTTCAGCGAAGAAAGATACTGAGGTAGAGACGAATCCGATAAAGGAGACTTCTGTTTTAGGAGTGACTACAGCAGAGGAAACTACAGTTTCTGAAAGTACCAGCGCCAGTGAAACCGGTACAACAAATCAGCATGAATCGGTTAGCAATAATGACAATGTCACATCAGTAATGGGACAGGGAGAGACAACCAGTCCGGCAGCTACAGGCAGTGACAGTGGCATTCAGTATACAAAGGATGTAGTAAATATCCGCAGAAAGGCCGATGGAGATTCAGAGATAATCGAAGTACTGGAAAAGAATGAAAAGGTGGAAGTCCTTGGTGTAGAAGGCAAATGGACTTATGTTAAATGGGGAGATATTAAGGGATATATTTCCACAGAATATTTAAAAAATGAACAGTAAAACAGATTAAAAAATCAATGGGGCTGTAAAAAAGTCCCTTTTTTCTGTTATGAATCATTCTTAGTTAAACTATCAAATTCATAGCAAATAAAAGAAAATACATCGGGAAACTCAAAGAATAATACTTTATATATGTAAATTTTAAATATGCTTTATGGGAGTGGGATCGAGAATTTTCACCTACTCTTTTTTACAACCCAATTTTAGAATGTTGATGGAAGGACAAATATCAGGTAACAGCGATGAATTATACAGAAGCAAGAAGATATTTAAAAGAAGTAAATAAGTATGGAAGTGTGCTGGGATTAGAAAGTATCACAACATTACTTGATGCATTAGGAAATCCCCAAAAGGAATTGAAGGTAGTTCATATCGCAGGAACGAATGGTAAAGGTTCAACTCTGGCATTCATACAGAGTGTACTTGTGGAGGCAGGATATCAGATAGGGCGGTACAGCTCTCCGGCAGTATTTGATTATGATGAGATTATTCAGATCAATGGAAAGAATATTGAAAAAGAAGAATTGGCGGATATTGTTACGCTGATTCGAGAGAAAGCTGATATAATTTTAGAAAAGTATGGTTTTCATCCGACAACATTTGAAATAGAGACAGCCATGGCATTTGAGTATTTTAAAAGAATGAAATGTGACATTGTTTTGGTAGAGTGCGGTATGGGAGGAGCCGGTGATGCGACCAATGTATTTGAGCAGGTATTGTGCTGTGTGATAACGAGTATATCTCTCGACCATACAGCATTTTTGGGAGAGACGATAGAGGAAATCGCTCAAGTAAAAGCAGGTATTATTAAGCAGTATTGTCCGGTAGTTATGGCAAAACAAAGTGAGAAGACAGTTAATTGCATAAAGAACACAGCAAAAGAAAAAAATGCGGAGTTTATTCAGGCAGGACAGGCACAATTAACAGTTCAGAATAACGTGCCAGATGAGATAAGAGTAAAAAATCAAATGATTTATAGAGCATTGAATGGTAAAAAATATCAAACAAATATTCAGATGCTTGGAACATACCAGAGTATTAATGCAGCCACCGCGATTGAAACGCTTCTTTGTTTAGAGAACTATGGTTATCAGTTAGAAGAGTATATAGAGCAGGGATTGTTAAAAGCCATGTGGAACGGAAGAATGGAAATTATCTCAGAGGATCCTTTATTTATCATAGACGGTGCACATAATCCTGGAGCAGTAAAAGAATTGCGAAATAGTATGGATTTGTATTTTACAAATAGGCGAATAACCTTTATAATGGGAGTGTTGGCTGATAAGGATTTTGCGCAGGAGGCAGAACTTATTGCTGATAGAGCAGAAAATATTATAACTGTGACTCCAGATAATAGCAGGGCCTTAGATGGAAAGAAACTTGCAGAGACATTGTCTGTATATCATAAGAATGTTCAGTATATGGATAATATCAGAAAAGCAGTTACAGCTGCTATGGATTTTGTGAGAAAAGGACAAACAGATATGATTTTGGCATTTGGATCATTATCACATCTAAAAGATATAAAGCAAGCAGTTAAAGCCGAAAGGAGAGATTGACTGATGTTTGATAAGAAAAAAATTGAACAAGGAATTAAATTATTACTAGAAGGTATCGGTGAAGATGCAGATAGGGAGGGGTTAAAGGATACTCCTGACAGAGTTGCACGGATGTATGAAGAATTGTGTGCAGGAATGAGCCAAAATCCTGCAGAGCATTTGTCAAAAACGTTTACGTGCGACAATGAGAATGTAGTCATTGAAAAGGATATTACATTTTACTCTATGTGCGAGCATCACTTGATGCCTTTTTATGGTAAAGCCCATATTGCCTATATTCCGAATGGAAAGGTCGTAGGAATCAGTAAGCTGGCAAGAACTGTTGAAGTGTACGCAAGACGGCTTCAGATTCAGGAGCAGATGACAAATCAGATAGCAGCAGCGATTGAAGAATGCCTGGGAGCAAAAGGTGTGTTGGTTATGGTGGAGGCAGAGCATATGTGTATGTCTGCCAGAGGCATCAAGAAACCAGGAAGCAGAACGATTACTTTTGCAGCAAAAGGCGAATTTGAAGAAAATATTTTGCTGAGAAATGAAACGATTTCATTATTAAAGTAGCATAGGCACAAACAGGAGGCAGAATGGAGATTGGAAAGTATTCTTTTGATTTGGAAAAAGAGCCGGTAATAATGGGAATTTTAAATATGACACCGGATTCGTTTTCTGATGGTGGGAGATGGAATAATATAGATGCAGCACTAAAACACACAGAACAGATGATAACGGATGGCGCAAAGATAATTGATGTGGGTGGAGAGTCTACCAGACCGGGGTATACTCTGATTTCAGATGAGGAAGAGATTCAAAGAGTAATACCTGTGATTGAAGAGATAAAGAAGAGATTTGATGTCTGTGTATCCCTTGATACTTATAAGACCAATGTGGCAAGAGCCGGAATTGATGCAGGTATCGACATGGTAAATGATGTATGGGGATTCAAATGGGGAGCACAGGATATGGCAGCACTCGTTGCAAAGGCTGGTGTGGCTGTGTGTGTGATGCACAATAGAGACAATACAATATATGATTCTTATGTGGAAGATGTAGTGTCAGACTTAAAGGAATCAATTCATATAGCACATATGGCAGGAGTGCAGGATTCTCAGATTATTTTAGACCCGGGAGTGGGATTTGGAAAAGATTATCAGCAGAATCTTGTGATAATTCAACAAGTTGACAGATTAAAAGAACTGGGATACCCGATTCTTCTTGGAACATCCAGAAAATCTGTTATCGGGCTGACATTAGATGTGGATAAGGATGAGCGGATGGCAGGAACTGTGGCAACTACGGTTATGGGATATGAGAGAGGATGCCGTATTTTCAGAGTTCATGATGTAAAAGAAAATTATCAGGCAATGATGATGGCAAAGGCTGTTAAGGAGTCAGATTTATCATAAAAAATGATTGATAGGGCAAGATAAAAGCAGTTGGTTATTCTATGAAACAAAATGATGGAGCATATTTATGGATAGTATAAAAATTGTACAGTTAGAGGTATTTGCATATCATGGCTGTGAAGAATTTGAAAAAATAAATGGACAGAAGTTTTATATTGATGCAACTTTGCATACGGATATTAGAACTTCCGGTGTCAGCGATGATTTAAATGATACGATGAATTATGCAAAGGTCTGCGAGTTTATAACGAAGTTTATGACAGAGAACAGGTTTGATTTGATTGAAGCAGCAGCAGAACAGACTTCCAGAGCATTACTGAGGGAGTTTCCAAAGCTTAAAGAAATTGATTTTTCAATATATAAACCGGATGCTCCGATAGGGCTGCCATTTGGCAATGTTGCTGTAACCATCAGCAGAAAATGGAATAAAGCGATATTATCCATTGGGTCTAACATGGGTGATAAAGAAGCATATTTAAATAATGCAATAGACAGCCTGTATGATGATGAAAATTGCAGAGTGAATGTTGTCTCAAATTATATAGAAACAGAGCCTTACGGGCCGGTAGAACAGGATAACTTTTTAAACGGATGCCTTGAGATAGAAACATTGTATTCACCAAAAGAATTATTAAAAAAAGTAAATCAGATTGAGGCAGAGGCAGGCCGTACAAGAGATATTCACTGGGGGCCAAGGACTTTGGATATTGATATTATTTTCTATGGAGACGAAATTGTTGACGAGCCGGATTTAAAGATACCACATGTCGAAATGCATAAGAGGTTGTTTGTTTTAGAGCCGTTAAAACAGATTGCACCTTATTGGATACATCCAATATTTAATAGGACTGTCAGCCAGATACTGGAAGAATTAAAGCCGTCTGGAAAATGTGAAGGCTGCAGTGGCTGTAAGGGAAAAGTGGAGTAGAAACAGGTAAAAGCCAAACGGTGAATATTATCAGAGGTTAAAAGAAGATAAAAGATAAAATTTTTGGAGTAGAATTAGATGAAGGATTTACAGGAAAGCAGAAAAGAAATTGATTATATTGATAATGAAATCGTAAAACTCTTTGAAAGAAGAATGGATGTATGCAAAGATGTTGCCCAGTATAAGCTGAATACTGGAAAAGCAGTGCTTGACAGACAGAGGGAAATTGATAAGATTGTGACTTTGAAGGATAAGGCAAGCAATGATTTTTATGCCCATGGTGTGGAAGAGTTGTTTGAACAGATTATGGCAATGAGCAGAAAGATGCAGTACAAAATGCTCACAGAAGAGGGTGTGAACAACGATATCGGTTTTGATATTGTTGATGAACTGGATATGGAAGATGTTAAGGTAGCCTATCAGGGACTTCCGGGGGCTTATGGTCAGCAGGCAGCAACAGAATATTTCGGTGACAATGCCGAATACATAAATGTACCGACATTCAGGGAGGCAATGAAATGCGTCAGAGATGGTAAGACAGATTATGCAGTGCTTCCAGTGGCGAATTCATCTGCAGGTATTGTTACGGATGTATATGATTTGCTGGTTGAGTTTTCTAATTATGTGGTAGATACTTTTGATATTAAGATTGACCACTGTTTATGTGGTGTAAAAGGAGCAAAAATTGAGGATGTGAAAGAGGTGTATTCTCATCCTCAGGCATTTATGCAGAGTAATGCATTTATAGAGGAACATGGATGGGAGAAGGTCAGTCTGGCGAATACAGCAATTAGTGCCAGATATATATCCGAGCAGACTCACAAATCAAGAGCGTGTATCTGCAGCGCCCATGCCGCAGAGATTTATGGGCTGGATGTTTTATATCAGGGTACAAATTTCAATGCTACAAATACAACAAAGTTTATCATTGTCAGCAGAGAGAAGATTGCCAGACGAAATGCCGGACTGATATGTATCAGTTTCCAGCTGCCACATGCCAGTGGTTCATTGTACCAGATGCTGTCCCACATTATTTATAATGATTTGAACATGACAAAAATTGAGTCTAGACCGGTACCGGAAAAGAAGTGGGAGTACCGATTTTATGTGGAATTTGAAGGAAAAGCACATCAGGCAGGTGTTATTAATGCATTAAGTGGAATTAATGCAGAATCATTGAATATGAAGATACTTGGAAACTATTAAATATCAGGTGCTTAATTGCTTTAAAAGTATAGTTGATATTGTGGAGAAATTGAATGTATATCGTGATAGATAATCAGGACTCTTTTGTATATAACCTGGTAAGTTATATGAGAATTTTGCAGAAGAACGTTAAAATTATACCAGGTAAAGAAATTACTATTGAAGAAATAGACAATGATATAGAAAAAGTGGATGGTATCATAATTTCTCCGGGTCCGGGAAAACCGGACGAATATCAAGATGTAAGAGTCTTTATTCAACATTATGCAGGAATTGTTCCGATATTAGGTGTTTGTTTAGGGCATCAAATGATTGGTTCGGTATTCGGAGCAAATGTTATAAAAGGAAAACCTATGCATGGAAAGGTTACAGAAATATTTCACAATGAGCAGGGGATTTTTAACAAAATAGATAATCCTTGCAGAGTTACAAGATATCATTCTTTAATTGTATCGAAGAATGATTTACCAGAAGTGCTTGATGTATGTGCAGTATCTGCCATGGGAGAAATTATGGCAATGAAACATAAAGATTATCCGGTATATGGAGTGCAGTTTCATCCGGAAGCACTATTATCTGAAAATGGGTTAGAGTTATTGCAAAATTTTATTGACATTTGTGAGTCGTATAAAGATAACCATCTGGAGTGAATGTTATGAGAACGGTTGTAAAGAAAATTAAAACGAAAAAAAGTGCGGCAGAAATATTTGAACTATTTAAAGATAAAAAATATAGTGTGTTTCTTGATACCTCTCTTGCTGATAAAGCCAACCATTTTTCGATTATAGGTTTGAATCCGTATTTGAAATTAATAAATAAAAATGGAAAATTGTATGTAAATGATAAGTTGGTGGATATAACTTTTGAGGAATATTTTAAGAAATATTTAGATGAGAATATAGAAATCAATAAATATCCAATTCCTATTATATCTGGAGGAATTGGATATTTTTCCTATGACTATGGACGAAGATTAAATGGGAATATGGAATATAATAGTGAGGAACAAATCCTAGAATGTGGATTTGCTTTTTATGATAATTTTATCATAGAAGATTTAAACAATGGAGATATTTTTGTCACGTCCAGTGGAAAATGTGAAACATCGGATACTTTCTTTGGAGAATTGGAAGCAATATTAAAAAAAGAAACAGATTATAAACAATCAGAAACAATATCCGATATCAAAGTGAAGAGTAATTTTACGAAAGAAAAATATGTGCAATCTGTTAATAGCATGATAAATCATATATATGAGGGAGATATTTACGTAGTAAATTTAACAAGACAGTTGATTGTTGAAAGTAAGAGAAAACCATATGAAGTATTCTGTTATCTGAGAAATTCAAATCCGGCACCTTACAGTGCATATATGAATTATGGAGATTTTGTTATTGTAAGTGCTTCTCCGGAATGCTTTTTGAAAATGAATAATGGAAATATTAAGACACGACCAATAAAAGGAACAAGAAAAAGGGGAAGTAACCACAAAGAGGATGAAATATTAAGAAAAGAGCTGAAGTGTTCTGAAAAGGATAAAAGTGAGTTGTTGATGATTATTGATCTTGAAAGAAACGATTTAAATAGAGTTTGTGTTCCGGGAAGTGTTAAGGTTAATGACTTATTTCATGTAGAAGAATATGCTACAGTATTTCAGTTGGTTGCAAATGTTGAAGGGGAGTTAGAAGATAAATATGGTTTTAATGAGGTTTTTCAGGCAATGTTTCCAGGTGGGTCTATAACAGGAGCACCGAAAAAAAGGGCAATGGAAATTATTGATAAAGTGGAGAACGGGGCAAGAGGAATTTATACGGGATGTATCGGATATGTATCTTTCGATAGAAGCTGTGATTTGAATATTGTTATTAGGACTGCTGTTTATAAAGACAATAAATACTATATTGGTGTAGGCGGCGGAATAACATGTGAGTCGGATCCGGAGTTTGAATATGAAGAGACAGAACAAAAGGCTAAGGCTATTTTAGAGGCAATTAGAGGTAGAACAGATGAGATGTGAAGTTGATGAAGGTTACCAATATGGAATCGGTGTGTTCGAGACAATCTCTGTCGTGGACGGCAGAGCCGTATTTTTAGAACGTCATATTCAGAGAATGGAAAAAAGCTTAAAAAGACTTCACATTGGCAAAAGAGTGTCTAAAACAGAAATATTATGCTATTTAAGAAAGAATTACATGAAAAATGGTGTGTTGAAGATATGTGTATCGGAAGAAAATATTTTATTTTTACATAGAGAAAATACATATCACTTGAGTCAATATCAAAATGGTTTTGAGGTTGCAACAAGTAAAATTTTAAGAAATGAAACAGATATGTGCATATATCATAAAATGTTAAACTGTGCTGTGAATATACTGGAGAAAAGGAAATTTGCAAAACAGGGAATTGATGAACCGGTTTTTATCAATACAAAAGGCTATTTGGCAGAGGGGGCTACAACAAATATATTCTTTGTAAAAGGCGAATTGTTGTATACACCAGATATGAAGTGCGGTTTGCTGCCGGGGGTGATGAGAGATTATATTATCGAAAACTATCGGGTAAGACAGGATTTTATAAAAAAAGAAGATGTTCAATTTTTTGATGAAATGTTTTTGACGAACTCTCTGTTGGGGATAATGCCAGTGAGAAAGTTTCATAATATTATCTTTGATAAAATGGAAATGAGTAAAAGGTTAAATGAAGATTATCTGATGAAAAGAGCCGATTTATAAAACAGATAGGATTTCCTTCTATTTAGAGTGGGTTTTTTATGATAAAAAAGCATCCCAAAAAAATTGGAAATGCCTATAATATATATTATTTAAAATTTGTATTAATTCTTTTAAGTTCATCCAATGCTTCTTTTTCACGAATACGTCGTTTTTCTTCTTCATATTCATTCCAAAATTTCACTTCTTTTTTGCGTTTCAATTGTTGTGGAGAATTGTTTGTTGAATCGCTAGGAGTTAATTCATAAATATCTCCTCCAATAAGTATATATGCAATAACTAACATTGCATTAACGATTAATAAAATTAGGATAGAATTCAATTTATTGTCCCAAACTAACTGACATAATGACTCGATTTTTTGCATAATAAAATTGGACTCTATAAAACAACTAAGTATAGAGTTTCCTAATCCTATAAAAATTAGTAGCGCTAATTCTCCAAATGTAAATATCACGATATTTATAATTGCCATCCATAATTTCCAAAGCAAATCTATAATCTTCATTTGTTTTCTCATCCTTAATGTTTTTTTTATGATAACTTAAGGGAATTGAATTGTCAATAATTCTATATCTGAGGGTAACCGTGTTACGATTAAAACAATCAACCTTAATAAAAAAACGGTAAATAGTATTGGAAATGAATAAGATTTATGTGAGGCTTAATTAAGCAGGCAAAAGTAAAACTAATTGTACTATGGTTTTGTTAGTAGTACACATAACAATTTTAAGTTCAGTGGGTAAAATCCTATAAACGACTACATAAATACTTTCATTAATTTTTAGGAAAATATTGGTAATATGGATTGAAAAAAAGATATAAATGTAATAAACTTAAGATAAATCTAGGGCGGACGAAAAAGGGATGAAAAAACATAATTAGAAAGCATAACGCATCAAACTTCTGAAGCAGGAATAGAAGTTTTGGTGCGTTTGTTTTATAGAACGAAAGAATTTAATTAAATGAGAGGAGAAGGTCTATGAAACACAAAGTAAATAAAAAAGTATTAAGAAGGACATTGTCATTAATTCTTGTGATGGCAATGTTGGTAACAGGACTCAACTTGGATGTGAAAATAGAGTCTGTTTATGCGACACAAAAAGTACAAAAAACAGAAGATAATAGAGAAAACAAAGATTATATCATTGTTGCAAAAAATGAGAAAGCATATAATAGAGCATTGAATGCTATTGGTGAAGAATCAATAAAAAATGAAGAAAATTTTATTGACAATAATATAATTGTTGCGGAACTTTCAGAACAAGAAGCAGAAGAACTGAATGAAAATAGCAACATCATAATTGAAGAGGATTTGGTATTGGAAGCTAGTAAAGTAAAATCGGGTAGTAAATCTAAAAAGGAACTATATAAACGAGTAAAAAAAGAACGGATGAAAACAAAAGAAAAAAGAGAAGCCGAGTGGAATTTACAAGCAATAAATGTAGACAAAGTAGATAAAAAGGCAAATACAAAGGATAAAGTCAAAGTAGCAGTTCTGGATTCAGGTGTTGATTTTATATCTGGTATCAACCTAGTAAAAAGTGTAAATTTTGTTGAAACAGAAGATTATGTTGCCACATACTATCAAGATCTTACAGGTCATGGTACAAATATTGCTAGTGTGATAGCAGGAACTGAGGATAATGTTGTTCAAGGAGTCAATTCAAATGTTGAATTATATTCCGTAAAAGTATTAGATCAAAACAATCAAGCACCAATTAGTAGAATTGTTGAAGGTATTTATTGGTGTATTGAAAATGATATTAATATAATTAATATGAGTTTTGGTACAGTAACATATTCGAAAGCATTAAAAAAGGCTATAAAGGATGCATATAAAGCAAATATTTTAATGGTGGCAGCCGCAGGAAACCATGATAGTGATGTAGAATATCCGGCTGCGTTTGAAGAAGTAATGGCAGTTGCGGCAACAAATACGGAATCAGAAATAAGTGATTTTAGCAATACAGGTGAAGAACTGGATGTAGCTGCACCAGGAGAAAAGGTAAGAGTTTTAGGATTCTTTGGAATGAATGGCATAACACACGGAACTAGTATTGCTGTACCACAAGTAGTTGGCGTTGCATCATTGTTATGGGAACAAGATTTATCAAAGTCTAATGAATTTATTAGACAGTTAATTAATTAAAGTTCAAAAAATATTGAAAATACAAATGATTGTGGTCTTTTAGATGTAGAGTATGCATCACAGATTTATGATGAGTTTGAGGACAATTTTGTTGAAATAAATTTGGCAAGTAAAGAACTTATACCAGAGAATGATGAAGCAGTAGAGATATTTGATGGAATTGAAGATGATTCAGCTTATGTAGAAGGTAGATGGGTAAAGACCAGGCATCAAGATCTTGTTACAAATGGTGCGAAAAACGATGGGTTGACGACAACAGAGTTAAATATTCTAAAAGAAGGAGCAGTTTATCCAGACAGTGCTAAATCTGGAATGAATGGTCTTGATGATAATGCGGAATATCACGGTGGATATATAGATATTGGTGGTAATGATACAAATTATATATCATGTTATGAATTTGTGACAAGGATTGCCTTAAATAACGGGAATGCTTCAACAATAAATAGAAGCACCATTAAGGGACTTGGACAAGCTAGTTATGAATGGATTAAATGGGATTTCGAAGGTAAAGGGGCAGGAGAAGTCACATGGAACAAGATTTTTTCTGATCTGAATGTTTCAAACACTAATAAAAACAAGAAATATTTTACATGGGGAATTGCACTTCATATATTATCAGATACATTTGCTCATAAAACATATAGAAAATCAGATAATAAAATGATAGTTCATAGCAATCCTAGTAGTAATCAAATCTTGGGAGCAGATGATACAGCTATTGTTAAAGGACGCTGGGGAGTGGCGAAGCATGCAGTGGATTATAGTATAGATTGTTTATTGACAAATAATTATGGCGATTGTGCTGAAATAATAAATGCATTGGAAGATCAAACATATACTAGTAATAGTGAATTGTTTTTGAAAAAACGTTTGTCACAATATGTTCAAAGTAATGGCGGAACTGTTACATCATATGTAAGAAATGCAAATATTAATTAGTTATATATTTTGATATAAATATAACATGGTGCTAGAAAAAATGTTGAAATAATATTAACAATAACGACGTTTAACAGATATAATAAATAGAAAAGAACGAGGACATAGCTATGAAAAAGAAGGAATTAATAGGAAAGATTTTATTAAGTACAGGAACAATAATATTATCTATGATTTTGCTACCATTAAGTGTGGTTAGTGCTAAGGTGATACCCAACGATAAGACAGGAATACCTGATAAAAACTTATACCAGGCAATATTGTTTGAACTAGATAAAAAGAGTGATAAAAAGATTACGGATGATGATTTGGAAGAAGTGCATTCTATAGGTGGTTATTTTATAGAAAAAAATAGAAATAAAAAAGTCAAAAATCTAAAGGGGCTTGAAAAATTTGAGAATTTATGGAGGTTAGAAATTCCTATAAGTGGTCAGGCGAGTTTAAAGGGAATTGATAAAATACCAAATTTAGAATGGTTAACAATTAGAAATGGCAAATTAAAAAATCTTAATGTATTGAAAAAGTTATCTAAACTAGAAAGTTTAAATATGCAAAATGTTAAATTGAAGGATTGGACAGCGTTGGGTCAATTAAAAGGATTAACAGGACTTGAAATTAATAAATGTAATTTAAGAAGTTTTAGACAAATAAAAAAACTCACAAAACTAGACAGCTTAATTATTAAAAGAACAAAGTTAACAAAATTAAAAGGAATTGAAAAATTAACAAAATTAACAGGGCTATATGTTCCTAACAATTGTTTGTCATCTGTATCAGGATTAGAAAAATTAACACGATTGTGGGACCTGGATGTATCTTATAATAAATTAACTAAACTTCCATCTTTAAAGAAACATAAAAAATTAGTTTTAGAGCATACATCTTTTTTGGGTAATAAAATAAGCGAGAAAGAATTTAAAAAGAAATTGCCATCTAAAGTTCCAAACAAGTGGTTAAATAATCAGGTGTTTCATCAAAATACAAAAAAGAAGTTAAAAGTAAATAATGTGGAAAATATAAATGTTAATACTACAAAAATTACCGGAGTTACAGAAAAGCAAATTAAAAATGTGGTATTAATGACAGAGGAAGGCGAGAAAATTAAAACTGTTAAGTCAAATAAAAAAGGTAAATTTAGCTTTGATGGACTTAATTTAAGTGCATATGAAGGAAAGAAACTAAAAATAGTAATCTTAAGAATGTTTTATGATCCAGTTAAAGATGAAGGTGGATTTGACACATTAAAAACAGTAAAATTTATGGTGCAAAACAAGTAAATAGTATACCAAAAATCAGACATAGGAAATCCTATGTCTGATTTTTATATATCAATACCGGCTTTTATTTCTAAAAATTTCAAAATGTCATCATATACTTCCTGACAATTCTTTTCATTGAATATTTCGTGACGCATATCGTCATATAATTTAGAAAAAGTATTTGGGTATCCACAGTTCTTTAAGTGGGAAACAGCTTTTTTGAAAGCCTTATCATTTCGTCTGCAAGGATCCTTCGCCCCTGACACAAACATTACAGGCAGAGAAGTGTTCTTGCTGGTCCAGCCTAATTTACTGTAAACTGCCTGATCAAGATTTGTCAGTGCGTAATATCCGTTTAAAGTAAATGGCACACCACATTGAGGATCTTTATTGTAATCCTCTACGACACTCCTGTCAGAACAAAGCCATGCATTGAGAATCCCTTCTTTTTCAAATGGTTTTTCAAAAGGACCATTAATCATATGCTCGATCATTGGACTTCTGTAATGCCAGCCACGGAACAAAGCAAGAAAACGAATCAGACTTTTACCAATACCGGCCAGAGGGTTATGAGAAGGTGATCCACTAATAACGATGGCATCAATTTCTCTGGAATGTTTTTTCAGATATGCTCTGGAGATTAATGAGCCCATACTGTGTCCTATAAGAATTAGTGGCAGACCGGGATATTCTCTTTTTAAAAACGTAGTGAATTCGTGTACATCCTCAATCAAACCCTTATACCCTTTATCACCAAAGTATCCAAGGTCGTCATCAGTGAGGATGTTTTCTCCATGTCCTTTGATATCTGCAATAGCGCAGATAAATCCTTTCTGATTAAAGTACTTCATTGTCTTCTCATAGCGTTGTCTTTTTTCGCACATGCCATGAACAAATTCTATAATACCGATAGGTTTCATCCCATCTGGTGGATAAGTGATTGTACTAGGTCTCATAAATATACCTCACTTGTAAAATGTTAATCTTCAATATCCATTCCTTCTGTTGTGTAAACGGTTCTCTTTCTCGCCATTTCGTCATTTTCAAGATACTCATCATAGGTTGTAATCTTATCAATTAACTTACCGTTTACAATTTCCATAATACGGTTTGCAGTTGTCTGGACTACCTGATGGTCTCTTGATGAGAAGAGCAGTACACCAGGGAACTTAATCAGACCGGTGTTGAGTGCTGTAATACTTTCCATATCTAGATGGTCTGTAGGTTCGTCAATTACTAAAACATTTGCACCGCTTATCATCAGTTTTGAGAGCATTACACGGACTTTTTCTCCACCTGATAATACACGGACTTTCTTTACACCGTCATCACCGGCGAAAAGCATACGTCCAAGGAAACCACGGACATAAGTAGCATCTTTGATTTCTGAGTATTGTGTAAGCCAGTCAACAATCACATCATCACAGTCAAAGTCTCTTGTATTATCTTTTGGGAAATAAGACTGGCTAGTTGTAATACCCCATTTGTAATCGCCCTCGTCCGGTTCCATCTGTCCCATAAGAATCTGGAATAATGTAGTCTTAGCCAGACCGTTAGAACCAACAAAAGCAACCTTATCTTCACGTCCGATTGTAAAAGAAATGTCATCTAAAACTTTTACCCCATCAATGGTTTTGGAAAGATGTTCTACAGTCAGAACTTCGTTTCCGATTTCTCTGTCAGGTCTGAAGTCAATATATGGATATTTACGGCTGGAAGGTTTGATATCATCCAACTCGATTTTTTCCAATGCACGTTTTCTGGAAGTCGCCTGTTTTGATTTAGAAGCATTGGCGCTGAATCTCTGAATAAAATCCTGTAATTCCTTAATCTTTTCTTCTTTCTTTCTGTTGGCTTCTTTCATCTGTTTTACAATCAACTGACTGGATTCATACCAGAAGTCATAGTTTCCGGCATAGAGCTGAATCTTTGCATAATCAATATCAGCAATCTGTGTACATACTTTATTTAAGAAATATCTGTCATGGGATACGACGATAACTGTATTTTCAAAATTAATCAAAAACTCTTCTAACCATGCAATGGCATCTAAATCCAAATGGTTGGTAGGCTCATCCAAAAGTAAAATATCCGGATTACCAAATAATGCCTGAGCCAATAAAACTTTGACTTTTAAAGTACCATTCAAATCTTTCATAAGACTGTAATGGTGTTCTGTGTCTACGCCTAATCCGTTTAAAAGAGTGGCGGCATCTGCCTCAGCATTCCAACCGTCCATCTCGGCAAATTCAGCCTCTAATTCAGAAGCTTTAATACCATCTTCGTCTGTAAAGTCTTCTTTCATATATATAGCATCTTTTTCTTTCATAATATCATACAGACGCTGGTTTCCCATAATAACGGTATCAAGGACAGTCTGGTCATCGTACTGGAAATGATCCTGTTTTAAGAAGGACAGACGTTCCCCCGGAGTAATGATTACTTCACCGCTGGTAGGCTCAATTTCTCCTGTTAAGATTTTCAGGAAAGTTGATTTTCCTGCTCCGTTTGCACCGATGAGTCCATAACAATGACCCGGAACAAATTTTATATTAACTTCTTCAAATAATGCTTTTTTTCCGAAACGTAAAGAAATATTACTTGTACTTATCATTTCAAAATCTCCTTATTCTATACTATTTGCTCATCAAAGTATATCAGTTTTTATAAATTAAAGCAATGTTATAGGGGAAATATAGGTGTTTGCGGAAAAAAATAAATTAATTATTAAATAAGTCGTTAAAAATAAGTATAAATATGGTATGATGATTAATAGTATTTGATGTTTTCAGTGGATATTGGACTGGTATAAATTGGTACAAGCAGCAAATTAATAAAGAAGAGTAAACGGGCTGGAAAGGAAAGACATATGGACAAGTTAAGAGATTTGAGAGTGTATAGAGGAAATCCGCTGATGATGGGGGCATCTGTTATCGGACAAAGTGTTAATTTTGCAATTACTGCAAAATCGGGAAGTAACTGCGAAGTGATTTTATATAAAAAGGGAGAAAGCCGGGAAAGCGTTAGAATCCCTTTCGAAAATGCTCAGGTTATTGGAAATGTATATGCCATGATTGTGTCAGGATTCGACTACAAGGAGTACGATTATAACTTTTGCATTAATGGTGAAGTTGTTGTAGATAAATATGCGAAGGCGTTAGTTGGTAAGAAGCAGTGGGGAACTGATTCTACAGATATAAAGGCGAGTATTGTGTCAGATGATTTTCGTTGGGAGAACGATGTACCTTTATGCGTGCCTTTTGAGGATACGATACTTTACAGACTGCATGTAAGAGGATTTACAAAACACAGCAGTTCCAAAGCCAAACATAAAGGTACATATTTAGGAATTGTCGAAAAGATTCCATATTTAAAAGAATTGGGAATCACTATGATTGAACTGATGCCAGCTTATGAGTTTAATGAGATAAAAACAGAACAGGCTACATCCATGCGTGGACAGTTTCAGATTGAAAATCCGGTGTTGAATTACTGGGGGTATACAGACGGGTATACTTTTGCTCCAAAAGCATCGTATGCTTTTTCTGATAAGGCAGGTGGAGAAGTAGAGGAGTTTAAATATATGGTAAGAGAGCTCCATAAAAATGGTATTGAGTTATCTATGGAATTTTACTTTCCACAAGAAACAAATCCAAAAGAAATTTTGGACTGCTTACATTACTGGGTAATGGAATATCATATTGATGGAATTCATGTGAATTGTGAAGAAGCAGTAATGCGCATGATTCAGACAGATGATTTACTTTCTTCTACAAAGATTTTTACATATAGTTTTGCAACGGATATAGATTTTTATCATTGCAGTTCTATTACAAGAAACCTTGCAAATTTTAATGATGACTTTATGATTGCAGCCAGAAAGTTTATTAAGGGTGACGAGGATATGCTGAACACGATATCTTACAAAGTGAAGGCAAATCCACCGGGAGCGGCTGTAGTTAATTATGTGGCGAATCACAATACATTTACATTATACGATTCAGTATCTTATGACAGAAAATATAACGAGTTAAATGGAGAAAATAATAAAGATGGAGCAGTTTATAATTACAGCTGGAATTGTGGAGCAGAAGGTGTTACAAGAAAACGTAAGGTAATGGATGTTCGAAAGAAGCAGATAAAGAATGCCCTGTGTCTTGTGTTCTTAAGTCAGGGTGTTCCAATGATATATGCAGGTGATGAGATGTGCAACTCACAAAAAGGAAACAATAATCCTTACTGTCTTGATAATGAGATTTCATGGACTAATTGGAATATGACAGCTATGGCTAAAGAGATCTTGGAATTTACAAAAAGTCTTATTCGTTTCCGAAAAGAGCATAAAGTATTACATTTAAAAGACGAGACCAGACAGATGGATTATAAGTCTTATGGACTGCCGGATTTGTCTTACCATGGAACGAAAGCGTGGTATGCAGATTTTAGTCATTTTAACAGACATTTTTCAACAATGTATTGTGGAAAGTATGCAATGGATGTTACAGGAAATGATGAACCAGATATGTATATAGCTTATAATATGTACTGGGAAGAACAAAAATTTGGTGTACCGTCTGCGAGAAATAAACGAAGGTGGACGGTAGCATTTTCTACGAGTCCTGAGCAGCCGGAAAAAGAAATTGAGAGAACACTGGTGGTTCCGGGGCGAAGCGTTACAGTACTTATAAGTGAAAAATAGTGTGGCTGTTTATGAGATAAAATCACAAAGGATTAATTAAAATAGGACAAAAATGGAGTGTAAAGAAGTGAATGAATTAAATGAGAAAGGCATTGCAAAATTTATAAACTTAGATAAGTGGGGGCTGAGTAGTTTTTCTTTAAAGATAATTGCTGTTATCACTATGTTTTTAGACCATTTTGCAATATTATTTTTAGATAATCATCATACAGCCTATATGATTGCAAGGGGAATAGGGAGAATCAGTTATCCGATTTTTGCGTTTATCCTTGTGGAAGGGTTTTATTATACCGGTAATCGAGTGAAACATGGAATTACCTTAGGTGTTTTTGCGATAATATCGGAAATTCCATATAATATGATGTTTGGCAGACTTTTTTATTTAGGTAATCAGAATGTAGTTTTTACATTATTTATAGGATTTATGATGATATGGGCATTGGATTTTATATCTATGTACAGAGTGAACTATTCAGAAAATCTGTTAAAAAAAATTAGTGCAGGAAGAATGAATACTATTCTTGAACTTTTGGTAATGCTGTTGGGATTTACTATAGCATATTTTTTGAATTGCTCTTATTCTTCTGCAGGAATTATGTTAATATTATGCTTTTATGTATTTCGAAAGTATCATATTGGCAAGGCTGTATCAAATATTGTTTTTAATATGGGGATGTTTGGCTACAATATTCAATGGCTGGGAGTGTTCAGTATCATACCGATTGCTTTTTATAATGAAAAGCCAGGGAAATATAAATGGAAGTATTTCTTTTATGTATTTTATCCGATACATATTTTGATATTGGTGTTATTTAAATTTATACAATTAAAATTCTTCAGGTGAGGATTATTACCCCCAAAAAGATGTTTTTGCATATTACTTAATGTAAATAATATATATAATTTTTAAATATTGCACGTTCTAAAAATATTTTTAATAAAATGGCACCCTTTTTCTATAATTTGAAACCTTTCTATGTTTTTTATTTCCTTTATACTAAAGTTAACTTTGAAGCGGAATCAAAAATAAAAGGAGGTATATTATGATATCAAAGTTAATGAAAAAGACAGTAACATTCGTACTTTGTACGGCAATGGCAGTAACAGCTATAACTTTTACAATGCCGCAGCAGAAAGTAAAAGCAGCGCCAACGACAAATTCACAATTAGTGTGGAGTGATGAGTTTAATGGTTCGTCTTTAGACACTTCGAAATGGGGTTATGAAACAGGAACCGGAGCAAGTGGATGGGGAAATAATGAACTTCAATATTATACCAATAGAACAGATAATGCA
The DNA here is from genome assembly GCA_910584795.1 of uncultured Eubacterium sp. Classification (GTDB taxonomy): domain Bacteria; phylum Bacillota; class Clostridia; order Lachnospirales; family Lachnospiraceae; genus Eubacterium_G. Next base: position 19,826 of record CAJUBZ010000008.1, on the reverse strand, counting down.
TATGTTTCTGGTGGAGCATTGCATATCAGAGCAAAAAGGGAATCTTATGGTGGAAGAAATTATACATCGGCTAGGTTGAATACAAATGGAAAATTTACTTTTAAATATGGATATGTTGAGGCACGTTTGGCATTGCCATCCAGTCAGGGAATCTGGCCTGCATTCTGGATGTTAGGAGCAAATATTGGAAGTGTAGGCTGGCCTGCATGTGGTGAAATTGATATTATGGAAGCAATCAATGCAGAAAATAGAACATATGCTACGTGTCATTGGGATTGCAATGGACATTCAGATTACGGAAAGAATACAGGAAACTTTGATATTACACAATATCATACATATGGTTTACAGTGGGATAGTCAGTATATAAGAATGTTTGTGGATGGAAATAAAATTTATGAAATGTATATCGAAAATAATGCCGGCGGCACAGAAGAATTTCACAGACCATTCTATTTATTGTTAAATGTAGCAGTAGGTGGAAACTGGCCTGGATTTGCAGTGAATGATAGTGCATTTCCTCAGGAAATGAAAGTGGATTACATTCGTGTATATCAGGAAAATCCATCATACAACAGTTCAGCATCAAACAATGTGGACCATAATACAGGAAGCAGCAATACTGGAAATACAGGTAACACAGGCAATACAGGTAATAGCGGAAATACACCAGCCAGTGGTATGGGAATAAATTCAGCAGGAGCGGGTTCAGCTACGGCGTTTGTAAATGATTCTTCATGGGCGGATATTCATTATTCTGTAAATGGTGGAGCGCAGCAGAATGTGAGAATGACACAGTCAGGTTCCAAAGCCATTTATACTATCAATGGATTAAAATCAGGTGATACTATAAATTATTGGTTTACATACTGTAACACATCCGGGCATGTAAAAGATACAGAAAATTATAAATATACTCATAATGGAAGTGGCTCATCAGGAAATCAGGGAAATACAGGAAGTCAGCCGGGTATTAATCCGGCATCCGGAGATGTAGTTATTTACCAGGATGCAAATTATGGCGGACGGTCAGCCTCTCTTGGTTTAGGAAGCTTTAATTTAGCGTCTTTACAGGCAAAGGGATTTAAAAATGATGATTTGTCTTCTATTAAATGTCCATGGGGATATAAGGTGACTATGTATGCAGATGATAATTTTAATGGAGCAACAAAGGTTATCACAGGAGACACTGCTTTTGTCGGAAGTGACTGGAATGATCAGGTTTCTTCCATAAAAGTTGAAAAGGCACGTTATCGAATTGTAAATCGTCATAGTGGTCTTTGTCTTGATGTTTCCGGTTCTAATACTGCAAGCGGCACAAATGTTCAACAGTGGACAGGAAATGGTTCATTGGCACAGACATGGGAAGTGTCATTTAACAAAGATGATTCTACATATGTTCTGACCAGCGCAATTCATGGAAAGGCAGTTGATATGGGAGGATGGTCCAAAGATAACGGTGGAAATGCAATTATCTGGGATAATAACAATACTGATAACCAGAGATGGTATATTACATCTGTAGACGGTGGATATTCATTCCTGATTAACAAACATAGCAATAAGTGTCTGGAAGTAGGTGGATGGTCAACAGAAGCCGGTGGCAATGCGATACAGTGGGATTATTTTGCGCAGCCAAATCAGCAGTGGAAGTTTGAAATGGTAAATTAAAATAATTAAATAAATAGTTGTTTAATCTGTTAAGACAAGGTAAAATATAAGAAAGTTATATCCCTCGAATATGATATGTTCGAGGGATTCTTCATAAGGAGGAATTACAAATGAAAAAATATATTTCTACAATGATTGTCTTAGTGTTAATGACACAGCTATTTAGTGCCTATGGATTAAAGGCGGATGAGAATAACATATCATCTTATAAAAATAAATTTGTTCCTCCTGATGGTAAAACACTGCTGTTTATAGGCCAGGATGATGATGAAACAGCGGATTATATAGAAAGCAGCAAAATCGTTCCAGCAGGAATGATGATTTATACTAATTTAGCGGATTTGTCCGCAATGACATCTTCTTATCAAGGTACCGGTTCCAATCAGGCTGGTCGAATGGATTTTCAGGATTGGGTAAAAAGATATGATAATACGGTACTGAATCTTGGAGTGTGGGCATCAGATAGCACTATGCTGTTAGGAATTGCCAATGGAAGGTATGATGAAAATATAAAAAAACTTGCATACTATATTAAGGATTCTAAAAAGCCTGTATATGTTCGTTTCGGTTACGAGTTTGATGGTCCCTGGAATGTATATGCACCGGGATTATATAAATCTGCATATAAACATTTCGTTGATGTTATCCGTGATACAACTCCAGGTGGGAAAATGCAAAATGGTGTAAATGATAACATATCTTTTGTATGGCATTCTGCAGCTTTTTTCCGCTTGGGTGAAAATAATATCTGGCCGGATGCTTCAGGACAGGGCGGATATGATAAAGAGCAAATAGAGAGTTATCTTAATACCCCATATATGACATTAGAAAACTGGTATCCCGGTGATGAATATGTGGACTGGGTAGGAATCAGCTGGTTTGCGTGGGAGCATCAATATCAGGAGAGAGCAGCAGGCATTAGGAGAGATGAAGCTGTTGATTTTGCAAAAAAGCATAACAAGCCGGTTATGATTGCAGAAGCTGCGCCAAAAGAAAACTGGCAGCCTGTAAATCCAACAAAAGGTTGCTGTGATGATGGTAAAGTTTGTATCTTAGGCGAGGAAGGAACTGCTCATGAGGGGGATTCATGGACGAACTGGTATCAGCCTATGTTTAATTATATAGAAAAAAATAATATTAAGGCATTGTGTTATATTAATCAAGATTGGAATGCACAGAAAATGTGGCAGATTCAAGGCGGCTGGGGGGATTCTCGAGTCCAGCAAAGTGAAGATTTTCTGAAGAAATGGTTAAATAAGATTGGTGAATCCAGGTTTTTGATGAGTTCAAAAGACTTGTATTCATACATCAAGTTTGTTCCAAAGACGAATGAACAGAATGGAACAACAGGAACAGATAAAATACAAGGGCAGACAACAACCAAGGTACAAAAGGTTTCAAAACCTAAAGGTGTAAAAATTACGAAGTTAAAGAGTGCCAGAAAATCAATTAAGGTTTTATGGAAAAAAAGAACAAAAGGTACAAATGGATATGTAATTCAGTATAGTACGAAGAAGAGTTTTAAATCTAAAGTAAAGACTGTGACTGTAAAGAGAAGCAGGATTACTTTCAAGAAAATTAAAAAACTGAAATCAAATAAGAAATATTATGTTAGAATCAGAACGTTTAAGATTGTGAAGAAGAAAAAATATTATTCTAATTGGAGTAAAGTAAAAAGTGTGAAAACAAAATAGAATTTTTATAAAAATAAAGTCCCCAGGTTATAGATGACACATGACCTAGGGACTTTTATTTATTCTATAGGAAAGTTCTCTGAACTTTCCTATAGAATAAAAACGCTCCACTAAGGATGCGCAGCTTGCGGAGATGTAGTTATGCTAACGCAACCGCTCGCGCGCGAAGTGTCGCAAGCAACACTTTGTTCTTTTATTGTGGATATATGAGTCTTTCTTCTGTGATATTTGTCAATACTTCATCGTAGTATTTTGTACATATATATTTTGCCATGTTTAGATTCATATCCAGATAGTTTCCACAGTCTTTGGCACAGGCGCCTGGGACAGTATCATTAAAATCTTTCATAAATTCGTACATTCTTGTAACGAGGGGAAGAACTTCTTTGGAAGAATGGTCTCCTGCCAGTACCATATAAAAACCGGTGCGGCATCCCATAGGACCAAAATAAATTATTTTATCCTTAAATTCTTTATCATTTCTTAAAAAAGTAGCTCCAAGATGTTCTATTGTGTGAATTTCTGCGGTGTTCATAACAGGCTCAAAATTCGGTCTCGTCATACGAATGTCAAATGTAGTAATGACTTCATCTCCAACCAAGTCCTTTCTTGAAACATATAGTCCGGGTAATAATTTCAAATGGTCAATTGTAAAACTTGTAATTTTCTCCATGGCAGCCTCCAAAAAATTTCTATCATTATCTTAATGAATTGCACATAAAAAATCAAGGGTCAGGTTGTTTTTGTAAAGATAAAAATATATAATGGATGAAAAGTGGAATGTCAGCAGAAAGGATGAATCAGCAGTAACATGGATAATATGACAAAAAGTAATAGTGATATAGAACAGAATAAGCCGCATAAGAGACGTGTAAGGTACAAGGGGACGCATCCCAGAACTTATGCTGAAAAGTATAAAGAACATAATCCTGAGAAATACAAGGACACGATTGAAAAAGTTATTAGTAAAGGAAGTACACCGGCAGGGATGCATATATCTATTATGGTAGAGGAAATATTAGATTTTCTGGAAATACAGCCAGGACAAAAAGGACTGGATGCAACATTGGGGTATGGTGGTCATACGAGCAGAATGTTGGAAAAGCTGGAAGGAAAAGGGCATGTATATGGTCTTGATATTGATCCCATTGAAATAGAGAAAACGAAAAAGAGGTTGTCGGATAAAGGATTTGACAGTGGACTTTTTACGGCAGTAAATATTAATTTTAAAGATATAGATAAAGTGGCAGAAGAATATGGGCCATTCGATTTTATTTTGGCAGACCTGGGTGTTTCCTCGATGCAGATAGATAATCCGCAACGTGGATTTACATATAAGTATGAAGGACCTTTAGATTTACGGTTAAATCCGAGTCAGGGTGTTTCGGCAGCAGAACGGTTAAACAGCATATCGTTAGAGGAGTTCGAAGGAATGCTCATAGAAAACTCTGATGAACCATATGCTTACGATATTGCAAAGCAAGTTATTGAAGAGCGAAGAAAAAAGAAAATAGAGACAACAGTAGAGTTGAAAAATGTTGTGGAAAAAGCCATTTCACGCTCAAAAGAAACAAGAAATATGTCCAATAAGGATAAAGAGGAATTAATGAAAAAGTGCTGTGCCAGAGTTTTTCAGGCACTTCGCATTGATGTGAATAATGAGTTTGAAGTATTGTATGAATTTCTGGAAAAACTCCCGGATGTACTCGCACCTGGAGGAAGAGTGGCAGTTTTAACCTTTCATTCCGGAGAGGACAGGTTAGTGAAAAAGTCTTTTAAATCATTAAAAAGTGCAGGTGTATACAGTGAAGTGGCGAGGGATGTCATCAGACCTGGAAGAGAAGAATGCAGTAGAAATCCAAGAGCAAAGTCCACAAAAATGCGATGGGCAGTAAAAAGTTTATAGAGATTTATTGAAAATAGATGAATATATGCAAAAGCATTAGGGTGTAATGTAGAAGAGCTGTTGGAATGATAGTATAGAAGCAAATGTATATTTTAGTACACTTTTTCATAAAAAAGTGGTATGATATTGAAATATGTAGAAATAAAGGAGAGAGGTTATGTTAGGAGATAAGAAAGTATCATATAGTGCCATGCAGTCAACAGGCACACTTACACTTGGAAATTATTTAGGAGCTCTTGACAACTGGCTGAAAATGCAGGAAGAATACGAATGTTTTTATGCGATTGCAGATTTACATTCTCTGACAATAAGACAGAATCCGGCAGAGTTGAGAAAGAGAGCCAGAGATTTATATACATTATATGTTGCAGCAGGACTAGATCCGGAAAAGAATTGTATTTATTTTCAGTCACATGTTTCAGCACATGCAGAGCTTGCATGGATATTGAATTGTTTTACATATATGGGCGAGTTAAACAGAATGACACAGTTTAAAGACAAGGCTGCAAAACATTCTGATAATATTAATGCAGGTCTGTTTACATATCCGGCTTTGATGGCAGCAGATATTCTTTTATATCAGGCAGATGTAGTACCGGTAGGTCTGGACCAGAAGCAGCATTTGGAATTAGCCCGTGATATCGCAAACAGATTTAATGGCATTTACGGTGATGTATTTACGATACCGGAACCTTTGATTGGAAAGTCCACTGCAAAGATTATGAGTCTTCAGGATCCGTCAAGAAAGATGTCGAAGTCAGACGACAATCCAAATGCAAGCATTTTACTGATGGATGATCCTGATACGATTATTAGAAAGTTTAAGAGGGCAGTTACAGATTCTGATATGGAGATACGTTACTCTGATGAGAAACCAGGTATTCAGAATCTAATTAATATTTATTCCTGTATTACAGGAAAGACGATTGAAGAGGTAGAAAAAGAGTTTGACGGTAAGGGATATGGAGACTTTAAGATGGCTGTTGGAGAGACAGTAGCAGACAGATTAAGACCGTTACAGGACAGATTCTATGAACTCCAGAAAGACAAGACTTATCTGAATGGAGTGATTAAAGAAAATGATGAGAAGGCAGCGTACTTCGCAAATAAGACACTCAGAAAGGTTCAGAAAAAAGTAGGTCTGACAGAGAGAATTCGATAAAAACAAGAAAGAATTTCCAAATGATAAAAAATATATTATTTGACTTAGATGATACAATTTTAGATTTTCATAAATGTGAAAGAACAGCATTATCAGAAACATTTAAAAAGATAGGTGTTGAACATACAGAAAAAATATTGGACCGTTATAGTGTGATTAATGACTTGCACTGGAAGAGGCTGGAGAAGGGAGAACTGACAAGAGCTCAGGTGCTGCTTGGCAGGTTTGAAGTTTTGTTTGAAGAAATTGGAGCAGAATGTTCCGGTGAATTAGCATGGAAGACATATGAAGAGCTGCTGGGGAACCAATATTTTTTAGTAGATGGAGCGTTGGATTTGCTTGAAAAGTTATATGGAAAGTATCGCTTATATATTGTATCCAACGGGACTGCAACAGTTCAGGATCGAAGAATTGCAGGAGCAAAACTGGAAAAATATTTTGAAAAGATATTTATTTCTCAAAAGATAGGAGTCAATAAACCGGATATAAGATTTTTTGAGAAATGTTTTTCAGAGATTGATGATATTAAAAAAGAAGAGACCATTATAATAGGTGATAGTCTGAGCTCAGATATACAGGGTGGAATCAATGCCGGTATCAAAACATGTTGGTATAACCCGAAGAAAGCCGGGTATCCCAAATCTATGAATATTGATTATGTTATTCATAGTTTAGATGAGATAGAAGAAGTAATTCAGAAAGAACAGGAATAAAAAAACAGTGAACGATGACCTGATTATGAATCAGGAGATTGTTCACTGTTTTTTATTCTGCTTTTTTGCACGTTGTTTATCGTATAAAGATTTATCTAAAAGGATAATTACCAGATTAACTATTAGAAAAACTATCATTAAAAATACAATATATAAACAGCATTTTCCGATACCAATACAATCATAATCTAAAAAAAAGTATGGATATTTTGGAACATCAATAAATTCTTCCGGTCTGTTGCAATGACATCTGGTGAAAAAACAAATAATGTAAACCAGAGGGAAAGCCAGCCAGGTAAGAATCTGTTTCCATTCAAACAATCCTTTTGGCTGAAATATTAACCAGTCCAATATAAACATGAAAGGAACAACATAGTGTGCGAGAATACTCTCGACAGGTAAACCTAAGGACGTTATTGTATCATAAGATAATATTATTTTATTTTCTGAAAAATGGTATACTAAAAAAGTGCAGATAATTGAAGATAAAGCCATTCCTTTAAAATATGTTAATAGTTTGGAACGGGTATCTTTTCCGCAAAAATGTTTAATTAATAAAATAATCATAAAAACCAGACAGAAAATATTGCTCCATAAAGTAAAGAAACTAAATTCATGAGCATTTATATTTCTGTCATTTAAGTCCAAATGAATAAAAATTCCTGTGGCACAAATTATTATAAATGTAATACGATAAATTAATTCAAATCTCTGCTTCATATCAAAACTCCCACTTTTAGTATTTCCAAAGAAGTAAAATAAATAGTTGTTAAAAATTTCTTTTATTAATGTTTAATAATGTATTTTGAAAAAAGATACTAAAAATAAAATACCAGAAAGAAAAATGAGGAATTTAAAAAAGATATCTTTTGTGATATCCTTCTCTCGGTTAAATGCGTTTTTGAAAAACTTAAGTTTATATTAAGTGGAAGGGAGAAATAAAATGAATACAAAACTGAAAAAAATAGCCGCAATATTACTTGCGATTGTTATAGTTGTTGCACTTGTACCAGGACAGTTCAGTGCAAAAGGGGCAGAGGAAGAAAGATACTCGATAATGCTGGATGATCAGCAGTATGCGAAAGTCGGAGACAGACTTACAGTCAAACCTAAGTTATATCGTGCGGATTCTAATGGAAGCTTTTCTGAAATAGAGATTGATGAATCGGTATTTTCTTTTTCGTGGAAAAAGGGTATCTGGTCTGAGGAAAACAACGAATATGTATATGGAGATATATTGTCTACAGATGTTGATTTTGTGATTGATAGTGTAGATGAGAGTGATATCTGTACTGACGAAGTTTATGTGGCGTTTCGTTGTGTTGTATCTAAGGACGGAAAAGAAGTTGCAAGCGATGAGTTTGTAATTAATCCGTGGGAAGAAGGATATTCTGCAAAAGTAAATCCTGTATTTGCAAATGAAGGCGATTCTGTAACTTTTACGGTGGATATTTACGATAAAAATAATGAAAAAATACCGGAAGACGACGCTTATTGGGGTAAACATGAGCTTGTATGGTATAAATGTACATATGAAAAGAATTCTTATACTCCACAATTTGAAGAACTGGGAAAAGGAAAATCATATACTACCATTGTGAAAGCGGAGGATATATATCATGTAGATAATAATATTTTTACGGAATTTTCCTGCCAGATTATGGAGGGAGATATCGTTGCAATTTCCGGTGGCTCCTATATTTATCAGAAAGGTGAAAGTTTTCGCGCAGAACAAATAAAATGTACGGCGCAAGTTGGAGATAAAGTTATACTGACAGCAAATATCTATAATATGGAAACAGAGGAACGAATTATTCCGTCTGAATGTGGGCTTGAAGTTAAGTGGCGAAAGATTAGTTATGATTCAAGTACATGGGACAAGCAGGTAGAGATTCTCGGAACAGGAGATACCTGTGAGATTGCCTCTATTACGGAAGAAGACTTTAGCGGATTGGTTAGTTACGAATATGAATTATATAAAAATGATAAAAAGCTGGCATTTGGATATGTATCACTTGTCAAAGGAGAAAATCAGCAGCCATCTGAGAGTACGACTGAGGAAACAACAACATCTCAAACATCAGAGGAAACAACAACCCCTCAAACATCGGAGGAAACAACAACACCTCAAACATCAGAGGAGACAACAACTCCACAACCGTCAGAAGAAACAACTTCTGAAAAACTACAGGAGACTGATCCGGGTGTACAGACAACGACAAAAGTTTCAGACACACAGCAGACAACAGTATCAACAAGTCAGACAGATAAGAATGGGACAGCAATTTCTGCTCCTGGAAAAGTAAAGAATTTTAAAGTGAAAAAACAAAAGAACAGAAAATTGAAACTGACATGGAAAAAAATGAAGAAAGTGTCTGGATATCAGGTTTTCTATACAACGAATAAAAAGTTTACAAAAGGTGTAAAGAAGGTTCGTGTAAAGGCTAACGCAAAAGGAATTACAATTCGCAAACTGAAGAAGAAAAAGACTTATTACATAAAGATGCGTGCATATAATAAAGTTGGAAAACGAATCCGTTATGGTGCATGGACAAAAACAAAAAAAGTAAAATTAAAAAAATAGCATAAAAGTGCTGTGGAAACTATAATAAAGTTTCCACAGCACTTTTTTATTATATAGGAAATTGCTTAGCAATTCCTATATAATAAAAAACTCTACAAGGATTGCAGAGGCACGAAAAGGTAGTTGTTCCCCAGAACCTGCGCTTCGTGAAAGAGTTCGCAAGCGAACTCTTTGTTGTACATTTTAATAAAAACAATGACCACAAGTTTTTGTGATAAATCTTGAAGAAGAGCCCGATATATTATATACTATATTAGTTAGAGTGGGTGTATTTTGCACTGATATATATTATTAATTTACATAAGTGGAAATGAGAAGATATGCTTTTAAAAGAGAACAGATTAGATATAGATACATATTTAAATTTACGTAAGACTGTAAATTGGAAAATACTTACGAGAGAACAGGCAGAGAAAGCGATTCAGGGAAGTTTGTTTACGGTTGTTGCTATTGATGATGGACAACCTGTTGGCATGGGAAGAATTGTAGGAGATGGTGCAGTGATCTGCTATATTCAGGATTTGATTGTGATTCCAGAGTATCAGAGAAGTGGTGTGGGACAACAGATTATGGAATGTCTGATTAACTATGTAAAAGAATCGAAATTGCCGGGCACAGAGATCATGCTTGATTTGATGTGTGCAGTCGGCCGGGAAGCGTTTTATAAAAAAAATGGATTTATTGCCAGACCTACAGAAAAACTGGGGCCTGGAATGATTATGTACATTGATTAGAGGGTGCAGATGAATATTTATTTGATTCGACATGGCAGGCAGAACAGCAGGCTGTGCAATGTAGATGTGGAACTTTCAAAAGAGGGAAGAGAACAGGCAGAACTGGCAGGAAAACGATTGAAGAATTATGGAATTGAAGCAGTTTATTCCAGTCATTTACTGCGGGCAAAAGAGACAGCGGATATTATTAATAAGTACTTGGAAAAGCCGAGATTTACTGATGAAAGATGGCAGGAGGCAGATTTTGGAGAAATGACCGGACTGTCCAATGAAGAAATGAAACAAAAGTATGGCGATTTTCTGGCAAAAAGAGCGACTATGACAGAGGATATTCCTTATCCGGATGGAGGAGAAAACTGTCAGATGGTATACAACCGTGCATTTGCGGCATTAAAAGAATTGACAAGTCAGCCTTACGAAAATGTATGTGTGGTAACTCATGGAGGAGTTCTTAGGGCTTTGCTTACAGGGATTGTGGGTGCAGACTATGCAAAGTGGCTTACTTTTGGAAGACAGATTGAAAACTGCAGTATTACCCATATTATGTATGATGAAAAGATGGAAACATTTCATATTGAGAGATTGAATGACTTTGCACATTTTGAAGGAAAAGATTACTTGATGAGAAAACATTTTGGGAATGGATTCTTTCAAGTGAAAAAGGTTAAATAAAATAAGATAAAACTTAAGAAAAGATACAAAATGTAAACAAGATATCATTATAATAGGTTATATAGAGAGAGGTTAGAAATGGCAAATAATTATGATGGAAATAGTATTTCCGTATTAGAAGGACTGGAACCGGTCAGGAAACGTCCGGGAATGTATATCGGAAGTGTGGGAACAAAAGGACTGAATCATCTGATATACGAAATCGTGGACAATTCTGTAGACGAACATCTCGCAGGATACTGTTCAGAAATTACAGTAACGTTGGAGAAAGATGGTTCTGCAACGATTAAGGATAACGGTAGAGGTATTCCGGTAGGTATCAATGAGCAGACCGGACGTCCGGCGGTTGAGGTCGTATTTACAACTTTGCACGCAGGAGGAAAATTCGGAGATGGAAATTATAAAATCTCCGGTGGTCTTCATGGTGTGGGTTCTTCTGTAGTAAATGCATTATCATTATGGCTGGAAGTCAATGTAAAGCGTGATGGAAAAGTATATAACCAGAGATATGAACAGGGAAAAATCTGTTATGACTTAAAAGAAACAGGTACATGCAGAAAGAATGATACAGGTACGACAGTAAATTTTTTTCCGGATGGAGAGATCTTTGAAAAAATATATTTCAAGGCAGAGTCTATTAAGAGCAGACTTCATGAGACAGCTTATCTGAATCCGGAGTTGAAGATTATATTTGAAAACAAGCGTGTTGGCGAAGAAGAGACCATAACATTTCATGAGCCGGATGGTATCAAAGCGTTCATTGCTGACATGAATAAGGACAAAGAAAAAGTAACGGATATTGTTTATTTAAAAAATGACATTGATGGTATCGAGATAGAGGTGGCTTTCCAGTATATCAATGAGTTTACAGAGAATATTTCGGGATTTTGTAACAATATTTATACGCAGGAAGGCGGTACGCATATTACAGGTTTTAAGTCGATATTGACACAGACCATTAATCAGTATGCAAGAGAACTTGGTACATTAAAGGAAAAGGATGCGAACTTTACCGGTGCAGATGTAAGAAATGGTCTGGTGGCAGTTGTAGCATGTAAACATCCTGACCCAAGATTTGAAGGGCAGACTAAGACAAAATTGGACAACCCTGATGCAGAAAAAGTGACAAAAAATATCGCAGGAGAGCAGCTAACGCTGTTCTTTGATAAGAATCTTGAAACATTAAAAAACGTCATCAGTTGTGCAGAAAAATCAGCAAAAATTCGAAAGTCTGAAGAAAAGGCAAAGACGAATATGCTGTCAAAAAGTAAGTTTTCGATTGACAGTAACGGAAAACTTGCAAACTGTGAGAGCAGAAAGGCTGAGGATTGTGAAATTTTTATTGTGGAGGGAGATTCTGCGGGAGGTTCCGCAAAGACTGCGAGAGATAGAAAGACGCAGGCAATTATGCCGATACGAGGCAAGATATTAAACGTGGAAAAGGCTTCTATGGATAAGGTGCTGGCAAATGCAGAAATAAAAACAATGATCAATGCATTTGGCTGTGGTTTTTCTGAAGGATATGGAAATGATTTTGATATTGAAAAGTTGAAATTCCACAAGATTATTATTATGACCGATGCGGATGTGGACGGTTCACACATTGATACATTATTACTTACATTTTTCTATCGGTTTATGCCGGAGTTAATTACGCATGGACATGTCTATATCGCAACGCCTCCTCTGTATAAAGTAGTGCCGAAACGTGGTGAGGGAGAGTATCTTTATGATGATAAGGCATTAGAAAAATATAGAAAGACACACAATGGTTTCACATTGCAGCGTTATAAAGGACTTGGAGAGATGGACCCGGAACAGTTATGGGAGACGACATTAGATCCAAAGAGAAGAATATTAAAGCAGGTAGAAATAGAAGATGCAAGATTGGCATCAGATGTCACTAGTATGCTGATGGGCAGTGAAGTAGGGCCGAGACGTGAATTTATTTATAAACATGCAAAAGATGCAGATTTAGATATCTAGGGAGGTAGAAATGGCAGAACAGATTATTAAAACAGAATATTCTGAAGTAATGCAGAAAAGTTATATTGATTACGCCATGAGCGTTATTTGTGCCAGAGCTCTTCCGGATGCAAGGGACGGATTAAAACCGGTACAGAGACGTGTTTTATATGCGATGGACCAGTTGGGATTAGCACATGATAAACCACATCGTAAGTCAGCGCGTATTGTCGGTGATACGATGGGTAAGTATCATCCTCATGGTGACAGTTCTATTTATGAGACATTAGTTGTTCTGGAACAGGAATTTAAGAAAGGTATGGCATTGGTTGACGGTCATGGAAACTTTGGCTCTATTGAGGGAGACGGGGCAGCAGCCATGCGTTATACTGAGGCGAGGTTACAGAAATTTACAGAAGATGCATACCTTGCAGATTTGAACAAAGATGTTGTGGATTTTATACCGAATTTTGATGAGACAGAGAAAGAACCACAGGTACTTCCGGTTCGTGTTCCAAATCTTTTAGTGAATGGTGCAGAAGGTATTGCAGTCGGTATGACGACCAGTATTCCGACGCATAATCTTGGAGAAGTGCTGGATGCAGTTATTGCATATATGGAGAAAAACAGCATTACAACAGAAGAGTTAATGCAGATTATGCCTGGTCCTGATTTTCCTACAGGCGGCATTGTGGCAAACAAGTCAGAACTGCCAAACATTTATGAGACAGGCGTAGGAAAGATTAAACTTCGTGGAAAACTGGAGTTTGAAAAAGGAAAAGGCAGAGAGAAGGATAAACTTGTTATTACAGAGATTCCATACACGATGATTGGAGCGGGAATTGGTAAATGTATTTCAGACATTATTGATTTGGTAGAGACAAAAAAGACCAATGATATTGTTGATATTTCCAATGCTTCTAATAAAGACGGAATTCGAATCGTTCTTGAACTTCGAAAAGGAGCAGATGTTGAAAAACTCAAAAATATGCTCTATAAGAAAACAAAGTTAGAGGATACTTTTGGTGTCAATATGCTAGCCATTGCTGATGGAAGACCGGAAGTTATGGGACTGAAAAAGATTATTTCTTATAATGTGGAATTTCAGTATGAGCTTGCCACACGCAAATATACGACATTGCTTAACAAGGCATTAGAGCAGAAAGAAATTAAAGAAGGTCTGATTAAGGCTACAAATATAATTGATTTAATTATTGAAATTATCAGAGGATGCCAGAGCCAGAAACAGGTAAAAGAATGTCTGGTGAAAGGAAAGACTGAGGGGATTAAATTTAAGAATCCGGAGTCAGAAATTTTAGCAGGAAATCTTTGTTTTACAGAGCGGCAGGCACAGGCAATTCTCGATCTGAGACTGGCAAAGCTGATTGGTCTGGAATTGATGGCACTGCAAAAAGAATATGAAGAGTTAGTAAATCAGATTGCCGATTATGAGGAAATTTTAAACAGTAAACGTGCGATGACTTTGGCAATTAAGAAAGATTTGTTGAATATTAAGAAAGAATATAGTCGAAAGCGCCGTACCGTTATTGAAGACGGAAAAGAAGCTGTTTATGATGAGAATGCTTTTGTAGAGCAGGAGGTTGTTTTTGTTCAGGATAAGTTTGGATATGCCAAACTTTTAGAGCCGGCAGCCTTTGACAGAAATATCGAGTCTGTTACAAGGGATAACAAGTATTACTTTAACTGTATGAATACTGACAGTATTTGTATTTTTACTGATAACGGAAATGTACATCAGATAAAAGTTCATAAAATTCCAACAAAGAAAGTCAGAGAAAAGGGAGTGCCAATCGACAATCTTGGAAATTATTCCAGTCAGGGAGAGAGCATTGTGGCGTTATTATCTTTTAATATGATTAAGAATAAGAAACTACTTTTTGCAACCAAAAACGGAATGATTAAATTGGTAGATGGTAATGAGTTTGAGACAAACAGAAAGACGATGGCTGCCACAAAACTCGGAAAAGATGATGAGGTTGTGTCGGTTAAAATTACAAGAGTGTCTGAGAGAGAAGTGATTCAGGAAGATGTAGGGATGCCTGTTATGCTTTCCGGAGGCTCGGATGAATTCGAAACTTTAGACTTTGAACAGATGGAATTTGGGCAGATGGATATGATGGTACAAGATGTACCGGATACAGAGCTACAATATACAAGAGAGATTCTTGTACTCCAGACGAATGACGGAATTTTCTTAAGATTTCCAATGAAAGAAGTTCCGGAAATGAAGAAAGCGACATTAGGTGTTAAAGGTATTAAGTTAAATCCGGATGACTTTGTTTCCAACGTTTACCTTCTTGATGTAGGTGATAATGAGGTGGTAGAATACAAAGGAAAGAAGGTTGAACTTCGCAAGTTAAAGATTGGTAAACGAGGAACAAAAGGAGTAAAGGTAAGGCGTTAGACAGCGAGACTTCGTTATTACTTTGTGTAAAGGAACAAATGGAGGGGTATACCTGATATAGGAGGATATATGAGAGTACAGAAGAAAATAATACAGTACATAATATCTGTGACTATGGTTATGGCTATAGTCTTAGGTTTGTTTGCAGATTTTGCTATAAATTATACAAGAGTAGAGGGTGCAGATGCTTTCGAAACCAGTATTAATGGTTTTCCGGAAAGTTATAAGCCCTATTTAAGAACTCTGCATAAACAATATCCGAAGTGGAAGTTTGTTCCTTATAATACAGGCATTAAGTTCAGTACAGCTGTAAAAAAGGAGTACGAGGATAATAGAAGTCTTATTGAGAAAAGTTTCAGCAAGTATTTAAAGTCCACAGCTCCGGCAGATTATAGTGTAACTGGTGGATATTACATTCCAAAGGATGGTTCGAATTGGGTGACTGCATCAAAAAATGCCATTGCTTATTTTATGGACCCAAGGAATTTTTTAAACAACAAACATATTTATATGTTTGAAAAATTATCTTATGATTCATCCAGTCAGACACAGACAGGTGTTGAAGCAATATTAGACAATACTTTTATGTACAAAACAGAAATTGGATATATAACAACAAAAGGGAAATATAAGGCAACAGACATAAAGTATTCAAAACAAATTTTAGAAGCAGCACAGAAAAGTAAAGTGAGCGCCTATTATATTGCATCTAAAATTATCCAGGAAATTGGTACAAAGAAACATGAGAGATATGCCGGTATGGGTGCCAGTGGCAGTATCAATGGTGAGTACTCAAAAAAATATACAGGAATTTATAACTTCTATAATATTGGGGCATTTTCCAGTGCGAATCCTATTGCTAATGGTTTAAAATGGGCAAGTTCCGATACTTCTTATGGAAGACCTTGGAACACACCGGCAAAGTCAATTAATGGAGGAGCTGCATATATTGGAGAAAAATATATTAATTGCGGACAGGATACAACTTACTATCAGAGGTTTAATGTGAATAAAAATTCTCAGTATGGTTTGTATCAGCATCAGTATATGACAAATATTTATGGTGCTGCATCAGAGGCGGCAATTACGAGTGATGCATATTTAGAGATGGGAATTACAAACCTTGCGAAAACATTTGTAATTCCGGTATATAAAAGTATGCCTTCCGAAAATGCCAAAGTCACGATAGGAAATCAATCGAAGAGTGGATATATCATTTCGAATGTAAACTTAAGAAAAGGTCCGGGTACAACGTATAAAACATCAATGACATTGAATAAAAATGATAAGGTCACAGTACAAAAAGGTGTTATGACAGATATGGATTTTAGTACTACCTGGCTGAGTAATCCTTATTGGTATCAGGTGAAGGGAACGAAAAACGGAAAAGCATTTACCGGATACGTTTCGGCTTCATACGTGAATCTTTATAAAGAAAAAGATATTGCAAAAGGAGCAAAAATAAAACTTCCGTTATCTGTTACATCAGGACATACAGTTTATTATGTGTCAGACAATCCGGCTGTGGCATCTGTTGATTCTTCTGGAAATATTACAGGAGTCAAAGCAGGTACTACAACGATTCGAGCATATACAGCGAATGGAGGAATGAGTGCCGCAGCGGTTGAGGTGAATAATCTCACAGCTCCGAAAAAACCTACGATTCAGGCGAAATCTAAAAATTATAATTCAGTAAAAATACAATGGAGCCAGGAAGCAGGAGTTACCGGATATTATTTATATAAGAAAAACGCAGATGGCAAATATAAAATTATTGCGAAACCTTCAGGAACGACTTATAGTTATACTGATACTAAATTAACTACAGGACAGTCTTATAGTTATAAGGTAAAAGCTTACAAAACGATTAATGGTAAAAAATATAAGAGTGCACGTTCTAAGGCAGTTAGTGCAAAACCAGTTCCAGGCAAGCCAAAGAAACCTACTATTACAAATACAAGAAGTGGACTTACGATATCGTGGAATGCGATAAAAGGGGCCAGTGGATATGTATTATATAGAAGTACAAGTAAAAATGGTACATTTAAAAAGAAGAAAACCCTGAAAGGTAAGAGTTCATTATCTTTTGTAGATAAGAAGGTAGTATCAGGTAAGAGATATTATTATAAAGTGGCTGCATACAGGAAGGTGGCAGGAAAGAAAATATATGGAAAGGAATCTGTAAAGGCTCATATGAAAAAATAAAAGTGTGCCGATAGTTAGGAGACAAAATGATTAATTTTATTGTGTGTGGATTGGAAGATATATTCATTAAAGACGGAATCAAAGAGGTACCTGAAGATACTATTGAATTGATTTCCACATTACAGCAGGAAAATATTAGATTTGCAGTTGCTACGGGATTGAACTATGATTCGGTAAAATCGCTATTTGGAAAAGTGAAAAATGATATTATATATATTTGCAATGATGGTGGGATTATTATTTATCAGGATAAAATAATCAGTAAAACTCCAATTGACAGATTAGTATGTTTTGATGTTGTGTCAGAAATGGAAAAGGAAGAGTTTGCAGATGATATAAGGCTTTTGTTTTCTACAGATAGAGGTGCAGTTACAAATAATGGGAATTCAAATTTTAAGAAATATTTGGAAAGTATAGGTATTATTTCTGAAGCCGTAGAAAATATACGGGCTGCCCAGGGTGATATTACGAAAATCACATTATGTTCAGAGAAAGGTTTTGATGAGAAAACTTATGAGCAAATTTATTCAAAATGGGCAGGAAAAGTGAATGTTAATATTGCGAATTCGAATCAGGCATTTATTACAGGACCGCTTGTTACAAAAGGGACAGCAATCGCATTGGTACAGCATGTTTATGATATATCAGAAGAAGATACTGTTGTTTTCGGAGCAGGGTATAGCGATATAGATATGTTTGAACATAGTTTTTACAGTTATGCTATGCAGTCAGCTGATGCGCAAGTAAAACATGCAGCAAAACATATTGCAGAAAATGTAAATACAATATTGGAAGATATTATGAGGATGTAGTAAAGTGACACCGAAAGGTGTCCTAATAATTCAGTTTGGAGGAAACATGACCCGATTAAATAAAAAAAAGATAGCAGTATTAGGTTTAACAGCAGTTATGAGTGCAACGCTGTTTTCAGGGTGTAAAGTAAACAGTGATACTCCTATTCTTGGAAAAATATTAGGACTTCACAGTGATGAAATTTTTGAAGTAGATCGTCTTGTATGTTCAGATAATGAATACAAGCTGGTATTTATGAATTATGTGAATAAATACAAAAAAGATTTTGGTGGTGAAATTAACTGGGAAGTACAAATTGATAAAGATACAACTTTAAAAGACTTTATTATGGAAAAGGTCAAAGAAGATATTTCTGTAAAATATACCTTATCAGCTATGGCAGAAACAGAGAGAGTAAAGTTGAATAAAGAAGATATGAAGTCAATTAATAGTATGGTTGAAGAGTACTATGGTTCTTTAAGCGAAGAGGAAAAGCAATATATTGATTCGGATATGGATGTAGTCATAGGTGTCTATACCAATTACTATTTGGCTGATAAAGTATATAATAAGGCAACCGAAACTGTTGGAGATGATATTAGTGAGGAAGATGCAAGAGTAGCAAAAATCCAATATATCAGAATGTCATCAGAGAACACTTCTGAAACGGAGATTGTTTCAAAACTTACATCTATAGCAAAAGATGTAAATGCGCAGAAAAAAGATTTTGCAAGGGAAGCAAAACAGCTTAGTGAGGATGATTCGGTAGAGCGAATTGTTAAGAAAAATGAGGCAAAGACAAGACTGGAATTAGAAGCATTTAATGTAAAAAAAGAAAAAACCAGCAAAGTTATTAAAGATGGAACAGATTATTATCTGATATATTGTGTTGACAATTATATGAAGGATGAGACCACAGCGAATAAGACAGAAATGATTAATCATGCAAAAGAAGCAGCATTTAAAAAGAAATATAATGCTTTCTTAAGAGATGCAGATTATGACTTTAATACATCGGAATGGGAAGATATTGTACCGGAAGATGTAGAAAATACAAAGACCAGCAGTTTGCTGGAAGTATATGCAAATAGATAAATTTCGGTTTATCGGGATGAGATTTTCCTGCCGGAAGAGAATACAGAGGAAATACCTTCACCTCATTACTTGAACATTTATTAAAAAGAAAACATAGAATTAATATCAAGTAATTCAAGTTCCAGCATTTCCTCTGTATTCTCTTCCGGCAGTGAAATGTCTCTGCTCCTGCGAACCGATATATATTGCATTTGTTTATCATGTCGGC
>CAJUBZ010000007.1:56454-128636 GCA_910584795.1 uncultured Eubacterium sp. | reverse complement strand
TGCTTAAAATATTCAGTATTATTTTTATTTTCTATAAATGTTCAAGACTCGAGGTAAAGATATTCGCTGTCTGCATTGTTCCAGCAGGAGCGTCACTCCCCTACAAACCGGAATTTTTAATAAAGTCCTGTTCCCTGAGCCCCTGCTGCTGCACCAAACTGACTCAGCATCATATTCACCATTGCAGTAATATCTACGACACCTTCTGATGGAATCAGTTCCTTAATTGAAACATTTTCCTCTTTTACATTTGAAGTCATTGTAATACTACCTGTCATATCACTATCTGTATCTTTAATTTCTCCTGAATCAACAGACAATTTACATACTCTCTTACCTTCGTCTCCTGTTATGTTCAGCTTTGCTACTACATTCACTTTTGCGTCTTTCAATGTACTAACAATATTATCTTTATTCTCTTTTACTTCCTTAACAGCCTCATCTAATTGTGCTGTACTTTCCTTTTTCATTTCAGCAAACTGTTTACCTATTTCTGTGTCGGCACCAAATATATCTACATACCAATCCATAAGTGCTGTATATATTTCCTTTAACGAGCCGTCCTCACAGAACTTAACCAAATCTGCAGCCACTTTATCAGCATTATCACTGCCAACTGTCAATGTATAATCATCTCCGTCTTTACCCTGAATATCTGCAAATGATTTATCAAGAGTTTCCATTACTTTTACTGTGAGCTTCTGCATTTCTTCTGTAGAATTAGTCATATCCGGAATCTTAACATTTAAAGCCTGACATACTTGTTTCAAATCTAATGAAATATATCTGCCGGCACCTAGCTGTCCCAGTGCTGTTTCAACCTGTTTTCCTATGTTCTCATCAATTGACTTGATAAAATCTGCTAAAGAACCAACATTTACATATAACTTTGAACCATCAAATATAACAGTAGTAACTTCAGCATACTCTGTAATTCCGTACTGTGCAGATATTTTCATTGCCTGCTTTGTCTCCGACTCTGCTGTAACTTCCATTTTCACTTTAAGTATTACGTTATCGCCATTTTTTAACTGTTTAGGAATCTCTTTATCTTTTGATAAATTTATTCCTTTGGCATTCAAATTAAATTCTACGTCTGCTGTTCCAGACTTAATTTCCTGCATCTTAGCAGCCTCTTTAAAAAAAGAACTGTTTTCTGATTTTTTGTCTCCACAACCGGTAAATACAGTCATTACCATAACAAGTGACAATACGATTGATAATAATTTTTTCATATCTTTATCCTTCCTCCTTAACGTAAATATATATTCTTTATTAGTATATCATAACCGTTATAGATTGTGTAACATACTTTTACTCATACTTTCCTATATTTCAGACTTTTCTTCTCCCCAAAAGTCCACTGGTTCATAATCTCTTAATGCTACAAGATATCCCCTATCCTGCAGTTCCTGCTGTATAATATCCAGTGTCTCCTCTGAATCTGCAATCACTGTATGGTAATGATATTCTGATGTAATTTGTTCCAATGGGACAGAAACACCTCCCTGAATACTTTGCACATATTTTTTTGCATCGATTCTTGATTTAATATTCATGGGAACTCTAACCACATTATATAATTTGTGATACACAAACACATCCTCTACCTTGCCGCCACAATCTACAATCAGATTCAATTCATCTAACATCTTTTCTTCGCTATGTTTTACCTTAAACACACGTGAAATAAAATCCTTATCTTTTAAAAGATAACCCTTGTGTGTAGAAACAATGTCATGGTTCGACGCACGAAGCAAAGCAATATCCTGCACAACAACCTGCCTGCTTACCTGAAATTTTTCGGCTAGCTTTGTTCCTGATACCGGCTCATTGCTTTCCTGCAGAATTTTCAACAAATTTTCCCTTCTTTTTTCTCCGCTCATCTGTTCCTCCTAATGAGTTCCTAAATTCTGTGCAGATTTTTCAGTGAAATATCCATAATCGGTGCTGAATGTGTCAATGCCCCACTGGAAATATAGTCCACTCCTAAATCTATTAGTTTTGAAATATTTTCTCTTGTTACATTTCCTGATATTTCAATCTCAGCTCTTCCTGCAATAATTTCTACTGCCTCTTTCATCACATCATGGTCCATATTATCTAACATAATAATATCTGCACCTGCTTCTACAGCCTCTTTTACCATATCAAGATTTTCCACTTCTACTTCTATCTTTCGTACAAATGGTGCATACTCTTTTGCCATCTCAATTGCCTGCTTCACGCCGCCTGCTGCACCAATATGATTGTCTTTTAATAATACTCCATCTGTTAAATTATATCTGTGATTATTTCCTCCACCAACTCTCACTGCATATTTTTCGAATATTCTGTTGTTTGGAGTTGTCTTTCTTGTATCTAATAACTTTACCTTACTGCCCTCTAGCAGCTTCGCGATGGAATTTGTATAACTGGCAATGCCACTCATTCTCTGTAAATAATTCAGCCCTGTTCTTTCTCCCACTAACAACACACGGATATCACCTGTCACAGTTCCCATTAACTGTCCTGCTTTTACCTGATCCCCATCCTTTACGAACAACTTAATCTCTGTAGTCTCGTCCAGTAATTCAAATGCTCTGGCAAAAACCTGAAGACCACATATTACTCCGTCTTCTTTACAAATCAAATCCACCTGTCCCATAGTCCTCTCCGGCATAACGGAATTCGTAGTAACATCCTCACTAGTTACATCTTCCTTTAATGCACTTTCTATTAATGGGTCTACTGTCAATTTTAATGTTACCTGATCAAACATCTTTCTCCTCCTTGTTTCTTTCTCTATTATTTCTGCTTTCATCTATTAAATCTAAAATCATCTTTTTATTTTCTCTGTTCCATTGTTCTAAATCATCATATAAACTCAATTCAATCTGACTTTCATGCATCTCTTCCATTTGAATTTTATCAATCTGCTCTATCATATCCAGTGCTGCTCTTTTGGCAAAAACCATACTTTCCAGTAAAGAGTTACTTGCGAGACGATTTTTTCCATGAACTCCATTACATGCCGTCTCTCCCACAGCATATAACCGCTCCATAGATGTTCTACTTTGAAGGTTTACTTTAATTCCCCCCATAAAGTAATGCTGTGCAGGCACTACCGGAATCATTTCTTTTGGAACATTATATCCATGCTCCTTACAATGTTTCACTATATTAGGGAAATGTTTATCCAACTGTTCCTGCTCTATCGGCCGCATCGAAAGCCATACATGATTCATATCATCTTTTTTCATCTGCTTCTTGATATTATGGGTCAATATATCTCTTGGCAGTAATTCATCTGTGAACCGATGATGGTTTTTATTAAACAGCTGCGCTCCCTCACCTCTTACTGACTCGGAAATCAGAAAACTTCTATCTTCCTCCTTTTCTGAAAAAAAGGTGGTCGGATGTATCTGCACGTAATCAATATCCTTTAATTCAATATTATGTCTGATGGCAACTGCTATGGCGTCCCCTGTCAAATGTCGGTAATTAGTAGAATATCTGTAGATTCCACCAATCCCTCCACTTGCCAGAACCGTAAAATCTGCCATAATAGTATCCAGTGTGTTATCATCCTTTTCTACGACGATGCCAAAACATTCATGCTCGTCTTTACATATGATGTCAACCATAGTCCAGTGTTCTTTTATGATAATATTGTCACGCTGTTTACATTCCTCATATAGATGACTCGTAATCTCTTTTCCTG
Organism: uncultured Eubacterium sp.; assembly: GCA_910584795.1. Lineage (GTDB taxonomy): Bacteria > Bacillota > Clostridia > Lachnospirales > Lachnospiraceae > Eubacterium_G. Next base: position 124,933 of record CAJUBZ010000007.1, on the reverse strand, counting down.
TAACATCTTTGTGAAAAAGTATACGCTTTCTGGCATGTGCTCCCTCTTTCGTAAAAGCAAGATTACCTTTTTCATCTCTTGCAAACTTTACCCCAAACTCTATTAAATCTTTCACTACATCCGGAGAAGACTTTATCATTGTTTCCACAGCAGTTGTATTATTTTCAAAATGTCCCGCCTTCATGGTATCATAAAAATAACTGTCAAAATCATCCTCATCTCTTAACATACACATTCCACCCTGTGCCAGATAAGAATCACTATGTTCCACAATATCCTTTGTAATAATTAATATATTTTTGTCTTTTGGAAGGTTTAATGCACAGTATAATCCTGCACATCCACTTCCTACAATTACTATATCTGCTTTCATTCTAATCTCAATTTCCAGTATGAATCATCAATAATTATTAATGTATATCATACTTAACTGTTTTTTATGCCCTTTTATTTTGCAAGTTCCAGCATCTGTACCAATGGTGCATTTGCTTTTTCTATCGTATCTTCTTCCATAATCACTTCCGGCTCAAAACTTTCCAAAGCTGCCAATACATTTTCTAACGTAATTTTCTTCATATCCGGACATATCTGGTCTCCCTTTACAGAATAAAATACCTTTTCAGGATTCTTCTGCTGAAGTTCATAAAACACCCCTGTTTCTGTTGCAATCAAAAACTCTTTCTCATCAGACCTTGTAGCAAAATCAATGATTTCAGAAGTGCTTCCAATAAAATCTGAAACCTCTAAAACCTCCTGTGTACATTCAGGATGTGTAAGAACCGGTGCTCCCGGATGCTTTTCCTTCGCATCTAAAATATGCTGCTTTGTGATTTCTTTATGTATTGGGCAAAATCCGTCATTAAAAATAAAGTGTTTCTCCGGAACCTGCTTTGCAACATACTGTGCTAAATTATTATCCGGTATAAAAAAGATATCTTTATTTGGTAATGCTTTTACTACTTTAACAGCATTTGAAGATGTTACACATACATCAGAATATGATTTAATCTCTGCTGTTGAGTTTACATAACATACAACCGCCACATCAGGAAACATCTCGCGTACCTGTTTTATTTTTTCCACTTCCACCATGTGTGCCATTGGGCAGTCTGCTGTAATATCCGGCATAATAACTGTTTTTTGTGGATTTAGTATCTTAGCACTCTCACCCATAAACTTTACACCACAGAACAATATATTTTTATTTGTCACTGTAGTCGCCAGTTTGCTTAGTGCAAAAGAATCTCCTACATGGTCAGCCAATGCCTGCACCTTTCCGTCTACATAATAGTGTGCCATAATAACCACATCTTTTTCTTTTTTCAGTTCCGTTATTTTCTGAACTTTATCCATATCTGCCTCCTCATGTCTTGGTTAGAAGTTCCAATGTTCGTTTTGAACAAAGTATTGTATGGGATTATAGCATATGTTTTTGCATCTGACAAGACAGTTGTAAATACAAATATTGTGTCACATTGTTCTAATTAATTTCTATTTTCCTAAAATACCTAACCGTTCTAATAGGTTTTCAGAATCATAAACTATTGGTGCTTTGTCCGGAAACCAATAAATCATTCGATATATGTAATAAACGATACATAATGTAACTGCAACTGCAATCAATACCTTCAGTATTTTTGTAATACTTTCTGACACACTTCTCGATATAACAAAATATCTATTGAACAAAAATATCGTCCCTAACACAATAATATAAATCCATAAAGGATTACTGATTGCAGCCTCTGCAAACTTCCCCTGTATCAACAATAACAATGCTCTGGTTGTTCCACATCCGGGACATGGAATCCCAAACAACATTCTCATAGGGCATATTTTGCCCATTATTAAATTTCCCAGTAAAATATATAAAGAAATAGCGATTATAGGAATCGCTATTTGCTTTATATCACTTTTTAATTTCGACCAATTCATTCTCCGTACCTAACCTTTCATGTACACACGACATGAATCAACTTGTTCTTATCTACTTCAGCATTTCTAAAATCTTCAACAATAACTTCCAAGTTCTCTCTGTAGAAGAAATACTTAATATCTCATCCGTTGTATGAACATTTCTCATATCCGGACCAAAGGATATTGCATCCAATCCTTCAATCTTATCTGCAAACAATCCACATTCCAGTCCCGCATGAATTCCTTCTACCACCGGCTCCTCATTATACAATATCTTATATGCACTCACTGCCACATCCCGAAGCTTAGAATCTGCTTTATATTCCCAGCCCGGATATTCTCCTGACACCTTTATTTCTCCGCCGAAAATCTCTGTCATTGAGCGAAGCTTCTCAATCAGATAATACTTTTCGCTTTCCTTCGAACTTCTAACTGCATAGGATAATGTGACAGCATTTGCATTTGTTCTTAATATTCCTAAATTCAATGATGTCTGTACCATCTCCGGCATTTCCGGATTCATTCGCTGGATGCCATTTGGCATGTTTACTAAAGAGATAATTACAGCCAACGTTGCCGGACCTGATAGTGCTTCTGACAATCCCTCTTCTGTTACGTTCAGTTGAATTTTTGCATTAGGGTCTGTCGTTTTATGCTCTTCTCGAATCTCTGCAAATGTCTTTTCAATGATTTCTTTTGCCTTATCAACAGACTCTGGATTCACAGCAATTGCCGCCTCACTAATCTTTGCAATGGCATTGTCTTTCTCCCCCCCATTCACTGCCATAATACGCATGCCTACATTTTGGAAGACATTTAAAAGTACACGTCCTAATGCACAATTTGCATTGGCACGCCCCTTGTTAATCTCCACACCGGAATGTCCACCGGAAAAACCATCCATCTTAATCTCGATAATCCTGGCATTAATTGGTTCTGTCCGAAATGGAAGTACACATTCCACAGTTGCACCACCTGCACAGCTTACTGTAAAAACTCCCTCATCTTCGGAATCAATATTCAACAATATTTTACCTTTTAAATCTGAAGCATCCAGATAACTTGCTCCAAGCAGCCCAATTTCCTCATCTACTGTAAATACTGCTTCAATCGGAGGATGTGCAATATCATCACTGTCCAGCAATGCCAGCTCATAAGCCACAGCAATACCATTATCACCACCTAAAGACGTATCTTTTGCACTTAAAACATCTCCATCCACCTGGAGGTCCAGACCTTCCTTTTCCAAATCTTTCTGAGAGTCTGATGTCTTCACTGCCACCATATCCATATGTCCCTGAAGAATAACACTATCAGACGCTTCATACCCTGACGTTGCTTCCTTCCATATAATTACATTTAACTTTTCATCCTGTCGATATTTTAAGTTTCTTTTCTTTGCAAAATCCACCAGATAATTACTAATTTCTTTTATGTTTCCCGAGCCATGTGGAATACCCGCAATCTCCTCAAAAAACTGAAATACCTTCTCTGGTTTTCTTCCATCTAATGCTCCCATTTCTATCTCCCTTCACATATCATTCTTACTTTTGTTTTTTTGTAAATACAATATAATTATTATGCTCTAAAATTCCTATAAATTTAGACAATCTCTCATATAACTGTTCTGCTGCCTTTTCATGCTTTGTTTTCAAAATCTGCCCAATTTCATAAATTGTTTTCTCTCCATCAATCTGCATCCATACACAGCTGCCAAATTCGTCTAATTTTATATAACTGTATCTGGGCTTTTTAAAAATCTTCTGTGCAATCTTATGATAAACCCCTTTATTTTCCACAGTGATTTCCACAACCCCCTCTTTTGTTTCTTCCCACTTTTTATTGGTCTTTGGGATATTATCTAAATAATTATTACTATTTTTCAAATCCTGTCCTCTTTCCTCTTTATTTTTAAACATATAAAAACCCTGAATAGAATTATTATATCCTATCCAGGGTTATTAAATCAATGTTTATTCATTATCTATATCTTGTATCTCCGTTGTTGCAGCTTTTTTCTTTCTGCAGACAAAATATAGTGTTGACACTAATAAAGCAAAAACAGCAAGTCCTATCCAGTTTCCTATTGATGTAAGGCTTCCTGCAAAATTTGCATCTCCACCATAAATACCAGAAAGGTTTATCTTCCAGTTAAACACTGCAACAAGTGCCAGCAGTATACCTACAATACCTTCTCCGGCAATCATACCTGCTGAATATAGAGTACCCATCTCTGTGCAATGTTTCTTTTCCTTCTCATTTCTATATTTTTTACGTTCAATCAGCCATTTTACAGATCCACCTATCATTATTGGAGCACTTAAATAAATCGGCAGATATAAACCAATTGCAAAAGCAAGAACCGGAACTTTTAATATCTCAGCTACAATGGCAATAAATACTCCAATGAAAATCAATGTCCATGGCATACTATCACCGACAACTCCCTCTACAACCATTTTCATAAGGGATGCCTGTGGTGCCGGTATCTGTTCTGAACCAAACTGCCATGCACTATTTAACAGATACATAACTCCACCGATAGCAAAAGCTGATGCAACTGCACCAATAAGTTCGCCTATCTGCTGTTTCATAGGAGTAGCACCTACAATGTAGCCAGTTTTAAGATCCTGAGATGTATCTCCCGCCATAGCTGCAATAATACAAATGATTGTACCGATTACAATTGCTGCTGTCATAATTTCAGCTTCTGAGCCTCCTGCCAGTTTTAAAACAATTGTAGTAATAATTAATGTTGCTATCGCCATTCCTGATACCGGATTATTACTGCTTCCCACAATACCAACCATACGGGAGGATACTGTAGCAAAGAAAAATCCAAATACAATAATAATGATAGCACCACTGATGCTGACAGGAATTCCGGGAATCAGCCACATCGCAATTGCCAGCAGTGCAATACCTCCCAGCACTACCGGAAGCGGCAAATCACGTGCAGTTCTATTATCTTCTCCTTTATGACCAAACCCTTTAATTGCATTTTTAAAAGTTCGAATCATTGTAGGAAATGTCTTAATTAAACTAATGATACCGCCTGCTGCAACAGCACCAGCACCAATATATCGAATATAATTTCCCCAAATCTGCCCTGGTTCCAACTGATTAAAAGCTAATGCTTTTCCTGCTGCATCAGTTACCACTGACAAACTGTCTCCTCCAAAAAATGCAATGGCAGGCATCAATACTAAATATGATAACACACCACCGGAAAACATATAACTGGCGATCTTCGGTCCACAGATATATCCCACACCTGCCAGTGCCGGTAATACATCCATGCCTACACTGGATGTAAACATTTTACTCTTTGAAGAAAATACAACTTCACTTGGGAATAAGCAGAGTCCATCAGCAATAAATTTATATATTGCTGCAATTCCTAAGCCGGAAAATACAACCTTTGACTTACTTCCACCTTCTTCGCCTGCTAAAAGCACTTCTGCGCAGGCTGTTCCTTCCGGATATGGCAGAACTCCGTGTTCCTCAACAATCAATGCCGTACGAAGAGGTACCATAAAGAGAACACCTAATATTCCACCACATAATGCTACTAAAGCAATAACAATAAATGATGGTTTTGAAAATACATCCGGTTTCTCAACTGCCCACATAAACAATGCCGGCAGTGTAAAAATAGCTCCTGCTGCCAAAGACTCACCTGCTGACCCAATCGTCTGTACCATATTATTTTCTAAGATAGAATCTTTTCTCAAAATAACACGGATAACTCCCATGGATATAACAGCAGCCGGAATCGAAGCTGAAACTGTCATGCCAACTCTTAACCCCAGATAAGCATTGGCGGCACCAAATATCACTGCAAGTATAATACCGATGATAACAGAAGTAATTGTAAACTCCGGTAATACTTTACCCGCAGGAATAAATGGCTTAAATTGTTTTTTGTTATCCATTTTTTTCTCTCCTGTTCTAATATATTCACAATGAACAAACCGTCCCATTATGTTCCTAATTCATTTTAAAAGTTACGAAATAATTATACACAAAAACTTAAATTTTTTAAATGGAAAATTGTGTTTTTATTTCTATTCTATGGTTACACTTTACTTTTTTAATGATTTCAACTCTCTCGTTACTCTGCCTCTTCGAAATAGCACCGCTTTAAACAGTCTATGTACCCAAAGAAACGGAAGCATCCATCTATGTTTTTTTAATATCGGGTAACTGAATTCCATCCTTTCCCGCTCCATAAACATCCGTCTGAAAAAGAATCCGGTCTTCGTCTGAATCCCTTCTTCCCTTCTATATCTTTCCATTACCCATTTCTGATACTGCTCAAACGTGCCAAATGCTCCACTATGAATAATAAACTCTGCAGGACCTTTCCACTCCTCTTTCATAATACCATCACTAAACCATGCCTGAGCCAGACCTTTACTCATACCTTCAAATTCTATATAATTCATTTTTGACAACATTTCATTGATATAATTCCAGTCCAGCTTGTCCCCTAAACACTGCATCAGATAATATTGATCTATTATAGAGCGTATCCCACATCCATCCATAGAGTAATGCTTTTCAAAATGTAATAGATGATATAAATAGAAATCTTCCGGACTCATTTCCATGATATGTTCATTTTTTGAATTTCTTTTCAGTCTATTCCATATGTCATCCGTATGCCAGTGGTTTTCTTCTGTAGGCGGAAGCAGTCTTCTATGAACCTCTACTTCCAGATAAGGTTTTTTAGAAAACACATCATGGCTGTCTTCTGAACCTGTATCATCGGCAGCATATCCCATTTCAATTAAAATTCTTCCTATCTTATTAATATTCTCTTCCTCTGCCAAAAAATCCAAATCACCCATCTGTCTGTAATTGGAATCCGGATATAATGATTTTAATACATATCCTTTCAATGGCAGAATATCAATTCCGCTTGTTGTAACTGCACTGATAATTGTTTCAGCCTCTGCCTGCTGTATTGCATCTACCAGCTGATTTTTCTCATGCAGATGATACATCTTATCCAATATCTCTTTATCCGGCTTTTTTTTCAACTTTTCCACAGCACAAAAAACCATCTCATCCACCTTATGATAAGCGGCGAGATTTAAAACATCCCGCCACTCTACATCATCCGGCTTCTCAGCTGGTATTTGATTCTGTATCGTTGATTTCAGTAATTGAATAAAATATTGACTTACATTTTGCTTTATCTCCATAAATGCCTCTTTACTCTTCAACTCCGTCATCCGCTGCATCTCCCTGTGGTTCTGTTGGAGCCTCCGTTGGTGCCTCTGTAGGCGGCTCTGTTGGAGCAACTGTCGGTGCTTCTGTCGGTTTTGTAGTTACCGGTTTCTTTTTCTTAGTAGTTGGCGGTTCTGTTTCCGGAGTTTTTGTTTCTGCGACTGTAGTTTGAGGTGCCTCCGTAGCAGGTGCATCAGTCACATCTTCCTCAACATCATCTTCTTCCATTGTTGTAGTCTCTTCAACCGTCGTAGTTTCCTCGGTTGTAGTTTCCTCTTCATTAGGACTTCCAAAAGTCATTGATAATACAACTGCTGCAATCACAATAATGATAATTATGCCTGCTGAAACTGCAATTGCAATAATATTCATTTTCTTATTTTGATTGGTTATGGCTGCCTTACCTGCAACGAAGTCATCTTCGTCCTCGTCATAGAACTCATCTTCCTCAGCCATCTCTTCTTCCTCTTCAAATTCGAATTCTTCTGATCCCATATCTTCTGGAAAATCAAATGATTCCTCTTCAACAAATTCTATTTCTTCAGGAATCTCAACGAGTTTTTCTTCACTATCTAAGTCTCCAATAATTTTTGTTTCTCCTAAGTCTTCTTTTATCTGCTCTACTGTCTCTCCACAATAAGGACATATCTTTTCTTCCGGCTGAATGTACTTTCCACATTTCTTACAAAACATTTTGCATCCTCCTTATTCTTCTCTATGTTATATGCATAACCTGTATATAAATATAACGTTATTTATTTTTATTTTATTTCACACTTCACATTATAATTCAATATTTATCATCTTGGCAAGCACAATTCGCTATCTAATAAACAAAGCATATTAATAGAAAAACAGCCTCAGAAATTCGTTCACTAAATTTCGCGGCTGTTTTACACTTATTATATAGTTCGTCTGACACAACAAAAAATTTTAATATATATTTTCTGTAAATTGTTTAGGCATTCTTTATATGCTCTGTTATATATTTTTCTACTTCTGATGGTTCTATCCCTAACGCAATGGAAAATTCATCATGTAAATTTTGTTTTGCTTCTTTTAAATATCTGTCATCTACATAAGTTATTCGTTTTCCCTGAGCGATTCTCTCTTCATTTCTAGCATACAAAGTTTTGATAATGCAAATTAACTGCTGGCAATCGCAGGAACTGATAGCTTCTTTATACTTTTCTTCACGCTGCCTGTCATTATCAATCCACATCGGCTCAATATCCTTTATACCTGATACAATATCCTTTGCTTCTTTCTCAGAGACAACTGACCGCATAACAACTCTGTTACTGTCAACCGGATAAAAAATTTTACTTTCCTCCGACTTCATTGGAACTAATGTATAATATAATTGATTTTTATCTGCTCCTGAGATATCAATGTGGGTAATATCTACTACCTTACAAACACCATTTCTTCCATGAACAATATAGTCTCCAATTTTAAACAATTTATAACACCTCTATTTCTATATATTATGTAAATATTTTCTTTCTCTATATAATTTTACTACTTTTGTGAAATAAATGTTATAGGCAAAATATACAAGATTTTCCTGTATATAATTATTTCAACTGGCAACTTTTTAAACATTGTTCATTTTTTAATCAAACCCATTATATCCAATTATTTCAGCATATCCTTTGCTGTAAAAAATATAATTGCAATTGCAACTGCAAACGCAATCACAAATACAACTAAAAAACTTCGTTCCGTTGCCGCCTTTAATAACATCACAATAAATACAAGACACATTAAAATCAGCAACGTAGCAAAACTGATTATTATCCGATTATACTTTTTGTTTCTGTTTGTCGTCAATCTGATACCTCCTCGATCTCCCCGACATTTTAATCTTAATCGTCTTTCACTTCCAAAACTGATATTACCCTTAACTCTCGTTTTCTACCTCATTAATATCATATGGGGTTGTCTGATATACATAATAGTTAATCCAATTAGTCCAAAGGAGCTGCCCCGCTGCTCTCCAATTAACAACCGGTTGTTTTGAAGAATCATTTTCCGGAAAATAATTTACAGGAACCTGTGGGTTCATTCCTTTTTCCACATCTCTTTCGTATTCTAACTTCAATGTATCTGCGTCATATTCTGAATGACAGAAAACAAATAACTGTCTGCTATCTTCTGATTTTACAATAGCTACACCAGCTTCCTCCGACTCTGCCATCAATTCAAGTTTCGGACATCCGAGTATCTGCTCTTTCGTAATCTCTGTAGCTCTGGAATGCGGTGCATAAAAAATATCATCAAATCCCCGGAATAATGGAGATTTTTTATTCAGAATTCTGTGACTGTATATTCCTGATAGTTTTGGTATACGATCTCTCTTTTTGATACCATAATGATAATACAGTCCTGCGTATGCCCCCCAGCATAAGTGGAAAGTACAATGTACATGCTTTTTTGACCATTCCATAATCATACATACTTCATCCCAGTAATTCACGTCCTCATAATCTACAAAATCAAGAGGCGCTCCTGTAATAATCAATCCATCAAAATAATGATTTTTTATCTCTTCAAAAGTTTTATAAAATTCATCCATATGACTGACATCGGTATGTTGGGATTTATATGTAGCTGTCTGCAAAAACTCAACTTCTATTTGCAGTGGTGTATTCGATAACTTTCTGAGAATCTGTGTTTCTGTAACAATTTTTGTAGGCATTAAATTCAATACCAGAACTCTCAATGGACGAATATCCTGAGTCATCGCACGGTTCTCCGTCATAACAAATATATTTTCATTTTCTAAAATATCTCTCGCTGGTAAATTCTGTTTTACTTTAATCGGCATATTAATGTCCTCAACTTCTTTAATAAATTCGTAAATTTCATTTTATCATATTCAGTTTATTAGTTCAATTTATTTATAAGGGTATCTAACACATGACCAACACTTTTGTCCCTGACCATATTCCGTCCCAAATCTCCAAAATGCAGCGTTTCTGTAAATGTTCTCCCCTGTATACAATATCCAAAACAAACTGTTCCAACAGGTTTCTCAGCAGTTCCACCTCCCGGTCCTGCAATCCCTGTGATTCCAACACCAACCTCCGCATCATTTGCTTTTGCTACACCCTCTGCCATCTCTTTGGCTGTCTGTTCACTGACTGCACCAAAAGTCTCTAAGGTATCACTACGAACGTTTAGGTATTTCATTTTTGCCTCATTGGAATAAGTAACAAAACTAGCATTTAACACCTTAGATGCGTCTGACACATCAACAACAGCACCTGCCATCTTTCCTCCCGTACAGCTTTCGGCAAAAGAAATGGTAAATCCTTTTTCTATTAATATCTTCACTAATATTTCCTGTTTACTCATAACAAACACTCCCTGATATTTATTTTTATTATACCTTATTTTTCTATGTTTAAAAACCCAATTTTTATCCATTCTATCAATATACTTAATAGGAGAAGTACTATGTTTTTTGCAATTGATGATTTAGAAAATGCCCTTGAGACAAAACCAGATGAGGATTTTGTGGCAATTATTCCGGCCAATAAGGCAAATCATTATGATATTATCAATTATTATGTTCCGAAAATCCCTTTGCTTTTTATGGATTTTCATTTCTCTAAAATAGAAAGTTTCCAAGGTTTCATTTATGGTTTTATCAACATTCCTGAAATACTGGTAGCTGAACGCTCAATTATTTGTTTTATTTACACAGAGGATTATGTAATATTTATAGATCGTGATGAATTTGTAGCACATTTTTTTGAAAAGATGCTTGAAGTTCATTTGGATCATATTACATCCAGTGGAACAGCCCTATATTATCTCCTTGATTTTATTATGTCCAAAGATTTAGAAAAAATTAACAGTTTGCAGCAAAATTTAATACAATTGGAATTAAATGTTTTAAATGAGAAAAAAATGGACCAGATTCGGGAAATTACAAGCTACCGCAGCCGTACTCTCAAACTGCATCATTATTATGTCCAGATTGAAGGAATCTGTGGCGATCTGGTTGATGACACCCAGAATCTTCTGGATAAAGAAACAAAACAATTATTTAATATATTAATTCGTAAAATAACCCTTTATGGGCATGAATCTGAACAGATATGGGAATACACCTCACAGATACGTGATATTTACCAACAACAGCTTGATGTGCACCAAAACATTATTATGAAATTTCTTACAATTGTAACTACTTTATTCATGCCTCTTACCCTGATTGCCGGCTGGTATGGCATGAACTTTGAACATATGCCGGAGCTTGATTGGAAATACGGATATCCTCTTATTTTTGTTTTAAGCTGCTTGTTAGTAATCGTTATGTGTATTGTTTTTAAACGAAAAAAATGGTTTTAACTTCTACAAAACTGTAACGTTAAAACCATTTTACGTTATTTAATCTTTACTCCGATTTTACTTCCGTAAAGAACCCGTGTCTCTATGTCATTTTTTGTATTTTCAAAGTATTCTTCTGGAATTTCTGCCTTATCCTTTTCCAAAAGTAATACAACTGTAGACCCACCATAAAGAAACATTCCTTTTTCTGTTCCACGTTCTACCTTTCCAAACCTCTGATAATTTCTTATTTTCCCAATCATCAAAGCTCCTACTTCTATATGTGCAACAGTTCCAAAATTTTCTGTTTTTATAATTGTATATTCCCTGCTGTTTTGCACAAATACCGGATACTGGTTCACTGCAATAGGTCGTACCGTATGAAGCCGTCCTGAAACTGCCTTGTTTTCTAATATTTCACCATCATCAATAAATCCATACCTATGATAATCATCTACACACAATCGAAATACAAGACAAATGCCCCCCATATAATCCGGTGCATACTCACTGTCAGGAATCATATCCTTTACCTGATAAACACTACGTTTTATATGAAATACCGAATTTTCATCAATACGATATGCTGAAAGTCTTGCATCACAGGGAGAAATTAATGCGTCTTCTTCCATACAGATTGGTCTTTTCTCCGCTAATATCTTTCTTGTAAAAAAATCATTAAAACAATGATACTGCGGTTTTTCATATTCACTCATATCAATTCCATTCTTCCTTATAAATGCACTGATATGAAGTCCGGAAATAGGTTCATCCATATAATTACCAATCCATCTGGACAAGACCGGAATAGTTATTAACTTTAATATCATCCGCCCCGGTATTGTACGATATAAAAATTTTAATAATTTTGACTCATTATTCTTTTTCATATTATCTTAAAAAAACCTTTAATAAAACTACTGCAAAAAATTCTATTGCCCCAATAAAAACCATAAAATAAATCATTAATGTTCCAGGTTTTTTTAATTTAAACTTCATAACAAATAAAACTGCAACAATGATTAATAAAATATAGTACACAAATGAAATATTAATATCATAGACATATAAGATATGTCTCAATAATAAAAATGTAGGAAAAATAAGTGCTGTTGTAGTAACAGGCAGACCGAAATAATGTTTCTTATCCCCCAGTCCTTCTCCCTGTGTCTCTTCTACTGTAATATTAAAGTAAGCCAGTCGAACCAATGCCGCCAATACAAATAATGCACTGACTGCCACAATGATTACAAATGGTACCGCACAAAGGATACTTGGCTCCTTCGTCATTGTAATTCCCTGTATTCTTCCTGCATCAAATAAATCCCTTTTATACAATGCCATTCCCACACATACAGGAAGCACTCCAAATGCTACTAAATCCGACAATGAATCAATCTGCACACCAAAATCTTTTTCTTTTTTTGTTCTATTTTTCTTTGATCTGGCAACTCTTCCATCAAAAGTGTCACACAATCCACATAATAGTAGAAACATTACCCCTATATAAGGATGTCCCTGTCCGCTAAGAGATACAAGTATACCTGTTACCGCAGACAATAATGAACAATAAGTAAGTACTACTGTATAATCCCAAATGCCTAACATCTTTTCTTTCGTCTCATTCCTTTCAATCCCTTTAACAAATACGCTGTCAAAGTAATTAATCCGCATACTATTATGCAACAGTAGAAAGAAATCCCTCTACTTAAAAGTTCTATACTTACACTGTCACCAACCAGATGTCCAAATCCATCAATAAATAAATAATCCGCTGCACCAACTGCTCCTGGTATAGGAACACTGTTTGATCCCAATACAACAAATCCCTGAGCAACAAAAGCATCATATATTTTTGTTCCACCAATGCCGATAAAAACACACACAGAAACCATAATCAATGATACTCTCTGCAATAAATTAAATAAAAAGGCACCAAAAATATATTTTTTATGACTGCCAATTGCCTTAGCACATTCTTTATACTGCTTTTCAACTAGTTTAAGTTTCTGCTGTTTTGCCTCAACATTTTTAATAATGTGCATTTTCATAAAAAGATTTAAGAAAAAATTGGCGCTTCGTGTAATAATTTTTTCTTTATATACCAATAGTAAAAACAATGATAATAAAACAAATTGTACACACACACCAATTACAATCATAACCTTAGAAACAATGCTGAAATGTGCCATCATCATCGGTCTTGTTGTAAAACAAATCACACCTATTACAATAATAGAAACAGTATATAAAGTCAAGTTTACCAGCAAGATCATAGTAGTTACAGCACCTGGTATTTTATCTTTCATCATAAAATACGCAGAAGCCGGCTGTCCCCCTGTTGCAGAGGGTGTAATTGCTGAAAAATATATATCGGAAGCAGAATAAGTAATACATCTTCTTAATGATTTTTTGTACCCGAATGCACTACAAAGAACTTTCAATGCCAATGCTTCAAATACGAAAAAGCCAGCCATACATCCAAATGCTGCAATAATCCATCCAACGGATGCTGATTTTACATATGTTATGAATCCCTGCAATGTAAAAGACTCATTACTTCCAATAATTGCATAAATTGTCAAACCTATCAGTACAAGCAGTACAAGAGACCACAGTACTTTATTCTTTCCATCTTTCATATGTTCCCTTATTTTTTCGTTAATATTCCGCCAAGTTTCTTTTCTATGATAAAATATATTCTTCCTAAATCAAATTTCTTTGCAACAAACAAGCCTATCTCTACTACGATAATTGCCGTTACAACATCAAGAAATACATGCTGTTTCACCATTAAAGTAGATGCAAATACCAGAATTGCTGATATAAACATAATAACCCTATATCCTGTTCCCACTTTCTTACATTTCATTGCACCACGGAAACAAATCCAGTTTTCCAGACAATGAATCGACGGAAGTAAATTATCCGGACTATCCATACGATATATCAGACCGGTCAGCCATTCGAATACACCATCTCCTGTTATCTCTGGTCTTGCAATCGTACAAGGTATTACAATAAATGCAGCCATACACATTAGTTTCGCTATCTGCTCCGCAACACATACTTCATAGCAGACCTTCCGGCTCTCTCTTCCTATTATGATAAAACCAACAATCCACGAAACATATGCCAGAATATAAAAGATAATCATAAATGGAGTGAACGGTATCATATCATCTAACCGGATACTTAAATCGTAATGATACATGCCCATTGTGAATATTCTGGTTCCAAAATAAGTAATTACGTTTGTAAACAAACATACAATTATTGGAACAAATGCATATAATGGTAAAATTTTATAAATCTTTTGCAATTTTATCGCCTCTTTTCATAAGTTTAGCATCACTTTTCCCTCAAATAATAAAATTACCATATTTATCTCTTTCCTGCAACCTCTTATAATTTATTTTTTTAGTTGAAAATAATAGAAAAATCAGTTATTCTAATATTAGTTTCCATACAACTGGCGGATTAGTGGAATATACCACAGGGAGTATGGAAAGAAATTGTACGTCGACCGCCTGGGCAGCCAACTGGTTACCCAGGCGGTTTCTTTATTTAAGGAGGAAAAAAAATGAAAATGTTATCTCTTGAAAATGAATTAAAAGAAAATTCATATCCGGGACGTGGAATTGTTATTGGTAAGTCCCCTAATGGCAAATATGCTGTTGCAGCTTACTTTATCATGGGACGCAGCGAGAACAGCCGTAACCGTGTTTTTGTTACAGAAGGAGAAGGTATCCGTACAGAAGCTTTTGACCCTTCTAAATTAGTTGACCCTAGTCTGATTATCTACGCACCTGTCCGTGTATTGGATAATAAAACAATCGTAACCAATGGTGATCAGACCGATACTGTTTATGATCTTATGTCAGAAGGAAAAACTTTTGAGGAATCTCTTCGCACAAGGGAGTTTGAGCCGGACGGTCCAAACTATACACCTCGTATCTCCGGTATCATGGAAATTACAGACGGTTCATATAATTATGCAATGTCTATCTTAAAAAGTAACAACGGAGACCCATCATGCTGCAACAGATATACATTTACTTATGACAATCCGGTAAATGGTGAAGGTCATTTTATCCACACATATATGCATGACGGAAACCCACTTCCTTCTTTCGAAGGTGAACCAAAACTTGTTCCTATTATGGATGATATGGAACAGTTCACAGAAATGCTTTGGAACAATTTGAATGAAGATAATAAAGTTTCATTGTTTGTAAGGTACATTAATATAGAAGATGGGACATATGAAACAAAGATAATTAACAAAAATAATTAAATTACAAGACGTTATTAACATGATATTAAAATTGTTTAACATATTAAAACACAGTATAAAGTGAGGTAAAAAATGAAAGAGTTAGAATTAAAATATGGATGTAATCCAAATCAGAAGCCTTCCAGAATTTACATGGAAGAGGGCGAATTACCAATCAAGGTTTTAAACGGAAAACCGGGATACATTAACTTCCTTGATGCTTTTAACGGCTGGCAGTTAGTTAAGGAATTAAAGCAGGCTACAGGGCTTCCTGCTGCTACTTCTTTTAAGCATGTTTCTCCTGCCGGAGCCGCTGTAGGTCTTCCTTTAAGCGAAGTAGAAGCAAAAATTTACTGGGTAGATGACCTTGGAGAATTATCTCCGCTAGCCGCTGCATATGCGAGAGCAAGAGGTGCAGACAGAATGTCATCTTATGGTGATTTTATTGCTTTATCCGATGTCTGTGATGTTTCTACTGCTGCTCTTATTAAGAGAGAATTTTCTGATGGAATCATTGCACCTGGATATGAACCAGAGGCATTGGAATTATTAAAAGAGAAAAAACGCGGCGCTTACGCAATTATTGAGATTGACCCTGATTATGTTCCAAAGCAGTTAGAAAGAAAAGAAGTTTTCGGAATTACTTTTGAACAGGGACGTAATGAATTAAACATTGATGATGCATTCTTCAGCAATGTAGTTACAGAAAATAAAGAATTAACAGATCAGGCTAAGATTGATATGGCTATTTCTATGATCACTTTGAAATATACACAGTCAAACTCTGTTTGTTTCGTAAAGAACGGACAGGCTATCGGTGTTGGTGCCGGACAGCAGTCACGTATTCACTGTGTAAGACTTGCAGGACAGAAAGCTGATAACTGGTTGCTTCGTCAGTGTCCAAAGGTTCTCAATCTTCCATTTAAGGATGATATGAAGAGAGCTGACAGAGACAATGCTATTGACCTTTACATTGGTGAAGAATATATGGATATTTTAGCTGACGGCGAATGGGAAAGAGTCTTTACAGAAAAGCCGGAAGTCTTTACTAAGGAAGAAAAACAGGATTGGTTAGCACAGGCAGAAGGAATCACACTTGGTTCTGATGCATTCTTCCCATTTAGTGATAATATTGAAAGAGCTGCAAAGAGTGGTGTAAAATACGTTGCACAGCCGGGCGGTTCTATCAGAGATCAGGATGTTATTGATGCATGTAATAAACATGGAATGGTAATGAGTTTCACAGGACTTAGATTATTCCATCACTAAAATATATGTTTCCTCTTTCAGCATCGAAGTGTCTCTATCAGTATGAAATTTAAAAATAGTTTACACCCGTGTTTTGACCGTTAAATATTTGTTAACTTTTTGTGTAATCTATAGATTAAATATTTGTTTTTTGATATGATAATTTTCGGTATGAAACAAAAGCTATCAGAGGAGACATATATGAATATTTTATTCTTTTTAACGCCAAAAGAAAATGTTGCACACATAGATGACAATGATACTCTCCGCCAAGCATTAGAAACAATGGAGCACCGTGGTTATGCTGCGATTCCTATTCTGACACAAGACGGAAAATACATAGGAACCGTAACAGAAGGTGATATGCTTTGGTACTTAAAAAGTCATGGATTTCCAAGCTTGAGAAAAATGGAAAAATTATCAATTATGGATGTAGCGCGACGCCGTGATAATGAAGCTGTAAACATTTCCATTTCTATGGAAGGTCTGGTTGATAAAATTACAAACCAGAACTTTGTCCCTGTCGTCGATGACAATAATGTTTTCATTGGGATTATCACAAGAAAAGATGTAATTTTATATTTATCCAATAAAGAATTGGTTGAAGGATAAATTAGAATATTATTATAATAGGCAGATATTTTTTAAAATTAAAGATTGAAAAAATACAATCTATTAATTTTTAAAAATACCTGCCTATTTCTATATTATCCCAGAGCAACATCCAACATCATCATAATCGTAAATCCTAATGAAAAAAGAACTGTTCCTACATTAGAATGTTTTCCCTCAGACATCTCCGGTATTAACTCCTCTACTACTACATACAACATTGCCCCTGCTGCAAAACTTAACAGATACGGTAACGCCGGTACAATAAATCCAGACGCCATTACTGTAATCAATGCTGCAGCCGGTTCAACTGCTCCTGACAAAGTACCATATATAAATGCCTTTCCTTTTCCGACCCCTTCTGCCTTAAGCGGCATCGATATAATAGCTCCCTCCGGAAAATTCTGAATGGCAATCCCTAAAGCGAGTGCCATGGCTGCCATAATGCTGATTCCGCTATTGCCTGAAATTACTCCTGCAAATACTACGCCTACTGCCATTCCTTCTGGTATGTTATGTAGAGTAACTGCAAAGACAAGCATTGTCGTTTTTTTTAATTGTACTTTTGGCCCCTCTGACTCCTCACTATCCAAATGCAGATGTGGAACTGCTTTGTCTAAAACCAGTAAAAATAAGATTCCACACCAGAATCCAATAAAAGCCGGCAAAAACGAAAATTTTCCCATATCGGATGACTGTTCGATGGCGGGAATTATTAAACTCCAGATAGATGCTGCAACCATTACACCAGACGCAAAACCTGTCAATGCTTTTCTTACTTTATTATTCAATTTATTTTTCATAAACAATACACAGGCTGCCCCTAATGTTGTTCCAAGAAAGGGAATAAATATTCCTTCAGCTATTTGTAATGTCATACTTCTTTATACAATGCATTTTTAGTGCATTATATACTCCTTTCACTTTTATAGTGATTTTAATTTCGTATTATATACTTTTATAATATTCTAACATAAAGTTTTCGATACACAAACACAAGAAGAACATGTTTTCCAATATTTGGGTGGTATGGATTTTATATATAAGACAACAATATTTATGTAAATTGTTTTAAAGCTTTTGCTTTTAAAAAACACAAGGAGGGACAAATATGGAATTATCAGAAAAAGAACTTTCAGTAGTTCAGGATTTATTAAACGAAGAAGAATTGTTAGTAAAAAAATTTAAAATGCTGGCAAACCACAGTCAGGACGAAACAGTAAAACAGCAGATGCTTGATATTGCTGATAAACATCAGGGTCATTTTAACGCTATTTATTCTTATTTAAATTAATGGGGAGGTCATTATGGAAGAGATTTATACAGAAAAAGAAATTTTAGGGGATGCCCTAAATACAGAAAAAAACGCTACAAATCTATACAATTTAAGTGCTAACGAATGTGTTCATGAAAACCTTCGTTGTACAATGATGGATTTACTTCAAAAAGAGCATGAAATTCAGGTTGATGTGTTTAATCAGATGCACACAATGGGATACTATCCTACACCGGCTGCTGAATCAAAAAAAATGCAGGATGCAAAAGCTAAATTTGAATGCGGCTATAAAGCTGTTTAATTGAAAACCTGCTTTTATAAGGTATATTTTAAGGACTGCTGCATAATGCAACAGTCCTTATTTTTGTTTTATAATTCTATTTTCTAATTTTAACTTTCTTTACAGCAGACCATTTCCTGCTATAATATTTTACTTTGCCCACATTTCTATAAGCCTTTGCTCTAACATAAAGTTTCTTCTGTTTTCTTAATTTCTTATTAGCTACAGTAATTTTAGCTTTTTTAACCGTCTTAGAAACAAGTACCTTCTTAAACTTCTTTGTTTTAGAGAATTGCACTTTATAGCCTGTTGCACCTTTTATCTTCTTAAGTATAAGTTTTACTTTCTTTGATGCTTTTTTCTTAGTTGCTTTTGTAACTTTTGCCCTTGGTACATTCACATTTGAATTTGTTGTTGAATTGATAACTGGTTTCTTGGTTGTTAATCCCTCATTTGTTGTACTTTCTATTTGATTCTGTGTTGTTGTCTGTGGCACAAAATCCGGATCCGGTATTGTCGCTGTTGTCACAAAAGAAATATCTTTAACCTGAATTGTTACAGCACCATTATCTGCAATCGTGTCTCCCTCTGTCTTACCCATTCCAAATTTCAAACTAACTGTATTCTCAAAATCCTCTGGTATGTCTACATTTGTTTCAAAATTATATGGTACACCTGCCTTGAGGTCAATTAAACCACCACCTAGTGTTTCCTCATTACCATCTGCTACTTTTACAAAAATTTTCTTATCCTTATCTGATGTAATTGTACAGGAATATTTATATGTATTTCCCGGATAATACTTTAAATTTTCAAGAGTGGCCTGTGCTGCCCACACAGAATCTCCGGCTATATTTCCAACAGAAGTTATATTGGCCGTAAAACCATTTCCCGGTGTGCCTGCTGTTTCAAGAGTTCCCTTGGCCGGAATCCAACCGTTTTCACCTCCAAAGAACTTTTTCCATGTTCCCTTATATTCTGATACTGCATCTTGTGTGACAGTAATCATCGGGCCATCATACTTTGTCGTTGGCGCTTCCGTTTTCTGGTAAACTCTTACATAATCCACTTCCATTGTTGATCTTGATGGAAATGCTGAATTATCTATGCCTTCATCATCAAGTCCCGGCCATTGTCCACCAATAGCAAGATTAAATAAAATGAAAAAATTGCTTCTTAATTCATCAAAATCCGAACTTGAAATATTTATCGTGTAAAATACTTTATTATCCACATACCATTTTATTGATTTCTTATCCCATTCAATACTATATGTATGCCACTGCGTCCTATCAAAATCTGCCGGAACTACTCCTTCATTACTCTTACCAGCGTCAGCATGTCCTGTATAAGAATTACCCTCCGTATACCAATGAACATGTCCGTGAGTGAATTTTTCAGTATTAACCGCTTCCATAATATCGATTTCTCCACATTTCGGCCATCCGCCATTTGTTCCTAGCATCCAAAATGCCGGCCATGATCTGCTAAAACTCGGAAGTTTCATCCGTGCTTCAATTCTTCCATACTTAAAAGTTTTTTTACCTTTTGTAGTAATTCTTCCAGATGTATAATTCTGATTTCCCATTCTCTCTTTCAGTGCATGTATCTTCAATGTTCCATTAGATACTTCTACATTTTTCTCGCTGTTTGTATAGTATTGCTTTTCACCATTTCCCCATCCCCAATTTCCATTTCCTATTTCATAATTCCAGACACTTGTATCCAGACGTGTTCCTTCAAACTCATCACTCCACACAAGATTCCATTCATCTGCCGCCTTAACATCTGCTGACTCACTTTGTGAAATAATAATACCAGATGCTATCATTGCAAGTGCTAATACACCGGCAATTACTCTCTTACATAAATTACTCATAACCTTCTCCTTTACTTTTCTCTTTTTGTATAAAACTATAATTACATATAAACAAATAAAAATGTTTTTATCAAGTCTTTCTAGTAAATTTGTACAAAAAATTTGTGATAACATAGTGATATGCGTTTTTAAAGACATGCCTAAAAAAGAAGCCTTCTCAGGCTTCTTCCATAAATTAACAAAATTATTTATCACACATCAATTTTTTTATTCCTGTTTTTAATCCATCAACTGTTAAAGGATACATGTCAACAATCTCTTTAATCAATCTCTCAGACTCCATCCAGTACATTCTTGTTAAATCTCCATGATAAGAGGGATTCAGCCATATCGAATGAGGATATTTCTTTCGGAATAACTGCATCCATTCATGCCCTGAAAGTCCATCATTTGGTCCACTGTAATTCCCATTCTTGTCTAAATACTCTTCTTCTGCCATTCCCGCATCTCCCACGATAATCACCTTATAGTCCTTATCATAGTTTTTGAACGCCCATGTAGTATCAATCCAGTCACCTGTTTCACACTCTGGTGTTTTATATAATTTTGCATAAATACAATTATGAAAATA
Organism: uncultured Eubacterium sp.; assembly: GCA_910584795.1. Lineage (GTDB taxonomy): Bacteria > Bacillota > Clostridia > Lachnospirales > Lachnospiraceae > Eubacterium_G. The sequence continues at coordinate 103,298 of CAJUBZ010000007.1, read as the reverse complement.
GAATGTCTTTACATCTTTAAAATGATTCGCTTTATGAACTGCCTGAAACAACTCATTACAAAGTTCACTATAAGGATACATTGATCCACCACTGTCAAACAACAGCATTAATTTGACGGAATTTTTTCTAGGCTGTTCAAATTCTAACTTCAGATATCCGCCCTGATTACATGTAGATTCAATCGTTCCATTAATATCCAATTCCGTCTTTGGTAAATCCATTTTTCTGGAATATTGACGCAGTTCTCTCAACGCTACCTGAAACTGTCTCATTGTAAGTTTCTTATCCCGCCGAAAATCCTTATATCTGCGTTCTCCCATAACTGCAAAAGCAGTCTTCATTCCCGCATGGTTTCCTAACTGTATTCCTCCGGCTGTTCTTCCATTTTTTCCAAAAGGCGAACCTCCGCCTGTTCCAATCCAGTAATTGCCACCATTATGTTCTGTATGCTGTTCTCCTATACGCTCACGAAACATCCGATGAATTTCTGTAGCTTCCTTTTTTGTTCTATCGTCTTTAAAATCTTCCGGATTTGTCATCTGTGCCCTATCATTATCATTGTGCAGCCACGCATTTAACTTTTCCATATTAAGCTTGTCTGTCTTTATATTTTGAAAATACTCCTGAAATGCCATGTCCAGTTTATCGTAATCACCCTCATTCTTCACTAAAACCGTTCTGCATAAATAATAAAAGTCTGTAAAACTGGAGTGAGCCAGTCCCTTATCCAGTCCATCCATAAGCGTTATCCACTCCGTGGTAGATATATCTAATCCGTTATTTTTTAACGTATAAAAAAATGTTGTAAACATTTTGTCTCCCTTCAACCAGGCTGCTGTCATCAAAATATCTATTATGACACTGTCTTTTCATTTCTTGTCGGTATTATCTGCTTACCATTTTTATTGTTTCTAAATCCTCATCTTTTTTTATCAGTACACCTAGATATGGTAATTTTTTATCAATTATATCTGGGTCCACACCGCCTATCATCAATGCTCTTAACCAGTCAATTAGTTCTGACGTACTTGGTTTCTTCCGAATATCCCGAATATTTCTAATTCTATAAAAAGTCTTCATTGCCTGATCCAGCAAATGTTCTTCCAAATTTTCAAAATGGGCATTTACAATCTGTCGCATCAAATCTGGCTCCGGAAAACTGATATAATGAAAAATACAACGACGAAGAAAAGCATCCGGTAATTCCTTTTCTGCATTGGATGTAATAATTACAATTGGACGTATTTTCGCCTTTACTGTTTCTTTTGTTTCATGAATATAAAACTCCATCTTATCAAGTTCCCACAAAAGGTCGTTCGGAAACTCTAAATCTGCCTTATCTATCTCGTCAATCAAAAGAACGACCTGCTGCTCTCTTTTAAATGCCTCTCCTAATTTTCCGAGCTTAATGTAATGGGCAATATCATCAACTCCGGACTCTCCAAACTGACTATCATATAATCTTTGAATCGTGTCATACATATACAATCCATCCTGAGCCTTTGTTGTCGATTTTATATTCCATATTAAAAGTTCTTTATCTAATGCCTTTGAAACCGCCTCTGCCAGCATCGTCTTTCCTGTTCCCGGTTCCCCCTTAATAAGAAGTGGTTTCTGTAGCTCCATTGCCACTTCCACAGATGCCATTAAATCATCTGCTGCTACATAAGTATCTGTTCCTGTAAATTTTGCCTGATCTGCCATTGTTCTTCCTTTCTGTAAGAAATTTTTGTATATATTATAAATACTGTCTTTGCCTTAATGGTTATAGTACCATATGCAAAATAGAAATGTCTATGAAATAATGTATATATTTTACCTTTCTGCCAATAAATATGTAATAACAGTTCAGCCATGCACAAAAAAATGCTGGGATTCACAAGGACTGTTTACAGGACTTTGAATTCCTGCATTTTTTTGTATATGGTGAGCTATAACAGCGAAAAGAAGCGAAGCGGATTTGAGCTGATGGCTGAACTGTTGTATCATGAAAATTTAGGTTATTGTGAGGTGTAAAATGAAATATATCTGTACTGTTTGTAACTATATATATGACGAAGAATTAGGCGATCCTGATAGTGGAATCGCACCAGATACAAAATGGGAAGACGTTCCTGAAGACTATTTATGCCCTCTGTGCGGTGTAGGAAAAGAGTATTTTGAAAAGGAATAAATCTATGAAAGAAACAAAACTACCTTTACAAAACGATAATGGCTATTATGAAATACGTATTGAAAGTATCGGCGGACTGGGAGCTAATTTATGTGGAAAAATGATGGGTGAGCTTGGAATTAAATACCTTGGACTTAATAGTGCCAGCTTTTCCAGTTATGGTTCAGAAAAAACAGGAACTCCGGTAAAAGCATTTATTCGATATAGCGACCCGGATAATGATATTCGTGTACATTCTCCAGTAACGCATCCACATATTCTTTGTATTTTTCATCAGGCTCTAATGCAGAATACTGACATTTTTGATGGCTGCGGGAAAGACACCACAATTATTATCAACACAAATGTTTCACCAAAAGACATTATGGAACACTATATAACCCATAACAATATATCTGCCCGAAAAATTATTTGTATCCACGCACAAAAAATTGCCATGGAAACGAAATCACGCATTAATGTTGTAATGATGGGAGCTATGGCTAAAGCTATGGGGTTCGTAAAATTAGAAGATATGAATGAAATATGCAGTAACACTTTGGGTAAGAAATATCCACAGGCATTGAAAGGTAATCTGGAAGGAATTAAACGCGGATATGAGGAAACAAGTTCAATAGACTGTGGGGAAATCTCTGTTTCCGAACATAAACGAAATAAAGAGAGTGATATCAGCCAAAAATATAAACAGGGCACCCTTGGCTATGAAACAGCCCCAATGGGCGGCATTAACTTAAATTTTGGAAACAGTGTCGTTAATGATTTATCCCCATCCAGACAAGGATATATTCCTATTTTTATTCCCGAAAAATGTATCAATTGCGGGTTATGCGACAGCACCTGCCCTGACATGGTTTTTCAATTTGAACCTGGAGAATACCGTGGCAGAGAGATGATGGTAAATAAAGGGCTTGATTATTTTCACTGTAAAGGCTGTCTGCGGTGTGTCTCAGTCTGCCCTACACACGCTCTAGTGAGAGATTTAGAAGAAAACTATGACAGAAAACCTTACTTTGTGCCAAATAAAGATTTAATCAGAACTCCCGACTATTATGAGAAATCCGGATCAGACGGATACATTACCTCAGAATCTTATTTAACAGAAAAACGTATAGAAGGTGGTGAAGTATAATGGAAACTCAGGAACTGGAATTTGCATCGGGCAATGAAATTGCTGCGATTGCTGTAAAGCAGATTGGATATGATGTGATGGGTTACTATCCTATAACACCTTCCACACAAATTGCTGAAAATCTTGATTTAATGAAAGCTCAGGGAAAAACAGACATTGTAATGATTGCTGCTGAAGGAGAACACAGTGCCGCAGGAATCTGCTATGGTGCTTCTGTATCCGGAGGGAGAGTTTTCAATGCTACCAGTGCCAACGGACTGTTGTATGCTTTAGAACAATTTCCGGTACAGTCCGGAACCAGATATCCTATGGTGATGAATGTAGCATGCCGTACCGTATCAGGTCCATTATCCATTAAAGGAGACCACAGCGATATCATGTTTCTGTTAAACTGTGGATGGCCTATCTTTTTTGCTCACAGTGTACAGCAGGTATATGATTTTAATTTAATCGCCTTAAAGCTGGGAGAATTGGTAAATCTTCCTGTGGCAGTGGCTTTTGACGGTTTCTTTACCAGCCACCAGAAGCGTAGCTGCTATCGCTTTTCCAATGATGATGTGGTTCGAAAATATATCGGTAAAAAAAGAGAAGCGTACCCTTTACTTGATCTGGAAAACCCTATCACCGTAGGCTCTTACATGAACGAACCTGATTTAATTAATAATCGTTATCAACTTCATTTGGCAATGGGCAAGGTCTCTAAGGTACTACCTGAGTTATTCAATGAGTATGAAAAGATATCCGGACGAAAATATAAAACATGGGAAACTTATTGCTGTGAAGATGCCGAAACGATTCTTGTTCTTCTTGGCTCTTCTTTTGACACTGCGATGGTCGCGGTAGACCACCTGCGAAAGCAGGGAGAAAAGGTCGGTGTCCTGACGCTTACCATGCTCAGACCTTTTCCTTCCAAAGATATCTATGAACAATTAAAAGAAGCTAAGAAAATTATCATTGCTGACAGACAGGATAGTTACGGTGCCATTGGCGGAAATCTTTCTATAGAAATTCGTGCGGCATTACAGAAATACGGATGTACCACAAAAATTTCATCTATTATCTATGGTCTTGGCGGAAAAGATTTCTATGTGGAAGATGCAATAAAAATGTTTCACAGTGAAAACAACAAACTTGTTTATTATGGTACAACTCCCGGAATTCCGGATGAACATCGTGAAAACTTCTTTAATCCTCTAACATCAGAAAAAACAAAACTCGGAATCACAAATGTTACAAAACAAGAAGATTCTTTAAATGTCAGCGGGGCAACGATCAATGCCACAACCGCTATGCCAAAGCGTATTGCACCAGGTCATGGTGCCTGCCCGGGTTGTGGTATTATCGTAAATCTAAACTTATTAATGCGTGTTATTGAAGATCCGGTTGTTTTACTGTTCCAGACAGGTTGTGGTATGATTGTCACCACAGCTTATCCGAAAACAAGTTTCAAAGTACCATATGTACACAATTTATTTCAAAATGGTGCTGCCACCCTGAGCGGTATTGTTGAAGTGTGCCACCGAAAACAGGAAAAAGGTGAAATCCCAAAAGGAGATATTGTATTTATCATGGTCAGTGGTGATGGTGGAATGGATATCGGCATGGGTTCTGCTCTTGGAACAGCTCTCCGCGGCCATAAACTTATTATTTTTGAATATGACAACGGTGGGTACATGAATACCGGATATCAGTTATCTTATTCCACTCCAAAAGGTGCCAAAAGTTCTACTTCCCATATTGGAAAGGAACAGTTTGGTAAGACGTTTTTCCACAAAGATATGGCACAAATTATGGCGGCTGCAAATATTCCTTATGTTGCGACAGTGGCAGAATCCAATCCTGTAGACTTTATGAAAAAAGCTGCAAAGGCTGCCTATTATGCGAAACACCATGGCACTGCTTATGTAAAAGCTCTATCTTCCTGTCCTCTCAACTGGAATGATAATCCGGCCACGGAACGTAAAGTAATTGAAGCTGCTGTAGACTGCTGTTACTTCCCACTCTATGAAGTGGAACAAGGCAAAACAAAATTAAACTATAATCCGAAAGCTTCTGACAAAGCAATTTCTGTTGAAAAGTGGCTTGGAATGATGGGAAGAACAAAGCATTTAATAAAAGAGGAATACAATGATATTGTTTCAGAATTGCAAGACGAAATCGACAGAAGATTTCAAAAACTGATTGTAAAGTCTGAAAATGAATATTTATAATGCAAAACTCCAGGCGGTCTTAAATTTTCTGCCTGGAGTTTTATATATTCTATTTATTTTCCAAAATATTCTGCAACTTTTTTCAAGTCTTCAATAATTGGAAGGTTCTGCGGACAGATTTTCTCGCATTTACCACAAGCAATACAATCACTTGCTTTACCAAATATTCCTGTCAATCTGTCATAGTATTCCCCTTGAGGTGTCCAGCCTTTTTCTTTTACTTCCTGCTTATCTGCATTATATAATGAGAAATATTTCGGAATCGCAATTTTCTTTGGACATCCTTCTGTACAATAAGAGCATCCTGTACATGGAATTTCAATATTTGCATTTAATATATCCACAGCATCCTGTACTACCTTTAATTCCTCCTGATTCAATGGTTTAAAATCCATCATATAGTCTGTATTGTCCAGCAATTGTTCCATATTACTCATTCCACTGAGAACCATCATTACATTATCAAGACTGGCAGCAAAACGAATCGCCCATGATGGAACAGACATTTCTGAATTGTGTGCCTTAAAATGTTCTTCTACAGATGCCGGTACATTCGCCAGTGTTCCTCCTTTTACCGGTTCCATTACAATAACAGGTACACCATGCTTTGTAGCTACTTCGTAACATTTTCTAGATTGCACTCCCTCGCTGTCCCAGTCAAGATAATTAATCTGTAGCTGTACAAACTCAATCTCAGGATGCTCTGACAAGACTTTGTCTAATAATTCTGCATTATCATGATAAGAAAAACCAATATTTTTTACCAGTCCCTGTTTCTTTTTATCTACCAGCCACTCAAAGCAGCCTAATTCTGTGTATTTCTTATAATGATCTAAGCCAACATCATGAAGCAAATAGTAATCAAAGTACTCTACACCGGTTTTCCTGAGTTGTTCATTAAAGATATTATCTGCCTCTTCTAAATTATTAAAGAAACCTCCATGTAATTTGTCTGCCAGTGTAAAACTCTCTCTTGGATGACGTTTTACCAGTGCTTCTTTCGTAGCATCTTCGCTCTTAAATCCACAATACATCCATGCAGTATCAAAATATGTAAAACCTCTTTCCAAAAATGTGTCGACCATTTTTGACATTTCTTCAATATCAACATCTCCTGCATCATTTTCTGCAATCAATGGCAGTCTCATAAGACCAAAGCCTAATTTTTTTCCGTTCATTTTCTTCCTCCATTTTTATTTTTATCTAATTGGTATTTTAATAAAATCTAAAGCAAAAATCAAATAAAAAAGAACTGCCTTACTAACATCTATCCTTTCTTATTTGGGAAATTAAGATGTTTTAGAGCAGCTCTCCATTATTTTTAGTTATTATCCAGCTGGCTGGTACAATGCGGACATCTGTCTGCATCAATATGTATTTCTGACATGCAGTGTGGACAAACCTTTGTAGTAACTGGTACAGGTTCTTCTTTTCTTCTCATCTTATTCATTGCTTTTACAATTAGAAAAACAACAAATGCCATAATCAAAAAGTTTAGAAGACCTGAGAGAAATGTACCATAATTCAAAGTTGCAGCTCCTTGTTTCTGTGCCTCTGCCAGCGTTGCATAATCTCCACCATCCAGTGCGATAAATAAATTGCTGAAATCAATCTTTCCAGTAAGTAAGGTGATTACCGGCATAATTATATTGTCTACCAAAGATGTAACAAGACCGTTAAATGCACCACCGATAATAACACCTACTGCCAAATCAATCATATTGCCTTTTATGGCAAACTCTTTAAATTCTTTTAACATTTCATGTTCCTCCTCGTTAGTTTTTATAATTTTCCGGCAAAAACTGTTTCCAGTCTCTGGTATATGTTCCCTCCTCTGTTTTAATTAATGGAATGCCCAGTTTCCCAGAGCCTTGTATTCCCTCATATACCGGATTTGTATCCCGCACATTGATAAATTTTTTTAATACCTGTAAATCATCAAGCAATTCCACAAAAGTATACTCTACTCCTTGTGTATCAAATGCAGATTTACACTCTACACAAAATCTACACTGTTTTGTTCCATAAATTGTTAACATAATGTCCTCCATAAAATCTCTGTGAAAAGTTCTGCATTTTTACAATCCTAATTCAATGCTACTCTTCTTTATTACCCATTGCAAATTTAATCAGCAGAATCAGACCAATCATTACTACGATTGCCAATGGCAGTACAAGCCATGCACTTTGAACGAATCCTGCAATAATATATGCAAAGAATGAAACAACCGCTGTCACAATCGCATATGGCAGCTGAGTTGAAACATGATTTACATGGTCACACCCTGCTCCCGCTGACGCCATTATTGTGGTATCCGAAATCGGTGAACAATGATCCCCGCAAACTGCTCCTGCCATACATGCTGATATTGAAATAATCATCAACTCATACGGAATTATGTTTGATTCAAACACAGCAACGACAATTGGAATTAAGATTCCAAATGTTCCCCATGATGTACCCGTAGCAAATGCCAGGAAACAAGCAACAAGGAAGATGATTGCCGGGAGAAATTTCATAAAATCTCCTGCTGCAGCTTTCATAGCCTCTGCAACAAACTCTTTTGCTCCAAGAGAATCCGTCATAGCTTTTAATGTCCATGCCATTGTAAGTATAAGAATAGCCGGCACCATTGCTTTGAATCCCTCTACCAGACAATCCATACATTTTTTAAATGGCAGTACTCTTCTGCAAACATATAATAAAATAGTGATAACCAAACCAAAGAAACTGCCAAGTGCCAGTCCTACAGATGCGTCACTGTTAGAGAATGCCTCAACAAATCCCGCTCCCTCGAAAATACCACCTGTATATACCATACCAATAACACAGCAGATAACCAGACAGGCAATCGGAATTATAAGGTCCATAACTTTACCCTTTTTCTCGCCATTCTCCTCTGTCGCTTCTAAAACCTGTACTCTACCTCCCATTGAAAACAGATCTCCAGCTTTTGCGTTCTTTTCATGCTTTGCCATTGGACCATATTCAACTTTCATTACTGCCATAGCTATCATCATAACAATCGTAAGAATTGCATAAAAATTATATGGAATAGCTTTCACAAACAATGCCAGACCATCTTCGCCCTTAACAAAACCGCTTACCGCTGCCGCCCAAGACGAGATTGGTGCAATGATGCAGATCGGAGCTGCTGTGGCATCAATTAAATATGCCAGTTTTGCACGGGAAATCTTATGTTTGTCTGTTACCGGCCGCATAACACTTCCTACTGTTAAGCAATTAAAATAATCATCAATGAAAATCATTACACCAAGTAGAATTGTTGCCAGCTGTGCTCCCACTCTTGACTTAATATGGTCACTTGCCCATCGTCCAAATGCCGCCGAGCCCCCTGCATTGTTCATCAATGCAACAATTGCTCCAAGAATAACTAGAAATACTATAATTCCAACATTGTATGAATCTGAAAGTACACCTACAAATCCGTCATTGAATGTGTGCATAATTGTTCTTTCCACATCCATCTGCCCATATAGAACTGCTCCTACTAAAATTCCGATAAACAATGAACTGTATACTTCTTTTGTAATCAAAGCAAGTGCAATAGCTACTACCGGTGGAACCAATGCCCATGCTGTAGAATATAATTTCGGCACAAACTTTGCTTCATCTGCACCAAATACAACTGTGGCACATACCACAATTAGCAGCATGGAAATGCATGCGATTGCTGATAATTTTTTCATCCCCCATCTCTTTTGTAACCGTTTCATAATTTTTACCACTTCTTTTCAATATAATTTACAATATTGAAAGATGCAAACGTAAAGAGTGAAAATAGTAATGTTTGCATTTCGTCCTTTCTTTTTTATTTTTCACTCTTTTACACTTTTTATTAAATTATTTGCATTTTTTAATACAAATCCAAAAAGTACATATTTAATTCATCCGTGCATACCCGTAGTTATATTGTAAAAGAAAATGACATATTTCGCAAATATTTTTTTGCGGAATATGTCAATATTTATTCATTATTTAATTGTTTTAACAGTCCTTCACAGCCACGTGCTACATCACCATAGGTTACATCAAAATTACCTGTATACCATGGGTCTGCAATGTCTCCACTCTCTCCTGCAAACTGCAGTAGTTTGTATTTGTGGTCAAGCCTCCAACTGTAAACAACCCTCTCTTTTCCATTTACATCAACATACTTAAATCTATAACCTCCATCTGTCATTTGTATTTCGCCGTAATGTAAAATACGTCCTCTTTTATCTCTCCTTTTCTCACTCATAATTCCGTCTCCTTTCTTTAATTAGCAAAGAAGGCTATCTTGGATAATAATTTTAACATCAAATAGTCTTCTTTGCCATAGAGAAAAGTCAATTATACTGTTTTTGCTTCATTAAGGAAGATTTCAAATAGAACCCTTTTTATCCTGTAGTGCGAACCAATTTCAAGTAAAAAATCTGCATTAGGGTTATTTCGAATTATTTCATACAATCTTTTTATTCCAATACCGTAATATATAGCAGCTTCTTCAACATTAAGCGTATACTTCTCCCAGATGGGTATTTCTTCTCTGTCCTATTTCCTAATTTATCATAGGAATCACTTTATGAATTCTTCGCAGAAACGCCTTCCACGATTCTTCATCCTCTTTCTGAATCTCAGGATATTGTTTTTCCAGAGACCAGTTTGAAACAATATAGACCTTATTAAAGCATGCGTATTTGTTAGAAAATCGTGCCGGTAGTTCTATTGGATATATATCACAGTACAAAAGCATTTCCTTTAATTTGAGTGAAGAACGAAATTCATCAAAGCAAATTACAGACTGACATGCATATCCATCAAAAGGATGCAAATAATCCGTAACCCTGTAAACATTTGAATACCCGTTGCTTTCCAAAACCCCTCTTGTTTTTCCTGTGCCTGTCGCACCGCTGATATATGTTATTTCCAAATCAAGCCGTACCGTTTCCTTGAATCTTTCCGTCAAGATGGTTGTACGGATTTTATCAAGCTTATTTATCTGTAAAATGTAATCCTGATTTATTACAAGAATCTCGGCATTTGTCATGTTGTCAAGAACCATCTGATATAAGTCCGACATATCGCTTCTTTTACCTTTACTATCAGGCGACTGTGTTCCATATTCTTCAAATGTGCCTTCAATCTTCTTTTCCTGCTTATTTTCATCTAATTTCCATTTACCAGATTTTTTTACATAGTTTACGTTGTCCGATACTACCCCCCTGCATCTTTCGATGTGCGCTTCTGGAAAATATCTCTTGACCATACTGAATCTTACTCTTGAAGCAAATACAACAAATACATGCGTATGGTGCATAGAACCTTCTTCATCAGCCATGTAAAAATACGTTATCGTTTTGAAGTTGCTTCTGATGATTTCAACTATATGCTCATGCGTATAGCCTTTTTCCAGAGGTGCGTTGATTGTTAATTGATACATGAAGGATTGCATATCTATTAAATCACTGCTAATCTCCAATGGCCGTTGTTCCGCATCCTATTATGTCTATTCTGGATATATTGAGTATTTGTATCTTTCTCCATATAAAATCCTTTCTGCTTAACATCAAAGGGGCATTGGTTAAAATGCCTCTCGATGTTAAAACTCTTTTCTTAGTTCACCTTAAAAATCATTTCGACTTTGCCTTTCATATTATTTTCCTTTCCGCTTTTGCTGATATCCGCATCAGCTGATTATTTCGGTTGCGCTTCCGTTAAGTGTAGTATAAATAATCGTATCGAGAATGTAAAAGTAGTCTTTCATATCCTATATTACTATCGTTATTCCTAATTCATTTTGCATCATTCACTTTGTTATTGACTTGGCTATCCAAAATCACTATAATTATTATATATCTTATATTTTGAGAACGGAGGTGCTATTTTGAACAATAATGAACCAATTTCAGTAGGCGGACGGATAAAAAAGTTACGAGAAGAAAAAGGCGAATCTCAGGAAAAACTTGGCGAAGCGGTCGGGCTTTCCCAAAACTCTATATCTAAGTTAGAAAAGGGCGAAACTAATTTAACGCTTGAAAACCTATGTAATATGGCTGAACATTTCAATGTTTCTCATGATTATATATGTACAGGAAAAAACAGCGACTCTATTCTGATGTTATTGGAAAAGTATATTTCATTGGATTACTCTGAATTATCAGAAGGAGAAGAAATCCACTTAAAATACCCTGTTATCAGAATAAGAAAATACTTCTTTGATTACCTAATGAGAAAAGCAACTGCACAGAAGGACAAATACCTTCCTAACGATGTAAAAGAAATGTGGATAGAAAAAGAAACGAAAAGTTTTTATGAGCAGGACAAAAACGATTCACTTACAGAATCAACTTCTATTGTTCCTATTCCACCTCAACTAATCTATCCTGATGATAGCAAAAGTGGCTGGAAGCAGTCGGATTTACTTCGAGAATTAAACAAATTATTGATGAACAATACCGATAATGAACAAGGAGAATAAGTATCATGGCGAAAAGCATAGAAGAACAAGTTGAAGATTGGGGAAAGAAGCAACTCGGTAAAACGAAATACTACACCAAAACCGAGAGCATCAACCCCGAAATAGAAACAGCACTTAAAACCGCGCCCTCAAAAAGTGGCGGTAGCGGTACAAACTACCCTGACATTAAACTTTTTATTGAAACCAAGACGCTCCGCAAAATTCCCGTAATGATAGAAGTTAAAGGAACTAAAGGCGCACTTGCTAAAATGACGGCATCCGATGAAGTTGATAACACCAAGAAGGACGGCACTCCGAATTTTAAAAATATCGAGAAGTACGCCGTCAATGGTGCTATTCATTATGCAAATGCTATTATCAATAATTCTACAAGCTATAAAGAAGTTATTGCTATCGGCTTGAATGGCTATGACGAGCCGAGCGGTCGCATATATGAGATAGAAACATACTATGTTTCCCACGACAATTATTGTATTCCAAAAAAGCTAAAGACTTATACGGATTTATCCTTCCTGCTTCCGAAAAACATTGATAAACTTATTGACGAGATAGACAAATCAAGCCTTACTGATGAAGAACTTGAAGCAAAGGCAAAGGAGTTTGAAAACGAAATTGAAATCAAGCTGAAAAAGCTGAATCAGGTTATGCAGGATGACCTAAAAATATCTGTCGGCTCTCGTGTTCAACTTGTTACAGGAATGATTATGGCATCATTAGGTGTAGAGGGTAAGGTTGCTCCGCTTGAAATCGCAGACTTAAAAGGCGAATCTGGTTCTAAAACAAATGACGGTCAGGTAATCATCAGCAAGATTGATTCATTCCTTGAAGAGAGAAATCTGCCACAAGAAAAGAAAGCCATGATTATAAACGATCTTTCCAGAGTGTTTATATATTCTGACCTGTGGCGGACAGTAAACGGAGAAAGCAAACTAAAGACAGTCTACACAAGCGTAAAAAATGATATTATGCCGATATTTACATCTGCAAAACATCTTGATTTTACAGGGCGGCTTTTCAATGTCCTTAACGCATGGGTAGATATTCCAGACAGCGATAAAAATGATGTTGTCCTCACACCCCGATATGTCACGGAACTTATGGCTAAATTGGCACAGGTAAACAAAGATAGTTATGTTTGGGATTATGCCACAGGCTCGGCAGGATTTTTGATTTCTTCCATGAAACTGATGATTAAGGATGCAGAGGAAAAAATCAAAAGTCCGAAACAGTTAGAAGAAAAGATTGTAAAAATCAAATGTGAGCAGTTATTAGGAATAGAAAAGCGGTCTGATATTTACCTGCTTGCGGTTCTTAATATGATTCTAATGGGTGATGGTTCATCTAACATCATTCACAAGGACAGTTTAACAGAGTATAGCGGAAACTATGAGCAGGGAGCGAAAAGCGGCGAAGCCTACCCTGCTAATGTATTTCTACTTAATCCTCCTTACTCCGCACAGGGAAAAGGATTTATATTTGTCGAAAAGGCACTTAACAAAATGAAAAGCGGTCGGGCGGCTGTATTGATACAAGAAAACGCAGGAAGCGGAAATGGATTACCATATACGAAGAGAATCCTTGAAAAGAATACCCTCGCTGCAAGCATTCATATGTCAGATATTTTTCATGGTAAAGCAGGTGTGCAAACAGCTATATACGTTTTCAATGTCGGTATTCCGCACGATAAACGCCAGATGGTAAAATTCATTGATTTTTCAAATGACGGTTACACTCGACAGAACAGAAAAAAATCAAGTCAGGACACAAACTTAAAGAACACCGACCACGCCATTGAAAGATATGATGAAATTGTTAACCTTGTTCTATATGGCAAATCCTATCTGCACTATTTTACAGAAGACGAATATACCGAGGATGTTATTTCTTTAGATGGCAATGATTGGACATATAAGCAACATCAAAAAATAGACACCATTCCAACACAGGAAGATTTTATGGACGTTGTCAAAGAATACCTAAGTTGGAAAGTTTCAATGATAATGAAAGGTGATATGTCAGATGAAAACTAAACAATTTAAGATATCCGAAGTCCTGCAATGGCAACCCCAAAAGGAAATAGGCCCATTGAAAATAAACGATTTGACCGTTGAAGGCGATTATTCATATCCATTTTATGGACAAGCTACCACCAATAACGGTATCATTTCTTTCCAGACCTTAACGCCAAAAGTTTTAAACAATAAGGATGGAAAGCCTACAATATTGATTCATTCTAACAATCAAAATATTGTATATTTGGAAACACCGTTTTATTTGAAGGACGGTCACGGTGCAACGAGTGTTCTACAATCGGAGAAACTAAACGAGAAGAACGCCCTATATATCATCACTTGTATAAAAAAGGTAATTACAAAAAAATTTGCATATAACGAGAAAGCAACGAAAGTCGCTCTCAAGAATACATATATTGAATTGCCTGTAAATACTTCTGATGAAATTGATTATGATTATATGGAGAAGCGTATACGCGAACTCGAAGAGGAGCGTATATGCGAACTTTCCGCTTACTTAACAGTAAGTGGATTAAATAGTTATAAATTAAGTAAAGAAGAATTGGAATTTTTAGACAAGGCTCCAAGCTATTCGCAGTTTAGAGTGGGTGATTTATTTGATATTCATCCAACAAAAGCATATAAGGGAAGCAACGCTGATATTCTTAATGATAACGGTACTAATCCAGTATTAAGCAATACAAGCCTTAATAATGGCATAGGCGGTTATTCTAATTTAGATTGTACAGAAAAGGGTGGCATCATAACGTTTTCTGATACCACAACTGCTGATACAATTTTTTATCAACCTAATAATTTTATAGGCTACTCTCACGTTCAAGGATTATATCCATATTCAGATGAATGGGATGAGCAATCATTATTATATTTTATGACTTCATTTAAGAAAATAGCACGATTATCAAAATTTGATTATGCCGCAAAATTCAACAGGAAAATTGCTCTTGAATTTATCGTAAATCTTCCGTCAACTGATGGCATTACGCCAGATTATGATTATATGGCTAAGTATATTAACATACAAAAAAAACTGTCGGTGAAATCTGTCGTTGATTGGAAAGATAAAATAATCAATACAACCAAGAAAGCTGTATAAAAAATAGGGCTTCCGTTTCTGGAAGTCCTATCTTTTTGAACGTGTTCTCTATATTTTGTCGTAAATTGGTCGTAAATCTCGACCTATTATCTCTGAAATCCTTGATTTTACTGCATTTATTTATCTAATGACTTCATTGTGGGAAATAGTAATATGTCTTCTATTCCTCAAAGAAAACATTTTCAATCCTCTTCCTAAACAAAGAATTTCCCTCCACTTCCTTCCATCCCATATACTCACTTATCTGTTTGAGCTCTTCCTCAAGTATCTTTCCCCCTTTAACCTCTTTATTTTTTCTATACTGCTCTCACTCTCATTCACATCTACAAAAATCGGAAAATCATCTACAACCGATATTGCATCCCCACAGAAAACAACTTCTTCCTCATATATATAAGAAACCGACCCCTTTGAATGCCCTGGAGTCTCCAAAACCCTTATACTTATTCCTGGCTCCAAAACGAACACATTATCTTCTTTTACAGTATGCTCTACTTCCACTAACTCATTTACCAAAGCATAAAAATTAGGAATTGGTCTTTCCTGAAATTGTAAATCTATATTTTCTATCCACACCTTTTCAATATTTGAAACATATATTTCACAACCTGACATTCTTTTTATTTTTGCCGCTCCACCCATATGATTCGGGTGAGCATGTGTCAAAAGAACTGCTTTTATTTCAGAAAGGCTTCTCCCCAGACCTTCCATATAACTGCTGATAATCCTTTCGCATCCTGCCACACCAGCATCTATTAAATAGCAATACTTCCCGGTAATTAAGTACACATACACAAATCTTTTTATCTCCAGTGTAACATTAAAACTTATTTTTATTTGATGTACATTTTCACAAATTTTCATTTTATACCTCCACGATAATCGCCTTACTATCAACTGAATTTTCTCTTTTATTTACTATCTGTTTATAACTCTCCGACGAAAAGCACTTCTCCATCTGCTCCTTTACGTCCCATTCAATAATAATAACTCTCCTAGGGCACCATTGCTCCTGCATTGCTGTAATTTTATTACTTCGAACCAAATACCTGCCACCATATTCTTCTACAATAGGTTTTACCTGTCTGATATATTCTTGATAGTTATTTTTATCTTCTATTAGATCCACCGTTACAATAAAATAAATCATTTGCCTTCCTTCCTTTGCAAGTATCCACTTGCATCAATTGTATAAAATAACGGCACACAATGTGCCATTATTTTTTCACTATACCATCTACAAATATTCTCACACTATTTTTAATATATTCACTTTTTTCTAACTGTGTTAATCTCTTTCCAAAAGATGCATCCAGAAAAACGAAACCAAAATTCACAGATAGAAACATCATTGCCATACTTTCATAATCATTATACACTAACTCATTTTTCATGTTCTTAAAATAGTTTATTAATACCTTCTTAAATGTCTGTGGAATCTTTAAAATTCCCTCCGCAGTATCCTGATACAACTCTGGTGTCCTCAATCCAATAGATACTTTTACCATACGCGGAGTTACTTTAGACATATAAACTTCTGAAAATGAAATAAGATCTTTTTCCAACTCTCCAATCGGTTCAAAACTGCTTTCCTGTAAATCAGGATTCCATTCCTTCAACTGCATCGCAGAGAGAACAATGTCCTTTTTTCCCTGAAATTTTCTGAATATCGTACACTCATTAATTCCTGCCTGATATGCTATGTCTTTCGTCGTTGTTGAGGAATACCCCTTCTCCATAACTAAGTTCATCATTGCATGAATAATTTTCATTTGAGTTTCATCAAACATAATGTCAACCGCCTTTGCAAGTGTTCACTTGCATTTTATTATAATAAATTTATTATGTCAAGATAATATTAACGAGTTTAATATTCTTTACTCAAAATAAGATATATACTCTATCTCATACTTACTTCCCGGAAAAAGCTTTTTATGTAATTCCACAAAATAATCATCGGTCATACTGGCAATGTAATCCACCACAATCTGATTCGGCTCTTCTCTACAATAATCAATATCCTTATAATATTTCAAAGTATTTCTAATAAAATTCATATGATGTTTATAAATTACAGACGACTCGTCCCTCTTCTTCAGTTGCTCAAGTAATTCATAATACACATCTTTAAACATTGGCTTAATAATATCTTCATATTTAGAATTAATCTCATCATTCTTATAAATAACCTTATAATTCTCATCCTTAGCAGTTTTTAAATCCATGTAAGCTTCCTTACTAAGCAATATATAATCCTTGCCATAACTGTTTTCTATAATATCCACAATCAGATTATTAATTATCGATGCATTTGCCGCACCGATAATTTCACTGCTGAATTTATGTTCCCTGTCAATAATCTTGGCAGTAATTGCGTCCTGCCTGTCCTTGCCAATATACGCAATCATATCACAAATTCTTACAACACAGCCTTCCAGTGTCATTGGAATCAACTCTTTAATCGCTTCTCCACCTTTTACATAACAACTCTCTATTTCCACATCATGATCGTCAATTTTTTTATTCCATTGTGGACGATACTCCTGCTGCTCAAACTCACCATTATGACACAACACACCATCCAAAACCTGCAAACTGATATTTCTTGCAAACAGTTTATCCAGTACTCTGGCACTCTGTACATTATGATTAAAATGACGTCCTGTTTCTTGCTGTAACAATTCATCTAAAAAGCGTTCTCCTGCATGTCCAAAAGGAGTATGCCCAATATCATGCCCCAGAGCAATCGCTTCAATCAAGTCCAGATTCAAGCCCAGCACTGAACCGATATTCCTTGCAATCCTTGAAACCAACTGTACATGTAACGCTCTTCTTGTAATGTCATCATTATTGTAAAAAGAAAACACCTGCGTTTTGTCCGCATAGCGGTTGTAATAAGGTAGATGCATAATCTTCTCGATATCCCGGACAAATGCCGGACGCCAGAGGTTTGGAATATCGTGATTCATATCACGTCTGATAATGTCCTCATCCTTACAACGATATGGATTTTGATAATGATTTCTTTTATCCTCGATAATGTGTTTCTGTAATTCATCACTTAGTTTATGGTATATCAGTGACATATTTTTCTCCTTTAGCAAATTCATTTTATATTTCTTTAAGAATTCCTCATTATTTCCTCTAAGACCTGTACAAAATATTGATTATTTTTCCTTGTTGATACTGCTATTCTATGATATCTGTTACTCAGCGAATAAAATTCAGAACAATCTCTGACTTTAATATTATAATGTCTCAATTTTTCTACAAGCAGAGAATCCTTACAAAAAAACAACAAAAAGTTTGTTCTAGATGGATAAACTTTCACCGGAAGCCTCTTTAAAGACTCCTGCATAAATTCTCTTTCTTTTTGAACAAACTCATAAGTTAATGGTAAATATTCAGCACTGGTAAGCGCACCTATTCCCGCTAATTGTGCAGGTGTAGAAACACTATAATCTTGTCCATTTAAATTAAGGGCATCTAATACCTTTAAATTACCACATACGCAAAAGCCTAACCTGAATCCTGCTAATGCATATGTCTTTGTAAACGCATCTATTACTATTAAATTATCATATTCTTTTATAAAAAATTTTGCAGAATACTCTTTCCATTCTGGAATAAATTCCATAAAACATTCATCTATGACCAATTTCACATTATTTACTCTACATTTATCCAATATTCTATGAATTAATTTCAAATCGCATATTGTACCTGTAGGATTATTAGGATTACATAAAAACAGAATATCTAAATCATCTGTAATATAATTTAGAACACTCTCACAAAAGTTAAAATTATTCTCCTCTGGTAAAATATAATGTTCTACCTGACATGATACTGACCGCAATACTTTTTCATACTCCTCAAACGTAGGCTCTATGATAAGCGCCTTTTTAGGGCGAAATGCATACACTATTCGATATAAAATATCATCTGCACCATTTCCAACAAAAAAACTATCTTTGGGAAGCAGATATTTTTCAGACAATAAACTACGCAGCTCACAACATGAAAGATCAGGATACTTATTACAAGTCTCCAACCCCTCTATAACGTTAGAAATTACATTAATAGGTAATCCTAATGGATTTATATTTACTGAAAAATCATAAAGAACCTCTTTATTTATATATTTCGTTCTAGCAGAACTAAGTCCTGTATTTAAAATCTCTACCATTGTATCTCTTCTTCCTGTATCCTACAAAACTCATCCCAGTTTTTCTAACACGGAACTTCCTATTGTTCCCTCTGGCATTTTCACTCCAAAATTTTCAGCCACCGTAGCACCGATTACTGCAAATGTATGCTCATCTTCCAAGGCTTTCCCCATTTCCATTGTCTTTGAATAAGCAATAAAAGGAACATACTCTCTTGTATGATCTGTACCCTTGTAAGTAGGGTCGTTTCCATGGTCTGCTGTGATAATCAGCAAATCATCATTTCTCATCTTTTCCATGAAAATGCCTAAATTCACGTCAAACTTCTCAATTTCTCTTCCATAGCCTATCGGGTCTCTCCGATGCCCCCACATTGCATCAAAATCCACCAGATTTACAAAACACAGCCCATGAAAATCTTTCCCACATAGCTCTATAGTCTGTTCCATTCCGTGAACAGAACTTTTGGAACGATAGCTTTCCGTAATCCCCTCTCCACAAAAAATATCATTAATCTTACCAACACCAATCACATCCAGTCCATTCTCCTTTAATGCATTTAGCACTGTTTTGTTCGTTGGTTTCAAGGCATAATCATGTCGGTTACTCGTTCGTTCAAACTCCCCTTTTCGTTTTCCTACATAAGGTCTGGCAATCACACGTCCCACTTTCCACTCTTCTCTTAATGTAATTTCTCTGGCAATCTCACAACAGCGGTACAAATTATCCAAATCAAACGTTTCTTCATTTCCACATATCTGCATTACCGAATCCACTGATGTATACACAATCATAGCCCCTGTAGCAATTTCTTCCTCACCCAGTTCTTCTATAATATCTGTTCCACTGGCAGTTTTATTTCCAATCACACGCTTTCCACACCGCTTCTCCAGTTCCGCAATCAATTCCGGTGGAAAACCATGCTCTGCAAAAGTTTTAAATGGTGTCTTTGTCTCTATTCCCATCATCTCCCAGTGACCGGTCATCGTATCTTTTCCATTGCTCACTTCTGCAAGTTTCATATATCTTCCCAACGGCTTTTCCACACCTATCATATCTCCTGCCGAATGAAGATTTAACATCCCCAGCTTTTGTAAATTAGGAATCTCCAATCTTCCCATCTTCTCCAAAATATGTCCAAAAGTGTCTACACCTTCATCTCCAAACTTTTCTGCATCCGGAAGAGCCCCGATACCAAGTGAGTCCAATACAATTACAAATATTCTCTCATATGCTTTCATTTCGCCACCTCTTTCCATATCATCAATTATTCCTATTTCAGTAATTCATTTCTATAAAATTAGCGTTCATTAATTTTCTATAATTCTTTCTCTTAACTTTCCTTTTACTTCTTCACCTGCAAAAGATACTTCTATTGCATTTTTCATCATTACTCTAACTTCCTCATCGCTGATTCCATATGCTTCCTGTACAAACTTAAGTTCTTTTGTCATAGAAGTATTACTGACTGTACGATTATCCGTATTAATAGTAACCAGTAATCCTGCATCTAAAAATTCCCTGATAGGATATTCATTTACACTTTTTACCGCTTTTGTCTGTAAATTACTGATAGGACACATCTCGATTCCAATATGATGATTCTTTACAAACTCCTTTATGTCCTGTTTTTCTCTCATAGCAATGCCATGGCCTATCCTCCCTGCCCCGGCTGTCAATGCATCTTCTATATTCTGTGGGTTTCCACATTCTCCTGCATGAATTGTAAATGGTATTCCCAGTTTTTTGACTTTATAAAACAACTCCATAAATTCAGCCATGGGATACTGTGCCTCCGCTCCTGCCAGATCTGCTGCACATACACCTTTCCCTAAAAATTCACTGGCAGCTTTTATCATCTCATAATTATGCTCCATGCTGTGATGTCTCATGGCACAAACAATTACATTATATTCTACTCCAAAATCCTTTTTACCTTTTTCCAGTCCCCTTAACAAAGCCTGAATTACCTGTCTGGTATCCATTTCTTCTGTAATCGAAAGCAATGGAGCAAAACGGATTTCTGCATAAATCACGTTTTCCTTTCTTATCGTTTTTAACACATCATATCCTGCCTCTGCCAGCCCCTCTTCATCCTGTAAACATTCCAATGGCAAATCAAACTTTTCTAAATATTCTACTAAATCGGAACAATCATCAGATACGCTTAACTCCTTTTCCGACACACTTCTTTTAAGTCTTTTCTCTATAAATTCTCTGCTAAGCGAACCATCCAGATGACAATGTAGTTCTATTTTTGGCATTCTCTTTAATTCTTCTATTGTCATCCCTCTCCTCCTTCTCGGCAGTCCCATTTTTCACACGCTATCACAAACCACAACTATTTATCTTCACGAATCAAATTTCTAACAGCTTCAATTGCTGTCTGAATCGCCATCTCTGTATCATGTACTACCGGATTTTCTAATCCCTGCTTTTCTCTCTCCTGATTTGCCACCACAAGAAAACAGGAACCAGCTCTTACTTTCAGATAACTTGCCACAATAAACAATGCTGCCGACTCCATTTCAGAAGCCAGGCACCCCAGTCTCTTCCACGCTTCCCATTTATTCTTTAATTCATAATGAACTGGTTTTGTTTCCGGCTCATGTTGTCCATAAAAAGAATCCTTACACTGAACTACTCCTGCATGATAAGAAAATTCTTTCTGTCTTGCTGCCTTTGTCAATGCGTTTGTTATAGAAATATCCGCTACTGCCGGAAACTCCATCGGTGCATATTCTCTGCTTGTTCCTTCCATACGAACGGCACCTGTGGCAATCACAATATCTCCACTTTTTACCTCTGGCTGCATACCGCCACATGTTCCTACTCTGACAAAAGTATCTGCCCCACATCGGTACAATTCCTCCATAGCAATTGCTGCCGACGGCCCGCCAATTCCAGTAGACGTAACACTTACCTTTACTCCATCAAGAGTTCCCGTGTATGTAACATATTCCCGATTATCGGCCATCAAAATGGGATTATCCAGATATTCAGCAATCTTTTCACATCGTTTCGGGTCTCCCGGCATAATTACATATCGACCGACTTCACCTTTTCCTACCTGAATATGATATTGTTTGTTTGGATTCTCTGAATAATTTTTCATAGCACACCTCTTTCATTTCATACAAAGTTATTTTTCTAGCCCACGATACTTTTATTTAAAAATACCTCTGCGTTTATTTACTTTTCCAATATAAAATCGATTTACATCTTTTTCCTGTACCAGATACTTTTGAATGATTTGCACCTTTTCCTCTGCCTTTGTCTTCCCCTTTAATAACTGGTCAATCTCTTTTAGGCTTTTACAATTTTTCTTTGATTTTTCGAAAACATAAACCTCATCATTCATCTCATCATACAATTTCATTTTGTCTCTGGTCCAGCTATGTACACCCCAATTTAAATGTGCAATATCCTCTTTTAATTTCTTTGCAGGATTTCCAGCAAACAATGTATGCGAAGGAACAACCTTGTTAGATATGAGACTTCCACCACCAAGCACTGCACCGGACCCAAACTGTGTCCCTTTCAAAACCATTGCCGACTGCCCCAGCCACACATGGTCACCCACAAGAATGGACTTTCCGTAATTAATTCTCTTTCTTGTATGGATATCATATAGCGCATGAGCATCGCCAGTCCGCATCCATATTCCAAAAGCAAACACACCATTATCACCTATTAAAATATTTTGATATTCCGATACCACCATATTCAGTGTTCCGTTAAAATAGTTTCGCTCTCCTATATAAACACAGTTTTCATTGCTCACTGCAATATTCAAATAATAATCATTTTTCGGATTGCTTCTTAAATAAACAACACAATTATTTCCTTTAAAATGAATTTTGCTATTCACCAGTCTCACCTGATTATCCAACACCAAAATATTACCTTGTCCTGAAAATATGATACTGGAATTTTTCATCTCAATGTTATCCCCATTGCAAATTGCTTTGTTGTCCTTCAGTTTTTCACATTCAGATATTTCTAATATCTTTTCCATGTTCATCTCCTAATAAATTTATTTTTTCACATTATCTGGTCCAAATCCCATTGGCAGTAAATCTTTTAACCACAATACCTTGTATTTTTCTATATCTGCTGCCAAAATAATCTGGAATGTTTCCGGATTGCAAAATTCCATCATGACCTGTCTGCATACACCACAAGGCGTTGTATACATTTCTATTGCGCCATCCTTTCCTCCTACAACACATATTGCCTGGAACTCAATCTCTCCCTCGCTTACAGCCTTGAAAAAAGCTGTCCGCTCAGCACAATTGGTCGGTGTATATGCTGCATTTTCAATATTACAGCCTGTATATATTTTCCCATTCTTTGTAAGTAGTGCAGCCCCTACTTTAAAACCCGAATATGGTGCATAGCAGTATTTTATCTGATCTGCTGCCTGCTCAATTAATTTTTGTATCTGCTTCTTGTCCATTTCTTTTCCTTTCTATACTAAATATATTATCACTTTATAAAAAGAATAGACAGTAATTTTTCTGAATAAATAAAAAATGTACCAAAGATTTTTTTTACTCTCGGTACATTTTTTTGATATATATTCTTTCAATTCTTTTCTAATTTTTCCAGAACTCTTCAAACTCCAATCCTTCATTTCTCTCTAATGTCATTCGAATGGACCACTCGTTAGAGAATAAAATCAACGGATTACCTTTCATATCCTTTACTTTTTTTGTATCACTTGGACATTTCAAACTATTTAAATCTGCAGCAGGGTCTTTTACCCAGCGAATATGTGTATATGGTAACGGGTCCAGTCGTACATCACAGCCATACTCGTTTTCCATTCTATATTTTAACACATCAAATTGCAGTACACCTACTACACCAACAATAATCTCTGACATTTCCAGATTGTAATCCTGAAATATCTGAATCGCGCCTTCCTGAGCAATCTGAGTAAC
This sequence comes from uncultured Eubacterium sp., assembly GCA_910584795.1. Lineage (GTDB taxonomy): Bacteria > Bacillota > Clostridia > Lachnospirales > Lachnospiraceae > Eubacterium_G. The sequence goes on along the minus strand of CAJUBZ010000007.1, from coordinate 79,059 downwards.
CCCTTTCATAAACTGCTTACGCTTCATGGAGTCCAGTGCAACCAGTCTGCAAAAATGCTCTGGTGCAAAAGTTGGAATTCCTTCATAGGCAAACTTCTTTCCCGGCATGCATATCGTATCTCCTATAGAGAATACTCCCGGGTCGAATACTCCCATCACATCCCCTGCATATGCCTCATCAATAACCTTTCTGTCCTGTGCCATAATCTGCTGTGGACGGGAAAGCTTCATCTTTCTGCCACTCTGTACATGATATATGTCCTTTGTAGCATCAAATTTTCCGGAACAGATTCTCATAAACGCAATTCTATCATGATGTGCTTTATTCATATTTGCCTGAATCTTAAAAATAAATCCGGAAAAGTCTTCTTCTACGGGATTAATTAAACCGGCATCTGACATTCTTGGAAGTGGCGATTCTGTCATCTTTAAGAAATGCTCTAAGAAAGTCTCCACACCAAAAGTCGTCAACGCTGAACCGAAAAATACCGGTGAAAGCTCTCCTTTATCTACCAATTCCTGATCAAAAGGCTCACTTGCTCCATCCAGTAACTCTACATCTTCTGCTAGTTGTTCGTATAAATCGTCTCCGATTTCCTGCTGAAATGCAGCATCCTCTATATCGTAAGTAGTCTCTGCAGCACTCTTTGCTCCACCGACTGAAACTGCCTGAAACATAGAAATTTTCTTTGTGTCTCTATCATAAACACCCTTAAACTGCTTTCCTGAACCAATCGGCCAGTTCATCGGGCATGTTTTAATTCCAAGAACGTTTTCAATTTCTTCTAATAACTCATATGGATCTCTTGCCTCTAAATCCATTTTATTAATAAAAGTGAATATTGGAATGTGTCTCATTACACAAACCTTAAAAAGTTTAATTGTCTGTGCCTCAACACCCTTCGAGGCGTCAATAACCATCACTGCTGAATCCGCCGCCATCAGCGTACGATATGTGTCTTCTGAAAAATCCTGATGTCCCGGTGTATCCAGAATATTGATACAATATCCATCATACTGAAACTGTAATGCAGATGATGTAACCGAAATTCCTCTCTCCTTCTCAATATCCATCCAGTCGGAAACAGCATACTTTGAGTTTGCCTTTCCTTTCACAGAACCTGCTGTATTGATTGCCCCTCCATATAACAAAAACTTTTCCGTCAATGTAGTTTTACCAGCATCCGGATGGGAAATAATTGCAAATGTTCTGCGATTCTCAATTTCTTTTCTAATATTTTCTGACATGTTAATCTCCAATGAAATAATTCTCTTTATTTGTGTACTTGTTATATGAATCATTTTTTCGTGCGGTACACCGGATTTATTATATCCAATTATTTCTATTCTGACAATCTTAAACTCATCTTATACTGAAATGAATCTAACTGGTTATTTTCCACCGCTGGTGCTTCTATAATATCGTAGTCTACCAGCATATCATTCTTAATCGCAACAATACGATTTTTTTTACCTTGAATTAAAATTTCAACAGCGTAAGCTCCCATTAATGAGCCATACATCCTATCTTTTGCTGTGGGATTTCCTCCTCGCTGAATATATCCCAGCACAGATACTCTCGACTCAATACCAGTCTTCTCCCGTATCATTTCTGCCAGTTCCGGTGCATCTGTAACTCCTTCTGCTACTACCACCAGATAACTGTCTCTGCCATCTGCATGACGCTGCTTAATCGCATCGATAACGCTGTCAAAATCTCCATTCCATTTTTCCGGAAGAATAATCGCATCAGCAGAAGTAGCCATTCCTGCCCACAAAGCAATATACCCACGTTTTCTCCCCATCACTTCTACAACACTGCACCTGCCATGAGATACTGAAGAATCTCTTATTTTGTCAATGGCTTCTGTTGCTGTATTTGCTGCAGTATCGAAACCTAAAGTATACTCCGTACATGCCACATCTCTATCAATTGTTCCCGGAATACACATCACAGGAATTCCCTCTTTTTGAAAATCTATTGCTCCGCGGAGCGTTCCATCACCACCAATTGCAACAACAGCATCAATGTTATTCTCCCTAAGATTCTCTGCTGCCTTTTTTCTATATTCTGAGTGTAAAAAACGCTCACTGCGGCTTGTATATAGGATTGTTCCCCCCTGATTATTAATGTTTCTTACTTCATCCAGTCCCAAAGGAATCGTCTCCCAATCTATCAATCCGTCATATCCACGCAGAACTCCTACCACCTGTATTCCAAACTGATGTGCACTATATACTACTGCCCGAATGGCTGAATTCATTCCTGGTGCATCTCCACCACTTGTTAGTACTGCTATTTTTTTCATATTTTTCATTAATTCGCCACTCCTTATAAAATTATCTATTTTTTAACTTTTATATTATTTGTTTCATTTTCTATCATATGCTTTTATAATAAAAAACTGCCTGGATTTTTTTAAATACTCCAGGCAGAAATATTATGTTTATTTATCTTCCATTACTATTCACTGTACCTGCATAAGAACATACTCTGGAAGAAGATGAGATGTCAAGGTGTAAAACCGGACGAACGGTACTACATCCAATCGTTAGATTTGTATAATCAGCCAATGTATATACAACATTTCCCATTGAACCGACACATCGCTGCTGATAATTCGCCGGACCACTCCTGCTAGGAGGGTTATACTTAGCTGACCGCAGCATCCATGGACTACATCCATAATATGGAATAGATATAAATTCTTTATTTATGTGCGTTCCCATTGCTTTAGAAAAAGTGCTGCTTCTGCTCCATCTAGCTCTGTCCAGACTGGTTTCATCATTACTAAAACCATATGACTCTTTAAGAACATCAGACTCTGATAATAAAAATATTTTATCTGATACGATTGTCTGATTTTCTGTTATTTGAGAAGTTTTAATGGCAGCTCTTTCTGCTGCACTAAATGCTGTTTTTATAAAAGTATCACTACTATCACCATTCAACCATGTTCTAACTTCTGATCGGTTCCAGTAACTTATCTTTTTACTCTCTGCCGGATTATCTAACCCTTGATCCGCCAGCAATAATGCATCATCTCCTGTGATATTCAATACTCTCCACTTAATTGGTTCATATTTAAAATAATGATATTCTGAATCACTGTCCCACTGATATGTTGTCAGTACTTTACCCAATGGTCCTGGACTAATTACTGTGGAAGATGTGGCATCAGATTTTTTGATTCGTCTATAGTATGTGCCCTCTAAATTGATATCACCATTTTCATTCCAATCCATGTCTTTTGCTTTGATGAGTTTATTATATAACTCTTCTGATACAATAAGATCACCATCTTGAAGCAAATCATTGTTTATTGCAGTGTATGTACTCGATGGTACAACTTCTGCCTGTGGGTAACTTCCAAACCAGACACAGTCCCATTCTGTATTTGAAGACTCCTTTACAGGATTCTTCAATTCATGTCCCGACACTGTAGCTGCTTTTACATCTGTGCAATATGTAGACAGCATTGATACTGCTAATGCTGACGCACATACTAATGATACTAATTTTTTAAAACATTTCTTCATCGCGTGTTCCCCCTATTTTTTTAAGACTATAAAATTTATTATGTGATCACTTATAAATCTTATAATCAAATGATACTATCTATTGTTTATGAAGTCAATCACATTCGTACTAAAATTTATACTGTTTATCTTTTCACAAAATACTCTTCATACCACACTAAGAATGTATAAATCGTCCATACTTTTCGCCAGTTATCTGAATTTCCTCCGATATACTCATCAAATATTGCTTTTATTTCATTTACATGGAAGAACTTCTCTGCAATTTCACTGCCAAACAATCTCTGTACATCCTGATTATATCTCTCATCTGCCATCCATATACGAATCGGCACAATAAAACCAAGCTTCTTACGAAAAGCAATTTCCTCTGGCAGCACATTGGCTGCTGCTGTACGAAAAGCCACCTTATTCTGCTCATCATTTACTTTATACCTTGACGGCATACGTGATGCAATATCAAAAATTCTTCTATCGGTAAGAGGCATTCTAATTTCCAGTCCTGCCGCCTCACTCATCTTGTCAACATTTAAATAAATATCACCTTCCAGCCAAATCTGAATATCTACATTAGACATCTTTGACAACGGATCTAATTCTTCTGTTTCTTCATATATATCTTTCACTAGGTCGATTGGCAGCACATTTTCATTATAGTGTTTAAGGATTTTCTTTTTCTCATCCTCTTTCATAATGTTAGTATTTCCAACATAAAAGGTCTTTAAGTTATCTCCATAACGCTCTGCATTGCGATACATATTGTACCCGCCAAAAAACTCATCTGCTCCCTCTCCGGAATAACAGATCTCTGCCTTCTCTGCTGCCGCCCTGCATCCCAGTGCAAAAACAATCGCAGATGCATCACCCAAAGGCTGTTCCATATTGTACATTACATAAGGCACAATCTCAAAATACTCTTCGGGACTTATGACTCTTCTGTTAAAGTCACGTTTCAAAAGTTCTGCTGTCTTAGCTGCCAGTACAGACTCATCAAATCGTTCTTCTTCATAACCGCAGGCTGCTGCTGTCTGAATATCAGACATTGCCAGTACATAAGAAGAATCCACCCCCCCCGATAAAAAGGATGCTGCCACTTCATTCTCGTCTTTCACCTCCGGCATTATCTCTCGTATTGTCGTATGTATCTCGTCTGCCCAGTCTTCGAGTGACTTGCTTTCATCCGGATGAAACTCCGGTTTCCAGTAACGGACAATCTCCATCTTACCATTCTTCCAAATCATGTATCGTCCCGGCAGTAGTTTCTTTACGCCTTTAAAGAATGTATCTTCTCCTGCTCCATAAGTCAGACTCAGATACAACTGAAGCATCTCCTCATTCAATTCTTTCACAAACCCCGGCTGCTCCATAATCTGTCTTATGGTCGTACCATATAATAGTTTCCCTTCTTCTGTTACATAGTAGTAGAAAGGTTTTGTACCAAACTGATCTCTCAGACAAAATAGTTTCTGCTCCGCATCATCCCATAATGCAACGGCAAACATACCATAAATATGGTCTGCCATATCACATCCCCATTTTTCGTATGCTTTAATAAGAATTGCTTCCTCACGCTCTTTACGGGTCATAGCCTTGTCCGTAACAGGTACTTCAGTGACAGATGCAGCCATAATTCCCTGCTCCGGGACATCCTGTGTATTCTCATTTTCTAATAATTCAGTGAAATAGCCCAATGCCTCATATATTTCTAATTCATGGCAGAGCATTTCCCAGTTTCTAATATGCCCTCTGTATTCTTTTACCTCTATCATGTGTGTTCTCGTATAATACAACTATCCAATTTAGGGTAATTGGGTTATACTTTTCCTTTCTGAAAATTTTATAGTCCCATTGTATCACGTTCAGGGAGATTGGACTAGAATAAATGAACAAGAATAAGTTTTTCATTTTTAACTTTTTTAATATCTCCACCGATTCATACACGCAAATATTTCTTGTCTTCTTGGAACTGTTAAATTCCCCGGAACTCTTCCTGCACAAATTTTTTCAAATCCAGAAGTTTTCAAAAGTTCTTCTATTTGATTAACCATTTCCGTCATAGACATATCCTCTGAAAGTAAGTGTGTGCGTATATACCAGACAATATTTGCTATTCCTGCCAACTGTCCTGTGTCAACCAACTGTTCTACATAACGCAAATCTATTGTTTCTTTATTAATAGAGATGCTGTCTCTGCCCATAACTTTCATTTTTACACGGTCTCTCATATCTGCTTTCTTCAACCATATACGTGATTTTGAAAAATCCGGAATCAAAAGTTCAGAAACTTTTTCATTCTCCAATGACCTATTATCATTTTCTAATATGGCAAATTTCTGTGCTGCAGCTTTCGCCATCTCTGTTATGTCTTCCGGCTGATATTCCTTCATCTGAATTATGTGGTCTGCCTCATAAAAATAACTTCCAGAACTCCCTGCCACAAGAATTGTTGAAATATGTGCTTTTTCGTAGAGCTGTCTTACACGAAGTGAAAACGGTGTAATTGGCTCCATATTGCTATGAACCACTTTCTGCATCAGCTCATCACGAATCATAAAATTCGTCGCACTAGTATCCTCATCTACTAAAAATAATTTGCTGCCTGCCTCCATAGCTTCCACAACATTTGCTGCCTGAGAAGTACTTCCACTAGCATCTTCTGTAGAAAAACAAGAAGTATCTTTTCCATTAGGCAGATTGTTAATAAACATAGAAATATCCACCTGCTGAATACTCCGTCCATCCTCTGCACGAAGTTTTACTGCCGATTCATCTGTGATTACATACTCCCGTCCATCTCCAAAAACATGGTTATATACTCCAACTTCCAACGCCTTAAGCAACGTGGATTTTCCATGAAATCCACCTCCAACAATCATGGTAATTCCCTGTGGGATTCCCATTCCTTTTATTTCTCCCTTGTTGGGAAGCTGTAATGTTATCTCTAAAGATTTTGGAGATTCAAACGCTACTGCCTGTTTCATGGGTCTGCTGCTCACTCCGGATTCTCTTGGAAGTATCGCTCCATTTGCCACAAATGCAACAAGATTTCTCTTCTTTAATTCTCCACGAATAAACCTCTGATCCTCTGCCAGTTCGGCGACCTGCCTATATTGCCTCTCTTTCGTCTTGTCATAATACAACGTATTAGAGACAACCCTTGGCAAAAACTCTACAAGCATTTTCTCCAGCTGTCTACTCTGAATTCTCCTTCCATTCGCAGGAAATCCGGCTTCTAAACGTAAACGCACTGCTCCAACATTACTAATTTCACAACCAGTACGTTTTAATATCTCAGGCCCGGGAACCACTGCTCCCATAAATCCTGACTTTCCGGATCCTTTAGCCTGAAAAGAATATTTTCGAAGTTCCCCTGCAAACTGCCTGAGTAATTGGTCTTCCAACGCCACTTTCTTTTCCATGGTATCATACAAGTCTTTTGGAAAATCTGCTTTTTCCGGTGTAACTTCCACACTTATCATAGAAGGAGATGCAAAGGGATCTCCCTGCACCCTTTCAATGAAAAGAGTAAAACCCGTCATGTCGTAACTTCCCTTTAGCTGCTTGTATAATGGATAACTTTTATTATCAATTTCTCTTAAAATTTTTACTAACTGCTGTTTTGATTGCTTCATACATATACTCCTTTTATAATAGCAATTCATGCTCCATCATAAACCGAAGCATGCATTTTGTCGTTTTGTCTTCAAAGGCAATTTCAAGAACATCTCCATTTACAGAAAGAACTTTTCCCTGCCCATATTTTTTATGTCTCACAAATCCCGTTTCTTGTATTTCTCGAAGTTTATCAACATATTCTGTCTGCGTTATCTTGTTGTTCTCTTGTTTCTTTTGTAATGCGTTTGCCTGTGATAAAGAACATTTTCTTCGTACTTTCACACTATAAGCACTAATATCTAACCCTAAAAACTCACTGGTAAAAGTTGCTCCTTCTATGAATTTAAAAATACATAAAATCTCTTTTGCCCTTGTCGCTCCAACATAATATAATCTTCTCTCTTCTTCATATATTTTCAATTCATCTTTTGAGGCTTTTCTACGATTCGTTATCACCTTTTCCGGAAAAATTCCGTCTCTTGCATCCATGATAAAAACTCTATCATACTCTAAACCTTTACTGGAATGTATTGTTGACAAAATAAATTTACAGTTCGGTGCAAAAGTTTTCTCTTTTATTAACTTTGAAAGTTCCTGTAACCGCTCAACAAATCCAAGGGCTGATTCCTCATTCGCTGCAATTGCTTCTAATATTTGAACCTTTTCCGATTTAATATGAGCCCTCTCCAAATATTCATTATACCCCATAAAGTGTGCAATTCTATAAACCGCTTTATCTGCTCTCTCCTCCAACACCCCTTTCATATGGGTCTGTATGGACCTTATGCCTTTCTGTGTTCCTGCCGGTATCTTTCCGAAGCACAGTGCAGCATCTAAAACAGATATATTTTTTTCCTCACTAATTCTACATGCCTCCATTGCAGCCAGCTTGCTCATATAGGTTCCTATCTTATAATAAATCTGCATAAATAATTCTGTGTTTGTCTGGTCTGCTGCAAATTTAATAATATTTTCTATATCAAGCACCACCCTGTGAGAGAAAAATGTCATATCTGCATTTTTGATTTTATACGGGATTCCTTTCCGTTCCAATAAATCTACTACCGGAAGAATGCTCTCATTATCACGATATAATACTGCGGTTTCCATCTGGCAGGTCTCTGCAACTTTAACTAAATATGTATACTGAGCCCTACGGCTTTTTATCGGAATAACTTGAATATCTCTTCCTTCATTTTTAAATGCTGTCATATGTTTTTCATGACGTAATTCATTCTTCTGAATAAACTGGTCTGCTGCTTCTACAATTTTTGCATTTGACCGAAAATTCTCTTCCATTAATAGAACTTTTGCTTTTTGATAATTCTGCTCAAACGATAATAATGCTTCTGGATATGCTGCCCGGAATCCATAAATGCTTTGGTCTTCATCTCCAACCATAAACAAATTTTCATATTTCTTTGCAAGTAATGCAATAATCTCATGCTGTATTTTAGATGTATCCTGTGCCTCATCCACACAAATGTATTGATATACTTCCTGAAAATGTTCTAAAACTTCCGATGCATTCTTAAGCATTGTTAATGCATATACCATCTGGTCATCATAATCCATCAATGACTGACAACGCATTTCACTACAATATTCTTTATATATTTTTAGCAGAGGAATATCTTGCTGCTCCCCTAACTCTTCTATCTGCCTCTCAGTAAGCATCATATTTTTTATATATGTAATCTGTGTGCTGATATTTTTCAAATCATTTTCTGTAGGATATTTTTCTAGCATTTTCACATAAATTGATGATAATAATTTTGTCTTATAGCATTCATCTGTTGTTAAATCAAATGCTTTCCTGCCTACGCATTTTCCATAATAACTAATTATTTTTGCACAGATTCCATTAATTGTTCGAAACTCCAGTCTGTCTGCCAGTTCACTTCCAAATATATCTGCGAACCTTTTTCGCATATCATTTGTGGCTGCCACTGTATATGTTACAGTAAGAATCTGCTCCGGCTGAATTCCGCAACAATAAATCATATAGCCAAGTCTTGTAACCAACACGGTGGTCTTTCCGCTGCCCGGCACCGCCAGAAGAAGGGTCGGGTTGTCAATAGACTGTACCGCTTCAAGTTGTTGTTTATTTAGTTCTATTTTAAATTTCTGTATAAATTGTTCAAATGTCATGGTTGTCTCTTGTTCGTTAAGCTGAATTTTTTATAAGATTTAATAAACAGCTTTACAATACTCTCCTCTTTATTTCTTATTTTGATTTCTATTGTATCATATACCGGCCTTCTGGTGTCAATCTGTATGAAATTTCGAATATTATAACAAAATATCACTAGAAAATTATTTCGAATTTTAAATATAATAAAAAAGTGCCGAATATATAGAAGTTCTACATATTCGGCACTCAACGCTTTTTTTCAAATACAACTAACGAAACTATTTCCAAGCAGCTTTTATGGTTGGTCCATAATTCTGTACATATTGATATAACGTTGCATTATTATTTTTCACAAATGTATAATCATTACTTGTAGGTAAATGATTCGTTGCATCTGCAGCAAGACAGTCGGATAAATTAAATGCCGGTGTAATACTCGTCAATGTCAAATAAGAAGGCAATTTACCAAAAATCACTCTGTAAATTGTTGCTGCCTGCATAATAGAAGCTGCATACTTTGGATGCTTATAATCACTATGAATCATCGTTGAAATATTACTTGCTGTGCATGTAATACCATTACCTTTTGTATTATGTAAGTAACTAAGTACAACATCACCTGTATATGCTACTTTTACATCACCACTTCCCAAATTATATGTCTTACCTCCCGGAACATTGAAACTATTAGCCAAATCATTCTTCATTTTTTCAGCCTGATTATCGATTTTCGTCTGCAATGTTTCTGCTGCTGAAAGTTTTTTATCTTTCACTGAAGTATATGTCGCATTTATTATATATTTTGTAGCACCATGAGTTGCTCCATTACTTCTTAACTCGTAAATAACTCTACATAAACCACCCTTCCATGTTGCTTTAAAATAATCTCTGGATAATGCTGCACTTGAATTATTAATATATGAATTAAAGTTTGTAGTATTTTTTACATTATCAGTTAAGTCTTGCAACACTACATAATCATATGAAATTGGAGTTAACTGTTTTGTATTTGTTTCGTTTGTATAGTCCTTAAACAGTGCACTGGCATACCAATTAAACCTCTTTTTTGCTCTTTCCTCATTAAAAATGGAAGCATCACCATTCTTAACTAATGCTGCTTTATCCTGAGTTGTCAAACTGTTTTTAAAGTTGCTATAAATACCACCGGATTTTAAAACTTTATTAATCCACTCGCCATGCTTATATAAAGACTGACCACTCCAAGTTAGATAATTTACTACAACATTACTACCTGTCATTTTTCTCAACAAAAATGGAGTATTGTTATAAAATGTCATGCTATTGCCAATACACAATATTTCTTTTTTATTATTCACAGCACTAGAGGCTGTAATGTTCGGCATCCAATTATTAGCAGCCCTGACTGTTCTGACTCCTACGCAGGAAAAAATTAATGCGCAGGCTAAAAGACCCGCCATAATTTTCCTTCCACAATTCTTTTTCCATAGTTTTCTTATCATAATGTTTTTCGTTTATCAAAATAATATTAGAAAGGGGTTTGATAAAACGCTCCTTTCTTCAATTATAATTTTGTTGTATGTCATCTCTAATATCCCCCCACATACATAATAAAAATACACTTTTATTTTACTCCTTTTCCCAAGTATGTCAATTTGAGATTTTATTTTAAACACTGTGAGGCTTTTCGAAAATTTTCTAATATTTCATATTCCCTGTCTTATCTCAACGAACAAATCTCCATAATTTCCATCAAAGAATCGTAATCCCCTTCTTTGCAGCATATTCTATATCCTCTTTTGGCCAGATAGAACATTGAACCTCACCAATATGGCATTTTCTAAGAAAGAACATACAGATACGGCTCTGTCCGATTCCACCACCAACAGTGTATGGAAGTTTCTTATCTAAAATCGCTTTTTGGAAAGGAAGTTCTGCTCTCTCCTGACAGCCTGCCTTCTCAAGCTGCTCACGCAAACTATCTTCATCCACGCGAATTCCCATAGATGAGAGTTCTAATGAAATATCATTTACCGGATAATACACGATGATATCACCATTAAGCTGCCAGTCATCATAGTCCGGCGCACGTCCATCATGCTTCTCACCACTCTTTAGCAAGTCTCCAATCTTCATAAGGAAAATTGCACCATATTCTTTTGCAGCCTTATACTCTCTCTGATGTGCATCAAGGTCAGGCCATCTGTCTTCCAATTCCTGCGTTGTAATAAAGCGAATTTCCTCTGGAAGAATACACTGAACATAGTCATAATTATTTGCCACATATTTCTCTGTCACACGAAGAGCCTCATAAACAGATTTTACAATCTCTTTCAAAGTCTTCTCATTGCGTTCAGATTTGTCGATAATACGCTCCCAATCCCATTGATCAACATAAATAGAGTGGATATTGTCCGTGTCCTCATCACGGCGAATGGCGTTCATATCTGTATAAAGTCCTTCACCTACACGAAAACCATAGCGTCCTAAAGCCATTCTCTTCCACTTTGCAAGGGAATGAACTATTTCAACTTCTGCTTCCTGCTGCTCTCTTATTCCGAAAGAAACCGGTCTCTCCACACCATTTAAATTGTCATTCAGTCCGGATTTCGGCTCAACAAACAGAGGTGCTGTTACTCGATACAAATTCAGTTGTGCTGTCAACTGAGATTGAAAAAAATCCTTTACTTTTTTTATTGCTATCTGCGTTTCTTTTAAGTTAAGGGCTGACTTGTACCCTTCTGGAATATACATTCTACTCATCCCAAAAACCTCCCGCTTTTTTATCATATCTATCCGTCACTTATCCTAAAGTTCGCAACTTCCTACTGTTCTTGGGAAAGGAATTACGTCACGAATATTTCCCATCCCTGTAAGGTACATTACACATCTCTCAAAACCTAAACCAAATCCTGCGTGACGTGATGAGCCATATTTGCGAAGATCAAGATAGAATCCATAATCCTCTTCTTTCAATCCACACTCTTTCATTCGTTCAACAAGCACGTCATAATTATCCTCTCTCTGAGAACCACCGATAATCTCTCCAATTCCCGGCACAAGACAATCCATTGCCGCAACTGTTTTTCCATCCTCATTCAATTTCATATAGAATGCTTTAATCTCCTTTGGATAATCCGTAACAAATACCGGACGACCAAATACCTTCTCTGTAAGATATCTCTCATGCTCTGTCTGAAGATCACATCCCCAGCTTACCTTATATTCGAACTTATCGTTATGTTTCTCAAGTTCTGCAATAGCCTCTGTATATGTGATACGTCCAAAATCAGATGTTACAACATGATTCAGTCTGTCCAAAAGTCCTTTATCAATAAACTGGTTAAAGAACTGCATCTCTTCCGGTGCATGCTCTAAAACATAATTAATCACATACTTAAGCATATCCTCTGCAAGTGCCATATCATCATCAAGATCCGCAAATGAAATCTCCGGCTCAATCATCCAGAATTCTGCTGCATGACGCGTTGTATTGGAATTTTCTGCTCTAAATGTAGGCCCAAAAGTATAAATATTCTTAAAAGCCTGTGCATATGTCTCACCATTTAACTGACCTGATACCGTAAGGTTTGTCGCCTTACCAAAGAAATCTTCTGAATATTCAATGTTTCCCTTCTCATCCTTTGAAATATTATTTAAATCCATTGTTGTCACCTGAAACATTTCACCGGCACCTTCGCAGTCACTTCCCGTAATAATCGGTGTATGCACATACACGAAATCTCTCTCCTGAAAGAACTTATGAATTGCATATGCACAAAGGGAACGAACCCTAAATACAGCCTGGAATGTATTTGTTCGCGCTCTAAGATGGGACTGTGTACGTAAAAACTCCATCGAATGACGTTTTGGCTGAATTGGATAATTCGGTGTGGATGTTCCTTCTACCACAATCTTTGTTGCCTGAATTTCAAATGGCTGCTTTGCATTCGGTGTCAATGTTACAACTCCCGTTGCATAAACTGCTGCACCTACATTAAGATGAGCAATTTCATCAAAATTGTCTACAACATCCTTGCTAAATACCACCTGAACAGAATTAAAGAACGTTCCGTCTGCTAATACAAGAAAACCGAATGTTTTAGAATCCCTGATATTTCTAATCCAGCCGGCAATAGTAACTTCCTGCCCTCCTAATTCTGCATATGTTTTATACAGTTTCCTTACATCAATACTTTTAGTACTCATTTCACTTAATCTCCTAATCCGTTATTCATCAATTTGGGTAACAGTTCAGCCATGCGATATAAGGCGCATATGGCATATGACTGCTTGCAGGCAATATGTCATATGCGTTTTATATCATATGATGAACAACCACAGCGAAGGAAATCCGCAGGATTTTCGAGCTGATGGCTGAACTGTTGCCAACTTAGGAAGAAAAACCTCAATTTATTACACGATGTCTCTCACTCCTCTATCAAATGTCATTGTACCAAAACACTTATTTCTTTTCAATGCTAAACGGGCCTTTAATTCCTATATGTTTGCACACCATGGTATGTCATAGTCATCAAACTAATGCTGGAGAAATCATGACCTCCCGTCAATAAAGTGAGCCCCTTTTGTTATGCATATAATTACAGATAATACAGTTAATTACTTTTTAATCTTTTCTCCATAATTTCATAAACTAACTTCACATCATTTTCCAATTCATATATTCCATGCCCAACAGTTTTATAGCCTCTGTTCTCATATAAACATACTGCCGGTAGTGAGGCATCTAAGATGGCTTTATCATACTTTTTTGCAATTTCTGTTTCCAAGCAATTTATAATATACGAACCACAGCCTTGTTTTTGATGAGAGGGCAACACATATACCCCTGTAATATGATTATCATTAAAGCAGCCTGTCCCTACAATCACGTTTCCCTCCATTAATACCCCCATATTTCCAGACGCTATTCCGTCTAAAATGTGTTCTTTGCTATGGTGATGGCAAAAGAAATCTACCACTTCTTTTGGATAATACTTTGGGTATACCGTTTTGATCGTTGTGTGTAAAAGATTGTAAATAGCATCTGCCATGTCAGAGGTTGCTGTTATGTATTTCATGTTTGATTTTAAGGGTAGTGTTGATGTATCTGATTTGTTCTTGTTGTCTCTGCACTTTATTACTTTTTCAGTTTTCATTTCTTCCATCCCTTCTGGTGTTCCTTCCATTATCTTCTCTATTATCAACTTATAAAATATTAAAACATTTTCCCTTTTAGTTCTTTTGTTGCTATTTATAAAATAATTATAATATCTGCTGATAAACTCTTCTAAACTCGATAATATTTAAAACAAATACTTAATTCTCTCAAAAAATTAAGGAGTGCCATATTACATGGACACTCCGTATAAAAGCTAATCGCTTTTCAATTGTTGTTTTACATTATCATATCATAGCTAATTTGTCAATAACGTTTTTAATAAAATTATATCTTGATTTTATGATATTATTTTTCACAAAATAACTTCTATTTCTAATAGCTCTCACATTTATCAAGTTGTTTAGTTCTTCATATCTGTTCCTTTTTACACCTTGACTAGTTACCACATTGTCATACACATATAACAAAACAATAAAATTGTAAGTAAAATTCTTTGACAAATTATTTATTATGGATGTCTTTCCTGCAAAATTCATGTTCTTAACAAAATCAATTATTCTTTTATCTGGCTTTCCTTCTAAATCTTTATTTAATTTATTAATTAAGCAATTACTGTGAGCTGATGCATTTCGAATATCTCTAACTAAATTCATAAATTTATTATCTACAATTTCTTCACTATATATTTTATGATAAAAATCGCACAAATATGTAAGATCTCCAAAAGAAATCAACTCAACAAATACCCATGCTGGAAAATATGGATAATATTTTTCAATTAAATCTTTACAATACTCACTTGATCTATGTCCATTTATCTTTTTTAATATTTTATCATTTTTTGCAACAAATCTTCTTATTAACTCATATCCATCATCTTGATTCTTTTCTATATTATTTAATAATTTCAACTTAATATAATGTTCTATATCAAGACACATATCCATTATAATATATCTCAGCCTCATATCTAATGTTGACAATTCCTGCAAATATGCAAATTCTAAATTAATATATTGTCCCTTGGAGCTACATTCCACACCTTGTTTTTCATAATTTGTTCTGTATGCTGCTAACTTCATGTAATAGTTATTTTTACTTAAAAATTTCTTTGCTTCATTCTCATCTATAATTGAAAATTTAATTCCTTTTTCTTTCATATGCTGTATTAACTCATCTGATGTCATTAGTACTTTCAATAAATCATCCTCCATTCTATTAATGTATGCCAAGTACTTAGAAACGTTCCTTGTTTTTCATATTATTTTAGGTGCTATCCCTTATAATTTTCTTTTTACTTCATTTGGATATTTTGTTTCAGTTTACCAATCTTTTGTTTCTAAAATGTTATCACATATTAAATTTTATATTAAAATATTTTTCGACCACATACCCACGGCATCTTCTATTCTCGATCTATTGCTCCAATCATCTCTAGGTAATTTCTTCCTAACCTTGTAATCGAATAAGACTCAGACCTCGGAATTTTCTTTGTTTTAGGTGCCTTAACCACTTTGGGCTTAGTTGCTTTCATTTGTTTAGCCAAGTCAGTCACATATCTAACTACTTCCTCTAAATTATCATCTCTCTGCTCATCATTTTTGCTATCAAGCAATCCATTTCGCAATAATTTTTCTTTAACTAAATTAATCTGATCAATAGAGAGATTTTTTTCGTTCATAAGAGTATATATATTTTCATTACATTCAAAGTGATACATCCTAAGTACATTAATGTCCAAATCAGTAAGATCATTTAATGTTGAAAAGAACATAAGCATCAAATCATCATTGGTTGTGTTATTCATCATATTTATATATCCATTCACTAAATAAGGAATTTTTATGCTTTGCTTTTCATTCTCAAGACTATCTAACAACCACTCTACATATATTCCTCTAAATTTTTCTTCTAATTCTTCACTCAACAGAGAAACCTTTTCATCCATTACCGACAGCTTTTTTTCAAATTCCTCCAATGCTGTGTTAACATTTCTCTCAAACCTCTTTTGCTTATAATTCAGTGCTATTCCATTTGCCCGGGGCAATACTGCAGCACAAATATTTCCAATTACATCTGCTGTTCCTTCCTGTACTACTGTTTCCGCCACTTTTTTAACTACATCTGGAATAATATTTGATTCCACAATTTCTTCAGTTGTCTCTTCACCTACTGCACTCCATAAATTACTTAACTTATCCTTCATTTTTTCCATTTAACTTCCTCCTGTTATTTGCAACACTCTCAACGTACAATACTCTTAAATGCTCTAATTTCTCATCTCGATTAAATGGCAACACCTCAGCTATACATTCAATACACTTTTCTCGTTTTATCCTGCCGATATAAAAAGTAAGGTTTCCCCATTTTTTCATACCACAGTCTGTCGCCTCTGATACAAGTACATCATATATGTTTTCTTTTCCTTCCAATATAACAAAATCTGATACTGTTCTCGCTTTTGTTTTCCCTTTTAAAACCTCCTGTTTATGTTTTTTTACTTTGCTTCGCACATCCCAGTTATTTGGAAAAGGGTCTTGTGAGAGAAATTCTAATGCAAACCAATAATCTAATATTTTTTCCGCCTGTATCTTTTTCTGTTCGTTCATAACTAACCTCCACTATATGTAAACAATTTACTAAAATAAAAGGCATCCGAATATACGGAAATGATTACCGCAAACTCAGACACCTCTTATAGCTTTATATATTATAATAATTTTTTGTTTGTTGTCGCTTAAGATAGCGTCTTCATTCCTCTTCCCCCATAAATATAATAAATCATTATTTTAATATTTTATCTTATATATTCTATATTGTCCATAAGATTAAATTCTCTTTTAACATTTTTTTCTCTCATATATATCATATGAACCTACGTTATACCAGATAGTTTCTCCACCAATCCTTCATCCGCCGGCAACCACGCAACGCTCCCCAACTCATCTCTCCGCAACCATTTCGCATCTTCGTGTTCTTTCAACACCAATTTTCCTGACTTAATCTTACATAAGAAACAATCCATCGATAAATGAAACTGTGGATAATCATACTCTACTCTCTCCACCAGCTCACCTACTTCTATTTCTGTATCCAACTCCTCTTGAATCTCACGAACCAACGCCTGCTGTGGTGTTTCTCCCTCCTCAATCTTACCACCGGGAAACTCCCAACCACCTTTAAATTCACCATACCCTCTCTGAGTGGCAAAAATTTTATCATTTTCTACAATAATTGCTGCTACAACTCTAATCGTTTTCATGTATCCTCCATTAACTATTTACAATATACTCATAAATGTCTTCTCTTACCGGCGTATCCAACAACCATTCAATTTCAACTGCCGTTTTATTAGTGTTTTCCATGACAAATTCTCGCACATTACCTGTTGCTTTCATTCTTCCTAAATAGTAGAACTCCTTAGAAATTTTATCATCCTTATTCTTACGAACAAATAATTCTACTTTAATTCCTTTTTCTTCAGCATTTAAGAAATTCTCAACCTCTTTAGATTGGATTCTTCTTCCTGCTTTAGAAATCGCAATTAACAATCTTTCATTAACAAAATGACCTTCATACTTGATTGTATCTTTAATATCATCCGACTTATCATAATTAATAAATACTGGATATGTATTCGTTCTTTTGTCATATTTATAACCACTAATATTTTGGGCTGGTTCATTTTTCTCCCAATTCAATAACCTGCAAACATCTTCATATGTATACTTTTGATACAATACGAGGCTAGTTTCTTCATAACATTCACTATAATATTTCTTATATCTAGAAATACCAAACTCCACAAGCTCTTCTAACATGTCTCTAAAATCTGGATTTCTCAGCATCTTTTGAATCGATTTAGCAACTCCATAGTCCTTCTGTTGTGGTTCAATAAACACACAATCCTCATATGTTTTCTTTGCTGAGCCTGATGAGAATTCATTTGTCATCACATTGATAATATTTTGCTTTGCATTCTCCGACAAAGAAATATGATACTTGTCAGACAATTCCTTTGTTAATTCTTGTAACAAACCATTCCGCATCAAGAACATTCTATCCAAAAGTTCCAGCTCATGAATACGCTTTCCACTAGCCAATTTTTTAGAAACAAATTCTATAACTTTTTCTTCTCTCTTTGATAATCTTACTGTATATTCCTTTTCGTATTTCACCAAAAACTTGTAATATGAACCAAGGCTTTTATTATCAAAAATACGAAGGACATCCATCTCGCCATATTTGTCAAAATCTTTCAGTGCTGGAATATGACCTAGTTTATTCTTTAAATTTGTATAATTTTCTTTAATCAATTTGATATCACTAAAGTTCGCCTCATCAATTGCACTAAATATTCTTTTCCTTGATATTTCATCAAAATGTACTGTTGATGAACCAGGTATAATACGCTCTCCCTCTAATACATATCTTCTTATATTGTCCTTGTTGTATGTTTTATCACCAGACAATGCTATCGGAATCATAAAGTTATTTTTATAATTTCCTATAAAATCAAGAATAACTACATACTCTTTATTTTGTGCCTTTCGAAGACCACGTCCTAACTGCTGAACAAATATGGTAGGGGATTTTGTCGGACGAAGCATTATTACCTGATTAATTTCTGGAATATCCACACCCTCGTTAAAAATATCCACAGTAAATATGTAATCTAATCTATCTTCTTCATGATCCGATACCAGTCTTTCAACAGCCTGCTCTCTCTTTTCTTCACTATCTTCTCCTATTAAAGCCAATGTTTTAAAGTCTCTTTGATTAAACTTATCACTTAATTCTTTTGCTTCTGCTCTAGAACTACAGAAAACAAGTCCTTTTACTCTCTCTCCACTATATCCATAATATTTTATCTGCTCCACAATATAGTTCACTCGGTCTTCAGATGTCAATAAATTAAAATCTCTAAGCCCTGTTTCATCATTAACAGTTTCTCCATCAATCTGCAAATCTGTGATTCCAAAGTAATGAAATGGGCACAATAAATCTTCTTCCAATGCTTGTTGTAAACGTATTTCACATGCAATATTGTGGTCAAAAGCTTCAAATACATCATATCCATCCATTCGCTCTGGAGATGCTGTCATTCCCAACCAAAACTTTGGTTCGAAATAATCCATTATCTTTTGATAACTTTCCGAACCAATTCTATGTGCTTCATCTATAATAATCGTTTGAAATTCATCCGAAGCAAATCTCTCACGAATCTCTTTCTTTGCCATCATCTGCATTGTGGAAAATAAATAGTCTGCTTCAAAGTCTTTACTATTTCCCGAAAGCAAACCGAATGTCTTTGTTTTTCCAAACACTTTTTTATAACTTTTAACTGCTTGTTTTGCTATCTGCTCTCTATGTACAAGGAAAAGTGCCTTCTCTGGATCATCCTCACGCAATGCAAACGCCGATGCATATGTCTTACCTGTTCCTGTTGCAGATATCAACAGCGCTTTCTCTTCACCCTCTTCTCTAAGCTTTTCTAAGTTAGAAATAAATTCTAATTGCATGCTATTAGGTTGCAATTTATACTGCTCAATATCTGTAACCGTTTCTTGCTTTGCAATGGTTCTCTGCTTTTTAACAACTCTATAGTTTATCTCGTATTTTTCTATAAACTCATCATAATCTAAAGCATACTCCGAACCCCACAATCCTTGGAATTCATCGACCAACTCCTGCGCATACTCTCCCTGCTCCGTAGAAACAATCCTCGTATTCCACTCACGATTTTTCGTTAATGCGCTTAACGTCATATTGGAACTTCCAACAATGATTTTGTATAATTCATTCTTCTTAAAAATGTATCCCTTTGTGTGGAAGCCTTCTCGCGCCTCGCCAGTCATGTACATTTTTATTTCTACATTGCTTAAACTGTTTAACTTCTTTAATGCCGCTGGCTCGCTAAAATTTAAATAATCTGTGGTGAGTACTTTACCTTTTACTCCACGTTGTTGTAATTCCTTAAGCACTTGGAGTAACGGTGTTAAACCTCCCATTGTAATGAATGCAACACTGATACAAAATTCGTCACATGAAGAAAGCTCATCCTCGAGAGATGAGAGCACTTTTCTTCCTTCTTTGTGATTGTTTGATATAAATTGTGGTCTGTATGCAAGGTTCGATGAAATACTGCTATCGATGAATGCAGTTTCAAGGCCTTGTTGGAGTTTTGTTTTATTCATGATTTGTTCCTTTATGAATTAGTTTTACTTTTTTCAATAACTTGTTTATTCTGGTACAATGCCTGACGCTTGAATTCTATTGTCAAAATTATTAACATAATATGCTAATATTTTCATACGATTCTCTACACGTTTGAGCGAATGTCCGCCTTTTGAAATCAATGCTAACAATCTATACTCCTCTATAACTACATCCGAATATCCTGAAAATGCACTTTTCACACTATCTGCTTTAGCCGAGCTGAAGGCCGATAACTTTACATTAATTGAATCTAATGCTTTTAATTTATTTTTAGTGTCGACAGTAAAATCAACGACATCCATAATAGTCAATAATAATAGAAATTTCATTTCTCTTGCATTACACGACACATAATTAACTGGTATATCTTCTTTCTCAGTAATATAATTCAACGTATTGATCAGTTTATTTGTTTTTTCAATAGTAATATCATTTAATTCTCTACAATCTGATACAAACTTCATAACTTCTTTATCTGTAACACCAAACCCAATCTGCCCATCTACTAATCCAAGAATGCTGTAAAACACTCTGTCAAACTGCTTTCTTTTGTTTAAAAAGGATAACTTTCCCAACAATATATCTATACTTTTAATCTTTTTAAGATATTTTTCAAGTGCTGTATCAGGTACTGAATTTATTATTTCGCCAGCTCTTAATCTCTCTTGGTTTTGTAAATACCTAAAATACTCAGCAATTTCATCATCAGACGCATTTGTTATATTAGTAATAGATATATTATATGCAGATATATTTGCTTGAATATCTACTGGTAACTGGCTATATCGTATTGCTATTTTTCCTTTATTATTTAGCCGTTTTTTTAGTTTGTCTAGCCTTTTATCATTATCTTCTCCCATATATTCAATAATATATTCTATGATTTTCCGAGATACATCACTTTGTATTGTGTATTCATCATTCATAAATTTGTAAATAGTCGTCAAACGTTGTTGTCCATCTACAACTTCATTAGTAGCACCCTTCTCATTTTTATCAGCCCTAACACGAAGACTAATATTGCCAATCGGATAACTCTTTATAATACTATATAATAGTTTATCCTTAAAATCTGCCGTCCATATATAGCCACGTTGATAATTTGGTCTCAAATCAATACCATCTCTTTTACTTATATTTTTTATCTGATTAATTAGTGTTTGTATCGGTCTTGAATCATAAGAAAAACTCATTCCTAATTGCATATTTTCTTCCTCCTTCGCACTTTAACTAACACCATGTTACCTCTACGCTGCTTATATGTCAATAGACTCTATTATGTTTTTTTATATTTTTTATCTTTTCTTTACTTTTTACCTAGGACTCTATGATTCAAGATACGTGTATTTAAGAAAAATGTATTAAGTGTAATTTTTAGACCAAAGTTAAAACAAGAGTTCACAAACCTTGACTTACACAGGTTCGTGAACTCTTTATAATCACTCGAACTCGACCAATATATGGGCAACTTAATCTAATTTGTTTCTATCGCCGATATTTACATACATTTTGTTCTACCTATTGCTGTTACAGCATTGCTGTAACATTATTATAGGATTTATATTAATTCTATCAAACGTAAAATCAAATTCTATCCCCATAAGGAAGTGAATTAATGTAATTCTCCATCCACTCCCAATCTGGAATATACCCTTCATCAGAATAAAAATGTTTATCATCAATAATTGGCATATCAGCGTCATTATATTTTATTGGAAGTTTAATTAATGATTTTCCAAATTTCTTCACATCATGAGGTTTTCTACCATAACTCCATCGATATTTGTCACACATAATTATTGTACATAAAAACATTGCAAGACTAGAATTCATAAAATGATTTTTAAGATAAAATACAGTAATATCATGACTACAGGTAAAATCTTCTACTTGATAAAAAGCATTACATACTGATCCGTTTACTGTTACAGCAATACAATTACCTTTATATATTTTTTTATCAAGCGTATCGTCTTCTTTTCCAATCTTATTCCAT
>CAJUBZ010000007.1:0-56444 GCA_910584795.1 uncultured Eubacterium sp. | reverse complement strand
CTCTTTCCCTACACGACGCTCTTCCGATCTGTCTTTAGTCGAATAAAATTCTGTAACTCCATTATTACTCTCTGTAGAAGCCAAAAAGGGAACTTTTCCTTCAGTTGAATGTTCTGGTTTTTTATTAAAAAATCCACTCTTTAATTTAAAGACACGGTTTAGTGTAAACTCCCCCCATTTATTGATATCTAAATCTGGTTGTTTATTATCTGTATTCTTTGTAGTCAAAGGTTTATGATGCAGTTCATTTATATATCTATCCATCCATTCCCAATCTGGAATATACCCTTCATCAGAATAGCTATATGTATCATCAATAATTGGTGTACCATCTTTATTATATTTTATAGGGAGCTTAATATTAAAATCTCTATTTATATGAGAGTTCAATTCGCGTCCAAACGCATAATACTTTATTTTGCTTTCAAACCTTATAAGTCCTGATATAAACAAATTTACATTATGATTCATCTCTTCATTACACGCCTCCATTACAGCCACATTTTGTCCTGTGTAAAACGGTTCTTCCTGAACAAAGCATGAACCTAAATAACTTCCACCTAGTGCCACAGTAAGCATCCCTTTTTTAAATGGTTCTGTGCCACTAACATAATCAACTTTACAATCTACTCCATTACCATAACTAATTCTCGATACAAAATTTATAGTTGGTTTATCATCAGACATTTTGTTTTTATCAAACTTATTGCCCATACGAATTTTATATAAATTTTTAAGATAAAATTCTTTCCAATTATCTGTATTAAGCTTCATATATCATACCTTCTTTCATCAAATATGAAAGATAATTATTAACTGTTTGTTGAAAATCTTCCTCTGATAAGGCACTATAATCTGTTCTCATATATGCTTCGCACAACCATTCATCATTACCATCGACTTCAGCTGTAGCTGATAAACCATCTACAACCTTTTTATTTCTAAATAAAGAAATCCATTGATTCTCAATTTCTTTCCACTTTGATGTACCATCACCATTAAACTGTTCAACACGTCCAATATTTTTCTTTTTCTTAAATCCATCTTCCTTATAATATCCAAAGAACGTTTCATTTACCGTTCCATCTACGTTTATATGTGGTTTACCAAGTGTAAAAACCATACAACAAGCTGATACAGCTGCTCCAGGATAAAAAATTTCCGCTGGGAGTGTGAAAACTGCTTCAAGAGTATTATCCTCAAGCATTGCTGTTTTTTCCATCGTAACTATACTACTTGTTCCTATAGCAGCTGAAACTGGCAAAAGAACCGCAAGTTTTACTGTTTTTCTTTGCAAACCATCCTTTTCCTTTTTTTCATTCATTTCCTTTATTACATCCGAAAGGAAATGTATGAAAACCATTCCTTTTGTTGGGTCCTCTTTTCCATCTTTAGCATTTCCCCACCCCTTTTTATATTTATCAGGAATACCAATTGGCTTTGCATTATATGGTGGATTCATCAAAACAATATCAGGAGCTGCGTCCTGAATGAATTTTCTACAATCAAAACAACTTGCAAATTTAATATTAGAATTTCCATCACCATGGATAAGCATATTAGTTGTTGCAAGTCCATATGCTTTTTCTTCAACTTCAATTCCGAAGATATGTTTCTCCTTTACTTCCTTCATCAATTTAAATGCTTCATCTTCTGTCTTTCCTCTGTGACAGTCTGCGAGTTCCTTAACCATCGCCTGAACTAAAAACGACCCACTTCCACATGTTATATCCATGACGACCTTTGTTCGGTCTACATCTGTAATTCTACACATAAAATCTGTAATATGGTCAGGAGTAAAAGCCTGATTTTTATCTGCTTTACCAGTATATTTATTAAAAGCTATGAAAAACAAATTAAGTATATCTTGTCCTTCGGAACTATCAGCGTCAATGTATCTATAAATATCAAGAAGAATAGTATCTAAGACCTTAATCCAATTAGCAGTAGTTAGTTTTTTAACCTTTTGATCGTTAAGAACATTCTTCTGTAAGAGTGCTATTTTCTTTGTTTTATTCTCCGAATCATCAAGAAGATTATTTAACACACCTTCAATGCCACCTCTGATAGCTTTATCATCCATCATTTCCCACACAGCGTTTAATTTTTCAACAAGTTCATCATCTATCTCTGTAGCTCCTGCTTTACGTACCATATCTTTAATATATAGCAACGTTGTTCCTACAAATTGACTACGTTTATTTTCATCTATATCCATTTTGTGTAAAAGTTCATTCAAATCATAGGTATTCTTTAATACTTTTTCTTTATCATTCTGCTTATTGATTGAAAATAGTTTTGCATAATGTAGCATACGCTCAAGCACAGACTCTTCACTTAACACATGTTCATCATCTATATAAGATTTCCATACTTTTATCTTATTATTAGTAGTATTAGCAAGTATACCAATACATTTTTTCCCTTTATGTAATGCATACTCAAGGTCTAAATAGTCTCTTAATTGAGCTTCATCTTTTTTAGCAAAATTCGGTTTTGTTTCAACAAGAACAACTACTTCTTCAAATTCAAATCTAATATCCAATTTAAAATGATTAACTGAATGTCCTATTGCCTTTTCTAGTTTAGTCTTAGAACCTGCTTCCTGAACATAACTATATTCTCCAGCTTCTATATTTGATGTTAAATATTCTCTTCCTATTCTATCAATAATGTCATGCCTGTTCATTTTTTTTTACATCCCTCCTCCTATTATTTTTCTCTACTTCTTCACTTTTACTCATTTCATCCCAGACTCGATCCGTTATCCATTGAGACACATTTCTATGCGATTTTTCAGCCAATTTTGCTAAAATATCGTTTGTTTCTTTGTCAAGCGATATATTTCTTCGAATTTTCATATTCGATACCTCACATGCATTTATACACATATTATACATTTTTCGTGTGTATATTTCAATATTTTTCAACTACATAACCAAGTTGTGCTAACTCTTATTTTTTCATTCTTTTTTTTGAATATGTTTTTACGCTTTTCTTTTCCCTTTTTATAACCTTTTTGTAATTCTCTGATTTAAGATTTTTTAAATATCCCCGTTTCATTCAGCATACATTTGATCCCTCTCTTTTTCTTATCTGTTTATAATAGACTTCTTTTCTTCATTTTTATCACTGACTTCTTATGTAGTTTTGCTTTGTACTGATATGCCTGACTGTCATAGTAGAACTCGAAACCTAAACATTTTAAGCCTTGTGTTCTATCTACCTTGCTTGTATCTTCCCTAATTTTGTTTCGTGCTATATTACCACAAATAGGACATCGTATTCACTGAGACCGAGAACAATCATTCCAATTATCTTATTGACTCACTTGTACCTTATACTTGCTCATCAACAAGCCTCGTGTTATACCTTCAAATAGTCAGAAAAAGATAAAATGGTTTCTCTCAACTTCTTCCATAATTTCCAAATTAACTCGCCAAAAATCAGAAATTTTTCTTATTCTCCCCCTAAATTGCTAAAAACCCCAATGAAATCTAGCAGTATCTGTTTCCTTTTCAGAAAATCTTATTTACCTTTTTGGCATGTTGGGGAAAATTGAATTGTTCTTTCACATCCGCCATGCTCAGCTCGATTCCGTTTCACTCCATCTCGCTGAAGGGCTGTCGCCCTATAGGCCTAAAAATAAAGATGAGTTGAGAAATACATTAATGTATTTCTCAACTCATCTTTATTTTTAGGCTTGCATGGCTCGTAGCCTACTCAAACTCGACAAATACTAATCAATTTTGTCTAGAAATTATTCTCTGTCGTGTTCGTAGTTCTTTTGATTATTTGATGTATCCATACTATCCTGCCTATATGAGCTAATGTTATCATTTTGTTATCGGTGTTGATAACACTTGCTCTGTAACTGCGGATAATTACAATATGTTCCGCTTCAAATTATAAACGGTTTTGCTTAGAAGCGCAATCTTTTATACGAATTATTTTCACTCGAAAAGTCAGTTACAATCAACTATTTTTATTAACACAGTAATTTATAAAGTCGCTCCATCTCTTCATTAATAGCATCAGTATTTGCTTCGTCCAAAACACAGGACAGTTTAATTTCGCGTTTAATATTATCTTCTACATCTGGAAGGTTTGTAATCTCCATATACATCCTATTTACAAAATCATCTATTCGTGCAAGCATTGATTTTGGAAGTTCATATAATAGTTGAAGTAATTGTTTAAACACATCATCTGTATGTAATGTCTTAAAATATAATGCCCATGCAATCACTCTTTCGTAAAGCAAAGCAAATTGTTTTGAAACATATACTATCATTTCTAAATCACTTGGTACTCCCGGTAAGCCCATCGCATCTTGAATCGTCCAATTCAAAAGTGTATCTAAAATTCCATTCAATTTTATAATCTCATTCAACTTTATAGAAATACCATCCAAAAGCTCTGTAGAATTCAAGTTAACTATATGCGTCGTAAAAATACCATACTTAAAATTCCATCTATGTTTTTGCAATTTATCAAACTCACCTTTAACCACATAAGCAAGAAACTTATATTCCCATGCATACGGTTTCTCAATTAAAACACGCTTAGCATCTACAGGAATATCACTATCCAAAACATATGGTTGCAGAGTATGCGATATTTTGTTATATTTCAGCCCATCCGAGAATATCAAACTTAATTGATGTTTCATTGTAGTAGTTATATCCCGCACAGATTCATATGTATAAATCCATTGTTTGGGCTCATTATAAATTTCTGAAACAAATTTAAATATTTGAGGATTGTCAACAGTAGCTGAAAATTCTCCTTCTTTATTAGCTTCCCATATTTTTAATTGACTATGTAACTGCTTGTCCACAAACACAAATATGGGAACTCCTTTAGCTTTTGCATGTAAATATTCCAAATTCGTAATGGATTTCCCGCTCTCTGTCACATACCCATATCTTGTTCCAATAATAAGTATAAAAATATCTGCCGATTTATCGACATTATTCAAACAATTTTCAAAAGTGCCAATACACGGGTCAACAGGAAACGAATCAAATTCGGATAGCATAGCTTGAAATCCGTAATTGGTTTCAAAAAAATCTTTTAAATCTTCTCGAACCTGTTTCAAGTCATAACACGTCGAACTAACAAAAACTACTGGTGTGTATCTATCGGTATTCATAGTAACTCCTTATCTTGTTCTTACTTTATGCATCTTCAATAAGATTCTTTCTCAATGCTTCAATCGTGCCTTGGTTCTTTTTAAGAAGTTCCAACTGCCTGTATGCCTTTTTTCTCAATATTTTCAATCGCTCAATTTTAGGCACTTCCTGCCTTATTAAGTCGGCATTCGTATCTTCCAGATTGATAAGCACGACTAATTCTTCCGCTGAAGCAAAATCTCTAATATTCGGTGTTTTTCCGCTTATTCCCTTTTCACTTCTCCATTGCGCTGCCGTTTTTCCAAACAAAGCCATATTCAAAATATTTGCTTCTGAAGCGTATGTATATGCCATTTCTTGCGGAGATAGTGTCGATGTTATCAGAAATTCCTTTACCACATCTGTATGAATACGATAATTTATTTTTGAAAGTTCTCTCTTTGCATCCCAACCAATTGCCAATATGTATTTCCCAATAGAAACCTTGCAAATTTTTCTTATTTCAATTGCATCATTTACTCTGTATTGCTGATTTTCTGTTATCAAACTGTTGCTATTATTTATAAATACCTTAGTACATGTATTAGTAAAATACAATATCCTTTCCATCTTCTAAATAATCTGGAATCTTCACATCTTTTGTAAGCGGATGTCCCTTAAATAATATTCTTATTGCCCTAACAGAACCATATATATCTATCATCAATTCCTTCTGCTTTTCATATACATCTACATTGTAACTATTATTAGTTAATTCATGTGCAGGAACCTGTCTAATCTTTCTTACCTGCCTAATAGGTTTAATTATAACTTCATCTACATCAAAATTAGCTTTAACATTTTTAAGAAGCCACTCTTTGAACATTACTATACTGCCCTTATCCTTACCTTCCTCATCTTTTCGTTCTATTCCTTTTATAAGTACAGAATCTTTTTGAAATGCTTTTATCGAAATATTATGCACTACCAATTTTTCTAACACTAACACAAAATCATAATAATTCTTCATTGTTGGTAATAGTATATTCCTATATCCCTCCGGCATATCTGTATATTGTGTTCCATATGTATGTGAAAATAATTTAGGAATACTCATTGCTTCACAAAGATTATTAATCACTCCCATTTCCTCCAAAAGAGCATGAAATATCCAGTATTGGGTGACCCATTCTCCCATAAGCAAATTTTTAATAAACCCCTCACTAACTTTGCAATTATTTTGGTTTTCTAACTCAAATCCTTTCCAAATCATTTGAATTTTGGGGGATAATTTAGCTAAATCTATTGCAAAAACTCCTATTGCTCTATTTAGTTTTTCGCCTTCTATATACGCCATACCATAATCCTTAATATATTCATTCGGAGAACCTTCTTCATAAAATTCATCTTTAATGCATATGGTACCTCTATACCCATTATCCATGACTATGAACTTTGGATTATTAATATATCTTTCTAATATTTCTATATCAAAAAAAATGACTTCAAACTGTTCCTTGCCTCTTTGCAAAAGGACTGAATATGGTTTCTGATAATCAATTTGGACTCCCTCTAATGCCCGATCTGTTGGATAAAAACATGTATGTCTATCGGTATTTCTTGCATTTACTATTTGCTGTTCCTTTGATAACCCTAGATCAAATCCTTTGATATGAGGATTCAACACATCAACTTCGGAAATTGCTTCCACAAACCCGTCATTAATTAATTCTATCATTTCATTTACATCATAATTCTCTATTTTATAAATAGGTAAACCATTAAAACTACTCGAATCCAAATAGTATCTAATAACTTCATCCAATAATTTGCTATCCTTCATAGCACATCCTCACATTTATTTCTACTAAGATGTTTTTATTATATCAAGCCTCTAACTAAAGATACAGGCAAATTGTTTCTAACAGTTTTAATCCATTATGCTGATAACGGAAATTAATATAAACCTAAAAATGTAGATAATATAAATATAGCAGGCAATCTCATAGACTACCTGCCATATAATACATCCTATATAGGAATTTAGTTACTCAAATTCTATTGTTCCAGGTGGCTTACTTGTCAAATCATAAAACACCCTATTAACCCCTTTGACCTCATTAATTATCCTATTCATTACCTTATTCAGCACCTCATATGGTATCTCTGCAGACTCTGCTGTCATAAAGTCTATCGTCTTCACCGCTCTCAGTGCTACAGCGTAATCATAGGTTCTCTCATCACCCATTACACCTACGGATCTCATATTTGTCAATGCTGCAAAGTACTGATCCGGCTTCCATGATGCATCCACTCCATTTACTTTCTTGTATTCTTCTAATGCATTCCCTACTTCTTCTCTATAAATCGCATCTGCATCCTGCACAATTTTTACTTTCTCTTCTGTCACTTCACCAATAATACGGATTCCAAGTCCAGGACCCGGGAATGGCTGACGGAATACAAGATACTCTGGAATTCCCAGTTCTAATCCTGCCTTACGCACCTCATCTTTAAACAAGTCACGCAGAGGCTCAATAATCTCTTTAAAATCTACATAGTCAGGCAATCCTCCTACGTTATGGTGAGACTTAATCACTGCGGACTCACCACCGAGACCACTTTCTACCACGTCTGGATAAATTGTTCCCTGTACCAGATAATCTACTGCACCGATTTTCTTTGCTTCCTCTTCAAATACACGAATGAATTCCTCACCGATTATCTTACGCTTTTCTTCCGGCTCTTCCACTCCTGCTAACTTTTCATAATATCTATCCTGTGCATTCACACGAATAAAGTTCAGGTCGTACTCTCCCTCTGGACCAAATACTGCCTCAACTTCATCACCCTCGTTCTTTCTCAAAAGACCATGGTCTACAAACACACATGTCAACTGCTTTCCAATCGCCTTGGCAAGAAGTACTGCTGCCACTGATGAATCCACACCGCCGGACAATGCACATAACACCTTGCCGTCGCCTACTTTTTCACGAATTGCCTTAATGGAATTCTCAACAAAAGAATCCATCTTCCAATCTCCTGCACAACCACATACATTGTATACATAGTTGCTAAGGATTTCCTTACCACGCACTGTATGCAGTACCTCTGGATGGAACTGAATCGCATAAAGGCTCTTCTCTTCACACTCAGCCACTGCTACAGGGCAGTCTTTTGTGTAGCCGGTAATCTTGAATCCCGGTGCAGCCTGTGAAATATAATCAAAATGACTCATCCATACCACAGTATCTTCTTCCACACCCTGGAACAACTT
The DNA here is from genome assembly GCA_910584795.1 of uncultured Eubacterium sp. Taxonomy (GTDB): domain Bacteria; phylum Bacillota; class Clostridia; order Lachnospirales; family Lachnospiraceae; genus Eubacterium_G. Next base: position 48,053 of record CAJUBZ010000007.1, on the reverse strand, counting down.
TGATGTAACATCTACATGAGTTTCTGTCTTTCCATATTCACGGACAGGTGCTTTCTCCACCTTACCTCCTAAAATATGCTGCATCAACTGTGCACCATAACACAACCCAAGCACCGGTATTCCCAGTTCAAACAATTCCTTCGTATATGTCGGCGAATCTGGCTCATAACAGCTGTTCGGTCCACCTGTTAAGATAATTCCTTTCGGATTCATCTCCTTTATTTTTTCAATGTCTGTTTTGTAAGAATAAATTTCACAGTACACATTACATTCACGAACACGACGTGCCACCAGCTGATTGTACTGTCCACCGAAATCAATTACAATAACTAACTCTCTATTCATGTTTCCTCCTAAGTTCTCTTTTAACCAATATAACAAACCTGGTAATCTCATCACCTAATTTGTCGAATTAACTCTTACAATTTTACTTCATTTTCCCTTATTAAACAAGGATAAAGAGTATTTTTCATGAAAAGAAAATCAAATTTTTACATTATAACTTGAAACAACACTTAAAAAGCGGACATTTAAAGTCTTTACAACCTTAAAGCCCCCATATTCATGTCCTTTATCTTTATGTAATTCCTTCACAAAAACCCACACACAGCAAAGACACCTGATACGTAATCTCTACATACCAGATGCCTTCTATATCAATACCTCGTTTTTACCTTTTTCACTAACAACTACAGGCTTTTTTTCTTCTTCGGAAACCTTCTCATTACTCCTATCCGACTCTTCTCTTCTACGATCGGCTCTTTTGTTTCCCTCTTATCTTTACTTCTCTGCCTGCTTTCGGCTTTAGATATCTGCTTAAATAAAATATCATTCCTCGTCAGACCTTCGTTTTGAATACTCTCATCTATCCTTTCCGGTCCTCCGTAATACCTCATCCAATAAATACTCATTTTACAGCCTTTTTCGTTTCCACTGTAATATAAGCAGGATATCAATTGGTAATCTCCTTTGCTTACCTATACTCAGATACTTTTGTTACCGGGTCGACATCCGGTACCACATGCTGTTAATGCACCTTGTAAAAACATTCGGTATAAAAAACTTATTTAATTTGTACTTAGAATTTACCATATTTTCTGCCATATTTAAAGGGTTTTCAAGCAACTTTTTCATCTTCATCACATTGCCTAAAACCCTTAAAATTTAAACATTTTTATGAATCGTTTTTTTATAAAAAATTAACAAACCGCCTGTTAAAGCCTTAACAAACACCCCTTGTCCATTTGCTGATTCGTTTAATTGATAAATCGTTCTTCTACTGCTCTGCACTCTTTTCAAGCATCTGCTTCACAAACCTTGCTGTATAACTTGTCGGATGCTCTGCCACTTCTTCTGGAGTTCCTGCCACTACTACAGTTCCGCCTCGGTCACCACCATCCGGTCCCATATCAATAATATAATCTGCCGCCTTAATAACATCCAGATTATGCTCAATAACAAGAACCGTGTTTCCTTCATCCGTCAGTCTCTGCAAAATCTCAACCAGTTTATGAACATCAGCAAAATGTAATCCTGTGGTCGGCTCATCCAGTACATAAATCGTCTTTCCTGTACTTCGGCGGCTGAGTTCTGTCGCTAGCTTGATGCGTTGCGCCTCACCTCCGGACAACTGTGTACTTGGCTGTCCCAGTTTGATATATCCCAATCCTACGTCATATAACGTCTTAACCTTATTATAAATTCTTGGCACATTCTCAAAGAATTTCAAAGCCTCTTCCACCGTCATCTCAAGAACATCATAAATATTTTTACCCTTATATTTTACCTCTAACGTTTCACGATTATAACGCTTCCCGCCACAAACCTCACAAGGCACATAAACATCCGGAAGGAAATGCATCTCTACTTTCAAAATACCATCGCCGGAACATGCCTCACAGCGTCCACCTTTTACATTAAAGCTAAATCTGCCTTTCTTATAGCCACGTTCCTTTGCATCCATTGTAGCTGCAAAGAGATCCCGGATCATATCAAACATTCCCGTATAAGTAGCCGGATTACTGCGTGGTGTTCTTCCAATCGGAGACTGGTCAATATTGATAATCTTATCCAGCTGCTCCACGCCTTCTATCTTTTTATGTTTTCCAGGTATGGTTCGCGCTCTGTTCAACTGTTTTGCAAGACTCTTATAGAGAATCTCATTTACCAAAGAACTCTTTCCGGAACCGGATACCCCGGTAACGCATGTAAAAACTCCCAGTGGAACTTTCACATTAACATTCTTCAGATTGTTTTCCTGTGCACCTTTCACCTCAATATATCCTGATGGCTTACGGCGGACTTCCGGCACAGGAACCTGCAGTTTCCCACTAAGATACTGCCCTGTAATCGACTTCCTATTTTTCATAATCTGCTTTGCCGTACCTGCTGCAATCACCTCTCCGCCATGTTCACCGGCGCGTGGACCGATATCCACCACATAGTCAGCCGCCAACATCGTATCCTCATCATGCTCTACTACAATCAGAGTATTTCCCAAATCCCTCAAATGCTGTAACGTCTTTAATAATTTCTCATTATCATTCTGATGCAGTCCAATACTCGGCTCATCCATAATATACGCCACGCCAACCAGCCCGGAACCAATCTGCGTTGCCAGACGGATTCTCTGTGCTTCACCACCGGACAGCGTTCCGGTTGCTCTGGATAAGCTGAGATAATCCAGTCCCACATCAATCAAAAACTGAAGTCTACCCTTAATCTCTTTTAAGATTTCCTTTCCGATAGCCATCTGAGTCTCTGTCAGTTTCAGTTCCTCCAGAAAAGCTCTCAAATCTCTGACTGACATCTCTGTCATCTCAATAATATTTTTATCTCCTATCGTTACTGCCAGAGACTCTGGTTTCAATTTATGTCCATGACATGTACTACATGGAGTAATTCTCATGTATGTCTCATATTCTGCTTTCGTAGATTCAGCACTTGTCTCACGGTAACGTCTCTCAACATTGCGTACCAATCCTTCAAAGGCAATATCATAAGTTCCAACCCCTCTTTGTCCCTGATAATGCACCGGCACCTTTTCTCCCTTCGTACCGTTAATCAGGATATCCTGTATATTCTCCGGATATTTTTCAAAAGGTGTATCCAGATCAAACCCATATCGCTTGCATAATGCCTGAAGTATCGCATTACTGAAACTTTTGCCGTCATTGGCACTCTGCCATCCCAAAACCGCAATCGCACCTTCATTGATACTCAGACTTTTATCCGGTATCATCAGATTAATATCAAACTCCATCTTATAACCCAGACCATAGCAATGTGGACATGCACCAAAAGGATTATTAAAAGAAAAACTTCTCGGCTGGATTTCTTCAATGCTGATTCCACAATCTGTACAGGCAAAATTCTGACTGAATGTCATCGTCTCTCCACCAATCACATCCAGATTCATCAATCCATCACCTAACTTCAACGCATTCTCAATAGAATCTGTCAGTCTCTTTTCAATGCCTTCACGAATACTCAATCGGTCAATCACAATCTCAATATTGTGCTTAATATTTTTGTCCAGTTTAATTTCCTCTGTCAGTTCGTACATATTGCTATCTACAATTACACGTACATAACCACTCTTCTTAGCACTCTCGAACACCTTCTCATGGCGTCCCTTCTTTCCTCTTACAATCGGTGCCAGAATCTGAAACTTTGTTTTTTCAGGCAATGCCAAAACCCTGTCGACAATCTCATCAATAGACTGTTTCTTAATCTCCTTGCCACAGTTCGGACAATGCGGCACACCCGCTCTGGCATAGAGAAGTCTCATATAATCATAAATCTCTGTAACCGTTCCCACGGTAGAACGCGGATTCCTATTCGTCGACTTCTGGTCAATCGATATCGCCGGTGGAAGTCCCTCAATACTCTCTACCTGCGGTTTCTCCATCTGTCCCAAAAACTGCCTTGCATAAGAAGACAGAGACTCCATATATCTTCGCTGTCCCTCTGCATAAATCGTATCAAAAGCCAGAGATGACTTTCCCGAACCGCTAAGTCCTGTAATAACAGTAAATTCATCTCTTGGAATATCAATATCTATATTTTTCAGGTTATGCTCACACGCTCCGCGTATCTTAATGTATTTCTTTCCTGCCATTTCTCTTTCCTCTCTTCTACACTATTCTTCTAAAATCTATTTTCAAAGAATTTTTTATTTACATCCTCTGCATCCAACACTATCAGCGCCTCTGAGTTAAAGTCATGTATCATAGTTGAATGTTTTTATATAAAAGCATTTAAGAATGATACATTAACTTTAACTCAGCAAGGCGCTCACGCATCTCAATCGCCGTCTCAAAGTCAAGCTCTGCTGCCGCTTTCTGCATACGCTTCTCAACTTTTTCAATCAACTTCTTAAGCTCTTTTGCGTCCATGGACTCAGGATCTTTTTCAATATCAGAAATCTTCTTATCAACTTCTTTAGAAATACTGATAAGCTCCCTAACTGCCTTCTTAATTGTGGTCGGTGTAATACCATGTTCCTCATTATATTTCTGCTGAATCTCGCGACGACGGTTCGTCTCAGAAATCGCCCTGTCCATAGAGTCCGTAATATTATCAGCATACATAACGACATGTCCCTCAGAATTTCTGGCAGCTCGTCCAATTGTCTGAATTAACGATGTCTCTGAACGCAGAAAACCTTCCTTATCTGCATCGAGTATTGCTACCAGACTAATCTCAGGAATGTCCAGTCCCTCTCGAAGTAAATTAATACCCACTAGCACATCAAACACATCCAGGCGCATATCACGAATAATCTCCGTACGCTCCAATGTATCGATATCCGAATGAAGATACTTGACTCTGATACCAACATCCCGCATATAGTCTGTCAAATCCTCTGCCATACGTTTCGTCAGTGTCGTAACCAGCACCTTATTCTTCTTTTCTACTTCTTTATTAATCTCTGAAATCAAATCATCAATCTGCCCCTCTATCGGGCGTACACTAATCTCCGGATCTAATAGCCCTGTCGGTCTGATAATCTGTTCTGTCCTGAGCAGTTCATGCTCGTTCTCATAAACATTCGGAGTTGCAGACACAAAAAGCATCTGATCTATCATTCCCTCAAACTCTTCGAACTTTAAAGGTCGGTTATCCTTCGCAGAAGGCAGTCGGAATCCAAAGTCTACCAGTGTACCCTTTCTTGACTGGTCTCCATTATACATCCCACGCACCTGTGGTATTGTAATATGGCTTTCATCTACGATAATCAGAAAATCATCTCCAAAATATTCTATCAATGTATGCGGTGTCGCTCCCGGCTCCAGTCCTGCCATATGCCTCGAATAATTTTCTATCCCGGAGCATATTCCAGTCTCTCTCAGCATCTCCATGTCAAAGTTCGTGCGCTCTGCAATACGCTGAGCCTCTATCAGCTTGTCCTCAGACTTAAAGTATGACACCTGCTCTGCCAGTTCCTTTTCAATATCCTTTATTGCACGCTCCATCTTCTCTGGTGCCACCACATAATGGGAATTCGGAAATATCGCCACATGCTCCAACTCATGACGAACCTCTCCCGTCAGCGAATCAATCTCTGTAATTCGCTCTATCTCATCATCAAAGAACTCGATTCGAACAGCACTGTCAGTATAAGATGCAGGAAAAACCTCTAAATTTTCTCCGCGTACTCTGAATGTGCCACGCTTAAAGTCCATATCATTTCTGTCATATTGTATCTCTATCAACTTATGAATAATATCATCTCTGTCCCTTATCGTACCCGGGCGTAATGAAACCACCATATTCTTATAATCTATCGGGTCACCCAGTCCATAAATGCAGGAAACCGAAGATACAATAATAACGTCTTTTCGCTCCATCAGCGCCATCGTAGCTGAGTGACGCAGTTTATCAATCTCGTCATTAATAGCCGAGTCCTTCTCGATATACGTATCAGTACTTGGTACATATGCTTCCGGCTGATAATAATCATAATAGGACACAAAATACTCTACTGCATTTTCAGGAAAAAACTCCTTAAACTCACCATAAAGCTGTGCTGCCAATGTCTTATTATGCGCAATAATCAACGTTGGTTTATTTAATTGTTCAATAACATTTGCCATCGTAAAAGTCTTACCTGAGCCGGTAACACCCAATAATGTCTGAAACTGATTACCATTCTGAAAACCTTCCACAAGTTCCTGTATCGCTTGCGGCTGATCTCCGGTCGGCTTATATTCTGAATGTAATTTAAAACTATTCACATCAATACCTCCGTTTCCACAAAAAGATATCTCATAATAAACTCATTGTAAATCTCAAACTATTTTACCATATAAAAATATAAATGTATAGCAAAATTAGAACAAACGTTCTTTTTTAGTGTTCCTATTACTCATTATTTACTTTTATTTCATATAAAATTCAGTATAATAAAAAAGCCGAGGTAATTTCCTTTTCAAAAACTACTCGGCTGTCTCGTTTCTTTATTTTTCTCTATATTTTTTCACATCATCTTTGAACTCTTCCCACTTATCCTCATGCCTTACATAATAACGTGGACATTCTTTGCCTGTAATATCATAATGTCTGATAATATGCTTCTCGTTCAAGTCACACCTCTCCAAAAGCCATGCTGCCAGTTTCACCAAAGACTGATACGTTTTTTTATTAAATTTTCCACTATCGTCAGGATGACACACCTCAATAGAAATCGTATCATTATTTCTCCAGTTACTTGCTGCCGACATTTCATTCAAAGGAATGCACTGAATAATCTCACCTTTCAGTCCTACAACGAAGTGAGAACTTACGTTGGACTGCGGACTCACATAAAAATCATGGTTACCCTGGGCAGTGCTTCCCGGATTTCCTACATAATGAATGACAATATCTTTTACACAATCTAATTTCTTTCCATTTCGTGATACTCCATCCTTTTCAATAATCTGCTTATCAATCCACTGGGGAGACTTTGTTTTACCAAGATTTTGCACTTGCAATTTATCTTCTAAATATCCTCTTCCCCATACTCCTAATATTATCAGCACTATTATAATTACAATAGCAATCATCCATGGCTTAAATTTATTTTTCTTTCTTCTGTTTCTTTTATATTTCTTATTTTTCATCTTCTGTCCCTTTTCTTTGCAAATCCGAAATCCACTCGTAAAATAATCCTTTACCTCTAATTGTATCTATGCTTTAATCTCTCCAATTTTTACGAGCATCACCTTTGTCAATATCGGCCCAACTAATTCATATATAATTGTTCCACATACGACCACAGCTGTAATTTCATTTGCATATTCCGGAACTACCGAACCACACATCATAGCCAGTCCGATTGCCACGCCTGCCTGTGGAATCAATCCAATGCCCAGATATTTTTGAACATCTGGAGCCGCATGAGATATCCTGCCTCCTATAAACGCTCCAAGCATCTTACCAATCACTCTGACAATGATGTAAACCACTCCAATCAAGCCAACCTTTGGCAGAATAGATATATCCATTCCTGCACCTGTCACAAAAAAGAACAACATAAACAACGGTGGTGTCATTCGGTCCATCTGATCAAATACCGGTCCCCAGTTATGGGATATATTCACAACAGTAATACTCAATGCCATACATGCAAGCAGTGGTGAAAAACTAAGTACCTCAATATGAGATACTGCCACACAGAAAGAAACCATCGCTATCGTTATGGCAAGTCTGTTCCCTCTGCCTGTAAAATACTTAATTAATATAGCAAAAATAATTCCTAAAATAATGCCAAAGGCAAGCGAACCAAATATTTCCTTAATCGGCTCAATAAACGTCATAAGGCTTACCTGACCTGTGAGCGTTCTTGCCAACGCTACACAAATACCATAGGACATCAACGCAGTCGCATCATCAATAGCAACAACCGGTATCAAAGTCTTTGTGACAATACCATTCGCCTTATACTGTCTGGCAACCAATATCGTCGCTGCCGGATCTGTTGCCGCTGCAATCGCTCCCATAATTAGTGCAAGCTGAATATTTCCTGTTACTGCAAAAATTCCCAAAGCAACAAATATTACTGCACCTACTGACTCAAAGCATGCAATCACAATCGGTGATTTTCCCAGTTTTCTAATATATTTAAATTCAAATTCTGTACCTATAGAGAAAGCGATAAATCCGGTTGCCAAGTCCTTGATAACATCAAACCTGGATACCATTTCCTCTGCTACATTCCGTCCGAAAAACTGTTCCATCTGATGGGTCCCAAGCACAAGTCCTGCCAAAAGTCCCATAATAATGTATCCTGTGACATTCGGTAATTTAAACTGTTTTACAATTTTGCCTGCTATCAGGCATAAAAACAGACCAACTGTCAAATATATCAATAGTAAATATTTCGCGTCCATCTTATTCTCCAAGCCCCTCCGCAAAATCTATTGGAACAGTAAACATAACTCCCGTTCCCGGTTTATTAATATCTCCGATAACATTCTCAATCACCTTTTCGGCCTCTTTCAGCAATTCATCTTTTAAGATAAACAACAGAACTTTGCACTCTTCATTATATTCAAAATTTTTGGCACGTCTCAAAAAACCTCCAATAATAATGGAATCGTCTGACCAGGCACTTAATCCTTTCGTCATACTCTTTGCATCGATGATTGTTCCGTGATGCACACCGATTTTTTTCAACTCATCATTTAATTCGCTGATTAATTCCGTCTGCTTCAAAATTAATGTTAATAACTTCATGTTTCACCTTACCTTTCGTGAACAACTTACCTTCAAAACTTTCCAGCCTCAAATATCCATACTAAATTTTATTTCAACTCTTCTATTGCTTTTTCAAGCTGAAGATCTTTCTTTTCATCTTCTCCCTGTTCTACCTTAATGTCAGGTGTAATCCCCTTGCCATGGATATTCTTCCCACTTGGTGTGTAATACTTCTCTACCGTCAGTTTCACCGCTGAGCCATCACCCAACGGAATAATCTGTTGAACAATTCCTTTTCCAAAAGACTGCGTTCCCATAATTTTCCCTGCTTTAAAGTCCTGAATTGCTCCTGCAAAAATCTCCGATGCACTGGCACTATCTTCATTTTGTAATACAACCATCGGCATATTCAGACTTTCCGGGTCTGACTCCTGTCTTTCCTCTTTCCCATACTTATCCTTCGTATAAACCAACGTTCCAGCCGGAAGAATTTCATCTAATATATCACAAACAGTTGCGTACGAACCACCCGGATTATCTCTCACATCAAATACAACCTTTTTCATACCCTGCTTTTTTAACTGATTTACAGCCTTCGTGAACTGCTCACCTGTCACTTCGTCAAACTCTGTAATCTGTATATATCCAATCTCTTTATTCAACATCTTGCTCTCGACAGTTGGAACTTTCACTTCATCTCTTGTAATCATCAAATCGATATATTTTTTCTCTGAAGGGCGGTATACCGTTACCTTTACCTGTGTTCCCTTTTCTCCCTTCATCATTGCAACTACTTTATCTACTTCTTTTCCATCAATACTTTTATCATCAACCTTATAAATAGCATCCTCTGCCTTCATTCCTGCCTTATCCGCGGGTGCCCCCTGAAATACTTTAGAAATAGTAATAAGCCCTGTTCTCATATCCTGAGAAACCAACGCCCCGATTCCATAATACTTTCCTGAAGTAGCCTGCATCAATTCCTCATACTCTTCTTTCGTATAATAAACAGAATACGGATCCCCAATTCCCGCAAACAATCCTTTATACAGACCTTCCACAAGATGATCCTGATTCACATCTTCCAAATAATAATTATGTATTACATGTTCCAATGACTTTAATTTTTTTTCTGCTTTAGTAACTGCTACACTGTTCTTTGAAGAAATCATATCAATATTTGAAAAATAAATACCTGCAACAATTCCTCCAGCCATTATAAGCATAGCCAGCATTCCTATCAAAAACCCTGGAACAAATCCACTTCTATTCTTTTTCTGCACAATCACTCTTCCTTTTCTTCTTTTTATTATTACCTTGGCACATTGTCTATACAAAGAATGAAGAATGAAAATATTCTTTCATTCCTCATCCTCTCTAAGTCTGCACTGCTGACACTCTGCTTAATATTATTCTTATTTTCTAAAAATATGACCAAGGATTCACCCAGTTGCCCGGAGTAGATCCCGATGTTGCACCCAGATGCAGATGATTTCCTGTAGAAGAACCTGTCGTTCCTACCAGACCAATCGTCTGTCCCTGACTTACATGCTGTCCCACACTCACAAGAATAGATGACTGGTGCATATAAACAGATGTAACTCCATTAGAATGCCTGATTCCAGTCCAGTTTCCTGCGGTGGCATTATAGTTCGCCCAGACAACCGTACCATCAGCTACCGCTACAATCGGTGTTCCTCCCGGCGCCGGAAAATCAATTCCATTATGGAATGATGATGCTCCTGAGAATGGATCTTTTCTATATCCATAATTCGATGACACAGATGTATGCCCCGGAACCGGATAAATCCATCCACTGGAATGTCCCGGATTCACCGCAGGTGTCTTTGGTGTATCATTGCCTCCCGCCGGTGCCGGTGCCTGTGTTGGCGCCTGTGTCGGAGGTTCTGTCATCGCATTAATTGCATCAGCGACCTTCTGCTCCTGTGCCTTAATCTCTCTGTTCAAAGCCTCTGCTGAAGCCTCGTTAGCATGAAGTAATTCTTCATATCCTGACAGTTCTTTCTGTTTCGAAGCAACTGTATTTTCTAAATCTGCCTGATCTTTTTTCTGCTTTGCCTGCATGGTAACCAGATTCTTCTCTTCTTTTTCCAATACTGTTTTAGAATCAGCAATTTCTTTTCTGGTATCTTTCAGCTTCGTAAGCATCTTTCTGTCATACTGCGATAATTCTGTTATGTATTCTGCCTTATTTAAAAATTCTGTAATACTAGATGAATTTAAAATTAAATCTAATAACTGTGTATCACCATTTTCATACATATACTGAATTCTTAATTTCATATCTGCATACTGTACAGTAACACTCTCCTGTGCCGCCTTCAATTTTACTTCTGTCTTTTTTATCTTATCCTGCGTCTGCTCCAGTTTTTTTCCTGTGTTATAGATATCTGTAGATAAGTTAGTTAACTTTCTATCTACTTCTTCAATATAGGCCTCAGCTTTCGCTTTTGAAGCCTCTAACTCCTGCTGTTTGGCTGCATTCTGCTGTTTTTTATTTTTTAAATCCGAGAGCTTGCCTTTTTCTCCGGCAACATCTCCAAATGCTGTAAATGTCATTGATAAAACTAAAATCACTGATAGCAGTAGACTAAATATCTTCGTTATTCTTTTCATCTGCCTCTCCTCCATTATACCTTTAAGTGTTTTCTAATAGAAAGTATCGAACCAATCAGTCCGATTCCGGCTCCAATTCCAAGTCCCATTGGTACAAGTATCACAAAGATATCACTGACCGATGCAAAACTTATAGAACTTGCCATAACACCAAACTTCGACATGATAAAAGCAATTGCCTTACCATATACCAGTCTTAAAATAACCAGTGGAATCATTGAACCAACCAGACCAATAATCACACCCTCTATAATAAATGGTGCTCTTACAAAACTATTGGTTGAACCGATCAGTTTCATAATTTTTATCTCATGCCTTCTTACAGAAATACCAATCATAACTGTATTGCTTATAAGGAAAATTCCCACACCCAGTAATATTACAATCAATGCCACAGAAACATATCCCAAAAGTCTTGATACTTTGCTGAGCGTCTCCTTTGCCTGTTCAGAATGTTTAACCTTTCTGACTCCCTGTACAGCGGAAATACTTTTCACAAAAGCATCCTGATCCTGAATATTCTTTAAGAATACTGTATAGGATGCTGAGTTTGCTAACGGATTGTCATTCGTGAATGCTTTTGCCAAATCCGGATCTTCTGCGAAATAACTCTTCTGAAATGAATTCCATGCATCATCCGCTGAAGTATATTCAAATTTATCTACTCTTTTATCAGCCTTGATAACTTCTCCAATAGCATCAATTCCTTCCTGGCTGAGTCCTTTATCAAAAAACACTGTTACACCAAGATTTTGTTCCACCTGCTTTTCCATAAAATTTACATTGATAATAATAGAGAAGATAATACCAATCAAAAAAATGCAGGCAGCAATCGTGCCGATTGATGCTATTGAGAATAACTTATTTCTCTTAATATTTACCAGTCCCTGGTTAATACAATACCCTGTCGTTCTCGCATTCATTTATTCCACCACCTTACTGTCGCTGACTTTTACACCTTTTTTCATTGTAATCACACGCTTCTGCATTGCTTCCACAATCTCCATGTTATGTGTAACAACAATAACGGTAGTGCCCTGACTATTTACTTTATCTAATAACTTCATAATTTCCCATGAATTTTCAGGATCCAGATTTCCTGTCGGCTCATCGGCCAATAAGATATCCGGTTTATTAACTAATGCTCTGGCAAGAGCCACTCTCTGCTGCTCACCGCCGGATAATTCGTTTGGATTAGAACGGTACTTCTCAGACAAACCTACAAGAGACAGAACCCTTGCAACATTTTTCTTAATTTCTTTTTGGGAAGCCCCAATAACCCGTTGTGCAAACGCAATATTGGAATACACGTCTCTATCCTGTAACAATCTGAAATCCTGAAATACCACGCCGATATTTCTGCGGTATTTTGCAACACCTCTGGATTTTAACTTTGACAGTTTTGTGTCATTTACAATAATTGTTCCTTCTGTAGGATTTAGCTCTTTTAAAAGTAATTTAATAAATGTAGATTTTCCTGAACCACTGGCACCAACAATAAATACAAACTCGCCTTCTTCAATATCGAGATTTAAATTACTAAGGGCCGGTGCTCCATTTCCATAGAACTTACTAACACCTTTTATTTGAATCATTTGTTCTCTCCTTAACACGCACTAAAAGTGAAAAGCATATCAGGCTTCTCACTTTTATGAACTTTTAAAACTCAGTATTTTCCATATATTTCATATACTTCACAACCATTAATGCAATCTTAAATGTGATAGCATCTTCAAATACTCTTAGGTCAAGACCGGTACTTTTTTGAAGCTTGTCCAGTCTGTATACCAACGTATTTCTGTGTATATATAATTGTCTTGAAGTTTCAGAAACATTCAAGCTGTTTTCAAAAAATTTATTAATTGTGGCAAGAGTCTCCTCATCAAATTCATCTGGAGATTTTCCATCAAAAATCTCCTTAATAAACATCTTGCAAAGAGGAATTGGAAGCTGGTAAATCAAACGTCCAATGCCTAAATTATTGTAGGCAATTACATTCTTTGTACTAAAGAAAATCTTCCCAACATCTAATGCCATCCTGGCTTCTTTGTAAGAACGAGAGACTTCCTTAATCTCCTTGACAATTGTTCCATAAGCAATATTTGCCTTTACCATAGCCTCGGTATTCAACATATCAACAATCGTATTTGCAATATGCTCTACCTCTTCATATCCCTGCTTTTCATCTAATTCTTTTACAAGGATAATACTCTTTTCATCCACTGCTGTGATAAAGTCTCTCTTCTGACCTGCAAACAATGTACGGATAGTCTCCAATGCCACACTGTCTTTTTCATTTTTTGTCTCAATAATGCAGACACATCTTCTGGCATCCACATCAACATGCAATTTTTTTGCTCGATTATATATATCTACAAGGAGAAGATTATCCAATAAAAGGTTTTTAATAAAGTTATCCTTATCATACCGTTCTTTATATGCAACTAACAGATTCTGAATCTGGAATGCCGCCATTTTACCAACCATAAAAACATCATCGCTGCTTCCCTGAGCAATCAGTATCAGCTCTAACTGATTTTCATCATATACTTTAAAAAACTGATATCCCTGAACCGACTGACTATCTGCCGGAGATGCCACAAAAGACATAATTGCATGTCCAAACTGGTCTCCTGCCTGTGATGTTGTGGCAACAATTTTCCCATCAGTATCTGCCACGTGTAAATCTACTCTGGATATACTTTTTATCCCTTCGATTGTATTTTGTAAAATCTGATTTGAAATCATATTATTCTCCTTGTTTCAATCCTGCGTTATGTAAATAATAACTCAATTTATATTCTAAACCAATTCAAATGCAAAAACAAGAGGAAACTATGTGAAGTTTCTGTGACAATCGCCATGCCTACCTCGAATATGCTTCGCTTCTTCTCGGTCGCAGGGCTGCGCCATCAACCAGCCATGCCTACCTCGATTCCACACCTTCGGTGCAATATCTCGGTTGAGGGCTGCAATATCAATCAGCCATGCCTACCTCGATTACGCACCTTCGGTGCTGCATCTCGGTAGAGGGCTGCGCCATCAACCAGCCATGCCTACCTCGATTACGCACCTTCGGCGCTGCATCTCGGTAGAGGGCTGCGCCCTATGTAAATAGAAAAAAGAAAAGCAGTATTCTTGTGCAAGCACAAATACCACTTTTCTTTTTTCTATTTACGCATGGCTTTAGCCTAACTAATTCGTTATAACTTTTTCTGTATCTTTATCAAAAATGTGTAATTTTGAAAGATCCATAGCAAATTTTACTTCATCACCAGGTCTTGCTTCTGTACGTGAGTTAACTCTTGCTGTACAATCAAAACCTTCTACATCAAAGTATAAGTATACTTCTGCACCAAGTAATTCGTAAATTCTGATAGTTGTTGAGAATACACTATCCGGTGAATTAGCAATAAAGCTTTCCTCATCATGAATATCCTCTGGTCTGATACCCATAACAACTGTCTTACCAACATATCCGCCATCTTCGAGAACCTTAGCCTGCTCTGCAGGAACTGTAATATATGTTCTAGCCTGACCGATATGAAGCTTAATATCTCCACCAACTTTTTCTACTTCAGCATCGATGAAGTTCATCTGTGGTGAACCCATAAATCCTGCTACGAATAAGTTAACCGGCTTATCATATAAGTTCTTTGGAGAATCAACCTGCTGTACAACACCATCCTTCATTACTACGATTCTTGTTCCAAGTGTCATAGCCTCTGTCTGGTCATGTGTTACATAAATAATTGTAGCACCTAATCTCTTATGAATCTTAGCTATCTCAACACGCATCTGAACTCTTAACTTAGCATCTAAGTTTGAGAGAGGCTCATCCATAAGGAATACTTTAGGATTACGAACGATTGCACGTCCCATAGCAACTCTCTGTCTCTGACCACCTGATAAAGCCTTTGGCTTTCTGTCAAGTAGCTGCTCAAGATCAAGAATCTTTGCTGCATCTTTAACTAATCTTTCCTGTTCAGCCTTTGGTACTTTTCTTAACTTAAGACCGAATGCCATGTTATCATATACTGTCATATGTGGATATAAAGCGTAGTTCTGGAATACCATCGCGATATCTCTATCCTTTGGCTCAACATCATTAACTAACTTATCTCCAATGTATAACTCTCCTGATGAAATTTCTTCAAGTCCTGCAATCATACGAAGTGTTGTAGATTTACCACAACCTGATGGACCTACGAAGATAATAAATTCCTTGTCTTTAATCTCAAGGTTAAAATCCTTAACTGCTGCAAATCCGTTTGGATATACTTTGCAAATATTCTTAAGTGATAAACTTGCCATATGTTCTCTCCTTCATATCTAGATTTCTCTACTCTCGTATGAAAGTATTCTAAATCACATTAATTTAAATTACTATATGTCAATTATACAAAATAATAAAAAAAACTTTGTTAAATTTGCATAGCCCTTTTGCTATTTATCTAAAAATATGCTATTTTCACCAATGATTATATGCTTTTCTTTGAGCAATCTGCCAATAGCACGCTTAAATTCACTCTTACTCATGTTAAAATCTTTTCGAATAACCTCTGGTTTTGCCTTGTCAGTATAGTCAATTTTTCCACCATTATTCTTCATGTATTCCAATATCTTTTCAGCATCCTCTTCAATCTGCAAATACGACTTTTTTCGAAGAGCCAAATCCAACTTGCCATCCGGGCGAACACTTTTCACTCTGGCTTCTACTTCCATTCCGACAAATACTTTTGTAGTCAGTTCTTTTGTCTGAATGAGACCATGGTACTTATTATTGACTGCAACAAAAGCTCCATACTGTGGATTATAGTTATATACTACCCCTTGTACGATATCCTCTTCTTTATATGTGGAATTGCAATTCAGATAATCATATACTTTCATTGTTGCACAAAGTCTGTTACTTTTATCCGTATATACACCGATTAATACCTTATCACCTGCTTTTATATCTGTCGTCTGCTCTTTATATGGAAGAAATAAATCCTTTCCGAGTCCCCAATCCAGAAAAGCTCCGAATTTTGTAATTTCCTTCACTTCAACATAAGCGGTTTCTCCTACTTGAGCCACCGGTCTGTGTATTGTAGCAATAATTCTATCCTGGGAATCTCTACAAATAAATACTTCAACTTCATCGCCTATCTCTGTTCCTTCCGGAACTTCATTTTTGGGCAGAAGCACTTTATCCTCTTCCGTTCCCAGATACATACCAAAATCGGTTCTTTTTACTACTCTTAGTTTTAAAACTTTTCCTAATTCCATTATCTCTCCATTAAATTTTCTTAAATTTTATCTGTGCATGTGTTTCTTCTTCATCATTTTTCAGAATCATGCCTATTCCATCTTCTTCATAATATTTTGTACATTTAATATTCTCGCCTTCAAGAGCTTCCTTATTATATACGATTTCTACCTGATTATAATATCCATCCTTCGAAAGATAATCCGATATCATTCTCAAATAATTCGCATTATTCACATGCCCATTCGTGTCAATGTCAATTCCATGTACTGTTACATTTCCAACAATCTCTCCCTGCCCGGTAAATCGAATCTTTCTGGATGGTTTGATACTTTCAAAAGCTGTCTCTTTCATATACTTACAATAATCTTCTTCTCTGATTCTTATCGGAATACGTTCCTGAATGTCAATCAGCCCCCAGATAGATTCTGCCTTAACAACAAAAGCTCCTGTTTTATCTTTTATAAAAAACTGCCTTGTTGCCATTACTTTTCCAAAATCTGTCGGACATGTCCCTACTATAATTTCTTCACCTAACTGTAATTCTCTAAGAATCTGTATCTTATGTGCCAGCATTACCCAAGCTTTATTCTGCGCCTTTAAATGCTCCACTCCAACCCCAAGCTCCTCCGATTGAAAGGTGCTGCAATCCTGCAAATAATTTATAATCTCATGATAAGGTACTTTCCCTGATTTATCTAATCTGCTATAACTTACTTTTGTATTGTATGTGTACATACCATGCCTCTCTTATAATTTTTAGTGAAAGTCTGTCCATCCGTTGGTTTCATTAGAACTCTCACCGTTGTTTCCCCCTGTTGTAGTTTCCTCCGGTCCGGTTGTTGGCTGCTCCGGTGTAGTCGGTTCCTCAGGAAGCGGTGCTACTACTGTCTTTGGAACAACTACAACAGTTAATTTTTTCGTTACTGCCGTATATGCCTGTTTTTTATATTGTCCTTTATAGGTAACAATATATTCTCCCGGCTTCGACGTATCTACTTTTCCTGTATAAGTTACATAAGAACGTATATTTAATGTTTTGTTCTGATAGGACTTCACATCCTTCACATATTTGTAATAGTCAAATGTACTTCCCTCTGTAACAGTTACCTTTGTGTTCGTTAAAGTTAATTTCACTTTATGACTTTTTACTTTATATTTAATTGATTTGGTTGCTGTCTTACGATTCTTTCCTTTCACTGTATATGTTATTTTATAAGTTCCTTTTTTAGCAAAAAGCACAATCCCTTTCTTTACAGTAACTTTTTTTCCTTTATATTTTACAGATACTTTGACTCTTGATGTCAGGTTCGTTCCTGTTACTGACTTTGCTTTAACTCCAGCCAAAACATTTACTTTACTGCCCATTGGCACATCTTTTTTTGCTTTTGCTCCTTTAATAATCGGAGACTTTGTATCAACGACTTTAAACTTCACTGTTTTAGAAAGTCTCATACCAAGCGTATCTTTCACTGTAAATTTTACTTTATATGTACCTAATTTCTTTGTGTTAATTTTTCCTTTTACTTTTACACCGGATTTTTGAATATTATTTCCGGCACTATCTTTTATTGTCACCAAATCTATCGGTTTTACTTTTGTTCCATACTCTACTGTATTTTCATTTACTGTAAGCGTAGGAACCTTTTTCCGATATGGATTCTTTGGATCCGGGTCTGTCGGATCCCAGTCTGTGAATTTTCCATTTCGGATTGGTGTAAACGATGGTCTTGGTAATGGGTCATCTTTCTTATTTCCCCAGAATATTGTAATTTTTGTGCCTACCGGACATTTATCATAAATCCATTTTGCATCCTTACACAATAATCTTACACATCCATGAGATGCCTTTTGTCCCATAACGTTATATGCAGAAACCGACATTGTCGATTTGTCTCCATTTTTGTAATACCATACAGAATGAAACAATATTCCTGTCGTTATTCTCGAGCAATACTGTGCATAACAATTCCCAATCATTTCATGCCATCTGTATTTTACCGGTATGTAAAATGTTCCCGTCGGTGTCTCGCTGCTGGGAGAACAGATCATTGCCTTCACTGCCTTTCCATTTTTATATATAGTTGTACAGTTCGTACCAAGGTTTACTTTAATCGTATATTTACCTGATGCTTGTGTTTCTTCTGTCTTATAAATAGAAATACAGCTTACTATCATAATAACTGCAAGTAACATTGCAATTCCTTTTATTTTCACTTTTTTCATTTAACCGCCTCCTGATTTATAAAATCTCCTTAATTATACTACATTCTCCTTATTTTACAATCTAAATAATATTGCATTTCTTTCTATTTTTAAGATATAATGATATTTGTGTGATTTTATATAATAATATGGAGATTTAACAATTTTTTTGCTTTAATCACAGTTCAGTACAAAAGTAATAGATTGGAGATGCATATGTCAAATTTAAAATTTAAATTATTTTTTATTTTTTTAGCAGTTGGTTTTATTTTTATTGCAGCAGATATAGATTTTAGAACAAGCATAAAATATCCGCATCCATATGAAAATTCGGATACTGTTATCGGTGAATTTCAATATTACAACATTTCATCAAATTATGGTGCTAAATGTACTTATAAATATATTGATACTTCTGATTCTACAGAAGACATAAATAACCACAACACCAATTCAACAACAAAGAACTCTGCCGGACAGACACAAACCAAAGTTATCGACAAGGTTTTTTTCGACAATATTCATATTGATATTCTTAATGATCTTGTAGGTTTTTTACTGATTTTAGCTGCCTGTTTTGGTTTTAGAAGAGTAAATAAAGTTTTTTCTTTCGCTTTTTTTAGTGCATTTTGTGGATTGATTCTGCATATAATACTAACGTTACTTCCGTTCTTTTTTAATGGATTATTCTTATGTAATATTTCTATGGTTCTAGGACTTGCATATTTAGGAAGTATTATACTGACAACTTTTCTTTTTTCCAAAGGACTGTTTTTAATGTGTCCTGATGTCTGCTGTAGAGATGAGAGAAAATGGGGAAAAATTGCCTGGTTTATTTCTATGGTTCTTCAGATTCTGCTAACCTTTGTTTTGTGGATTGGTTCAGACTTTAGCGCCTTAAAGTCACTTGGCTATATTATTGAAGGACTTTTAGTTTTTGATATTATTATGTTTTGGCTGATTTTAAAAAGAGCCTATATTTATCTGGAGCAGTCATATATTAAATCTGCCTCTGGAGGAAAGTAGAGGTTATATGAGTAAATCATTTATTAAAAATTTTATAATTACGTTGTCATTGCTATTCGTTGTAACTGCTTCTGCTTTTTTTATTCAGGCAAACGCAGATAACGGGGAAATGACTTTTCACTCCATATACGTTGGGTCAGGAGATGCTTTGATTATCAGCAGCGGTGATCATTACATGATTGTTGATTCCGGACCTCCCAAAAGTGAATCAATGGTAATGAATTATCTGGACAAGCTAAATATTCCGAAAAACAAAATAGATTATGTCGTAGCAACACACCCTGATGGTGACCACGTAGGAAACTTCCGAAAAATATTTGACAAATATGAAGTTGGACAAGTTATCTATTCACCATGTACAAAGGCAAATACCACTTACTCAAATTTTATAGAAAGTGTTAAGGAAAAGGGCTGTCCATACCGCAATCCTATTGAAGGTGAATCATGGGAATTAGGAGATGCTACTGTCACTGTTCTCTATGACGGGTCACAAGGTGCTACCTATAATGAATGCAGTATTGTCCTGCGTGTAACATGTGGTGGTAAATCACTTCTGCTTACTGGGGATTTACCATCCAATATAGAAAAACAATTGATGGCACAAGGCTATAATTTTCAAGCCGATGTGTTAAAAGTCGGTCACCATGGTGCCGGTTCATCTACCTGTGCTGCTTTTTTAGATGCAGTAAAGCCTCAATATGCTGTTATTTCTTCCTCTAGAGAACCAACAGCTTCTCTGCCAAGAGATTCCATTTTGATGAAATTGGCACGACGGTTTATTAAAGTATACCGAACCACAGACAAAGATGTCGTATTTAATTTTAAAAACGGAAAAATAACCACTCCAAATAAGGAAAACAAAAAATTTATATCCATAAAAAAGGGAACTATTACTCTTTCAAATAATGTGTTTTATGCTTCAAAAAAAGCAAACACTCCGGGTGTTGCCTTGATTGTTAATGGGCAGGTCGTTCCTTCCTCCCAGTATAAGATTAAATATTCTTCTAATAAGCATACCGGGTTTGGTAAGGTGAAGCTTACTGGTACGGAGGTAAAATATATCAGTACCTGCAGTACAACTTTTATGATACTGCCTGCAAAAGAGACTATTAAGGGTAAAGCCGGTGCAATCAATAATATTAAATTAGACTGGAGTTCTCAAAGCCATGCTACAGGATATCAGATACGGTATTCAACAGACAAGAAATTTAAAAAGAATGTGAAATATATCACTTATAAAACACCAAAGACTACCAGCATGAAACTTTCCAATCTGTCTTTTCATAAAAAATATTACATTTCTGTCCGTGCATATAAAAGCAATATTGGCAATGGAAAATGGAGTAAAACACTGACGATTAAAACCAACAAGCCTCCAATTCCTGCTAAACAGGTGATTAAGGACTTTGAAAATGAAGCAAATAAAATTCTTATTAAATGGACAAAACAGTCAAAGAAATATAATGCCGGATATAAAGTCCAGTATTCCAAGGATAAAACATTTAAAAAGAATGTTACAGAAGTGGTTATGAAAAAAACCACAAAAAACAAATTAAAATTAAAGAAATTAAATACAAATAAACCATACTATATTCGTATAAAAGGATATAATCGGTATGGCGAAGGAAAATGGAGCAAAACGTTAAAGTTCTATTTTAAAGAGAAAAATTAAACTTTGTTTTCCATAAATAAAAAAGTGTGATACAAATGTATCACACTTTTTTATTTATATATTATTTATCCCTTAATATAACACTGACACCCATACCTACTGCTTCTGGTCCGGTATGTGTCCCCACCACAAATGATAACGGATCATAATAAATATCCGCCACATCGCTGAATCTTTCTTTTACCTGACGATACCATGCATCTGCATCTTCCTGTTTACTAAAAGAACCCGCTGCACCGATACGTATTTTTTCAATGCTGTTCTCCTCCAACATTTTATTTACAAAATCTTCGGAATAATCCAGCATTTTTGCAATACCTTTTTTCATACCACGGACTTTTTCCAAAGCATCAAACTTTCCACCTACTGTAGTCAATACCGGTTTAATATTCAGTACTGCACCAAGTGCCGCTGCCGCAGGTGTAACTCTTCCACCTTTTTTTAAATATTTCAAATTGTCTACTGTCAGGAAAATCACTGAATTGTAAGCATTTGCTTCTAATGCCTCTTTTATCTCCCTGGCAGACTTTCCATTGTCAGCCATCCATTTTGCATCAAGCACTGACTGACGCATTGTTACTGAAATGCGATGATCATCCACGACCTGTACTTTTCCATCATAATCGTCTGCTAATTGTGTTGCCGCATGGCAGGAATTACTAAGACCACTTGATAGCGGAATATATACCACCTCATCATATCCTTCTTCTAAAAGTTTATCCCACATATCCATAACATCTCCCGGTGACGGCATTGATGTTGTAATGTCTTTATCTCCCGCTAATTGTGTATAAAACTCTTCCTGAGTTAAATTGGTTTCCTGATAAAACACTTCACCATCAATTATAATTGGTGTATAAGTCAGATAAATTCCCAACTCTGCCGCTTCATCAGGCTTTATTCCTGCATTACTGTCTGTCATTACTGCTACTTTCATAACACTCTCCAATCTCTTTATTGTTCTTCCATATAGTTAGTCGATTCTTTCTTTTCCCCAGAAAAATAGTGCTACTGTTCCGGGGCCTGTATGACTTCCTATCGTTGTTCCAATATCATTAATTTCTATTTTTCCTTTTGTATTTGGGAACTTTTTCTCTATCATAGATGCAACATTTTGTGCATCCTCTATGCATGCTGAATGACTCATATATACTTTATCTGCATAATCCAGTCCGTTATCAGCCAGCTCCTCCATTTTGGAAACCATTGCGTGAAAGACTTTTTTCTTCCCTTTAACTTTCATTCTTGGTATTAGTCTACCCTCATTATCTACATTTAACAATGGACATATACCTAAAATCCCTCCAACTACACCTGCTGTCTTTGAAACTCTTCCACCTTTAATATAAAATGTTAAATCTGTAGAGAAAAACCAATGGTTTAATCTTCTTTTATTCAATTCTGTCCAGTCAAACAAATCATCAATAGACATTCCCTGGTCTCTCAAGTCTGCCATTTTATCTGCCAGCAATCCAAAACCTGATGAAGCAGCAAGTGAATCCACTATATACAACTTTCTATCCGGAAACTCTTCTTCCAAATTTGCCTTTGCAACCAATGCCGAATTAATTGTACCTGAAATCCCGGACGATAATGTTAAATGAATTACATCTTTTCCCTGTTCCAGATATTTTCTAAAATGTGCTTCGTATTCTTCTGTATTGACCTGTGAAGTCCGTGTCTCTGCTCCGTCTGCCATTGCCTGATAAAAATCACTTATTGGCATGGTTTTACCTAAATCATCTATGTACTGTTTTCCATCTAATTCATAGTGAAAGCATAAGTATTCTATATTTTTTTCTTCAAAATGCTCTGCTGTCAAATCTGCTGTCGAACAACAGCTAATTACATATTCTCCCATACTTTTTCCTTTCATTAAGTACTCCCCCAAAATTTTCCTTATTATATCATTATACTGATAATTGTGCAAATAAAACCACTATAATAAAAGATTATGTGAACAAAATAAAAGACACCCCATATATGAAATGTCTTTTATCTTATTTCTTTATCCAAATAATACTTTTTATTCCTGACGCTGTATTGCATCATACCCTGTTTCGCCGGTTCTTATCTTCTGTGCACTGCGCACCTCATAAGTAAAGATTTTTCCATCGCCAAAATCTCCTGTGTATGCTGCTTTTCTTATTGCTTTTTCTGTCAAATCTGCCCAATCTTCTGAGGAAACAACAACTTCAATTTTCACCTTCTGTTTCATTTTCTCTTCTAATTTCATTCCTTTTGTCCAATTGTCACTGCCTCTCTGTGCACCGTATCCCTCTACTCTTGAAACAGTTAATCCATTTACCTGAAGATCCTCCAGCGCTTCCATAACTGCCTCACATTTTTCTTCCCTTACAATTGCCTCTACTTTAATAATCATTATAATACCTCCATTTACTTTCCCGAAAAAAATAAGGACGTACGACAAATAAATGTCGAACGTCCTTGTTCTTTACAAAGTCTAGCACTTGTGTTTTCAAAAAGCAAGTACCTTTCCCTTATTTTTAATTATATTAACTTTTCTGTTAATTTATTTAACCAAAACTTTTGCTAACTCCTTCATCTGCTCTACGTTATCCAATTTCAAAGTGGATTTAATAGTAATAACCGGCTCCACAATATCAATATTTTTCATACCTTCAAGCTCTGCTTTCATTACTCTGGCAGCTGTCGGTGCCCATGAGCCGTTTTCCATAATAGCCACTGTTCTCTTCTGATAATTCTTTGCTTTCAAATGGTGAAGAAATTCTGCCATTGGCGGGAATACTTCTGCATCATAAGAGGATGCTGCCAGTACCAGTCTGTCATATCGAAATGCATCTTCTACAGACTCATGCATATCTTCACGGCACAAATCTGCAATTGCTACTTTCTCTGCGCCTGCTTCCTCTAAAATCTCTTTTAATTTCTCTGCCGCCTTTGCAGTGTTTCCATGGATAGAAGCATGTGCAATAAAAATCCCTTTGTCTTCCGGCTCGTAACTGCTCCATGTATTATATTTGTCAATGTAATATTCCAGATTTTCTGTAAGCACTGGTCCGTGTAACGGACAGATTGTCTGTATGTCCATAGCTGCTGCTTTCTTCAACAGCATCTGCACCTGTACACCATACTTTCCTACGATATTAAAATAATATCTTCTAGCTTCACATGCCCAGTCTTCGTCTGCATCCCTTGTCCCGAACTTTCCAAATGCATCTGCACTAAACAGCACCTTTTCAAAACTCTCATATGTAACCATAACTTCCGGCCAATGAACCATCGGCGCCATCATAAAAGTAAGAGTATGACTTCCCAGCTCTAATGTATCACCTTCTGTAACAACTATCTTTTTATCTTCTATATCTATATCAAAGAACTGGCTCATCATGGAAAAGGTCTTTGCATTTCCTACAATTTTCATTTCCGGAAACTTTTCAATTAATTTTAAAAGACTTCCTGAATGATCCGGTTCCATATGCTGAACAACCACATAATCAACACTTCTGCCATCTATTGCTTCACATAGATTTTTCATCCATTCTTCTGTTGCTGTACTGTCTACAGTATCCATTACTGCTACTTTATCATCAAGAATAACATATGAATTATACGCCATCCCTGCCTCGAGCATATACTGGCTTTCAAATAATGTAATATTGTAATCATTTACACCTACATTTATTATCGCATTAGTTACTTTTTCCATAATATCTCCTTTTGTCCTATCCTTTGCATTATACCGCAAATGTTTTTGTCTCTTATTATGGTGCATTATACCATAACATGCTTAAATATGGAAATGTTATTGTTTGAATATATATGCTTGTTATTTAATATCAAGACGATGATTTTGTAATTTATTAGAGCTATTATTTGTATAAAAGCAAACAACAGCCCCAATAATTATCAAACTAATTACTATTATTTTTAATCTTTTCATATGTAGCTCCTATTAACGAAACCAATATTATCCAAACTAATACAAATACAAAACTAAAACCATTTTTTTCTTGCATTTTAACTATTACATCACTTTGCTTAAACGTAGGTTTATATGTAATACTCATTTCGTCATCATTAAATGAACACTGATAGTTTAATACAGGAGCATATACTTCTTTTCCTAAAGTATTTTCTTTTATAAACTGTTCACATTCTTTTTTAGTTTCAAATGTAAAAAAGTTCATAGTCTCTCCCAATAAATCCCTTACAAATACAGCATTATCTGAATATTCTACAACCACATATGAATCAAACGGCTTATTTTCATGTAAATTTTTATATTTTTTATAAAAAGCAGCTTCATCAAATTCATATTTTTCGGCCAAACCACATTCTTTAACCGAAATAGTATACTGACCTATATATATTATTAATATCCCAAACAAACATGCTGCTGTAATATATATAATTTGTCTAACATTAACTAATTTATATAAAACCTTTAAACTAGAACAATATATAAATGCACATACAAAGAAAATAAAGGCATTCGTTATTAAATTAGAATTTGTATTTATTGAATTTATACCAATATAAATTGCACAAAGGACACAATTAAAAACTTTTCCTCTTTTAGTAAACGTTTTATCTTCTTTATCCTGATAATTTTTAACAAACACACATATAATTAAATTAACAAAAACCACCAAGTATTTTATAATTCCATTGTCATAAAACACTATAGGATTAGGTATCGGTGTAATCTTGCAACAAACAAGAAAAAAAAGCATTATATTTACGCACCAAACTATTTTATTTATTAACCTGTTAATATTCTTCATCCTTCTGTTCTTTTATCTTTTGTTTTTCATTTTATTTCCTTTATTTTTCATCCCCCTATAAAGTATATTTTATTTTTTCATTCTCAACCTAGTGAATACTCTGCAAAATCTCTTCTTTCTAACCGAATAATCTTTTTAAAATATCCCACACTGAACTTATGCCATAAAATTGCATTATAGAAGCCCTCCTTTCTCAGTTTCCCCTTTGCACTATATAATATAAAATCATTGAGAATCGAAAGGCAATCCATTTGTTGAGAACGTCATTTTTTTGTTGATAACGTTGTTCTATAATTCAATTTTTAATGAAAAACATCCATTTTCATATTCTGTTGTAACTTTTCCGTTATATTTAAATACTACATATTTTATATTTTCTAACCCATATCCATGATTAATTTTATCTTTTTTCGTTGTTTTAAAATTTTTTGTTTCTATTTCCATTGCGGAATTTGTAATTTCTAAAAATAAAGATTGTTTATAACTTCCAATATCAATATTTAACTGCTTCACTCCTTTTACTTTTTCTAATGCCTCTCCTGCATTGTCCAATGCATTTCCTAAAACAATACATAAATCTGTATCTTCTATCTGCATATTCTGTGGGAATGTCCCTATGACATTTAACTCTACATTTCCCTGATTCTTTATCTCCTTAGTTTTTCCATTTATAATATAATCAGCAATTGTATTTCCTGTTTTAAAAACTCTTCCAACATCTTTTTTATTTGATAACTGACTAATATATTTTTTCGCTCTATTCCAATCTTTTTCGTAAATCAACATCAATAGCACTTCATAGTGTTTATTTACATCATGTCGAAATGCCCGCATCTCCTCATCAAACTTTATTATTTCCATATAATAATCTTTTTGATATTTTATACACTGTTCATTTAATTGATTAATATATTGAAGTTTCTCTTTTGAATCGGAAACATAAGCAAAAAGAATTAATACTACAAACAAAAACACAACTACAAAAACACCCAAAATCATAATTGCTCTTTGAATTTGTGGTGTCATTTCATGCCAAAACTGTCCTTGTATCCCCGATACAACAAGTATTACCGAAAATAATCCCGTAGTAAAAAATATAAACTCTTTTACTTTTATTTTTTCTAATTTATTTTTTATATTATTGCTTTTATTTTTTAGTGCTGCTGAAATTAATATCCATATAATAATAACAATCACGTTACTAATCACTTCAACAATTAACTCATTCGTTTTATAATCTTTTCTTAATGGTGTTATCCCTACTATAATTAACCATATTAACATATCTAATGAACTCATTAAAATAAATTGAAGCATTGATATTTTTATTTTTGTCCTTATGCTTGTCTTAAATAAAAACAATACAATCAAACATTGTGTCAGCATGTCCACAAACACCGCATCATCTTTTGCGTAAATATGCCCTATGACTCCTAACACAGCCACTGGCACGCACCAAAGTACCTTTTTCTTTTTCCTTATCTTAAACCCAAAAACACCATAAACAATTATCAGGCACTTTATCATGTCCAATGCAGCAAACACACCTGATTTAATTTCTTCCATTCAAAAACCTCGCATTTCTCCTACAGTACTTTCTATATTCATCTTTAATTGCTTTTCTTAGTCTTACACTCAGTGGCAGTGAAACCCCATCTACCTCTACTGTCTTTTCATTTATCTTATCTAAATACTCAAAATTAATAATATATGACTTATTTATTTTATACAGCCCTGAACCTTCTATCTGTTTTGCGATATTTCCAATTCCACTCCGAACCAGTTTATGAGTTCCATCTTTTAAATGCACCATACAATACACATTGTCAGCTTGAATATATGTAATATACTTACTGTCTATTCCTTCTATTATGATATTCTGGCTTGCAATCTTTATGGTTTTCTCTAATATTTTTTTCAATTGATTGTCTAATAATTTCTTTGTTGTAAAACCAATTACATTTTTTCCAAACGCTTCCGGCATCAACTCATCATGGCTCGTAACAAATATTATATATGTATCTATACCCTTATTCTGCAGCATTTCTTTTACAGATAACCCATCTACAATCGGCATCTCAATGTCCAGAATTAATATATCTATATCCTCTCTATCAATATCCTTTCCATCCTCATACTGTATAATTTCAAACGATCTGTTGTAATTAGATATCAGCTCTTTACAGATTTTTGAACATTTGTGTCGTATTACTTCTTCATCATCGCATATTGCTATTACCATATTATTTTCCTCTATTGTAATTTTCTCCTTATTCCAATTATAAAACATACTCATACACATTTTCATTATATAAATACCCTCTTTCTTAAGTTTTATCTATACCAATAGTATAGATAAAACTTAAGAAAGAGGGTATTTATTTGTTGACAACGTTATTTATTTGTTGACAACGTTATTTTATTTTGAATTTAACATATCTCATCTTTCCATTAATAAGAAACTGGATTCTATATGTTCCTTTTTTCAAATTTTTATAATGATTTGACAGTAAAATTGGAAACTCAATACGACTTTTTCCTGATATGGTATAACTATTCCCTGATATATCAGTTACACTTTTTTTTGTTTTCCATTTTCTCTTTTTCTTTTGCTGTAACTTATATCCACATTCATAAGCTGCAAACTCCTTTTTTCCATTACTTAACTTTACACGTAAAACAATATTATGATTATTTTTTTTAACATTTTTTATCCTTATTTTTATTTTTGAACCTTTATATGTTTTTACAGCCGAATCTTTTGTTACATACACATAATACTTCATTATACTTCCTTTTGAAGTTTTTGCATTTAAAACACATTTACCAGTTTTGGCAGCTTTAAGATTGATTATATTTTTCTTTTGTGTAATCTTTACAACTTTCTGATTAGTAGAATTACAAGCTATTATTTTTCCTTTACTTTCAGGAACTTTAATGCGTGTTTTATGATTTACAATCAGCGCCACAGTATTAACATTTTTTGCATTTACATTCATACAATAAAGGTTACATGAGCCTAGTATTAATAACATTAATATCAAACACTTCAATTTTCTTTTCATATATAAATACCTCTTTCTTTACTTTTTAATAAAAGTATATATTAAATTTATCGTCTATATTATTCCATTTTACAAAATTTGCATAATTACCTGATATACTTTCAGTTATTCCTAATGCACAATATTCACCATCGTCTTTTGTATAAAATATTCCACCACTATCACCTTGTTTAACTTTAATTTTCGCTCGATAAAGATCTTTCATTGTAACTGTACCGTTTTCTGCATCACTTACATTTGTACTATATGAATAATCTGTCAATTTTCCAGATGTCAAATATGTTGTTGCCCCTGCTTTATACACTGTAAATCCTGTATACCATGCATACAAATATGATGTAGAAATTGTTGCACCTCCACTTATTTTTCCTGAACTATCAGAATAATACACGACTCTTGAAGGCGTATAATTCGAGTTTGTCACTTCAACAAAAGATGCATCAACTTTTCCGGAAAATTTTCTTTTTATCACTCTTCCTATCTTTTTTTCACATAATGCATCAATATAAATACTATCACCTATTGACAATCCATGACCACAGGTAACAAAACCATATCTTTTTTTACCATTACTGTCAATTGTATAAGCTTTAAGTCCGATACTGCATATAGAAGAAGACACCATTTTCTTATTCCCTGAATATGTAGTTTTTATATGTTTATAAACAGCTCTGCCTAATTTTAATTTTGTATTTGCTGTTTTATCTTCTGCTTTTTCTCTCTGAAAACGCAATATCTTACTTTTAAAAACATGTTTCTCAAATAAGTCTTTATAATATTTATTTATTTTTTTCATATATACTGTAACACAATTTTTCTCTAATGTTATACCACATCCAATAACATTTTTAAGAACCAGGGATTGCTCATGTGTGAGTTTTCCTATTTTTTTCATCTTACTCAACCAACACATCTTTTCATCATATTTTTCTTTTACTATTGCTAATTCTTTACAATTATATTTTACTTTTTTTACTTTCGTATTTACGTCTATTTTTTTTATTCTTTTTTCTAATTTAGTATTCCCTTTTGCATCCTCATCCAACATAACAACTAATTTATCATTATCATCTAAATATGTTCCTGCATAATTATTATTCAGATCACTTTCATCACATTCCTCATCTTCCCAACCCATTATTTTTAAAATCTTTTGTTGCTCCTCAATATTGATTTTCTCCCCTTGTCTCTGTAAATTATTTTCCTCCATTACTTCGACATCACTTATATCTCTAAAAAATAACTCTTTTCCGTCTGTTGTACTAGCAAAAATATTCAAGTTAACATTTAATGTTACCAACATACATAACATTAATCCTACACAAATAATTTTAGTCTTTTTCATTTTCAACCTCCCATAATTTAAATATTTTCTAACTATTCAATTTTCATATAGCTCAAAATATACTTTAATATTTATACAACTGAACTACTTTATCTTCCATAAATCTATATTTCACATAATTATAATAATTGGAAGAGTTATCAAAATCATCTTTTGTATTTTTGCAATTATTTATATATGATTTTATATCTTTCTCTTTTACAGATATTTTCTCTTTTTTTGATAAAACGCCAAATAATATAATTGTTTCTAAATCATCAATCGCTTCTTCGTAGCATTGATTTGCAAATTGTTTTTTCGATTTGCCATAAATTTTATTAGAAAACTCCTCCATGGTAACTCCCATGGATTCCGCCATTTTACAATACTCACCATATATTTTTTTTGCATATAACGCTTTTTGTTCTTCTTTTATTTTTACATTATATATTGTAGCTAGTTGCTTCTTTATATTATTTTTTATTTTGTTCTGCTGCTCCAAGTTTTTTTCATCTGCTATAGTTTGTTTTACATACCTATAATAATCATGAATATTATTAAGTCCTTCAAAATTTTTTCTAACATATTCATTTGTTAATCGTTGCTCATTCTTATATTGTATTTTTGTTACAAGCACTTCTATTTTTTCTTTTTGCCCTGCATACTTTTCTTCATTTTTAGGTACTATTATTTCAAACACAGTTTTTTTATTTTTTTGCACTCCAATTAATTTTTCTTCAAACTCTTTACCATAATAACCCGCTCCAACTTTTAAAACTTCTTGTTTTAGTTCATTTACTAATCTTCCCTTAACAAAAACAGTGCATGATAATTCTACAAAATCACCCATCTTTACACTATCTCTATCTTTAATTTCAATAAAATCGCCTGCAATTAAAAGTTCATCATCTATATACTTTTTTATTTCTTCATTTGTCACTATTGCTTTATTTTGCTTTACCTTTTGTATTATTTTATCTTTATCATTATAAGTCACATTAAAATCAGTAACCTT
Source organism: uncultured Eubacterium sp. (assembly GCA_910584795.1). GTDB lineage: Bacteria > Bacillota > Clostridia > Lachnospirales > Lachnospiraceae > Eubacterium_G. Next base: position 16,407 of record CAJUBZ010000007.1, on the reverse strand, counting down.
TAAGTCATTCAAATACTGAACCGCTTCATAACTTATTTCTATCTCTTCTTTAAAGAACAAATAATACACAAATATACTTAACAAAAATAACAATAGTATTATCCATATAAAAACTATCTTTTTTATTTTTTTCATGCAATTATTCCTCTCTTTAATTTTACAACATAAATGCCCTCTTTCCTAAGTCTTGTCTATACTAAAAGTATAAATTTCCTTAAGAAAGAGGGCAATATTTTTGTTGATAACGTTGCTTTTTTGTTGACAACGTTAATATGCTATTGTATTGTTTTCGTCTATTTCGTATATACTTCCATTTCCCATAAGGAATATCCATATGGAAGTGCTCTCTTCACACCCTGCATTTTTACGTATCTGGCACTTACTGCATCAAATGTTACAGTGTCAATACCACCATTCTGACCTGTAAGGCTCTTAACTGTTTTCCATGTCTTACCATCTGTTGATGTCTGAATCTTATAACTTTCGCCATAAGCACCTTCCCAGTTGAGAACTACTTTATTAATTGTATATGCCTTTCCAAGGTCAACACTTATCCATGCATCATCTGAGAAGTTTGATGACCAGCGGGTTCCATTATTTCCATCAAAGGCATATCTTGCAGATGTTCCATCTGCCTCAGAACCGGAAGCATCTGCTGTTCCACCTTTTGCCACATTTACTCCGCTTACATCCGGCTCTTCATTTCCTCCTGTAGAACCTTTTCCGTATACTTCCATCTCCCAGATTGAATATCCATATGGAAGAGCTCTTGTTACACCCTGCATTTTTACGTATCTTGCATCTGTTGCTGTAAATGTGATTGTCTCTACACCGCCTTTTCCATCTGTTACATTCTTCACTGTTGTCCAGTTATTTCCATCTACAGATGTCTGTATCTTATAAGCTTTTCCGTAAGCTCCTTCCCAGTTTAATACAACCTTGCTTACTGTATAAGTTTTACCTAAATCTATTGCCATCCATGCATCATCTGCAAAATCTGATGACCAGCGGGTACCTGTATTTCCGTCTGTTGCATTATCAGCAGACATTGCTGTGCCCTCCGAACCGGACTGTGTTGTCTTTTTGCCTTTTGCAAGATTTGTTCCTGATGGTTCTTCCGGCTCTTCATTACCACCTGTAGAACCTGCCCCATATACTTCCATCTCCCATAAGGAATATCCATATGGTAATGCTCTTGTCACTCCCTGCATTCTCACATATTTTGCATCTGTTTCTGCAAATGTGATAGTGTCAATTCCACCATTTCCATCTGTTACATTCTTCACTGTTGTCCAGTCATTTCCATCTACAGATGTCTGTATCTTATAAGCTTTTCCGTAAGCACCTTCCCAATTAAGAACGACTTTGCCTATTTTGTATGTCTTACCAAGGTTTACACAAATCCATGCATCATCCGAATAATCTGAAGACCAGCGGGTTCCATTGTTACCATCAACTGCATTGGATGCTTTCATTGCATCATTTTCTTCTCCTGATGCTGTAACATTCTTATTCTTTGCAAGATTTTCTCCTGTAACAACATCTCCCGGTTCCTCTGTACTTCCACCATTAATCTTATATTCAGCAGTTGACACACCAGATGTTATCATTCCCTTTCTGTATGCGATAGCTTTCATTGTTGTATCTTTGCTAATCTTTACCGTTGGAACATAAAGTTTTGAATTTTCATTTGGTGTGGAACCATCTGTTGTATATCTGATTTCTACACCCTTTGTCGGGCTGGTAATTGTCAGATTCTGTGTTCCATTATACGTACCTGATGCCAGACTAAACTGTGGGTTCTGTACAGTAGCTGCCTCATATACTCCCATTTCCCATAAAGAGTATCCATAAGCTAATGCTCTCTTTACACCCTGCATTCTCACATATCTACATGTTGTTGCATCAAATATAATTTCTTCTTCTCCACCCTTGCAGTTTGAAGTTTCATATACTGTATTCCAGTTATTTCTATCCACTGATGTCTGTAACTTATACGCTTTTGCATAAGATGCTTCCCAGTTAAATGTTACTTTATTAATTGTATAATTTCTTCCTAAGTCTATTGTACAATGTTCATTATCGTTAAACTCTGATGACCATCTTGTGCTTGTATCATTATCTACAATCTTGTCTCCACCAACGGATGGATTTTCTGCTGAAGATACTGTTACTTCTTTGCCTAGAGCAATATTTGTATCAAGAGATACCGGTGTACCATTTACTGTAATTGTGCTGGTTGCCATTGCTGATGTAATACATTCATCTTTTACTGCAATTGCTTTTACTGTAGCAGTGCTTGATACTGCAAATGTGCCATCATATATCGGTGATGATTTTGTAGGCATTGCTCCATCTACTGTATAGTGAATTGTTGCACCTTCCGTTTTGGTTTTAATTGTTACATACTGTGTATCATCATATTCACCAGATGGTACGGAAATTTCAGGTGTTTCTGCCTGTACAATATTAAAGTTTCTGTCTTTATATACCTCAAAACTTACTAAGGCTTTAGCACCAATGGTTGCTGTACCAATTCTTCCTGACTTATTGTTAAATGTTACTACTTTTGTTTCGTTTGTTGGATTCCAAACAGTTGCTGTATATTTATCTGTAGACTTATTATAATAAACTGCTGCTGAACAGTCTCCTGTAGCAATAATGTCTGTAGTCTTAACTCCTAATTCTTTCATTGCATGAATGAACCAGTAAGTATTCGCTGTATCTGTTCTCTGTACCTTTGTATCATTCTCTAAGAATTTGTTTAAAGCAAGGTCCGGATTTGTCTGTGAAAGGAATGGCCATGTAATATGCTGCCAGCCTGTATCCGGATGTGGATACTCTCTCAGCATCTTATCAATTTCTTCCTGACTCTTTCCTTCTTTATTTGCAACTTTCACTGCCTTATCCATCGCAACATCTGTATCTGTTACAAGACTCTGATAAATTTCAGCACATCTTTCCTGATTCATGCCATAGTATGTTAAATATTCTGAAATCGGTAACCACTGGATTCCATATACGTATAATGGCTGTCCTCCGAAGAATGTTCCGTAGAAGTTAATGCCGCCATATACCTGACCAACTACGTCATATGGCCATTCTTCAACCCAGTTATCTTTATCATAATCGAACCAGTACTGTTCTACTGCTTCCATTTCATTTGTAAAACCAAACACACCTGCATCTCTATATGTGTCATTATTTGTAAGCACACCCCAGAGATACATGCTTACCCAGCTGAATAAAGACTCACTGGCTGATTCCTGATTGTTACCTGAATCATTATCTGCATATCCTCCTGCCCATGAATGTCCTTCATATAAATCATACGCTCTGAATCTGCAATATTCACTATCATTGTCTGATGGGTTCGCATAATCACGAATCATCATCTCAATCATACCTTTATAATCGTTGTAAAATTCTTCATCATATGTCGCAAGTACTGTCGCTGCAAACATGAAATATCCATATGTAAAGTGATGGTCACAGATTGCTGCGTTTGCTCCAAACTCACTCTGTTCATAATACAATGTTCCCCAGTTCTGGTTATAGATGAAGTAGCTAATATCATCCTTTCCATCGTATGTAAACCAGTTTACTAATATCTTCTTCATTCTCTTTAAGAAAGTATCTCTTAATTCTGTCTCTCCAATCTGATCTGCCATGAGAACTCCCATTCCAAGTGGATGTAAGTTCTTTCCTTCCCAATAAGCATCTCCTGCAGGGTTCAAATTCTTTGTAGCATCTTCTAATTGATTCAAATATCCTAAAAGTGCTTCTCCATCAAAGTCTGAACCTGTTGGAAGTGCAAAAGTAGGTAGAAGTCCTGCAAATTCTGAAACAGTCTTGAAAGAGTTTCCTTCGATTGCTTTCATATCTCCTCTGACAGATGTATAAGTTGCAAATGAAGCATTATCATCTGTAGAATTCTTCCACTGGTGTGGTAACATGCACTGGAAGGTCTGATTTGAGAACCCAGCTCTTTTTACTGTTGTTGTTACACTGTAGTTTGATGTAATCTTTGCATTACTGTCGTTATAATCGTAAGTTACACTTGTATCTGTTACAAATGCATATCCATGACGATAGAATGTCTCTATTTGTGACTTATTTAGCATTGTACCGATTGACATATATCCATTCTTACCTGGGAATGTTACTCTAATATAACTTCCAATTTTCTTGAATGTTGTATTTTCCGGTACAGACAAAGCATAGTAACTCTTTGAAGTTTTTGTCTTTGCCTTATTATCACTATCTGTTATCTCAAGACCAATATGGTCCGTCTTTAATGTAGCAAGATTGTTTGTTAAAATTTCATTTCCGTTTCCGTCAAAAATAGATGTTATGTTTGAAGATGAAATATAGATTGTCTCTGTATCTCCATATTCTGTAAAGATATACGGTGATCCTTTTACAAAAGTACTCTTCATTGCCAGATGACTGTCATCATATAACCCTGCTGTTACAGAATAATCACTGTAATCCATTACTTTATCGCATGCACTTGCATTATCTAAATTCTCCGGCAAAATATAGAAGTCTGTTTCTGTTTCTGTATTTACAGACACATTTACATCTGTCTCTCCCATATCCGGAAGCCAGCCTTCTGTTGCTGTTAATATTCCAAGTCCTTTTGTTGAATATTTTGTCTTAAAAGGCATTGTACATAATGTATTGCCAAACTTGTTAATTAAAATAGACTGCCACCAGTCATTACTGTCTATCGGGCTATTTATAGAATCATCTTTATATACTGGAAGTTTTGTTTTTTCATTATACATGGAATTTGCAAGGTATGTTCCTTTTCCATTTGATGCCACATATGATTCCGGAAGATTCGGTATATTGTATGTTGGTTTTGCATCTCCTGTTTTGTACTCATATACCTTAAATTCTTTTATACTAAATCCGCTTCCACTTTCAACTCTTGTATATCCATTCATTCTGACATATCTTGCCGTAGCAAACATTGGTACATCAGCTACTTCATATCCGTATCCTTTTAACTGTCTGTAAACTGTTGTCCAATCATTTCCGTTAGTTGATACCTGAATGTCATACATTTTTCCTGCATCGGAATTCCAGTCAATTACCACACGTCCGATGTCATAATTTCTTCCCAAATCCACCATAAACCACTGTTTATCGCTTTCACCGGAGCACCAATATGTATTATCATTCCCATCTACTGCATTCTTTGCAAGAACAGATGACTGATCAATAACACCATTATCATCATACATCCACCACACATCTCGTAAAGATGATGCCTGAACATTTTTATTTTCTGCAATATTTGTACCATAATCTACAGGTCTCTTTGTCACTCCGTCTGTTCCGTACACTTCAAATTCGTAAAGTGAATATCCATAGGCTGTTAGTGCTTTCTTTGTCATATATATTCTGACATATCTTGCACTTCCCTGTATATCAAGTTGTTCGTTTCCTCCGTTACAATTATTGTTTGTATAAACTGTATTCCAATTTTCTTCATCGTTAGAAGTCTGAATCTTATATTCTTTTGCATAAGCGCCTTCCCAATAAAGTTTAACGCTTGTGAAATTAGTTACTTTCCCCAAATCCACATAAATCCATTCGTCATTATTTTCCCAGGCACTTTCCCATCTAGTAGACTTTGATCCGTCAATTGCATATGCCGGATCGCTGTTTCCTACTGATGAACTTGCATAAACCATTCTTCCCTGTGAAATTACATAAGGCGAATCATCTGCCGCCTTTACATTCTGCATTGGTGCTGCACTAAGCACCATCGCTGTCGCGAGCATTACTGCTGTCGCTTTTTTTACCTTGGTAAATAGATTACCTTTTCTCATTTTTTTGCCTCCTACTGCTTCGTGTATTGGTTCCGGAGCCTCTACACATTTTTAGCTGTTTCTTTATAGCGCTATTTCCGTTCTTTGCCGGCTAAAACTCTCTCCCAGCATAAAAAACATATTCTAAGGATATTTGATAAAAATGTTTTTTGCAACATTCTTACAATTTTGAAATTGTTTTATCGCTATTTTTGTACAGTTTGTACAATTTTCACTTTTTTCACGCATTTTGTAAGCCTTTTCATTCATCAAAATGATTGCTTTTGAATTATATATAGAGACAATTTTGAAATTAAGTTTTTGTTTTTATATAAAAATATTTTTATTCGACATTTATAAACAATGCATAATAAGAGAACAACAGCATTGCAAAAAATTTCTAAACAAAAAAGGCAGCTATGATCGTGAGACCATATCCGCCTTTTCTATTTAGAAACTTCTAAAACCTTTATTATTTATTAATAAAAAATCCACTCTTTTTAATATGCTTTATTGCTTCTTCAGTACATTTGTTTTTTTCAAAAAATCTGAAGGAATTTTACGTTCAATATAATCTGTTTCTGTATACGAACATCTTTTATATACATAATACACAGATACATTGTACTTATATTTTGTACTATAATAATTTATTGATAATGCTACATTTTTTAAATTCCTAATTTATTTGCCTTTATCCTGCAGACATATTTTATTTGTATCTCACTGGTATTGTCCGGATTTCCACAATACAGCCCCGCTGCCGACTCATAAACCATATACATATACTTACCGCTGCTAAGCACAATTCCTTCCAGCATAGACGGCATCGTCAATGTTTTCTTTGGTATTCCCAGCCCGCCGGACTTACTGATTTTTTTTGTATATGTAATCAGTGCCGAATTATTCAATCTTCCATACGACTGAGAAAAAATAAACCTGCGATTGGTTTTACTAATTTTTTTTACAATAAGTCCCTGTGTATTCGCCGGAACATAATAACTGTATTTTCTGGTAAATGTCAATTTTTTCTTCTTTACCTTTACTTTATATCCCTGCATTGTCGCATATGATGTATCTGCACTGCGTCCTGCCCAGAAATACGTTCCATCAAACGCTGCAAAATCAGCACTGCCTGACACCTGAACCCTGTAAGCAGGTTTTAAGACCTTTCCGTGTTTTACCTTTTTTATTTTACTATAATTATATACCGCCAGATAATCATAAACCGAAATGTTATTCAGACTCACTACCAATCTTCCCTTAACATTTGTAACGGCTCCTACATGGTCACGATATGGCAATACAATGGTCTTGGCAAACTTTCCTGTACTTTTATTATACAAAACTAATACCGATCGTTTTGATAAGGACTTATGATACATTGATACCACAAGGTATTTTCCTATTAAACAATTCCCTTGCGGAACATAGTCGGACAAATATTTTAACTTATATTTCTTTTTATCTTTTGCATTTATCTTTTTTGTATACTCATCATAAATTGCCTGATTTGCAGCTCTTCTTTTTTTCTCTGAATCCGTATAGTCCCACTTTATTTTATTGGCTCTGGCATATGCCTTTCCTTTTGAGTTCGCATAAACTTTCAACACAATATTTTTATCCCCTGAAAAGGCTCCCAAACCAATACTTTTAATGTTTTTATATAATGTGATTGCTTTTAAATTAGTGCAATTTTTAAATACATTTTTTCCAATCGTTGTTACATTCTTTGACATTGTAAATTTCGTCATCGCTTTACAATTATAAAATGCTGATGCATTTAATACTGTTACCGTACTTGGCAACGATACTTTTTTTAATGACATGCAGTTATAAAATGCATTTTTACCTATGCTGGTTACTTTGCTTGGGATTGTTACACTTTCCACACTCCCTGCATTTTTTAGAATATTTTCCGGAATTGTTTTTATTCCGCTTCCAAAAGTTACTGTCTTGACAGTTCCACTGCTTCCAAAAATCTGATTCCCATAAGTTATAGAGCCGGGAATCGTAAACTTTTCTAAAGATGTGCATAAGCCAAAAGCTTTATATCCAATTGTTTTTAGTCCTTTCGGTAAAGATACAGTTTTTAAAGCTCCGCAATCTTTGAACGCATACTTTTCTATCTTTGATAGCTTGCTTCCATTTTCAAAAGTTACTTTTTTTATGTACTGGCACTTTTCAAATACATTTGCCTTGATTGTTGTAATTTTTGCCGGAATTATAAGACTGGTAATCGTTTTGTCTTTCTTATCTCCTAAATACTCTATCAATACATTGTTTTTTACTTTATATACATCATCAATAATCTCATAATCCGGTGTAGTGGGTTCTTCCGTGGTTGGTGGTTCTGTTGGAGGCTCAGTAGTAGGTTCTTCCGTAGTTGATTCCTCTGTATCTCCTTCCCCTGTTGTCTCTGTTTCAGAAGTTTCTTCACCAGGCACACCTTCATCAGCAATAAATTCTACTCCTGCCGTCTGCTCCTCCACACCTTTGTCTCCTGCTTTTACAGTTATAGAAAATAGTTTTAATCCCATTGCTGACTGTATAATCAGAGTGATTGCCAATACTGTTGATATTTTTCTAATCCATGTGTTTTTCATTCTTCATCTCCTGTTTCAGTTAAAAATATAAGGTTGAAAGAAACTTCCAACCTTTCATATTTTTGTATTATATTGTAGAAAATTGATATAAATATATCTTATTCTTTTCCATCCCAGCAATATGTGCAAAGTTTACACTTATCAATGCCTACTGCATCTAACATATCATCTAATCTGTTAAATCTAAGTGATGTAAAGTTTAATTCCTTTCGAATCTCTTCAACCATTTTCTCGTACTTCTCTGATTCCGGATCTACATATTCCTGCAATACTTCATCTGTTACATTACCATTTTCCAATCTAGCGATTACACGTCGGGTAATTAAATCCATCTCTGAAGTGGAACGGGAGAAGTTTAAATATTTACATCCGTATAACAATGGCGGACATGCCGGTCTGATATGAACCTCTTTTGCACCGCTCTTATATAAAAACTCTGTTGTTTCTCTTAACTGTGTTCCACGTACGATAGAATCGTCAATTAATAACAGACTTTTATCTCTGATTAACTCTTCGACTGCCAGCAGTTTCATCTTTGCAATCAAATCTCTCTTACTCTGTACAGTAGGCATAAATGAACGAGGCCATGTCGGAGTATATTTGATGAATGGTCTGGAGAATGGTATTCCTGACTCATTTGCATAACCCACTGCATGTGCGATTCCCGAATCTGGAACGCCCGCAACGATATCCGGCTGAACGTTGTCACGCTGTGCCATTTTGGCTCCACAGTTATATCTCATCTGCTCAACGTTTATACCCTCATAAGAGCTGGCTGTATATCCATAATAAACCCAAAGGAATGTACAAATTTTCATATCACTGTTAGGATCAGACAATGTAATACAATTCTTTGGTGTCATTACGACAATCTCCCCCGGTCCTAACTCTTTGTAATCTGTATATCCCAGATTTTTATAGGCAAAATTCTCAAAACTTGCACAGAATGAACCCTCTTTTCTTCCTATTGTAATTGGTGTTCTTCCCTGCTTATCACGTGCTGCATAAATTCCATTTTCATTCATAAGCAATAAGGACAGTGAACCGTCAACTTTGTCCAATGCATAATTGATACCATCTATCAGATTATCCTTCTGATCAATTAAGGTGGCAACTAATTCGGTAGCATTAATATCTCCACCACTCATTTCCTGGAAATGAGTATGTCCATGCTTATATAAGTCTTGTGTCAGCTCGTCCATGTTATTAATCTTACTAACTGTTGTGATGGCGTATGTACCATGAATTGAACGAATAATCAATGGCTGGGATTCATAATCAGAAATGCATCCGATTCCCAGATTTCCTTCCATCTCCTGAAAGTCTTTATCAAACTTTGTTCGAAATGGAGAATTTTCTATATTATGAATTGCTCTGTCAAATCCCTTTTCTCCTAAAACTGCCATTCCACCACGTCTTGTTCCCAAGTGTGAATGATAATCTATTCCAAAAAACAAATCAAATACACAGTCTTCTTTTGATGCTACGCCAAAAAATCCACCCATAATTGCCTCCTATTGCTTCTGCTTGTTTCTTCTTGATTTTTTATTGTTAAATGTAAAATATTTTCCGTTATATATATTAACGCTTTTTGGGGGGATTGACAATGGGAAATGTGAAACTATCTTATGAAATATTAATGTTGTTGCTCTTTTAAATCATCTAAAAATTCCTGAAGTTCATCAATCTGCTTTTTCGTCGGCTTTTTATCTGCATACAACGCCATCATAAAATTTGTCAATGAATTTTTATAAAGCTTTTCTAATACTGTTTTACTTTCTGCATTCATATAATCTTCTTCATTTATCAGCGCCTTATAAACGTTATTCTTTCCCTCTTTGTGAATACTCACAAACTCCTTTTTTTCCAGCCTTGATAATAACGATAATATTGTCGTTGGGGAAAGTTTTTTGTCCCTATCCAGCCTTTCTTCTATTTCCGTTCTCGTCACCTCTTTATTTAATTCCCATATTGCAATCATAATTTCTAATTCTGAGTCTGGTAATCTTTTCATTTTTCTTTCCTTTCTTTGTATTTATTGTTCCAAATATTCCCATGACTTTAAAATCAAGATTTCTTTGTTTCCTTCTGCTAAATTCATATAGTCTACAATCTCATTGTCTTTTCTTGATGCAGTCATATAGAGCTTTCTTTTCTCGCCATTTTTAAATGGCACAATTAAATTAATATCTATCGTTTCATTATCTCTATTGATATAACTCCATTGTATTTCTGATTCAATATACTCCTCGCTATAATCCTCTTCCAAGCCTTTTTTTATTGCTTTTAAAATTTTTTTTGCCCCGGACAACTGATGAAACTCCTCTTCTGTCATTTCTTTTGCTGCATATTCCTCATATTTTTTTGTGTTATTATTCCAATAAAATTGATAATCCAAATAAGAAGCACCCATCCATACTTTCACATCAGGATCATATAGCGTATATTGTATTGTATTACCAAGCAAAATGTCATCTCTTTCTTCAAGATTCATGCCTTTTAAAGAAAATAACTTTACTGCCTTTCCGTTTTTAACACAATATATCTGTGCTTTTGAATCATTATTTAATCTCACTTGAGCAGAATTAAACAAAATATGAATATGATTATCTTGTCGCAAAAGCTCCATGTCACTATTAGATGTTGCAATAGTCGATGGTACTAAATTCGTACACTCTTCTCCATTTACAAACCAAAGTTCATAGTCTCCTTCCCCTTCATTGAGTTTTTTCCTTGTTAAAGCAAAGGCTGACTCCTCACCATTTCCTTCAAAATCTTCCACAAAAATTTTATGAATTTCTTTATCTGTATGCTTTGCTATAACATCTTTGTATTTTTCTATGCCTCCATTTTCCGTCGTAGAATATTCCAACTCTAAAGAATCTCTTTCTGCACCATACCCCCTTCTATAACTTATAATGCCTCTACCCTTCTGCCATACAATTGTTTCATAAAATCCTGTTTCAACCCTTCTATTATTATATGTGTATTTTGCGATATTTCCTTTGATTTCTAGTGTATGAATAACATCTGCTGATTTCGTTGACCACCCTGTATCAGAACATACACAATTACTATTTTCAATAAATTCCTTTTTACTTAATCCCTCGCCTTTTCCCTGGTATAATTGATAAATATTTTCCTTATCAACTAAAAAGTATCCTATTAACTCCTTTTCTTCTCCAACTTCTTTTGTTGTACTCAAAGAAATTTTATAAAAAGTTTCATTATCTTTTGTTTTTAAACCTTGAATCTCCGATTGCGCTGTACATTCAATAAAATCTTCTTTCCCCAGTCCCTCGCCTGAAAAGATTCCATTATATACATTGCCTTTTGATGACCAATAGACATTTCCTCCACTTAATATTGTTTTTAGTTCACTGATATCTGCCGTATTTAAAACTGTAAAGTGTAAATCAAGCTCTTGCTTACATGACTCCTTTGCCACTTTTATTAATGTTGAATCATCTGATACTTCTTCTCTTTTATCCCTATTTTTCCCAAGCTCTTTTGATATTCCCGAATAATCTTCATTCCACAATTCCTCTCTGGTTATCTTTTCATTTTCAAATCTCAAATATCCATAATGCTCCAAGCCTCCCCCTTCATGACAGTATATTATTCCTGAATAAGCCGGATCTGCTGTATAGAAAAATTGCGTTGTTGCTGTTCCAAAATCAATACTTCCAATTTTTTTCACCTCTGTAGTATATGTATAGACTGTAACTTTCATTTCGTTGTTCAATATAACTAATTCCGGAACACCATTGTTATCCATATCCCTTACTACATATTCAAAATTCTTATCTGTATCTTCACTTTTCACATATAAAGATTTCAAAAATTCTGCATAAGCATCTCTCCATTGTACTGCCGCATTATTTTCCTCAGCATTATAATCTTTTATTTTAACTTTACTATTGTTATCACAACTGATTAAGCAACTGCTCATGATTACTGCAATGAGTACAACTGCAATAATCAAATATCCTTTTTTCCTTTTATCCATAATCATAATATTCTTCATTCTCTCTTTCAAACTACTTGTCTTTTGTACAAATCCAAAAGTAAATAATCCACTGTTCGTTTTTTGTTCAGATTCTTTTTTCGCGATTTCCAAAAGTGTTTCGTTATACTGTATTCGCTTACAAAACTCCAGCTCTTCCACAACCTGATCATCGCATAACAATTCCATGTCTTTATATGCTTTCTTTTCCATAATATGTACAAACGGATTAAACCAATGTATACATCTGGCTACTGCAAATAATAATTTAAATACCATATGATGATTCTTTTGATGTATCAACTCGTGTGCAAATATATATTTCAAACTGTCATCTGTAAAACTTTCTGCCGGTAGCAGAACTGTTGGTCTTACAATTCCCAAAATCATCGGAGTATTTATTTTTCTACACTTTCTCAGCTTAATTTTTGTTTTAATTTTTAGTTCTTTTTGTACTTTTTCAAAAATATTTAATGTTCTTTCCTCTGTAATTTCACTACTCCACCTCTTAAGATTCTTACAATAATAAAGATATAAAACTATATAATATGTTGACAAAAATATGATTCCAGCCAACCATATTACGAAACAAATATTATAAATAATATCCCACTTTATACTTTTTTCTAATAGTCCTTCCGCATCTTGTCCTTTTACATTGATCTCATTAATATTCGTTCTACTATTGTTATTTTCATTTCGAAAATTTTCACTATTCTGTGTATTCGTATCAGTATTTTCTCTCACATTTGATACATTATTTACTGAATTTTGGACATTATTACTACTTATCCCATTTATTTCATTCGTGCCATTAATCGCATTTATTTCCGGCTGTGCAACATCTATATTCTCATTCTTAACATTGCTAACTGGGGATTCCTCTTGAACCTCTCCATTATATACCGGTATCATCAAACCATTTGCAAAAGAAAAAATCGGCATAGGAATTATTAATCTTATTGCAATTAAAATAAACGCAATATATCTCCATTTCTTTGTATATCGTTTTAAAAATGGTGATATGCATAATATCAGAATAATTAGAACCGCACATATAACGCTTGTCAGCAATACATTTCCTACAAATTCATTCATTTTATACTCCCCTTTCTTTAAGATTTTCAAAAATCCGTTAATTGTTGATAGTAATATTCTACAAATGTAAAACTTAATTTTATTCTACATTTGTAGAATGTGTTTGTCAATACAATTTTTAGATTAGCACGAAAATAAAGATGTTACAGGGGGAAATTGGGATCAGTTGAAAATTTTCAAAAGTCCAATGCCTCTATAACATCTTCTAATAATAGTATATCCCCATATTTTAGAAATGACAACTTAATCCGGTCATGAGGAACTGTTTTATTATGCTGATTCTTCAAAAATACGCTTTTGTTCCTTTAGATATGCCTGTAAATTAACTATTGCGTTGAAGTCGTCTTTGCTTAACAAAATGAAGTGCTTGGGATCCTACACCTTGTTCCTGTTCTGCGCCCTTCATATCAATCAGTTTGAGATGTTTTACAATACGACCTTTATTCAGACCTAATGCATATCTCACTACACTTCCTATTCTACAATATAAACCTGTTGCCAATCCAGTATCAATATCATCTGGGATTAAAAATGTATCTTGCACTATTGCCATATATTATACCTTCTATTTTTATTCTCATAATAGGCTTTGTAATTTTAGAGAATTAATAATAGGGATTTGATAAAAATTTTCTTTTGCCTTTATTTCCATTCTCTCCTTAAACCCATTACTTCCGTCCAACCATACGCACTTCATCAATCTATCAAATGTAGCTTCACAGCTTCTTCCCGGAAAACAAGCTAATGTTGAATCAAAGAAACAGGTATGATATGAATAATGTTTGTATTAATGCTTATCTTTGATATAATATCTGTTAAACCGAGCTTTTCCAGAAGGTTGTCCATCCCCAAAAAAACCGGAAATACACCATTTTCCGGCTCTTATTTACCTCTTCTTGACGTCAAAACAACCATTTCAACGGTATTACCGGATTCCCACAAAAGTTTCCTAACCAATCTTACCTCCGTAAGAATTCCCCTTTTGTTCTCTTAAATAATAATTTCTTCAGGTTCCCACCTGTACTGTTTACAAATATATAAATACACCCTCTTTAGTGCAACTTTAACATCTTTTATATCTTTTTCTAACTCTTGAGTTGAATAATTTAAATCTATTTCTATTCTATGAATCATTCCATGCCTACGCTCAAGAATTTTATCCATTTGCTCATATAAACTTTCTCTTCTCTTATGGTAAGGTTCTTTAAGTGGTTTACTTATATCTATTTTACTATTTAGTGTCTTAAAATTTGAAGTAACTTTTTTTATATTCTGAAACGATAATGTTCTTGCATATACTTCTTCAACGGTTTTCTTTCCTTCACTAATATCCGCCATATCATATGGGGAAAATTTCATATTTAATATCCTTTCTTTTTTATCAGAATACCTAAGCAAAGCAATATATGTCGCTCGAAAAAACTCTTCTATCAAAGAACATAAATATGATAAATAAACATTTGCATTAAAGCTACTTGGTGTTGGTAATCCAAATTCCACAAAACTTTTTTCGGCTTCTACATCATCAGGATATTTACTCAATGAATGACTTAATAGTGAAAAATGATTATCCAAATTTTGTATAGCAAAATAACAACCGCTTTCTGCTCCTTTAATCAATCTACCTGTTTCAAAATATCTATTTTTCCCAATATCACTCTCAAAATTTGCTTGACAATATTTTTTTAAATATCTGATAGTATCATTTTGCTTTTTAATATCATACCCACTAGCAAATGCCTGGGTTCGTATCCAATACACTACTTCACTCTCGTCCTCATCGCATTGCCATACTCTTATTCCTGAAAAATATTTATATTCTGCATCATTTCCACAATAAAACACTTCTCCACATTTTTTATAATCCATCATTTGCAACAAAGTTTCTATCATTTTTTTTGAATACTTCTTTTTTGCAATATGTACAAATGCATCATTTCCCATAGGATTTCCCTTTCACCACTTCTACTTTCTCTGTTTATTGTAAAGCATTTTAATACCGTCTAATTCTTCTCTTGGTTAACTCCTAATTTCGGCAAATTATTTAAACTTATCGCCTTCAATGTCTTCAACTGCTACACTGCCAACTGCCGAAGCAATTCCATTCTTTCCTTTTGGTCTTTCCCTTGATTAATTAATACAGCATTATAGCTTTCCAAATTTGCAAGCACCAGTAATTGATTCAGTGTTGCCACATCTCGCATATTTCCTTTAACTGCCGGATTTTCGTCTTTCCATTGCTTTCTTTCCAAACAAAACTACATTGAGCATATCCGGTTCATTAGCATATGTGTAGGCTACCTGTGCAGGTGTTAATTTTGGTGGTATCAAATTATCCTTAATTGCATCTGTATGTATCCTATAATTCAACTTGGAAATTTCTCTGTTCAAATTCCAATTTAAAGATAGCCGACTATTCTCATCTGTCTTTAATCTTCTGTAATCCTTCATAATATATAACTGAAATTCTGGAGAAATCCAAGTTGCAAAAGACATCGCAATGTCGCTATGGGCATAAGTTCCGCCATAACGCCCTGCTTTTGAAGCAATACCAATAGCATTCATCTGTGTAATCCACTTAGTCAGTGTCATAACAAAGCGATTTAATCCTGCCTCATTTTTAACCGCCTCGAATTGCACACGGTTAAAATCTGGATTATGCAGTTCTTCCCAAACACCCAAAAATTCTATTGTATTCCGATTACGCATCCAATTTTGAATCACAAATTTTGGGTCATCTTCATTTTTTTATTTTGCAATATCTGTTAATGAGATAAACTCATTTTCAAAATTTGTTGTATAGATTCCAATATCAATACCTTTAGCATGAATAGTCTCTTTCACAATTTTCGCCATACACATTCTCCTATTCTCA
>CAJUBZ010000006.1 GCA_910584795.1 uncultured Eubacterium sp. | reverse complement strand
ATTTTTTAACTCTTTTACGACTGTTGCTTTTTTGTTCTTTTCTCTGCTGTTCTTTTTTACTTTTTTAAAACACTTTTATATAATAAAGTGTCGCTTGCAACACTTCGCGCGCGAGCGGTTGCATTAGCATAACTACATCTCCGCGAGCTGCGCATCCTTAGCGGAGCGTTCTTTATTCTATAGGAAGTTCAGAGAACTTTCCTATAGAATAAAAACCCCTTTATCCACAAAGAGTTCCTGCATATGTCAGAGCCTGTTCTAATATATGCTGCTTACTCTTATGGATAAGGGGTATTTTTTCTTTATAATTATTGTTGTTTATATTCCGTCCATCTTTTCCCCCTTATAATTGTATACTACCAATTTCTGTATATAAATACAACTTATTTTTATCTACAATAACAAAAAAATTTAAGGATACTAATTCTGTCTCAATATAAAAGTTTTAAAACCTCTATATCTCACAAAATAATATCCTTAAAGTTTTATTAATTTATATTTCTTTTTCAATAAAAATACTAACTTCTAATAAATGTATTATATCCAAGTGCTCTTAATTTCTGCTCTGTGACAACAGCATTATCCAACTTTTCAAAATCCCCTACAACTACTTTAAATAAATCATCTTCAGATAAAACGTTTACCTGAAAACCTTGATTTCTTAACTGTGTTGCCAGATTATTGGCAAGCTGTGCATTTCGAAAAGCTCCTACCTGAACATGATATCTGGTACCTTCTGATGCCACAATACCATTATCGCTCAAAGTATCAATAATACCATCTGCGATTCCCTGGGCAATTTCATTAAACCTTTCATCATAAATAGCGTTGTCTTTTTCTGAATTGATAAATCCAGTTTCCAATAAAATTGCTGGCATTTTTGTTCTTTTCAATACCACTAAATTAGGTCTCTCCACCACACCTTTATCTTCGAATCCTAATGCTGCCATATTTTGATTTATATTTCTCGCTAACTGTGCTTTTAATCCTTCATCATTAAATACAAGTGTCTGATTTCCACTATAATTTCCTGGTATCGCTGAGGAATTTCTATGAAAAGAAACAAACAAATCTCCTCCTGCGTTATTACCAATTGTTGCTTTTTCAAATGGTGTGTTATATACATCAGAAGTTCTCGTATACACAACATCAAATCCTGCGTTACTTAACAATCTCCCCACAGCCATGGCAAGCGCTAACGCATCATCCTTTTCCTGTCTGCCATTAAAAGTTGCTCCCGGATCGGACCCGCCATGTCCCGGGTCTATAATAATTCTATAAGCCATATTTACCTGATACTTTCTTTATCATAACAATATATGAGTGTATCAGATAAAATATTACTATAACAGTTCAGCCAACAGCTCGAAAATCCTTCGGATTTCCTTCGCTGTTTTGGCTCACCATATGATACAAAACACATATATCAACTTGTCTGCAAGCAGCCAGTTGTTATATGTGTTCTGTATCGCATGGCTGAACTGTTACATATTACTTATTCTTTTTATTTTTTTTCGTTGTGTTATTATTGTTATTATTGTTGTTTGTGTTATTGTTGTTATCATTATCTCCGTCTACATCATCTACAATATCACTTACTCCATCTTCGATATCATCTCCAATATCATCTACAATACCATCATTTGTAGTATCATTCACATTTCCTGCATTTCCATTGTTGTCCATGTTATCTGTTGTGTTATCATTAACACCATTTTCTGTTGCTGACTCTGCTGTTGTTGTTTCATCTTCGTTATTTCCACATGCCGCAAATGTAAATGCTGCAAGCATCAGTGTAAATACTAATAAGTAATTTCTTAAATGTTTCATAATAAAATCCTCCATATTAAATTGTCAAATGCATCTTTTGATGCAAAATCTGTATGACTTTATTATTTTCACTTTTTAAACTTTTATACAAAAAATATGGAAATCCTGCTTTACAAAAACATATCTCATATTTTCAAATAAAACAGAATTTCCATATTTTTCATATAACTTTTAATCAATTACATCTGACATATCATACATGCCTGGAGCTTTTCCTGCCAAAAACTTTGCTGCATCAATTGCTCCCTTTGCAAAAATTGCTTTAGAATAAGCAGTATGCTTAATCTCAATTACTTCATCAGTTCCGGCATAAATCACTTCATGCTCTCCAACTATAGTTCCTCCACGTACTGCTGACAAACCAATCTCTTTCTTTTTTCTCTTTTCACGAACTGTACTTCTATCATATGCATAATCATATTCATTATCCAATACCTGATTGATACAGTCTGCTAATGCCAATGCTGTTCCACTTGGAGCATCTACCTTTTGATTGTGATGTTTTTCAACAATCTCTATATCAAACCCTCTATCTGCCAATACGTCTGTAGCAATACGAAGCAGTTTCATTAATGTATTAATTCCAAGGGACATGTTTGCTGAACGCAGAACCGCAACCTTCTTACTAGCCTCATTTACTTTTTCTAACTGTTCTGCAGACAATCCAGTCGTACATACAACTACCGGTGTATTTGTATTGACTGCATAATCCAATAAGTCATCTATTGCTGCTGTAACCGCAAAATCAATAATCGCATCAGCTTTTACATTACATTCTTTTATGGATGAAAATACCGGATATTCATTAGGCACTTCTGTATAAGCATCAACTCCTGCTACAATCTGTACATTTTCATCTTTACTTACAAGGTCTGTAATAACTCTTCCCATCTTGCCATTACATCCATGCATAATTATATTAACCATTGCTTCCTCCTTGTGAGTCATAGGGACATTGATTTTATATTGTTATAATAATTTGTGTTGTTCCCTTTCCTCTGAATGTTCTTAAAACATTTTAATCTTTTATTGTAAACTTATAAAACACCATAGTTTTCTAATGCTTTTCTTAAAACTTCTTTATGAGCATCTGTAAGTTCCGTAAGTGGAGCTCTGACAATTCCTGCATCATATCCCAACATATTCATTGCTGCCTTAACCGGAATAGGATTTACCTCACAGAATAAAGCATCAATAACATTAATTGCCTCTAACTGGAGTTTTGTGGCTTTTTCGACATCTCCCTCCAAAAATGCATAAACCATGTCATGCACTTTCTTTGGAGCAATATGTGACCATACAGATATAACCCCTTTTCCACCAAGTGATAATAACGGTAATACCTGATCATCGTTTCCTGAATAAATATCAATACATCCATCTGCTAATGCAGCTAGTTTTGCTACTGCTGAAATATTACCTGATGCTTCTTTAATCGCTACTACATTTTCTACTTCTTTTGCAATTCTTACTGCTGTTTCCGGCTGAATTGTTGTACCTGTTCTACCTGGAATATTATACATAATAATCGGAATATTAACCGCATCAGAAATAGCTTTATAATACTGGTACAAACCTTCCTGTGTACATTTATTATAATATGGTGTCACACAAAGAAGTCCGTCTGCACCCGCTTCCTCTGCCTTTGCAGACATATTTACAGCTTCTCTGGTGCAATTTGAACCAGTACCAGCAATTACCGGCACACGCCCTGCTACCTTGTCAACACAATACTTAATTGTTTCTATATGCTCCTCATCATTCATTGTTGAAGATTCTCCAGTCGTTCCACATACAATAATTGCATCTGTACTGCCCGCAATCTGATCTTCAATAATCTTTCCAAAAGCATCAAAATTAATAGAACCATCTTCATTAAATGGTGTAATAATTGCTACACCTGCACCTGTAAAAATTGACATTTTACCTTTCCTCCTAAAAAATATGTATTTTTTTGTTAACATAGTAAAAGGAGCTTACGCATAAGCTCCTTATAAGAATTCTATTTAATACTTATAAGTAGCTCTCCATCAATTATGTAACACTCCGTCCATCTAGCTGAATGATTACGAATCGACGACAGTCATATAGCTGTTAACTATATGCCCAGGATCGGTATTCCGGTAACTTCTCCTTCGGCACCGCTTCCTTTCAAATATAGTCATTTGTCTCCGGGACATCCTACATTCTACTAATAAGTAGTGCAACCTCTACTATTATTTAACTATATATATAATAACACTGCCCATACCTAGTGTCAACCCAACACTTTTATAGATTTTATAACAATATTATATTCAATAAAGTTTCTTTTGCTCAGAGATTTTACTTAACAATATCTTTTTTATTATTCTCTCTCTGTTCAGTTTGATTCTTATTTTCATATCCTTTTGGAATTCCCAGTTTCTGATATAACTTTCCTAAACTGGTCAGTTTTCCTGTGTAAGTATCCAATAATGCTGAACCACTATTTTTAAAGTCAGATTTACTAAAGGAAAACCAAGAATATCGTTCTACATAATCGCGCTTATCTAACTCTGGCAAAATTATTTTCATATAACTAATGGCTGACTGTCTTGTCTGTTTTGTCCAATCAGGAACACCACTCAATGCAAACTCTGTAATCCATAAAGGCTTATGATACATTTCCCATGACTCATCAACAATCTTCAAAAATGCCTCAGCTCCCTCTTTCGTATGCCAGTTCCAATAGTGATGCAACGCAATAAAATCTACATCCATTTTATTTTCTTTCATTTTTTTCATAAAAGGCTGAAACCAGTCCGTAGAAATTGAAGGCCAGATAGATACAGCAGGACTACCTACACGTATTCCTTTATTTAACAACGGTTTCATTCCTTCAATAGCTGTATCAACCGAAATATTGGCCTGATCCGGTCTATCTGGTTCATTAAACGCTAACACATTTTTATATCCCCTTTTGGGAAGAACTTCCACCTCATTTTTATCTGTAGGTGCCGATGTCCAAAACATAGGTACAAACTCCAAATCTTGGAAAGATGTATAATTATGTTTACTTAAACTCCAATTATAATACCATGAAACATTCCAATCGTCTGCATTCACATTCGAAGCCATATCTGTATTCATGCAGAAACCTTTTTTATTCACATAAAAATAAAATATATCAGAATAAATTTCACTTCCATGTTTCAAATTAGCTTTTATCGATACTTCATGCTTGGAGACCTTAGTAGTGTAATATTCAAAAGTAGTTTTATCTCCCTCAACTTTTCCTTCTTTTTTATTATCCACATAAATTTCATAGGAATCTACCTCATCCATTTTCTCAGCAGAATTCCACTCTATTGTAATATATCCAGCCGGCTGTAAACTAAGTTTTGCCGGAGAAATCAATGCCTCTTTTTTCCATTGTTCCATTAATTGATTAATATTTGATACGCGATTTCTATTTAAGATATTTAATCCTGCTATTGTTCCGATTAAAATCATCGCTATTATCGATACAACAAGTATAACTACTATTTTTTTTCTTTTTATCATTTTCATTCTATTTCCATTCCTATCTCTATTTGTCACAAAAATAAATGTAGATAACAACCCACGTTTTTATCACTTTATCTATCATGCATTTTTCCATATCTTTCTCTTATCTAATATAACAAAAGAAAAGGGTCTTTTACAACCCTTTTCTCCTCTATAAAAATACTATTTTTTCACCTTCACATTCTTCGCCTTACTCCACGCACCATAAAGTTTCTTGCTTCCGTTTTTTACATAAGCTCTAACTTTAAAATAATA
The DNA here is from genome assembly GCA_910584795.1 of uncultured Eubacterium sp. Lineage (GTDB taxonomy): Bacteria > Bacillota > Clostridia > Lachnospirales > Lachnospiraceae > Eubacterium_G. The sequence continues at coordinate 144,485 of CAJUBZ010000006.1, read as the reverse complement.
ACGTGTGTTTTTATCTAACCTTTTAAATGTATAAGATGTTTTCTTTATATTTTTATTCCAAAATCCGTTAAACCTCTTATTTTCAGCAATTTTGACCTGATACCCAACTGCTCCTTTTACCTTTTTCAAAGAAAGCTTTACCTTTCTTCCTTTTAGATTTTTAACAGATTTTATCTTTACCTTAGCAGGTTTTGTTACTTTAGTAACATTTGTTGTACTAGAAGGTTTATATGGATTTACGGCATTTCCTGTTTTATATTCTGTTGTAGGATTGCCTTTCTTCATATACATTTCACCCGCTGGTGACAACGCTCCGTTAGAATACCACCACAATCCACCTGGAAATGAGCCGCGATTAAATGAAAAGAATGCATATCTTTCAACATATTCTCTTTCATCAAGGCCTGGTAAAACATACTCAATAAATGATTGTGTTCCACCATTCGTTATTCCCTGACCAGCTGTTGAAAACTCTGTAACCCAGATAGGTTTATGGTATTTTTCCCATGTCCAGTCTACAACAGTCTTTAAAAACCAGTCTGCCATTGATTTTCCACCATTCCAATTATCCGGATAACAATGAATTGATATAAAATCAACATCTAAATTGGCATCAGCATTAATTTTCACCATAAATGGCTGAAACCAATTTTTTGAACTCTCCGGCCAAAGCGCAGTAACAGGAGAGCTAACTTTAATTTTATCGTTCATCATTGCAGGCCATAAATTAAAAACAGATTCCATAGACATGTTACACTGATTTCTTAAATCAGGTTCATTGAATGCCAAACAATACTTATATTCCTGAGCAACGAAATTATTTAATTTAGATTTTATAATATTTGCATTAGTCTCTTTCCATAACATTGGAACAAACTCAACTCCCTTATACTGTTCTCCAGTACTTGATACATTTGCCCAATTATAATACCAGCCACACTTCATAGACTTTAAATTGACATAGGCTCCCATATTTGCTGAAAGACCTAACCCCTTTTTGGTAACGCCGAATTTTACTGTTGGAGTATATAATTTCTTACCATTATTCAATTCCGCCTCAATCCATGCAGTATGATAATTTACCTTTGTAGTATAAAACTCATATTTTGTGGTTGTTGTTGTAGCCGCAAGACTTCCATCCACGTAGACTTTATACTTTTTCACTCCACTTGAATTAGATGCAGCATTCCACTTAATATCTATATATCCAGCAGCTGCCAATCCATTATTTGAAGGACTTGTAATAGCAAAAACTGTATCTGCATAAACATAATTTCCTGCATCTGTACCATTCCACATATTTATTGATAATGACATAATTAAAATCATTACCAGTGTAATAAATTTTCTAACCCTTTTCATTTTCTACCTCAAGCTATTTTTTCTTTGATTTCTTTTTCTTTTTTGTAACAACTGCTTTTGTTTTTACTTTTTTCGCCTTTGTCCACTTACAATAATATTTTGTTCCATTAAGAATCTTATAAGCACGAACTCTTACATAATATGTCTTTTTCTTTTTATCAAGCTTCTTAATTGTTCCTGTTCTCGTTGCCGCTTTAGTTGCTTTCAAATTTACAGTTTTTGTCTTGTATTTTTTCGCTTTCTTAAACTTCTTATTGAGCGAATACTGTAATTGATATCCTGAAGCTCTCTTTACCGCTTTAAAAGAATATCCAAATGCTTTTTTCTTAGATGTCAAACCATAAATCTTTGTATCAACTGCAGCTACGCATGCAGCTATAGATGTGTTCTTCGCTATTGAAGAACTTACATTATATGTCTGATTTTTGTATCCAGCCGGATTACCAATATTGGCATAAATTTTTCCTAATGTGGTAATCTCTCCTGTATAATGGAAAATTCCTGAAGCTCCTGTCACATCATCTTTTGGGTTAAAATCAAACCATGCATATCTTTCTACATAACTTCTTTCATTTAATCCTTTTAAAACAATCTTCATGAATTCCTGTACCTGAGCATTATGCTTCGGATTTGTCGGACTAAACTTATTATAGCTGTCTGCAACAGCAAATTCTGTTACCCAGATTGGTTTATGATATTTTGCATATATTTCGTCAATTGCATGTAAATACTGTAATGCTGTGTCAGCATTGTCATAATAATGCTGATATGCATGTACTGCAATAAAAGACATATCATTTTTTTCAGCAACTGTTAAGCCATTCCAAAATGGAGTCCACCATTTGTCTGAATTTATCTGGAATGTTTCTGTAGCTGGAGAGCCAAGGCGAATACTGCCTTTGTTTTCTCTAAACATATTCCATCTTGATAACATCGTTCCTGGATCTGTATTGGATTCCCATTTCAAATCTGGCTCATTATAAGATAACATGTACTTATATCCATTACTCTTTACCCTATTGAAAATTGTAGAGAATTCTTCATTTGGATCTCCCCAAATCATCGGTACAAATTCTAGGTTATGAAACTTTTTATTGCTGAAATTCGTTTCTTTAAATGATTTGGAACCCCAATTATAGTACCATCCAATATTCATTGCTGCTGGGTCAACCTTTGTTCCCATATCTTTGTCATTTACACAAATACCCTTTTTGGTTACATAAAATGTACGTGTATCTGTTTTCACACTTGAACCATCTTTTAAATCAGCCACAATATATGTATTATGAGCACTTACTTTTGTAGTATAAAACTCAATACTCATAATCTCACCACTTGGAGCGAGAGTCTTCTTTAATACACCGTCCACATAAATCTTATACTGTTTTGCATTTTCTAAAGTATTACTCCATTTTATATCTATGTAACCAGCACCTACTAATTTGTTTTCTTCCGGGCTTACAATGGCTTTTTTCTGCCATGTTGCTGCCTCATCCGCTTTCACTGATACATTTGATATAGTCGTAATACAAGAAAACATCATTGCCACAGCTAACACCATAGACACTAATTTCTTTATTTTTCCCATATCTATTACCTCCATATTATAATATTATCGACAAAATGTTATGTAAAAAAGGGCAGAATAAGTTATATGTATATAACCCTTTCTACCCTCTCAATTACAATTTTATATGCAGATACTTATTTAATAAATGCATTCTTCTTAACAGTCTTCTTACTATATACTCTCTTTCCTGCTGAGTCAATATTGTAAGCTTTAATCTGAAAATATGTTTTCTTTCCTGATTTCAATTTCTTAATTGTAAGACTCTTCTTAGTTGTTCTTTTAACTTTAGCCTTCTTCATATTCTTCTTATTAGAATACTTAATCTCATATCCCTTAGCATTAGCAATCTTTGTAAATGTTAATTTTGCTTTCTTCTTCTGTGCTGCAACTTTAACTTTTGCCTTACCTGGTTTTTTTGTAGCTGTGTAGATACAATTAAGAGTCAGGTTACTTCTAACTGGTGTACTAAGATTAAATTTAGCACCTGTTGAAGCATTCTTATATCCTGTTAATGTTTTCCCTTTGATTCCAAAGTTATGGCCATATGTCTTATCACCTGAATTTACATATTCAGTATATGATTTACTTCCATATGTGTACTTAACAGCGTACTGTGCTCCTGCTTTTACCTGAACATCTGTAAAATATAAACTTCCTTTTAATGCAACTTCATCTGGATATGTCTTTAAGAATGCACCACATGCAAAGTTAATAGCAACTACAGTACCATCATATGTCTTTGGAACTAAAATCTTTGCTGTAACAGTCTTTTCACCTTCAGCTGAATCAGTCTCAATCATACCACCTACTGTACAGCCTGATGTCGAAGTAAATGCTACACCCGGTTCACCTGGAGCTGTAGGATTATATGCCTTAAATAAAATGTGCTTCTTAGTAATTGTTTTCGTATCAACTACTTTACCAGTCTCATCCTTTACATCTTGTTGCCCTTTTAATGTACTTCTTACCTTGAAAGAAATATCATATGTTCTTCCTTTTTCTACTGGGAATCCACTTGATAAAACTCTAAGTCCATATGGGTTATCTCCTGCTAATTCTCCAGTCATTGGGTTATATTCTCCATCCCATCCACTGTTTGCAACATAAAACTGAAATGCTGATGCTGTAGCTCCAGCTGCAACATATCCCTTTGTAGCAAAGTGTTCTCCCTCTCTCTGTCCATCTGGAAATTCTGGAGTGTTAATATGTTCCAGTGAATGATACCAGCACCATGGATGTGCTTTTGAACCATCTTCTCCTTCAACATGATCTTCCTTCGTACAAACTGAGAAAGATGACCATTTAATTCCTGATGCGACATTTGCACCATTTGCAGCATGTGCGGCAAATACACTGCTTGTCATACCAACGACTAAAGTCAATGACAGAAAAGAAGCCACAATCTTTTTTGTGATTTTCTTCATTATATGTATTCCTCCTAATATCTTTAACTATACAGCAGCCCAATGCAAACGCATTGGGCACCTGTAAATTACTATTAAATAAATTAACAATTATTATTTAACTTTTACTTTCTTTGTAGCCCAAGCAGATGTCTTGTATCCAGCAGCTTTAGCACGTACTTTAACAACTACTTTTCCTTTTTTAACTTTCTTAACTGTTAATTTAACTTTTTTAGTATTATAAGTCTTCTTACCTACTTTAACCTGATACTTCTTAGCATTCTTTACTTTCTTCCAAGTAATCTTAACTGTACCTTTTTTCTTGCTAACAGCTTTAAGTTTTTTAACTTTTGCTAACTTTTTAGCAGCAACTACTGGAGTAGTAGGCTTAACTGTTGGTTTAACTGTTGGATTATTTCCATTTGGCTTAGTAGTAACATTTCCACCTGGATTTGTTGGCTGATCCGGTGTAGGTGGTGCAACATAATCCGGATCCTTTCCTAACTCAACAATCTTTAAGTTTTCAACTTTAAGTGTTCCTTGTGCTGCTACATTCTCAGTAGTCAAACTATTATTGTATGAATGTAAGAAAGCACCCATAGCGAGTACGATTTCAAGAGTATCTGTTCCATATGTAGCAACTTTACTGTTACCATCATCTCTCATTTGTGTTTCAAAATGAACTGTAGAACCTGATTTAATTGTTACTCTCTGTGAATCAAGATTGTTTGTATTAGCATCATTTACTAAAACCTGTACATTCTTTTCTGGAGCCTCTTTTTGGTTAGTCCATCCTAAATCCATAGAAATTTTATAGAAATATCCTTCTTTTAACTTGATAGATGGCATAGTAGCCTTTAACATATAAGGATTATCTCCTACTAAAGTTGAACCTTCATACTGTCCATCCCATCCAGAATTAGCAATATTTGCTGTAAAGCCATTTGCAACCTTTGTAGTTGTCCAAGTTTCTTCTCCACCATCTACATACTGCTTATTTGGGAAATTAGCATCCCAATCAGACTTTGTCTCTCCTGCTGTAGTAGTAAAAGAACTATAATATCTTTCTGGCCATCCATCAGGATCTACAGATCTTGTAATCTGTCCTGCTGAATAAACTACCCATGGTGTCATTGCTGAAGAAACATCTGTCTCTGCTGCTTTAACTGTTGATGATGTAACACTTACACCAACAAATAATGAAGCAACCATAACTGTTGTCATAGCGCCTGCCATTACTTTCTTGAAAATCTTTCTCATTTCCAATTCCTCCTCTAAAATTATTTTTTCATTACTTGAAAACGTCTAATTTTCAGTTATGGTAATTATACAACAAATAACGTTTTAAATCAATGCCAAAATAGTACTTTTATACAAAAAATAAATGTTTTATTGTATTTTCATAGTATTTTTTTATATAATATGGAAAATGTATCGCTTTCAATTAGGAATTTTCCCTATACTTTCTAACTTATAAACATTACAAAGTTAACAATTAATACAAATAATATATTAGTAAAAAAGAAGATTATCTTCAATCAGAAATAGAATTAAGATAATCTTCTTATTGTTAAATTATTTTTTTATTTTAACTTTCTTTGTTTTCGACCATTGTCCTATTTGTTTCCCATTAACAGCTCTTACTCTAAAGAAATATGTCTTTTTCTTTGTAAGCTTCTTAATTGTAAAAGTCAATTTGCTTGTATATTTTGTCTTTGTTTTAAATTTCTTTCCAGACTTAAATTTTTTATTCAATGAATACTGTATCTGATATTTTTTTGCATTTTTAACCTTTTTCCATTTTAAAGATACAGCCTTCTTTTTATTATTTTTAGCCTGCTTTAATTGAACTCTTGTAACTTTTGCCGGAACAGCATTTGTTGGTTTCACTGTAGGTTTTACCGGTTGCTTTGTTGTCGGTTGTTCAGCAGTTGTTGGAACCTCAGTTGGTTTTGTAGAAGGATCAACCCATACATATTTTTCATCTTCCGAAATAATCTGAGGCTTATACCCTTCAGGATTTCCCATTTCTGAATATAAAATACCCAACTCTGTAAACTTACCGGATTCATAATCAAACAATGCTGTTGTTCCACATCCATCTAATCCATCAATCTCATTAGAACTCTCAACATTATATGGGAACCATGCATAACGTTCAACTCTGTCATCTGCATCCATCGCTTCAATAATACCTGCCACATATTTTTTCATTCTCTCTAAAGCACCAGGATGCTGATAACTCCAATCGGAATAACCACCTTTCATTCCTGTAACAGATACTTCTGTAACCCAGATTGGTTTATGATATTTCTCCCATAACCAGTCAATTGCATCTGTCAATCTGCTAACTTCAGGATCAGTATCTGTTTTGCATCCACCATATCGATGTAATGCCACTGCATCAACATCTACAGCTGCATAAAATCCACCTTCTAATGTAATCACTTCACCATCGGTTGAAGTATCTTCCGATTCATCATCTTCTGGTTCTTGGGAAGGATCATATGTATCTCCCGTTTTCAAAAATTTATCTAAAAAACCACCATTATACACGGCTAATGCTGGTGATACAGTTCTTTTCCCTGTAGCAGCGACATACTTCCATGCCGCCAGACCTTTTCCTGCTGATAGATTTGCTTGAGACTCAATATCTGGTTCATTATATCCTAAAATATAATTAGAATCATCTGTTATATTCTTAATTTCTCTTAAATTAGACTGTGCTGCTCCCCATACCATTGGAACATGTGCAACTCCTGCATCAACACTGCTGTTAAATGCAGTTGTAGCCCAGTTATAATACCATGATATATTTAACTTTCCAATTTCTACAGTGTCACTCATATCTCCCCCCATAGCTACACCTTTTTTGGAAAGATAGAAAGTTCTGGTATCAGACGTCACTGTAGTTCCATCCTTAAGTTTTGCTGTAACATATGCTGTATGCTTTTGCTTAACAGCAACCGAATATACTTCACAAGTCTGAGTTGCGGCTCCACTATCAGCATCAAATGTCATGACAGCCATCGTTCCATCCACCAGCTGATTCTCACTTTTTCCATCAAAGTAAACTGTATAACTCTCAGCATTCTCTAATGTACTGTCAAATTTAATGTCAATATACCCCGCACCTGCCAAAACACCTTCTTCTGGTGTTATAATCGCTTTACTCATCCATTCTGCTTCCTGTTGAGCGGCATTTACAACCGGATTATTATTAATTGCTATTACTGATAATACCATTGCAAATGACAATAAAATTGATATAATTTTTTTCATTTTTTACTCTCCTCTTGTACAATTTATTATTTTAACTTTACCATAAAAGTATGTTTTTAACAACATTCAAAATAAAAACCGGGATGAATTTCCATCCCGGTTTTTTTTAATCTTCAATATATTCTAATTTACTTACGGACACTTCATAAGCTACATGCTTTTCACTTTCTTCCTCATTTATTTTTTTCACATACTCACGACTCTGTACTCTTCCCCATATCTGTACATGTCCTCCTACTTCGAAAGTAGATGCATATCTGGCATTTCTTCCCCATGCAATACATGGAATATAGTCAGATTTACCATATGGTCTGTTTACTGCTATCAGCAAATCTGCTATTTCTCTTCCTAATGGAGTTTTTCTATATATAGGTGATTTACATATATATCCATCAAGAAAAATTTGATTGGTCTTTCCTACCTCTAGATTTTCTTCTACTTCTTCCCATTCTCTAACAAATATTGAAAGCACTAATTTATTCTTTGTTCCCTCATGACGATTATAAGATCTAAACTGACCTGATACCTCTACTAATCTTCCCTGATAATCTTCATTAATATCAACTAGACGCTCTGAAACCATTAATGGAATTATATCTGTTAATTCACTTAAGCGATCCACAGATACATCTACTATGTAGAACCCTTCACCAAAAACTTCATGGCTGAATCTGAATTCTGAAACAATTTCCCCTATAATACTTACTCTGTTGTTTTCAATAACTTTGTCAATCATTGTATTTCCCCCTTTACCATACTTTGGTTTATTATTTTTTTATCATTATAATTATACTCTATTTTTCCCAAAATATGTAAAAAATCGTTCGACCTGTATCGACTTTTCTCGTCTTTTTTAATTGATATAAAGTAATCATCTCTTGCGTCTATCTAATTGATTACTTTCGTAATCAATTAGTACGCATACATTCGTCGAATGTATGCTCCATAACAAAAAGACAGACATAACTCCGTGCAAGCATGGGTTATGTCTGTCTTTTTGTTATGTATAGCCGCTCGACTCATTGTCTATGCGATTATTTTTTAACTTTTACAGTTTTCTTTGCTGACCAAGCACCTACAACACCTGCTTTACTTACTGGTGCAACCTGTACTTTTACTTTCTTTCCAGCTTTTGCTTTTACTGTAACTGTAGTTTTTTTAGTAGTAGTTGTTTTTGAACCAACTTTAACTTTATATTTAGCAGCTCCATCAGCCTTTGCAATAGTTACTTTAACTTTACCCTTCTTAGGTGATTTAACTTTTTTAACTTTTGCTTCACCTAAAATAGCAAACTTAGAAACAGTAATATCTATTGATGCTGTTGAATCTCCATTAGCATCTTCTGCTGATAATGTTGACTGTCCATTCTTCTTGAACTGTTTTGTAAATGATGCATATCTGATAGCCGCATCTACATCATCTGCTGTATCTTCTCTGTTACCAAAATCTCCACCCATACCAAAGTAGATAGTACTAGCATTTGCTTTTGCCTTAAATGTTTTGTTAAACTTCACTGTCTTACCAGGTGTCAACTTAACCCATGTTGAGTAAGCTAATGTTTCACCTTCAGAGATTTTAACATAAACATATTTCTGTACGTTTGTACCTTTTGCTGTAAATGCAAGTGTATATTTCTTACCTTTCTTTACAGATACTTTTCCAGATGTGTTCTGTTTCTGATCCATGAATACCTGAGCTCCCCAGATACCACCCCAGCCTACTGTAGCCATCTTTGCAGTAAATCCGTCAGCCTTATTTGTTGTAAGCTGTCCTTCTGCTCCTTCATACCATCCTGCTGAAGCTCCAAAATAACTTCCCCATGTAGCACCAAAACATGTTGTTCCCATAGCTACTACAAGAGTAAGAGCCATGATTGATGCCGCAATTTTTTTTGCCAATCTTCTCATGATTGTTCCTCCTTAAAAAATATAAATTTTGTCATACAATTATAAACGAGTTTCACTCCTCTAATAATTGTACTAGATCTGTGTCAAAATCCAACACCCCTCTTGCTCTCTATTCTATAACATTTATGGGTGTTCCTGCAAGCCATTTTTTTAAATTTTCTGAAACGATTTTTATCAGCCTCGTTCTGGTCTCCACTGGAGCCCATGCAGCATGAGGAGTTATAATAATATTTTTTGCTTTCAATAACTGACAATCAGACGTCATCGGCTCTCTATCAATAACATCCAAAGCTGCCCATCTTATGATATTATTGTTTAAAGCCTCAAGTAAATCCCCCTCGTTTACTACACCTCCACGTGATGTATTAATAAACAGGCTGTCTTTTTTCATTTTTTTAAAAAATGCCATATTACACATCTTTTCAGAATCCTTATTTAACGGACAATGCACAGTAACTATATCAGAGTTTTCTAAAAGCGTATCAATGTCAACAAACTGAATGCTTTCCTTTAACTCTTTTGTTGTTCTATCTGTTTGTTTCAAAGCACTTCTGCTATATGCCAGTACATTCATTCCAAAGGCATTGGCTACTTGTGCTACTTTTCTTCCAATAGAACCATATCCTATGATACCTATTGTTTTTCCATAAAGTTCCTTCATTTCCATAAAGGGAGAAAACTTATTTGTATGGATCCACCCCTCTTCCTTTACAAAATTATCATACCTGAAGATTGTGTTGTAATAGTGAAGTATTAACGCAAACACATGCTGTGTTACCGCATCTGTGGAATAACTTCCTGCGTTACATACAGTAATATTTCTTTCTTTGGTATATTCTAAATCAACATTGTTATAACCGGTTGCAAAAAGTCCAATATATTTTAAATCTTTTGCATGGCAGAGATTCTCCCGATTCATTGGTGATTTATTGCATAATATGATATCTACATCTTTTATTCGTTCTGGTATTTCTTCATCTTTTGTAAAAGGATAGATTGTCACATCTCCATATTGATCAAATATGGAAAAATCTATATCATTGTTAATTGTAAGAGTTTCGGCATCTAAAATAACTATTTTCATAAAACCTCCATTATATAAGCCATATGCGAAGCTCGATAACCTTCGGTTCTCTCGCTCGCAGGGCTGCGCCCTATAAAACTCAAGAAAAGGAGATTCCTGAATGCAAGCATTCTGAATCTCCTTTTCTTGAGTTTTGCATGGCTTAGACTCTCTTCGAATATTCGCCTGTTCTTGTATCTATTACAATTGTTTCGCCCTGTTCTACAAATAAAGGAACGTAAACTGTTGCACCAGTCTCTACGATAGCCGGTTTCGTTGCATTAGTTGCTGTGTTTCCTTTGAATCCCGGTTCTGTCTCTGTAATCTGAAGCTCTACTGTAATCGGTGGTTCAATTGCAAAAATATCTCCCTTACAGGAACAAATCTTTACTGTCTCGTTCTCTTTTACAAATTTCAGTGATTCGCCTACCTTATCAGCGCTGACTGCAATCTGGTCATATGTCTCACCATCCATAAAGTAGTAAAGATCTCCATCGTTATATAAATACTGCATATCTTTTCTGTCAATATGTGCATTTTCAAACTTTTCTGTCGGTCTGAATGTTGTTTCTACAACACCACCACTCTTAATATCTTTTAATTTTGTTCTAACGAACGCTGCGCCTTTTCCTGGTTTTACATGCTGGAACTCGATAATCTGACATATCTTTCCTTCATATTCGATTGTAATACCATTTTTGAAATCGCCTGCTGTTACCATAATTTTTCCTCCTAAAAGTTCATCTGTGATAAATCACGCTTTTTTCATTATAAATTATATCCTGATTAATTTCAACTATTTTATATTTGAACTATTCCTAATTCTTCCAACTCTGTTATAATCTGATAGCATGTCAGAATTCTGTCATTTGCATCTACGCTTATTTTCACATCCGCTACCGACTGATAACGTGGTTCTCTTTTCTCCATTAACTCTTTCACATGACCAAGACTCATATCATTATTGAGAATTGGACGGTGAGTATGATCTTTCACTCTGTCAAAAATCGTTTCCGGCGTAGCTGTGAGAAGTATAATTACCCCTCCCCCTTTTAAAATTTCTACGTTCTCATCCCGCAAAACCGCACCGCCTCCACAGGAAATAATTTTGCCGCTTTCTTGTGATATTTCTTGTAGAGCTTCTGTTTCCAGATTTCTGAAATAAGCTTCTCCTTCTTTTTCAAAAATATCACTGATACTTCTTCCCGACTTCTTTTCAATATATTCATCTACATCAATCTCCTGAAAACCGGTTATCTTTGACAGTGCTTTTGATATGGTAGTTTTTCCTGTTCCCATAAAACCAATCAATGCTATATTACCTTTTAATGTGCATCCTTCATTTACCTTTAATAGTTTTCTTGCCATATGTACATTTATCTGTCCCGGTGCTGATGCCTGAATGCCTGCTGCAAATGTAACACATGAGCCTGTTTTATCTGTACACACTCTGGTAACAGAACCTAACTCGCCCATAGACATCGTGATAATCGGTACTGTAATTATTTCACATAATTGCTTCGATATTTCCATAAATCTTTCCACGTCACTTCTATCTTTTGGCATAACTGCTATTTTACAAATATCAGCTCCTGCCTTTTCCATAGTTGTCATAACCTCAGTAAGTTTTATATTTTCCGGCGTTTTGTCAAAATGATGATTCGACCCGATAACTTTTGCTCCTTTTTCCTGTATTCCTTCTATCATTTTATTTGCAATATCTAAATGTCCAATAATCTCTACATCTACATATTCACAACCTCCGGCTGCTGCATTACATAGTTCTTTATACTCCAAATCACTGATTTCACGTTCCCCGCCTTCATTTTTTGTACGAAACGTAAAAATCAATTCTATATCATCTATAATTTTTTTAATGTCCTCTACAATACAGACAACGTTTTCCTTTTTGATATCTTCCAGATAATCTGCACGGAATTCTACTATATCCGGTTTCATTTCGGCTACTTTTACTGCCTGAACTATCACTTCTGCTTTTGTTTTTCCCATAATCGGAACACATACTTTTGTACTCATGAATACCTCCAATTTTTACAATATTTCAAGTATAGCCCCGCCTGTATTTTTAGTCAATGCGAAAGGTTTACTTTTTTGTAGAAAACTTTTATACTTGAAAAGGCAATTTAATAAAATATCATAATTTATATACATGGAGGTACTTTATGGGATGTATCAATGAAATTACCGGTCACACAAAATTAACAGGTCTTTTAGGCAGTCCTGTGGCACATAGCAAATCGCCTTTAATGCACAATGAATCCTTCAAACAATTAGGTCTTGACTATGTTTATTTATGTTTTGATGTTCCGGAGAATAATTTAAAAACAGCTTTCGAAGGTTTAAAGAAATTAAATGTTGCAGGTTTTAACTGTACCATGCCTGACAAAACTCTTATATGCCAGTTTCTGGATGAACTGTCACCTGCTGCTTCTATGATTGGTGCTGTTAATACTGTAGTAAATGAAAATGGAAAATTTGTCGGTCATAACACTGACGGAATCGGCTATATGCAATCAGTAAAAGACGCCGGTTTCGACATTATCGGAGATACAATGACACTGCTTGGAGCCGGCGGTGCTGCCTCCTCTATTTTTGTGCAGGCTGCAATCGATGGTGTAAAAAACATTAATGTTTTCAGCATTAAAGATAGATTTTGGGATAATGCAGAACGCATGGTAGAAATGGTTAACAAAAATACGAATTGTAATGCTAAACTTTTCGAATTAGGTGATGATGCTGTATTAGCCAATGCCATTGCAAACAGCCAGATACTTACCAATGCTACTTCTGTAGGTATGGCACCAAACACAGATAACTGTATTATCAATGATAAATCAATGTTGCGAGAAGATCTAATTGTATCTGATGTAATCTACAATCCTATGGAAACCAAACTATTAAAAATAGCAAAGGAACAAGGCTGTCAGACATTTAACGGTCTTTATATGCTCTTATATCAAGGGGCTGAAGCTTTTAAAATCTGGACAGGAAAAGAAATGCCGATAGAACATATTAAAAAATTATATTTTTAAATTGTACAATCAAAAAGGACTAAATCCTGTACAATACAGTCTTTAGTCCTTTATTCTACTTTTTATTTTTCTTCTTCCATCTCCACAATATAAACTTTTCCGGAATTCGCTTTAAGACAATTTGTATCTCTTCTTTCGGATTAATTCTCTCCAACATAACAGAATGTATTCCTGTTCTGTTAGCACCCCAGACATCTGTAAAAATCTGATCTCCTAAAAACAATGTTGTATCTTTATTAGTTCCCATCAACTCCATTGCTTTCATATAATTTTTCTTGCCTGGTTTATGTGCATCAAATATGTACTTTGAGCGCACTGCTTCTGCAAATGGTTTCACTCTAGGCTCATCATTATTAGATATCAGACAGGTATCTAATCCCAAATTTCTTATTTTTTCAAAAACTTTAATTATATGATTATCTGCCGGAAATCCATGAGGTACCAGTGTATTATCAATATCAGAAATAATCCCACGAATTCCCTGCTCATAATATTTTTCAAAATCAACTTCATCTATGGACTTTAAATATTCGTCCGGATAAAATCGCTCCAGCATTCTGTCCTCCTAACTGCGTAATAGTTACTTTAATAGTTTTGTCAACTCATCCATAAACGTGTTCACATCTTTAAACTCTCTATACACAGATGCAAATCGAACATATGCTACCTGATCTAAATTTTTTAATCGGTCCATAACCAATTCACCAATAATCGTACTGGATATTTCTTTCTGCTCCATATTGAAAATAGCATTTTCTATATCTTCTACAGCAGACATAATCTGTTCATAGGACACAGGTCTTTTATGACAGGAGCGTAAAATCCCCGCCTCTATTTTCCCTCTGTCATATTGTTCTCTGATATTATCTTTTTTTATAACAATCAGTGGAATTGTCTCTACTTTCTCATAAGTTGTAAATCTTTTTTTACATTTTTCACATTGTCTTCTACGTCTGATTGCATTATTATCATCTGCCGGTCTTGAGTCAATGACCTTTATATTTTCTTCCCCACAATATGGACACTTCATTGGTCTGCCTCCTACAATATATTGTCACTTTAGTTCACATAACATCATTATAAAGAAACAAACCACTTTGGTCAAGATATTTCATCTTATATTTTAATCTTATGTTTCACCTCTTTTTCGTTGACTTTTACCAAAATAATATCTGGTCCTACCTGAACAATACACTGAAACGGAATAATAAATTCAAATTCACTACATATTAGTCCACACCATTTACTCGGTCCCTGAACAATGATAGCTTTAATACAGCCAGTACAAATATCAAACTCTAAATCATGAACACAGCCTAAAATCCTGCAATCACAACTGTTGATAACTTCTTTTCTTCTTAATTCTTCAATTCGCATGTGAATACCATTTTTATTTATAGTATTCACATATTTTCTACTTGATATAATTTCTCATGCTTTTTATGGCATTTTTCTCTAAACGGCTAACCTGTGCCTGTGAAATTCCTATTTCGTCAGCAATCTCCATCTGTGTTTTTCCATTAAAGAATCTCATATCTATAATTTTTCTTTCTCTTTCATTTAATCCGTCTAAAGCTTCTTTTAAAACAATATTCTCTACCCAGTTTTCTTCCTTATTCTTCTTATCACTAATCTGATCCATGACATAGAGAGTATCTCCTCCCTGATCATATACCGGATCATATAAAGAAACAGGACTTTGTATCGCATCTAAAGCATAGATTACCTCATCTGTTGTAGCTCCAATGCTTTCTGCAATTTCACTGATAGTCGGCTCTCTGTTACTTGTTTTCATTATATTTTCTTTACAATATATCGCCTTATATGCAGTATCCTTAATAGAACGGCTCACTCTGATTGCCGCATTATCCCTTAAAAATCTTTTTAACTCTCCTGAAATCATAGGCACTGCATATGTTGAGAATTTCACATTTAATGTGTCATCAAAATTATCTACTGCCTTTATCAATCCTATACATCCTATCTGGAACAAATCATCTACATTTTCATTACTGTTAGAAAACCTCTGTAATATACTGAGAACTAATCTAAGATTTCCCCTGATATATTTTTCTCTTGCTTCCATGTTTCCCTTTTTAATTTCCTGAAACAATTCCTTCTTTTCTTTTTCCGTTAACAACGGTAATTTTGATGTATTTACACCACATATTTCTACTTTAAAAAGAGCCATATTATTTCCTACTTTCCATATTTCTTCATAAAATATGGTGTCCGAAATTCTGGCTCTTTATACTTCATTCCTATTTATTTTTATTTTATTTTTTCTTATTCTCATTCATATTTGACAATTTCCCTTTTTAATCGTTTAATTATCTTTTTTTCCAGTCTTGATATGTAAGATTGGGAAATTCCCAAACTGTCTGCCACTTCTTTTTGAGTCATTTCTTCTCCATCAACGTTATTTAATCCATATCGCATTTCAACAATTACCCGTTCTCTTTGATTTAATTTTTCAATTGCTTTATACAATAGTTTTTTCTCTACTTCACTTTCTATATCCTTTGAAATTATATCTTCTTCAGTTCCCAAAATATCAGACAACAATAGTTCATTTCCATCCCAGTCTACATTTAATGGTTCGTCAATTGAAACTTCCAATTTTGTTTTATTATTTTTTCTTAAATACATTAAAATTTCATTTTCAATACATCTGGACGCATATGTTGCAAGTTTAATATTTTTAGTAGGATTAAATGTATTAATTCCTTTAATTAATCCAATAGAACCAATAGATATTAAATCTTCCACACCTACACCTGTATTATCAAACTTCTTTGCAATATATACAACCAGCCTTAAATTATGTTCTATCAGTTTTGCCCTGCTGTCCTGATCGTCATTTTCAATAATATTGTGAATGCATAATGCTTCTTCTTCACTTTCTAAAGGCGGAGGTAAAACATCATTGCCTCCAATATAATAGATTTCTCCTTTTTTGGAATACAGAATCCCCCTGAGAAACGAAAGATTCTTAAAGCATAATTTTCTCAAATTAGTAATATTAATCAAATTATTTTCCCCCTGACTCAAATAATTTTGGATGTAAGATCATTTGATATTCATTGTTTTTACTTAATTTGCCTTCAAACACCCCAATCTCTGCATTATGATATTGTTTTCCATCTAATTCTATCTGTTCAACAATATAAGTTTCCATAAGACCATGGGACTTCCCCACTGACTGAAATGGTACATAAAGCTTTTTTTCTGTATTTTCTATCAACGCATATAGAATATCCTTCTCTATAATAGATACCGGTTTGCTGGTAAGCGGATCTGTCAGATGATTCCCTGTATCTTTCAAAGCCTTTACAGATACAGATTTATTTCCTTGTATTATTTTGACTATGTACCTGACAGACTCCTCCCCTATCATCTCCATCACTTTTTTTATACCGACAATCATAATTCCACAAGATATCAGTACAATAAACAGCACCTTCCACATATTATCTTCCACATGAAAAATATTAATAATTCCATTCAGTAAAAATGTAACCAGATAAATGAACAGCACTTTTTTTATATTTTCTTTCATACTGCTTTTCCCAAAAGCAATCCATACCATGATCTCAATCGCAGCAATATATGTCACGAATTCCCCAATCAATATAACCTGCGGAATAAATAACATTATCACTGCATAAAGACCACCTAATATTGCTGATAATATCAATCTGAATACTGATTTTTTTATTTTTAAAATATTTCTCACGACAAATAATACGGAAAAATCTAAGATAAAATTATAGAAAAAGTAAACATCTAAATATATGTATATCTATCTCACCCCTTTTGATACATTATATTATCTCAGATAAAAAAAGTCTGTCGAAGAGAGAATGGAAACAAAAAAAACTTTCGACAAAAGAGTATTAAACATATTTTTAATTAATACAAAAAAAACGGCTGGATTTTGAAAAATTAATTATCTGATAATTAATCTGTTTCAAAACCCAGCCGGTCACTTAAAAGTTTATATTACGCTATTTCTTTAAGGTATTATCTTGAAACTAACCGGTTTTACAATTGGTGACCAGTCTTTATCAATGTATTTATAATCTGGCTGAACCTTCGTCAATATCTTGTCATAAAGATAATCATGTTCTGCTTTTGTACTCATAATTCTATTATCATACATATAACTTGCCACTTCAAACACACTAAAGTTTACCAGCTTACTATATACATAAGTTCCATCTTCCAATAATGCATAAGCTCTTACCTTATATTTTGCAGTGTATGCACTGACGGTAAAGGCACCAAATTTCATAACTCTTGCATAGTTCGTTGCAGTCTCAGATTCTGAATACCTATCCTGTAATATACCGTTTGCAGTTGACTGATATGCTTTTACATAATAATTATCACCTCTTACAAAAACATCATCATCTACAATACCTGTATCTTTACCATTTACATTTGCAAGGGCATATATAAATCCCCAGCTCTTAACTTTTTGATTGTTAATTGTATCTTCTACAGAACCTACAACTCTGAATCCTTCATGTGCTACGCTAATCTGATATCCTTCTACATTAATATTAGAATTAATATTAATATTCTTCTTCATCACAGCAATTTCTGATAACTGATATCCCCATGTACAATTTCCATCTGTAAGATTAACTTTGACATATCTTACTGTTTCCTTAGAATAATTGCTTACATCAATTTTATCTTCTAAAGCCTCTTTGTATGCAACATCTGTTTTTTCCAGTACTTTCTCATAATTAGTTCCATCCTCAGAGAACTGAACATTGTATTCTGTTGCATACGTGTTATCAGCCTTAAATGCCATAATGATTTCGTCAATCATATTCTTACTGATATTCTTTCCTAAATCAATGGTAATTGTTGCTGTCTTTTCACCCCATACAGTTTCCACAACGTTTCCTAAATCTTTAGATATTTTACCATCTGTAAGCGTTTTTGGATCCTGACTTCCCTCGTTTTCATAGATGCTTTCTACTGTAACATCCGAACCTTTTGCAAGATTCATATCACTGTCAATGTAATATATCAGTGAACCGTCCTCAACAAACACATTAGCACTTAATGGATCTGAATATGTTCCTTCATAATATGACATTACCTGTAGTTCATGATTTCCCCGTTCTACATTCTTAATCGTATATGTTCCTGCATCTACACCTTCATTAACTCGTTTGCCATCTACAAGAACAATATATTTGTATCCTTCCTGATTTACACCAGCTTTGATGGTATATGTAATCTCACTTGGATTATCAGAAACTGCACTGAAACCTGCAGGAGCATCACATTTCTTTGTTTCTGTGTAATTCAGCTCCTGTTCTGTACTTAAAACTGCCACTTCTCTAAACTGGAAGCCCCAGTTCTTATTTCCTTTCATGACAACTTTCACATATCGGGTTTTTGCAGTCTGTAATGCTGCCTGTTTTGCATCTATCTTGACACTGTAAAGTCCTTCATCTGTATCTGAATATTGAACATCATTCACCTCTGCTACTGTCTTAAAATCAACACCATTTTCTGAATACTGAATTTCATAATCATTACAAAATGTTGCTTCATTTACAAACTTTAATGCTACCATGTCAAGACCTTTAGTTTCATAATCCGCGCCAAGGTCTACTAACAAGTATTCTGATGTTCGAGATTTATCCCAGTCCGTAGATACGTAAGAACCGTCAATATTTCCATCTGTAAGAACATCCGTTGTCTGACTGCCTTCATTTACATATATTGACGAAATATCCACTTGTTTACCTAAGGCTGCATTATACAATTCATCTGCAAGCATTTCTTTTACTGTTGCTGCCGGTCCGACAACGACCTCACATTGTGCAGTAAATGTTCCTACAGTAACTGTAACTATTGCTGTTCCTTCACTCTTTGCTGTAATCGTTCCATTCTCATTAACAATCAATACACTTTCATCAGATGATTTCCATATTGCAGTTGTATCATCTGTTGTATCTTCTGGATTTACTGTAACAATTAAAGTCTGTGAAGACTTATTTCTCATTTCTAATGATGTAGAAGAAAGAGATATGCTCTCAATATGTACCGGTGGTGTTACTGTTATCTTGCATGTTTCACTCTTTCCATTCGGAATCTCAGCAATAATATCTACATTTCCCGGTTTGATACCTGTAACAAGTCCATTTTCATCTACTGTTGCAATACTTTCATCACTGCTTGTCCATTTCACAGCCATATCTGTATATGCAGCAAGCTGTACAGTTCTGTCAATTGCAATATTTGCTTGTAATTTATTCAGTGCGATTGTTCCTTTTACAATAATAATCGCCTCTGTCGTATCTGATAGAATCATTCCTTTTCTATATGTTATTGCTTTCACTACAGTTGATTTTTCAACTGTAATTGGTTCTGTATATGTTAAAGAATTTTCTGTCGGCTCACTTCCATCGAGTGTATATTTTATTTCAGAGCCTTTCACCGTTGTAGACATTGTAATGGTCTGATTTCCTTCATAAGTGCCACTCACAGGTGATACAACCGGTGCTACAGCCTGAAGTGCTCCGTATACTTCGAACTCTTTAATACCGTATCCATATTGTGTTCCTCTCTGAACACCCTGCATTCTCACATATCTTGCATTCACAGCGGCAAAGTTTGAAGTCATCCATCCTGCCATACCACTTTCTTTTGCTACTGTTTCCCAAATCTCTCCATCTACCGATACCTGTATCTCATATTTTTCTGCATATGCAGCTTCCCACAAAATATTAACGGTATTGACAGCCTGCACACTTCCAAGATCTACCTGGAAATATTCATCATCTGCTGAATCTCCCTGCCACATTGTTCCTTCATTGCCGTCCACTGCATTTTCAGGAACCTTGCCTCCATCTGTTGATGAAGCAAATACCTTTTTATTTAATGCAAGGTTTTCGCTGCTTTCGACTTTATCCCCATCAATCTTCACAACTGCCGAAGAATATGCCGAATCAATATATCCATCACCGATTGCAATTGCTTTAATTGTCGTGTTACTTGAAACAAGGAATTTCCCTTCGTATACAGCGGATTCTGTTGTCGGAGTACTTCCATCTGTTGTATAGTAAATCGTCACTCCTTCATCCGTTGTAGAAAGTTCTACCATCTGTGTATCATCAAATGTTACAATTCCCGATATATTATCTGTTACGGTTCCTTCTGCTACCGATGTTGCTTTAATAATTGGTGTTGCAGCCTGTTGTAACTCAGAATTTTCTTGAATCTCAAATGCCACTGTAGCCTTTGATCCAATGGCTGCTGTACCAACGGCTGTTCCGTCAGCTTTCTTTATGGTTACTGTCTGTGTCTTCTCTGTTGGATTCCATACCTGGGCAGTATACTTTCCATCTTTTACATATACAGATCCCTGAATATCTCCAACGACCATATAATCATTTGTTCTATATCCATAAGCATCCATTGCGGAAATGAACCATAATGTGTTTGCTCTATCTTCTGTCTGTACCTTTGTTACATTTGCCTCAAATGTCTCGTAAGCTCTCTTCGCATCTGTCTGTGAAAGGAATGGCCATGTAATATGCTGCCATCCATTGTCAGGTGTTGCATAAGTTTCCCAATTATGCCATGTGTCAGCCTCTTCCTGTTTTCCTTCTGCAACTAATTGCGCATATATACGCTTTTCAATCTCGATGGCATAATTTGTATCGTCCCATAATCCCTGATAAATCTTCGCACATTTTTCCTGATTCATGCCGTAGTTTGTAAGGTATTCTGAAATCGGCAGCCACTGAATACCATATATATATAATGGCTGTCCTCCAAAGAATGTTCCATATCCCATGGATGCGCCATAAATCTGACCCGTACCTTCAAACGGATACTCTGGTAGCCAGTTTGTCTCATCATAATCAAACCAGTACTGCTCAATGGCATCCATCTCTGTTGTGAATCCATATGCTCCGGCATCAATATATTTTGTATTCTGTGTAGCCTCTCCCCAGAGATACATACCTACCCAGCTGAATAACGCTTCTGATGCCGACTCCTGATTGTTACCGGAGTCACTATCAGCGTATCCACCTGCCCATGAATGTCCTGAATACTGATCAAATGCTCTAAACTTACAGAACAATTCATCATCGTCGTCCGGACATGCATAATCTCTTACAAGGATCTCTACCATATCTTTGTACTCGTTATAAAACTCTTTATCGTATGTTGCAAGTACTGCCGCTCCAAACATAAAATAACCATATGTAAAATGGTGGTCACAGATTGCTGCATTAGCACCATATGCACTATCCGGATAATATACAGTACCCCAATCCTTATTATAAATCAGATAACATCTATCATCTTCTCCATCATAATTGAACCAGTCAACCATAATGCTCTTTAATTTTGCAAGTAATTTTTCTTTTATTTCTGTTTCACCCAGCTGATCTGCCATAATTGCACTTATTGCAAGCGGATGTACATTCTTTCCTTCCCAGTATGCATCTGATACCGGTGCTGCATTTACTTTTGAAGCAACTACCTGATTGAGATAATCAATCATTTCTTCATTGTTAAACATCTCGCTATCCGGCTTTGCAAAGGTTGGGAGCAATCCTGAAAACTGCTGTGTCGTATGATATACATTTGCCCAAATTGATTTCATGTCACCACGAATTGATGGATATACAGCCACAGGATTATCTGCTTCATCTGTATGTTTCCACTGATGAGGGAACATACAATGCATTGTCACATTTGAAAAACCACTTCTCTTAACTTCCGTTGTTGCTGTATATGTTGTAATAATCTTTGAATTGTCATGATTATAAGAATAATCCACATGTGTATTTGTTACAAATGCATATCCATGTTTGTAATAACTGTCAATATCTGTTTTCTTTGTCATTGCCGCCACTGACATATAATTCTCTTTTGCGGAAGGGAATGTAACCTTAATCTTATAATTAGAACCGGCTACCATTACCTTAAACTGAGTCCCCTCAGGAACATTCACACAATAGTATGCTCCGTCATTCTTTGCTTTTGCATTTTCCTCATCTACGGATGTAAATCCAATATGATCAGTTATTACTGTATCACCTTTATTCGCTAAAATTGGATTTCCATTTCCATCAAAGAGTTCAGTAATTGTTGAACCACTGATGTAAGCCACTGTATTATTACAAAATTCACTGAATATGTAAGGAGAGCCTTTTACAACTGTTGATGTCATCTGAAGTTCATTGTCATCCATCAATCCTAATTTAACAGAATAATCACCATAATCTTCTACCCTGTCATATCCTGAATTCGCATCAAAATTCTCTGGTGTAATATAAAAATCTCTTCCTGTTTCTGTACTCTGGTCTGTTCCCAGATCATTTTCTGTTCGAACGCCTACCCAGCCTGCGGTTGCCGTAAGCACTCCAAGACCTTTCTTTGAAAAATTTGTCTTGAGTGGTGTAGAACACAGTAAATTGCTATATACCTGTATCATTGCGGAAGACCACCAACTGTTAGAGTCTACTGGTGTCTTAACATTTTCCTCATTAACAAACGTTGGAAGTTTATTTTTCTCATTGTACATTTCTCCTGATACATATGATCCTTTACCATTTGGATTACTGATAATCTCTCTCTTTGGAAGTTCAGGGATGGTTTCATTTTCTTTGCTGTCTCCCTCTCTATACTCATATACTTCAAAATCAGATACACCAAATCCACTTCCATGTTCTACCTTTGTATATCCAAACATCCTAACGTATCGTACATTTTCCTGATACATTGTAAAGTTGTCTTTCTTATAAGCTGAACCTTTTAAAACTCTATGCACTGTTTTCCAATTTTTAGCATCACTGGATACCTGTACATCGTAAATTTTTCCTGCATCCGCATTCCAATTGAGAACAACTCGTCCAATTGTATACTCTTTTTCCAAATCTACATAAATCCATTGGTCATCCCCCTGATAAGATGTCCACGTGGTATTTGAATTTCCATCTACAGCATTTTCCGGCTTTACATTGTCATAAGCACCCTCCATTAAATTACCGTCGCTGTCATACATCCACCATTCATCTCTTACATTAACCTGTCTGATAACATTACCATCTTGTATAACATCATTATATTTTGCTGTTACTGTTTTATTTAATGCAAGGTTTGTACCGTAATCTTCCGGCCTTTTTACCATACCATCTGTACCATAGACCTGAAATTCATAGAAAGAGCAACCATAGTCAATACTTCTTTCTGTACATACAATTCTTACATATCTTGCTTTTTTCTGTTCTGTTGTCAACTCATTAAAAGTAATTGTTTCCTTTGATTTATCTACAATTTCACCTGAAGTTTCTTCTTCCTCTTCTTCTCCGCCGGCGCCTTCTTCTACTTCGATATCCATTTCGCCGCGACCAACTTCCTGCTTTGTATCCTTGTCTAAGGCAATTACAATGAGTTTATGCATTCCCTGACTCAAATTCATCTGCCCCTGATTAGGTCCATGATTCGAAAATTTGTAGCCATCTGGCGCTGTAGCATAATGATCCTCACCAACTTCATCTACATAAACCGCATATGTGGCATTGTCAACACTCGTCCAATGTGCCAATATCGTTCCTACACCATCAGCCATCTTCTGTACTTCATACGAAATACTCATGCCTGTTGGTTCAGTCGGTGTAGTCTGCTGACCTTTCCCCTTTGTATATACAGTATTCCAATTTTCCTCATCATTTGAAAACTGGATTTCATAAGATTTTGCCCTTGCAGCTTCCCAATGTATGTATAAATGATCTATATTTGCTTCCTTTCCAAGATCAACATAAAACCATTCGTTTTTATCACTTTGTGCTGCCTGCCATCTGCTTTTATCATCGCCATCTACAGCATTTTCCGGTGCATCATTACCATTTTGTGAACTGGCATATACCGGTCTGCCATATGAAATATTATATGGCTCGTTAATATCATCTGCGTTAATATTAAATAACTTTCCCTGCGGACAAATAGTTACAATCATTGCTGCCACTAAAACAACAGATGTAACTTTCTTCCATAAACTTCTCATGATATTTCCTCCTATTGTATTTATCTCTTATATTATAATTTTTTTATTAATATATCTCAAGAATAAAAAATATTTTAGTTATAGTTCTAAAAAAATATTTTTATTTGTATCATCAAAAAAGTTCTCTTTAATTATGCATACTTTTTTCACATCCGAACAACAAAAACATTTTAATTCATACCAAAATAAAAATATTTTTATTTGCAAACTAAAAAGAAAACTCTCAGCGAAAGGTTTCTTTCAAGAGAATTTTCTTCTTATAATTTATACACAATCCAATATTAATCTGTGCTTATCGATTTCTTAAGAAATCTGGTATGTTTAATGGTTTTTCTTCAACATTACTCTGTGGCTGTGACACAGCATGTGTATCTCTTCCCATATCAGCTCTTGATGCTGAAGCTGAAGATGTAGCATTATATGTGAATGACTTCTTGACACCACCCATTCCAAACGGTGCAGCCTTCGGTGCATCAGTATCACCAATTCCTGTTGCCATAACTGTAATGGAACATTCATCCGGATAAGAGTCATCATATCTTACACCAAAGATGATATTTGCCTCATCCCCTGCAAGTTCCTGTACATAACTTGCAGCTTCGTTTGCTTCGAACAAGCTCACATCACCAGTGATATTAATAATAACATTCTTAGCTCCGTCAATGTTTGTCTCAAGAAGTGGAGATGTAACAGCCTGCTGTACAGCCTCTGAAGCCTTCTCATCACCAGTTGCCTCACCAATACCGATATGAGCAATGCCTGCATCTCTCATAACTGTCTGTACATCAGCAAAGTCAAGGTTAATCAATGCCGGTACGTTAATTAAATCTGTAATACCCTGAACAGACTGCTGTAAAACCTCATCAGCCTTCTTTAATGCTTCTGGCATTGTTGTTCTCTTATCTACAATTTCTAACAATTTATCATTCGGAATAACAATCAATGTATCTACATTTGGTTTTAATCTGCCAATTCCGGCAAGAGCATTGTTCATACGTGTCTTTGATTCAAATCTAAAAGGCTTTGTAACAACGCCTACTGTAAGTGCTCCCTGCTCTCTTGCAACACGAGCAACCACCGGTGCAGCACCTGTACCGGTACCACCACCCATACCACATGTTACGAACACCATGTCAGCACCCTTTAACAACTGGGATAACTCTTCAACATTCTCCTCTGCAGCCGCTTCACCAACTTCAGGCTTTGCTCCTGCTCCAAGACCTTTTGTAATCTTCTCACCAATCTGCAACGTAGTTGGCGCCTTACTTCTTTTTAATACCTGTGCATCTGAATTTACAGATATAAACTCAACACCACCGATATTTTCATCTATCATTCTATTTACGGCATTGTTTCCTGCTCCACCAACGCCTACAACTATAATCTTTGCTACCGCTTCACTTTCGTTTGTAGTAATTTCTAACAAGAGTTTATCCTCCTTCGTTTTTCCATTAATTTTAGCTTGTCCACAATTGGTGGACATAATATTAGCCACATATACTCTATAATATAATCATTTTAAGAAAATATCAATACTTTTATTTATTTTCTGTATGTTTTTTTTGTGTTTTTTTCAATGTATAACTGCCATCTTCACTGGCATACTTCATATTCAATATCCCACTCTGCTGTATGACTTTACTATACATATCATTTAACGCTTCTAACTTTTTGTCCAGATTCATAGTCTTTCCCAACTGAACCTGAACCTTTTTAATATATATCGTTACCTCATTGGACGAATTTATTTTTATTCTTTTTACAGGAAAACTATACTTTTCAATACTGGAAGTAACATCTAATAAGGATTGTAGCGACTTCTTATCCGTCACTTTGATTTTTTCGTATATTTTTAATCCTTTTACCTCTAATCCATCAACAACTGGAATATCCTTAATTTTGTCCTGACTGATTTTTAATACCGAACCATTTTCATCAAAATAATAATTCATATCATCTTTTTGAACGAAACCCTTAAGTTTTTTTTCATATCCAATAATCTTTACTGAAAACGGAGAACGGATTTTAACATCATATTCTTCTAACAATTCCAGTCTGACACTATGACCTGTTTTATTCTTCAGCCAGAACATCAGAGTATTATCAATCCCCTTTGCATCCATATAAGATTTCACTTCCTGACTTGTATACTGCCCCAAATCGAGAGAAATTTTCACATTCTGTAATTGAAATCCAAACATGACAATCATAATCAATGCTATTAAAGCACTGAAACCAATTAAAAATATTTTAACTCCTTTTTTCAAGCGTCTTCTTCTTTTTCTTTTTAACTTTCTGGTTTGTCTCATACATTACACTCCCAGTTATTACCGAATTCTTTTTATCCTTCTTGAAACAGATAATACCAATCCCATTTCCAACATCAAAAACAACAATGACGTTCCACCATAACTGATAAACGGAAGGGACACTCCTGTATTAGGAATAAAGTTTGTTACAACCGCAATATTTAAAACTACCTGTATGGAAATATGTGCCAATATTCCTACAACCAGCATCGATCCAAATAAATCTGGTGCATTACTCGCCACCACCCGCATCCGCCTTAACATAAAAATAAATAATGCAATAATACAGACAGCTCCAAATATTCCCAACTCTTCGCAGATAATAGAAAATATCATATCATTCGTTGCCTCTGGCACAAAGCCCAGCTTCTGGGCACTCTGCCCCAGTCCTTTTCCAAACAGCCCTCCAGACCCAATGGCATATAGTCCCTGCATTACCTGATATCCTGTACCGTCCATATAAGCCTCAGGATTTCTCCAGACTGCAATACGACTGAAACGGAATCCCAAATCTGAAAACTGTCCTAAAAAGAACAACGATACTATTCCGACACCAATTCCACCAATGATTACTCCCGTAAAATATTTGCAGGCACCTGCTACAATCAACATGATAGCACTGATTCCCAATACAATAATCGCCGAACTCAAATTAGACGTTAGAACAAACAACAATCCTGCTCCAAGAATGGAGAAACTGTAAATCTGCCAACATATTTTACCTCGTTTCAACGCTGTACTACCACATTTTGCCAGCATATGTGCTGTAAGAATTATCACTGCTATTTTTACTAATTCTGCCGGCTGAAACTGAATAACTGCCAGATCAACCCATCTTCTGGCTCCATTTGCCTCTACTCCAAGAGGTGTAATTACCAATACAACAGTTGCTATGGAACCAATATAAATTAATTTATGAAACTTTCTCCAGAATCTATAATCAATTAATATTGCCGGTATCATTATAACACATCCCATAACTGTCGCTTTTAATTGATTTTTTAAGAAATGAGTTGAATCATTATATTTATTTAGTGCAGTATATGAACTTGCACTATACAAAAGAACATAGCCCAAAAGCATAATAAAAATCCATACAAAAAGTAAGCTATAATCAAAATAGCTGTCTGACTTACGTTTTTTTCTTTTTTGTACTACTTTTTCTTCTCCGGAAACCGGATCATATTCTTTTTTCACGATACCAACTCCAAGATTTTCATTCTATTTCTTTAACTTCTTTACAAACTCTTTAAACATATCTCCACGCTGTTCGTAACAGTCGAACATATCCCAGCTGGCACATGCCGGTGATAACAACACTGCATCTCCTGAGACTGCTTTGTCATAACATACCTGAACTGCTTCTTCTAAAGAATGTGTAAAAATAATATTATCATATCCATATTTTCTTACTGCATCTGCAATCTGCCCAGCTGTTTCACCCAACAGTACCAGACATTTGATTTTGCCTTCCAACTCTTTTGCCCAGTCATCAAATGAAACTTTTTTATCATATCCTCCGGCAATTAGTATCGTCGGTCTGGACATCGCCTGAATCGCCTTGACTGATGCATCAGTATTGGTTCCTTTAGAGTCATTGTAATATATAACATCTTCAATCGTATCTACATATTCTATTCTATGCTCTACGGCTTTAAAATTCCTGATTGCTTCTTTAATTGTCTCTGCCGGAACCCCCATATTCATTGCTATGCCAATAGCGGCCATAATATTCTCTGTATTATGGATTCCAACCAAAGTAGTATCTTCTATTGTTGTAACAATCTGTTTATCACTACCCACAGCATATATAATATTTTTTCCATCGAGATAGATTCCTTCTTCCAATTTCCGTTTACTGCTGAACCAGATAATTTTATTATGTAGCTTTGGAGCATATTCCCTCAATATGTCATCTTCATAATTTAAGATTACCGGAGCATTCTTCGGCTGATTCTTTGTAATATCCATTTTAACATCTGTATAGCACTCCATTGTATAATGTCTGTTCAAATGGTCTGGAGTAATATTTAATACCGCACTGACATTCGGTTGAAATGTATGTATTGTTTCCAGCTGAAAACTGCTGATTTCCGCAACAGTCACTGTATCATCTGTAGAATTAAAAGCTGTTTGTGTATATGGAGTTCCTATATTACCAACCACCTTTACATCTTCATAGTATGCCGCCAAAATCTCACCGACTAATGCTGTAGTAGTTGTTTTTCCATTCGTTCCTGTAATTGCAGCAATCTTTCCCTTTCCCACAACATATGCAAGTTCGATCTCTCCCCAAATAGGGACTCCTGCATTTCTCACTGCATTTACAAAAGGGGCATCTATGGCAATTCCGGGACTCAAAATCATCAAATCTGTATTTTGAATGACTTTTGCAGGAAGTTCCCCCAAAATAACCTCTACATTACTTTTATCGTTTAATTTTGATAACACAAACTCTTTTTCTAAACTTTCATTTCCGTCGTAAATGGTAACATTTGCTTCCACTTTTTTTAATAAATTCGCAGCACTGATTCCACTTTTTCCGGAACCTGCCACCAAAACATTTTTATCTTTCAGCTCCATATTCTCACTCCACTTTAATTTTTTACATCGCTGCATATGCTACTAAACACAAAATTGCAGTAACAATAGCAAAGGCTGCAACTACCTGAGTTTCCGCATAACCACTTTCCTGAAAATGATGATGCAGCGGTGCCATTTTAAATACTCTTCTTCCTTCTCCATATTTCTTTTTTGTATACTTAAACCATGATACCTGAATAATATCAGACAAAGCCTCAATCAAATATATAAATGCAATAATAACAATAAAAATTGGCATTTTCAGCATAAAAGCCATGCCCGAAACAAATCCACCAAGGGCTAAAGAGCCTGTATCACCCATAAATACTCTGGCCGGATAAACATTATATAAGAAAAATCCTAAAAGTGCACCCACCAATGCTGCCGAGACAGGTTCTAAACCTGTTCCTATAGCAACTGTCGTATAAAAAACGGAAATAATAATTGTAACACTTGTTGCCAATCCGTCCAATCCATCTGTTAAATTGGCACCATTTACCGTACCCAAGACTACAACAAACAAAAATGGAATAAATAACCAGACCGGCATTGTAATCTCCATTCCTCCTGTAAAAGGAATAATTGTCGTGGTTCCCAGTCCTGAATATTTCATGACATAAAAGCAGAAAACTCCTGTGACTATAATCTGCGCAACAATTTTTTGAATTTCTGTCAATCCTAGATTTCTCTTTTTCACTACTTTAATATAATCATCTGCAAAACCAATTATTCCAAATCCAACAATCATAAAAAGTACGGGAATAATCTTTGTATTTTTACCTACAAACATAAAAATTAAAGAAGTAATAATAACACTCGCAAGAATAATCATACCTCCCATTGTAGGAGTTCCCGCCTTACTCTGATGAGATTGTGGTCCTTCCTCTCTTATGTATTGTCCAAACTTTAATTTTCTCAACATTGGTATTACTATCGGACATAAAATCACACTTACTGCAAACGAAATGATAATTGCCACGATAATTGTTGTACTTATGCTCATTTTATTCTCCTTGTTCTTTTTCCTCCAGCAAATACGGAAGAATATTTTTGTATAGCCTGCTTATTACCGGAGCAGCGACCTGCCCGCCATAGTATATCCCCTTAGGTTCATCAATGATTGCCATGGCAATGACTTCCGGATTGTCTGCCGGAGCAAATCCCATAAAAGAAGCAATATATTTTCCTGAACCTCTGGGAAGTTTTTGCGATGTCGCTGTCTTCCCACCTACTTTATATCCTTGGACCTTTCCTTTACTTCCTGTTCCTTCAGATATTACTTTTTCAAGCACATATTTCATTGTATCAGATGTTTTTTTTGATACAACACCTTTTTTTTCTTTATATTGAAATTTTTCTACTACTTCTCCATTGGAATTTACTGACTGTACGGCGAAATGAGGCGTTACCAGTTTTCCACCATTAATCACTGCACTGGCAGCAACAAGGTATTGCATCGGAGTTATCTGAAACGACTGTCCAAATGACATTGTTGCAAGTTCCACATTACCTACATTTTTTATTTGATGAATAATCGTCCCTGCTTCTCCCGGAACATCAATACCTGTTTTGTTCATCAGTCCTAATTTATTCATCTGCTCATAAAACTTTTTCACTCCTACTTCCATTCCTACATCAATAAATACCGGATTACAGGAGTTCATAGTTCCATGCAGAAAATCCTCACTTCCATGACCTGTGGTTTTATGGCATCTGATTTTTCTGTCATCTACAACACGAAAACCGGGACAGCTAAATTGTGTATCCAGATTCACAACATTGTTTTCTAATGCCGCTGTAGCGGTAACCACTTTAAATGTGGAACCAGGTTCATATGTATCATTTGTACATTGATTTCTCCACATTTTATTTAATAAATCCTGCTTTTTTTTACCAGAAACATTCTCATTTAGCTGATAATTTAAAGTATAAGGATTATTTAAGTCAAACTCCGGAGCATTTACCATAGCTAATATTTCACCATTATTAGGGTTCATTACAATAATAGATACATAATTTGCCTGTTTCGCCTCCATGGTATTATATGCAATCTGTTCTGCATATTGCTGAATATTTACATCAATGCTGGTCACCAGATCATTTCCTGAAATTGGTTCCTGCCTCTGCTCCAATGCATTTTTCATTTCAATTCCTCTGGAATCTGTAGGTGTCATAATCATTCCATCAACACCTTTTAAATATTTTTCATATTGAACTTCCAGTCCAATTATACCCTGATTATCTGCTCCTGTAAAACCAAGTACTTTAGAAGCAAGGCTCTCATAAGGATAATACCTTTTATAATCTTCGTCAACCTTTACTCCCGCCAGATTATACTCCCTTATTTTATCCCCTGTTTCTTTTGGAACATTTGACTTCACTTTTTCCCTTACACTTCTTTTTTCAACTTTCTTTTGTACCTCATTTTTATCTAATTCTAATTCTTTTGATAATATCTCTATAACTTTCTCTGGATTTTTTACCTGATTATATATAACAGAAACGGTACACACTGTCTTATTACTCGCAATGACTTTACCGTTTCTATCTAATATCTGCCCTCTGGGAGCTTTTATTTTTCTTTCTCTTTCCTGTACTTCCAGTGCCTTTTCTGTGTAGTACTCCGATTTAAAAATCATCAGGTATGCCAGTTTTCCTACTACAAGCATGCAGAAAATTGCAATACCCCAGACATAAATCAACAGCATTTTCCTATGAATCGTTCTTACTCTATTCAAATAGCAACCCCTATCAAGCATTTATTATAATTCTATTCTGTTGCTGTTTTTTCTATGCCCATATAAGGCAATACTTGTTTCATAATATACGTCCATAATTCTGTATTATATGCTGTAGCTTCTGTATTACCTTTCGGACTGTCCATCAAAGTATAACATACAACCTCAGGATTTTCGCATGGGACACATCCTATAAATGAAAGAATATGTTGTCCTTTAATTCTACCTATTCCTGTACCGGACGTATTTACTTTCTCTGCCGTACCGGTTTTTCCACCAACAGTATAACCTTCAATTGCAGCTGTTTTACCAGTACCTGTCAAAACAACTTTTCTCAGACATTCTTTAATAAAATCAGATGTTTCTCTAGTAATTGTTTCTTTTACCAATGTTTTAGAATAATTCTTAACCAGACTCCCTTCATCTGTCACCACCTGTTTTACTACACGTGGTTCATAATAATACCCTCCATTAACTAACGATGAAAATCCGGCCACCATCTGTATCATATTTACTGTAAAATTCTGTCCGAAGGAATTGGTTGCAAGAGTTGCCTCTCCCATTCCTCGTTCTTTATCATAAATGATACCTCTCGTTTCTCCCGGAAGATCAATTCCTGTTTTCATTCCAAACCCATATCTCGCCTGATATTTTATAAACTCATTTGCACCAAGCAATCTTCCAATATACATCATATAATCATTACAGGACATTGCTACAGCTTCTTTTGCATCAATAGTACCATGACCATCTCCACCATGGCATCCTATTGTGAAGACATCAACTTTTTGATAACCGTCACATGTATATGTGGTTTTTTTATTAATAACTCCTTCTTCTATACCTGCTGCAACAGTGAATGCTTTTGCCGTTGAACCGGGCTCAAAAGAATCTGTAATACAATAATTACTCCAAACTGAATTTAAAACTTCTGCCTGTTTTTCTTTTGATAATTTTTTCCACTCAGAATTACTATATCCTTTATGGGCATTCGTCGGTTTATTCAAATTAAAAGTCTTATCATCACTCATTGCCAGAATTTCACCAGTATTCGGATCTGCAATTACTACTGCAATTCGTTTGGGTTTATATTTTTCCATATATTTTGTTATAGCCTTTTGGACAATTCTTTGAATATTCATATCAATGGAAGAAATTACACTATTTCCATCTTCTGCATCTTTAATAACCATTTCCATGTTATTTTCAGCATCCATATAACCATATTCTCTGCCCTCCAGACCATTTAACTGGCCGCTATAACTACATTCTATACCAATAGAAGCTTCATTATTTATATTAGAAAATCCCAAGACACTGCATGCAAGAGAATTGTATGGATACATTCTCTTATATTGTTTTTCAAACCAAACTCCCTGAGTATTTCTAACTCTCTCTTTTTCTTCTCTTGTATCTGCAAATTTTCCTTCTACATACTCTTGAAATTCTTTAATTTCTTCATATTTTAATTCTTTTCTTGCAACCCAGTAATTACTTTTTTTATGTTCTCTGATTCCAGTTAACAAATCATCCTCTTTAAACCCAAAATATTTTACTAATGCATAAACTGTTGGTTCTAAATATTTTTCCTCATCTGCCATAATTAATTTCGCATCAATTACCAGATTATATACCATAACACTTGTAGCCAATACATTACCATTTCTATCCTTAATATCACCTCTTTTATATGGTATTACTCTACTGGTAAAACTTTGCTGCTGTAACACCTGAATAGAATAGTCATCGCCTTTTGCTACATTTAAATATGCTATTTTCCCGCACAATACAAATAGAAACCCGACAATTAATATATAAATTATTCCCAGATTTCTACTCATTCGTTTATTAAATTTTAATCTTGGTTTCTTCCTTTTAACAGTTCTTCTTCTCTCACTCATAATTATTTATCCGGTATCTCTCCATATTGTAATGTATATCCTCGATCACTTGCTTTATAGTTAAATATCTGCTTATCTGTCGCCTGTTTCATTCCTAATTTTTTTGTTGCCACACTGTAGACATGATCCACATTTACATAACTGTTTATTGAATAGTTTAAGGCATTATTTTGTGATTGAACAGTACTAATATCATTTTTCAACTGAGAAATACTGCTTCTTGTTGCAGTAATATTTGACTGTACAAAAAGATAAGAAAAGCAAACAACCAAACATACAACAGATACCAATGCGAGAAATGCAACGTGTGGAGCATTCATTGTTAATCCCTTCGCTCTTCTATGCTCTTCTTCCAGTTGACGTCTTCTTTGTTCATTGTTTACCCTTGGATCTCTCTTCGGCTGTAGATTTCCCAATTCTCTCTCTTTTCTTACTGCACTTCCATTTACATATTCACTTCTGTAATAACTGCTTCTTACCCCGTTCATCATTTACACCTTTCAAATATCCTTAATTTTGAGCTTTTTGCTCTTTTATTTACTTCTATCTCTTCATCTGATGGAATGATTGGTTTCCTTGTAACAACCCTGCCCTTCGATTCTTTTCCACATACGCACACTGGAAAGTCTGGCGGACAAGTACATGGATTTTCATTCTCTCTGAATTTCATCTTTACAATTCTATCCTCTAGCGAATGAAAAGTAATAATACAAATCCTTCCTTCTGGATTTAAATGTTTTATCATTTTATCAATTGACTCTTTCAGCACTGTCAATTCTCTGTTTACTTCAATTCGAATTGCCTGGAAAGTCTTTTTGGCAGGATGTCCACCTTTTGCCTGAACTTTCATTGGAATCGCTCTCTTTATCACTTCACTTAATTCCTTTGTGGTTTCAAAAGGCTTGTCCTTCCTTGCCAAAACAATATGTTTTGCAATATTTTTCGCAAATTTGTCTTCACCGTAATCTTTTATGATTTTAAACAACTCATTTTCTGAGTATGTATTCACAACATCCGCCGCTGTTAATACCTGTCTGGTATCCATTCTCATATCTAATGGTGCATCTGATTTATAGGAAAAACCTCTTTCCAAGTTGTCGAGCTGATAAGACGAAACACCGATATCCAAAACAATTCCATCCACTTTTTCTATGTTTAAATCTTTTAGTACTCTTTCAATCTCACAATAGTTATCTCTAACCAATGTAACCTTATCTTCAAATTCCTTTAATCGTTCTCCTGCAGCCTGTAATGCCTCTCCATCCTGGTCGATTCCTATCAATCTTCCCTTACTTGATAATTTTTTCAATATTTCATAGGCATGTCCACCACCACCTAATGTTCCATCTACATAAATTCCATCAGGTTTTATGTTTAAGCCAGTTATGGTTTCATCCAATAAAACTGACACATGTTTGAAATCCATATTTGACCTTCTTTCCAACTATACTCCAAGTTCAGCCATATAATCAGCCAACTCTTCTATTCTCTCTTCTGCGTCATCGCTTTCGAGATATTCATTCATCTGTTCATTCCACTTATCTATATTCCAAATCTCAATACGATTTCCAACACCAACCCATACTACTTCTGTATTTAACGATGCGTATTCCCTTAATGTAGAAGGAACAAGGACACGTCCTTGTTTATCTGCATCAAGGGCCTCCGCACCACCGAGGAAAAATCGATTGAAACTTCTTACCTTTTTATCTGTAAATGGCAAACTACTTAATTTTTCCTGTAATGTATTCCATGAGGATTCCGGATATGCAAAAAGGCACTTGTCGATACCTCTGGTAACTACAAGTCTCTCGGCAAGATTATCTCTAATCTTGGAAGGAATAACACATCTTCCTTTAATATCCATTTTTTGAGTCTGTTCACCTGTAAACATAAAACTCACCTACTTTTGTCATTTACGTAAAATCCTCAATGAAATCACCACTTTTCACCACAAAATGGGGTAATTTCACCACTTATAGGTAAATAATATATCATTTTCCTTATGATTGCAACTGTTTTTTACGAATTTATTAAAATAGTTTTATGCCATTTTTTCCCATGAACAAAAGAAATCCCCACAGAACTTTTTCTAAAAATCAGTTCTGTGGGGATTTTTCCCTAAAATATTGTCAAATTTATTATTTTTTTGCCATTTTTACTCTTTTTGTAACAATCCATACCAATGAAACAACTACTACAACAATCGATAATGCCTGTGACACCGGCCATCCGGTAACCGGCATTATTAATTGGTCTGTTCTCATTCCTTCAATGACAGCTCTTCCAATACCATATCCTATCAGATACCAAAGCATAATCTCTCCATCGAATTTTTTCTTTTTTCGAAATATAACCATTAAAACCAATAGAGCTAAATTCCATAAAGATTCATAAAGAAAAGTTGGCTGAACCTGAATATATCCTATCTCGGCCAGACTCTTCCCTTTCCAAGCCTCCATTCCTTCTCTTACCACATCTGGTACCTGAGATATATGATATTGTTCTCCAAAAAATATTTTCATTGCAAGAGGATTGCTGTCACTGGCAACACCTCCAAATGCTTCTCTATTAAAGAAGTTTCCCCATCGTCCTATAATTTGTCCCAATATCAATCCATAAATTGCTGTATCTGTAACTTTATAAAAAGAAAGCTTTTTCAACCGGGTATACACGATACAGGTTATCAGCGCTCCGATAACTCCACCATAAATCGCGAGTCCTCCCTGACGGATATTAATAATCTCTGCCGGGTGTTTCCCATAATATTCCCAGCTAAATGCTACATAATACAATCTAGCTCCAATTACACTAAATAAAATTGCATAAATAGCAAAATCAATATACTGGTTATAATCTTGTCCTGTAATCTTTGCCATATAACATGCAATAACAATCCCAGCCAGCATACCAAAAGCAATAATACAGCCATAAAAGGCAATATCTACCCCAAACAAATTAAATGATTTGGGTAAATTCTCAATATTAATATGTAAATTAGGAAACTGTATATCCATATGAATCCTCCTTATTTTATTTACTATACTATAATTTATCAATAACTATAAATTTATTCA
Organism: uncultured Eubacterium sp.; assembly: GCA_910584795.1. Lineage (GTDB taxonomy): Bacteria > Bacillota > Clostridia > Lachnospirales > Lachnospiraceae > Eubacterium_G. The sequence continues at coordinate 107,184 of CAJUBZ010000006.1, read as the reverse complement.
ACCCCAACATTGCCCCGCAAATAAAAATATGATAAACTTACTCTTGGTATTACCAAAGAATGGAGGAAACTAATATGAAATTAGGTATTGTCGGTTTACCAAATGTAGGTAAAAGTACTTTATTTAATTCTTTAACAAAAGCTGGAGCTGAATCAGCTAATTACCCATTTTGTACAATTGACCCAAATGTTGGTATCGTTACAGTTCCAGATGAAAGATTAGATAAATTAACAGCTTTATATAATTCCGCGAAAACAATTCCCGCTGTAATTGAATTTGTAGATATCGCGGGCCTTGTAAAAGGTGCATCAAAAGGTGAAGGATTAGGAAATCAGTTTCTTGCCAATATCCGTGAAGTTGACGCCATCGTTCATGTAGTCAGATGTTTTGAGGACACAAATGTTATTCATGTTGATGGAAGTGTTGATCCTATCAGAGATATCGAAACAATTAATCTTGAATTAATTTTCTCTGATGTGGAAATTTTAGAAAGACGTATTGCAAAAACTACCCGTGGTGCCAGAAACGATAAAACTCTTGCAAAAGAATTGGCGTTTCAGGAAAAAATTAAAAAATATCTGGAAGATGGCAATCTTGCAATCAAATATGAACTCGAAGATGAAGATGAAATTGCATGGATGAGCGAATACAATCTCCTCACTGCAAAACCAGTTATCTTTGCTGCTAATGTCGCAGAAGATGATTTAGCAGACGATGGAAATTCCAACAATCATGTTGCCGCTGTCAGAACTTTTGCAAAAGAGAACAACTGTGAGGTTTTCGTAATCAGTGCAGAAATTGAACAGGAAATCGCCCAGTTAGATGATGATGAAAAACAGATGTTTTTAGAAGATTTAGGAATCAGTCAGTCTGGTCTTGATAAATTAATTAAAGCCAGCTACTCACTCCTTGGTCTAATCAGTTATCTCACTTCCGGAGAGGATGAAACAAGAGCGTGGACTATCAAAGAGGGAACCAAAGCTCCACAGGCTGCAGGAAAAATCCACACAGATTTTGAACGTGGATTTATCTGTGCCGAAGTTGTAGCATACGAAGATCTCATGAAATGTGGTTCAATGAAAGATGCCAAAGAAGCCGGTCTCGTAGGTCTGCAGGGAAAAGAATATATCGTAAAAGACGGTGATGTAATAACATTCAGGTTCAACGTGTAGTAGCATTGAGCCATGTTAAAATAAAAAAGAGAAGACTTATCGAAAGCTTGCTTTCGTAAAAGTCTTCTCTTTTTTATTTTAATACGGCGAACGCCGTACATGAGTGGTATTTTTGTGCTAGCACAAAAATACCCGAATGAAACATGGCTCCTTGTGGTAGCACACTATATCGCTCCTAACACTTCACTCAAAACTCCTTAAATCTTCTCACATTCTCTTCCACATCACCTTTATATACGGCAGATCCTGCGACAATCACATCTGCTCCTGCTTCTATTGGAACTGATACATTATCTAATGTTACTCCTCCATCTACCTGAATTAATAAGTCAAGTCCTTTTTCATTGGCAGCTTCTCGAACTACTTTTACTTTTTCAGTACATTCGTCTATGTAGGACTGTCCACCAAATCCCGGATGCACCGTCATAATCAATATCATTTCCACATCTTCAATATATGGAAGTATTTCCGCTACATCTGTCTCCGGATTACAGGCTAATCCTGCTTTCATCCCTTGTGCATGAATGGCAGCAATTGTTTCCTTAACATCTTCACACGCTTCTACATGCACAGTCAGCATTTCCGCTCCTGCATCCCTGAATTCCTTAATATATCGAATTGGTTCTTTTATCATTAAATGAACATCAAAGAACTTCTCAGTATAACTTCTGACAGACTTAATAACAGGCATTCCAAAAGAAATATTCGGAACAAATATTCCATCCATAACATCAATATGTATCCAGTCACATCCTGCTTCATCAATTTTTTTTACATCTGCTCCAAGATTTGCAAAATCTGCTGATAATATCGACGGTGATAATTTAATCATATCGTTTCTCCTTTTCCTTTAACTCTTGATACATTAACTTATAATTTTCATATCTGCTAATTGATATTTTCTCATCTTCTAATGCAGTTTTTACTGCACAATCAGGCTCGTTTAAATGGGCACACCCAATAAATCTACATTTCCCAACATATTCTCCAAATTCCGGAAAACAATCCTCTAATCTTTCTTTTACCATTCCTGGAACAAAAAGCGAACTAAAACCAGGGGTATCAAAAACAAAAGAATTTTTATTAATTTCAAACAATTCAGAATGCCTTGTAGTATGTTTACCTCTTCCAATTTTTTTACTTACACTTCCTGTCTCCATCGTATAATTTTTCGTTAACGCATTTAGCATTGAAGATTTTCCAACACCCGAAGGTCCTGCAAATACCGTAGTTTTATTTTCCAGAAATCTTTTAATCGTCTCGACTCCCTCATCTTCTGTTGCACTGGCAAAGATAACCCTGTATCCGGCATTATTATAAATTGTTTTTAACTGCTCCATAAAAGTCTCATCTGCAATATCCTTTTTATTAAAGCAAATAATTGTCTCAATATTTTGAAATTCCATCATTACCAGAAACTTATCCAGTAAATTCAAATTTGGATTCGGCTGCTTCAATGCGAAAACAATCATTGCCTGATCTACATTCGCCACTGCCGGTCTGATTAACTCATTCTCTCTCTCTTCAATAAATGCAATATTTCCCTTATGCTCAATATCATCAATTACATCTATTGTCACATTATCTCCTACCAAAGGCTTAATGCTTTTATTCCTAAAAACACCTTTTGCTTTACATTCATATAATATTTCTTCTGCCAGAACATAATAAAATCCTGCAATTCCCTTTATAATTTTCCCTTGCTTTTGAATAATACCACCCTCACTTTTCAAGACCTGTATCTAATATACTTATATCCATAAAAGTCCACCCTCTCGGGTGGGCTCTTACTATTTTAATCTAACGGTATCTTTAATAATACTTTTTCCGTCGACAAATAACTCTATCGTTGCTTTTCCTTCCTTATCACCAACAAGATTCATTTTATAATCTCCCGGCCACATTGAAACATCAGCATATCTCGGGTCAATCTTTTGTAACACATCATTTAACGCTACAGATACAACCCCCTCCGTAATAGGATTTCCATCAGAGTCCAACAGATTCTCCATAGAGAACGTATATGTTCCTTTATACTCTTCTCCGCCTTCTGGTCCTTTGCTGACAACAATACCAATCGATGCACCTACAGGAGCTACACTTCCACCTTTTATTAACTGTCTGATAACCGTACCCTTTTCCACATCTTCACTATATACTTCTCTGACTTTCCCTACGCTAAAACCAGCGGCTGAGATTTTTTCCTGAGCCTTCGCCTGCTTATAATTTTCTACATTAGGAACTGTATAGACTTTTTCTCCTGTTTTGTCCTTTCCTCTGCTGACTTTCAAATGGATTACATCTGTTTTAGATATTGATGCTCTTTCTGCCGGTGAACTTGAAATAACAACTCCTACATTTTTTTCACTATATTCATAAGTTATCTCAGTTTTTACACCAATTTTATCCAATGTTTCTATAACATCATCTAATTCTGAACCAATAATTCCTGATGGAACTGTTATTTTTTTCGGTCCCTTACTAACAACCAGTTTTACCGTTTTATTTCTGTCTACAACTTCATCCGGCTCAATTGACTGACTGACAATCGTATCATTTGGATAAATATCACTATTAACATAATTAGAATCATATTCAAACCCCAAATGTCTGTCATTGAGCATAATTTCCGCCTCATCAGAAGTTCTGCCAACAACATTTGGAACAACAGTTTTACTTGGATCAACTGTATCCAGTTCCCCTTGTTCTACACTTCTTGGTAATCGGATTTTATTGTCACTCAAAACCCATGTCAAAACAACTGCTGCTATTACTAATGCCACAATACCAACAATAACTCCACCAATCGTTACCATTCGGTCCATTTTAGGGCTTAATGTATCAATATCATCCTGTTCTTCCGCCCCATAATTAACTTTATCCCGCTCTCTTCCTGCTTCTTTACGTATCTGATTAATTTCATCATCAGTTATCATTATTGTAGAACCACCAGTGTCTGATGTATCCAACTGAACAAAGTCAACATCAGGCTCTGACAAAGCTCTTTTTAAATCAGCAATCAACAAAGAGATTTTTGGATATCTCTTTTCAACTTTATTTTGTGTACATTTTAATACAATCTTCTCTAAACTGACAGGAATATCTCTCGTAAACTCTTTTACATTCGGAACATTACTTTGAATATGTTTGAGTGCAATCGTCACTGTTGATTCTCCATCAAAAGGAACTGTACCTGTAAGCATTTCAAACATGGTAATACCTAAAGAATAAATATCACTCTTTTCATCTACATATTTTCCACCCGCCTGTTCCGGTGAAATGTAATGAACCGATCCCATAGCATTTCCATTAATTGTGTTAGCTGAAGCAGCCCGTGCTATACCAAAATCTGTTACCTTGACTTTTCCCTCTCTGGAAATCATAATATTCTGTGGTTTGATATCACGATGTACAATCTGATTATTATGGGCACACTCAATGCCATTTGCAATCTGTATGGCAATACTGATTGTTTCCCGATAAGTAAGTCTTCCCTTTTTTTCAATATAATGCTTTAATGTAATTCCTTCGATTAATTCCATTACTATGTAATACAATCCATCGTCTTCTCCTACATCATACACATTTACAATATTAGGATGTATCAGGCTGGCGGCAGACTGTGCCTCTACACGAAATTTTGAAACAAAATTCTTATCTTTACTATATTCCTGTTTCAAAACTTTCATAGCAACATTTCTGTTTAATTTATGGTCTTTTGCCTTATAAACATCTGACATTCCTCCGGCACCGACTCTGCTTATAATTTCATAACGATTATTAATAAAATTCCCTTTTGCTAACATAGTTTCACTCCTCGCTTATTTCAGGTTGAATTAGAATTGCTGATATATTATCCTTTCCGCCATTTTCATTTGCCTGGTCTATAAGTGCTCGCACGGCATCTTCGATTCTTTCGTTTTTATGAACTGTTCTTTTTATTTCATAATCATCTACCATATTGGTAAGTCCATCTGAGCATAACAACAATTTTTCCCCTTGCGAAATTTCTATCTCAAAAATATCCGGTGTAGCTGTTCTGTCTTCTGCTACTCCGATTGCCTTTGTAATAACGTTTTTCTTATAATGAGTTTTTGCCTCTTCCTTGTCGAGCATTCCCATTCTTACCATATCTTCCACTAAAGAGTGATCTCTTGTAATCTGTCTGATTTCTCTTCCTATCAGATATAATCTGCTGTCCCCCACATTTGCAATATAAATGTGGTTATCTACAATTGTACATGCAACAAAAGTAGTACCCATTCCACTGTAATCCTTATTGGATATTGCCATATCATAAACTTCTTTATTTATGGAAATAATTCCGGCATCTAATATATTTGCAGGATCTGACATGTGGGTAGCACATGCATATTTCACAAATTTCTCAATAGCCACTCTGGATGCCACATCCCCTGCCTTGTGCCCTCCCATACCATCAGCCACAATAAAAAGGTTCGGAAGTTTACCTATCGGCTCTGCCGACATAAAGATGCTATCCTGATTAATTGTTCTCATAAGTCCTACATCTGTTTTGCCAAAAGCGTTTATCATCTGTTTAGACATCTGTCTCCTCCTTTCTTCCTTTCATGGCTTCATTTCTAAGCTGTCCACAGGCACCATTAATATCTCTGCCCATCTCTCTTCTTATTGTAACATTTATCTTTTTTTGTTCAAGTCTTGATTTAAACTGTTCCACTGCTTTTTTATCCGATTGGGTATAATTTCTTTCTTTTATGGGATTTACCGGAATCAGATTCACATGGCAGTTGATGCCTCTGACCAAATCTGCGAGACGGTCCGCTTCCTCCACAGAATCATTCTGCCCTGCGACAAGGCTGTATTCAAATGTAATTCTTCTTCCTGTTTCCACAAAATATTTCCTGCAGGCATTCAAAATCTCATCAATCGAATACTTATATGCTATCGGCATCAGGCTCTTTCTTGTCTCGTTATCCGAGGCATGTAACGATAACGCCAATGTAATTTGAAAATGTTTTTCTGCCAGTTCCTTTATTTTAGGAACAATCCCACAAGTAGACAATGTAATATTTCTCTGACTTAAATTTGCTCCGTTTTCATCGGAAATCATTTGAATAAATTTTACAACATTGTCAAAGTTGTCCAAAGGCTCTCCACTCCCCATCAAAACAACATTGGAAACCTTTTCACCAATATCCTGCTCTATGACATAAATCTGGGAAAGTAATTCTGATGCAGTAAGATTCCTCTCCAGACCATTTAATGTAGATGCACAGAATCGGCATCCCATTCTACAGCCTGACTGCGTAGAAATGCAGACAGAATTTCCATGATGATATCGCATCAAAACACTCTCAATAATAGAGCCGCCCTTTATTTCAAACAAATATTTTCTTGTCCCATCCACTTTGGATATTAATACATCCACTGCTCTCACACTTCGGATTTCATATATTCTATCAAGATTCGTTCTTAAATCTTTTGACAAATTTGTCATTTCTTCAAAAGACGTAACCTTCTCTTTGTGCAACCACTGGTATATCTGCTTTGCACGAAAACTCTTTTCTCCCAAAGAATTCATCTGTTCTTTTAACTCTATTAAACTGTACGATTTAATATCCTGTTTTTCGCCCATATTTTATCCTTTTATTTTTTCGAAGGTAGAAATAAAAAATCCATCCATTCCATAATCGCCTGTAAAAATCTGCAAACATCCTTTTTTATGCTTCAGTTGCTTTGGAACTTTATCGCCAAAATCTTTCAAACGAAATGGTAAATTTTCTTCTATCCATCTTACATTATCATCATTTTCAAATTTATTAACTGTACATGTACTAAATACCAATGTTCCACCGGGCTTTACATATCTGCTCACCACACGTAAAATGTCTCTCTGTAAAAGAACTAACTGATCAATCTGCTCCTTTGTAACATTGTATTTTATTTCACTTTTATTTCCTATAACCCCTAAACCCGAACAAGGCAGATCCGCAATTACGATATCCGCTTTTTCAATAGAATCTTCATCTAAAACAACTGCATCCATTACTTTTGTCTTTATATTTTTGATATCAATTCTCTTGATGTTCTCCTGAATTAGTCTTACCTTATATTCTGTAAGATCTCTTGCTTCAACACAACCAGTTCCATTCATCAAGTCAGAAATATGTAAACTTTTTCCTCCGGGTGCAGCACACACATCAATGACATAATTATTATTTTTCACTCCACTGGCTAATCCCACCATCATCGAGCTCTCATCCTGAACGGTAATCAATCCTGCCTGAAATGCTTCTAACTTCTCCAAGCTGTCAAAACCTTTCATGTATAAAGCATTTTCATATAAATCAGACCGTTTCACTTCTACACCATGATATTCCAAATTGTGAATAATATCTGCTATGTCTGCCTTACTGGTATTACATCTTACTGTAACAGGACGTGGAGAATACAGACTCGCAAGCATTTTTACTGTCCGCTCTTTTCCGTATTGCTCTTCCCACATTTCCACAATCCATTTTGGTATTGAATACTTCACGGATATGTACTCTAATGGTTCATCCGGATAATGGATATTTTCAATATTTCTTGTAATATTTCTTAACACACCATTGACAAAACCTTTCAGCCCCGGCATCTTTCGCTTATTTGTCAGTTTCACTGCCTCATTACAAACTGCCGATGCCGGTACAGAATCCATATATTTTAATTGATACACCGACATAATCAATATCCATTTAATCACTTTTTTCATCTTTGTAATCGGCGTTTTTGAAAATTGACTGACAATATACTCCATCTCATTTTTTCTCTCAATGCTTCCTCTAAAAAGCACTGTGATAAAAGCCCTCTGCTGCTTGTCCAAATAACTATAATGATCCAAATAATTTTTTAATACAAGATGACTTTTTTCACCTTCTTCTACTTCTATGAGCATAGAAAGAACAATATTTCTTAAATTGACCTGTGGATTTACACTAGTCATTATCCCTGCCTCCAAACAATATCACTAATCGAAGCAGCTGCAATATAGATGAGGCTGCTGCCGCCACATAAGTAAGTGCTGCTGCACCTAAAACTTTTTTTGTATATTTTAATTCCATACTGCCAAAAATACCTGTATTTTCAAGCACTCTGACCGCCCTGTTTGAAGCATTAAATTCTACCGGCAATGTGACAATCTGAAACAATACTGCCAGAGAAAATGCGAAAATTCCTATATATATAATTGTCTGTCCTGTTCCTTGTCCATAAAATAATATTCCAATTATAATTAAGAGCCATGACAATCTGGAACCCCAGTTTGCAAATGGAACTAATGCATTTCTGACCGCTATCGGTGTATATCCTCTGTGGTGCTGCATAGCATGACCGCACTCATGCGCTGCCACACCAATGGCTGCGACACTGGTACTTCCATATGTGGAATCAGACAAACTAAGTACTTTTGTTTTGGGATTATAATTATCTGTCAACTCACCACCTATATGCTGAATTGTAACATCATAAATTCCCTGAGACTCTAATATTCTCTGTGCTGCCTGTGCTCCTGTCATTCCTGAATTACTTGATACTTTGGAATATTTCCGAAAAGTAGAATTCACACGTGCTGATGCCATCAAACATAACACAACACCAATAATCACCAATATATATGTTGGATCAAAATAAAAACCGTATAGCATAAATGCCTCCTTTACTCTCCAAATTTCACTGCATCTATCTGATATCCATTAAGAAATGATGCAACATCCATTCTCTTCTTTCCTTCTAATTGCAGCTCTTTAATGTCCAGATATCCCTTCCCTGTTGCTGCTCTTAAGGATTTATTATTCTTACAAATCGTTCCCGGCTCTTCTTTTACCTCTTGCTCAAGCACATCTGCAGCCCATATTTTCAATACTTTTCCGTCCAGATGTGTATATGCGCTTGGCCATGGATTGAGTCCTCTGATTAATCTTTCAATTTCTGTGGCAGATTTATAAAAATCGATATGTCCCAATTCTTTTGTAATCTTTCCTGCATAAGTAGATTCATCATCATTCTGTGGAATCCGTTTCACTGTGTTATTTTCTAACTTTTCAAGTGTTTCTAAAATCAACTCTCCACCTTCGATTGAAAGTTTGTCAAACAGACTGCCACCGGTCTCTTTCTCATCTAATTTTATAATTTTTTTATCAATCATATCTCCGGTATCTAAACCTTCTGCCATATACATAGTCGTCACACCACTGTTTTCTTCTCCATCAATGACTGCCCACTGTATTGGTGCAGCACCTCTGTATTTCGGAAGTAACGATGCATGAACGTTAATACAGCCATGCTTTGGTAAATCTAATATTTCTTTCGAAAGAATCTGTCCAAAAGCAATTACCACAATCACATCCGGATTCATCTCTCTTAGTATATCCACAAATTCAGGATTTTTTACCTTTTCCGGCTGAAAAACCGGTATGCCAAGTTCAATTGCCTTTTCTTTTACTGGTGTAAACTGCATCTTATGACCTCGTCCCTTTGGTCTGTCCTGCTGTGTTACAACACCTGTAACCTCATGTTTTTCTGTGATTTTTTCTAATGCCGGAACTGAAAAATCCGGTGTTCCCATAAACACAACTCTCATCTATTACCTCCAACAAAATCTTACTGCTCTTCTCCATACAGTTCTTCGTTGTTATATAGTTTTCCTTCTACCTTATCCACATATACAATTCCATCTAAATGATCGTTTTCATGTAAAATACATCTGGCAAGAAGTCCTTCTGCCTCCATTTCAAACTCTTCCATTTTTTCGTTGAATGCCTTAACCTTTACCCAGTTTGCACGGGTAACTTTTCCTGATTTTCCCGGTACACTTAAGCATCCTTCATAATCTGTCTGACTTCCGTCTCTATCAATAATTTCCGGATTAATAAATACATAAGGAACGCTGTTTCCTTCCTCATCACCACAATCCACCACAAATATTCTCTTTAAAATTCCTACCTGTGGTGCTGCAAGTCCTACACCATTTGTTTCATACATCGTATCAAACATATCTCCAATTAATATTTTGGTTCTTAAATTTACGTCTTTTACCGGTTTGCAGACCTTTCTAAGACATTCCTCTCCTAATTCTCTTACATTTCTAGTTGCCATAATGCTCTCCTTTTATTTTTTCTGCCCAGTCGGTAGTTGAAATACGATTCGCTTCTTCTCCTTGTGCCGGACTACCTTATGCTTTAAAATCATAGTTTACACTTATCTTTTTGAATTTCTGTGAACAATTTATTACTTCTTCTAAATAATTTTTTAAATTTATTATTTTTACTCTATCATTACTTTTTAAATAGATAATTCTTCGATAAATATCATTGATTTTTCCTACCGGCGGTTCTGCCGGACCTATTACAGATAATTCTTTAAAGTATTTATCTCTATATTCTTTTATAATACCCACAAACTCTTCTGTAATTTGAATCAACTCTTTTTGTTCCTTGCTTTGTAGCAAAATGGACACCATATTAGATGCCGGAGGATATTGCATCAACTTTCTATATGCCACTTCCTCCTCATAAAAAGCCTTATAATCCTGATGACTGGCAGTCTCGATACTGTAATTATCCGGTGTATAAGTCTGAATCACCACATGTCCTGGAAATTCACTTCTTCCTGCTCTTCCTGCCGCTTGACATAATAGCTGAAAGGTGGTTTCTGTGGCACTATAGTCTGATGCATAAAGAGACATATCTGCTGCAATCACCCCAACAAGTGTTACTCCCGGAAAATCATGACCTTTTACAATCATCTGTGTTCCAACTAAAATATCTGCTTCCCTATTGGCAAATGCTGACAGGATTTCCTCATGTCCTCCTTTTTTTGATGTCGTATCAGCATCCATTCTAAGAACCCTTGCCTCTGGGAACATCTTCTTTACAGCAGATTCTATCTGCTGTGTTCCAATTCCAAATCCGCCTAGATATTTTGAACCGCATTTTGGACATAATCCTGGAAGTTCCTCTGTATGACCACAATAATGACATATCATTTTTTTGTTTCTATGTAATTTTAAAGTAACATCGCAGTGAGGACATTTGATTGCCTCTCCGCAATCCCTGCAGGATACAAACCCCGCATACCCTCTTCTATTAATAAACAGCATCGTCTGCTGTTTTTTATCTAATCTATCCTGAATTAATTCCTGAAGTTTTTCACTAAAAATTGATCTGTTATCTTTTTTTAGTTCTTCCCGTAAGTCTACTATTGATACATCAGGAAGTTTTCCCTTTTCCCTATAACTTAATTCATGTAAATAATAAACACCATTTTTTGCTCTATAATAAGATTCTACAGAAGGTGTTGCTGAACCTAATACCAGAGCCGCCCCTTCATCTCTGACACGTTTGATTGCCACTTCTACTGCATGATATTTCGGCACAGATTCACTCTTATATGCCTTTTCATGTTCCTCATCAATTACAATCAGCCCCAGATTTTTAAACGGTGTAAACAATGCCGACCTCGGTCCAATCATGATATGAATGTCACCTTTTTTCGCCCTCTCAAACTGGTCATATCGCTCTCCTTTGGAAAGTCTTGAGTTAATAATAGATACTTTATCACCAAACCGTCTGGTAAATCTTATCACAGTTTGATAAGTCAGGGCTATCTCCGGTATTAATACAATAACCTCTTTTCCTTCCTGAATTGCATAATCAATCAAGTCCATATAAACTTCTGTTTTTCCACTACCTGTAATGCCATGAATCAAATGAATATTCGGCTTTTTTCGCTTACAAAAATCCATTGTTTTCTTAATACTTTCAGCTACTGCTCTCTGCTGCGTATTCAGGACAATATCATATTCTTTCTGTTTTATAAACTTAATTGGTTGTCTGTAATCTCTGTCACTTTCTATAATAATATCTCCCAGTTGCTCCATTGCCTTTAGAGTACTGGCAGAAATATTCAGCTTCGCTACAACTAAATCTTTTGAAAGGCTTTTCGTCCTTTTTAATTCTTCTAACAGACGAATTCTAGCCTTTGCGTTTTTCTTATGGTATGAAAGAAGTTTTTCCTCTAATTCCTTTTCAGACAAATTCAACATAACTGTCTTTTTTTCAACATTTCTCACTGTTTTCTTTACAGGAAGCACTGTCTTTAATGCCTGATTCATCGTAGAACCATAATTCTCTTTGATCCACCATGCCAGCTTTATTAATTCTGACTCCACAGATGTGGCATCATCTATCACAGAATGGATTTCTTTCATTTTAGCAATATCAAACCCCGGTTTATCAGTCAGTTCTATTACATAACCGGATATTAAGCGGTTTCCTTTCCCAAAAGGAATTATTACTGCAGTTCCCACTTTAATTTCGTCTATCAAGTTGTCAGGAATAATATATCCAAAAGGGCGGTCTAATTTTTCATGAGAAATATCCACAATTATATTTGCAAATTTCATATTAACCTCCCTCCATTATGAATGGGTCTATCTAATGATGGACCCATAAAAAACTTGTTATTTATTCAGTTCCACACTTCTAAGACAATTTACTAACAACATTGTTACTGTCATAGGTCCGACGCCGCCCGGAACCGGAGTGATGGCACTTGCAATCTTCTCTACCGATGCAAAGTCCACATCTCCACATAACTTTCCATCTTCATCTCTGTCCATTCCAACATCAATCACAACTGCACCTTCTTTTACATATTCCGCAGTAACAAACTTTGCCTTACCAATCGCAGCGATTAGAATATCGGCACGCTTTGTCACTTCTTTTAAATCCTTTGTTCTTGAATGTGCAATCGTCACTGTGGCATTTTCTTTTAACATCAGAATCGACATTGGTTTTCCTACAATATTGCTTCTGCCAATAACCACACATTCTTTCCCTGCTATATCAATATCACTGCGTTTTAACATTTCAATAATACCTGCCGGTGTACATGGTAAAAATGCATCTTCTCCGATAACCATCTTTCCTACATTAACCGGATGAAATCCGTCAACATCTTTGTTACTGTCGATTGCAAGTAAAATCTTACTTTCATCAATATGTTTTGGAAGTGGTAACTGTACTAAAATACCATTTACTGCACTATCATTGTTCAGATCTTCTACCACTTTTAGCAGTTCTTCCTCTGTAGTCTCCTGAGGAAGTGCCAATGTTCTTGATGTTATTCCCACATATTCACATGCTTTTTCTTTGTTTCGTACATAAACAGCAGATGCAGGATCATTCCCTACCTTAACTACCGCAAGAGTAATTTCTATCCCCTGTTCTTTATATGCTTTTACCTGCTCTTTTAATTCATCTTTTATTGCGGCTGAAATAGCCTTTCCGTCAATAATTTTTGCCATCACTTTTTCCTTTCTAGAATAATCCTTGAATCTTTCCATCATCTGTCAAATCTATTCCAAATGCTGCCGGTGTCTTTGATAGTCCGGGCATTGTCATAATACTTCCTGTTATTGCTACGACAAATCCTGCTCCTGCAGATATATATACCTCACGGATATTGATTGTAAATCCTGTAGGACGTCCTAATTTACTCATATCATCTGACAGAGAATACTGTGTTTTTGCCATACATACCGGATAGTCACCATATCCCAATCCCTCAATTGTTGCAATTGCTTTCTCTGCTTCCGGTGAATATGTAACACCGTCAGCACCATAAATTTTCTTTGCAACTGTTTCAATCTTCTCTTTGATTGGAATATCATCCGGATATAATGGTGCGTAGTTGGATGGTTTTGTCTCGATTGTTTCAATGACCTTTTTCGCAAGCGCTACACCACCTTCACCGCCTTTTGCCCATACTTCTGCCAACGCAAACTCACAGCCACGTTCTTCACAGAAATTCTTGATAAACTCATATTCTGCCTCGGTATCTGTAATAAACTGATTTAATGTTACAACTACCGGAACACCAAACTGCTGCAGGTTTTCAATATGTTTTTCAAGATTTACAATGCCTTTCTTTAATGCCTCTACATTTTCTTCTGACAATTGATCCTTTGGAATACCTCCATTGTATTTTAACGCTCTGACTGTGGCAACTAATACAACACAGTCCGGTTTTAATCCTGCTTTTCTACACTTAATATCCAAGAATTTTTCAGCACCAAGGTCAGCACCAAATCCTGCTTCTGTAATAACATAATCAGCCATCTTTAATGCTGTCTTTGTAGCTTTTACAGAGTTACATCCATGAGCAATATTTGCAAAAGGACCACCATGTACCAATGCCGGTGTATGCTCTAATGTCTGAATCAGATTTGGCTTCATGGCATCTTTTAAAAGCACTGCCATAGAACCTACTGCCTTCACATCTTTTGCTGTAACCGGCTTTCCGTCATATGTATATGCGACAATTATTTTTCCAAGTCTTTCTTTTAGATCTGCATAATCTGTAGCAAGACAGAGAATTGCCATAATCTCTGATGCAACGGTAATCACAAAATGATCTTCTCTTACTACGCCATCCACCTTACGTCCAAGACCTACAACAATATTTCTTAACACTCTGTCGTTAATATCAACACATCTCTTCCATACTACCTGATTTGGATCAATATTTAACTCATTTCCCTGCTGAATAGAATTGTCCAGCATTGCAGCAAGGAGATTATTTGCAGAAGTAATTGCGTGAAAATCTCCTGTAAAATGTAAGTTTAAATCCTCCATCGGCACGACCTGTGCATATCCACCGCCTGCAGCACCGCCTTTAATACCAAAACACGGTCCAAGAGATGGTTCTCTTAATGCAATGACAGCCTTTTTATCTAACTGTCCAAAAGCCTCTCCTAATCCGACGGTAACTGTCGTCTTTCCTTCTCCTGCCGGTGTTGGGTTAATTGCAGTAACAAGAATCAATTTACCATCCTCTTTGTCTTTGATGCTGTCATAATACTCGTTAGAAATTTTTGCCTTATACTTTCCATATAATTCAATATCATCATCTTTTAAACCAATTTTTTCTGCAACTTCCTTAATTGGCAGCATTACCGCCTCCTGTGCGATTTCAATATCTGTCTTCATATTTTTTCTCCTTGTTTACTTTTTATAATAAAGATTCAAATTCTTCCATTGTCATGATAATCTTACGTGGTTTATTTGTTTCTTCCTGTCCTACAACACCTGCATCATATAATTGTTCCATAATGCGTGCTGCCCTGTTAAATCCAACTCTGAACTGTCTCTGAATCATACTTGTAGAACCTTTTTGTTTCTCAATACAAAGCCTTCCGGCATCCACAAACAACGGGTCTCTGTCATTATCCCCTCCACCACTCATTGCCTCCTGGTCTGTGGTAAGTTTTGCATCAATAGACTCGTCATACTCTGCCTCTCCACTATTATTCTTAATAAACTCAACGGTTTCAAATATTTCCTCGTCAGAAACATACGCTCCCTGCACTCTTACCGGTTTCACATAACCTGCAGGATAGAATAACATATCACCATTTCCAAGAAGCTTCTCCGCACCATTCATATCAATAATAGTTCTGGAATCTGTACCCGAAGCTACAGTCAATGCTACTCTGGATGGAATGTTTGCTTTAATCAATCCCGTAATGACATCTACGGAAGGTCGTTGTGTTGCAATCACCATATGGATTCCTGCTGCTCTGGCTAACTGTGCCAGCCGGCAGATAGCTTCTTCCACCTCTTTTGCCGCAACCATCATAAGGTCCGCCAGCTCGTCTATTACAATCAGTATCTGTGGCATTTTCTCTAATGGCTCTTCACCATCTTTCTGGCCATTTTCTACCTTTGCATTATAACTTCCGATATCTCTGGCACCTGCTTTTGCAAACTTATTATATCTGCTGGTCATTTCTGCAACTGCCCAGTTTAAAATACCTGCTGCCTTTTTCGGGTCTGTTACAACATCATATAACAGATGCGGTATTTTATTATATACCTGAAATTCTACTACTTTCGGATCAATAACAATCAGTCTTACCTCTTCCGGTGTAGTTCTATATAATATACTCATTAATATGGAATTCGTAAACACCGACTTACCGGAACCTGTCGTTCCTGCAATCAGCATATGCGGCATCTTCGCAATATCTGCCACAACTACTTTTCCTGCAATATCTTTTCCGGCAGGGAATGCCAGATTTGATTTATGGTTCTTTAATTCCTTTGACATTAAGAGTTCTTTTAAGCAAACGGAATCTCTTCCTTCATTTGGTATTTCAATACCTACTGCGGCTTTTCCCGGAATCGGTGCTTCGATACGAATATCAGCTGCCGCCATATTTAATTTGATATCATCTGCCAGTCCTGTAATTCTGCTGACCTTCGTTCCCATCTCCGGCTGCAGTTCATATCTCGTAACAGATGGTCCTTTACTTACATTGGTAACTTCAACTTTTACACCAAAATTAGCCAGAACCTGTTTTAATTTATTTGCCGTTTCCATCAAAGTTGCCCTGGTAGTTTTACTGGAACTTCCACCACCATCTTTTAACAGATTATAACTCGGTTTTTTATACTTTAATTTTTTCTTCGTTGGTGCAATAATCTTTCCTTCTGACGATGCTTTCTTTGGACTGTCTTCAGACACGTTTTGTTCCATCAACGGCTCTGCACTGACATTCCCCATTGCAGCAAATGGTTTACGGCTCATGGTCTTTTTCGCTTCTTCACTGACAATCATCCGTTCTTTCGGCTGAAACTCACCATCTGTGGCATGTTCACTGCCAGACACTTCCCTTCCGGTCTGCTGTTCCCTTTTTATCGGTTTTCTTATATTTGTCTGGTCTTCATAAGTATAGACTGTATTATCCTGCTCTGTTGTATCTGTTTCAAAATCATCTATACCCTCAATATGTATCTCATGGACATTCTGACTGTTATCGTCTACCGATTTCATCTCAGTAGTGTTTTTCTCTCCCAATGCTGAATTTTCAAAATCAACACCGACTGTTCTTTGGTGTCTCTGCTCTCTTTCTAAAGCACGGCGCCTATCTTTCTCTTCACGCTTTCTCTGCTTTTGAGTGGCATTCGCTTCTTTGCGTGCTTTAGAATCTTCCCGCACATTCTCATATGCATCCTGTCCCTTATCCCTGATTACAGACATAATCGACTTTTCTGTAAGAATTACAACACATATGATTAAAATAGCCGCAGCGATAAGATATGCTCCTGTTAATCCCAATAAGGAATGTAAGGTTTTACCTAATGCTCCGCCTACAATTCCGCCGCCAAATATCCCCTTTGCTCCCTCTCTGTAGAATGTCAGCATAGATGCTTCACTTCCTCCAAACTGAAACAAATGGAATAATAAACTCAAATCTATAAACAACACAAGTTCTGCTATTATTTTGGAAACAATGGATGCATTCATTTCATTATATGCAATAATTCCTACTGTTACTGCCAGAACTATCGGAAATAAATATCCCATCCAGCCAAAACTTCCAAGCATAACTGACTTTAATGCATTTCCAACAATTCCACATATTCCGAAATTGCTCAGAAACAAGAACAAAGCTACTGAAACAGCAATCCATAAGTTTACTTCTTTTACAACCTTCTTATGTCTCTTTGCCATTTCAGCCTTCTTTTTTCTTGTCTGCGCTGCTTTTTTTGCACTGCTGTTTGTTTTTTTTCCTCCACTTTTCTTTTTCGTATCGGCCACTTTACACCTCATCAAACTTTGTCTAATCATTTCTATTGACCATAGTCTGTATTATTTTACTATTTTTCAGACTTTTATTCAAGGTATAGTAGAGGTTTTATATTTTACTATTTTTTGCTTCGTCCTTCTATCAATTCATACAGCTTTTTCATAGCTTCTTTTAGGCCTCCGATTTCATTTATAACGCCCTCTTCCACTGCCTGTTTTCCTACCAGTATACTGCCTACATCTTTTGTCATCACTTCTGTTTCCGTCATTAATTCCATAAAACGTTTCTCTTCAATATCACAATGCCCAATAACGAAATGATTAATTCTTTCCTGTATCTTTTTAAAATATTCATAAGTCTGAGGCACTCCAATAAACATTCCGTTCATTCGAACCGGATGGATTACCATCGTTCCCGTTTCTACGATAAAAGAATAATCTGTAGAAACTGCCAATGGTACACCTATAGAATGACTTCCTCCTAAAACTAAAGATACGGTCGGCTTACTGAGACTGGCTATCATTTCTGCAATGGCAAGCCCGCACTCTACATCTCCACCTACTGTATTTAAAATAATTAATAATCCATCTGTCTCTTCATCATCCTCCACCTGTGCCAACTGTGGAAGTACATGTTCATATTTTGTTGCCTTTGTTCCTGATGCAACATTTTCATGACCTTCAATCTCGCCAATAACGCTAAGTAGATGTATCTTTTTATGCTTTTTATTATTATTCAGATCTGTCTGTCCATACTCTTTAATTTCGTCCATCTCTGTTCTCCTTCTCAATTTAATTTCCTAAATAGTTTGGCAGAATGACATTTATTTTATTCATAAATAAGAAGAAACTGTGATACCAACATATTAAACAACTCAATGTTATTATACGTTTCGATATCACAGACTCTTCTTAATAATCTATATAATATTTATTTAATTTTTATGTTTTTACATTTACTCCATCTCTTACTATAAAATTTCTTACCATTTACAAGCTTATATGCTTTTACTCTTACATAATATCTTTTTTTAGATTTTAATTTCTTTTTATTTATAAAGTTCAATTTCTTTGTAAAATATGTTTTCGTTTTATACTTCTTGCCCTTTTTGAACTTCTTGCTTAGCGAAATCTGAATCTTATATCCAACAGCACCTGTTACTTTCTTTAATCTGATTTTAACCCTGCGTTTTTTCGGACTTGAAACTTTTTTAATTTTAACTCTTGCCGGACGTTTCGCATTCGTTGATATTGCTATGGTAACTTTATCTCCATCTGATGCCTTTGTTGTTTCACCGCCTGCTGTCGTGGTCTCACCACTTGTATTAGAGGTTGTCACTTCCTCCGGTTTTGTGGTCTCACCTTCGTCAGGTGTTGTAGGCTCTATCGGTTTATCATCTGCCTTTCCAATAGCCTTATAAGCTTTACCCTCTGGTGTTAATTCATTTGTAGATACATCAAATAATCTTGTATATTCCGTACCTGCTATATTGCTTGAATGATCCACAAACCATGAATATCTTTCTACAAAATCTAACGATTCCAACATGTTCCCCATCTCGGTGATATACTTCGCTGCATTCACATGAGACATCGGCTCATATAAATGATATCCCCACCACTGTGTAGATACGTCTACATTTCCTATTTCTGTAATCCAGATAGGAATCTGATATTTCGCATAAAGTCTTTCTAATGCTGATTTTAATTGGTTTACTGACTCGGGATGAGTAAAATCCTGATATACATGTACTGTAAGGAAATCAACTCGATACCCTTTTTCTTTTGCTTTCTCCATAAATTCTGCAACCCATGCATCTTCTGCAGCTGCACCTGCCGGGCTTCCTAGTCTCAAACCAGTCTCTTCCAGTTTAGGCCATAAATCTAATGCTTTCTCCACTGTCATATTAGACTGGTCGCTCAAATCCGGTTCATTAAATGCTAACAGATTTTTATATAAGCCGCTTTCTTTTCCTTCTTTTAATTCAGCTATCTTAGAGTCATTCACATCCCATTGTCCCCAGACCATCGGAACATATTCTATATTTTCATTCTGTGCTTTCTGGGCAATCTCTTTTGTTGTTCCCCAGTTGTAGACCCATGAAGTACCAACTTTCTTTAATACACTGACGTCCTTATTCGGATCATTTGCTGCATACCACCAGCTTGCAACACCTTTCTTTGTAGATGCATCGGCAGGTATATCGTCCTTTGCTTCTTCTGGATAATAATCAATACCTACTTTGACTCCCTGCTGTGTAATACCTTTTCCTACAGAACCACCCGATTCATTGACTACATGTGTAATGGTTCCGCTATTAGTATTATCACCACTTAAATGATTTGTACATGCATGGAATACTTTTGTTCCTGCTGACACTTCAATGGCACTTTCCAGATTCATCTTTTCTCCAGTATAAATGAATACTTCATATACACCCAAACCATATGCTTCATGCTTTTCTACATGATCTGCCACTTTATATGAAGCATATCCGTTCTTTGTTCCGTTATTACTCATCCATTCTGCCTGCGTTGGTACATCATATGGAAGTTCACTCTGGTAGAAGTACATCTTACCATTTTCACCATTCCATAATGTCTGATGTTTCTGGAAATGTTCACAGAACAGTCCATATACATTTACATTATCACCATTTACTTCAAGTCCGGTATCACATTTTGCTCCATCCCATTTTGCCCCTGCTCCATGGTCGGCTCTCCATAACCAGAAATGATCACCGATTACGTTGTTACTATTAATAACAATTCCCTTTTCACAAGATCCTTCACTATATCCACCAACTCTTATATACACATCACTGAACCATGACGGATTGCTGCTATGGTCTGCTGACGAATCTTCGCTTCCCATTTCTATCAATGACTTCGATCCCGGCTGTCCAGCTTCTGCAATAATACCTGCAATAGACACACCATCTACGTCCGCTACTTTTATTGCTGTATCTTCATTGGTACAAGTAATTGTAGCCAGTCCCAAACCAAGAATAATTGTATTTGCATTATCTACTTTTAATGGTTTATCAATGTTATACAATCCTGGTGTAAGAATTAAGTTCTTTCCTTCCGACAATGCCTGATTCATCGTGTCTGCATTGTCTGTGTCTGCCTTTGCTATGTAAAATTTGTTAATACTTACAGATGTGCCTTCTCCCATACTCTCTTCACTCCATGATACACCAACTGTATCTCTTCTAACTCCTGGAACAAATACCTGATATTCTCCATTTTTATCTAAATAAAGGAATGGTTTCTCTCTGACTACTTCTGTTTTTTCTATGTTTGTATATGACTGATATGTTGCGCTGCCCCAGTTTTCCGTAGTCTGCGGTGCATTATCACATCCTACAAATACCATATTCCAGCATCCGTCATACCAGCCGCCTGTCATCACGCTATTTCTTACAAAAAACTGCTGCTGTGACCATGATCCCATCTGACCTGTTGTATATGTATCTGAAACATAACCTCCACTGGCTGTCTTTCCAATATCATCGAAATGAAGTTTTCCCTGTACATACATTCTTCTAAGTGGTGCTGCCTGGGATGTTCCCCATTTTACTTCTGCATCATCCTTACCGGTCATAACTGAAATGTTTTCAACACCTCTCCAGAAGTTAATCAACGTATTTTCTCCACCACTAGAATCAACATTAATATTCTTAATAGAAACATCTAAAGGTGTAGCACCCAATCCTAATACCTGTGTATAAAATCCTACATTAATTGTATTAATATCATATGCACCTGGCTTAAATGCAATGGCATACCTCTTCTCAGAAAACTCTGATTTTGATGCCGGCATCATTTCGTCCGAAATGGCCTTTATTTCTTTGTTAATCACTGAAACATCATCTGTTGGACTATATAAATTAATCGTCTCACCAAATAATTTAATATCCAGTGCCACAGCCTCTGACTGTTCTGATTCTAAATCATCTGCATTTACAGACACTACTTTATAATAATATTTGTATACTGAATCCGATACTGTATCCTTATATAAATTTGTATCTGTCGTTCCTATCTTTGTATATTCACTATACTTACCTGTTGAACGGTATACAATATAGGATGTAGCATCATCTGCTTTCTCCCATGAAACTGTAATGTCCTTTCCTTTATATTGAATGTCTAATCCTGTTGGCACTGTTGCCATAGGAATCTCTTGAGCATTGGTCTTGTCGTGATAAGCACTGACGGATGTAATCACTAATACAAGACTCAATATGACTGCAATTAACTTTGAAATTTTCTTTTTCATTTGTATGCCCTCCTTTAAATTTTATATGTTAATTCTATTCTATAAAAATACTCTTATTTTGTACATCGACAAATTCATTCAATTTTCTTGACCTTTTATGACCTTGTTGATATATTATTTTTATCAATACATAAAAAGGATGCTTATTATGGATACAAACGAATTACTAGAAAAATTAAAGGAATTTAATGAACACGAATTGTTTTATAAAGACTATTATAATGCAAAACAAGGAGAAAACTTTCAGGAATATTTAGGAAATCTGGACAAAGACTATATAAAAAAACAATTTCTGATTGTTCCAGAAATTGAAGGGGGATTTATGCCCGATTCGATTGGTGATGATGCTTTCTTTTTTAACGATAATGATAAAAATAATGTTATATTAAGCAAACACAACAGATATACCCCCGCTTTTTTCCATCAACATCAATTTTTTGAACTGGCTTATGTACTTCAGGGGACTTGTGAACAGACAATCGGTCAAAATCATTTCACATTAAATGAAGGCGATCTTTGTCTGATTTCACCGTATACCAGACATTCTATCGGTGTCTTTGATGACAGCCTTATAATCAATATATTAATACGAGGTAGTACGTTCGAAGATATCTTTTATACGACACTGAAAGATAAAAATAAACTTTCCACATTTTTTAACAACTCTTTATACACAAAAAATTACAATACTCATTTAATTATTTCCTCTGGAAAAGATACTTTTATTAAAAATCATATTTTATCAATGTTTATTGAAAATATAGAAAAGAAAAAATACTATGAAAGCATTTTAAATAGTTATTTGATGATATTACTGTCGAAACTTTTGCAAAACTATGAGTATACGATACAATTACCTGATGAAACACAAAAAAATTCCACTATTTTTTCAGATATTATGGTATATATTGATGAAAACTATCAAACAGTGTCTTTGAGTGATATTGCAATTAAGTTCCACTTTTCTCCTGCATACTGTTCACGGCTAATAAAAAAACATACCGGAAAATCCTTTACCCAGTTACAACAGGCAATCCGCTTCCGCAGGGCATGCTTTTTTCTGGAAAATACTAACAAGTCTATTGCTGAAATCAGTGCACTTGTTGGCTTTAATAATGTAGAACACTTCAACCGGCTTTTTAAGAAAGTATATCAAACCACCCCCGGACAACACAGAAAAGAAAAGAATTAGTATAACAAATAAGGATGTAGCCATGTAACAACTACATCTTTTTCACTTTCTCGTAAGGCAGATTTCCTCCAAACAAGTCCAAAGCACTTCCTATCGTATAATCTATTTTTCCCTTGGAGAGTTTTTGGAATCTCTCGAGATTTTCAAGTGATGCTATCCCTCCCGCATATGTAGTTTTAATTGTATCAAAACCGGATATTATTTTTATCAATTCCTCTTCCATGCCACTTCCGGTTCCTTCCACATCTACACCATGAATTAAAAATTCATCACAGTATTCAGATAATTTTTCCAATAAATCTATCGTAACTGTTTCTTCCGCAAATTTCTGCCATCTGTCGGTAACAATGTAATACTGTCCATCTCTTTTTCTACAGCTCAAATCCAAAACAATATGTTCTTTCCCCACTGCCTGAACCAGTTTCTCAAGATTTTCATAATTTATTTTTCCATCTTTAAACACAAAGGATGTTACAATTACATGTGTCGCCCCTGCTTCTATCCATGACACAGCATTCTTGTCATTAACGCCACCGCCAATCTGCATTCCTCCCGGATATGCTTTCAATGCTTCGACAGCCTGTTGCTTTGTCACATCAAAATATTCTGAGTCCACAGCATTAAGCAAAATAATATGTCCCCCTGTGAGTCCATCCCTTTGATATCGTTTTGCAAACTCTGCTGCACTTTTCCCTGATACAAAGTTTTCCTGTGCCTGATTTCCTTCATCTGTCAGGCTTCCTCCCACTAATTGTTTTACCTTCCCATTATGAATATCGATACATGGTCTGAATTTCATTGAACTGCTCCTAAAAAATTTTTTCTTCACTATCATATATCATATTTTTGTTTTTAGCAAATAGGTATGATTATTCAATAGCCTTTGTTGTAATGAAGAACATATTATTGTATACTAGATATAATTGTGTTTTTTTAATATCACATAATCTTACAGAGAAAGGACGAAAAACATGTTAAAAGCTGAAAATCTAAAAAAAGAATTTGTCCGGTATAATTCTAAAAAGAAAAAGGAAAAATTCTTTGCTAACAAAGGAATTTCTTTCACTGCTCATGAAGGAGAAATTCTAGGGATATTAGGACCAAACGGTGCAGGAAAAACCACACTTCTCAGAATGATTGGAGGTATTCTTGAACCAAGTGCCGGCTCTATTGATATTGATGGATTAAATTACAAAGATAATGCAATAGAAATCAAAAAAAATATTGCTTATTTATCAGGAAATACTAAGATATACAACTCAATTTCAACATATGAATTATTAAAAATGTGTTGCGACTTTTATGATGTGGAGAAACAACTTATCAATGAAAGAATTAAAGAAGTTTCTGAAATTTTAAATATGGAAGAATTTTTACATCAGAAAATTGAAAGTTTATCAACCGGTCAGACCCAGAGAGTTAATATTGCCAGATGTATGATACATAATCCTAAATACTATATATTAGATGAAGCAACCAGTGGTCTTGACATTATTTCCAGTCAGATTATTTTGGACTTTATTAAAGAGGAAAAGAAAAAAGGGAAAACCATTCTGTATTCTACTCATTATATGGAAGAAGCTGAAAATATCTGCGACAATGTAGTTATGATTAACAAAGGAAATGTTATTAAAACCGGTACACCGGAGCAAATAAGAAAAGAGACTGAAACAACAAATTTACGTGATGCATTCTTTACTTTGATTGGAGGTGTTTCTGATGAGCAATAAAATTACAAGTATTTTTAAAAAAGAACTTCGGGAAATGTTCCGTGATAAAAAATCACTTTCTATGATGCTGTTGACCCCAATTATGATTCCTTTAATGATTCTTGGAATGTCAGCATTATTTGAATCACAAGTAAATACACCTATAGATGATTATAATCGTATCGGTTTTAATTACGATATGAATGACATTGAAGAAAATCTTGCAGCTTCTATGGATATTAAGGTTGTTCATGGAAGCACCAACGATTTAAAGGAAAAGTATTCTAACGAAGAAATTGATTTATTTGTTACAAAAGATGGAAATACATATACAATTAACGGAGATAATAACGAAACTACTTCGAGAGCATCCGCTCTTGTAAATTCCTATTTTACAGCATATAAAGAATCATTACAAAACAGTTATCTGCAAAGAAATAAGATCAAGTCGGATGATGTCATCAATATTATCACTGTAAAAGAGAATATTTCCACAGCTCAGAACTTTTTTGGGAATTATATAACAAATTATTCATTTTTATTTATTATCATGGCAATTGCAATTTCTGCAATGTATCCTGCTACTGATACAACTGCCGGAGAGAAGGAACGTGGTACTCTGGAAACCCTTCTGACATTTCCAATAAAAGGGCGCGATATTATCGTTGGAAAATATCTCAGTGTAACTTTTTCTTCAATACTTACTGGAATATTTAGTTTAATTTTAACCATTGTTGCTCTGTTAGCAGCCAACAATATGTTCGAAATTTACAAAGACACCAATTTAATGATGTCACCAACAGGAATTATTTTCGCTACCATTGTAATTATTGCCTATTCCTTCCTGATTAGCGGATTAAATATCGCAATAGCAAGCAAATGTAAAACATTCAAGGAAGCGCAAAGTGCTCTTACTCCTGTTATGTTTATCTCATTTTTCCCTGGTATGATTGCATTTTTAATCAATCTGAAAACCAGTACATTACTGTCAATGATACCATTTTTAAACTATACTCTAGTTTTCACAGATATTACAAATGGGGACGTAAATTATATCAATATCTTTCTGATGCTACTTTCTACTATCGCAATCATCATTGCAGTACTTGGCATCATCATCAAACAGTATAAATCAGAAAAAATACTCTTTACCAATTAAAGTATAAATATTATCCTTTAACTTTGTTGCCAAGCAGCTGTCGGAAAATAAAAAATTTATTACCCGGCAGCTGCTTTTTTCATTTTCCAAATTGTACACGTATATGTAAAATCGTCTGAATCATAGAAAAAGTGAAGGTGGGGAATTGCTCACATAAGCCATTCTCCACCTTATTCACAATTGGCTGTTTCTCGACAGCCCCATGTAACAAAACACTCATTTTATGCGTTTAATGCCTGTTCTAAATCTGCAATAATATCTTCTGCATCTTCTATTCCCACAGAAAATCTAATCAAATCCGGCTGTACACCTGCCTCGATTAACTGTTCTTCTGTCAACTGTCTGTGCGTATGACTTGCCGGATGTAATACACATGATCTGGCATCTGCCACATGAGTTACGATAGCGACAAATTTTAAGCTGTCCATAAACTTAATGGATGCTTCCCGTCCACCTTTAATACCAAATGTAAGCACACCACAAGTTCCGTTCGGCATATATTTCTGTGCTCTGTCATAGTATTTATCACCTTTTAATCCAGGATAATTTACCCAGGCAACTTTATCGTTATTTGATAACCACTCTGCCACTTTTAATGCATTCTCACAATGTCTCGGCATTCTTAGATGAAGTGTTTCCAAGCCTACATTTAAAAGGAACGCATTCATCGGTGATGGAATAGAACCAAGATCTCTCATAACCTGAGCTGTAGCTTTTGTGATATATCCTGCCTTACCAAAATCCTTCGCATAAATCAAACCATGATATGACTCATCAGGTTCTGTCATTCCCGGGAATTTTTCCTGATTTTTCGTCCAGTCAAAATTACCACTGTCTACAATCGCTCCACCGACAGACATTGCATGACCATCCATATATTTTGTTGTTGAATGTGTAACAATATCTACACCAAACTCAAAAGGTCTGCAATTAATTGGTGTTGGGAATGTATTATCCACAATTAATGGCACACCATGTGAATGTGCAGCCTGCGCAAACTTTTCAAAATCCAAAACCACATTTGTCGGATTAGAAACAGACTCTCCAAAAACACATTTTGTATTTGGCTGGAATAATTTATCCAATTCCTCTATTGTTATCTCCGGATCGACAAAAGTCACATCAACCCCCATCTTTTTCATAGTAACACCAAATAAATTATAAGTGCCGCCATATACGTTTGATGAACAGATAAAATGGTCTCCTGCCTCACAAATATTAAAGACTGCATAGAAATTTGCTGCCTGACCAGAAGATGTAAGCATTGCTGCCACACCACCTTCTAATTCACAGATTTTTGCTGCCACAGCATCATTGGTAGGATTTTGCAATCTGGTATAAAAATAGCCGGTATCCTCTAAATCGAACAGTCTTCCCATCTGCTCTGATGTATCATACTTAAATGTTGTGCTCTGATAAATAGGCAACACTCTCGGCTCTCCTTTTTGGGGTTTCCAGCCTCCCTGCACACAAATTGTTCCTTTGTTATTGTTCATAATGTATCTCCTTTCTTTCTATCTACATTGTTTATTATTTTAATTCTGAATCAAATATAAATTGTTCATTATAATTATTCAGACATTTGTTGAAAAATTCTTAGTTTTTTACTCCGGCTTATAATCTTTCAGAAAAATATGACTAACAATACAACATATAGCAAACAGTATTACAATGACGACTGTTGATATCATAAAAAACAATTTATTCATAATTGGTATCACACATACGTCTATAAAAAACAAAACATACAGAACTGTACATATTTTATTACAAATCTTTCCGATTTTAATTTTCTTTTCTTCTGTCATATTTATAGCCTCTTTTCTTATTTTGTAAAACATAGGATGCACACAAGCCATGCAGCTCGTTTCCGCTTCGCTTCTTCTCGCTACATACCTTCTTTTCCTACAAGCCATGCAGCTCGTTTCCGCTTCGCTTCTTCTCGCTCCATACCTCCTTTTCTTACAAGCCATGCAGCTCGTTTCCGCTTCGCTTCTTCTCGCTGACGGGCTGCGCCCTATATAAACAAGAAATCACTTCCGCTTACAAAAGCAAGCTTTTGACACGGAATGATTTCTTGTTTATGCATGGCTTGGCTTACGCAAAAAGTGGTGTTGAAAAATAACGTTCTGCTGTATCTGGCAACACTGTAACAACTGTTTTTCCTTTTCCCAGTTTCTTAGCCAGTTTAATTGCTGCAGCTACATTGGTTCCACTGGAAATACCACACATTAACCCTTCTTTTCGTGCTAAATCTTTTGCGGTATTTATAGCTTCGTCATCTGTTACTATATATATTTCATCATAAATATTCTGATCTAATATCTCAGGGATAATTCCATCCCCAATTCCCATCTGTATATGTGTACCAATATTTCCACCTGCTAGTATTGCAGCATTTTCCGGCTCTACTGCCCAAATCTCAATATCAGGATTTTGTGCCTTTAATACTGTACCAATTCCAGTTATCGTTCCACCTGTTCCAATACCTGAACAGAAGCCATGAATTGGACCTTCCACCTGTTCCATGATTTCTAGTCCGGTATGATGTCTGTGAGCCTTGACATTATTCGGATTTTCAAACTGTTGTGGTACAAAAACATTTGGATTTTTATCAGCCATATCCAATGCCGTTTTCAAACACTTATCAATACAATCACCAATATCACCATCATCATGAATCAGAATAACTTCTGCTCCATAATGTTTCACCAACTTTCTTCTTTCTTCACTAACGGAATCCGGCATAATAATAATTGTCTGATAACCTCTCACAGCTCCAACCAAAGATAATCCTATCCCCTGGTTGCCGCTAGTAGGCTCTACAATAATTGTATTTTCATGAAGTTGCCCTGCTGCCTCTGCAGCTTTAATCATTTCATATGCTGTCCTCGTTTTAATAGACCCTCCTACATTGAGCCCCTCAAACTTCACTAAAACCTCTGCTGAGTCTTTATCTACCATATGATTTAAGCGCACCATAGGTGTGTGACCTATAAATTCCAAAACATTATTATATATCATAATCTGTTCCTTTTATTCATTTCTCTATTATTATATTTTTTCGTCAACTAATTTATTATATCTATTCCTTTTCGATTAAGCAAGTACTCCTTTTAAATCTTTGGTTATCGTTAGAAACCATTTATTCATCAGTAAAAAATCCTACGGATGTCCTTCGCCACAATTGTCCACCATTTGATGCCAAATGCATATATCAAAGTGTCTTCAATAAATCATTAATTATATTTGTACTGTATGACTGTATTAAGTTTTTACATTTTTTATGTGATGTTACCCAAAATCTATTGACTAATAAAAATATGTGTATTAAACTGAAACTCCAATCACAAAGAAAGGAGGTAACGCCAATGGATTCTAATATTACAATCGAACAAATTAGTGATTTATTTGACACCAAAATAACAAAACTAAAAAATGATCTGGAACTGTCCCTAGATGAAAAACTAGAAACAAAATTAGAAGAAAAATTGGAAACAATATTAGAAGAAAAATTAGAAACGAAATTGGATAAAAAGTTAGATGAAAAGCTTGATGCCAAACTAGATGAAAAATTTGACGCTAAATTTGATAAAAAACTGAATCCAATATATAGCCATCTAAACAATATAGATAATCGTCTGGATAATATAGACAATCGATTAGATAATGTAGATAAGCGGCTAGATAATTTAGATGACAGATTAAAAAATGTAGAATTAACTCAAGAAAATAAAATACTACCAGCTATTAACGAATTAACTTCCGTTTATTTATCAACATATAAAACCTTTGAAAAAAAGTCCGAACAAATCGATACATTAGTCGAAGATGTAAAAGTTATAAAATTAGTGTTGGAAGATCATAGTAAAAAATTACAGAAAATCTCATAGAAATAAGGTGTCACAAAAGTGACACCTTATTTCTATGAAAATATTTTGTATCAATAATACTGTTATAAGTATTTTATAGCTATTTCTACCTAATTATTCTGCATCTTTAATTGAGAAACTCATTCTTCCCATCTTGTCTTTACCTAAGCATTTCACTTTAACTTTGTCTCCAAGTGTTAAGAAGTCTTCCACATGATTTACTCTTTCCTTAGCAATCTTTGAAATATGAACCATTCCCTCTTTGCCTGGAGCAAATTCTACAAAGGCACCAAATTCTTTAATACTGACAACAACACCTTCTAACATCATGCCTTCTTCAAAATCAGTTACGATTGTTTCAATATATTTAATTGCTTTCGCAATCATATCCTTATCTACACCACAAACAGAAACCATACCTTCGTCTGTAATATCAATCTTAACCCCTGTCTCTTCAATAATTGCATTAATTACTTTACCACTCTTACCTACAACATCACCAATCTTATCAGGATCAATCTGAATCATCTCAATCTTTGGAGCATATTCATTTACTTCCTTACGTGGCTCAGAAATAGCCGGTTTCATACAATTGTCCATAATGAACAGTCTTGCTTCTCTTGTTCTTGCAATAGCACCTTCTACAATATCTCTTGTAAGACCGTGAATCTTAATGTCCATCTGGATAGCTGTAATACCTTCTGTCGTACCGGTCACCTTAAAGTCCATATCTCCGAAGAAATCTTCTAATCCCTGAATATCTGTAAGTAATACATAATCATCATCTGTATCCCCAGTAACAAGACCACATGAAATACCTGCTACCATAGCTTTCAAAGGAACACCTGCTGCCATTAATGACATACATGATGAACATGTTGAAGCCATTGATGTAGACCCATTCGATTCAAATGTTTCTGATACGGTTCTGATAGCATATGGAAACTCTGCTTCACTTGGAAGTACAGGCATAAGTGCCTTTTCTGCCAAAGCACCATGTCCGATTTCTCTACGTCCCGGACCTCTGGATGGTTTTGTCTCACCAACAGAGTATGATGGGAAATTATAATGATGCATATATCTCTTTGTCTTAACATTTTCGTCAAGTCCATCAATTCTCTGCGCCTCTGATAACGGAGCCAATGTACATACATTACAAATCTGTGTCTGTCCTCTTGTAAACATTGCAGAACCATGAACTCTAGGAACAATGTCTGTCTCACCTGCGAGTGGTCTGATTTGATCAAGTGCTCTTCCATCCGGTCTCTTATGATCTTTTAAAATCATCTTACGGACAGTCTTTTTCTGATACTGATAAATTGCTTCACCCAAAACAGGAAGCCATTCTTCATTCTCAGCAAAAGCTTCTTCTAATTTTTCAGTAATCTCTTTAATGTTTGCTTCTCTTGTCTGCTTATCATCAGTGAAAACTGCTACTTCCATATCTGCCGGCGGAACAATTTCTTTCATCGCATCAAATAACTCTTCCGGAATGGCACAACTTTCATATGTGTGCTTTTCCTTTCCTACTTCTGCAACAATTTTATCAATAAATTCAATAATTGTCTGATTCACATCATGAGCCATATAAATTGCTTCAATCATCTTATCTTCTGGAACAATATTGGCACCTGCCTCAATCATAATAACCTTCTCCTTTGTTGAAGCAACTGTCAACTGAAGGTCACCATCATTCCAAACTGCCTGACTAGGGTTTACAATGAACTCACCGTCAACCATACCAACCTGTGTCATCGCACATGGTCCGTCAAATGGGATATCAGAAATACATGTTGAAATCGCTGAACCTAACATTGCAACTATTTCAGGTCTGCATTCAGGATCAACTGCCATAACTAAGTTATTTAAAGAAACATCATTTCTGTAATCCTTAGGGAATAAAGGTCTCATTGGACGGTCAATAACACGTGCTGTAAGAACTGAATTCTCTGAAGCCTTTCC
Organism: uncultured Eubacterium sp.; assembly: GCA_910584795.1. Classification (GTDB taxonomy): domain Bacteria; phylum Bacillota; class Clostridia; order Lachnospirales; family Lachnospiraceae; genus Eubacterium_G. The sequence continues at coordinate 75,219 of CAJUBZ010000006.1, read as the reverse complement.
TTCTCTTTTATTAAATCCACCCGGAATCTTTCCTACAGAATACATCTTCTCTTCAAATTCAACAGACAGCGGAAAGAAATCCACACCATCTCTAGGCTTGTCTGATGCTGTTGCTGTAGACAAAACTGTTGTGTCCCCATAGTGCATAAACGCTGCACCATTCGCCTGTGCTGCTACTCTTCCTACATCTACTGTAAGAGTCCTTCCAGCAAGTTCCATACTAAAACTCTTGTACATAATTTTATTTCGTTGCTTTAATTTAGCAACTTCTCCTTCTATTTATTCTTCGCAGAAGAATCCGAAACTACTGGAAAAACCAGTAACTACATCTCACTGTTACTGCCCTTTACAGTGGCTTCGGCTTGATTCTTCTGCATAATCATGGAAAATCCCATAATCTTAATAATTATAATAGATATATATATAAAATGCAAGCCATCATCATTTAAAAAACAGACACCAAGAAAATATCTTAACGTCTGTTTACATTTTAGCTCTTTCTTTTAATACACATCTTACGACATATCGGGAGTTTCCCGAAATCGTACATGTAAAAACTGTCATATCCCATTCACCACTTGTCATCGCTTCACTATTATAACCGCCAATCACTTCCGTATACGTTACAATATAACGATGCTCTACTTGATCTGAATCTGTGATAATTATTTCACTTCCCGTCTCAATCTCTGACAAATTTCTAAGCATACTTCGATAATTATGACCTGCCATAATGAAGTTTTTCTCTTTTACACTCCCTGAATACCGGCATACTCCCTTTTCAGAGTTTTCACTATTCCATTCCGAGCATATCGGAAGAACCACGTCAAGAGATGGAATATTTAATACTCCAATATACTGTGTATCATTAATACGATATAACGTACTGTTATCATTATTTTGTGCATCATAATCTTCTATTCTGCGAAGAACATCTTTTATTATTTTTTCGGATTTCATATCATGGATTTCATATTTTATGACCATTATCGCAGAAATACTTATAAGCATAATTCCAACAGCCAGCAGCACTTTACCAAATCTTTTTTTACTCTTCATTTTTTAATATTCTAACTCCCAGCAAAGTCAATACAATTCCAAAACAACCTATCAAAACTACATTCATCGTTTTAAGCCCTGTTTGTGGTAATCCAGGAGTATTATCTGTTGTTTTTGGTATCTGCTCTATCGTCGTGAAATCCACTGTAGTAGTCTCCACTGTAGTTGTTTCCTCTGTAATTACATTGGTTGTTTTTGACGTCTGCTCTACATTTCTTTCCATAATTTTAGGAATAACATCGATATCATAAACATCATTTGCTCCAAACTGCTTCTGTGGAACAGATAACACGAGAGGCGTAATCATATACTCTTTTTCCTCATCTAAAAATTTTACAGATTCTATATAATAAATTCCGTCTTCTAATTGAGAAAAAAACGCTTTACCAAATTGATCTGTTGCTGTGATTTTGTCAGGTTTCAAATCAGATGCCAACAAAAGTAACCGTACCCTTTCAGCAACACCTTTTGTGTCATCTGTATCTGTCAGTTGCTTTAAGTCTAATGCAACTTCATCAAAGCAAGGTTTTACTATAATTTCTCCATTGATAACATCTGCAGCTTTATATAAGCGAATTTCCATATTCTCAATAGTTTTCCCATTATATTTGCAAACCAAATTAATAGAAGAAAGGATTTCACTGGAGAACACAGTGAACATCATTAATAGTGACATAATACTTAATGTAAATAAAAACAAGATATTCTTACTAATATATTTTTTTATCACTGCCTTTCTCCTTTCTTTCCTTTTATAATAATTATGACTATTACCAAAACAGGCAGAGTGCCAATCATAATTAATACACTTATTTTATCCATTTTAACTGCATCAGCAACAACTATTTCCTGGTTCTTTTCTACCCTATGCCCTCTCACTAACAATCGATGTGTATTGATTCCATATGGAGTGCAGGTTACTAGTGTACAATAATCTTTACCTTTCTTAACTGCCAATCCGTCTGTTTCTTCCGGCAAAACAATCTGAATTTTATCTACCTCATAAGTCAGCATTTCTTCTAGTGTATAAAGTGTAAAAATATCCCCTATTACCAGTTCATCTAAATTAGAAAACAATTTAGCACTGGGAAGTCCTCTATGTCCTGAAACAACACAGTGGGTACTCTCCCCTCCAACCGGCAGTGACGATCCCGGAATATGTCCTACACCGGACGAGAGAACTGCCTCTGATGTTCCATGATAAATTGCCAGTTTCACATTGATAACCGGAATTTCTATATATCCCATAATTCCTGAATTTGAAATATCTAAAAGGCTGTTATACTCTTTTTGTTCTCTGTCCGACAAAATATAATTTTGTTCCTTTGTAGAAATTACCTCGTTATAATTTCTTGCTTCAGATAAAAGCCTGTTATAAGTTTCATCATCTAATTTTCCGACATCTTGTGCATAACTCTCAATAACTTCTATCTGGAAAAGAGAATTATACCAATCGCTTACTGTAGGATAGAGAAGTAGAGATAACCCTGTGATAAATATTATAATAAAAACAATTGTAGAAAAATGCCTCTTCATACAGGATTCTCCTTGCCATGACGCTGCTATGCCTGTAACTCTTAGATACAAACACAGCAACACCACGAATTAAATTATTTTAATAAATTCTGCTCTTTTTTTCTCATAAATTTTACTGCAAACAACACAATCGCCAATAATACCAGTATTCCACCTGCAATATAAAAAATCACTGTTCCTGTGCCACCGGTGGAAGGAAGGAGTGAACCGTTATAATTTATTACCTGTACACCACCTGATATATATTTTGTTTGTTCTACTACTGTTGTTGTTCCATCGTCATTTTCTACTTCTACATTTATTTTTTCTGTTGTCACTAAACTATTTAATCTAATCGTAATTTCTTTTACCTCAGAACTTCTATTAAATCCTTCCGGAGCTTTTGTTTCACTAAGATAATAGGTCGAAGCATCAAATCCAGTAAGCAATACATTTCCGGCCACAATAGTATCTGTTGTCAGACCAGACTGAATTTCCTTTGCTGTCGCTCTTCTATAAACTGTCTCTCCTTCTTCATTTTCTGTCTTTACCAAACGAATCGGATCATAATTTTCGATATCTCTATAATCATAGATTTTAAATTCAGCACCATCAATTTGTATATTACTGTCATTGGTCTTTATGATTCCAAATCTATATGTGTAAGTTTTTGTCTGTGCCATTGCTGTAGTATTTTCATCACCATAAGTCAAATATGTAGAATTCACATTTGGATTAGCACGTCCAAGCGTAGCGTTTTCGTTAAGTTCTGCTGAATATCTGACAGTAATTGTTGAACCTTCCGCCAAAGCAGATACAAACTCATTCACAAAATCTATTTTAAAAGTATATCCATCTCCGTCATAACTGATAGTATAATATTTAGGATCAATACGTTCTCCTGTTTGTGAAGCTCCTGCATTATTAAAATTAATCTCAAAAGAATCTTTGTTCAAAGTAAGTCCCTTATCCATTGTATCTATAATGCAATAATTTTCTGCACCTTTTCCTACCGTTGCTGTTATAGAAAAATTAACAGTTTCTCCAATGTCCGCATCATTTTCGTCACGCCAACTGTCTATTACTGAATTTTCATTAACTCTTTTTATAATTGACGGTACTCCGTTTTTCTCCATCACGTTCATCTGTGTATTAGTAGTATTTAAAATAACTAAAGAACCAACAGAAGAATCTACAAGATAATAACCTAACGGAATATTTTGGATTGTAGCTGTTGCCACTTCATCATCTCCTACACCTTTTGCTGTTCCTGCCGGCTCAATCGTATTATTATTTCTTGCATATGCAATTGCTGCCTGAGCAAATTTCTGTAATTCTGATTCAGATGTTGATAACTGGGTAATCGCCCCGGTTTTCTCATCATAAGAGAAATATACACCGATATATAAGTAATTACCCTCACTGTCTTTCTGCAGCACAAATGATTTCCACTCTCTGTTAATAGTGTAATTATAGGCACTTGTGCCGTCCCAGCTCAAATCAAAAATACGATATGCATTATATGTCTGATCTTTCACTGCATTATTAATAATAATTTCTCCTGAATTTTCTCCAGCTCTCTGTACTCCAAAAGCTGATACACTGACTGTTAACGCTAAAACAAATGACATTAAAATAGTTAATAGTTTTTTCATTTTTTTGTATTTCCTTTCTGTTATCTGAAATTTATAATTTATATCTCCAAAGATTCCATTTTATCGAGATGTTTGATTTATCTTTTCATGCCTGCACTTTATCCTATACCAATAAAATAATGAAATCAGCATAAGAAGCAATCCCAAAACACTATATCCTGCCCTACCGTTTCCTCCTGTTTCCGGAAGAATATAAGATCCTTTTACTACATTTGTAACAGTAATTACACCCGTTTGTATTCCCTCATTATTTAAATATCTAACCGTGTAATTTCCAGTTGATGTTTCCACAACCGAATATCTTAACTCATTGCCAGAGCTATCTTCTTTTGGAAGTGATGACCATGTATACGACCATCTATTGCCGGCATTTAAGTCTACCGTATCCATCTTTTGAGATTCTCCTACTTTTATTTTTACTGTTGGTTGATTATAATCTGAAAATTGTATCTCCGGTGTAACCCACGTATCTGATGTAAACTCAACAACAGCATCTCCCGAAGTTTGTCCAATAGTATATGTTGCTGTTGCACCGACTGCACTCACTTGGGAAACTTCTCCATTATATGTAACAGTATATTTAACATTCCAATTTCCACTTACAGCTATCGTGGCACCACTACTTTTGGCGACCTTAATCTTCTTACTCCAGACACCTCCCAGACTTTTTACATTTACGGTAATTGTAGAATATTCTAGTCTATATGCCTGTCTATATAATTCAAATGTTACGCTGCCCTCTTTCGGGGTGGCTGCTCCACCTTCCTCATTGCTCCACAATTTATTCAGTGTCAACTCTGTATACTCATTACTTATGTATATTGCTCCTCCGTTATAATTGATAAACTTTACAACATCCGGAGATACTCCTGCCATGCCTTTTCCCATCGCTGACACGGTTTCTTCTTTTGTTTTATTTCTCTCCATCAAAACAAAATAGTACTTGTCATTGTCCATTTTATATCCCGATGGCGGCACTGTTTCTGTTAATCTGTATAATATATTTTGCTTTATTTCTCCTTTCGCAAAATCAAATTCTATTGTACCGTCTGTTGATGTTTTATATGTATCTTCTTTTTTCCACTCAGATGTAGAGACGTCAAAACACTCAAGTTCGAATACTGCATTCGGAAGTGTCTTTAAATAATTTTTATCATCCACTTTATAAATAGTCAATTTTCGTTTTGTAGCCGATGCACTCGACGAACTCTCAGCAAGCATTGTTTTTGTAGCATAATTATAGATTTTATCACCTGACAATTCAACACTATTAGATATAGGTATATTTCCTGCTTTACTGTCTCTTTGGAAAACATATTGATATGCAAGAACACATGCCAGATTATCTGGAATCGTAAAAGTAATCTCATCATTTTCATAATCATATCTGACAGAATACCTTTCTGATGAGATCTCATCCCCTCTGCCATTCTCTGCTTTAGGGCTGTAGGAATATAATTTTACCGATGAGGGGTTTAATTCTGCATTCACCGAGTCTCCTGTAGACAAAATGTCTTTCACTGATATAGTATCACTTCCATCAATTAAATCTTCAGATGCCGGATTCAACAATACCGAATACTCAATTATATTTGTTGGGTTTCCATCTTCATCCACCAGCTGAATACCATTTTTACTGACTTTATTTACATTTCTATTTACATGAGCTGTTTGTTTTGATGAATAATTACCCCACTTTATTGTGTTTGTATATATACTTGTTTTGACTGTTAAATCATCCCAGATAGTGTCTTCTGATATATTGATACTGTATCGTAAAGAAATTGTATTATCATTTCCATTCCCATTATAACCATCAGGAATTGTAATTACTGCCACACCTTCATCAATGGTTACTGTCGGTTTCTCTTTTCCCGCCAAGTCATATGTTTTGTTTGTCTGACTTATAGAATCCCAATACGAGATAGATGTATACTCATACCAGTCATTCTGATAGAATGCGGCTGAGATAGATTCCTCATCAAATACAGCACCATAAGGTACAATGTCATTCAAAACAATATCTCCTGATGGAAATGAATTTGTTCTTATTAGAACTCTGTAATTCAGTTTTCCTTCTGTTTCATCAAAGTCAATATTGGTAGTCCCAGAAACATATGTTTTTGCTCCATTATCATCTATCTTTATAATCTGCTTCTCTAATGGAGCCAGTTTCGTATATTTATGCGAAGCCTCACTGCTTCCATATGGTGTCTTTGCCTTATTAATAAACTCTTTAGTTTCACCAAATGCTATTTGAGAATAATCAGCATAGGTAGGATATTTCATTTTAATATTCTCTGCTTTAATTCCTTCTGTAGTATCAAATATAATCTCAAAACTTTTTACATGTGTCAGACTATCTGTTTCGCTGATTTTATCTCCATTGATATCATAATATATAATAGTATATTTATCTGTCGCTTTATTATCTATCTCAATCGAAAGTTTCCTCATAAGAGAAACGGTAGTATAATGATTTTCAACATTATTTTCATCTTCCGCATCAACGATTGTATCGGTATAAGTTAATTTGTCTCCTGCTGCAACACTTTTTACAAGATGAATCGCTCCCGTCCACCAATAAAGTGCTTTCTCTTCACTTTCATCTTCTGCTCTATCGAACGTCTTAAAAAAACTGTTGCTTTCATGGGTAACATATATTTCTTTCGTATCTGAATAATCATAGTTATCTTTCTTTAAATGAACCTGATTTGTCGTCTTAGAAGTACTTCCTTCTTCTCCCTCTGGTGCATCTGTATCATATGTGATTGTAAATGCACCTGTAGAATTCTTTGGAAACGTATATGGTAAGGAAACTTCTTTGAAATCTCCTCCAGATGAACTCAGTGTCACTTTACCTGTAAAATCTTTTCCGTCTAACTGATCACCAACTGTATATCCATTTAAATCACTTCCTTGGGAGTTAATATTTATCATCCAAGATATTTTTCCTGTTTTATTATTATAATTCCCACTTTTCGATACTAATGCATTTTGCACCTGTGTGTATATCTGTTGGTCACTCATTTCTCCATTACTGGCTGCCTTGGCATAATTGGAAACAGAAGCTTCACCATTTCCGGTATTTGGTAATGAAATATTATCTGCTGTATATGTAATGATATATTGTTCCCCTGCTTTTAGCTCGGGTAAATTATTAATTAAAAATTTCTGTAATCCACCGGATGTTCCAAACACTGGTGAGTAATTTGAAACAGTAACTCTATTTCCTTCTTCTGTTACTCTTGTCACGCTCAAGGAACTCTTATCATATTTTGCCGAAGCAGTTGCATTTGCAAATGCATCCGAAACCTCAACACTGCCTCCGGTTCCATTCTTTGTAGAAACTGTAAGGGTATAATCTATTCGGGACTTATCTTCGGAAACAGTACCTGACTTTTTCATTGAAATATCTGTTTTTATATTTTCCGGCTTAATTGTTATAGTTCCTGTATTGTTTCCTATAACAATATTTTTTGTTTCATCTTTATCGAGATCACAACTAACCGTTCCTTGAAACTGTATTTGTCCCGCAAAACCTTCACCGTCAATTACAAAATCATTATTAAATGTTATTGCTATTTTTCCATCTTTTGAAATTGTATATGTTCCAACAACCCGTCCTTTATCCCTAACCGTTCCCTGCTGCTCCTTTTCCAGCACAAAAACATTCGGCATATCATAATATATTACTCTGTTTTGTGAATCCACTACATTGTTGTCAAGAGTATATTCAATACTGATTTTAACAGAGTCTCCTACCATTAGTTCAGATGTCTCAATCCACTCTCCATTCTTCAGTGTACTTACTGATGCACTTGTTATATATGACCCAAAATCAACTCTCACATCATTCAGTGCAACTGCAGACGATAAAGAAAGTGCATAAACTGTATATACTGTAAACAAAGAAAGAACAAGCATAAAAAAGCAAAACCATCTTGACTTTTTCTTATTGGATATAAATTTTCTTAATTGTACATCAAAATCAAACATTTTTATTTCTTCCTTACTATTATTTCCAATAATTAACTTAAAACTATAATAAAGATATCTTGTTAAATGGCCATATTCTAAAGATAACTTTTCCCTCAATATATTTATCAGATATACAGCCTATTGTTATATTCCTGCTATCAACAGATGTTTTTCTTGAATCCCCCATTACAAAAAACTTTCCTTCCGGTACCTGATAAGGAAGATTAATGTCACATTTTCCTTTATCTTTATCCTTTACATATGGTTCATCAATTTGTTTACCATCTACATAGACATCACCTTGATCATCGATGTCTACTGTTTGTCCGGATGTTGCAATAACACGTTTAATTAAAATTTCATTATTATAATAAAAGGCAACTAAATCACCACATTGCAAATTATACTTTTTTGCAACAATAATTATTTCCTGTGTATCCAAAGCCGGTCTCATACTGACTCCGGTAACCTGCAACACTGAAAATGCAAACGACGACAATAATACCGTCATCGCCGCCACTATAATAAGAGTTGCAAAGATGCGTGCTAATTTTTTTAAAACTGATTTTTTTTCATTTACACGGTTTAATTCTTTTTCTATATTTTGCGTATTAACTGCTGTTTTCTCAGCCTGTGCTGCCATAAACCAAAAATCATTCTCTTTATTCTCCGGTTTTGTTATACCTTTTGATTTTTGGAGATTCTCATTAACTTTTTTTAATTCATCATTTTCTCTGGATAATGGCAAAAATAATTCCAGCAATTCTTTACGATTTAGTTTTCTTAAATCCTTATTCTTCATTTAAATGTACCTAATAAAAAAGAGCATTATATCTCAAATGCCCCAAAGTTTTCAAAAGTTCCAATATCAGAATCTAAATTTCTGAAATTAATGCTTATTTATTTTAACATAATTATCGTTTTTTGTCACTACATTTTTTGACAAAAAATGATAAATGATAAAAATAAAAAATACTTTTTTGCTTTAACAAAAAATAACGGCAGGGAATTTCCCTGCCGTTATTATCTTGTATTGATTATTTACGAATACCTAATTTTTCAATTAATGCTCTGTACTCGTTAACGTCATTTTTCTTGATATAATCAAGTAAACCACGTCTCTTACCTACCATCTTTAAAAGACCTCTTCTTGAATGATGATCTTTTTTGTTAACCTTTAAATGTTCTGTTAACTCCTTAATTCTGTAAGTTAAGATAGCAACCTGAACTGCCGGTGAACCAGTATCTGTAGGTGTCTTACCAAATTCAGCTGTAAGCTGTGCTTTTGTTTCCTTTGAAATCATTATAATTTCCTCCTTAATTTTAATATCCCCTGGCACTTAAGCAATGGTCGGAGTGTCCAGTTACTTAGTGTAGGTTTTAAACATACTTTTGTAGTATACTATACGGACAGAATTTTGTCTAGTCCCTCTAAAAATTTTCTAAGACAAATACTTTTAAATATTATCTCTTTCCTCTGCATACCTCAATGTCCCGCTCAATCTGTGCTTTCAGTTCCTCCACACTCTCAAATGCTCTCTCCGGCCTTACAAAATCATAAAATTCCACCTGCACAATCTCATTATAAATATATTCTTCATAATCCAGGATATGAGTCTCCACCTTTATCTGAGTTCCGCTCTCTACTGTAGGGTTTATACCAATATTAGTAATAGAATGGAATCGTTTTCCTGCCACATTCACCACCGTCTTGTAGACACCTTTCGGTGGAAGCAATTTTGTATCATCCGGAATAATATTAGCAGTAGGGAGTCCCAAAGTTCTTCCTAATTGTTTTCCCTGCTCAACTTTTCCGATAATACAATATGGATGATCTAACATCTCGTTTACTGTAATCATTTCGCCTTTTAATATCTTTTCTCTTATCGCAGTACTGCTGATATCCTTATTATGATACTGCTCTTTTTCCACCACAATCAGACTGTATCCATACTTACTTTCATTGTCTTTCAAAAACTCCACATTTCCCAAAGCCTTTGCACCAAATTGAAAGTCCGGTCCACACACAATCGTCGTAGCACCAATCTTTTCTTTTAAAATCTGACTGACAAATTCATCCGGCGTCAGTGCCAGAAATTTTTTCTCCATAGGCATCTTCATATAAACATCAATCCCCTGACTGTCACAGAGCATTTGTTTTTCCATTTCTGTTACAATCGTTTTATTCGAATTATCTTGTAGAAAATTCCTAGGTGAAGTTTCAAAAGTCAGTACTACTTTCTGCCTTCCATTGGCTTTTCTTGTAATCTCACCAAATAACTTTTCATGCCCCTTATGAATACCATCAAATTTACCAACTGTAACAATTGTATTTTTTAATTTTATATTATCGTTCACTGAAATGCACTGCATGTATCCTCCTCAGCAACAGCAGGTAGACACATGACTGCCCACCTGCTGTTCTCATATCCCATTTACTATTTACAGAAACATTTTTAAAGGCTTGTATATTTTTTTCTTATCACAATATATATATAATCCTATAAATTTTCCATCATGAGTATATACTCTTACTGTCTGTCCATCTTCATGGTTCATTTTCAAAAGCGTGTTACCTGATGTAAATATATTCCCATTGTATACCAGCTTTTCCGCATTTTGAGAAACAATACATTTTGAATAGCTGTCCAGCATCTCGTCTATCGGTGTTATGTATTCATCCAGAGTATCTATATCCCTGAATTTTTCTATCTGTGCCAGCGTAATACCCTCTTCTACCTTGAAACGCTCCACCTTACTCCGAATCAAATGTTCCATACATCCGCCTACACCTAATTTTTTGCCAATATCATGACACAATGTTCTAATGTATGTTCCTTTAGAACAGGTAACATGCATATCGACTCTTGGAAGATCAATCTTTGTCACCGTAATATCAATAATCTTACAATGTCTAGCCGGACGTTCAACCACCTCACCTCTTCTTGCAAGATTATATAACTTTTCTCCGCCAATTTTAATCGCAGAAAACATTGGTGGTATCTGTTCATAATCCCCAATAAAACTTTTTACTGTTTCAAAAACCTGTTCTTCTGTCAAAGCATTTAACATTTCCTCTGTCGCCTGCTTAATAATCTCTCCCGTTGTATCCTGTGTATTAGTCTCTGTTCCAAGAAGCAATGTGGCAATATACGTTTTATCTTTCTCCGATAAAATGTCACATAACTTTGTTGCTTTACCCAAGCACACCGGAAGAACTCCTACAGCCTCTGGGTCCAGTGTCCCCATATGGCCAATTTTCTTTTGTTTTAGTATACCTCGAAGCTTTGCAACGACATCATGAGATGTATACCCCGGCTCCTTATATACATTTATTACTCCACTAATCATATTCCATACCTATTTATATCTTTTCACCAATTCTGTCTGTCACACATTTAATAACCTTTTCAAGGCTGCCTTCCACGTCAAATCCGGCTGCCCTTGCGTGACCACCGCCTCCAAAAGAAACTGCAATTTCACTGACATCCACATATTTTTTTGACCGTAGGCTTACCTTGAATTTATTCTCCTCTAACTGATAAACAAACATAGCCACCTCCACGCCGGCCACATTACGAATCGATGCAATTACTGCATCCAAATCGTTAGTGGTTACGCCATATTCCTTCATCATATCTGATGTACAATACCCATAGATACATTTTCCCTCCATACAAAGTATCGCATTACTCTGTATTTTTGCAGTAATCATTAACTGATTATAAGTTTTTCTATAAAATGTATCTTCTAAAATGCTATTTACATCCACACCAAAGTCAATCATCTTTGCTGCAATATTCATTGTTTTAGAAGTCGTAGACTGAAATCTGAAAACACCCGAATCATGAGCAATCCCCATATACATAGGCTCTGCAATACTTTTATCAAACAATTCCACATCCAACAGACCGTATAGAACCTCACTAGCAGAACTTGCTTCTGAAACAATATAATTATACTCTGCATATCCCGAATTACTTTTATGATGGTCAATACATACTGTTCTCTTTGCATGTTCAAAAAAAGGTGCATTCTCTCCCAATCTTTCAAAACTGGCCGTATCAAGAGAAATAAACAAATCAAATTTTGTTCCGTCAAATCCCTCTGTTTCAATTTTGTCTGTATTGTGAATTAATCGAAACTTCTCATCTACAAACTCAAGAAAAACTCTTACCTGAATATCCGGTCTGTTTTTTTTCAAATAATTGTACAATGACATACATGAACCGACACAGTCCCCATCTGGTCTAACATGTCCCGCAATTCCCACTGTACTTGCATCACCGATTATATCGTTTATCTTCATTCTTTTCCAACCTTACTCTCCAAATTTACTTTTCATCATCTTCTTTATCATATATCAGTTCAGCCATTAACTTGAAAATCCTTCGGATTTCCTCCGCTGTGGTTATTCACCATATGATACAGAATAAATATAGCAAATTGTCTGCAAGCAGTCATTTGTTATATTTATTCTGTATCGGATGGCTGATCTTTTTTCATATCGTCAATTAATTTTGACATCTTCATACCATACTCAATTGATTCATCCATAATAAATCTGATTTCAGGAGTATTTCGAAGATTCACTGTTCTGGCAAGCTCTCTGCGGATAAATCCGGCAGCACTTTTTAATCCTGCCATTGTATCAGTCTTTGCCTGTTCATCTCCCAGCACACTAATATATGCTTTACAGGTTTTCAGGTCCGGTGCCACTTCCACAGCAGTCACTGTAGTCATAATACCGATACGTGGGTCTTTCAACTCACGTATGATATTACTTAATTCTCTCTGCACCTCACCATTAATCCTTGTATTTTTAATACTATTCTTTCTCATTATCACTCCTTATTTTTCGAGATAAAGCCAGCTCAAAAATCTACGATTTTTTCGCTGTTTGGCGCTCGCCAAATTTCATTCAATCAAAACCTACCTACGAATACAAGTATTCACCGTAATTTTTGATTGAATGAGACTTTATCTAGGCACTTCTACCATAATATATGCTTCGACCTGATCGCCCTCAGCAATACCATTAAATCCGTCAAATACAAGACCACATTCATATCCCGCCTTAACTTCCTTAACATCATCCTTAAATCTCTTAAGAGATGCCACAGGTCCTTCATAAATCTGTGTTCCTTCTCTTGTAACTCTTGCGGAACATCCCCTCTGCATCATACCGTCTAACACATAAGAACCTGCAATATTTCCAACACCGGAAGCCTTGAAAATCTGACGAATCTCTGCATGGCCAATTACCTTCTCTTCGTAAATCGGCTCTAACATACCCTTCATTGCACGCTCAATATCATCAATGGCATTATAGATAACAGAATAGAGTCTTAAATCAACATTTTCATTGTTTGCTGTTGCCTCTGCCTGTGTATCCGGTTTTACATTAAATCCTAAAATTATTGCATTAGATGTAGATGCAAGAATAACATCAGATTCATTAATCGCACCAACACCACCATGAATTACTTTTACTTCTACTTCCTCATTAGAAAGTTTTAACAGACTCTGTTTTACAGCCTCCACAGAACCTTGAACATCTGCTTTAATAATAACATTTAATTCTTTCAGTTCTCCTGCCTCAATCTGTGAATTCAAATCATCAAGTGAAATTCTAAACTTATTAGATTCCATTAATTTTGCCTTACTGTCTTCAACAAATGTATTTGCAAAGTCTTTTGCTTCATTTGCTGTCTCTGTAGAAACGAACACTTCTCCTGCGTTTGGAACACCACTGAGACCTAAAATCTCTACCGGAGTAGATGGCCCTGCTGTCTTAATTCTATTACCTCTGTCATCTGACATTGCTCTTACTTTACCATGATTTGCACCTGCTGCTATATGAGCACCAACATTTAATGTTCCCTTTTGTACCAGCACTGTAGCAACAGGTCCTTTACCTTTATCAAGTTTTGCCTCAATAACAATACCTCTTGCCTGACGGTCTGCATTTGCTTTCAGTTCTAATACATCTGCCTGTAAAAGTACCATTTCCAAAAGGTCATCAATGCCTTCTCTTGTATGGGCAGAAACCGGAACCATCTCCACATCTCCCCCCCAGTCAGCTGCTAATAATTCGTGTTCAGCAAGTCCCTGCTTAACTCTTTCAATATTAGCTCCCGGCTTATCAATCTTATTAATTGCCACAATAATCTCAATTCCTGCAGCCCTTGCATGATTAATTGCTTCAACTGTTTGCGGCATAACACCGTCATCTGCAGCTACTACCAGAATGGCAATATCTGTGGACTGAGCACCACGCATACGCATGGAAGTAAACGCTTCATGTCCTGGTGTATCAAGGAAAGTAATCGTCTGGTCATTAATTTTAACAACAGACGCACCAATATGCTGTGTAATACCACCAGCCTCCCCTGAAATTACATTTGTCTCTCTTATAGCATCCAAAAGGGAAGTTTTACCATGATCAACGTGTCCCATAACACAAACAACCGGTGGACGTTTCTCCATTAATGATTCATCTTCTGCCTCTTCCTTAAGAAGTTCTTCAATCATATCCACTTTTTCTTCTTTTTCGCACATAATCTCATATCCTAATGCGATTTCCTCTGCACTGTCAAAATCAATTTCTGTATTCACAGTAACCATTTTTCCTTCTAAGAATAATTTCTTAATCAGTGTAGATGGTGTCATTTTCATTTTTTCTGCAAGTTCACCAATCGTAATGAAGTCAGGAACCTGAATAATTTTAATCTCTTCCTTCTTTTCTTCCTTCTTCTTTGGTTTCTCCATCATTGGCTTAGAAAAATCATTTTTCTTTCCTCTTCTGCCGCCATCTTCGTAATTCTTTTTATTACGTTCCTGTTTGTCCTGACGTATTTTATTTTCCCTGTTTTTTCTGTTTTTATCCTGAATTGGCTCTGCAGGCTTTTCATTTCTGTCATTCTTTCTGAAATCACGTCTGTCATTTCCATTTCTGAAATTATTTCTGTCATTATTTCTGTCGTTATTTCTGTCGTTTCGTCTATCGTTGTTTCTATTATTTGGTCTATCGTTACTTCTGTCATTTCTACGATCATTATTTCTGTCATTGCCACGTTCATTTCGCCTGTCATTATTTCTGTCATTACGTCCATTACCATGATCTCTGTTAAAGCTACGATTATCCTTATTATTTCTATTATCCCTGCCATTATTTCTGTCATTATTTGGATGTCTGTTATTCTGTGGTCTGTTTCCCTGTTGTCTGTTGTCATGTAATCTGGCTCCTTGCTGTCTATTTCCCTGTTGTCTGTTGTCCTGCCTTACATTTTCAACCTTCTTCATTTCCTGTTCTACTGGTTTTTTATCTGCTTTTTTTTCTGTAACTTCTACCTTGTCAGCCTCTTCTGTTTTGACCACATTGTCAGCCAGAACCGTTTTTTCTACCTTGACTGTTTCTTCCTGTGGTACAGTCTTAGGTGATTCCTGAACTACTTCTTTCACAGGAGTTTTCACCTCTTCTACAATCGGCTCTGCTTTCACTTCCTGTGCAGCAACAATTGGTTTTACTTCCTTTGTCTCAACACTCGGCTTTTCTTCTGATGAATGTCTGGAACGGCGGCGATGCTCTCCGTCACTACTGTGTCTGCGTCGTCTTCTTTCACCATCACCATGACTTCTTCTCTCTCCGGTTCTGATGACACCTTTACTTGTAATTAATTTTCTAGGTTTTGCTTTTTCTTCTTTCTTCTCTTCTTTTTCTTCTTCTGTCTTATTTTTAGAGAACTTCTGTTTCACATATGCAATCTGTTCCTCATCGATAGAACTCTGTGCTTTCACTTCCATCCCCTTTTTCTCTAGTGCATTTACAATATCTGCGCTTTTTATTTCTAATTCTTTGGCTAATTCATGTACTCTCATCTTTGACATTTACTACCTCCGTCTAATGATTATCTTTTAACAAATTTATGATCGTTCTACTAAAACCTTCATCCATTACAGCAATTGAAGCACGCTCTCCATTTCCCGTGGAATTTCCTAACTCTTCTTTACTTCCATAAACAAATACTGGAATCTGATAATGTTTACATTTATTTAAAAACAGTTTTTTCGTATTATCCGATGCTTCATGGGATACCAATACCAAAAATGCTTTGCCTGTTTTGACTGCCTTCTCTACAGAAAACTCTCCTGCAACAGTTTTACCTGCCCTGGTAGCCAGCCCAACCATGGAAAATATCTTATTCATCTATTTCTCCTAACTGCTTTTTTAATATTTCTACTACTTCTTCACTGACATTTGAAATTTTTAGAGTTTTTTCTAACCCTTTATTTTTCATTGCTTTGTCTAAACAATCTGCATCTGCACAAATATATGCACCTCTGCCGTTTTGTTTTCCTGTTAAATCAACAAAAATCTGATTTTCTTTATTCCTAACTACACGAATTAGTTCTTTTTTGTCTTTTGACTGTCTGCAACCAATACATGTTCTCATCGGAATTTTTCTAACCTGCCCCATATGCTGTCTCCTATGCTTCTTCTGATTCCTCTACTTCTGCTTCTGCATCGTATTCATCATCATAATATTCTTCATCATAGTATTCATCGTCATAGTACTCACCATCATAATACTCATCATCATAGTAGTCTTCTTCGTTAAATACATATTGAATATCTTCTGCTTTTGCCTGTGACTCACTCTTAATGTCAATCTTAAATCCTGTAAGTTTTGCTGCAAGTCTGGCATTCTGTCCTTCCTTACCGATAGCAAGTGATAATTGTAAATCAGGAACAACCACCAATGCTTCCTTATTATCCGGATCTGCAAGTACGGCTACTACCTTAGATGGGCTAAGCGCATTCTCAATTAAAATCGCCGGATTTTCACTCCAGTTAATAATATCCATCTTCTCATCCTGAAGTTCATCAACTACTGCATTTACTCTTGCTCCGTTAATACCGACACATGCTCCAACTGCATCTACATCTTCATTATTAGACCATACTGCAATTTTTGTTCTGGAGCCTGCTTCTCTTGCAATGCTTTTAATTTCAACAGTTCCATCCTGAATTTCTGTTACTTCCTGTTCGAAGAGTCTCTTAACAAGATTTGGATGTGTTCTTGATACAGTGATTCTCGGACCTCTTCCATTATCCTTTACTTCTGTAACATACAATTTAATTCTGTCATTTGGTCTGAAGAACTCTCCTTTAGACTGTTCTTTTTCCATAAGAACCGTATCAACCTTACCCAAATTAATACTTATATTCTTTCCATTAATTCTCTGAACAACACCTGTAATAATATCATCCTGCTTTTCATAATACTGTTCGTAAAGACTTTTTCTTTCTTCTTCTCTGATTTTCTGTAAGATACCATTCTTTGCACTCTGCGTTGCGATACGTCCAAAATCTTTTGACTGTATCTCAATATTTACAGTATCTCCAACATCATAAGAGGCTTTAATATTTCTAGCATCTTCTAATGATATCTGGGAAACGGTATCTTCCACTTCTTCTACGACTGTTTTCTGGGAATAGATATGAAATTCTCCTGTTTCTCTATCCATTGTTACTGTCACATTATCTGCTTTATTAAAATTGTTCTTGTATGCCACAACCAAATTACTTTCAATTGCTTCAAATAATGACTCCTTACTAATTCCTTTTTCCTTTTCCAACACTTCTAATGCTGCAATTAATTCCTTGTTCATTTTTCCAATATCCTCCTAAAAATCAATCGTTAATTTGACGAGCGAAACATTTACTCTGTCTAAATTTATTTCACTACCATCTTCATCTTCGATAGTAATAGTATCTTTATCATAAGACTTCAACAGTCCTACATACTGCTTATTTCCGTTAAGGCTTCGATACAGATGTACCTCGATTTCCTCTCCAATACTTCTATCAAAATCTCTGTCCTTCTTCAATGGACGCCCCAGCCCCGGCGAGCTTACTTCTAATATGTAAGCATCACTAATGAAATCTTTTTCATCCAGCAAATCACTCAAACGTCTGCTGACACTTTCTAAATCATTAATTGTAATGCCTCCCGGCTTGTCAATATAAGCTCTTAAATACCAGTTGCTGCCTTCTTTTACATATTCCACATCTACCATCTCATATCCTTTTTCCTCTAATATGGGAATCAATAGTGCTTCTGTTTTTGATTCGTACTCTTCTCTTCTAGACACCTTAACCTCTACCTTTCTGCCTGATAAAGATATTCTATTCTTCTAACGAATCCTTATCCGGCTGACATAACAAAGAGCGAACCTTTGCGGTTCGCTCCTTCCACTTTAGTCAATATTTACCATACAACTATACTACCATATAATTAAGATGTCAACATTAATTTATTTTTTCTGCCTTTATGTTTTTGGAAATCAGATTCTATCTGATATATAAGTACAGTTCCGTTCTAAGATTTCTGTTTCTACCATTTACTTATAATACTTTAACTTTAATTTTATACTTCTTTCTCGTTGTATGTAATTTCTTTTCAAACGTACGCATCATAACAGTAATGGTCGTTCTTCCTTTTCTTAGTGCCTTTATTTTTCCTCCTTGTGTAACCTTTGCCACTTTATTATTTGAAGATGTAAATTTTAAAATATCATTTTTAATAAAACCCGCCTTCTTTATCTTAGAAACAAATACTCTGGTCTTTATCTTATGTGTCTTTCCTTTTTTTAATTTTACTTTCTTATTTGTTGTTGTAATCTTTGTTACATTTGATGCCCGGTATTTCTTTGTGCCAGACTTTATTTTTGCAATCACATATGCTTTATAACAATGTTGGGACTTATTCCATGGATTAACAGTTTTTCTTAAATACGATGGTTTCATTATCTTTGTTTTCGTTGGAAAAACATCATAATCGATATAATCAACACTCTTCGGTATTTTCACTTTCTTAATTTTGGTTTTCCCAAAAGCACAAGAGTATATTGAACGCAAGTTGTTCGATAATTTTACACTTTGTAATGATACACAACCATAGAATGCATCACGTTCAATAAAATCAACTTTGCTTCCTATTACTACTGTTTTCAAATTCTTGCATTCTCTAAACGAGCCTTCCGGAATGTATGAAATATTACCGGTTATTTTTACATTTTCAATATTAGTGTTCGTGCAATCCGGTACAACACTGGTAAATGTCACATCTTTTAAAGATTTATTTTTTAATAACATTTGCTGCAAACCATATGTTTCTGTTACTGTTTTTGGAGCAATATACTCCCTTTTCTGCTTTGCACTTGGATAACAAAGCAACGATGTAACCTTCTTATTATATAGTATTCCGTCAATTACTTTATACCGTATACTATTATCTTCCACAAAAATCTTTTCTAATGTTTCACACCATGTTAATCCCTCGGGTTTCAGCATAGTGTCCATAATCTTTACAGATGTAATATCCGAAGTACAGGTAAATTTCTCTGCAAGTTCAGTTACTGCTATCCCGTCTATTTCTTTTGGAATTGTAATTTGTTTTTCTGTTCCTACATAATCTTCGATAAGAACATGTTTATTATTTGCAACCGTATCATTATGTACCTGATAGATAAATCCGTTCCACTTTAATTCTTTCTCATCAGCTCCTACATTTATTACTCCGACTGTTGTTACTATTAATGTAAAAACTAAAAAATATGATAATAATTTTCTCATACAATCTCCCTCCTAAAACACCTCCTATATAAAAAAGTCCCCAAACATCAACCATGATATAACGTCAGATTCTACCTGATACACTAATCTGATTATGCTTAGGGATTTTAGATTATTAATGTTTTTCATAATACAATCGTCCATATTCTCTTATATTGATTATATCACCACTTACTTTTTTTTACAATATTTTACATTATTTATTATTTTAATCTTACCAAATTATAACTCTTCTGCTAATAAGAGATATTATACTATCATTTAATATTTTCAAACATCTCTATCTTAGAGTGTTTTATCAACTGCTCGTAAAATTTCAATCCCAGCACCGGGAAAAACTTTGATGTAAAATTCATAAACTTTGCATCCTTCCCCACTATCATTCTCGACTTCTGCTTCACAATCTTCTTCACAATCTTCTTTGCCGCCTTATCTACTTTAGAAGATGCCATCTTTATCAATCTGCTTTCTGAAATAACATACTGATTCCTGAAAATATCTGTTCTGATAAATCCCGGGCAGACATATCCAATATACATCTCTCTTCCAAGCTCTGCTATAAGAACCTCCGTATATGCTTTTAGCGCCGCCTTGCTCGCACTATAAATGCTGGTTCCAATAATACCAGCCAATGCATCGGAGCTGGAAATATTCACTATCCCTGCCATAGTTGACTGGCGAAGAATCGGCAGCATTGCATTAATGGCATATCTACACCCATGAAAATTTATATCCATACAACTCTGAACCTGTTTTTCTGTATAATTTACAGATTTATCAAAAGGAAGAAGTATTCCTGCATTATTTATCAACAAATCAATCTGTATATTTTCTGCCATAAGTTCTTCGGCAAACCATGTCCAGTTTTCCTGTACACTTACATCAAATATTCTATAATCAAAATCATCTCTTAAATATGTCAGTTCTTCCTTTAAACTCATCATTTTTTCTTCTGACTGTCCGACTCCGATGACTTTACAATTCTGTTCCCTTATTAACTGAACTGTCATTGCTCTTCCAAGTCCTGATGATGCTCCAGTTATCAATATCGTCTTTCCATATATCCAGTCCATAAAAAATTTCATATTCCTTTCAAAAATGTCTTGCAAAATTTCACTTTGCTGTTATAATAATACAGTAACATTTTTTTGGCTCGTTGGTCAAGTGGTTAAGACGCCGCCCTCTCAAGGCGGAATCAGGGGTTCAATTCCCCTACGAGCTGTTTTTTATTATTGTTTTTATTTTACATCTTTTTTAAGATGTATTTTCCTTTTAGAGGTCACACCACCGAGGTGTGGCTTTTTTCATGCAACACACCTCGATTCCGTATCCTTTGGATACTTCATCTCGGTCGTGCTAATCACACTATACGAAAGAATACAGACATCAACTTATGAAAATTAATTTACAACGATTTGTCTGTATTCTCTCATACGTTGCACATTAGAAGTCGAAGATGGATAACTGACTATCTTCAGGCAGTCCCTCTAACAGTCCCAAATCTGACATTGTCTCTATGACAGTCTTACTCAACTTACTCTTCTCTCTCAAATCATTTTTTGAAACAAATGGTCCATTCTGTGCTGCCACAGCTTCTACAAGAGCATCTGCCGCTTTTTCTCCCAATCCTTCAATCGTATCCAGACTTGGCATCAGCTTCCCTTCAATAATCTGAAAATCATGAGCTTTCGCTGTATATATATCCAATGGCAGAAACTCAAAACCTCTGGCATACATTTCCAGTACAATCTTCATATCTCCTAAAGAATCTTCGTCTTTCTTTGATGCCTCATGATTATTTTTCTTACGTTTCAAATCAGCCATATAATACTCTAATTTTTCTTTTCCCTGACACATAGTCTCATAATCAAACGCCTTAGCTCTAATGCCAAAAAACGCTGCATAATATGCCAATGGATGATATACCTTGTACCACGCCACACGAAGAGCCATCATAATGTAGGCTGCCGCATGGGCTTTAGGGAACATATACTTTATCTTTTTACAGGACCATATATACCAGTCCGGAACATTATGTTCACGCATTACATCCTCTTCCTGGCGCTCCTCACCGGTTTCCTTATCTTTGTAAGTCAGAAGCCCTCTTCCCTTTCGCACATGTTCCATAATATCAAAGCTAACCTGTGGTTCAATGCCCTTATCCATCAGATAAACCATGATATCATCACGGGTACATACAGCCGTAGAAATTGTACACTTCCCTTCCTGAATCAGCGTCTGGGCATTTCCAAGCCATACGTCCGTACCATGAGACAATCCCGAAACACGAAGCAGGTCGGCTATCTTGGTCGGTTTTGTATCCACCAACATCTGAATAACAAAATCCGTTCCAAGCTCCGGAAGCCCTAATGTCCCGATAGGACATCCATCAATATCATCCGGAGTAATTCCAAGCGCCTCCGGGCTTAAAAACAGCGACATAACTTTCTCATCATCAAAAGGCACATCTGTCTGAACATTCGTATCTGTGAGTTTTTCCAACCGACGAATCATCGTTGGATCGTCGTGTCCCAGAATATCCAGTTTCAACAGATTGGCATCAATCGCATGATATTCAAAATGCGTTGTGATCGTATCTACACTCATATCATTTGCCGGTTTCTGTATTGGTGTAAAATCATAGATTTCTTTATCTCTTGGAACAATAACGATACCACCCGGATGCTGTCCTGTACTTCTTCTGATACCTGTACATCCTCTGGCAATTCTGTCAATCTCTGCTGTTCTTTTTACAACGTTATGATCATCAAAATAATTCTTCACATATCCAAAAGCAGTCTTATCCGCTACACCGGTAATTGTTCCTGCTCTAAATGTATGCCCTTTTCCAAACATTACCTCTGTATAAGCGTGAGCGTTTGCCTGATACTCTCCTGAGAAATTCAAGTCAATATCCGGCTCTTTTGTTCCACCAAATCCGAGGAATGTCTCAAAAGGTATCTCCAGACCATCTTTCTTCAGCTTTTCACCACAATGTGGGCATATCATATCGGGTAAATCGAATCCAATTCCACCCTCTGCCTTCTCTTTTGCAATAATTGCCTGAATCCTCTTTATCTCTTCGTCATCTGTTCCCTCTGGTACTCTGTATTCCTTTTCAAAAAAGGAGCTTTTACATTTTTCACAATAGTAATGTGGTGCTAAAGGATTACACTCCGTAATACCGGACATTGTTGCTGCAAAAGAAGAACCAACAGACCCCCTTGAACCTACCAGATATCCATCCTCATTAGACTTCCAAACCAGCCTCTGTGCCATAATATACATTACAGCGTATCCATTTCCAATAATAGAATCTAATTCAACCTCCAATCGGTCTTCTACGATTTTTGGCAAATCTTCTCCATAGATTTCATGTGCCTTATCAAAACAGATTTTTCTTAAATTCTCCTCAGAGTTTTCCAACACCGGGGGGCATTTGTCCGGATGAATCGGCGAAATATTATCAATCATATCTGCAATTTTATTTGGATTGGTAATAACAATCTCCTCTGCCACATCACTCCCCAAATAATCAAATTCTTTTAACATTTCATCTGTAGTGCGAAGATACAGTGGTGCTTGATTATCTGCATCCTTAAATCCCTGACCAAACTGAATAATACGTCTGTATATTTCATCTTCCGGATCTAAGAAATGCACATCACAAGTTGCCACCGTCATTTTGTTAAACTTTCTTCCCAATTCAATAATCTTTCGGTTAATATCTTTTAATTCTTCTCTGGACTCCACCAGAAATCTCTTTTTATCATCGATATCAGGATTACCTGTTTTAACCATAAAGTCATTATTTCCCAATGGCTGTACTTCAAAATAATCATAAAACTCTGCCAGTCTAGCAATTTCCTGCTGTGGTCTTCCATGAAGTATCGCCTGATATAATTCTCCTGCCTCACAGGCACTGCCTATCATAAGCCCCTCGCAATATCTTAAATAATCACTTTTCAGAATACGCGGCCTTTTATTGGCAAAGGTATCAATATGTGAAGTAGAAATAAGTTTATATAGATTAACCCTTCCAATTAAATCTTTTACAAGAATAATGGCATGATGAGCCGGAAGTTTATTAATCAGGTTTGTTGACTGTTTTCCTTCTTCATTGACCTGATCCAGATTGTCAATTCCTTTATCTCGGAGCATATCACACAACTTTAAGAAAATCAGGGCAGTACACTCTGCATCATCTACTGCTCTGTGGTGATGGTCTAATACAATTCCCAGCGCCTTTGCCACACTGTCCAATTTATATCTGCCAAGGCCGATAATTAAATATCTGGACATCGCCACCGTGTCAATTATTGTGAAATCACATTCCAGCCCCTGTCGTTCACAATTCGCAGAAATAAAGCTCATATCAAACTCCGCATTATGGGCTACCATAACACACTCATTACAGAACTCCATAAACTTTGGAAGAGCCTCTTCTATCTTTGGTGCATTGATTACCATATTATCATTAATACTGGTAAGCTGCTCAATTCGAAATGGAATTGGTATTTCCGGATTCACAAAGGTACTGAATCTATCAATAATTTTACCTGCTTGAACCTTCACTGCACCAATCTCTATAATCCTATCACTTTTCGCACTAAAACCAGTAGTCTCCAAATCGAAAACCACGTAAGTATCATCAAGGCTCTGTCCTTTTGGATGAACAATCATATCCTTTAAGTCATCTACCAGATATGCTTCAACACCGTATATTACTTTAAAATCACATTCCTTACCTGCTTTTTTACATTCTTTTTTAATATCACAATATTCATGCCATGCATCCGGAAATGCCTGTACGACTCCATGGTCAGTAATGGCAATGGCTCTATGTCCCCATTCATAGGCACGGCGCACAAGAGCACCACATTCACTGACGCCGTCCATATCACTCATCTTTGTATGACAATGAAGCTCCACACGTTTATCTACAGCGGTATCTTTTCTCTTTTCCGTGGAAAATGCAGGAATCAGCTTCATTCCATCTACACGGCTGATCTCAACCTGTCTGTCATAAGTGTCGTACATCGCCACACCTTTGATTCGGATAAAAGTTTTCTTTTTCACCTTGGACGTAAACTCTTTCTTGGCATTCTCATCCCCTAAGAAAATCTTCACTGCGATACTGTCTGTAAAATCTGTAATCTCCAATGTGACAATAAACTTTCCTGTCCGTGTCTCTCTGTCATCCATTGTCATAACCTGACCTTTGACAACAGTCTCACCGGTTCCCTCAAATACATCACACAGCTGTGTATCCGCATCAAATTTAAAATCCCTGCCATAAACTACTTCCGGGTTATCAGAATAAGTTGCTTTCTTAGGCCGTTTCGGTCTTTCTGACTGCTTCTGTTCTTCTTGCTTTTGCGGTTCTTCTTTATTTAAAAGAACGTTCACTTCATTTTTGAGCCTTCTCGCATTTCGCTCTGCATACCGATTACCGTTCAAAATTCTTTTTTCGATGCGTACTTCCAATGGCATACCGAATCTGTCTCTAAATATATGCTCAATCGTTTCCTTTAATATTTTCATTCTTGCTTCCGACACAATACTGGCTTCTAAATCAATAACCAATCTGCCGGCCTCATCAAATTTAGCCGGTGCTTTTTTCAGCATCGTGGCAATAATAGGACTACTCTCATTCAACTCCAGAATTATACTTTCTTTATACATATCAAAAAGATTTTCCGGAGTATACTGCTGTGACAATATGTATTTTTCTATAATCTCAATAGAAATCTTCTTTCCTGTTCTAAGTGCTTTTCTCAATTCTTCTCTTACTTTGAAAATAGCAGACTTTTCGATAAGTCTGCTGCTTTCAATGTAGATCCTCATTTTTGTATGTTCACTGTTGGCTGTTATCCGTGTAATATCAACCAATTCAAATATACTTTTTAACTCTTCACTTAATGCCAGATTCTGGAAAACTTCAAGAAAATTCTTCTTTTCCAACTTACTCCCTCCAGTGTTTTAATTCTTCTTCTAAAGTATTTAATAACTGTTCTTCTGGAACTTTTTTGACAACTTCTCCCTTTTTAATCAGGAGTCCTTCGCCTTTACCACCGGCAATACCAATGTCTGCTTCTCTGGCTTCTCCCGGTCCATTTACAACACATCCCATAACAGCTACTTTTATATCTAAATCATATTTTGTGACCATTTTTTCTACTTTTCCTGCAAGTCCAATCAAGTCTATCTGTGTTCTCCCACATGTTGGACAGGATACAACAGAGATGCCGCCTTTTCTAAGCCCCAATGTTTTTAAAATCAACTTTGCACTGGCAATCTCTTCTATTGGTGCTCCAGTTAGAGATACTCTGATGGTATCACCAATCCCTTGATTTAAAATGAGTCCTAATCCTAATGCTGATTTAATATTTCCGGAAGTAATTGTACCGGATTCCGTAATTCCTACATGCAAAGGATAATTCGTCTCCCGTGCAATTAACTCATGTGCTTTAACACACATCATTACATCAGATGATTTGATACTGATAACGAGATTATCATATCCCAAATCTTCGATAATTTTCACTTTATCTAAAGCACTTTCCACAATTCCTTCTGCAGTTACCTTACCATACTTTTCTAAAATATTCTTTTCCAGTGAACCACTGTTCACACCGACTCTGATAGGAATATTCTTTTCCTTTGCTACATCTACGACAGCTTTTACTTTTGAGCTATCTCCTATATTTCCCGGATTGATACGAATCTTATCTGCTCCGTTCTCCATAGATGCAATTGCCAGACGGTAGTCAAAATGTATATCTGCCACAAGCGGAATAGAAATCTGTTTTTTTATTTCAGCGATTGCTTCTGCCGCCTCCATGGTAGGAACAGCACAGCGGATAATATCACAACCTGCTGCCTCTAACTCTTTTATCTGACTTACAGTAGCTTCTACATCTTCTGTCTTTGTATTTGTCATAGACTGAATCAGAATGGGATTTCCCCCACCAATCACTTTATCTCCAATTTGAATTATTTTTGTATTTTCTCTCATCATAATACTTTTCATTTCCCTTCCACTGTAACTCAGTAAAAGGAACGTCTCCTTACCGTTCTACTGAAACACCCTGTGCTGATGCTGACTCTCTTACAATAGTTTTCGAATATCATTAAATACCAAGAACACCATTAATGCCATCAATAGAATAAATCCAACAAAGTGAATCATACCCTCCTTATCCTTTGGTATCTTCTTTCTTGTAATAATCTCAATCAAATATAAGAACAGTCTTCCGCCATCTAATGCCGGAATCGGAAGTAAATTCATAACACCTAAGTTGGCACTAAGCATAATAGCAAGGTTTAATAATGTCAAAATTGTAATAGCCACACCTTCTGATTTTGCAGTAGTATATGTGTCTCCAATGACATTTACAATTCCTACCGGTCCGGATACTTCGTTGGCTGACACCTTACCTGTTACTAACATCTTCAAGCTTTTTAAAACAGTGGCAATCTCATATCTGACTTCCGTAAAACTATACTTAATCACTCCACCTATAGACTGTTTCTCTCTTCCAAGATTATAAGTAAATCCACTATTCGCAATCTGTGTCATCTGTGGTTTCACTACCACCTTAACTTCTTCACCTCTTCTATCTAAAGTCAGATTCACTTCTTTTTCTCCAAAAGGATGTGCAGCAATATGTTCTGACATCTGCTTTCCTGTCGTAATCTTTACTCCATCAATCTCTGTGACAACATCTCCCGGCTGAACACCTGCTTCTGCCATTGCCGATCCTCTGTTTACCTGTGAAATCTCTGCCTGTGTATCTGATGCAGTATAGTTCATCCCTACCATATATCTTTTTTCTGTATTTGGAGTATACTTTATTGTTTTCTTTTCCCCATCTCTTACGAAAGATATAGAAATCTCACTGCCATCGAGAGGATTTACGTAATCTTCTAAATAAATTTCTCTTCCTAATGTAGCATGTGCACCATTGTATTTTGTAATTTTATCTCCCTCACGAAGTCCTGCCTCATATGCCGCTGAATTTTTATCTACACTGGTAACATAAGACACATCTGCCCCTGCAACACCAATCACAATCAAAGCCAGAACAAATGCTAAGATAAAGTTAAAAAACGGTCCGGCGAATATAATGGCACTTCTTGCCCAGATAGATTTTGAGTTAAAGGAACCTTCCTCCTCATTATCCTCATCTTCTCCAAGCATCGCACACGAACCTCCTAACGGAAGAATCTTAATCGAATATCTCGTGCCGCTTTTTGCCACACGACTGAATATTCTTGGTCCCATACCAATAGAAAACTCATTAACAACTACACCATTTTTCTTTGCTACGATAAAATGACCAAACTCATGAATTAAAACCAATACTCCAAAAATTACTAACGCTATAATTATACTAATTGCTGTCTGCATCTCTACCACCTATTCTCAATAAGCTCATATACCCATTGTTCTATATCTAATATTTGTTCTACAGTCGGATTTTCTATTGTTTTATGTTGTTCCATACAACAACAGATGATATCTGTAATATCCAAAAATCCGATTTTTCTGTTTAAAAACTTTGCTACTGCTTTTTCATTTGCTGCATTAAATACAGTAGGCATGGATCCTCCCATGCGTCCTGCCTCATATGCCATTTTCAGTCCTGTAAAGTTATTTAAATCCGGTTCTTCAAAAGTAATCTGACCGATTTTTGCAAAATCAAGCCTGTCTCCTGCCAGATGCCTTCTCTCAGGATAACACAATGCATACTGAATTGGCAGTTTCATATCTGGTGTTCCAAGCTGGGCAATCACTGCTCCGTCTTTAAACTGCACCATAGAATGAATAATACTCTGAGGCTGGACTACTGCCTGCACACTATCAATGTCTACATCAAACAACCACTTTGCTTCAATTACTTCGAGACCTTTATTCACCATCGTTGCTGAATCTATTGTGATTTTCTGGCCCATAGCCCAGTTTGGATGCTTCAAAGCATCTTCTACTTGAACCTCTTTCATCTGCTCTCTGGTCCATCCCCTGAAAGGTCCTCCGGAAGCAGTCAGTAAAATCTTATCAATTTCTTTTTTATTCTCACCATTCAGCGATTGAAATATCGCACTATGTTCACTGTCTACAGGAAGTATCTTTACACCATATTCACTTGCGGCTTTCATTACCAGATGACCTGCTGTAACCAGGGTTTCCTTGTTTGCCAGTGCAATATCTTTTCCTGCCTTAATAGCCTCCAGTGTAGGACGGATACCAATCATTCCCACAAATGCTGTCACAACAGTCTCAGCACTGCTATAGGTAGCAGCCTCAATTAAACCATCCATTCCTGCTACCACTTTCACATCTGTATCTGCCACTGCTGTTTTCAACCTGCCTGCTGCCTCTTCATTATATACACATACAAGTTTCGGATGAAATTCCCGAATCTGTTCCTCTAATGCCTTTACATTAGAACCAGCTGCAATCGCAACAACCTTTAAATCATTATTGGCTCTCACAATATCCAATGTCTGTGTTCCAATAGAACCAGTCGAGCCTAAAATAGATATATTCTTCATTATTTTCTCCATCATATTTTTTGTTCCTGTATTTTCTATACAGAAACCCTTTTTACATCAGCTAACTTTTTTAAAATATCTGAAGTAATATCCAGACAATTGGTGCAACATATATTACACTGTCAAATCTGTCCATGATGCCACCATGTCCCGGAATTATTGTTCCATAATCTTTTATATTATGATTTCTCTTAATGGCAGATGCCGCCAGATCTCCCACCATGGAAATTAGTGCACCAACTGCACAAATAATCGCAAACGCCATCACCGGATTAACACTTAACTGAATCTTTTCCACGAACACTGCGGCATAAATTGCCCCCAAAACAGCAGCACCTACAACACCACCGACAGCACCCTCAATAGATTTTTTAGGACTGAGTACCGGTGCCATTTTATGTTTTCCAAATGCCACTCCTGCCACATAAGCACAAGTATCGCTGGCCCAGGAACATAAAAATATCAACCATACTGTATATACCCCATTCTGTGCTTCTCTCACTATATAAATATATGAGAGTAGTACACCGGCATATAACATACACATAATTGCATTGGATATCTGCTCTGTCTTATATTGCGGAAACATAAAAACATACTGTGCCAGTAACACAATTAAAAATACAATAAACAATATAGTAATATATTGTGTTTTCTGTGTGAATAACAACGCATAATAGGAAATTGTTGCCACGTATCCTGTTACACCCGGCAATGACTTCTCTAACCCCAATACCTTATACAGTTCATATACTCCTATTAATGAAATAAGCATATTTGCCGCAAATAAAACAGTTCCACCCGGAATAATTGTTGCCAGCATCAGTGCGACTAATACAATTCCACTAATTAATCTCGTCACAAAAGACTTATTTGCAAATTTGCTAAGTACCATTTTCTTTCCTCTCAATCTCACCGTATACTGTGTTACGCACCTCATCATGTTTCACTGCACACTGTGTTCACTTCATCTATTGCATAGATTTTTTATTTTACACCACCAAAACGTCTGTCACGCTGATTATATTTTACAATCGCTTTTTTTAATTCTTCTTTATTAAAATCCGGCCATAATACATCTGTAAAATAAAATTCAGTATATGCCAGCTGCCATAATAAATAATTAGACAGTCTAATTTCTCCACTAGTTCGAATTAACAAATCAGGATCCGGAATTCCTCTTGTATCCAGATAATTACTGATTGCATCCTCTGTTATATCTTCCGGATTTAATTTTCCATCCTTGCAATCCTGTGCCATCTTTGTCAGCGCTCTTCTTATCTCATCTCTGCTGCCATAATTCAACGCAATAATAAATGTAATACCACGGTTATCTTTAGAACATTCCTCTAACTCATTAATTCTATCAACAATATCCTGATCTAACCGAGATTTGTCTCCAATGACAAGACACTTCATGTCATTTTTATTCGCTCTCTCAATACAGTCCTTCAAATAGTTTCTTAGAAGCTTCATAAGCGCTTTTACTTCACTTTCCGGTCGATTCCAGTTTTCTGTAGAAAAAGCATACATTGTCATATATTTAACTCCCAAATCATGGGCATCCTCTATAATCTTCTCTACAGTTTTTGCTCCTGCTGCATGTCCTGCGTTTCTTGGAAGAAGACGCTTCTTTGCCCATCTTCCGTTTCCATCTAATATAATCGCCACATGCTCGGGTATCTTCATTCCTGTCACGTCAATTTTCTCTGCCATAATATGCTCCGTTTCACTAATCTCTTTCAAGTTCATCATACCAGAAGTATTATTTTCTCCTAATTCAAGACTCGCTCGCGAGTCTTGGCGCGGGATTCGGGTCAGCTTTAGCTGACATAATACATCTCCGAATCCCTGCGCATCCTCGCGGAGCGTATATCAGATGGGGGATTGACTCCCGCCACTGATACTTTTTTTGTTACTCACCGCCTGAAGAGGAGAGAGTCATCCCACATCTGATATATACTCCCGGTTCTATACTTCTTATAACGGAAAATAGAGGAAACAACTGTTTCCTCTTATTTCATAAGTTTATCATTAAACTGTCATAATCTCGTCTGTTTTTGCATCAACAGCTGCATCTATCTTTTTAACATATGCATCTGTACTTTTTTGGATATCATCTTCATATCCTTTGATATCATCCTCTGAAACACCATCTTCTTTTCCTTTTTTCTTTACAGAATCAATAGCATCTCGTCTGATATTTCTAACTGCGACCTTTGCATTCTCACCTTTTTTCTTAATATCTTTTGCTAACTCTTTTCTTCTTTCCTCTGTTAATTCCGGAAATACAAGACGAATCAGCTTGCCATCATTCGTCGGTGTAATACCAAGATCTGACATAATAATTGCTCTTTCTACTTCTTTTAAAATAGAAGCATCCCACGGCTGAATAACAATCATTCTCGCCTCTGGTACTGACACATTACCAACCTGTTGTATCGGTGTTGGTGTACCGTAATAATCTACAACGATTCTGTCTAAAACATGAGGATTTGCTCTTCCTGCTCTGATTGTAGAAAATTCACCATTTAAATTATTTAAAGATTTCTCCATCTTTTCTTCAAAAGTCATCAATAATTCTTCCATAATAATCTCCTTCATTATATTACACTGTAATCTTTGTTCCAATCTTCTCGCCAGAAACTGCCTTGTTAATGCTATCCTCTTCGTTTAATCCAAACAACAGCATTGGCATTTTGTTTTCCATAGCCAGCACACTCGCTGCCAGATCAATAACACCTAATCTGTCATCTACAATTTTAGATATTGGAAGTTCATCGTATTTCTTTGCGTTCGGATTCACAGCCGGATCACTGTCATAAACACCATCTATTGCCTTTGCTCCAAGAATGCAGTCTGCCTCTATCTCTATGGCACGAAGAACCATTGTCATATCTGTTGAAAAATATGGATGTCCTGTGCCGCCTGCAAAGAAAACAACCTTTCCTGCCTTTAAATCAGCCACTACTTCATCTTTCGAGAAAAGTTTGGTCCATGTTCCGCAGGTAAATGGCGTATATACATTTGTATCCATTCCTTCTGTTCTGAAGATTTCAGATACATACATACAATTCATAATCGTAGCAAGCATTCCAATACCATCTGCTTTTGGTCTGTCAATCTTATTGCTGGTACGTCCTCTCCAGAAATTACCGCCGCCAATAACAATCGCTACCTGAACCCCTTTATCTACGATTGATTTTACCTGTTTTGCTACTGCTACACAAGTATTTTCATCAAATCCTGTTTTTTTATCTCCTGCAAGTGCTTCTCCACTTAATTTCAATAAAACTCTGTTCATTGTCAATTCCTTTCTATTCGTAAAAAACCTAGAAATAGAATATCATACATTTAAAAAAAAATAAAGATTAAGATTATGAAACAACTATTCTGCCATGCAATATAAATAATGAATGGCAAAAGGCTGCTTGCAGACTATTTGTCATTCATTATTTATATCATATGGTGTACAACCTCAGCGAAGGAAACCCGAAGGATTTTCGAGCTGATGACTGAATAGTTACTCTTTCAACTCATCCAACCATTCTCTGACTTCCTCATCTGTTGTTTCCGACTCTACTCTCGTTGTTTCCTGTTGTTCTACCGTTTCTGTACTTTGTGTTGTCTCTATAACTTTCGTTGTCTCTTCTTCATTTTGCTTTTTATAATTTTCCTTATTTTTTTGTTTTTTATTTTTCCCTAAACTTTTATCTATTTTTATCTTCTCTTTTTTATTTTCCTTCTTGCCTGTAAGAATTCGTCTTGCCGCACACGGATTTCCCATATTACTAATAATAATTCCTGCTCTCCTGTTTGCCGCATGAATTATCTTTCCGTTTCCGATGTAAATTGCCACATGACTGATTCTGTTCTTTTGTCTTCTGT
Organism: uncultured Eubacterium sp.; assembly: GCA_910584795.1. Taxonomy (GTDB): domain Bacteria; phylum Bacillota; class Clostridia; order Lachnospirales; family Lachnospiraceae; genus Eubacterium_G. Next base: position 41,922 of record CAJUBZ010000006.1, on the reverse strand, counting down.
CTGTATGATAAAATAGTAAATCCCCCGGTTTTAACTGATTATTTGAAACTGACTTACCATTTCTGGACTGCTCCGCAGCAGTTCTATTTAAACGATATCCAAAATGTCTGAATACTGACTGAACAAATCCAGAGCAATCTGCACCTTTTGTCAGACTGGTTCCACCCCAGACATATCGATTTCCTAAAAATTTCGATGCATATTCTATCAGTTCTCTTGCCTCACCACTCTTTGGCAGTTTACTCTTTTCCAGTTTATATGTTCCTGCAACCGCTTTCCATTCAGATTCAACCATTTCATCATATTCATCTGAAGTATAAGCATATTCTTTTTCAATCTTTAATGTCATTGATGATGCCGGAATCCATCCTGATAAAGTATCGGTTCTTTTTATTTTTACCCATTTTTCATTTTTACTAATTTCAATAATCGGATATGTAGTCTTGGCATATGCAATACCAATGTTAGGTGATTTCTGACTTTTATTACCTTTTATCATCGTATTACTTTTATTCATTTTTGCTACGATATGGTCTGTATCAAAGAGAACTTTTTTTGCTTTAGCCCCTTTTACAACATATTTACTATCAACATAGCCCTCTACTTTACCTGATTTTACTTTTGTCCAATTCTTATCTTTTGATAACACTTTAACAACACAGCCATCTAATGCAACTCCCGCCTCTTGTGAGGAAAGAGATTTTTGTTTATATATTTCTGCAATCTCATCTGAAACATTATCATCAGTGTTTTGTGTTGCTGCCTCATCACTAACTTTTATCACTGTAATTTTCTTATATTTCTTTGAGAACAAAGATGCTTTCTTTTTCTTCTTTTTTACTCTCTTCTCTACCTTTTTTGCAGCTATTGTTTCCTGAGCTTTTTCTGTTGTCGGCTGAATTGTTATCATCCCATGGACTTTTGCCTGTTGCTGTGTATTTGTAAAAACAATCATAATCATCGAAAGCACGCACACTATGCCCGTCGAAACCATTATTCGTAATCGCATTTTTTTATTCATTTATCTTCCATCTCTCTATCTGTCAATTTATTATCATCTGTGCAAAATAAATGGCAAGAACACCTAAGACTACACTTGACACAGCATAACTCACTGCTACCACCACGTTTCCATTCTGTATTAATTCTGCAGTCTCAAAAGCAAATGTAGAGAATGTAGTGAACCCACCACAAACACCCACTTTTAACATTAAAATAAAATTAGGGTTTAAAGATTTATTCTTCGCTGCCATTGCCACTATAATACTTATTATAAACGCTCCAAAAATATTAATAAATAGGGTTTTTACTGGAAATTGATTATCCGGTTTCATCGGAAGCAATCCCACCAGATATCTAAGAACACTGCCTATAAAACCACCAATTCCTACTAATAAACATTCTAACATATTTTTTACCTCTTTCGCGCTACTTTTTATTTGTATATATGAAAAAATACTTGAATAAATTAAATTTCAATGCTAATATCATATTAAAGGAAGCACCCACTCCAAAGTGGATGCCTCAAGAATCTAGCGAAATGTTCTTACGAACACAGCCAGTCCTGGTGCCGACAGAACTGGCATTTTTATTTATCCCTACTATCCCTTTTATTCAGAAAGTTTATTATTTTTATTTTCTTTCAATTGCTCTTTCCACTTACCGATAACTTTTAATGCCATAAACATCAATACCGGAAATACAATTGCTGCCAATATTCCTATTTTTAAATCATTCTCAAAAGCAGATGATACCATTCCTGCCAATGTTGGACCTCCAGAGCACCCCACATCACCTGCCAATGCCAGAAGAGCAAACATGACTGTGCCGCCACTTTTGATAGAAACTGCCGCTTTACTAAAAGTTCCAGGCCACATGATTCCCACAGATAAACCACAAATTCCACATCCAAGTAACCCTATTACCGGATTTGATACGAAAGAAATTATCAAATAGGATGCTACACAAAGAATAGCACTGTATTTCATAAATCTGTCTAAATTCATTTTATCTCCATACTTACCATAAACAGCTCTTGATGTCCCCATCAAAATCGCAAACATCATAGGACCAGCCAAATCTCCGATGGTCTTACTTACATGAAGTCCCATCTCCGCAAACGTTGATGCCCATTGGCTGACAGCCTGCTCACTGGCACCTGCACACATCATCATAAGCATTAATATCCAAAACACTTTTCGCTGAAATAATTCTTTCATGGTAAGCCCTGTTTCACCTTCATCTAAAAGATGACGAACTGGCGCTTTCATAAAAATAATTGCATTTGCGATAGGAATCACTGACCAAATAACCGCCATAATCTTCCAGTTATTAATTCCAACTACTGTGAAAAAAATCGTTGAAAATAACACTACCATAACATGTCCCCAGCAATAAAAGGAATGAAGCATACTCATCGCCTTTTCTTTATTATCTGTAGGGCATGCTTCCATGATTGGACTTAATAAAACCTCTGTAAGTCCACCACCCACTGCATAAATCATTACTGCAATAAACAGTCCTAAAAAAGCATTACTGCACAACTCAGGCAGTATTGTCAGCAGAATAAGCCCTGCCGCCACAAAAATATGTGCCATCACTGCGGATACTTTATATCCAATCTTATCTATAAATCCCACTGATACTAAATCAACAAATAATTGTACTCCAAAATTAATTGTAATTAATAATGTAATATTTGCCATTGATATTCCATACTGATTATGAAATGTCAAAAATAACAATGGTACAAAATTATTTACGATTGCCTGTACAATATGCCCTATAAAGCAGGCATTAATTGTTATTTTATACTTATTATCCATTATTTTTCTCTCGTTCCTTATTTTTATAAACTTCTCCCCAATCCTACATTGCATCCAATATCGGTTTTAGACTATACCCTGTTTCTGTTAATGTATACTCTACTCGTGGTGGAACTTCTGCATATACTTTTCTATTTACTAATCCTTTACATCTACTGCTTTATTGTATAGTTATGACAGGCACAAGTCAATATGTTTTAACAGTTCAGCCATGCGATATCAGATGTCTATGGCAAAAGGCTGTTTACAGACTTTCTGGCATATACATCTGATATCATATGGTGAGCAAAATCAGTGAGAAGGAGCAGGCTTGCCTGCGGATTCGAGCTGATGGCTGAACTGTTACAATATGTTTATTGTGGTTTATCCACAGGAAGGAGTTTATAATGAAAATAACTATTGTATGTGCAAACGGAAGAGCTGGAAAACTTATTTTAGAAGAAGCAGTAAGTCGAGGTCATGAAGTTACTGCCATCGTAAGAAACAACCGAGATTTACCTGACACTGTAAACGTAATAGAAAACGAAAAAGGATTTTTTGCAGGATTACTTCTCTGCAAAAAATCCTTTTCTTATATTAAATTCTACTTTACACAAAATATGTAATTTTCATTAAATTTGTAACCAAGCGTGTTTATTATCTATAATCTTTCTTCTTTACTATCTGCACCGATATCAATGCAGAAATCACATACATTGCCAAACCAATCATCATTGCCAATGCCGATACAATTTCTTTATTTTCTATTACTTTAGATACCAACCCCATTGCATGTATCTCTGACAATACAGAAATAATAGTGTTAGCCCCAAACCATAAAATAATACATGGCAGCATAATAATTGATGACCTGATTCTCGGATTTAAATTCCGTCCTATCAGATAATAAACGACCATTGCTATAGACAGATACGTCAATGTAACTGCCACAAATGTCATCGACACCACTCCTAAATCCACTACTTTTAAATCAGTAAATCTACTCATTACGGTACATATTACAATTCCAAGTACCAGTTCAAACAATATACTTAATGCACCTATCATATATCTACCAAACACTTTATCCCGATCTTTTGCAGGAAGCAATCCATCAAACCCACATTCATTCTTTAATTCATAAGTAAAAAGAGATGTCGGTGTAACTACTACCACCAATGCCATATAACTAAATATCCCAAGAGTTGATTCCATTGTATATCCCATCATCGCTCCAAGAGGTGCAAACAAAACAATCGAAATTAAAAATAAATATTTACTTCTTCTTAAATCAAATTTTAAAAAATTAACTGCACCCATTATCTGTTCCTCCTATCCTTAATGCTGTGAAGCATAATCTGTGCGATTTCCGGTTTATCATATGTAAACTTTCCACCCAGTTTGTCTACATCCTCACTCTTTATAATTCCCTCAAATCCGTATGCCTTCTCTTCCAAGCCGATAATATATTGTTTCTGCTCTCTTGTCAGTTCCGATACATCGCCTTTCACCACAAGGTAATCCTCCAGCATTTCATCCTTTGATTTATCCAGAAGAATTTCCCCATTATCAATAAATGCAATATAATCTGCTATCTCTTCTAAGTCACTGAGTACATGTGTAGAAAACAAAATGCTTCGCTGCCCATCTACTATATATGCCTGTAAATCAGAAAGCAATTCATCTCTTACCACCGGATCAAGCCCATTGGTCGCTTCATCTAAAATCATTAGTTTTGAGTCTCTGGAAAATACACAGGCAAACATCAATTTTACTTTCATTCCTCTGGAAAAATCATCAATCTTCTTGTTTGTAGGAAGACCATATCTTTGAATAAGAGAATCAAACTTATCTTCATCAAATGTTTTATAAAAATCTTTCAATGTCTTCTTTACTGTCTTAATTTTCAACCCCTTAGTAAAATAAGATTCATCACCTACATAAGCAATACTTTCCTTATATTTTACGGGATCTTCATCATATGTTATTCCATTCACTTTGATAGTTCCCTGCTGATATTTGCATATATGATTAATCATATTAATTGTAGATGTTTTTCCTGCACCATTCTGCCCTACAAAACCAAATATATATCCTGCTGGTATTATTAACTGAATGTTTTTCAGAGAAAACCCTTTATAATGCTTACTTAAATTTTCAATTTCTAAAATATTCATTACACTCTCCACTCTTTCTTTTCAAAAAATTACTGCTCCCATACAGATTCGAGTATCTGCTGTACCTCCGTCTTTGTCATTCCTATCTGTTTTGCAGATTCTACTGCCGTTTCAATTCCCTGCTCAATCCGCATAAGAAACTGTTCTTTCAGCATATTATTATCTTTGGATAAAACGACGCTTCCCTTTCCCTGCATCGTCGCAATAAAACCTTCCTGTTCTAAATCGCTGTATGCTCTTGTTGTTGTAATTACGCTGACTCCCAAATCTTTCGCCATGCTTCTGATAGAAGGCAGAACCTCTCCTTCTTTTATCTGGCCGTTTAATATCTGTTCCTTAATCTGCTCTCTAACCTGTGCGTAGATTGGAAGTTCCGACTGATTTGATATGATTATTTTCAAATGAATACCTCCAGTTTTTTCAATGCATTGTTTATACTGTTTATATATCATTATATACAGTATAAACAATTTGTCAATATACTTTTTATATTTTTTCACAATATCATAAGAGTGCCATTGTAAATACAAGTTTATCTGATAAAATAAACTTATGATAAATTTAGAAAAAACCAAGATAATCCTGGCTTCACAATCGCCCAGACGCAGCGAGCTGATGAAACAGGCAGGTTATGAATTTGAAATAATTGCGTCTACTATCGAAGAAAAAATCACCCAGACAAAACCAAATCTGGTGGTAGAGGAACTTTCCCTGCAAAAAGCTGATAATGTACTGAATATGATTTTAAAATCTATTGACTTATCCCTGATGGCATTTGATGATTTATCCTTAATGATTATCGGCGCTGACACAGTTGTAAGCAAGAATGGGAACATTATGGTAAAGCCAAAAGACAGGGAAAATGCCTATGAGATGATTCATTCAATTCAGGGGCAGACACATCAGGTTTATACCGGTGTCACCATAATCATATATGATTTTAATACTAGAGAAAAATCTTATAAAACTTTTTCAGAATGTACCAATGTAACCTTATATCCTATGACCCATAGTGAAATTACTCATTATATTTCTACAAGCGACTGTTATGATAAAGCCGGAGGATATGGAATACAGGGTGAATTTGCTGTGTATGTAAAAGAAATAAATGGGGATTATAACAATGTGGTAGGACTTCCTCTTGCCAGATTATATCAGGAAATAAAAAACTTTAAGGAGTAACTGTTGTGTCTGACAAATTTTATCTCTGTATTGATCTAAAATCGTTCTATGCCTCTATAGAGTGCGTAGAACGTGGTCTTAATCCTATGACCACCAATTTAGTTGTTGCTGATATGGAACGTACAGATAAAACCATTTGTCTCGCTATTACTCCTGCAATGAAACAGCTTGGGATTTCCAATCGCTGTCGTGTATTTGAAATCCCTTCTAATGTACAATATATTGTTGCTCCTCCACGTATGAAAAGATATATTGAATATGCTGCTGAAATCTATGGTATTTATTTACAATATATTTCAAAAGATGACATTCACGTTTACTCCATTGATGAAGCATTTTTAGATGTTACCGACTATCTTTCTCTATATCATACTGACGCCCTATCGCTTGGCAGACGTATTATGAACAATATTTATCAATCTCTGGGAATTCCTGCTTCCTGTGGCGCAGGAACAAATCTTTATCTGACCAAAATCGCCCTTGATATCACCGCAAAACATTCTCCTGATTTCACAGGCTTTCTAGATGAACATACGTATCGCAGTTCTTTATGGACTCATACCCCTCTCACAGATTTTTGGAGAATTGGAAATGGTATTGCAAAGAAACTTCACTCCCTCGGAATTTATACGATGAAAGATATTGCCCATACAGATGAAAATTTACTTTACAGTGCTTTTGGTATTGATGCAGAACTGTTAATTGACCATGCCTGGGGAAATGAACCCACTACAATCAAGGATATTAAATGTTATGAACCTCAAAATCACAGTATTACGAGTGGACAGGTCTTAATGCATGATTACAGTTTTGAAGATGGAAAATTAATTATTAAGGAAATGGCAGACCTTATCTGCTTAGAATTATTATCACAAAATCTGATCACCGGTTCTATCACTCTGCATATCGGATATTCCAATATGTTAAATGTAAAACCCGCACATGGAACAAAAACACTTGATATGGAAACCAACTCTGATTTAATCATTATTCCAGCTCTGTCTAGTTTATATGAGGATATTGTCAATCCCAATCTTTCAATCCGAAGAGTAAATATTACATGTAATAATGTTAAACCTGAAGAATATCTTCAATATCCTTTTTTTGTTGATATTGAAAAATTAGAAAAACATCGTCAAATACAAAAAGCCATCCTGGAAATCAAAAATAAATATGGAAAAAATGCTGTTTTAAAGGGTATGAATTTGCAAAAGAATGCTATGACAATCGAACGGAACAAACAAATTGGAGGACACAAAAGCGGTGAATAATTGATAATACAAACTTTATAATATATAGGGGGAATATATTCATGGCCAAAAGACCGAAACATAAAATGTCGACGGCTGATCGTGCCAAACAATTTATGCCTTTCTCTGCATTAAAAGGATTGGATGAGGCTTTAAAAGAAAAGGAGAAAATTATTGTTCCAAAAATTGAATTGTCAGAGGACAGTATTGTAGAACTGGACAGAAAAATGCATTTGTTAAAGTGTGGAATGATAATTACTGTTATTTATTTTTTTTATGATGAGTATATTAAGCTGACCGGAATTATAGCTAAAATAGATATTAATAACCAAATATTACAGATTGTAAATACAAGAATTAAATTTGATGATATATATGATATTTTAATTCAAGAACCGTATATTTTATAGGACGAGTCAAAAAAGCAGCCATGGTATCAAGACCATAACTGCTTTATTCCTACAACATTCTGATTTTCTTTTGCCATCTCCCTTTTTTCTTAAATTGAACATATACTTTATGCTTTACCCGATATGATATTCTTTTCATTTTTATCATTTCTTTTTTTTCTTTTTTATTTTTAGGTAAATTAATGACAACGTTTTTTTTATTTTTTCCATACTTAAATATAATTCTACACTTGATTGGTCTTTCATTTTTCTTTTTGACAGCCACAGCATATTTAGAACGTCTATGTTTAATATTCACTTTTATTATTGTTCCTGCTATTTTTTTAACTGCCTCATATTCTATGACCACATTTCCATCAAATGCTCTTTTTTCAAGTCTTGGATAATTATATAAGACTACATTCTTTAATCCTTTTTCATTTTCATAGAATGCCTCTTCCTCTATCTTAATAAGAGAATTTCCTTTAAAATTTAACTTTGTCAACTGATTAAATGCAAAAGCTGACTTTCCAATAGACTTAACATTTTTTGGTATTGTAATCTTCTGAATATTGTTATGATAAAAAGCTTTTTCACCAATGTACTTTAAATTTTTATTCAACTGTACACTTTTTAACCCTCTCATATAAAAAGCATAAGGCGTAATCTTTTTAACACTTACGGGCATTTTAATTTTTGTGATATTTTTCCTTCCATTTAATGCATATACAACTTTTTTATCCTTTGACATTATAATGTCATTTACCATACTATAATTATTATTATCATTAATAAACCTGACTTCAGGTACCGCTCCCTCTGAACTCATCATTATATTTGCTATATTGTCAATCTTTCCTGCTACTTCAAGGATATCTACTGGAGAATATAATGCACCAAAAGTACTTATACCAGCAGACACATCTCCCAATATTGTAACATTATTAAAACCTTGGCTTAATTCAAAGATTCCACTTCCAATTCGTGTAACAGATTTAGGAATTACTATTTTCTTAGGTCCAATACAATTGTAAAATGCGTAATTCTCGATTTTCCGAATTCCCTCTTTTAATTCAATATGCGATACTTTAATTCCTTTAAATGCATTCTCGCCAATTGTATTAATGCTCCCTTCAACAACTAAAGTATTAATGTTATCTGAAATTAAACTAATGCCAGAAGCTGTCACTGTTCCTTTTCCACTTACAATCAATGTTTTTGTCTCTTTATTATAACTCCAGACAGCATTTTCTCCACACACACCTTCTATTCTATTTATCTCATCTGCCAAACTCTTATTTGTATTAAACAATAATATTAGTGATAATAATATAGTTACTGTTAATATTTTATTTTTCATATTTATGTCTCCTTTATTTAATTGATGAAGCATTATAGTAATTTATTTTAATAGAATTATCCTTTACTATTTGCATTGTAGTACTAGATACTTTTTTATCCCATCCACTCTCGACTGCAAACTCGTAATAGTTTTGTAATTTAAATCTTCCTGAATAATACACTTTATGATTTGTAAATTGTGCCAAAGTAACTCGTTTCGAATCATATGGTGAATCTGGATTAATACAGTTATCCATAATATCCTGAACAGTATACGCTGTAAGTGTATATCTTTCCGGCAAATCCTTAATACTATCAGCTTCCATTCCTATTCTTGAATCTGTAATATAGTAATAATTTCCATCCGTATGTTTTACAAATGCCCTATGTGCAAATAAATCTGTTGCAATATGTAAATAAATCCCCCAGTATAAATATCTACAATTTTTAACATTTCTCTCATATCCTAATGATGAAAAATCAAATTTATTAGTGGCTGAAATCAAATTCTTTTTTGCATTTTCATATACAATATCTGACATCCCTGCAGGTTTTGGTGCATTATTAATTTCACATCCTGTTGTATGTATTACATTTTCAACAAACTCCATTGTTGAGAAATAATTTGGTATAACGCCTTTTAATGTACTTGTATTCATACTTCCCGCATGCCACCATCCATGAGCATTTGTCTGATTTACATTAAACGCCAAATTCGTCGTATCCTCATCTGCCAATCTAATACCAGCTATCATTAATTTTATTGCTTTATTGGAATATGTTTTTTTTGCAGTACTCAATGTCGTATATCGTTCAATTGTATCCTGATGTCTAAATCTAGCCCAACTTCCCTCAACAGTATTCTCTTCATCACTCACTATTACAAGTTCACTATTTTCATTAAATTCATCAAAATAATGTTCACTTTGATATTTCTTTTCAAATTCATCATAAATTTCTAATGCATACCCCAAATCTACAATTTTTGTTTCTCCCACTTCATTTGCTGAGTCTAACAAAAGTCTTTTAATAAACTCTTGTGTTTTACTTTTATCTTTACTCCATATTTTGCTAGCCACTCCCACAACATGCGGCACCGCTATACTTGTTCCTGAACAAACTACATCACAATTAAATATTCCTTTTGACGTAACAGATTCACCAGGGGCATATATATCTACTCTATTACCGCTACTACTAATACTTGAAATTTCACCTTTACTGTTAACTGCCCCAACGGATAATACTTCTTCAAAGGCTGCTGGATACTCAACCTCTTTGTCTATCTCTCCTCTATTTCCAGCAGCTGCAATAATCAATATACCAGCATTATATGCATCCTTAATTGCCATATGCAGTGCTTCTGAATATTGGGCTGTCCCAAAACTCATGTTAATAATATTTACTCTTTCATTTATCGCAACATATATCGCTTCTATAATTTTATCAACTGAAGTTCTATTATTTTTATCTAATACTTTTATAGATATAATCTCAGCATTACTGTCAACACCTATTTTCTGCTTTTTTTCATCTTTTGAAGCAATAATACTTGCTATAGATGTACCATGCCCTGAAAAATCTTCATGTAACGGAGATATATCATCTTCTCCTTCAACAAGATTAATTCTTCGCTTTATGTTCATACCACTATTATAATTTACTCCTGAATCAATAAGTGCAATCTTAATAATTTCATTATTATTCACATGACCATCCTTTGCGTTTATCATGTCTATATTCCATCTGGCTTTATTTAGATATTTACGCTTATTCTTATTTTTCTTGTCTGATCCCTGTATAACTATATTGCTTTCAACTGAATTTATATTCTTATTCTTTTTAATATTATTTACTTCGCTATCTGTTAATTCTAAACGAAATATTTTTTCTTGTTTATCAATAAATTCTGCCTTTTTATCATATGCTCTTACAGTATAAATATCCTCGTTTTTCTTAAATGTAATAATATATTCATTTTTCACTTCATCCGCTTTTACTAATATAGCAATTGATAAATCACATACTACTAACATACTTATAACCAACAAACAAAATACTTTGTTAATTACTTTTCTTTTAAAACTTTTTTCCATAACTTTTCCTCCACTTTCTTTTTCCTCACACAAATTATTTTATACCTTGTTGTAAATACTATAAAATAATTATTCTTTGAAAAAACAAAATCCCTAACACGAACACAATACTATAAATGTAAGTAATTCATTCTTACACTTAATTTATCTTTCGTTCTGTCAGGGAAACTCCACTATATATTTTTCATCTCATTTCAATACAAAAACCTAAATCCCCCCTTTTATCAAACAAAACTCCTTATAATCTCAGCAGTTATCTTTAAAAACAATTTTCACTGCTTTCTAACACTCTTCCTCCTTCCTATGAAATTTTATCCGAACTATTGATATACTATTATACTACATTATGTATAACCCTATGTCAACCAACGTAAAAAGAGAAGTCAACTGTGATTCTACAATCAGTTGACTTCTCTTTCGTCTATTCATTTTATTCTAAATACTCTTTACCTTTTTTCCCGAATAATATTTCTACTGCAGAAATATGTTATCATGAAATATCCTCCATAGATTACTACCAAAAAGACAGTAGTCATAATAATCGACGGTAATAAACCACCTTTTCCAAATGTTTCTAAGATATACGTACAGAATTTCAACCCAACCACAGAATGAACAATGGCAATCAACAACGGAAACATAAAGAATATTCCGACCTGTCTGAACAATGCCTTATTTACCATCTTATCATCTGCTCCTAATCGTTTTAATATCATATATCGTTCTTTATTATCTGTTGCCTCAGACAATTCTTTTAGTGCCAGAACTGCTGCACTCGCCATAAGGAAAATAATTCCAAGATAAAGTCCTATAAAGGTCACTAATGCACCTAATCCGGTAGTTGCTTCTGCAATGTCAATTTTAGAATTGCTCGATATCAGACTTGTCTTATTCCATCTGTTTTCTATCACTTTGTCTAACTTCTTCTCAATCTCATACCGTTCCTCTTTAGAAGCAGCTTTATAATTTGCGATGGCTCCTGTCATATGAACATCCAATGCTTCGACCACATGATCCGGAACAATAAAAAGTCCGGAAGTTGCAGGATTTCCACTCATTTCAATAAATCCCTCTTTGCATTCCCTATATTTCGGCTTATAAGTCTTTCCCTTTAATTCAATGGTCTGTCCATTTTTCAGGACTTCATTTCGAACTTTAACCATGCTCTCAAAGTCCCCTACAACCATGTATTCATCATTTTTTAATGTAAATGTTTCATGCCCATACTGTTTAGCAATCTTATTATAATCGCTTATTTTCACAATATCTTCTTTTGAATCATATTGCAAAAACTTAAACTGTTTCATTAATTCGCCTGTCATATCTCCTAATGTTGCTTTCAACGTAAATTTTTTATCATAATAAACAGTATAGTTCACTACATCTTTCAGGTTCTCTTTTGTATCAAAACCACTTTCCTCCAAAGTCTGAAAAATTGTCTTTTCCGTGTCTTTTATTATCTTTTTGTTCTGTGAATCATGGTCGATCCATTTCGTAAGCTGGACATCCATTGGCGCTAAATTTCGTAAATTTGCAGACATTGAATTTTTAATTGACAACGCACTGGACAATACACAGATTGTCACAAACAACATCAAACATATCAGTGTCAATTGAATCACAGCAGTATTGATTTTGCTGCTTACCTGTCTTAACGTAAAACTGTTCAGTTCTTTGTAATACACTTTTTTCATTGTCATTACAATTTTTAATACCAACCCTGATAAAGACCAGAATAAAAGAAATGTTCCAACAGCTCCCAATGTTATCGCCTTATAAATTTCTCTGCTGTCATCCATTACAGTCAGACCGCCTGTTACCATATAATATCCATATCCAATCATCGCTGCTGATATTGCAAATACAAAAATACAAATAACAGGATTTTTCATTTTTATTTTTTCTACTTTTTTCCCCGACTGAATCAAATCTATTAATTTACATTTTCCAATAATTACTGTATTAAAAACCATTACAAATAAATACATAATTCCAAAATAGATTAAAGTTTTCACACAGGCACTATTAGAAAAGACAAACTGAAATTTTGTCATATCAGCATCAAACATATTGGCTACCAGTACGCTCATAATCTGCGACAATCCAATACCAATTGCAAGACCAATTGCTAAAGATGCTGCCCCTATAATTAATGTTTCAAAGAAAAGAATCAGAGAAATCTTTCTTTTTCCCATGCCAAGAGTCAGATAAATTCCAAACTCTCTGTTTCTTCTCTTTATAAGAAACCTTGAGGCATAAATAATTAAAAATCCCAAAATAAATGACACGAATACACTTACTCCTGACAAAATGTTTGTCATCAGTTCTATAATCTCTGCTGTATTTTCTGATACCTGCAACATGACTGATTGGGATTCTATTGCGTTAAATACATAAAATATTGCAACACCTAACACAAGAGTAAAGAAATAGATGGCATAATCTTTAATACTCTTTGTTATATTTTTTGCAGATAATTTAAAGAGCATCGTTTAAATCTCCACCAAGCATTGTAACTACATCAATAATTTCATCAAAAAATTCCTTTCTGCTTCTTCCTGCTCTCAGAAGTTCATTAAAAATTTTGCCATCCTTGATGAAAATAACTCTGGATGCATAACTTGCTGTAAATGCATCATGGGTTACCATAAGTATTGTTGCCAGAAAATCTCTGTTCAGATAATGAAATCTTTCTAACAGCATCTTCGCTGACTTTGAATCCAATGCCCCTGTCGGTTCATCTGCCAGAACCAGTTTCGGATTGGTAATAATGGCTCTTGCACTTGCCACTCTCTGTTTCTGTCCTCCGGACATCTGATACGGATATTTTCTCAACACGCTTTCAATATCTAAATCATACGCAACCTTCCTGATTCGGCTGTCAATTTCACTTGCACTTACGTTCTGTATCGACAATGCCAATGCAATATTTTCATATGCTGTAAGTGTATCTAACAAATTAAAATCCTGAAAAATAAATCCTAATTCTTCCCTTCTGAATTTATTTAATGCTTTTGACTTTAATTTTGTAATATTCTGTCCGCCAACATAAATATTACCTGCTGTTACCTTGTCAATTGTCGAAATACAGTTTAATAATGTTGTCTTTCCTGAGCCTGATGCTCCCATAATTGCAACAAACTCTCCCTTATCCACCTCAAAAGATATGTTATCAATAGCCTTTGTAAGACTGGACTTGTTTCCATAATACTTTTCGATTCTTTCAATTTTTAAAATATTTTCCATAGTATTAACTCCTCCTTACAAAAACTATAATAAAGCAAACTTGTTTTTTTGTCGTAATTCTAATCTTACAATACATTACAATTTCGTAAGGTTACTTTTCAAATTTGTAATAATCATTCTTTCCAAATATAATTGTTACCTGTGTCCACTGATTCTCCTTTGATGAAACTTCTATTTTATGACCTAATTTCACACATAACTTCTTTGCAATATAAAGTCCCATCCCCGTGGACTTTGCTCCTTTTCTTCCATTCTCTCCTGTAAATGATTTCTTAAACACACTCGCTATATCCTTAGGTGGAATTCCTATCCCGTTATCGTAAACGCTGAGATAAACATTATCTGCCTCCTCTTTCGTCCCAATCTTTATGAAAGAATCTGTATTACTTTTTTTATATTTGATACTGTTATTTATAATCTGGTTTAAAATAAATTCAATCCACTTTGCATCTGTCATGACCTTGCATGCTTTTGTATCTACAATAATGTTAATATTATTTTCCAACAGGTCATCTTTATTTTTTATCAGTACACTGCCTACAATCTTATCAAGCCCTGTTTCTTTAATCAAATAGTCATTTTCTGTACAGTTGCTGCGCATGTAATACAGTACTTGATCGGTATAATTATCCAGTCTTTTGATTTGTTTCATATATTTTTCATTCATTTTTTTCATAGCAATAGTTTGCTCTTGTGAGATACTATCATTATCCTTTTTATCATTATGGCACATTAAGACCAGACTGGAGATAGGTATTTTTACTTCATGTATCCACATTTCTATATATTCTTTAAAATCATCTATATTTTCTCTGTAATCTCCTATTCTTTCAACCATAGACTTATTGATTTCATACATGTTCTCATATAAAATTTCTCCCTCATAAAAATTTGGCTTTTCCAAAGTTTCTAAAACTAAAAATTTTTGATCTAATGCACTGGTATTATTAACCAGCCCATCATAAAACTTTTTCTTTCTACAAAAATTAATTCCAACCAGACAAAGTCCCATAATAAGATATACAGCTGCTGTTGCCACAATTAATTGTTTCGGAATACGAAATGCGAAAAACATTCCTGACATAATAAAAAAGCAGGCAATAAATACAATCATTGACAGCTTTTTATCCTTTAAATATTTACTTACTTTCATCGTAAAAGATACCCTTGTCCCTTTCTTGTTTCAATAGCACTCTCATAACCAAACATTGAAAGTTTGTTTCTTAATCTACTAATGTTAACAGTCAGTGCGTTATCATTAATATACTCTTCATTGTTCCACAAATCCGTCATTAAGTCATCCCTTGTGACAATCTTTCCCTGATTATTTAAAAGATAAGAAAAAATAATCATCTCATTTTTTGTTAATCTTATCTCTTCTTCCCCATTACCGATAATCCCCTTACTCAAGCTTACATCCAAATCGTTATATTTTAACTTGTCGCCTTTGGGTTCCATTCTCTTAAATATATTTTGTATTCGTAACAATAAAACTGCCGGACTGTATGGCTTCGTTATAAAATCATCTGCCCCATAGGAAATTGATAAAACTTCATCCACCTCACTGGTTTTACTGGTTACCATAATCACCGGCACATCAGATTCCTTTCTGATTTCCTTTAAAAGCAGCTCTCCATTTAATTCCGGAATATTAATGTCTAATAAAATCAAGTCAGCACGACTTTTTAAAGCCTTCTCTTTTGAATTCAAAAAATCCTCTAAAATCTCTGCCTCATATCCGGAATGAATTAACAAATTATATAACTCTTTGCTGATAGACTCATCATCTTCTATAATCAATATTTTTTTCATGGCTTGTGTTTATTTTTTCCTTCCTCTCTGTATCAATAATAGTATAACACAAAAAACATATTATCCACGTTACAGTTTTGTAATGTTACAACATACCAGTTTTTTTCATTAACACTTCCTGTACAAACTTATCTACTTTCTCGCCATCCTTGCCCTTTCCATTATCATTTTCTACCCCTGATGAAACATCTACCCCATCAGGCTGTACATACTTAATAGCTTCTGCTACATTATCAGCATTTAATCCACCTGCCAGCAAAAATAATTTATCATCTCGTGGAATATCTTTTACCAAACTCCAATCAAAAGTTTTTCCACTTCCAAAGCCTGCTGCATCAAACACATATCCGGCAATCCCATCCTGCTTATGATACTCGTCAAACTGTTCTAAATCACTAACATTAAATGCTTTTAACACTGGTATGTTAATCTTTTCAAATAGATCTTCTGGAATGTCACTATGTATCTGTACATAATCAAAGCCTGTTTCCTGTATTTCCATTACTTGCTCTATCGTAGGAGCAACCACCACAGCCACTGTCTTAATATTATAATCAAGTGCCTCCATAATGCGTTTTGCCTGCTCTAAATTGATATTGCGTTTGCTTTTAGAAAAGAACAATACCATTCCTGCAAAATCCACATAGTTTCTATTTAAATATTCTGCTTCTGTCGGACTTGTAAGTCCACATATTTTTATCTTCATACTAAATTCTCTCCAACAATCTATATTCATCAATGGTACTTTTCACTTGTTCCACAATATCTTTTGCCTTTTTATTATTGATTCCAATATTTTTTGCGACTTCCAAAATCTCCGTAACCCCCGGATTAAAGCCATTACCATTTACCATTGTGGCATGTTCTCCACCGATTGAACTGCTATATGTCAAATCATATGCTGGTGACACCTTCCACCCTATTTCCTCATCGTATATATACGTAAAATTCTTCGAATGGTCATCTCTATTATGTGCAAAAACATTAAAACACATTAACCGAAACATTTTTTCTACTTCACAATATTTTTTGGTAAGTTCTAATGTCAACGTCATCAAAGTATTATAATCCAGATTTGGTAATCTATGACTTGTTTCTAAAAGACCACTGACAGATACCATATGCTTTTTTTCTATCTTGCCATTAACCAATTCTCTATCAAATCTTTTTGTTCCAAAATAACCACTACACACTTCTGATTCAAATAACTTAGTTTCAGCCATTTCTATTCCACATTTTTTTGCACATACTGAATAATGATATTCTATCTCTCCGATATTATCTTTATCATAAGTGGATGGAAACTTTATAATCCAGTCCTCTCCATCTATCTTTGTAAAAATCTTTGGTCTTGCTCCTCCAGATGAACCACCCATCATAAATAATTCATCTAATTTATCTGATTTCTCTGATTGTAAAATTTTTGAACACTCTTTCGCTATTACATCTAAATCCATCATCTCGTCATACACATGTAATGTATATTCTGGTTCATAAGACAGTGCTCCCATTCCTGAATTTCCAACAATTGCCAATCTATCAAGTATACCTACTTCATTAGGAGCAATTTTGTTTTTTACTAAAACTCTGTCCATTAAAATGCGTCCCCAACCATCTGGTAAACTATCTGCAAACACTCCAAATATTCCACCAAAAGGTTCGATTTTCGCTTCAAACACCGTTTTTTCTAATGGCAATGAAAAAGGACTTATCGAAAACCCTTCGTTAAGCCACTGTTTATCATATTCAAACGCTGTTAAGTTTTTATCCAACTTGACTAATGTTCCAACCATTGTGCCATGATATAATACCTTTAATTTATTCATGTTGTTCACGAATTATCTCCTCTATAGAATCATATGGAACCCTTTCAAACAAATCTTGAATTTGTCCGTCTATTTCCAAAGCCTTTGCAATTTTAATTAATGATATAAACGAAATTTCACCAGTCCTTTCAAATCTTTTAATCGAGCCATAACTTACTCCTGACCTTTCACTTAGCTCTTCCTGTGTTATCTTTTTTCTCTTTCGGATTTTTTTTACTCGGCCGGCGATTAATTTTCCTATATCATTCGGTGTTTTGTTCAACATATTCAAATCTATCATAGATAATATTTTATCTATTTTATGTGTTTTTGTCAATTACAGATAATATTTTAGTAATAGTTCAGCCATGCGATATAAGATAGATATATCAATGAGACTGCTTGCAGACTACATGATATATCTATCTTATATCATATGGTGAACAACCATAGCGAAGGAAATCCGAAGGATTTTCAAGCTATGGCTGAACTATTATCTTTGTTATACTTTACATCACCAACATCACAACGCCAAGTACAGATAACACAATACCTGTTACACGATTCATCATCTTCGCACTGGCTTTATTCGCCCAACGTGCTCCGATTCTTGCCCAAATAAGTGTAAACAAAATACAAAGTACTGTAATCCACAAATCCGGTGCTCCACTAATTGCAAAATGAGAAACCGAACCGGTCAATGCAGTAAATGTCATGATAAATACACTTGTTCCAACAGCCATCTTTAGTTCATATCCCAGCACACTTGTAAGAACGAGAAGCAGCATCATTCCTCCACCTGCACCGACAAAACCACAAATAAATCCGATTAGTACTCCACAAAGTATTGACTGTACTATTTTTTGTTTCTCACTTTTTATTGCCTGCTTTTCTCCTGTATTCATTACCGGTTTAAAAATAAATTTCATCCCTACAAGCAATGTCATAACTTTTGAAAATCCACCCATTGTTCCATTCGGCACTAAGGATGCAATATAACTTCCCACAAGAGTGAAAACCAAAACCGAAACAAGCATGATACCCCCATGCTTCAAATCTATTTTTTTATTTTTCCCATAAGTATATGCAGATACCGCTGATGCCAGTACATCAGACGCCAATGCAATTCCAATTGCCTCAAAAGCAGGAACTCCCATAAACGTAATTAACATTGGCGAAACAACAGCTGCTGCTGATAGTCCCGCTAATCCTGTTCCAAGCCCTGCTCCCATACCTGCCAAAAAACATACAACAATCATTATAAATATATCCAAAATTAATCCCTCCAGTTTATTGCCACCGCATCAAATCAGTAGATTTACTTGAGCACTTTTATCATATTTAAATATGAAAGCACTTCTGGATATCCTTGTTATGTCCCAATACAAGCAACGTATCTCCCTCCTGAAACTGTGTTTCAGGAGTAACTTTCATATTAAACTCCCCATGGTTCTTAATAGACAAAATATTAATATTATGAAGCTTTCTAACGTCAACCTGTTCAACTGTTTTTCCAATCCATTTCACCGGAAGAGCTACTTCAAATATAGAAAATTCCTTCCCTAATTCTATATAATCTAAAATATGGTCAGCCGTATATCGGAATGCCATCCACTTCGCCAGCTGCCTTTCCGGATAAACCACTTCATCTGCTCCATTTCTTAAAAGAAACTTAGCATGTACATCTCTTGCTGCCCTGGAAACTACCAGATTCGCTCCCAATTCTTTTAACAGTGATGTAGTTTCAAGAGAGTTTTGAAAGTCATCACCTATAGCAACAATACAGACATCAAAATTTCCCACTCCTAAAGACTTAAGAAATCCTTCATTGGTGCAGTCCCCAATCTGTGCATTCGTTACATAAGGTAATACTGCATTTACTCTTTCTTCTCTTTTATCAATTGCCATAACCTGATGATTTAATTCATCTAAATTTTTTGCAATATGTCGTCCAAATCTTCCAAGTCCTATTAATAAAACCGATTTCATTTCACAGCCTCCTATTTAATCTATATATAGGGAATCGTTTATCCCACCATAATCTTTTCTTCCGGTAATTTTGCCATATGACCATGATTCCCCGAAACAGTGGCAAAAATAACTGTCAGTCCTCCCACTCTTCCACAGAACATTAATACCATTAAAATAATTTTTGATGCAGCTCCAAATCCCGGTGTTAATCCTAATGATAATCCAACAGTACCTATAGCTGATGCTGTCTCAAACATAACATCTGTAATGGGAAGTCCCTCAATAGTACTAATAGCAATTGCCGACAATAAAAATAAGAATACATACATTAACAAAATTGTTGCCGCTCTCGCAATAATATCTGTAGATATTCTTCTTTTAAAAAGTTGTGCCTGTTGTCTCTTGCTAAAAACGGCAAAAGCCGCTGCAAAAATTACTGCAATGGTAGTCACCTTCATACCACCAGCTGTAGAGCCTGGTGCACCTCCAATTAACATCAACATAATCATTACCAGCTGCCCTGCTCCGGTAAGTTCTGAAAAATCCACAGTATTAAATCCTGCTGTTCTTGGTGTGATAGATGTAAAGAATGATGCCATTACTTTATCTGCATGAGACATATTCTTCCATTCCCCTCTGCTAAATTCACAGAAATAAAAATATGTTGCAGAAACTATTATTAGTACTACTGTAACAAATAAGATTACCTTACTCTGCATACTATATTTTTTTAAATGAAACTTATGCTCTTTCATGTCCTCCCATGTAATAAATCCCAGTCCTCCAACAACGATTAATATCATAAGCACAATATTTACTACGAATGAACCTGACATTGTCGTCATAGAAGAAAATGGTTCTTTTATTCCCATAAGGTCAAATCCTGCATTACAAAATGCTGATATCGAATGAAAAAAAGCATACCAGATTCCTCTGAAAAAACCAAACTCTTTATAAAAAACAGGAAACAAACAAAATGCTCCCAACAATTCTATTATTATAATTCCTTTAAATATAAAGCCGGTCAGCCTTACAATCCCTCCCATTTTCGGTGCAGAGATCGCCTCCTGCATCAATGTTCTCTGTCTTAAACTAATCTTTCTTCCAGATAACATCGTTAACAAAATCGCAATAGTGATAACACCTATTCCACCTATTTGTATTAAAAACAAAATTACAGACTGACCAAACCCGGACCAGTATGTGGCTGTATCCTGAACCACCAGACCTGTAACGCAGGTTGCTGATGTTGCAGTAAATAAAGCATCTATCAACGATGTGTGATTTCCCTTAGAACTTGCAAAAGGCAACATTAAAATTAGGCCTCCCAAAATTATTGTGAATAGGAAGCCTAAAAATATAAATTGTGATGTAGATATATGTCTGTGTTTTTTATTTCTCATTTCTGCCTCTTTATAACTATCTTTTACTCGTCCATGTATTTCTAGACAAAAGAATTAAAATTGGAAATATCTCCAAACGTCCGGCCAACATATCGATTATCAAAATAAATTTTGAAAATGCGCCGAACAATGCATAACTGGATGTTGGTCCCACGAGTTCAAAACCGGGTCCAATATTATTAAAACATGCTACAACTCCGGAAAAGTTTGTAACAATACTCTCCCCATCTAATGAAACTAGTAGAAAACTAACAAACACAATCAAAATATATGCAGCAAAATAACCATTTACTCCTGAAACAATTCGCTCATTCACAACATTTCCACTCGTTCGAATTACTTCGATTTTTCTAGGATTGAGGGTCTGCCTGATATTTCTTCTTACACTACGTATTAATATAAGCAATCGTCCACATTTTAAACCACCGCCTGTACTGCCGGCACAAGCACCGATCATCATTAGTATTAATAAGATTGCTTTTGAAAAACCCGGCCACAAATCAAAATCCTCTGTGGCAAATCCTGTAGTTGTTATAATGCTTGACACTGTAAAAGCTGCATGATGAAATGCCTCTTTCACATTTCCAAAAAGACTGAATATATTCGCTGTAATCATTGCAATGCTTGCAAATACTATTCCTAAATATATTCTTAATTCTCCATCTTTGAACACAGCCTTAAACCGTTTTAAAAACAACAAATAATAGCAACTGAAATTCACACCAAATAGCAGCATAAACACTGTACACACTCCCTGAAGATACGGACTATATCCGGCCATACTATTATTTTTTACGCCAAAGCCTCCGGTTCCTGCTGTACCAAAAGCAGTACAAAATGCCTCAAACACCGGCATGTTTCCTATCAATAAAAATATAATATTTAATACAGTAAGTCCAACATAAAGAATATATAATATTTTTGCTGTATCACGCATTCTCGGTGTAAGTTTTCCTACGTTTGGTCCCGGACTTTCCGCTCTCAACAAATGCATCGTAAATCGGTTGCTTCTGCCATCAGCCGGTACAATTGCCAAAAGAAATACCAAAACGCCCATTCCCCCCAGCCAGTGACTAAAGCTTCTCCAATATAAAAGCCCTCTGGACATTGATTCAACATCGGTCAATATGGAGGCACCTGTTGTAGTAAAACCGGAAACTGTTTCAAACAGTGCGTCAATAAATGCTGGTATCTCGCCAGAAATATAAAATGGAAGGCACCCCAATAAACTGAGAACAATCCAACTTAAACCAACGCATACCAAACCTTCTTTTGCAAAAAAACGCTGCTTCGCCTTCTTGCAGATTAAATATAAGATAAAGGACAAAAACATTATAAGAAATATTGCCCCTAAAAACCCTATAGCCGCCGGCATTTCATTATCGTATATACTTATTATTAACGCTGGTATCATAAAAATAGCTTCTATAAATAAAATCCGGGAAATAAATTTCCCAATTACTTTGTAATTCATTGTCTTTAACCTTTTGCCTCTTAACTATTCTTTCATTAATTTCAACTATTGAAATATATCATTTAGCTGATGTAAAGCTACATCTCCTTTTGAAACAACGATAACTGTATCTCCATCCTCAAAATAAGAGTCACCGTTAGGAATCTCTGTTTTTCCTTTATGAGTAATACACGCAATCAACATATTATTCTTGATTGATATCTCTTTCAGTGGTTTACCACAATATTTTGTTTTTTCATCTACACGGAATTCTACAGCTTCTACCTGTCCATCCGCAATATTATGTACGGAAATTGCTGCACCTGTCTGTGCTTCTAATGCCCTGACATACCCCACAATCGTATCACAGCATAAATCTTTCGGACAAACGATGCTGCCCAGATGCAGGCTATCCTGTATGCTGCTTCGATCAGTATGACCTACCTTTGTAATTACATGTGGAACACCACATGTTTTTGCATACATGGAAATAATAATATTTAACTCGTCCATACCCGTTAAAGTAATCAAAGCATCACAATCTTCGATTCCCTGACTCTCTAAAAGGGTTCTTCTACTGGCATCACCATTTATAATATCAACACTTGGCAATAGTTCTGCTAATTGTCTGGCTCTTGCTTCATTTTCTTCTATAATTTCCACAGAAACTCCGGACTTTCTCAGAATCTTCGCAAGATAGTAACTTACTTTTCCACCACCACAAAGAATAACTCTTTTTACTTTATGAGTAATCAATCCCATATTTTTTAACATAATTGTAAGATTATCCGATGGTGCTGTTACATAGATTCTGTCGCCTTCTTTTAACACAAAATTTCCATCTGGTGTTTCTACCTGTCCATTTCTTCTAACTGCACAAACCAAAACCTGACATTTAACAATACTATATAAATCATTCAATGATACATCTTTTAATACACTGTCCTCGTCAACTCTTAATTCAACCAGTTCTACTCTTCCTTTTGCAAAAGTATCTCTTTGTAAAAAAACTGGATATTTTAATAATCTTTCAATTTCTACTGCTGTCTGCTTTTCTGGATTAACTGTCAAAGATAATCCAAATGCATCACGCATTCTATATATCTGCTCACTATACTCTGGGTTTCGTATTCTTGCTATGGTATGTAAGTCTGGATTCATTTTATGTGCAGTCATACAACACAATAAATTTATTTCATCTGCACTGGTAGCTGCAATTAACAAATCTGCTCTTTCCACATCTGCTTCAGATAAAACAGACATTAACGTGCAATTCCCATGAACGACCATAACATCGTATCGTTCCAGACTGGCATCCAAAACCCTGGCATTAGAATCTATTACTGTAATATCATATCCTTCTGCTGATAATTTTCTGGCAAGAGTTCCTCCTACCTTTCCGTCTCCGGCAATTATAATCTTCATAACTTACCTCCAAATAATGCTATTAAGACCTTTTCATTATAACACTATTATTTTCATTGACAATATCCTTTTATATAAGTCATTACTTCCAATAAATCTCCACATATAAATGTAGTCATTTTTATATATTTTTCTTCTGGGTATTTCATATCCGGAACACAAATTACTTTGATTCCTCCAGCAAAAGCTGCCTGTATGCCAGCCTCTGAATCTTCTAATACCAATGCTTCATTCACACTTACTCCCAGTTTCTCACAAGCCTTCAAAAAAACCTCCGGATCAGGCTTTCCGTTTTCAACTTCATCACCGCAAATAGAATCATCGAAATATTCTAAAATTCCTGCTGCTTTTAAAATCTTCTCTACACGATATCTTTCACTAGACGTTGCAACCATTATTTTATAATGATTCTCCCTTAAATATTTCAACAAATCAATTAACCCCTTCTTTATAGGAATCCTCTTTGATAGTATCTGCTCATCCAGCATTTTATGAACTTGCCTCACACAGTCATCATATGGAAATTCTTTTCCATATTGGTCTAACACTTTCTTTTTGCATACTTGTATGGTCTGTCCCAACAACGTTTTATAAAATGCCTCTGTCATATCAAGATTAATATTTTTTAGATATCTTCTAAAACATTCATAGGTAATCCTCTCACTGTCAATCATTAAACCATCCATATCAAATATCACTGCCTGAATCATATATCCTCCAAACATTTTTATAAAAAATAAGTCCTTAATGTTATGTATTCTAACACCAAAGACCTATTGATTACAATATTTTATTTTTGTAAGTTATTTACAGTCTATGTACCTTTAGCAATTCGCTAATCCTTCTTTAAAACTTTTTAGTATTCTTCTTCCAATTTTTACTTTTCCAAAATTGTTTTTTAACTTTACTTCATATATTTGATAATTAATAGACTCTATAAAATCAGTATTTATAATTATACTCTTATTGCACTTTAGAAACTTATTTGAATTAAGCTCTAGCAACATCTGTCTGCTGGATTTATATGGTGCATCAATGCTTTCCCCATTAGCACACTGTATATGTATTGATGTTGTTCTATTATCAATACATACGATATCTTTAATTTTTACTGGAAATACAATTCCATTAACCTTGAAACAAACATATTCTTTTTCGTATTTTGTAGTCTTCATTTGCAGGGTTGTAACAATTGCTTCTTTTAATTTCTCTAAATCATATGGTTTTCTAAAATACTCATAACAGTGTAAATGTGCATATGCATGCAACTCCGGATCTTCTAAGCATGTTGTAAAAATAATCGGTGTCATTTTGTATTTATCCATTTTTCTGACTGCTTCTGCAAAAGTCATACCTGAAACATCTGCCTCTTTCGTTGAGTCTAAAATAATATCAATAATAAACAAATCAATAGAATACTCTGTTGCATATTGATATGCTTCTCCACTATTGTCTGCTTTTATAATTGTAATTCCTTCAATATCTTTCAAAATAGAACAAATTCGATTCATACTGTATTTGTTATCTTCTACTACTAATATCTGTTTGTGTATTAACTGCATTTTATTTCCCCATTCTATCTTTTGTAAACTACCTTTCTTTAAAGGTACCATCATTATGTTTTTATTCAGAAACCATACACAAAAGAGTGAAAAATCATTTCACTCTTTTAGCTCATCTTTTTATATACTTCAAATAATGAATTTATGTAATCATCATCTTCATTTCCACATAATTTCAACATTATGTTCATAAATTCCTGAACTTTATTATTCGGAGCCAGACTATCAAAAAACACTTCAAATTCTTTGTTATCACTAACCTTTCCTCTTAGCACAAAATCCATTGTAACATTAAACTCATCACATATATTAATGTATTTCTCTATTGATAATCTGTTTTTCCCCTTTTCAACATTTTGGTAAAAAGTAAGAGATTCCAATCCTATTTTCGCTGCCATCTTTTCTTGAGACAACTTATTCTTCGTTCTAATAGATTTAATTCTTGAACCAATTTGTCTATCTAGTGTCGTAATCTTCTTTTTCTCCATAAAGTACGCTCTCCATATATTTATATCTAAATTCTATATTGTTTATGGCCGATTATCTACGTACCTATGGAGTATATACCCATACCGAGGGTGTTTGGTATTATATATAATTATATTTTATGTTAAAAAAAATCCATACTGTCTTAACTTTAATAATAAAAAGCCTTCTCAAATTAATACTCTGAAGTCCTTATTACAAACCGGTTTTATCAAATGTATTATTTTCACAGTTCATCATTTCTTACTTATACTTATCATTTCTTGTATGAGTCCCCCGTTGTTTTCTAAGGAAAAACATCAATTCTATTTTTGATTTATGATAAGAGATAAATGTTTCATCCTCTATCATCTGTAATATTTCTTCTTCTGTTGCCCATTTAACAGCCTGTACTTCTGCTGTCTGTAATACTAATTTATCTACCTCCAAATCTCTGATAACCAAATAACAGTCGTCAAATCCTTCATCAAAATCGATTGTAAAGGCAGGTCTTTCATTGTTCAAATCTAACCGGTATCCTATCTCCTCAAACACTTCACGCTCTGCTGCCTCTACACTGCTCTCGCCTGCAATTACACTGCCTGCTACAGTTACATCCCAAAGATTAGACCATAATTTTTTATCTTTCTGTCTCTGTTGAATTAACATTTGTCCTTTCGTATTAAATATAGCTACATGTACTACTGTTCTAAAAAAACCATCCGGTACATGCTCTCCCCTCGTAATCATTTTTCCTGTTCTAATTCTATCCTTCGTATATAAATCCCAATGCTCCATATTTATTCCCTTATCTTTTTTTATTTCTTATATCATATTTTACCATATTCATTCTCTAATCTCAATTCCATTTTTACATATACACTATGTTGACTTTCTCGTGTATATACATTATGATACATTCATATATAAAGAGAAAGGATATAAAAGATGAAAGAAATATTAGCAAAAGAACCCGAGAAAAACGTCAACAGAGAATACAAAGACAGTGTATTTACAGATTTATTCTATGAGGATGAAAAAGCAAAAGAAAATGAGCTGGCATTATTTAATGCGCTGTTCAATACAAACTACACATTAGATAATATCACTATAGAAAAAGTACGAGTAGAAAATGTAATTTATATGAGGTTAAAAAATGATGTATCTTTTAATATTGAAAATCGAATACTAGTGTTTAGTGAACATCAGAGTACACTTAATGGAAACATGCCCCTAAGAGACTTATTATATGTAGCAAGGGTTTACGAAACATTAGTTCCAGTTAAAGATAGATACCGTGCAAAAACGATTCCTCTGCCTAGACCAGAATTTTTTGTTTTTTATAATGGAACACAGGATATTGGAGAAGGATATACTCAAAAAATTTCAGACGCATATTATAAAGATTTCCATCTTGACACAAATGATAAAAATAACGTATCATTAGAATTAATAGTAAACGTGATTAATATTAATACAGATTCAGGTAATGAAATTCTACAGAAATGTCATGTGTTAAAAGAATATTCACTGTTTGTTGAAACAGCCAGAAAATTTAAAGAAGAAAACAATACAAATTACATGCAGCAAGCAATTGAATATTGTATTAAAAATGACATTTTGGCGGAATACCTGTCAAGGAAAGGAAGTGAAGTTATGAACTTTTTATGTGCAGAGTATGATTATGAAATGGATATTCAAGTACATGAAGAAGAAGCATATGAAGATGGTTTCGAGAACGGATATAAAGATGGAATATCAAAAGGATATGAGAAAGGTATAGAAAAAGGTATAGAAAAAGGTGAACTGTTTAAACTTATTAACCAAATATGCATAAAAGCAAAAAAATCATGTACACCTGAACAGATTGCTGAACAATTAGAAGAAAATATTGATATCATAAACAAAATATATCAATTGGGTTTGAATACAACCCCTCAATACAATGAAACTGAAATTCTGAACAAGCTACATTAATTATTTTATTAAAAACCAGCAATTCAATTTGAATTACTGGTTTTTTCTATTTCTTCGCCACTATGTATTATTACTAATTGCTCATTCATTATCGGTTTCATAATACTTATTGCTTTATCTCCTATACAATGACCTGTATAAAATAACGTATTCATTTTCCTAAGTTCCTTTGCAGTATTACTAATTATCTG
The DNA here is from genome assembly GCA_910584795.1 of uncultured Eubacterium sp. GTDB lineage: Bacteria > Bacillota > Clostridia > Lachnospirales > Lachnospiraceae > Eubacterium_G. The sequence continues at coordinate 13,373 of CAJUBZ010000006.1, read as the reverse complement.
ACGCTCTTTTTCAGTATACTCATCTTTTTTCATCTATACGGTAATTAGAAATTACATTCAATCTGCTTTATTTAATTTTAGCATCTCCGACAGCCGGATTATTAATAATCTTTCCATCAGACTCAAACCGCGAGCCATGACAAGGACAATCCCATGTATGTTCTGTAGGATTCCACTTCAACGCGCATCCTAAATGCGGACACCGTTTCGTTGTTGGTGTCATCAAATTCTTTACAGCCTCCATTCCATTCAAAAAAAGTTGGGGTTTTAATATACTACGGCTTGGGGAAAATACTTCTTCCCATTCATTTTCTTTTCCCAATATCAAATCACTTAGCAACATAGCTGCAACCATTGATGTCGTCATTCCCCATTTATTATAACCAGATGCAACATACAAATCCGGTGTATGTTTTGAATATCTTCCGATATACGGAATTTGATCCAGACTCATACAATCCTGTGTTGCCCAAGAATACATTTCTTTCGACTCTGGAAAATATTTTTTAGCAAATCTTCTTAACTCTTCCCAATTACCACCTGCTTTCCCTGTCCGATGACTTCCTCCTCCAATTAATAATAAATCTTTATAATTGCGAAAAGAAATCCCTGTTTTCTCCTCGTCCATATACATTCCATGTACATCTTTTGCATTTTTCAAACCAATTACATATGAACGGTCCTGATATAATTTTAAAAAGTAACTCCCATGTTTGTTTAAAAAAGGAAAATGTGTTGTAACAATAATTTTATTTGCTGTAATTTCTCCCTCTGCACTCCACGCTTTGTGTGGTGCAATATCTTTTATAAAAGTATGTTCAAATATTTTTAATTCTTTGATAATTTCTGATAAAAACATAATAGGATTAAATTGTGCCTGATTTGGAAACTTAACTGCTCCACTAATACGTAATGGAATTGAAATATCTTCACAAAATTCTGCATTAACCCCTAACTGTTTTACAGCTTCTACTTCCCTTTCAATCTTCTTTCGATCCGAAAGTGAATAAATAAAAGAATCTTTTTTCTCAAAATCACAACGAATGTTCGTCGCCAACTCTCTGTATTTATTTATTGCCTGTTCGTTTGCCTGTAAATACCTTCCGGCCACTTCCTTTCCAGCAGATTTAATTATGTTGTCATATATCAAACCATGTTGGGATGTTATCTTTGCTGTAGTATTACCTGTCACGCCACAGCATACTCTGTCAGCTTCGACCAGGATTGTATCAACTCCTGACTGCTTTAAAAAGTAAGAACACAAAATTCCACTTATCCCGCCACCGATTATTAACACATCTGTTTTGACGCTTCCCTGTAATTTCTGAAACCTAGGAAGTTCTATACTGTTCATCCATACTGATTTTGACATATTTCAATTCCCCTTATTGCTTTTCTCTTTATACTTTCCTAAATAATACTTTTCATACATTTTACAGCTACTCAATCAACTTAAAATGTTCTTCTTACTCAATACTATTATTTTTTATTCTTAACATTTAACAAAAAATTAAAACTTTTTCTATTTTTTTTTGCGTTTGTAATTATTTTTGCAATGCATTTCAAAGTGTTGATGTTTTTCAACATTATTCTTTTATACTTCTCTCTGTCAATTAAAGTTTTTAAGTAATATTTTTTATTACTTTTATATCATTAAGAAAAATAGAATGGAGGTTATTATGAGTGAACTGATTCAAGAATTGCAAAGAGAATATGGCTATTCAGATTACGATATTGCCAAAGTAAAATATGTTTTAGCATCCTTATTTTCTGAATTTTCTAAATTAATTCTTTTTGGAGCTTTATTTGGAGTTCTAGGATATTTCTATCCTTTCTTATTCTCTATTATTTTACTTTTATTTTTGCGAATCAATATTGGCGGGTTACATTGTAAACATTATATGAGTTGTCTTATTCTTACATTTTTAATTTTATATACATCAATTATGTTCTTACCCAATTTAATAACATTATCAACAACTTCTATTATGTTCTTTAGTATTATCTGTATGGTTATAAATTTCTACATTGGACCTGTTGCATCACCATTTCGACCTACTCCTGACAGTGTTCTTATAAAAAGTTGTCGTAATATTGGATTTGTAATAATTTTTACTTTTATATTTTTTGTTAGCATTTTTCAGAATATTACAGTTCTGAATCCTTATATACAAGTTGGGTTTTGGACGATTGTATTACACACAATACAATTAGTAATTGCTAAAATTTTACGAAAAGGAGGAATATATTAATGAGAAGATTTAAGCTCACAAGTATGAACACTATTTGTAATTTGTGCTTGGCAATGATGTTTATGGTTCGCTTTTCAAAAATGAGTTTCTTATTTTTTGGTGAACCTAAATATCCTGTTGCTAAAGACTATGAATAGTCAAAAGACTTCGGTTCTAAACAACCGAAGTCTTTTTTATTGTAATACAAAATTTAATCCAATTAGTTTTATTATCACTATAATTACATGTTAAAATATCAAACTTATAATGCTGTTGGAATTCCTTTATTTTGCTTAATCCAATTCCTCTTTCTCTTCCTTTTGTAGAATAATCTTTTCTAAAGAAACTTATTATTTCCTCATCTGAATAATATTTGCTTACATTAGATACTTCAATTATTAATTTTTTATCATCTTCCTTTAACAATATTTTAATGCTTTTTTCTATATCTTTTTGAACTACTGCCTCTCTTGCATTATCAATCAATATCCCAATAATTTCAATCAAATCATTTATCAAAATATTGTTAATTTTATTTGAATAAATATTAACATCAAAATTAACATTTATCCCTTGCTCTTCTAATTCTATTAACTTATAAAACATAAATCCTGCTAAAATTGGCTCATTAATTTTAAACAATATTTTATTAAATTTATTTTCCTTTTCTAATGCCTCCCTATATTCCTTTTGCTTTTCTATTAATTCTTCATTAGACTTTACATTTAAGTATAAACCAGATAATGCTATTATATGATTTTTAAAATCATGTTGATTCTTTCTTGCGCTGTCGACTAACCCTTTATAAGATTCATTATATGTACGTGTAATTTCAATTTCTTTCTCCTTTTGTAATATTTCATTATTAGACTTTTGCCATCTTAAAATTGCAAATATTACAATTATTAATAATAACAAAAATGTTAAGTATACATCTATTGGTAAGTAATTATATACTTTTATTCTATAAAAATAATATATTAATATTCCGCCACTTAGCATTATACTTATTGCTGCTCTAATTTCCTTACTTCCACAAATATTATGCAAAATAGAATATATTTTCATTTTTCTTGTTGCAACTACAATAATTGAAACAAAAACATTAATAAACAGCGCCATTATATCCTCATTTTTAAACAAATAATATATCGCTATTCCTGGAATATACAAAACCATTTGACAAACACTTACTATCAAAATTGACAAAATGCAATTGTATATAATATTTATTAATTTATCTTTAAATTCTAAAAACGCATATAATACAAATAACATGTAAACAATTGGCATTGTCTCCTTTGATACAATATTTCTATTTGCCAAGCCTATATATGCAACTTCTAAACATATGAACACTAACGAAAAAAACAACGTACATTTTTTCTTACCATATAAAGTATGTATTCCTATTATAACTCCTAAAATTTCAAAGAATAAAAACAATCCTTCAATCATATTTTAACCTGCTCATTAAATCTTTCTTCATTCGTGGTCCTATTTCTAAACTACCATAATCATTCAGCAATTGAATATATCTATTAACAGTATCTAAATATAAAATATATTTTCTATTTACAACTGTATGTCTATTACATTGTAAAAAATCTTCTGAATGTATATCTTCTATTATTTTTTTACAAGACTTATATGGTGCCTTATGTACTCCATCTATGCAATGATATTCTATATATCTGTTGCAATTAACAATGAAAATTATATCCTCTGTATTTATCGAAAATAACAACCCTTCCCGCTTATAATAAATCATCTTTGTACTTTCATTTGGTGTTTCATACTGTAATACTTCACGAACAGTCTCAAATAATTCTTTCGGATCATATTTCTTTTCAAAATAACGATAACAATGTAAGTAGCTATATGAATGAAGTTTTGGATCTTCTAGAGAAGTAGTTATAATTATTGGTGCAAATTTGTATTTATTTATAGTTCTAATTCTTTCAATAAACTTAATTCCAGACACATCTCCCAATGCATTCGTATTTAAAATAATATCTACAATGAACACATCAATAGATATCTCCATTGCATATCTATATGCTTCTGCACTATTTATTGCTCTATAAATATTAACGTCTGTTAATTGTTCCAGTTCTGTACATATTAAATTCATGTAATACTCATTATCCTCTATAACAAGTATATTTTTATTTATCCCTTTCATCTTTAATGTCCCTTTATCCTTTAATCTAGTGTACTAATTAATGATTCTAATAACTTTTTGTACTTTTCGTTTTCTACCTTACTAACATATAGTAACAAACGAAACAGTAATTGTAATTTTTGATTACCTTCCAAGGTTTCAAACGATAACTCTACATCACGCTCTGTATTAGGTTTGTTAAATAAAATATAATCAGGTGTAACATTTAATTTTTCACATAGAATCATTAATGAATTAACTGTTATCATATTTTCACCAGCCTCTATTTTTTGTATAGCCTGTCCAGTAATTCCTAACATATCACCTAAATTATCTTGTGTAAGATTATTCATCATTCTTACAGAACGAACTCTTTTGCCAATTTCCTTATTATTTCCGTTGTCTTTATTTTGCATAATATCTCTCCATACATAGATTATTCTTATAATTATATAAATCTTATTACCCACTATCCACGTATTTAAAATACTATATCACGTATTTGTAATTGGCTCAGAATATAAAAAAATTATATATGATACTCTGTTTTACATATTTGAGTGACTCATATATAACTATTTTTATTTTTATTTAAGTATCAAATCTAAAGCAATTTTATTTTAACATATTCCTACAAATCTAGCAATAATGCAGATTTGCATCATTGCTTAATCTTCCTCAAAAAAAGCCTCTAGTATTTTATATATTTTTTTCTTGTCTTTTACACTTAATTTTGCAAGTTCATACCTGAATTTGAATGTTTCTACTTCTTCACTTTGGTTCTCAGAAAATAGTCCTACTAATAAATCATTAGGAGTTGTTTCCAAACAATCAACAATTCTTAAAAATGTCTGTAATCTAGGAACCTTTTCTCCCCTTTCAATCATCCCAATATACACAGTAGATAAATCAGCCTCACAAGCTAATGCCTCCTGACTCCATGACTTCTGCTCTCGTTTTTCCCTAATTCTTACTCCTATAGATTCTAATTTCATTGTCTTTCTCTCCTCTCGAATTTTATCCTTAGGTTACTTGTTCAAATCTTATCTCTAAGCAACTGCAAATGATTATATCTTCACAACAACTTAATTTATTTTAACATACGTGCGTAAGGAATTATTGCAAATTTGAAATAATGCGTTTTTTGTATTAAATAGTGTAATAAATTTGTATTTTATGATTTTCTTTTGATATAACATTATTAACATTATAATTATACTAAACCAAAAAAATCTGAGAATACATACACTACATACGTATTCCCAGACTTATTATACTTTTAAATAAACTTTCAATTCAATACGATTTTCTAATATTCAAAAATAAATATGATTTTATTTAATTTTCACTTTTTTGGTCTTTGACCATTTTCCTCTATAAGCTTTATTTTTTACAATTTGAATTGCTCTAACTCTGACAAATAATTTTTTCTTATTTCTCAATTTCTTACTATTAATAACAAATTTAACTTTCTTAACAGTTTTCTTAACCAACACTTTCTTAAATTTCTTTGTTGTAGAAATCTGCACCTGATATTTATTTGCCTTCTTTACCTTCTTCAAAGAAACTTTTATTTTTGCTGCCTTAGATTTTTTTGTTGCAGATGTACACTTTGCTTTGCCCACTTTAATCGGTTTCGCTGTTACATTTACAACTGTTGTTTCTACAGGTTTTACTGTTGTAGTTTCATCCTGAGATGATCCGTTTGTTGTAGTTTCATCCTGAGATAATGAGCTTGTTGTAGTTGCTTCTGTTGTCTCTACTGGTTTTGTAACTTTTTCGCCATATGGTGCATTACATACTTCACATACAGCCTGCTCTTCTTCTGTTGCTGTCCCTCCTGAATGTGCAGCCACATCCTGCTTCTGTCCACATTCACATTCATGCCAATGGCTGTCCTTATCATATACCCATTCTATTCCGAAATGATGTTCCGGATGGGTAATTTTTATATTTTTTCCATCCCAAGAACCTGATGCAATACTTGTGTTTTTTATTGTAATTGCTGATTCTTCAAGATTTGTAACTGTTGTCGCACTTTCCACATTTAACAATCCACCATTTATTTCAATAGCAGCATTCTCTACCGGCCCAAAGTGAATAGCTGAAGAACTTACACCATAGCTTTTAACATTCACATTACCTGAATTAACGATAAACTTTCTTTCTGTTTCAGAGAATACATCTCCCATATAAATTGCTGAGTTATCCGGTGATTCAACAACCACATCACTATTTGTTACAACAAACTTACCTATACTGCCCATGGAAATAGCTGTTGCATAAGAATATGTACCAGTATTAACTTTAGCTTCAAATACGCTATTCTCAATAACAATATCTGAATTTGCACTTATACATTTATCATCAGTATTTAAAATCACCTTTGTATCTTTTATTGTCAACACACCTTTCTGACTTCCATAGGAACCAGACTCAATTCCTGTATAACCAGATATAGTTAATGTGCCTTCACCTGTAATTGTTACATCGTTTGTTGAAGTGATTCCAGTATTATAATTATTGCTAATTGTATTGTCACCTACAAGAACAATCTTCAACCCTTCAATCTGTGAAGATATACATCCACCTGAGTATCCCATAATCTCTGTAACCTGGGCATTGCTCAATGTTAACGTTGCAGTTTCATTATTATATTCTGCAGTACCTTCACCGCATTGAATAGTAGTTTTTTCTTCTGAGAACTGTTCCCCATTTACCTTTAATTCATAAGTAACTGCAGTATCTCCACCTTCATTTTCCTGTCCCTCATCGGCAAAAGCTATATTTGCAGTTCCTGCAAATATTAAACTCGCACTTAATACAATTGCCAACACTTTTTTTAATTTCATTAGAATAGTCCTCCTTCTTTCTTTTGCATTTCCAATATATTCTATCACTTTTATTTTTTTATAAAAAGGTGTCAAATTTATATATAGTGGCTATTTTTTACTAAGTATTAAAATAATCATAATATATTTAAACAGTGAATTATGTAATATTACGTTTATTATAAAAATAACCTCTTTTTTCATAGTTATGAATATATATTTATGACATTATTAATAATGTATATTAATGTTTAAATACTATAATGGTAAAATATATCCAATTCTTACTCTCTACCTGTTTATTTTCTACAAAAATATCAAATCCATAATGTTCTTGATAATCTTTTATTTTTGATAATCCTAACCCTCTGTTTTCACCTTTCGTAGACTTACCAGATTTAAATAATTCTAATATTCTTTCTTCCTTTAAATATTTACTAGGATTTGCTACACATACTTTTAGTCTGCTTGCTGTCTCTTCTATATCCAAATAAACCTTTTTGTTTATTTCGAAATCAAATTTAACTGCATCTACTGCATTGTCTAATAAAATTCCAACAATTTCATTTAAATCGAATATTGAAATATAGTCAATCTTGCTTGAAGAAACACATAATCTATGATCTATCTCAATTCCAAACTTCTTTATATGTGATAATTTACTAAATAAATATCCTGCTAAAATTGGTTCATTAATTCCTAGTAATACTTTGTTAATTTTACTTCTGCTATTAATTTCACCAATATACTTTTTTTGCTCATTTACTAATTCCTCATACGTATCAATCGAATTATGCATACCTGTAATTGCAATAATATGATTGTTTAAATCATGTTGGTTTTTTCTTGCAATATCAATTAATTTTTCAAAAGAACTTTTGCATTTCCTTATTACTTCAATCTGCCTTTCTTTCAGCAAAACTTCATTATTCGTTTTTTGCCACCTAAGAATCAAATACATTGTAATAACTATTAAGACTAAACATGTAATATATGAATCAACACGTACAGTATTCTCTGCTTTAATTAAATACAAATGATAGCCTGTTAAAATTACAACCGCCCCTACACATAAAGATACTTTTAATTCTTTTACCTTACATAAATAGTTTAACTTTTTATAAATACTTAACCTTTTAGTTGTTATCATCAAAACACAAATCACACCATTTATAAACAGTACAAAAATATCCTCATTAAAAAAATAATATAATGGACTTGCTGGAAAAAATATTATCATTTGTAACGCTGCTATAATAATAAAAGATGTTATGCAAATACAAATAGTGTCAATTAGTTTATATCTTAGTTCCAATAATGCGTATAAAACTATAAAGCAACAAATACATGGAACCAACCCCTTTTTAATAACCCCTCTATTAATAGACATAATATAAACAACATCTGTAATCAACAAAATAAGTAAATTTACGTTTATTTTAATTTTTCTATCACATATATTTAAAATACATATTACAACGGACAATATTTCTGCCAACAAGTATATTAATTCAATCATTTTTCAACCTATTCATAAACTCTTTTTTCATTCGTGGACCAATCTCTAATGTACCATAATTATCTACCAAAGTAATATATCTATTAATGGAATCAACACATAGCACATAGTTTCTATTAACAACAGTATTTTTACTACACTGTATAAAATCTGTCGACTCCATTTCCTCAATAATCTTTTTGCACGGCTGATATGGAGCTTTGTGAACACCATCTATACAATGATACTTTATAAACCTATTGCAGTTTTCTACAAAAATAATGTCATTTGTGTTAATAGAAAACAATAAACCTTCTCTTTTGTAATATATTATTTTCGTCTTTTCCTTTGGGAATTCAAACTTTAATACTTCGAGAACAATTTTTAATAATTCATTTATATCATATATCTTCTCAAAATACCGATAACAATGAAGGTAGCTATAAGAATGGAGCTTTGGATCTTCTAAAGAAGTGGTAATAATCACTGGAACAAATTTGTATTTCTCTATAGTCCTAATTCTTTCAATAAATTTAATACCAGAGACATCTCCTAACACATCTGTGTTTAAAATAATATCCACAATAAAAACAGATATAGAATTTTCCATTGCATATTTGTAAGCTTCCGCAGTACAAGTAGCTTTATATACATTAATATCTGGAATTCTACTTAAAGTATTGCAAATTAAATCCATATAATACTCGCTGTCTTCTACAACCAGTATATTCTTTTTTATCCCTTTCATATCTTTTATCCTTTATATTTTTTTATCAAGTAAATCAATAATACTCTCTATTGGTTTTCTGTACTTCTCATTCTCTACTTTGCTCATATACAAAAGTAGACGAAACAATAAATGTAACTTTTCATCCCCTTCCATTGTTTCAAAAGATAATTCCAAATCTCGCTCTGATGTCTTTTTCCCAAATAAAATATAATCCGGAGTTACATTTAGTTCCTCACATAAAATAATTAACGATGTTACTGTAATCATATTCTCACCAGATTCTATTTTATAAACTGCCTGAGCCGAAATTCCTAGGACGTCTCCTAAATTATCTTGTGTGAGATTGTTCATCATTCGAATGGAACGAATTCTTTTTCCTATTGATTTACTATATACGTAATCTTTTTTCTGCATAATTTTTCTCCAATATAAATTATTCTTTTAATTATATAAGTCTTATTATGCACCAGCTACGTATTTTCAATACTATATATAGTATTAGTAGTTAATTTTTCTTTTGTCTCTTTCCTCTTACATATTTATCACCACTTTCACAAATGAACCTTCAAACTTAATATATAAATATGTTATTTAGTTTCACTTTCTCTCAATTCAATAATCTCTAATGCCATAGTATATAGTAACTTCTGTTCTTTTTTATCCAATTGTTCTAAAACACTTACTAATTCATTACTTAGATTTCTCTCCTCTCCTAAAATTAAGTAATCACAAGTTACATTCAGGGCTTTAGCAATCTTATATAGTGTAATATAAGATACTCCTCTTTTTCCAGATTCAATGTCATACAAAAACTTTGTTGATATATCTGCTTTTTGCGACAGTTCTTTTACAGAAAGCCGCCTTGCGCATCTTACGCTCTTTATCATATTGTTAATGTTCATAAATTTACCCCCTAATAGCTATTATATGATAAAAACCACATAATCTAAAAAAAACTGTAAAATGTATAGCATTTTCCTTAACAAGTGTATAAAAATTAAGATTTTTTGATTTTATTTCTATAAAATAAACCTACTCAAAAACCTGTTTTACAACACTATTTTTAACACTTTTACAAATTTCTACATTTTTCCTTATGATTTTTACAAATACTATAAGGTAATATACCTTTAGGATAAACCCACGACTGTTCACTGTATTTTATACTATAGCTCCCATTATTTTCCAATTATAACATAAAAAGTTATTTAATTATATAAAAAACTCCAGTTTCCTTAATTGAAAACTGGAGCATGTTTCTATTTTTTTAACATAACACCACTATTTTTCTTGGAGTGGTCTGTGGTGGAATACTTCTTGTCGTAACCGTATAATAAACTAATAAATTACGGTTTCCCAAATTACAATTAAAATTCTGACCATTCAATGTTGTGATTACAGTATTTCTTGCAACATTTAACTGTAATGCCCCATCAGTGGAAACAAGGTTATTGTCAAAATGATTAATCATAACCTGCTCATTTCTTCCAATCACTGTCACGAGCTGTGCTGTATACTGTGGCGGGAAAATCAGTGGTACCGGAAGCGTGCTATCATAAAATGCCGCAATCTGCATACCTACACGGAGCTGTCTGCTGTCTATTACTACAGTCTCTGAATGAATTCTGAAATTTACAATTCCATTTGCTGTTTGTAAAGACATCATATGACTGCAACAGTCTCTTTCACTGATAATTCTTAAAACTGTACCAATTACCGGTACTAGATTTGTATAATTCATAATAATACCTTTTTTCTTTAAATTATGTATCATCATGAAATAATGTTCCCATACTCACAACACATATCTCTGATCTTTAAAACCAAACGGGATTTGAATTCTATGCAAGCATAGTATCCATTTTCCTTATCGCTGGCATCAAAAAGACTGCAGGATTTTTCCCACAGTCTAATCACTCATTCTTATATTAAATTATCATAGTCTGTCCATGTTCCTCAGGTATCTCTTCTCATACAATACTAAGATACTCATCCAATCTTTGTTCCTCCATTGAAGCAATCATCTCAGCAAAAGGTTTCAAATCTCCCTCCACAGCATAGACTTCTAATGCTTCAAAATATTCCAGCCTATTTTCTTTAGCAATGGAAACTGGCAGAAACCCTGCATTCATCAACTGATAATTCATAATCATCCGTGAAGTACGACCATTACCATCCACAAAAGGATGTATTCTGACAAACTCTGCATGTGTCCAAGCTGCAAACTCAATAGCATTTCTTTTATCTCTATATTCTATATCAGTATAAAAGTTTTTTATCTGTTCAAACATTTCATTTGGTGTCGGTGGCTTATGATTTGCTCCGGTTATTCGTACATCTACGTTACGATAAATCCCACCCGTCAGAATGTTTTCCATCAGCAATGAATGAATATCCTTTACAATATTTTCATCAAGAACTTTCCCTTCACTAATACATTTTTTTATATATCCAAACGCTTTATCATGATTTACTACTTCATAAATTTCACGAAGTGTCTTTCCTCCAACAGAAATTCCATCTTCTAACACAGCTTTCGTCTGTACTAAACTTAACGTATTGCCTTCAATGGCTGTAGAGTTATGGGTATATTCAATTTCAAAACTTTTATCAAAACTTTGCAATGCCTCTTTTGAAATTTCTTTTCTGATTTTTTTCAGTTGTTCCTTTTTCTCACAGAGTCTCTGATAATCCATTCACTCTCACCTCGTTTCGTAATTTATCGTACCATAGGTTTTCTAAAAAGACAATGTAAAACAATTATTTACTTATGGGTTACCATTAAACCATAAAATATTCTCCTTTTTTTCCTGTTTTTTTAAGAAAGACTTAACCGATTCTTTATCACAATCTTTTTTATTTAAACGATATATTGGTTTTTCCTCATCAAGCTCATCAGATACAGACATTTCATTATAAAAGCATTCTCCCTTAACAAAATTTACTTTACCAATTTTAACACTTGAAGCACTATCTGATTGCTGAAAGCTTCCATCCTTTTTTATAGAATTCATTCCTCGATATGGAAAAACATAACTATACACAGTATTACCCATGTTATCTAAAACTAAAATATTACTATTATTAAACTCTATAAGTACCTCACTCTCATCATCCATGTCAATATCACTTTCGCTCCAACGTTTTATTTCCAACGTCTTATCACAATCACTTTTATCATATACATATTTATATTTCCTATCACCATTTTGTACCATATAATTAGTAGAAGAATAATCTTTTAAAAACAGATTTTTCCTTAATTCTGTATTGTAATATGTACTTTTATTCTCAATTACTTTCGCTATATGTTTATTTTTTATGTTACATATTTCTGTATTAATTAAAGTAACTGTACTAGAAGAAATTATTTCTTTATACAAAGCAGTTTCTTTATTATTGCGACACCCCACTGTACTTAACACCAAAAATAAAATAACCAAAAGTTTCCCCTTCATGATAATTTTTCTATGCCTCATTTTTGCTCCTTTCCCAAATTAGTTTTTAAGTTATAAATATTACTTATTTGTATTTTCTTAAACATTTTTTGCTTCCTTTGTTCTTTCTTTCATGTGTGCTATACCAGCTTGTTCACCCCTGTAAGTATATAACAGCACTCCTCCCTGATAATAGTAATATGTTGTTGCCCGGTTATTAATCTGAGAGATTCTCTGGCCGTCATAATTATATGAATTCACCTGCGTGTATCTTATCCTTACACCGGCATTTCCATTCTTGCATGTCATTTTCGTCAGCTGGTTATTCACATCATATTCTTTCTGTATTGTCTCGGTGATACCATGGTCTGTTCCAATACCTGGTTTCCGTTTGCATCATAATTATAACCATAAGTATACTGTTCCAAAACTGAACTAAGGTTACTGCTGTCAGCATAAGACATTTAGATTATCATTCTGTA